>CAVVFJ010000001.1:0-355529 GCA_963747425.1 uncultured Solirubrobacterales bacterium
CCGCTGCTCTAACCGACTGAGCTACTCCGGCGGGGACGAAAAGCGTACCGGCGGTCAGGTCGCCAATGAGAAGCGAAGCTCGGTCATCCCATTGGCGAAGGGCCGGCTCCCGAGCAGTGTCATGCCCCTCTCGATCGGGCGGCTGAACAGCGGCTTGCCAGAGCCGAGGACGATCGGCACGACCGTGAGCAGGAGCTCATCCAGCAGGCCCGCGTCAACGAGATCGGAGGCGACCGGGCCGCCTCCCACGACCCAGAGGTCGCGGTCGCCGGCGGCGGCCACCATCTCAGGATGGAGCTCGGCGACGGGACCGTCATGGAAGTGGATGTCGGCGCCCTCGGCGGCCGGCAGCTCGCGGCTGGTCAGCACCCAGGTCGGGCGCTCGCCGTAGGGCCAGTCGTGGCCGAGGATGTACTCGTAGGTCGAGGAGCCCATCACCAGGGCGCCGAACCCCTCGATATAGGAGTCGATCGTTTCGAGCACCCTCTCGCCCGGGCCCCGATAGCCGGATTCGAATCCCGTGAGCCAGTCGATCTCATCGTCGTCGTCGGCGATGAATCCGTCGAGGGTCGCCGCGCAGAAGTACTGGGTCTTCGTCACCAGCCGATTCTGGCAGCCGGCTGTTTCCCGTCTCGTAACCCCTGCGTAAGTGTTTCGCAGCCTTTTCTTCCTAGGTTGGCCGCGCATTGGCCAACCCAGGAATGGAGGTTCCGATGAAAGCGATGAGACGGGGGATACTCGGCTGCGCGCTTGCGCTCGCTGCTCTGGCGGCGGCCGCGGGGCCGGCCTCGGCGGCGGGCAGGAGCGCCGTCTACACGGAGAGCAACAGCGCGTCGAACAACCAGGTGCTCGCCTTCAATCGAGCCGGCAACGGTGCACTGAAGCCGGGCGGTTCGTTCGCGACCGGCGGCGCCGGGACCGGAGCGGGTCTCGGCAGCCAGGGTGCCCTGGCGCTGACGCGCGGCGGCCGGTATCTGTACGCGGTCAACGCCGGCAGCGACAGCATCTCGGCGTTTGCCGTGGGCCCGCACGGCCTGCGACTGACGAGCACCACGTCATCGGGCGGCGATCAGCCGATCAGCCTGACCGCTCGTCGTGGGCTGCTCTACGCGCTGAACGCCGGCAGCGGCACGATCAGCGGGTTCCGCGTCGCCCACGACGGCAGCCTCAATCCACTGGTGGGATCGACGAAGTCTCTCGCCGGATCGGGGCCGGCCCAGATCGAGTTCTCGAAGGCCGGGAACGTGCTGGTGGTCACCAACAAGGCGACCAACACGATCGACACGTTCACCGTTGGTTCGAACGGCCTGCCGGGCCCGGCGCTCTCCCAGCCGTCCAACGGGGAGACGCCGTTCGGGTTCGAGTTCGACAAGCGCGGACATCTGATCGTGTCCGAGGCCTTCGGTGGCGCGCCCGGCGCGAGCACCCTGTCCTCGTACTCGGTCAACTCCGCCGGCGTGCTGAGCACGATCAGCGCGTCGATTCCGGACAACCAGGCGGCGGCTTGCTGGGTCGCGGTGACCAAGAACGGCCGATTCGCCTACACGACGAACACCGGGGACGGCTCGATCTCGAGCTATGCGGTCGGGCACGACGGATCGCTCGGACTGCTGGCACAGGTCGCCGCTGCGACCGGCGCGGGCAGCACCCCGACCGATCTGTCCCAGTCGGGGAGCGGGCGCGTTCTGCTCGCCCTGCTGCCCGGCACCGGCTCGGTCGCCTCGTACCGGGTCGGCGGTGACGGCGGTCTCCATCCCGTCGACCAGGCCGGCGGCGTGCCGGCGAGCGCAGTGGGGCTCGCCGCGCGGTAGATCCGATGGGACTGGGCGGCTCGGCCACCTCTCGGCCGGGCCGCCCGGCCCTCGGCCGAGGGGGACCAGCGGCTCCCTGCCCGTCTCCCGCGGGTGCTCTCTCCCGCCAGTAAATACGCTCCCCGCATGAGCGACCTCGATCGGGCGGTGCGAGCCGTCGTGCGGGACTGCCTCGGCGTCAGGGAAGGCGAGGAGGTCCTGGTCGTCGGCAACCCGGCGACCCTGCAGCTGAGCGAGCGCCTCCGCGAGGAGGCCGCCCACGCCGGGGCGGACGCCGTCCTGGCGGTGATCTCCGAGCGCGCCTCGCACGCCGCGGAGCCGCCGCGGACCGTGGCGGAGGCGATGGCCGCGGCGGACGTACTGCTCGCACCGACCGTTCAGTCGCTCTCCCACACGGCGGCGCGCAAGCGAGCCAGCGAGAACGGGGCGCGCTGCGCGACGCTGCCCGGTGTGACGGAGGAGATCCTCGCGCGCGTGATGAGTGCCGACATGGAGGGACTCCGCGTCAGGGGACACGCCGTGGCCGAGGCGCTCGACCGCGCCTCAGAGGCCCGGATCACCGATTCGAACGGCACCGATCTGCACCTCGATCTCTCCGGGCGCGAGGCCGTTCCCGACGCCGGCGAGCTGACCGAGCGCGGCGCCTTCGGGAACCTGCCCTGCGGGGAAGGGTTCATCTCGCCTGCCGGCGGAGACGGAACGCTGGTGATCGACGGGTCGATGGCCGGCGTCGGGCTGGTCGACGAGCCGGTCGAGCTGGTGGTCGAGGGCGGTCACTTGACGTCGGCGCGCGGCGGCCAGGGCATGGCGTTCATGGAGCTGCTCACCGAGCACGGGGACGACGGCACGACCATCGCCGAGCTCGGCGTCGGGACCAACGAGAAAGCCACGCTGACCGGCGAGATCATCGAGGACGAGAAGATCCTCGGTACCTGCCACGTCGCCTTCGGCGCCTCGGCCGGCATCGGCGGCACCGTCCAGGTCCCCGTCCATCTCGACTGTGTGGTGACGAAGCCCACCCTCGAGCTCGACGGCGAGGCCATCGTCCGCGACGGCGCGCTGCTGATCCCGTGAACGAGACCCGCGGCTCCGGGCACGAGATGCCGCTCATCGGAGTGCCCAACTTCTCCGAGGGCCGCAGCACCCGGGTGATCGGCGCGCTGGAGGCGACCCTCGGCGCTCACGCCCGAATCCTCAACCGGCACTACGACGCCCAGCACAATCGCTGCGTCTTCACCCTCGCGGCCAGTGCCGGCGAGCTGGTCGAGTCGCTGGTCGCGGGCGCGGAGCACGCCCTCGACCTGATCGACCTGCGCAGACACCAGGGAGTGCACCCGCACGTTGGCGCCCTCGACGTCTGCCCGGTCGTCTGGCAGAGCGAGGACCGCCGTGACGACGCGGCGGCCGCCGCCCACAATGCGGCCAAGGGCATCGCGGCGCTGGGGATCCCGGTCTTCCTATACGGAGAGCTCGCCACCTCCCCGGAGCGCCGGGAGCGGGCCTACTTCCGCCAGGGCGGCCCCGCGGAGCTGGCGCGGCGGATGGCGTCCGGCGAGCTACGGCCCGACCTGGGCCCCACCGAGCCCCACCCGAGCGCAGGGGCCACCCTGGTGACGGCCAGGGAGCCACTGGTGGCCTTCAACATCGAGCTCGACACCCCGAATCCCGAGATCGCTCGGGAGATCGCCGCCGATCTGCGGGAGGCGGGCGACGGGTTGCCCGGCGTTCGGGCGCTGGGCCTGCCTCGCGACGGAGAGCGCACCCAGGTCTCCATCAACGTCCACGACCCGCGCGCGGTGCCGCTCGCGCAGGTGGTCGCAGAGGTATCGCGGCTCGCGGCCGCGCACGGGGTCAGGCCGATCGAGGCTGAGCTGGTCGGATTGGCGCCGGAGGCCGCGCTGGAGGGATACCCCGACGAGCCGCCGATCCGCGACTTCGACCCGAAGCGCGACGTGATCGAGAACGTCCTCGGCTAGTCGTCTAGATTGGTGTGGGATGGCACAGACCAAGAAGAAGCGCCGCCGCAAGCACCGCGGCACCCAGGGCGGCCGAATCGACACCCGGCCGGCCCGCGGGCGACCCCGCAGCCGGGCGGAGGCGAAGTCACGAGCCCGCAACCGCGGTGGCAAGAAGGGCAAGCCCGGGGAGCGCGTGCCGCAGCCGGCGAGCTGGTCGAACGCGCTGAAGAAGGGCGGGATCGCCGCGATCCTCTTCGTCGGGCTGCTGGCGCTGATGGGCCAGAACCCGATCGCCACGCTGGTCGTCGGCGTCGTCATGTTGCCCCTCTACACCGGAATGTCGTTCTACATGGATGGCTGGTTCTACCGGCGCTACCTCCGCAAGGAGGCGCAGAAGCGGGCGGCGAAAGAGGCGGGGCGCACCAGCGCCCATCAAGCGGAGGGCTGAGCCTGTGGAGGTCCGCATGCTCACCGTCGGCCAGATCGCCGAGAACTGCTTCCTGCTGCGGAAGGACGGGTCCGACCGCGCCCTGATCGTCGATCCCGGGGACGAAGCGGAGCGGATCCTCGCCGCCGCCGACGAGCTCGGGGTGACGATCGACGCCATCCTGCTCACCCACACCCACTTCGACCACATCGGCGCCGTCGCCCCGATCGCGAAGGCGACGGGCGCGCCGGTCTGGTGCCCGGAGATCGAGACACCGGTGCTCGCCGACATCAACTCGTACGTGCCCTGGCCCGGCTTCGGCCCGTACGAGGGCTACGAGGCCGAACACACCGTCAGCGGCGGCGAGAAGCTCGAGCTCGCCGGCATGGAGATCGACGTGATCTTCACCCCCGGCCACAGCCCCGGCCACGTCACCTACTCCATCCCCGACGAGGCGGCGATCTTCTCGGGCGACGTCCTCTTCCAGGGCTCGGTGGGGCGGACCGACCTGCCCGGCGGCGACTGGGGGACGCTGCTCGAGTCGATCCGCACCCTGGTCGATTCCCATCCGCCGGAGACCACGGTCTATCCGGGGCACATGGGCGTCACGACGCTCGGCGCCGAGCGGGCGACCAATCCGTTCCTCGCTGAGCTCGCTCGCTGAATAGGCTCGGCGGATGACCGAGAAGTTCAAGGTTCCGAGGGGGACCTTCGACGTGCTTCCTGATCGGCAGGCCCTGCGTCGCCGGATCCACGACGTGACTCGAGAGAGGCTCGAGGCCGCCGGCTACGGCCGAATCGACGTCCCGGTCTTCGAGGACACCGACCTGTTCGCCCGCGGCGTCGGCGAGTCCACTGACATCGTCCAGAAGCAGATGTTCACCTTCGAGCGACCAGGGCGGCCGCTCGCTGACCCTGCGCCCGGAGGCGACCGCCTCCGTCTGCCGCGCCTACCTCGAGCACGGCATGCAGAAGCTGGCCCAGCCGGTGAAGCTCTGGACCGAGGGCCCCTTCTTCCGACACGAGCGCCCGCAGGCCGGCCGCTACCGGCAGTTCACCCAGGTGGACGCCGAGGCGATCGGCTCGGACTCCCCGCTGGTGGACGCCGAGCTGATCCTGCTGGCCGGAGACATCCTCGCCGAGCTCGCGGTCGAGGACGTTCGGCTCCGCCTCGGCAGCCTCGGCACGCCCGCCGCGCGCGCCGCTTACCTCGATGAGCTGCGCGACTACCTGCGCTCCCACCAGGACGAGCTCTCCGACGAGGTCCGCGGCCGGATCGACGCCAACCCCCTGCGCGCCTTCGACGCCGACCACGAGGGAACCCGGAAGGTGATGGCCGGCGCCCCGACGCTGCTCGACCGGCTCGATCCCGAGGACGCCGAGCACTTCGAGGCCGTCCGCGAGCTGCTCGACCGCAACGGGGTCTCGTACGAGCTCGACCCGACCCTGGTGCGCGGCCTCGACTACTACACGCGCACCGTGTTCGAGTTCGAGTGCCAGCACCTCGGCGCGCAGTCGGGGATCGGGGGCGGCGGGCGCTACGACGGGCTGATCGAGCAGCTCGGCGGTCCGGCGACACCCGGCTGCGGCTGGGCTCTGGGCGTGGACCGCGTCGCGCTGGCGCTCGAGCAGCAGGAGGGGACGGCCGCCGGCGGCGCCGACGAGGAGCGAGACGGCGTCTTCATCGTCGCCGAGGAGGTCGGGAGGCAGCGTGCCCTGGCCCTTGTGACCGAATTGCGTCGAGCCGGGATCCCGGCCGATCTTGACCTCGCGGGCCGTGCGACCAAGGGCCAGATGAAGCAGGCGGACCGGGTGGGAGCTCGCTACGCGCTGATCCTCGCCGGCGACGCGAAGGCGACCCTGCGCGACATGAGCTCCGGCGAGGAGCGGGAGATCGATCCCGCGACCCTGGTTGAGACACTCTCGTCGCCATGAGCGACGGGTTTCCAGCGCTGCGGGCCAACGGCTACCGCGATGCCTGGTGCGGTCAGGTCCTGCCGGACAGGGTCGACTCCGAGGTGCGCGTCGCGGGCTGGGTTCACCGACGTCGCGACCACGGCGGTCTCGTCTTCATCGACCTCCGCGACCGCACCGGGCTGGTGCAGCTCGTCTTCAACCCGGACGAGGCGGGGGATGCGTTCAAGCTCGGGCACGAGCTGCGCTCGGAGGACGTGCTCAGCGCCAGCGGCCCGGTCGTCAGGCGCTCGCCGGAGACCGTCAACCCGGAGCTGCCGACCGGCGAGGTGGAGATCCGCGTCACCGACGCCCAGCTCCTCTCGGACGCGGACACGCCGCCCTTCGAGATCGAGTCCTTCTCCGGGGAGGTCAGCGAGGAGACGCGCCTGAAGTACCGCTACCTCGATCTCCGCCGCGACCGGATGAGGGAGGCGATCGAGCTCCGCCACCGGGTCAGCGCGGCGATGAGGGAGTTCCTCTCCGGCGAGGGCTTCGTCGAGATCGAGACCCCGGTGCTCACCCGCTCCACGCCTGAGGGCGCCAGGGACTTCCTGGTCCCGAGCCGCCTCCAGCGGGGCTCCTTCTACGCGCTGCCTCAATCGCCGCAGCTCTTCAAGCAACTTCTCATGATCGGCGGCTTCGAGCGGTATTTTCAGATAGCGCGTTGCTTCAGGGATGAGGATCTTCGCGCTGACAGGCAACCGGATTTCACGCAGCTGGACATCGAGATGTCCTTCGTCGACACGGACGACGTGATTGATCTGAACGAGCGCCTTCTGGCCCACGTTCTGGGTCGCTGCGGCGTCGAGGTCGAGCTGCCGATGCGGCGGCTGCCCTACGACGAGGCGATCTCCCGCTACGGCTCCGACAAGCCCGACCTGCGCTTCGGGCTCGAGCTGGAGGATCTCACTGAGGTCTTCCGCGGCTCCGAGTTCAACGCCTTCCGCCAGGCGATCGAGAGCGGGGCGCTCGTCCGCGGCCTGAACGCGGGGGGCCACGAGATGTCGCGTGCCGACCTCGACGGGCTGGTGGCCGAGGCCACCGATCTGGGAGCGAAGGGACTGGTCTGGGCGGTGGTCGAGGGCGAGGGCTGGCGCTCGCCCGTCGCCAAGTTCCTCTCGCCCGAGGAGATCGCGGCGGCCAACGAGGCGCTCGGCGCCTCCGAGGGCGACGTCCTCCTGCTGGTGGCCGATGAGCCGCTGCTCTCGGCCGAGGTGCTCGGCGAGCTTCGCCGTCGGCTTGGCGATCGCTTAGGCCTAATCGATCAGGAGGCGAACGAACTCACCTGGATCGTCGACTGGCCGCTGCTCGGCTGGGCGCACGACGAGGAGCGGTGGGACCCCCACAATCACCCCTTCACCTCGCCCGACGGAGCGTTCGATCCGGGCGATCCGGGCGCCGCCAGGGCCAAGGCCTACGACGTCGTCTGGAACGGATGGGAAATTGGTGGTGGCTCGATCCGCATCAGCGACCCCGAGGTGCAGCGAAAGGTGTTCGAGGCGATCGGAATCGACAAGGAGGAGGCCGAGGAGCGATTCGGCTTCCTGCTCGACGCGCTGCGCTACGGCGCCCCTCCGCACGGCGGGATCGCCTACGGGCTGGACCGGATCGTCGCCCTGCTGCACGGCACCACCTCGATCCGGGACGTGATCGCCTTCCCGAAGACCGCGTCCGGCGGTGACCCGCTGACCGGCGCTCCGGCCCCGGTCGACGATCGCCAGCTGCGCGAGCTTGGGATCTCACTTCGCGGCGGGGGTGGAAAGGGCTAGACAGATGGAAGGGCGGCTCCCCCCCGACGGCGACGACCTGTTCGAGTGGACCGACGCACCGGCGCGGCCTCCCACCCCGCCGCGCGAGCCGGCGCCGACCGAGGGCGAGCGCCCTGAGACCGGGGAGCGCCCCGCGACCGGCGAGCGGGCCCCGGTCGAGACGCCGCCGAGCCGGGCACCGTCAACGGGGCCGGATACGGGCGAGCGCCGCCGCATCCGCGGCGACACGGGCGAGTTCGAGCGCAGCGGCCGGCGCCCGCCGCCGGGCCGGCGCGCGCGCCGTCGCGACCTTCCCGCCCGGGTGCGACGCCGTCAGGACTTCATGGTCGGCGGTGTCGCCGCGATCGTGATCATCGGGCTGATCGTGCTGATCTCGAGCCTCGGCGGCGGCAGCAGCGAGAAGCCTGTTCCGCTGAAGCGGCTGGTCGGCCAGACGATCGTCGCCAAGCTCAGCGCCAAGGGGCCGGACCAGGACCTCGTCAAGAGGGTCAAGAAAGGCCAGGTCGGAGGCCTGATCGCCTTCGAGACCGATCCCCAGCAGCTGAAGGCCGACGTCCAGAAGCTCCAGTCGGCGGCGAGCGCCGGCGGCAACCCGCCGCTGCTGGTGATGGTCGACCAGGAGGGCGGCAGCGTGAAGCGGCTGAAGGCCGGGCCGCCGGACATCTCGCCCGCGGACCTCGGCAAGAGCGGCGACGAGGGCCAGGCCAAGGACCAGGGGCAGCAGACCGGCTCATTCCTGAGGGGCCTCGGGGTCAACGTCGACCTCGCGCCGGTGCTCGACGTCTCCCACCCGACCACCGCCGACACGATCAAGAGCCGCACCTTCGGCTCGGATCCCGACACGGTCGCCAGCGTTGGCGTCGCGTTCGCACAGGGGCTTCAGGACGGCGGCGTGGTCGCCACCGCAAAGCACTTCCCCGGCCTGGGGTTCGCGACCGTCAACACCGACGACCACGCCGTCAGCATCGCCGCGACGTCCGACCAGATTCAAGCCGATCTGGTGCCCTTCAAGGCGGCCGTGGAGGCGGGTGTCGGGATGGTGATGGTCTCGACCGCCAGCTATCCGACGCTTGGGGCGAAGAAGCCGGCTGCACTCTCCCCGACCATCGTCAAGGGCATGCTCCGCGGGCAGCTCGGATTCGACGGGGTGGTGATCACCGACGACCTCGAGGGCCAGGCCATCGCGGGCACGCTCCCGCCGGCGGTCGCCGGCAGGGGCGCGCTGGAGGCCGGCGACGACCTTCTCCTCTACGCGAAGAACGCGAAGACCTCGAATGACGCCTTCGGCCAGCTCGTCAAGGACGTGAAGAGCGGGCAGCTCGACCGCTCGGTGGTGCAGTCGGCCTACGACCGGATCACCTCCTTGAAGGACAGCCCCACGGGATAGGGTGGCGCGCGAGTTCCCGTCCACCCCCTGGAGGCAAGCAATCGATGAACGACCTCTTCGAACCTGACGACACACGCGACTCGCTGCGCAAGATCGGCGGGCTCCTGATCGGGCTGGCCGCCGCGATGATCTACATCAGGAAGGGCCCGTTCCTGACCGTCAACCCGGACCAGTGGGCCGCGTTCCCGATGTTCCTGGTCCTCGCGATTCCGGCGGTCTACCTCTACGGGGGCATCCTGACCAGGCCCCAGACGGGCGAGCTCCGGACCTGGCAGGTCGTCCACAGCGTCTTCGGCCTGATCTTCGTGCCGTTCGCGCTGCTGCAGCTCGTCGACATGATCGGCGGCGACCCGAACGCCCAGCTGAACCTGTTCTGGGTCTTCGCGGTCACGGCCGGGCTCGCCTTCTACGCCGGCGCGGTCGCCGGCGTGCGCGTCCAGCTGCTCTTCGGCTCGATCCTCCTGATCATCTCCTGGACGGCGCTCTGGGACAAGATCCTCTCCGGCGGCATCGGCGCCCACTGGGGCGTCTACCGAGGGCTGCTCGGGCTGATGGCCATCGGGCTGCTCGCCGGCGCGCTCTACGTATGGCGAAGCAATCCTGGCGGCGAGGAGGTCGCGGGGACCCCGACGGCGCCCACCGGTGATCTGGGCCTCTGGAAGGCCTCCGAGCTCCTCACCGGGGCGGGGATCGCCGCGGTGATCGCCTGCTCGCTCGGGATCACGGCTCTCGGCAACCTGAACCCTCTCGGCACCGGCACGCCCCCGATCGAGACGACCAACCTCTGGGACATCCTCCTGCTGGTGGTCTCCCTGGGCCTGGTCGGGATCGGATCCCAGATCGGGGTGAGGGGGCCGGTCTACGTCGGGGGGATCGGGCTGCTCCTCTTCCTCGTGATCGCGGGGCTCGACCTCAACTCCACTCCTCCGCATCCGTTCAAGCTGGGCGTCTGGCCGTGGGTCCTGCTCGTCCTGGGCTTGATCGGCATCGGCCTCAGCTCCGTCAAAGAGGCAAGCCTCGGCGACCAGCCGAAGCGGCTGGCCGAGACCCTGCGCGGTCGATAACTGTGATGCGAGGGTGCTCCAAGGAGACAGATTAGGAGCAACCCGATTGATGATGAGCTCGCTCGCCGCTTTCTGGCCGCCCTCAGCGCGGGCGACCGGGAGGTGGTTGGCGAGCTCGTCCACCCCGAGGTCGAGATCCGAACCGAGCGAACCGTCCATCGCGGCCGCACGGCGGCGATGGAGTGGTCCGGCAAGGTCTTCGACCACCTGATCCGCCGCTATGTCCCGGTTCAAATAGATGAGACCGAGGGCGGGGTGCTGGTCCACGCCGAGCTCCAGTACGTGTGGCGGGAGAGCGGGAAGGTGGGGGACAGCTCGCGGGTCGCCATCGAGCTCGGGATCCGCGACGGCCTGGTCTCCTCCTGGTACCTGCTCGACGAGCCGGAGTAGCTCGGAGCCGATGCCGGACGACCGAATCCGGATCCCCGCACGCCCGGGAACGCATCCGAATTCGATCGTCTAGGGTTGAGGACAGGCCCGAGCCTGTACGCGAACCGCTCCAAACGTTGACCCAACACAACTGGCTTGGGGGTCGATTTCCGGCAGTCCCTCGGGGTTGCCGGTAGACCACCACCTATGCGACACGGGTTACCAAGCCGGGGCGGAAAACGGCAGGTTGGAGCCTTCTAATCTTGGCGCCGTGAATCGGGATCTTTTTGAGCAGTACCTCGAGGACGGCGCGCGGCGCGGGCCCGTCCCGGACGGGTCGTTCAGCGGCTCTGCGGGCGGAGCGCCGTGCGGCGACCTGATTCGGCTGTCGCTCGTCGTCCGAGATGCTCGGATCGACCAGGTCGGCTTCGACCGCGAGGGGTGCGCCGCGAGCGCGGCCGCGGCCGCGGCGACGGCCGAGCTGGCCGACGGAGCCTCGGTGCTGGAGGCCGCCGGGATCGGACCGGACGAGATCGAGGCCGAGCTCGGCGGGCTTGCGCCGACCCATCGTCACGCCGCCGTGCTCGCGGCGGATGCTCTCCACCGCGCGCTGTCCGGGCTCGCCGGGTCGGACCTGCGGCTTGCCGATCCGCCCACCGATCGTGAGCGGGTCCTCGTCGCACTCAGCGGCGGCGTCGACTCGGCGGTCGCCGCCCTGCGCGAGCGGGAGGCCGGGCGCGATCCGGTGGCGGTGACCCTCAAGCTCTGGGCCGACGTGCGCACCGACGGGGAGCGCAGCTGCTGCTCGCCCGAGGCGGTACTCGGGGCCCGCCGGGTGGCCCACTCGCTCGGCATCCCGCATCTGACGCTGGACCTCGAGCGTGAGTTCCGCGCCGGCGTGGTTGGCCCGTTCCTGCGCGGCTACGCGGAGGGGCGCACCCCCAACCCCTGCGTCCTCTGCAACGGCGAGCTGCGCATCGACGCGATGATCGCCCTGGCCGACCGCCTGGGGGCGGCGAGGCTCGTCACGGGCCATTACGCGCGGATCGCCGACGACGGCTCGGGCCCGCTGCTGGCCGGCGCCGCCGATGACGCGAAGGACCAGACCTACATGCTCTCGGCGTTGCGCCCCGCTTCCCTGGCCCGCCTGCGCTTTCCGCTCGCCGAGCTGACCAAGCCCGAGGTGCGCGAGATCGCCGCCCGGGCGGAGCTGGAGGTGGCCGGCCGGGCCGAGAGCCAGGACCTCTGCTTCCTGGCCGGTCAGGGAAAGCGGGAGTTCCTGCGCGCCCACGCAGGCCTCGAGGACCGTCCCGGGGACGTGGTCGATCGCTCGGGCCGCCGCCTCGGTCAGCACCCCGGCCACCACAACTTCACCGTCGGCCAGCGCCGGGGCCTCGGCGTGGGCGGGGGAGAGCCGCTCTACGTACTGGGGACGGACGCCTCATCCAACCGGGTGATCGCCGGGGGCCGTGATCAGCTCAGCCACGCGCCGGGTGCGGATCCGCGGGGCGACGCTCCACCGCGCCGCCGAGCGAGTCGACGGCGTGCGGCTCCGCTACCACTCGCCCAGGCGCGACTGCCGCCTCGAGGTCGACGGCGACCCGCGCGAGGCGGTCGTCGCACTGGCCGAGCCAGTGGATGGCGCCGCGCCGGGACAGGTCGCCTGCCTGCTCGACGGCGACCTCGTTGTGGGCCACGGAACGATCGTTTAGGCCCTTCCCAAACGCCCCAATTCGGAGTAGGTTGCCAGCCCGTCAAATCCGGGATCGGAAGGGGACCCCATGCATCTCGACTCGCGAATCAAGGCTCTGGCGGGCGGCGCGTCGCTGGTCGCATTGCTGGCCGCGATGGCCGGGGGAGGCAGCGCGTCGGCATCGCCTCCGGCACACGCGTCGGCCTGCCAGAAGGCGACGAACATCGAGGCGATCATCGACGACTCGGGCTCGATGGACCTCACCGATCCGGGCAAGTTCCGGACGACGCTGCTCGACGCATTCGCGGACCTTCAGCAGAACCAGGGCAAGACCCTGGGCGGAATCGAATTCGGCGACACGGCGGACGTGCTGTTCGCGCCGGCGGCCGATTCCCGGCGTGATTCCGGCGATGGATGCCTCCTTCGCGATGGTGAACGCCGACAACGGCCTCACGGACTACAACGTCGCCTTCGCGACGGCCAAGACCGCGAACCCGAACGCCAACGGGCGGATCTTCCTGAGCGACGGCGGGCACGACGTCGGCGACTACACGAACGGGCACGCCAGCCCGCCGGTCAAGACCGACTCGGTCGGCTTCGGCTCGGTTGACACGGCCGTCTTGGACAAGATCGCCAGCGACACCGGTGGGAAGTCGTTCAACCTGACCGATGCGAGTCAGGTGCCCGCCGTGGCCGCCGCGATCACGGCGGACATGAACTGCAAGCGACCGCCGATCGTGTTCACCAACACGTTCACGCGTCAGGGCCAGTCGTTCGGCCACAAGTTCAAGGCGAAGGGGAGGTCCGCGGACATCCTGCTCACCTGGCCGGATGCGCTGAGCGCTCTCGACATCATCAAGTTCAGCCAGCCACGGGCCGGCAAGTCGCTCGCTCAGGTAGCGAAGGCGAAGGTGAAGATAAGGAAGAAGCGGGGCGCGACCTTCGTCACCGTCCATCTGAAGAAGCTGAAGAGGGGCCGGAAGGTCCGGTTCAAGGTCAAGGCAAGGGCTCTGAACGGGACCACGGTGGGCACCACCTCGGTGATTCGTTAGACGCAGCTGACCGCGGGCCCCAGTCTTCTTAGACTGGGGCCCGTGAAGGCCGAGGAGATCCGCAAGACCTACCTGACGTTCTTCGAGGAGCGGGGCCATCGGATCGTGCCGTCGGCCTCGCTGGTTCCCTCGGTGCACGATCCGTCGGTCCTCCTGACGACCGCGGGCATGCAGCCCTTCAAGCCCTACTTCCTCGGCCGGGAGAAGCCGCCGGCGCCCCGGCTGGCCGACGTGCAGCGCTGCTTCCGCACAACCGACATCGAGGAGGTCGGCAACACCGCCCGCCACCTGACCTTCTTCGAGATGCTCGGCAACTGGAGCTTCGGCGACTACTTCAAGGAGCAGTCGATCCCCTGGGGCTGGGAGCTCTCCACCGAGGGATTCGGCTTCGATCCCGAGCAGATCTGGGTGACGGTCTTCCAGGGGGACGAGGAGCTGGGTCTCGGGCCTGACACCGAGGCGATCGAGATCTGGCGCAAGGTCGGGGTGCCCGACGAGCGCATCGTCCAGCTGCCGCGCTCCGAGAACTTCTGGCAGGCGGGGCCCACCGGGCCGTGCGGTCCCTGCTCGGAGATGTACCTCGACCGGGGCGTGGAGTTCGGAGGCCCCGATGACCGCCCGGGCGACGACACCGACCGCTTCGTCGAGTACTGGAACCACGTCTTCATGAGCTACGACCTCGACGAGGACGGCGCGCTCACCGAGCTGCCGATGAAGAACATCGACACCGGCATGGGCCTGGAGCGGATGGCGGCGATCCTCCAGGGGGTCGATTCCGTCTTCGACACCGACTCGCTCCGTCCGCTGGTCGACCTGGCGCGAGGAGCTCTCCGGCCGCTCCTACTCCGAGGGCGGCGCGACCACCCGTGCGATGCGGATCCTCGCCGACCACTCGCGCGGCACGGCGGCGCTGATCGCCGAAGGGGTCGTGCCTTCGAACGAGGACCGGGGATACGTCCTGCGCCGGATCATGCGGCGCGCGATCCAGCAGGGCCGCTCGATCGAGCTCGAATCGCCCTTCATGGAGCGGTTCGCCGACCGGGCGCTGGAGCTGCTCGCGCCCGCCTACCCGGAGCTGGCGGCCGAGCGGGACACCGTGATCCGCTGGGTCAACGACGAGGAGGAGAGCTTCGGCCGCACCCTGGAGAGGGGCACGCAGATGCTGGCCGACCTGATCCGACATGCCCACGAGGACAGGACCTCGTGGATCGACGCCGAGGACGCCTTCAGGCTCCACGACACCTACGGCTTTCCGTACGACCTCACCAAGGAGCTGCTCGCCGAGCAGGGGCTCTCCGTCGACGACGAGGGCTTCGAGGAGCTGATGGAGGAGCAGCGCTCACGCGCTCGCATGGGGACGGCCACCGCGCACGGCTCGGAGGACCACCACGGCACCGTCCTCAGCTTCGCCTCGGAGGCCCCGCCCTCGCGCTTCGTCGGCTACGAGAAGCTCCGCGCCGAGACCAGCCTGCTCGCGGTCCAAGGCGACGATGGCCGGGCGCTCGTGAAGCTCGAGGAGAGCCCCTTCTACCCGGAGGGCGGCGGTCAGGTCGCCGACTCGGGCGAGGTGCGCTGGGAGGGCGGCAGCTCCCGCGTCGCCGACGTCTACCGGATCGGGGACGACCAGGCGGTCGAGCTCGACAGCCCGTCCGACGGGCTGGCCAGCGGAGCGCGGGTCGAGGCCGAGGTGGACCATGTGGCCCGCTTCGCGACGATGCGGAACCACACGGCTACTCACCTGCTGCACGCCGCACTGCGGGAGCTCCTCGGTACGCACGTCCGGCAGGCGGGCTCGGCCGTCCGGCCGGACAAGCTCCGCTTCGACTTCACGCACGGCGCGCCCCTCACGACCGAGGAGCTCAGGGAAATCAGCGATCGAGTCAACGACTGGATCAAGGAGAGCCACTCGGTGCGAGCGCTCGAGATGTCGCGCATGGACGCGGAGAGGCTTGGGGCGATGGCCCTGTTCGGCGAGAAGTACGGCGATTGGGTCCGGGTGGTCGAGGTGGAGGACGTCTCGCGCGAGCTCTGCGGCGGGACCCACGTGCTCAACACCGCGGAAATCGGCATCTTCGCGATCGCCTCAGAGGGCTCGAGCGCCGCGAACGTCCGCCGCATCGAGGCCCTCACCGGCCCGGCCGCGATCGACTGGTTCCGCTCGCGGTCTCGTGAACTGAGCGAGGTCGGGAGGATCCTGGGCTCGGAGCAGGACCCGGTCGCCGGCGCGCGACGCGCCGCGGAGCATCTGGAGGAGCTCAAGCGGCAGAGCGAGAAGGCGGGCTCCGCCGATCTTTCCAAGAAGGCGGAGGAGATGGCCGCGACGGGTCAGCGCATCGGGGGAATCACGGTCTTCGTCGGCCGTGGACACGGTGCCGACCAGCGCTCGCTCCTGGACCTCGCGGACAGGATCAAGTCGCGAGCAGGTGAGGCTGCCGTCGTGCTGGGCGGGGTCGAGGACGACAAGGTGGCGCTGGTGGCGAGCTTCAGCAAGGAGGTCGTGGATCGTGGGATCTCGGCATCGGAGGTGATCCGCGAAGCCGCGCAGGTCGTCGGCGGGGGTGGGGGAGGGCGCGACAACGTCGCCCAGGCAGGCGGCCGCGACCCGTCGAAGCTGGACGAGGCGCTGGCCGTGGCGCGCGACGCCATTGAGGCCAAATTGGCCCCCTGAGCCGCGCCAATTAGGCGAACTCCCCGGAATTCGTGCTTGACGTTCCCCGTTTACAGGTATATGACTCCCGAAGGGATCACTCCCGCTAGGGAGACAAACGAACAGGAGGACTCAGGGTGAGCAAGCTTGGAAAGCTGCTTCTGCTGGGAATCATGACCGCCGTTGCAGGCGTGGTGTTGGTGGCCTGCGGGGGTGGGAGCAGTGGAGGAGGTACGAACGGCGGCACGGCCACGGTCCTGATGGGCACTGCGCCGGACTACCTCGATCCCCAGGAGGAGTACACGACTCAGGGGGCGGAGCCCACCTGGATCAGCTACATCCCCCTGCTCACCTACAAGGCGGAGAACGCCCCGGGCGGAAACGAGTTGATCCCGGGTCTGGCGACCGCACTGCCGCAGATCTCGTCCGATCAGAAGACCTACACGCTGACGCTGCGGAAGGGCCTGGTCTTCTCGAACGGCCAGCCGGTCAAGGCGAGCGACTTCAAGTGCACGATGGAGCGCGTGATCAAGGTCAACTGGGGCGGCAAGAGCTTCATCACCGACAACGTCACCGGTGCGACCGACTTCGACGAGGGCAAGGCGGACACCATCTCGGGCATCACGACCGATGACGCCAGCGGCAAGATCACGATCCAGCTGGACAAGCCCTACGGCGCGTTCTCGAATGTGATCGCGTTCCCCGAGACGGGGCTGGTTCCGTGCGGTACGCCGGACCACACCCTGACGACCAACCTGCCCCCGGGCGTCGGCCCGTACATGATCACGGACATCGTGCCGAACAAGTCCTTCAGCGTCGTCAAGAACCCGAAGTTCGCTGCGCTGAACATCCCGGACATCCCAACGGGTCACCTGGACCGGATCAACGTCACGATCGAGTCGAACACCCAGACGGCGGCCCAGCAGGTCCTGAACAACCAGGCGGACAACTTCGACGCCGGCGACACGCTGCCGCCGTCGGTCGTGCCGCAGGTTCAGTCACAGGCGAGCGACCGCTTCCAGCCGGTGACGATCCCGTCGACGTTCTACTTCTTCATGAACGTCGACATTCCGCCGTTCAACAACGAGCTGGCCCGTCAGGCGGTCAACACCGCGATCGACCGGCCGGCCCTGCAGCGTCTGGCGAGCGGGTTCCTCGAGCCGGAGTGCTTCTTCCTCCCGGAGGGGATCGTGGGACACCCGGACAGCGCCTGTCCATACGGTGCGGCTGACGGCCACGGCGACATCGCCAAGGCCCAGCAGCTCGTGCAGCAGTCGGGCACGGCGGGTCAGTCGGTGACGGTCTGGGGCGAGCAGCGCGCGCCACGGACGCAGTACGTCGAGTACTACGCCGACCTGTTGAACAAGATCGGGTACAAGGCCACTCCGAAGCTGATCTCGGACACGACCTACTTCCCGACGATCGGGAACGCGAAGACCGCACCGCAGACCGGATTTGCCGACTGGATTCAGGATTTCCCGAACCCGGCCGACTTCTACCTGCTGCTCGATGCGGACTCGATCCAGCCCGTCAACAACGAGAATTTCGGCAACGTCAACGATCCGTTCATTCAGCAGCAGCTCGCGAAGCTGGAGAACGTCCCGTCGACGCAGCTGGACTCGGTGGCGAGCCAGTGGCAGGCCCTCGACGAGTACGTGGCCAAGAAGGCCTACGTTGCCGTGTACGGGTCTGAGCAGGTGCCGAAGTTCATGAGCGACCGGATCGACTTCGATTCCGCACAGGTGCACCCCACGTACCTGAACATCTGGAGTACCTGGCAACTGAAGTAAGACCCGCAAACGGACAGAGGATGATTGGGGCGTGCCAGGGCGCCCCGCGATGAGATGGCAGTAGACCCGACCGCTCCAAGCCCGGGGGTACCGGCCGCACTAGAGCCGGAGGTGCCCCTGGGCTCGAGCGAAATCCAAGGCGAGGGCGGTGTCGGCCCGTACAAGCTGGCGCTGCGCCGCCTGCGCCGCAACAAGACCGCCCTGGCGTTCGGGGCGCTGTTCATACTGATCGTGATCCTCTGCCTGTGCGCGCCCCTCTATGCAAAGCACGTGGCGCACACCACACCGTCGGCGAACCACATCACCGACCAGATCGAGGTCCGTGGAGAGACCCGGGACGTCGTCTCGCCCGGAGGCATCCCGACGGGCCCGACCTGGACCGGGAAGTTCCTCCTGGGCGCCGACGCAAACGGGCGCGACGTCGCGGTCCGGCTGCTCTACGGCGGCCGGAACTCGCTCGAGATCGGCTTCATCGCGACCTTCATCAGCTGCTTCTTCGCGACGATCGTGGCGCTCTCAGCCGGTTACTTCCGCGGCGTCGTCGACGGCGTCCTCTCCCGGACCATGGACCTGATCTGGGCCTTCCCGGTGATCCTGTTGGGTATCGCGCTGGGCACGGCGCTCGCGGTCGGAGGACTCGACTTCGGCCTCTTCACCGTCAGCGGGGCGTCGCTATGGATCCCGGCGATCATCATCGGCGTCGTCTACATCCCCTACATGGCCAAGCCCCTGCGAGGGCAGGTGCTGAGCCTGAGGGAGAAGGAATTCGTCGAGGCCGCACGCTCTCAGGGCGCCGGGAACATGCGGATCATGTTCCGCGAGATCCTCCCCAACGTCGCCTCGAGCATCATCGTCTTCATCCCGCTGATGATCGCCAACGCGATCCTCCTCGAGGCGGCGCTCTCCTTCCTCGGCGCAGGCGTCCAGGCGCCCAATCCGTCCTGGGGGACGATGATCGGCGACGGCATCCGCCTGATCCCGAGCGCCATGCACCTGACGCTGATCCCGGGCGGCATGCTCGTCCTGGCGGTGCTCGGGATCAACGTCTTCGGTGACGGTGTCCGCGACGCACTCGACCCGCGCGCCCAGGTGCGCATCGAGCACTGATGGCTCGGTTCATCGTCCGCCGGCTGCTCGCGATGGTCGGAGTGCTGTTCGCGATCTCGGTGATGACCTTCCTGATCTTCCAGGCGATTCCGAACGGCGATCCGGCCGTGCGCCTCGGCGGTCGCACCTCAACCCCTGAGACGCGGGATGCGATCCGCAAGGACTGGGGCTTCGACAAGCCGATCTACGAGCAGTACGTGATCACGATGGGCAAGATCTTCGACGGGTCGATCGTCTCGTATCAGCAGCAGATCAACGTCGAGGACGAGATCAAGCGCGACCTGCCGGCAACGCTCTCGCTGGCGATCGGAGCCGGGGTGATCTGGCTCGGCTTCGGGATCCTCTTCGGCGTGATCAGCGCGGTGAGAGCGGGGAAGTTCACCGACACCAGCCTCACTGTCTTATCGCTGATCGGGGTCTCGACGCCGGTCTTCTTGCTCGGCGCGCTGGTCTTATGGGCGTTCGCCTACAAGATCCAGATCTTCCCGGCAGGCAGCTACGTGCCGTTAACCGAGGACCCCTGGGGATGGCTCACGCACCTGCTCCTGCCCTGGTTCGTGCTGTCCGTGCTCTTCATCGGCTTCTATTCCAGGGTCTTGCGCTCGAACATCCTGGACACCATCAACGAGGACTACGTCCGGACCGCCAGGGCCAAGGGCCTCAGCGAGCGCCGGATCCTGATCCACCACGTGCTCCGCAACTCGCTGATCCCCGTGGTCTCGCTCTTCGGCCTCGACTTCGCGGCCGTGATCGGGGGCGGCGCGATCCTCACCGAGACGGTCTTCAACCTCCAGGGGGTGGGGCAGTACGCCGCGAACTCGATTCAGCAGCTCGACGTGCCGCCCGTGCTCGTGATCACGATGTTCGGCGCCTTCTTCGTCGTGGTCCTGAGCGCCCTCGTCGACATCATCTACGCGGTGCTCGACCCGCGGATCAGGCTGAGCGCCTGATGGCCGCCCCCCTGCTTGAGATCTCCGACCTGAAGGTCGACTTCGCGACCGACGAGGGGACGGTGCACGCCGTCGACGGCGTCTCCTTCTCGCTCGAGGCCGGCGAGGTGCTGAGCATCGTCGGGGAGTCGGGCTGTGGGAAGTCGGTGACCGCGATGACGATCCTCGGCCTCACCCGGGGGACCAACTCGCGGATCTCGGGGTCGGTCACGTATCAGGGCAAGGAGCTGACAACGGCGAGCGCGGAGGAGCTACAGGCGATCCGCGGGGACCGGATCGCGATGGTCTTCCAGGACCCGATGTCCTCGTTCAACCCGGTGCACAAGATCGGGGACCAGATCGTCGAGGCGATCCTCGCTCACCGGGAGATGGACAGGGCCGAGGCGCACCGCAAGACGGTTGAGGCACTCGGATCTGTCGGCATCCCGGACCCGGAGACGCGAGCCGGGCACTACCCGTTCGAGTTCTCGGGGGGCATGCGGCAGAGGGCGATGATCGCGATGGCGCTGGCGCTCGAGCCGGCGGTCTTGATCGCGGACGAGCCCTCCACGGCGCTCGACGTGACGATCCAGGCGCAGATCATCGAGCTGCTCCGAGACCTGAATCAGGAGCACGGGCTCTCGGTCATCCTGATCACGCACGATCTCGGCGTCGTGGCCGAGATCGCCGACCGCGTCCTGGTGATGTACGCGGGACAGATCGTGGAGCAAGGCTCGCTCGACGAGATCTTCTACGACCCCCAGCACCCCTACACGTGGGGCCTGATGGGCTCGCTGACGCGGCTCGACCAGGACCGGCCCGACCGGCTGCCGCAGATCGGCGGGCAGCCGCCGTCGCTGCTGGCGCCACCCGTGGGCTGCCGCTTCGCGCCACGCTGCCCGCACGCCTTCGAGAAGTGCTCCGAGCTGCCCGATCTCAAGGAGCGCTTGCCGCGGGCGAAGGGGCACGCCGACCGTTGCTGGCTCGATCCGAGCGACAAGAAGGGGCTCCGCGAGGTCGACGGCCGGATCGGGCTAGAGGCCCCGGAGGTCGTCGCCTGACCATGGCCAAGGGCGATCCGATCCTCGAGGTCGAGCACCTCGTCAAGCACTTCCCGATCAAGTCGGGCCTCCTGTTCGACCGCGAGGTCGCCAGCGTCAAGGCCGTCGACGACGTCAGCCTCACCCTGCACGAGGGCGAGACGCTCGGTCTTGTCGGCGAGTCCGGCTGCGGCAAGTCCACCCTCTGCCGGACGGCGGTCCAGCTGCTCGAGCCGACCGCGGGCTCGGTCAAGTACCGGGGGAAGGAGCTGGTCGGCCTCTCGCGCAAGAACCTGCGCCCGGTGCGGCGCGAGATCCAGATGATCTTCCAGGACCCCTATGCCTCGCTCAACCCGCGCAAGCGGGTGGGGCAGATCATCGGCGATCCGCTGCAGCTCCACGGACTGGCCTCGGGCACCCAGCTGCGCCGTGAGGTCCAGCAGCTGATGGACCGGGTCGGCCTCCAGCCCGAGCACTACAACCGCTATCCGCACGAGTTCTCTGGGGGCCAGAGGCAGAGGATCGGGATCGCCAGGGCGCTCGCGCTGCGGCCCAAGCTGATCATCGCCGACGAGCCCGTCTCCGCTCTCGACGTCTCGATCCAGGCCCAGATCATCAACCTGCTCGAGGACCTTCAGGACGAGTTCAACCTCTCGTACATCTTCGTCGCGCACGATCTCGGCGTCGTCCGCCATGTCTCCGACCGGATCGCGGTCATGTACCTCGGCAAGATCGTGGAGCGCTCGCCGGCGGCGGAGCTCTACGAGCGGCCCATCCACCCGTACTCGGTCGCTCTGCTCTCGGCCGTGCCGATCCCCGATCCGAAGGCGAACGCGGCGCGCTCGCCGGTCGTGCTGGAGGGAGACGTGCCGAGCCCCGTCGACCCGCCCGCGGCGTGCCGGTTTCACACCCGCTGTCCCTGGGCGAAGGAGATCTGCTCCCAGGACGAGCCGCCTCTGGTCGAGTACGGGAAGGGGCAGGCGGCTGCCTGCCATTACCCCCGGAACGTCGACTACGGCCAGATCGCCAAGACCGAGGTCGCGCCGGACAGCCCGGAGTCGGCCAGCGACCGGCTGCCGGAGGGCGAGCAAGCCGCGGCCGCTACTCGATAGCTTCTTGCGGGTGCTCGCTCTCGATTACGGCACCGCCCGCTGCGGCTGTGCGATCTCGGACCCGACCGGGACCCTGGCGCGGCCGCTCGAGGCGGTCGAGCCGCCCGACCCGGCGGCGATCGCCGAGCTGGTCGCGGCCGAGGGAGTCGACCGCGTGATCGTCGGCTTGCCGACCACCCTCCGCGGGGAGGAGGGCGAGCAGGCCGAGCTCAGTCGAGCTTTCGCCGATCAGCTCGACGAGCTGCTCGACGTACCGGTCGAGACCTACGACGAGCGCCTCACCACGCGGATGGCGGACCGCAGCGCCCGCGAGGGAGCCCGTGCGGATCGGGACTCGCTCGCCGCCGCTCACCTCCTCGAGTCGTACCTGGCGTCCATGGAGGAGCGGTAGTGCCCGAGGAGCGGGGCGACTGGGCCGTGGACACCGAGGGGAACCTCACCCCGCCCGAGGGCGATGGGCTGAAGCCTCCGACCGACGAGTTCGGCCGCGACGACCCGGACTCCCTGGAGCGCGAGCGCCGTCGCCGCGAGCGTGAGCAGCGGCGCGGCAAGTCGAAGAAGCCGCGCAAGCCCGCGAAGGCCCCGAAGCGCGCGAGCGCGCCCAGCGCCGCGGCCGCCCCGGCAGAGCCCGCGCCCGCCGCCCCGCCGCCGCAGAAGGCGCCGCGACGGTCGGTGCGCGAGCGCTTCGGCCGCGACGGCGGGGACCCTCGCCCGCCAGGGCCACGCGGGAGGTACAGGCGTCGCCGGTTTCTCGCGCTGGGGCTCCTGCTGGTCGGCCTGCTCGTCGCCTGGTTCCTGGTCGCGTTCTTCCAGCCGCCTCCCTTCGACCCCGGGGACGGATCCGGCGAGGCGATCGTCACCGTTCCCGAGGGCGCAACGGCGGGCGAGGTCGCCGATCTCCTCACCGAGAACGACGTGGTGTCGAACGGGACCCTCTTCCAGTGGCGACTGAAGCTCGCCGGCGAGAGCGACAAGATCCTTCCGGGTCGCTACGTGCTCGCGCACAACATGAGCTACGGGACGGCGATCGACCGTTTGACGAGCTCGGGCGGCCAGGTGACGGTGACGATCCCCGAGGGGGAGGACCGCACGCAGATCGCGGCCACGGTGAAGAACCTCGGGTTGAGCGGCGACTACCTCGCCGCGAGCAAGTCCTCCAAGGGGTTCGATCCCAACAAGTACGGCGCCAAGAACCCGAAGTCGCTCGAGGGCTTCCTCTTCCCGGCCACGTACGAGCTCGATCCCGGGGCCAACGTCGACCAGCTCGTCTCCGAGCAGCTGCAGGCCTTCCGCCAGAACATCGCCGGCGTCGACCTGTCGTACGCGAAGTCGAAGAACCTGACGGTCTACGACGTGCTCACCATCGCCTCGATGATCGACAAGGAGGTGCAGGTCGCCTCCGAGCGCCCCCTGGTCGCGGCCGTGATCTACAACCGGCTGCACCGGGGCATGCCCCTCGGCATCGACGCGACGACGCGATTCGAATTCCACAACTACACGGGCGACATCACCGAGTCGCAGCTCAAGTCCCCGTCGCCGTTCAACACCCGCATCAACGCCGGGTTGACGCCGACGCCGATCGGCAATCCCGGGCTCGACGCGATCAAGGCGGCCGCCCGTCCGGCGAAGGTCAACTACGTCTACTACGTGCTCAAGGCGAACGGCGAACGGCCAGCACTGCTTCACCGCGAGCGGAGACGAGTTCAACCAGCTCGTGGCGGCCTACAACGCAGGTCGCGCGCCCGCGAACTGCCGGAGTTGACGGCCCGAGGGGTGAGCGGGCGGTGAAGCGGCTCGCGGTGCTGGGTCACCCGGTCTCGCACTCGCGCTCGCCGGCGATGCAGACCGCCGCGCTCGAGGCGCTCGGCCTGGGGGACGATTGGAGCTACGAGGCGATCGACGTGGACCCCGCCGAGTTCGACGAGCGGACCCGGGGCCTGCCGGGTGAGGGCTTCGTGGGCGTCAACGTGACCATCCCGCACAAGGAGGCGGCCCTTGCGATCGCGGATGAGGCATCCGAAGCGGCGCAGCAGATCGGCGCCTCCAACACGCTGAGCTTCGCCGGTGGGCGCATCCGGGCGGCCAACACCGATGCCACGGGGCTGGTGGCCGCGCTGCCGGAGCCCATGGATGGGCGGACAGCTCTCGTGCTCGGCGCCGGCGGGTCGGCCCGCGCTGCGATCTGGGCCCTGGCGGGCCAGGGCGCGTCCGTCTCGGTCTGGAACCGGACGCCCGAGCGTGCCGACGAGCTGGTCCGCGAGCTCTCTGGTGTGGCGGTCAGCGGTGAGCTGGCTCGAGAGGCGTCGTACGACCTGATCGTCAACTGCACGGCGATCGGGATGAAGGACGAGGATCCGTTCGAGCACCTGCCGCTGGAGCCGGAGCACTTCGGCAGCAACACGATCCTCGTGGACCTCGTCTATGCGGGATCAGAGAGCAGGCTGGTCGGCGAGGCGCGCGCCCGAGGCGCAACCGCGATCGACGGGCTGGAGATCCTCGTCCGGCAGGGGGCGGAGTCCCTCCGCATCTGGACGGGGATGGACCCGCCACTCGACGTCATGCGCCAGGCCGCGAGGACCTGAGTCGGGCGTGCTAACTTTTAGTTAGTGCCGAAGCTGAAGCTCATCTCGGGAGGCTTGAAGCTGATCGACGGGGTCGCCAATGGCGTCTCCGCGAACAACGCTGAGCGCCTGCCCGACGCCGACGCGTTCGACGCTTACTCCCGGACCGTCTCCGGGGTCGCCGATCAACTGACTCCGTCGGTGGCCCATCTCGCCGTCTCGCGGCGCACCCGCCGCGGACGGGCGGAGGGCGCCGGCAGCGGTGTCGCGATCTCCTCCGACGGCTACATGCTGACCTCGGCCCATGTCGTCGCCGGCGGCCATGGGCTCAGCGCCTCGCTCTCCGACGGCCGCGAGCTCACTGCCGAGGTCGTCGGAGCCGACCCCCTGTCCGATCTGGCGGTCGTGCGAGCCGACGCTCGCGATCTCACGCCCGCCCAGCTCGGCGACGCGGATGAGCTTCGTGTGGGACAGCTGGTCGTCGCGATCGGCAGCCCCATGGGCCTGGCGGGGACGGTCACCGCCGGGGTGGTCTCGGCCCTCGGCCGGGCATTGCCGACGCGCGCCGGTTCGGCCGGGCGGCTGGTCGAGAACGTGATCCAGACCGACGCGGCTCTCAATCCGGGCAACTCGGGCGGCGCGCTGGCCGACGGGCTCAGCCGCGTCGTGGGCATCAACACCGCAGTGGCCGGCATCGGCCTCGGTCTCGCCGTGCCGATCAACGAGGCCACCAGGAAGCTCATCTCGGCCCTGATGAAGGAGGGCCGGGTGCGCCGCGCCTACATCGGCATCGTCGGCGGCTCGCGGCCGCTGCCGCCCAAGATCGCCTCCCGCCTCGAGCGCGACAAGGGGATCGAGGTCGTCGAGGTCGTCTCCGGCAGCCCGGCGGCCCGGGCAGGCCTGCGTCCCGAGGACCTGATCGTCTCGGTCGACGGTGAGCCGATGGGCGATGTCGGCGACCTTCAGCGGCTGATGGTCGCGGAGCGCATCGGGCAGGGCATCGAGGTTGACGTCTTCAGGGACGGCACCTTCCTCAAGGTCGACCTGATCCCGCGCGAGCTCGAGACTTAGGTTTCATCGCCTTGGCGGCGGCCTTCGCCGAGAGGACCTCGATCTTGGCCGCAGGCTCGCCGGTCGAAGTGGAGACGATGCCGATGTTGGTCGGCTCGTTGAAGAGGAGCTGGAACAGCGCCGGGGCGGTCTTGCTGGCCACGCCGATGAGCCCGAAGGAGCGGATCTCGAGCTCAGTCTGCTTGCGGGCGAAGACCTCGAGCGAGAGCTGATCGCCGACGTGGATCGGCTCGCCGCACTTGCCATTGAGGCAGACCGGGCCGGCGACCACCGGGATCGTCTTGCCGCCGATCTTGATGCGGGCTCTGAGCGAGCGCCCGGGCGCCGGAGCGGCAGTCGTGGTGCTCTGGGTTGGCTGCGTGGTCGTCCCGGTGGTGGTCCCCCCGCGAAGCGCATGCTGTGGGACGAGGGCCGCCGCGAGCGTGGAGAGGCCGAGCAGGATCAGCATCACGATCAGCAGGCGTCGGGCGGCCATCAGGCGATGCACCCGTGCCTGGGTGGGGAGAGCTCTGGCGTCACGGCGCTCTCAACGATATGGCCGCCGCGCTGCTCGACGCCTCGCTCCTCCTCCTGCTCGGCGTGGTCACGGTCAGCGACCTCCGCACCCGGCTGGTTCCCGACGGTGCCCTGGTGGCGAGCCTCGCGATCGCGGTTCCCGTCTGCCTGCTGTCCGATCCGGGTGCGATGCCCGGCCGACTGATTGCAGGACTTGCCGCCGCCGCCTTCCTGCTCGGGGCGGCCCTGATCCGCTCGGACGGCATGGGCCTCGGCGACGTCAAGCTCGCCGGCGTGCTCGGCGTCTACCTGGGCGCCGCCGTGATCGAGGCGATGGTCGTTGCCCTCGCCGCCGGATCGGTCGCGGGCGTGGTCCTGCTCGCCCGTCACGGCTGGAAGGCGCGGAGCCGGACGATCCCGTTCGCGCCGTTCCTGGCCATCGGCGCGCTGGTTGCGATGGCGCCGCAACCCTGAGCCCGAGGCCGGGAGGCGTCCCCATCTACGCTGCCCGCGTGACTCTGAGGTTCACAACTGCGGGCGAATCGCACGGTCCCGGCCTGGTCGCGATCGTCGAGGGCCTCCCGGCGGGGCTCGAGCTCGATCGCGAAGCACTCGATCGCGACATGGCACGGCGCCAGCTCGGTCATGGCCGCGGTGGGCGCATGAAGATCGAGAGCGACACGGTCGAGATCCGCTCCGGGGTCAGGCACGGCCTGACCCTCGGCAGCCCGATCGCGGTCCTGGTGGCCAACCGCGACTACCCCAACTGGGATGAGCGGATGAACCCATGGCCGGTCGACGCGGAGGTCGAGGAGTCCCATCTGCCCCGGCCTGGACACGCCGACCTCGCGGGACTGCAGAAGTACGGCTTCAGCGATGTGCGCAACGTCCTGGAGCGGGCGAGCGCGCGAGAGACCGCCGCGCGGGTGGCGGCGGGCACGATCGCGAAGGGCTTCCTCTCGGCGGTCGGCGTCAGCATCCACAGCCACGTGATCCAGATCGCCTCGGTCTCCGCGCCCGAGCGCGACGACCTGGCACCAGAGGACTTCGAGGGCGTCGACGAATCGCCGGTCCGCTGCCTCGATCCCGAGATCTCGCAGGCGATGGTCGCCGAGATCGACCGCCTGCGGAAGGAGAACGAGTCCCTCGGCGGCAAGTTCGAGGTCCGCGCCTTCGGGCTCGTGCCCGGCATCGGATCCCACGTCTCCTGGAGCGAGAAGCTCGACGGCCGGCTGGCCCAGGCCGTTTGCTCGATCCAGTCGGTCAAGGGCGTGTCCCTGGGCGAGGCCTGGGACGTGGCCGGGAAGCCCGGCTCCGAGGCGCACGACGAGATCCTCTACTCCGAAGAGATGGGCTGGTACCGCGAGACCAACCGGGCGGGAGGCCTGGAGGGCGGGATGACCAACGGCGAGCCGCTGGTCGTCCAGGCGGCGATCAAGCCGATCTCGACGATGACTCAGCCGCTCCGCTCGGTGGACACGGAGACCAAGGAGCCGGCCCAGGCGATGCGGGAGCGCACGGACTCCACCGTCGTCCCCGCGGCGGCCGTCGTGGCCGAGGCGATGGTCGCGCTGGTCGTCGCCGGCGCCTACCGCGAGAAGTTCGGTGGGGACCACATCGACGATGTGCTCTCGGCCCTTGCGGCGTACAAGGAGCGCATCGGATGGCGGCGGTAACGGCACACCACGGGATCGTCTTCATCGGTTTCATGGCGGCGGGCAAGACGCGGGCGGCCCAGGCCGTCGCCGAGCGGCTTGGGCTCGGGGTGATCGATACCGATGAGCTGCTCGAGAGCGAGCTTGGCGAGCCGATCGCCTCGTTCTTCGAGCGCGAGGGCGAGGCCGAGTTCAGGCGCCGCGAGGAGCGGCTGGTCGTCTCCGTGCTCGAGGCCCTCGCTGCTCAGATCGGCGGCCCATCATCGGTCGTGGCGCTGGGTGGAGGAGCGATCGAGAGCGACAGGGTGCGGGGCGCCCTGGCCGAACACATGCCGGTCTGGTGCGACGTCGAGGAGGAGATCGCCTGGGAGCGCGCCTCCGGATCGGACAGGCCGCTGGCGGCCGACCGCGACGAGTTCTCCGAGCGCTTCGCCGGCCGCCGACCCATCTACGAGTCCCTGGCTCGCGCGATCCTCCCCTCGGAGGCGCGGGTGGCCGCCGAGAGGGCCGCGCCATGGCTCGCAGCGATGCAGGGCGCGCCCGCTGTCCGCATGGCCTGGGCGGATTCGGCCGGCGGCAGCTATCCGGCCGCGGTCGGTGC
Source organism: uncultured Solirubrobacterales bacterium (assembly GCA_963747425.1). Classification (GTDB taxonomy): domain Bacteria; phylum Actinomycetota; class Thermoleophilia; order Solirubrobacterales; family 70-9; genus DASUPK01. Next base: position 28,495 of record CAVVFJ010000001.1, read on the forward strand.
GGGCGCGATCGGGCTGCTGAACGACGCGCGCGAGGTCACGCCGGACGATCTTCCCGCCCGGATCTTCTGCGTTGCCGACGACGAGGCGCTCCGCCACCACCGCGCCCTTCTGCCGAGCTGCGAGGCGACGATCGGTGTCCAGGGGGCAGAGTCCTCGAAGACGATCGCCGAGGCCGAGCGGATCCTCGGCGAGCTGGCCTCCGCCGGCGTCCGACGTGACGACGGTGTGCTCGCCTTCGGCGGAGGCGTGGTCGGGGATCTCGCCGGCTTCTGCGCGGCGACCTACCAGCGCGGCGTGCCCTTGATCCAGGCTCCGACGACGCTGGTCGCGCAGGTGGACTCCGCCTACGGCGGCAAGACCGGGGTCGACCTTCCGGAGGCGAAGAACTACATCGGCGCCTACCACCAGCCGATCGCCGTGCTGGCGGACCCGGCGACTCTCGAGACCCTCCCCAGGGAGGAGCTCGCCGCCGGGTTCGTCGAGGTGGTGAAGACCGCGCTGATCGCGGGGGGCTCGCTCTGGGACCGAGTCCGGGGACTCCGCGAGATCGACCCGAGGTCGCTCGGGGATCTGATCTTCGACTGCGCCCGCACCAAGATCGAGGTGGTGGCCTCCGACGAGCGCGACACCGGCCGCCGCGCGGTGCTCAACCTCGGCCACACGGTCGGCCACGCGATCGAGGCCCAGACGCGCTACTCGCGCTACCGGCACGGCGAGGCCGTCGGCCTCGGCCTGCTGGCGGCGCTGCGGCTCTCGGGCACCGATGCCCTTCGAGACGAGGTCGAGGGCCTGCTCGCCTCACACGGGCTGCCGATCTCGCTCGACCCCTCGGTCGAGGTCGACGGGGTGCTGGAGGCCATGCAGCGCGACAAGAAGCAGACCAGCGAGGGGCTCGGCTTCGTGCTGCTCGAACAGCCCGGCGCACCGCTCTGGGGACAGACTGTGGAGCCGGATAGGGTCCGCGCCGCAATCGAGGAGCTCAGGTGATGGCCAGCACCCGCAATCGAGTCCAGGTGATGCATGGGGTCAACCTCGACATGCTGGGCAGCCGCGACCGGGACATCTACGGCGACTTCACGCTGCCCGAGCTCGAGTTCAGGATCAAGCGATTCGCCCTGGAACGGAACCTGGAGGCCTCCTTCTTCCAGACCAACTCGGAGGGCGAGTTCGTCGAGCACCTGCACCGGCTGCCGGAGATCGCCGACGCGGCGATCGTCAACGCCGGCGCCTGGACGCACTACTCGTGGGCGATCCGGGACGCGCTCGACCTGACCGGGATCCCCGCCGTCGAGGTGCACATCTCCGACATCTCCAAGCGCGAGGAATGGCGACGGCATTCGGTCTTCGAGGGCCTGGAGCTGCTGATCGCTCAGATCTACGGCAAGGGGCCGGAGGGCTACGAGGAGGCGCTGGGGCTGATCGCCGAGAGGCTGGGCGTGTGAGCCGGGGCGAGCGGCTCGCCAAGCTCGTTGCCGAGCGCGAGCTCGACCAGCTCTTCGTCTCGGACCTGACGAACGTCCGCTACCTCACCGGCTTCGCCGGGACGAACGGCGCCTGCCTGGTGGGCGGCGAGGATCTCGTCTTCTTCACGGACTTCCGCTACACCGAGCGGGCGAAGGATGAGGTGTCCCCGGAGTGGGAGCGGCCCGAGGCCGAGCGCGAGCTCGTCCCACAGATCGTGGCGCGGATGAAGGGCCGGGTCGGATTCGAGGACGCCAAGCTGAGCGTCCGCCAGCTCGCCCGGCTGGAGGCGGCCGCCGACGGCGACGTCGAGCTCGTACCCGCCGGCGACCTGGTCGAGCAGCTCCGCGCGGTCAAGGAGGCCGAGGAGCTGGAGCGGATCGCGGCCGCCGCGGAGCTCACCGACGGGGTCTACCGGTGGGCGCTGGAGCGTGGTCTCGCGGGCCACACGGAGCGCGACGTGGCCCGAGCCTGCGAGGCGCGCCTCCGGGAGCTCGGCGCCGAGCCCTCCTTCCCGCCGATCGTGGCGGCCGCCGAGAACGGGGCATTGCCGCACGCGGAGCCGGGCGAGCGCGAGATCGGCTCGGGCGAGCTGGTCGTCTTCGACATGGGCGCGCTCCTCGACGGCTACTGCTCGGACTGCACGCGCACCTTCGCGACGGGAGACCCTGGCGATGAGGCCCGTGAGGTCTACGAGCTGGTCCGCCGGGCCCAGCAGGCCTCGCTCGAGGCCGTTCGGCCCGACGCGAGCGGCAAGGAGGTCGACGCAGTCGCGCGGGAGATGATCTCCGAGGCCGGCCACGGCGATCGCTTCGGGCATGGGCTGGGCCACGGAGTCGGCCTCGAGGTGCACGAGGGCCCGCGACTCGCGACCACCTCCGAGGACGAGCTGGCCGAGGGCAACGTGGTCACCGTCGAGCCCGGCGTCTACCTGCCCGGGCGCTTCGGAGTCCGCATCGAGGATCTAGTCGTGGTGACGGCGGACGGCCACCGCAACCTGAGCGGCCTGCCGAAGGACTTGCAGGTGGTCGACTGACGGCTTCGCCATCAAATCGCGGCCACGTGCGGCCGCCCATCACAAGTCGCTCCGGCCTTCGGCCTACGCTCCTGCGGCGAGCGGCCTGGTGGCCGCTGGGCCCGCGGCGGGCTCGCCGCCGCGCCTGATCCGCGCGCCGAGCAGCGGGAAGATCAGGGTGGAGATGATCGCGGCGCCCACCAGTCCCGCGGCCGTGGAGGTCTCCATGTGCCCGGCGTCGATCGCCAGGGTGGTGATCGCGACGACCAGCGGCAGCTCGGTCGCGCAGTACACGGCGAGGGCGAAGCGATCCCGGAGCGCGAGCTCGCTGCGGTAGAGCAGCAGGGCCGGCACCCCGCGCACGAGCAGGAAGAGGGCGACGAACATCGGCACCTTCAGCATCGCCGTCGCGCTGGAGGTGAGCGCGTCGAGGTCGAACGCCATCCCGCTGGTGACGAAGAAGAACGGAATCAACAGGCCGTAGCCGACGGCTGTGAGCTTCGAGTCGAAGACGCTGACCTCCCGGCCCCGCAGCGCAACGCGGGTGATCATCCCCGCGACGAACCCCCCGAGCAGGAGGTCGAGGCCGAGCTGCGCGGCCAGCGCGACCAGGCTGAAGACGAGCACGACGGCCAGCCGCACGGCGAGCTGGCTCGAGGTCTCGAAGGTCTTCTCGACCAGCGGCCATCCCCGCCAGGCGGAGCGAACCGCCAGGAGCCCGGTGAGCACCGCGAGCACGATGAAGAGCACGAGGATCACCGCCTCGTGGATCGGGTGGCCGGTCGACAGGATCAGCGTCACGAGCAGGATCGGTCCGAACTCCCCGATGGCGCCCGCGCCGAGCAGGTAGGTGCCGAAGCTGGTCCGCATCTCGCCGGCGTCGCTGAGGATCGGGATCAGGGTGCCGATCGCCGTCGTCGCCATCGCCGAACCGGTGTAGAGGAAGGAGAGAATGATCCCCGCGGCGGCGAGCCCGCCGCCGATCCCGTAGGCCAGAGCGAGCGAGATGGCCCAGCCCATCACGGCCAGCTCGAGCGGTCGCCCCTTGATCCGGTCGAAGTCGATCTCGTATCCCGCGAAGAAGAAGAGCATCCCGAGCCCCAGATTGCCGAGCAGCGACGTGGTGGGGTCGACGCGGGCGATATCGAGACCCTGAGGCCCGATCAGGATCCCGAGCAGCAGCTCCAGGACCACCACCGGAATGGTCAATCGCGGCGAGACGGCCAGAACGATCAGGGCGGCAAGCGCGGCGGCGATCACCATCACGAGCGCCGAGGTCTCGTCAACGCCGGCGGCGACCACCGCACCGCTTGGGAGCTGAGGCATCAGCTGGACTCTAAGCGCGCCGTCTCCCGGAAAAGGGTCCGGCTCTACCTCTTCTTCCGGTGCCTCTTCCTCTTCGCCCGGCAGCCCTTCTTCTTGTGCTTCTTGTGCTTCTTGGCGCTGACTGCTGCCTTCCGGGGGCCCTTGGCGCATCTCCCCAGCGCCTGCGGCGCGGAGTTCGATGCCGGCGGCTGCGGCTGGGCCTGGGCCTGGGTCGTAGCGGCGGGGGCCCTCGTCGCTCCGCCAATCGACGCCCTCCTGTTCTGGAAGGGCTGATAGTCGCGGCACGGCTCACCCCGCAAGCCCGGGCACGGTGGCAGCCCGGTCGGCGCGCTCACGCCCGGCACGACCGGGAGCTCGAGGCGGGACGGCATGTGCTCCGCCGTAGCCGATCGCGACGTTCGCCTGGCCGGCGGGCACGGTCTCCCCGAAGGACCAGACCGGTTGATCGCCGTTGGGAGCGCTGATCCGGACCCGGATGCTCGAGCCGGAGCGGTACATGTGGCCCTCGTAGTAGAGCGGGATCGTCACCGGCACGAAGTGATCCGACGGCATGTCCGCGAAGTCCTCCTGGAGGAAGCTCGGGACGGGCTCGAGCTCGGTGCTCTTCGTCGCGTCGAGAGCGCGCGCCTTGGCGCGGATCCATCCACCCTGCACGAAGGTCTCCTTGCCGTCGGGCCTGACCTCGCTGATCGTCGCCTGGAGCTCGACGTCCGGGGTGGATGAGCGCACCCAGAGGTCGACGCGACCTGCGCCGATGACGGCCGTGTCGCTGCTCAGCGCCGGGGTCACGTAGGAGACCGCGGTGCCGGCGGGATCCTGAGTCCACTGATAGTTCGGCGTCGCGGTCCAGAGGCCGCCGGGGCCTGCGGCGGTGTCGCCGGTGAAGTTGGTCAGCGGCCGCGCGTGGGCGTCCCAGGTGAACTCGTCCGCCGCGGCGCCGTTGGGTGAGTGGCCGGCGAGATCACCGCCGGGCTTCAGGTACCAGGATCGTCCCTCGGTCCCGGGGATCGGGAAGCTGTCGAACGAGCGCTCGAAGCCCGGATACGGCCAGCCCGGGTTCGAGTTGCCGGCCCCGTTGTCGAACAAGACCCGGATCGAGGGCTGCGCGTCGAACGCCGCCTTGGCGCCGTCGTAGGTCGGCTGCTGCTGGATCGGATCGGCGGGCAGCGTCGCCAAGGGCGGTGCGCAGCCGGCGCCGTCCAGACATGGCCCGTTGATCCCGAAGATCGCCTGCAAGGCCAGGGGCCAGCTGGCCTGGACCAAGGCCGATTTCAGGGCCGGCGCCTGCTGGTCCACGTAGAGCTCTAAGAAGTCGTATAAGCGGTTGTAGGTCTCCGGGTCGAGCGAGTCGGTGTGGACGCCGTTGGTGAACGTGAACCACTTCTTCTCGGTGCCAGTCATGTGCTCGGCGAGCGTCGGGCAGTGACCGCCGGTCTGTTCGTCGGTCCACTGGCACGCCATGAAGACCGGGACGTTGATCTTGTTGACGAAGGTGATCGGGGAGAGCGGGTCGGCGACCTCGGGGATGTAGTGGTCGTTCGCGCGAATCTTGCCCATCAGGTCAGCGGCCTCGGGGTGGAGCGTCTGGTTGGCCGCGCAGGTCGTGTCGCCGTTTTGAATCTGCTGCCAGGCGTAGGGCTGCCCGCTGTCCGGACCGGCCGGCTGGGCCTCGTCCTGGCGCTCCTGGGCCCAGTTGACGGCGAACCCGGTGTTGAGGACGCCGCCGGGATAGAGCGTCGTCTGCGTCTGGTCGATCACCGAGAGCGGCGCGATCGCGGCGAGGTCCGGCGGCTCGGTCTGCGCGGTGAACAGCTGGCTGATGCCGCCATAGGAGATGCCCATCATTCCCACCTTGCCGTGGGCGACCCACGGCTGATGCGCCACCGTCTCCACGACGTCGTAGCCGTCCAGGTTCTGCAGCGGCTCGAAGAAGTCGAACGCCCCGCCCGAGCAGCCCGTGCCGCGCATGTTGACGTCGACGACGGTGAACCCCATCAGGTTGGCGAGCGCGGCGATGCCGCTCACCGGCCCGTCGGGCTTGGCGTAGCCGTAGCCCGAGTACTCGACCAGGGTCGGCGACTTCACCCCGGGTGCGACCAGCGACGAGAGCTGGCTGGTCAGCTCGGGCGGAAGGTCGAAGCCCTCGGCGTTGGACACGTCCGTCGGGGGATGGACGGAGTAGGCCAGCTTGGTGCCGTCCCGGGTGGACATGTAGCCGTAGCCGTCCGAGGGGATCGACTGGTCGTAGATGTCGGTCGAGGGCGGTGCCGACTGCTTCGTCAGCACCGTCAGCGGTGCCGACGTCTCGCCGGTCGAGTCGAGCCGCACGCGATAGCCGTCTCCCGGCGTGACCTCGCGGAACAGGATCCCGCCGAGATCGTTGGCGGTCCTGGTCTCGACCACCTGATCTGTGGAGTCGAGCAGCGAGGTCGAGCCGCCCGCGGGCAGGCCTGTCGCGTAGACCTGCTCGACGCTGCCGTGCGCATCGAATGACGCCGCCGACGCGCTGCTGGCGAAGACGAGCGTCAGGACCGCCGCCACGAGGCCTATACCCATTTTTAGGTGCATGCGGGGACCACTAAACCACACCGCGTCCCCGCAGGTCGCAGTTCCCCGGATTCGGTCCACGGGTTAGGGTCGCCGATATGGCGACACGGATAGTCGTGCTGGGGGCGGGATTCGGCGGCCTGGAGCTGGCCACGATCCTCTCGGAAGAGCTCGGCGAAGACGCCGACGTGGTCCTGATCGACAAGGGCGATGCCTTCGTCTTCGGGTTCTCGAAGCTCGACGTGATGTTCGGGCGGGAGACCCTCGAGTCGGTGAGCCTCCCGTACCGCGACTTCGTCAAGCCCGGCGTCCGGATCGCCAACGAGATGGTCACGGCGATCGACCCGGAGGAGCGGGGTGTGAGGACCGACGCGGGCGAGTACGAGGCCGACATCCTGGTGGTGGCGCTCGGCGCCGACTACGACCTCGACGCCACCCCCGGGCTGGCGGACGCCGGCAACGAGTTCTACTCGTTCGCCGGCGCTGAGCGCATGCGGGAGCTCCTGCCGGACTTCTCCGAGGGGCGGGCCGTCGTCGGCGTCTGCGGCGCGCCGTTCAAGTGCCCGCCGGCGCCCAGTGAGGCCGCCCTGCTCCTTCATGATCGATCTCTCGGCTCGCGGCGTCCGAGAGCACTGCGAGATCACCTTCCTGATGCCGCTTCCAAGCCCCGTGCCTCCGTCCCCGGCGACCTCGGAGGCGCTCCTCGAGGCTTTCGCCGAGCGGAACATCGAGTTCGTTCCGGACGCGCGCATCGCCTCCCTGGACGAGGACCGCAAGGTCGCGGTTCTCAAGGACGGGCGAGAGTTCGCCCACGACCTCTTCCTCGGGGTCCCGAAGCATCGTGCCCCCGACGTCGTTCTGGATTCCGGGATGGCCGAGGAGGGGTATGTGCCGGTGGAGTCGAGCACGCTGAGGACACGCTTCCCGGGTGTCTACGCGGTGGGCGACGTCGCGACCGTTGGTGTCCCCAAGGCCGGTGTGTTCGCCGAGGGGGCCGCGCGCGTCGTCGCCGCCGAGGTGCTCGCGGAGATCCGGGGGGAGGGGCGCCCGCGGGCTACGACGGGCAGGGCTCCTGCTACGTCGAGTTCGGCGGGGGCCGCGTCGGTCGTGTCGACGTGGACTTCCTCTCGGGCCCGAGGCCGACCGGGGAATTCCAGGCACCCTCCAGCGCCCTCGTCGCGGAGAAGAAGGACTTCGGAGCGAGCCAGGCGTGCCCGCTGGTTCGGCTCCGGCTAGCTTTCCGGCTGGTGTAGCCGCAAGGCGGTCAGGATGCCCGTGCTTGAATGACCGCAATGGCGCGTGTGCTCGAAACCGACTACTTGGTAGTCGGAGCCGGGGCGTCGGGCATGGCTTTCGCCGACGCCCTGATCCGGCATGCGGACGTGCAGGTCGCCCTTGTCGATCGCCGGCACGGGCCCGGTGGCCATTGGCTCGATGCGTATCCGTTCGTGCGGCTGCACCAGGCGTCCTCGTTCTACGGAGTGGCCTCGACGGTGCTGGGCTCCGAATCGATCCAGCGCGAGGGCCCCGAGGCCGGTCTGTACGAACGGGCGGGCGCTGCGGAGATCTGCGCCTACTACCAGCGGGTGCTGGAAGAGCAACTGTTGGCCTCGGGGCGGGTGGAGTTCCACCCGAACTGCGAGTACCTGGGTGATGGCTCGTTCGTCTCGCGCATGTCCGGACAGCGTTACCAGGCCGGCCCGAATTGCCGGATCGTCGACGCCCGCTACGTCGCCCCGGAGATCCCCGCGACCACCGAGCCGCCATTCGGCGTCGCCGACGGGGTCCGTGTGCTGCCGGTCAACGAGCTACCAAGGCTGGAAACCGCACCCCGGGAGTTCGTGATCGTCGGGTCCGGGAAGACGGCAACCGACGCCTGCGTGTGGCTCCTCGAAAGCGGAGTCGACCCGGAGTCGATCTGCTGGGTTCGGCCCCGCGAGCCGTGGATGTTCGACCGCGCGGTCCTCCAGCCCGACCCCGCCGTGTTCATCGGGATGGCTGCTGACGTCATGGAGGCGGCAAGCGCCGCCACCTCCCCGGATGACCTCTTTCTCCGAATGGAAGCCGCGGGGGTGATGCTCCGCATCGATCCCTCGCTGACTCCGACCATGGCGAAGACGCCGACGGTTGCCCAGTGGGAGCTCGACCTGTTGCGCAGCATCGAGCGGGTGGTACGGCTCGGACGGGTCCGTGGGATCAATCCCGGGCGGATCGAACTGGACGAGGGCGATGCCACGATCGACAGGGACGCGGTCGTCGTCCACTGCGCCGCGTCCGGGCTGCAGTACCCGCCGCTGATTCCGATCTGGGGCGACGAGGCGATCACGATTCAGCCGGTCAGGGCGGGGTTCCCTTGCCTGGCCGCGGCACTGATCGGATACGTGGAGGCAACCCGCGAAGATGACGCTGAGAAGAACCGAGTGTGCCCCCCGTCGCCGCTCTCGAACACACCCACCGATTGGGCAGTGATGCAGGTCCTGGGCGGCCGCGCATCACTCGCCTTTACCGCCGAGCCCGACATCAAGGAGTGGGCCGACAGCGTGACGCTGAACCCCGCGCGCGTCCCTCCCGGACAGGCCGTTGATGACGATCTGGCGGCCGCCGCAGAGCGCTTCCGCGCCGCCGTCGGCCCCGGGATCGCGGCAATGGCCGAGCTCGCGGGCCTCGGCAGCCAGCAGCCGACGGCGAGTCCGCTGTCCCGGAATACATGACCGAGGACTGCGGAGTCGGGCCGCGAGCCGCTGCTTTGAATCCGTTGCGGGAGCGGAAGCTGGCTGCTGTGCGGCGGCGGCTAGCCTTCGGGCCGTGATCACCACCAACCAGTTCAAGAACGGCACGCACATCGAGGTCGACGGCAGGATCTTCCGGATCGTCGAGTTCCAGCACGTCAAGCCCGGCAAGGGGGGCGCCTTCGTGCGCTCGAAGCTGAAGCGGGTCGACGACGGCGCCGTGATCGACAAGACCTTCAAGGCCGGGGAGAAGTTCCGGCCGGTGCGCACCGAGACCCGCAAGATGCAGTTCCTCTACGACTCGGGCGACGCGGCCGTCTTCATGGACAACCAGAGCTACGACCAGGTCGAGATCCCGAAGGCAATCGTCGGCGACGCCCTGAAGTGGGTGCCGCCGAACTCCGACGTCGAGCTGCTCTTCGTCGACGAGCAGGCCGCCGGCGCGCAGCCGCCGAGCGCCGTCGATCTGGCGATCACGCAGACCGATCCCGGGTTGAAGGGCGACACCGCCTCAGGCGGGGGCACGAAGCCCGCGACCCTGGAGACGGGCGTCGTCGTCCAGGTCCCGCTCTTCATCGAGGAGGGCGAGCGGGTCCGGGTCGACACCCGCAGCGGCGAGTACGTCTCCCGGGCGTAGTCTCGGGTTGATGAAGAGGTCCGATCAGCGGCGAGACGCAGTCTTCGCCCTCTACCAGCATGAGGTCACGGGTAGGTCTCTCGGCGAGTTGCTCGACGGCGCGAAGCCCTTCTCCGTCGAGCTCGCCGAGGCGGTCGAGGCCAACCGGCCGGAGCTCGATGATCTGATCGCCAAGCACTCGAAGGGCTGGGCGCTGGAGCGGATCGCGCCGCTCGAGCGCAGCATCATGCGGACGGCTCTCTACGAGGCGCTGCACGAGCGACGATGTGCCCGTCGAGGTCGCGATCGACGAGGCGGTCGAGCTCGCCAAGGAGTACTGCGGCACCGACGCCCCGGGGTTCGTCAACGGGATCCTGGGCGCGGCCCTGGCGGAACGAGGCGCCGTCGACTGATGGCGACCGCGCTCGAGGGTGTGGAGGGGCTCCTCCTCGACCTCAGCGGGGTGATCTACGTGCAGGACGAGGCGGTGCCGGGGGCTGCGGAAGCCCTGGACCGCCTGCGCTCCGAGAGCATCCCGACCCGCCTGGTCACCAACACGACGATGCGCCCGCGCAGCTCGATCCTGGAGCGCCTCGATCGACTCGGGATCGAGGCAGATCCAGCCGAGCTGATCACTCCAGCATCCCTCGCGAAACGGCGCTGCGAGGAGGCGGGCTACGAGTCCGTCGCCGCTGGTTGTCCTCGACGAGCTCCGCGAGGACCTGGAGGGGCTCGAGGAGCGTGGCGACTCGGTCGACGCGGTGATCGTCGGCGACCTGGGGGAGGGCTGGGACTACGAGGTCCTCAACCGAGCGTTCAGGCAGCTGATGGACGGCGCCGCGCTGATCGCGCTGCAGAAGAACCGCTACTGGGAGACAGCCGAGGGGCTCTCGCTCGACGCCGGTCCCTTCGTCTCCGCGCTCGAGTACGCGACCGGACGTGAGGCGGAGGTCGTCGGCAAGCCCTCGCCGGCCTTCTTCGAGCTGGCGCTGGGCGAGCTGGGGGTGAGCGCAGACCATGCCGCGATGGTGGGAGATGACGTGGAGGCCGACGTCGGCGGCGCGATGGAGGCCGGCCTGGCGGGGATCCTGGTGCGCACCGGCAAGTACCGGGAGGATCTCGTCAGAGAGTCGGGAATCGAGGCGACCGCGACGGTCGACTCGATCGCCGACGTGCCAGCGCTCATCCGATAGCCGGCTGCCTGACAGCTAGCATCGCGGCCCAATGGGTGTTGGAGCCGAATCGACAGGCGGTGGGGCCGAGGAGCTCGAGCGCATCACCGCCCGCCTCGAACAGCTCGCGGCGCAGCTCGAGGGCGACGTCGACGACGATCGCGCGGCGGAGCTCGTCCGCGAGGCCTCCGAGCTCGCCGCCCAGGCGGGGAGCGCGGTCGAAGGCGCTCTCCGCGGCGCCTCGGGCCCACCCGGAGACTGAGCCGGCAGATGAGCGAGTACCCCGATGACCTTCGGGAGATGGTCGACCGCTACCTGACCCGCCTCAGCTTCTCGGAGACCCCGGCCACCGCCGGTCTGGCGGAGGCGATGCGCTACTCGCTGCTGGCCGGGGGCAAGCGGATCCGCCCCGTGCTGGCGCTGGCGACCGCGCGCTCGATCGGGCTCGATCCGGAGCGGATGCTGCCCGCCGCGTCGGCGATCGAGCTGATCCACACCTACTCCCTGATCCACGACGACCTGCCGGCGATGGACGACGACGAGCTGCGGCGCGGGATGCCCACCTCTCACGTCAAGTACGGCGAGAACGTCGCCATCCTCGCGGGGGACGGCCTCTTCGCGGAGGCGATGCGCCTCTTCAGCCAGAGGCAGGAGGGCGAGCCCCAGGCGGTCCTTGCCGCCCTTCGCGAGCTGGTCTCGGCCACCGGAGTCGGAGGCATGGTCGGCGGCCAGTACGTCGACGTCACCGAGTTCGAGGAGGGCGGGCTCGGGGCCGGGGGAGAGGTCGATCCCGAGCTCCTGCGCGAGATGCATTTCCTCAAGACCGGACGCCTGATCGCCTCGAGCGTGGGCGTCGTACTGGTGTTGGGTGAGGTTCCCGAAAATGAGACAATCCCGTACCGCCGTTTCGCCGATGAGCTCGGGGTTCTGTTCCAGATCGTCGACGACATACTCGACGTGACCGGATCGGACGAAGAGCTCGGCAAGCCGAGCGGCAGCGACGAGAGGCACGGCAAGCTCACATACGTGAGCGCGTTTGGCCTCGACAGGGCCCGCGAGCTAGCCTCTCAGTCGCACGGCAAGGCCAAGAAGGCACTTGCCGAGACGGCGGCGAAGACCGACGATCTGGCACGGATCACCGACTTCATCCACACCCGACACACCTGATGGACAACGACAAGCCTCTGCTCGACTCGATCGCCTCGCCCGCCGACCTGACCGAGCTCACGGACGATCAGCTCCAGCGTCTGGCCCAGGAGGTCCGCGAGCTGATCATCGACACGATCGGCGAGATCGGCGGCCACTTCGGAGCCAACCTCGGCACCTGCGAGCTCGCCGTCGCGCTCCACAGCCTGCTCGACTCGCCCACGGACAAGATCCTCTGGGACGTCGGGCATCAGGCCTATCCCCACAAGGTGCTGACCGGCCGCAGGGACCGGCTCAACACGATCCGCCAGTACGAAGGCCTGGCGCCCTTCTGCTCGGTGTTCGAGTCCGAGCACGACATCATGGGCGCCGGCCACGCCTCCACCTCGATCGGCTACGGCGTCGGCCTGAAGGAGGCGATGCGCAAGGGGATCGGCGAGGACGGCAAGGTCGTCGCGGTGATCGGCGACGGTGCGCTGACCGGCGGCGTCGCCTACGAGGCGCTCCATCACGCCGGGGGCCTGCAGACGCCGATGGTGATCGTCCTCAACGACAACGGAATGTCGATCTCTCCCAACGTCGGGGCGATCTCCCGCTACTTCCAGCGCGTGCGGCTCAACCCCGGCCTCTATAAGGCGCGTTCCACCACCGAGGAGCGCCTCACGCAGCTCCCGCTCGGCCTCGGCCGGCGGATCGAGCGGCTCGGCCCCGAGGTGAAGGCGGCGATCAAGGCCTACTGGGCGCCGGGCCTGTTCTTCGAGGAGCTCGACCTCGCCTACATGGGAGTGATCGACGGCCACGACGTCGCGGCGCTGCGGCGGGCGCTCACCAAGGCGCTCGACGCCGACCGGCCCGTCGTCGTCCACATCCACACCGTCAAGGGCAAGGGCTTCGAGCCCGCCGAGGAGGGCGGCCTGGAGGGGATGGAGAAGTGGCACGCGGCCAAGCCGGGCTCGATCGTCGACGGCAAGGAGGCGCCGAAGAAACCGGTCGTCCCTGTCAGCGAAAGCGATTCGCCGGAGAAGATCGAGAAGCTCGAGAAGCCGCCTCCCAAGGCCCCGCCCCAGTACACCGCCGTCTTCGCCGACGCGCTGGTCGAGGAGGCCAGGCGCGACGAGAGGGTGATCGGGATCACCGCCGCGATGGCGGGGGGCACCGGCCTCAACAAGCTCCACGACGAGCTTCCCGGCCAGTACTACGACGTCGGCATCGCCGAGCAGGACGCGGTGCTCTTCGCCTCCGGGCTGGCGATCCAGGGCGCGAAGCCGGTCTGCGCGATCTACTCGACCTTCCTGCAGCGCGCCTTCGACCAGCTCGTCCACGACGTCTGCCTGCAGAAGCTGAACGTCGTCTTCGCCATGGACCGAGCGGGCCTGGTCGGCGACGACGGCCCAACTCACCACGGCGCCTTCGACGTCTCCTACTTCCGGGCGCTGCCGAACGTGGTCGTGATGGCGCCGCGCGACGAGGCGATGCTCGTGCACATGCTTCGCACCGCCCTGGCCTATGACGACGGCCCGATCGCCTTCCGCTATCCGCGCGGCGCCGCCGAGGGCGCGCCGATGCCGGACGCGCCGAAGGAGATCGAGATCGGCAAGGGCGAGTATCTGCTGCCCGGCGAGCGCGTCGCGCTGCTCGGCTATGGATACGGCGTGCAGGTGGGACTGCGCGCGGCCGAGATCCTGCGTGGCAGAGGGCTCGAGCCGACCGTCGCGGACGGCCGCTTCGCCAAGCCCCTGGACGGGGAGCTGATCGAGAAGCTGGCCGCCGAGCACGACCTGCTGGTGACGATCGAGGAGAACGTCCTGCCGGGCGGCTTCGGCTCCGGCGTGCTGGAGCACGTCGAGGATGCGTTCGCCGATGGATCCGAGCGGGCCCGTGTGCTCCGCGTCGGCCTCCCGGACCGCTACGTGACGCACGGCAAGCCGGCGCTGCTTCGCGAGGAGGTCGGCTTCACCGGCGAGGACGTCGCCGAGCGTGTGCTCGCCGCGCTGGGAACGCGCGAGACCATTCTCGGCTGACTACCCAATAACGCTGGTTCGGCTCGTCGCGAGCGCGGGTATAGGTGGTTGGTCGGCGAGAGCCCTTGCACAGCGCGCCGGTCGGGGGAACAGGGCAGACGAACGGCATTCCGGTTCGTCCAACATCAACGCCCTGTGGAGGGAGACTCGCATGACCTATCTCAGATGTCCGGGTTGCGGACTGACCCTGTTCGACCGCAACCCGCTCATATCGCCGCGACACTGTCCGCGGTGCGCCAGGCGGCGCGGAGCCCCGGTCGAGCTCGAGCGCGTTTCGAAGTTCAGCGGTGCCGCCGCGGCCTCGGTGCTCGGCGAGCAACCCGGCCGGAAATCGCGTCGGTAGTACTACTGGGAGCGGGCCGAGGCTCTCGAGGCAGCCGGGGTCAGGGAGTAGGCCAGGTCAGGCAGCCGCCGCAGCCCGTCGAGCGCCGCGAGGACCCGCGGCGCCAGCGCGATCGCGGCGATGTCGAAGAGGACGTAGACACCGGCGATGCCGCTCGGCGGGTTGCCGGCGGGCAGCGGCGTATCAGGCGTGGTCGCCGCCCAGTGCCAGGCGCCGATCGAGGTGCCGTAGATCTCGAGGAAGCCGACCATCAGGAAGACGCCGGCGTACAGCGTCGGAGCCCGGCCGCGGACCATCACGTAGATCAACAGGGCCCCTGTGATCGCCCCCAGGGCGTCGGTGCGGCCGAGCAATGCGAGCCCGGCGACGGCCCAGGCGGCGACGATCGCGCTCGTCACGCCCAGGAAGGCGCGTCGATGCCGGCGAATCGGACCGGACTGGCTGATCCGGAGGCCCGCCAGGTAGACGAGACCGTGTCCCGGCGGGACGAAGGCCGGAAGGTTGTCCAGCCGGTAGGTGTAGGCGCCGAGGACGATCGATCCGAGTACCTCCGCGCAGCTCGCCACCAGCACGACCAGCAGGGCCCGGGCACGGTCCTCACGGCTGAGCGGCGCGCACGATGCGATCAGGATCAGCCAGGTTGCGCCCCCGAGGAGGAGCTGCTCGCCCCCGGTGGCGAAGTGGTCGAGGGCCAGGAAGCCGGCGATCACGCAGAGAACAATCCCCGCGAATGGCAGGGGTGCCGAAAGCGGATGCTTCGTCTGTCCTCTCCCCATGGGTAGGTTGTCCCTCGCCCGACTCTTGCGCGGGCCCGAGGTGATTGGATCATCCCGGCAGGGGCAGTGTCAAATGCGACACTGCCTGCTGGCCGCGAGTGGCGGGGTGCTGATAGACATCGAAGCGGTGAGACCGTTCTGAAGCCGATCGACCGGGGCACCTGGCTGGCGCTGATCGCGATGGGGATCGCGGTCTTCGTGATCGCGAACGACTTCTCCGCGATCAACGTCGCGATCCCGCAGATCGAGAAGGACTTCCACACCGACGTGACCACGGCCCAGTGGGTGGTGAACGCCTACGCGCTCACCTTCGGCGTGCTGATCGTCACCGGGGGGCGCCTCGCCGACCTCTTCGGCCGCCGCCGCGCCTTCTTCATCGGAACGGCGATCTTCGCGACCTTCTCGGCCCTCGGCGGCGCCGCGCAGAGCGAGGCCTGGCTGATCGCGATGCGGGTGCTGATGGGCATCGGGGGCGCGCTGATGTGGCCCGCGATCCTGGGGATGACCTACGCCGCGCTGCCGGAGGAGCGAGCCGGGCTGGCGGGCGGCTTCATCCTCGGCGCCGCCGGGATCGGCAACGCCGCCGGGCCGCTGATCGGGGGCGCCCTGACCGACCTGCTCAGCTGGCGCTGGATCTTCTTCCTGAACGTGCCGGTATCGGCGTTCGCGATCTTCGTCACCTGGCGGGAGATCCACCAGCCCCGGCCGGAGGTCGAGGACACCCGGATGGACTACGGCGGCATCCTCTGCGTGTCCGTCGGCCTCGTCTCCCTGCTGCTCGCCTTCGACCAGGTGATCGACTGGGGCTGGGGAGACCCGCGGATCATCGCCCTGCTCGCCCTCTTCGCCGTCCTGATCTCGAGCTTCGTCCTGGTCGAGCGCCGTGCTGGAGATCACGCCCTCGTCCCGCCTGACGTGATGCGGAACCGGGACTTCGCCTACACCTGCGGAGCGATCCTGATGATGTCGGCCGTCTTCTTCGCGGCGATGCTCTACTTACCGCAGCTGATGATCAACGTGCTGGGCTTCTCGGCGGTCGGCGCGGGGGCCGGGATGCTGCCGATGATGGCGACCTTCGCCGCGGTCTCCTTCGTGGCGGGGAATCTCTACAACCGCTTCGGCGCCAAGCCGCTGCTGATCTTCGGGTCGGCCTGCATCGCGATCGGCCCCGCACTCATCGCCCTGCTAGCAGACAACGAGACCTACGGTGCGCTCATCCCCGGGATGGCGATCCTCGGACTGGGGATCGGGCTCTTCTATCCGACGGCCACCACGGTCGGGGTGACCGCCGTGGCCGAGGCCCGTCGCAGCCTCGCCGGGGCGATCATCTACATGTTTCAGATCGCCGGCGGCTCGGTTGGCCTGGGCCTGACCACGACCGTCTTCATCGGCGCCAGCGATCGCGCCCAGAGCGGGAGCGGCTTCATCGACGGGATCCAGACCGCGTTCGCGATGGATGCGGCGATCGCCGTCGGCGGCTTCCTGATCGCCGCCTTCCTGATCCAGGGGAGAGTGCACTCCCCACATCTGCGAAGGCTGCTGCTCGCGGGCCACTCACCGCGCGGCCACGGACCCTGAGCGCGCGATCAGTTCGGTCCGGGGCCACCGCCGCCGTCGCTGGTGACGGTGTCGCCGGAGCCGTCCTTGCCACCGCCGCCGTTGTCGTCGGTGGTGGTCGTGGGAGCAGTCGAGCCGCTGCCCGAGGATCCGCTGGTGCCGCTGCTGCCGCTGGTGCCGCTCGTGCCACTGGTGCCCGAGCCGCCGCCGTGGTGATCGTCGCCGGGGCCGGCATTCGACGAGCCGGACGAGCCGCCGCCGCCGGACGAGCCTGAGCCCGGGCCCGAATTGGAGCTCGAGTCATCGGGGGTTGCGATGGCGCTGCCCGAGCCGGGACCCCGAGCGTCCCCGCGCTCGTGCTTCGCCGGGGCGGGCCTCGGCGTCGGCGTGTTCGCGGCGAGGGACACCGGCTGGGCCGAGAGCCCGATCGAGTCGCCGGAGACCGCGTTGGCGGCCAGGGCGATCCCGCCCGCGGCGACGATGCCGACGATCCCGAGCAGGATCGTGAGGAGTCTCTCTCTACCGGTCACGGGATCAGCGTAGAAACACCGGGTTAGGAGTTGGCAAAGTCGGCGGTGGGCAGGACCACCTCGGCGCGAACCGTCTTCCCATCGACGCTCTCGAGCCTCGCCTGGCCTCCTCGCCGCTTGGCCAGAGCCAGGACGATTGGCAGGCCCAGGCCGGTGCCGGGACTCCCGCCACCTCCCCGGTAGAAGCGCTCGAAGGCATGACGTGCCACCTCCTCGTCGAGCGGGCCGGAGTCGCTGATCACGCCGACGCTCGCACTCCCGTTCTCCCGGCCGCATTCGATCCTCACGGACGAGCCGCGCGGCGAGTACTTGATCGCGTTCTCGACCAGGTTGTCCAGGATCGCGGCCAGCTCCCGCGAACCCGCCCGCACGACCACCTCGCCGTCGGCTTCGAGCGTGATCTCATGGCGACTCTCGCTCGCCGGCCCGCGCCAGCGCTCGGCCGCGGCACGTGCCGCCTCCGCCAGGTCGGTCCGGTCGTCCTCGGCGGGCTGCTCGCTGGAGGCCAGTTCCAGCAGGTCCTCGACCAGCTGGTCGAGGCGCTCCGTCTCGTGTTCGGCTGCCTCCACGTCCTTGGCGACGGCTGGGTCCGACGTCTTCACCCCGGCGGCCTCGAGGCGAAGCCGGAGGCCGGTCAGCGGAGTACGGAGCTGGTGCGAGGCGTCCGCCACGAACGCACGCTGGGATTCGAGGACGGCGTCGAGCCGGTCAGCCATCTCGTTGAACTCCCGGGCGACGTCCACCTGTTCGCGCGAGCCTCGCTCCGGCGCCCGCGCATCCGTGTCGCCGGCGGCTCGGCGGCGGGCCGCCTCGCCCAGCGAGCGCAGCGGACGCGCGATCGACCCGGCCAGAATCCAGGCCACCCCCAGTCCGAGGATGAGCGCGAGGAGGCCGATGCCGATCAGGGCGAGGACGTCCTGGCGAACCTGGTCGTGCACGGCATTCAGGCTCTGCTCGACCTCCAGCGCGCCAACCGTGCGCCCGTTGCGGACGATCGGCACCGCTGTCGAGAGGACGTCGCGACCCTCGTGATGGCGGCCCTGCGCGACCTCTCCCTCGAGGGCCTGCAGGGCGACCGGATCGTCCGTCGGCTCGGGTGGGGACGTGATCCCACCCTCCGAGCTCGCGATCTGCCTGCCGCGCCCGTCGATCACGAAGACGAGCCCATCGAGGCTTACGGCAGCCTGCCGAGTTATCCCCTCGAGAGTCGCCTTGTTCCGGAGCTGGTCGGCGGCCTGAGCCGCGACGATCTGGGTCTTGGCCGCGGAATCGGCCTCGACCTCCGCGTTCACACGGTCGCTGACGTTGGCGGAGAGCGGTACCTCGAGCGCCACCAGGACGACCAACAGCGTGTAGGCGAAGGCCGCCAGCAGGCGGGCGCGCAGGCTCATTCTCGGCTCAGACCTCGTCTGCTCCCGAGAACCGGAAGCCGACTCCGCGCACGGTGTGGATGAAGCGCGGCTCCTTGGGGTCGTCGCCCAGCTTCTTGCGCAGGCCGCTGATGTGGACGTCGAGGGTCTTCGTCGAGCCGAACCAGTTCATGTCCCAGACCGCCTCGATCAGGGCCTCGCGGGTGATCACCGAGCCGGCGCTCTCCATCAGTGCCCTGAGGAGCTCGAACTCCTTGCGGGAGAGCTCCATCGGCTCGTCGCCCAGCCTCGCCTCATGCCTTGCTGTATCGAGCGTGAGATCGCCGATTCTGAGCGCCTCGGCGCCGCCCTCCGCCGTATCCCGTGAGGCCCGCCTGAGGACCGCTCTGACCCGGGCCATGACCTCGCGTGCCGAGAAAGGCTTGACGATGTAGTCGTCGGCGCCGAGCTCCAGGCCCGCGACTCGGTCAGCCTCGGACCCGCGTGCGGTCAGCATGATGATCGGGATCTCGGTCTGCCGCCGCAGCTCCCGGCAGACGTCGAGGCCCGACCCGTCGGGAAGGCCGATGTCCAGCAGGACGAGGTCGGGTTCCGGACCGCGCGACTTCTCCATCGCCTCCGCGGCGGTCCGGGCCAGCGCCGGCACGAATCCCTCTCGCTCGAGTGCCTCGGCGAGGGGCTCCGTGATCGCACGCTCGTCTTCGACGAGCAGGATGGTGGGCCGCTGGGACGAGACGTTCACCGCGCTGATGCTAAGGGTGCCGGACGAGAGTGGATCGGGCCACCGGACGCGGGCGCGTCCGGTGGCCCTTTCCCTCGCTCGACGCGCCTCAGTCGTCGTTGGAGCCGCCGGATCCGGAGTCATCCGAGCCGGAGTGGCTCGACCCCGAGTCGTCCGAGACCGACTGGCTGGAACCGCCGGATCCCGGCCCGGAGTTGTCCTCCATGGCGTTGTCGTCGCCCTGGTCCTCTGCATTGCCGGGACCCGAATTCTCAGAGCCGGGACCGCTGTTGTCGTGATGAGAACCGGGACCGCTGTTGTCGTGATGCTCGACCTCTCCCGGGTTGTCGTCGTTGACGTCATCGGCGCCGTTGTCGTCGTTCAGGTCGTGCCCCGGGTTGTCATCCGCCTGGTTGGCGTGGTGGTGCTCGACCTGGTTCGGGTTGTCCTCGGGCACCTGCGTGCCCGCGCAGCGTGGATCGTTCGCGTGCTCGGCCTCATCGCAGGGGCCCTTGACGTCGGCAGCCGCAGGTGCAGCCGGCGTCGGCGAATGACCGCCG
Source organism: uncultured Solirubrobacterales bacterium (assembly GCA_963747425.1). Taxonomy (GTDB): domain Bacteria; phylum Actinomycetota; class Thermoleophilia; order Solirubrobacterales; family 70-9; genus DASUPK01. The sequence goes on from CAVVFJ010000001.1 coordinate 48,386, forward strand.
GGGGACGCCGCCACGTACGCGCCGCCGCCAACGAGCGTGATGGCCAGCGTGGCCAGCAGCGTCTTGGTCAGGGTGCTCATCGAATTCCTCCTTGGACGTTGATGGCGCCACTATCGGCGGCCGGCGTCAGGCGATGCCCAGCCGGAGGGAACGTGCCGGCAAGGAGATCGGTTAAGCCTTGGTATGCAGCCCGGCGGCTTCGAGGGCCTCGGATCGGTCGAAGTACTCGACCGTCCGGGCGACCTTGCCGTCTCGCATGGTGAGCACGTGCGCCAGCTCCATCTCCACCGGTGCCCCGCTGCCCTCTCCATGACCACTGAAACGAACCCAGAGGAAGACCATGTCCCCGCTTCCCTTTGCCTCCAGCGGCTCGACCGTGAGGTCGGGATATGCCTCGACCCAGCGGGCGAACTGTCGACTGACGGCGTCGATCCCGCGATGGACGGCGGAATCGGGATCCTCGCGGGCGACGTGGTATTCGGCGTCCGTGGTGAAGAACCACAAGCCTGCCTCTTTGTCGCCCGCGTTGAAGCGGGCGTAGCCCTCGAGCGCGAGCCTGACGTTCTCCTCCGACATCGCCTACTCCCGCTCCGCGGCTATCTCTCCCGCCTCGCCGCGCTTTTCGACGATCCAGAAGTGCTCGTATTCCTTGACCACCTCTTCTACGCCCGGTTCGACGTCGTTCGCTGTGTGCCCGGGCGCGACAGCGAAGCGCTCCGGACGCGAGCGGACCTCCTCCCATTCCGGCCTGGACAGTCGTATGCGTTCGGTGCAGTCGAGCCGCCAGCACTCACATCGAAAACCTGCCACCGGGACGCCGCTCCTGAGCCAGTCGTTCTTGCTCCTGTTGAGGTCCCGGCAAAAGGCCTCGTTCTCCGCGATGCGCTCCTCCTGCGACATCGCCTACTCCGCAGCCCGGCGGCTTCGAGAGCGCTTGCGCGATCCGGATGGACCCTTCCTTCGATGATCTTGCCGTTCTCGAAGGTGAAGACGATGACTTCTTCCAAGTCGACCGAAAGGCCGCTACCCCGACCCGTTCCAGTCCAGCGTTGCACGCAGATGACCTTGTCGCCGGCGTCCACCAACTCAGCTATCTCCGAATGAAAGTCAGGGAACTCCGCCAGGTAGGACATCAGCGAGGTGCGGACCTGATCGAGACCACGGAGCACTTCGGCGGTGTCAAGCGGGGTCCCGGGCTGCTCGTAGTAGAGGACTTGTGGATCCCAGAGTTCGAGCGCTCGATCCAGGTCACCGTCGTTGAACGCCTTATTGGAGCGTCGCAGTGCGTCGACGTTCTCCTCCGACATCGCCTACTCCGACAGCCCGGCGGCTTCGAGGGCCCGACCGTGGTCGCGGTACATGTGGATCGCGGTGATGAGCCCATCGTGGACCGTGTAGACGCTGGTGCTGGGAAGTTCCACCTCAACCCCACTCTCCTTTCCGCGCCCGCTCACCATGTGCGCGACTACGATTGTCTCACCGGCGTCGATGAACTCCCGCGGCTCGATGCGGAAGTCATCCCAGACGGCATCGATCTCCCCGAGGAAGCGCCTGTAGCCGTCGTGTCCCTCGTAGACGTCAGGGTTGAAGAGCATCGCTCAGACATGTCGGACCCGCACCGCCGGGTCGAGATGACTGATGACAGCTTCGGTGTCGCCGCGAAGGGCGGCGTCATATACACGCCGCACGACGTCGACGTTTTGCTCCGACATCGCCCACGGAGTATCCGCCGGGGGAGGGGAGGGTGTGAGCTGCTGCTGATCCGCCAAGAGAAACGGCCCTCCGAAGAGGGCCGTTTCAGGGGTACTACAGGGAGGAGAGATATGTGTGTTGTCTGTGGGAGGTAAGCCGGTATCAGGCTCCGAGCGGGCGACTGAACCGCGTTGAAGCGGTCAGTGCCATATGCGCGGAGCCGAACCCGACCAAAAAGACTGTTGCGACGTAATCCCCGGCGATCCCGGCAATGACGCCGGCGCCCATGGTGGAGGCGGCCAGCGCGTAGTCGAGTCCCGCGTGGGCGCTCAGCGGCAGGTTGCCCCGATCGCCCTCGCCGTAGACCGACGTGCCGAGCCCGATCAGGAGAATGCCGAGAGCGATGCTCAGGGCGCCGGCCAGATAGCCGAATCCCAGCGCGAAGGGAGCCACCATCAACAGAGGGGCGGCCGCCACTTCAAGCGCGGCGTGCACGTGGATCGGGATTGCCCTGAACAGAGTCATCGCAAAAAGCAGGGTACGAACGTATGTGCGATTCGTGTGTGAGCGCGATCACAGTGAGCGTGGCAATCGAGTCCCGCTCCGGCGAACTCCGCCTAGGTACGGTTCGCAGCGTGACCCGTCGTCGCGCCGACACCCTGCTCGCCGAGCGCGGGCTGGCGCCGTCTCGAACCGCGGCGGCGGCCTCGGTGCGCGCCGGACGGGTGCGGCTCGGCCGCGACGGCCCCGAGGTCGCCAAGCCGAGTGAGCTCGTCGACGAGAAGGCCGAGCTCGTGGTCGCCGAGGCGCAGCAGTTCGTCTCCCGCGGCGGGATCAAGCTCTCCAACGCGCTCTCGGAGCTCCCGGTGGAGGTCGAGGGGCGCCGCTGCCTCGACGTCGGCGCGTCCACCGGCGGCTTCACGGACTGCCTGCTCCAGCGCGGGGCCTTGATGGTGCTGGCGGTCGACGTCGGCTACGGCCAGCTCGACTGGAGCCTGCGAGAGGATTCCCGCGTGCTGGTCATGGAGAGGCTGAACGCGCGCCATCTCGGGGACTCCTCGTTGCCGTTTCAGCCCGAGCTGATCACCGTGGACGTCTCGTTCATCTCCCTGGCGATGCTTCTGCCCCCAATCGTCGCGTCGGCGGCTCCCGAGTTCGACCTGCTCGGCCTGGTCAAGCCGCAGTTCGAGCTGGGCAAGGAGAAGGTCGGGAAGGGAGGGGTAGTCCGCAAGGCCGAGGATCGGCGCGCCGCGATCCGCCAGGTGGCGGAGGCGGCACAGGGGGAGGGGCTGGTCGTTCGCGCCCTGGTTTCCTCGGGCCTGCCCGGCCCGAAGGGGAATCGTGAGACCTTTGTCTGGGCATCGAGGAGCGGTGACCCCGTCGACTTGGATGCCGAGCTGGAGAAGGTTGAGCCATGACGCGCGCGATGCTGATCACCCACACCCAGCCCGAGGCGGCTGCCGAGGCCGTCGCGGCCACCGTGGAGGCCGCCAGGGCCGCCTCGGTGCAGCTCGTCTGCACGCCCGACGAGCTCGAGAAGCATGGGCAGGCCGCCGCCGGAGTCGAGCGGGTCGACGACGGCGAGCGCCCCGACCTCTGCGTGGTCCTGGGAGGGGACGGCAGCATCCTCTACGCGCTGCGCCGCTTCGCCGGCACGGAGGTGCCCGTCTTCGGCATCAACTTCGGGACGATCGGCTTCCTGGCGGCAGTCGAGAAGGAGGAGCTCGGCAGCGGGCTCGAGCGCGCCTTCCGTGGCGACTTCGAGCAACTGGACCTGCCGGCACTCAGGGTAAGTCTCGATCTGGAGAGGCCGGTGGCGCTGAACGACGTCAGCTTCGTCCGCCAGCCGCACGGCCGCGTGGCCGAGCTCTCCTACGCGATCGGCGGCGAGGAGGTCGGCAGCGTCCGCTGCGATGGGCTGGTGGCGGCCACTCCGGCGGGCAGCACCGGCTACAACCTGGCGAACGCCGGGCCGATCCTGGCGTGGGGGGTGAAGGGCTACGTGGTCAGCTTCATCGCGCCGCACACGCTTGCGGCGCGGGCGCTGGTCGTCGCCCCCGGCGACGCCCTGCACGTCCGGAACGCCGCCGGCCGCGAGCCCGTCGAGATCTCACTCGACGGCGAGGGCGCGGGCGAGCTGGCGCCCGGGGACGAGCTCGAGATCCGCTTCGAGGAGTCGGTCAGCCGGCTGGCCCAGCTGCCGGGCGCGAGCTTCTACCAGCGCATCCGCGAGAAGTTCGGAAAGCTGGCCTGACGGCTTTGGCAGACTGCGTTTTCGAATCCGGATCCCCGCGGTAAGGAGAGCGCATGGAACGAAAGTGGTGGAGTCTGCTGGCGGTCTGCCTGGCGACGTTCATGCTGCTGCTCGACATCACCGTCGTCAACGTCGCCCTGCCCGACATCCAGAAGGAGCTCAACACCGACCTCACCGGGCTGCAGTGGGTGGTCGACGCCTACACGCTCCTGCTCTCCGCCTTCACGCTGACCATGGGAACTCTCGCCGATCGCTTCGGGCGGCGGCGGCTGTTCGTGATCGGGGTCGGCGTGTTCACGTTCGCGTCGTTGCTCTGCGGACTGGCGACGAGCGCGACTTTCCTGCACCTCGCGCGGGGCCTGCAGGGCATCGGCGGCGCGGCGATGTTCGCGACCTCGCTGGCGCTGATCGCCCAGGAGTTCCAGGGTCCCGAGCGAGGCACTGCGATCGCCGCCTGGGGCGCCACGATCGGCGGCGCGGTCGCCGTCGGGCCGCTGGTCGGCGGGGCGCTGACCGACGGGCTCGGCTGGGAGTGGATCTTCTTCGTCAACGTCCCGATCGGGATCGGCACCGTGATCCTCGCCGAGACCCAGGCCGGCGAGTCGCGAGACCCCGAGGCCAAGCGCCTCGACTGGGCGGGCCTGATCACCTTCTCGCTCGGGCTCTTCGCGCTGATCTTCGGCCTGCTGCGCGGCAACGCCGAGGGCTGGGGCAGCACATTGATCGTCGGCGCCCTGGTCGCCGCGGTGGTCCTGCTCGTTGCGTTCGTGCTCGCGGAATGGCGCCAGGAGCACGCGATGTTCGACCTCAGCCTGTTCCGCAAGCCCGCGTTCTCGGGGGTCTCATACGGCACGTTCGCGATCGGCGCCGGGATGTTCGCGATGTTCCTCTACATCACGATCTACATGCAGAGCGTGATCGGGATGACCCCGCTCCAGGCCGGCGTCCGCTTCCTACCGCTGACCCTGTTCGCGTTCATCGTGCCGCTGGCCACCCGCAACCTGGTTGCGAAGATCCCGGCGCGGGTGCCGCTGACGATCGGGCTGACGCTGGTCGGCGTCGGGTTGCTGCTGATGCGCGGCGCCAAGCCCGACTCGGAATGGACGACGCTGCTCGCCGGTTTCATGGTCAGCGGCTTCGGTATCGGGCTCTCCAACCCGTCGATCGCCTCGACCGCGCTCGGGGTGGTGCCCGCGGCTCGGTCGGGCATGGCCTCGGGGATCAACAACACGATGCGGATCGCCGGAGTCGCGACGGGGATTGCCGCGCTCGGCGCGATCTTCCAGAGCAAAATCACCAGCAACCTGCACACGCTGTTGCCGCATGCCCCCGCCGGCTTCGCCGACGGGGTGGCTGCGAGCGGTACCGCAGCAGCGAACCAGGCGCCGCCTCAGCTCCACGACCAGGCCTTCCACGCCGCGGGCGCGGCGTTCACCAACGCCTTCAACGACATCCTCCTGATCGGGGCGCTGATCCTGTTCAGCGGCGCGCTGGCCGTCGTCGCCCTGGTGCGCCAGGGCGACTTCATCCCCCACGGCGCGCCCGAGGGAGCCGGGCCGCCCGAGGAGGCCGAGGAGCCCGTCGCGGCGTAGCCGCGACGGTAGATCCGGCCGCGGTTTTTGTGGCGGCCGTTGATGGCGAAGCGGTGGGGCGAATCCGTCGGGTCCCCTCGTTAGAACGGGGGGCCGATGCTCCTCGAGCTCCGAATCGAGAACCTGCTGCTGATCGAGCGCGCCGAGCTGCGCCTCGGGCCGGGCCTGAACGCGATCACCGGCGAGACCGGGGCCGGCAAGACGATCCTCGCCCACTCCTTCGACCTGCTGATGGGCGGGAAGGCGCGCGCTCAAATCGTGCGGCCGGGCGCGAGCGAGGCCTATGTCGAGGGCGTCTTCGAGCTTCCGGACGGGCTGCTCGACGACCCGGACCTGGTGGAGATCGCCGAGCGGCTGCCGGAGGGCGCCACCGAGGTCGCGATTGGGCGCCGCGTGTCAGCGAGCGGCAGGACGAGCGCCTTTCTCGCCGGGCGCTCCGCGTCGGCACCCGAGCTGCAGGCGCTCGGGTCTCGGCTGCTCGCCTTCTACGGCCAGCACGAGCACCGCAAGCTGACCCTCTCAGGTGCCCAGCTCGAGACGCTCGACGGCTTCGCCGGGGACGAGCACCTCGAACGGCGTCGGGCTTACCGGGAGGCGCACGCGGAGGTGATCGGGATCGAGACCGAGCTGGCGCGAATCCGCGACCGCGAGGGCGCGCGCGAGCGGGACCTGGACATCCTGCGCTACGAGCTCGAGGAGATCGAGGCCGCGAAGCCCGACCCGGCCGAGGAGGCCGAGCTTGCGCCCGAGCGCGAGCGGCTGCGCCATGCCGAGTCGCTGCGTGGTGCGGCGGCCGAGGCGCTGGCGGCGGTGGCCGGCGACGAGGGCGGCGCGTCGGAGCCGATGGGCGCCGCGGAGTCCGCCCTGGTGGCGCAGGAGGGCGTCGATCCTCAGCTGGACAAGCTCGCCGAGGCCGCCAGGGGACTGCGGGTGGAGCTGCAGGAGCTGGCCGGTGAGCTGCGCGGCTACGCCGAGGGGATCGAGGCCGAGCCGGGCCGGCTCGAGCAGGTCGAGGAGCGACTTGACGTCCTCGACCGCCTGAAGCGCAAGCACGGCGGCTCGATCGAATCGGTGTTGGCTCACGCTGGCCACTGCAGGGCGGAGATCGAGACGATCGAGGGCGCGGAGGAGGCGACCGGCCGGCTGGAGGCGGAGCTCACGAAGGCGCAGCGAAAGCGGACCGATCTCGCCGCGCAGCTCAGCGAGGTCCGGGCCAAGTCGGCTCGACGGCTGGAGAAGCGCGTCGCCGCCGAGCTGGATCAGCTGGCGATGGGCGGGGCGAAGCTCGAGGTCACTCTCGAGCCGCATCCCGACGGCTTCGGGGCACAGGGCCAGGAGCGAGTGTCCTTCCAGGTGGCCACCAATCCTGGGATGCCGACCTCGCCGCTGCGGGACGCAGCCTCCGGCGGCGAGCTCTCCCGGGTGATGCTGGCGCTGGCCGGGCAGGGCGCTCGAGGCGGGGCCGCCACCTACGTCTTCGATGAGATCGACGCCGGCATCGGCGGCAGCACCGCCAAGGCCGTCGGCGAGCGCCTGCGGGGCCTGGGCTCCGAGCGGCAGGTCCTGTGCATCACCCACCTCCCTCAGGTGGCGTCGATGGCGGAGACTCACTTCCGGATCGAGAAGAGCATCGACGGCGGGCAGGCGACGGCGCGCGTCGAGCGAGTCGATGGCGATCGCCTCGTCGCCGAGATCGTCCGGATGCTGGGCGGTGACGACGGCGACGAGGCCGCGGACCGCCACGCCCGCCAGCTTCTCGAGGCCGCGTAGAACCAGAGGGTGGATGGGGGGTAGGCGTGTACGCGGGGGCGTCGCAGGCCGAGCTGGGCGCCGCACGCGGCCGAAGCGGGTAGTGGTTGCTACCCGCGAGGTCGGGGGTGGCGATCCAGCGACGGCATGCGGCGTCATCCGCGTGCGCGGGTAACCCACATCAGCCCTCTAGGCTGCCGGGCGATGGCGATCGCCACCGCCACGGCAATCCGCGGGACCGCTCGCCTCGGGCGGCGCACGAAGGAGCTGGTCAGGCGGCTGGCGCCGGACGACATCGCCGTGATCGATCACCGCAACCTGGACCGGATCGCCGCCGAGGAGCTGGTGGCCTGCGGCGTCCGGGCGACGCTCAACGCGTCCCCGTCGTCGGATGGGACCTATCCGAACACCGGCCCACTCACGCTGGTGCGCGCGGGGGTCCGCCTGATCGATGCCGGGCCCGAGCTGTTCGAGCGGATCCGCGAGGGCGACCCCCTGGAGATCGACGGGGGTCGTGTTCGCTCGGGCCAGAGCGTGGTGGCCGATGGCCGCGTGCTGCGGGCCGACGAGCTCTCGATGCGACTCGACGACCAGCGCCGGCGGATCGACAGCGCGCTGCACGACTTCACCGAGAACACGATGGCCCACCTGCGCGAGGAGGGCGGCCTGCTCTTCGGGACGATCGACCTGCCCGAGACCAGGACCCGGTTTCGGGACCGGCACGTTCTGATCGTCGTCCGCGGGACGGACTACGTGCGGGACCTGCGCGCACTTCGCTCCTACATCGAGGACGTGAACCCGATCCTGGTCGGCGTCGACGGAGGCGCCGACGCGATCGTCGGAGAGGGTTTCGTCCCCGACGTCATCCTCGGCGACATGGACTCGGCCGGCGAGGGGGCGCTGCGCAGCGGCGCCGAGCTGATCGTGCACGCCTACCCCGACGGCGAGGCACCCGGGTCGGAGCGCCTGCGGCAGCTCGGGCTCGCCCACACCGTCGTGCCCTCGGCCGGGACGAGCCAGGACGTCGCGATGCTCCTCGCCTTCGAGAAGGGCGCCGCGCTGATCGTCAGCGTGGGTGCGCACTTCAACCTCGTCGAGTTCCTGGAGCGTCGCAGAGGCGGGATGTCGTCCACCTTCCTCACCCGGCTTCGCCTCGGCGAGACGCTCGTGGACGCCAAGGGCGTCAGCCACCTCTACCCGACTCGGTAGCTGACCCGTGCCGCGCCGGGCCAACTACCGCGGCAAGCCGGTCGTCTTTCCCCTCGGCGCGATTCTGCTCGCTGCCGCACTCGCCGCTCTCGCAGCGGACCCCAGTCGCTGGCTCGTCTTCCTTGCCGGCGTCGGCTGCCTCGGGCTGGTCGACGATCTTGCCGGCGCCGCACCGCGTGGCTGGCGGGGACACGCTCGCGCCGTCCTTCGAGGCGAGCCCTCCACCGGCGCGATCAAGGCAGCCGGCACGGCGGCTCTCGCCGCCTACGCGGCGGCGGGCACCGGCGCCGCCGGCCTCGACTATGTAGCCGAGGCCGGGGTGCTCACGCTGGCGGCGCACCTCGGCAACCTGCTCGACACCCGTCCAGGGCGCTCCGAGAAGGCGCTCGCGCTGACCGCCGCGTGCATCTGCCTGGCGTCCGGGAGCCTGACTCCCCTCGCGCCGGTCGCCGCGCTGATCGGCCCGGTGGCGGTGGGCGCCTGGTTCACCCTGCGCGAGCGAGCGATGCTCGGCGACAGCGGGGCGAGCCTGATCGGGGGCATGATCGGCGTCCTGCTGGTGACGACAGTGGCGGCGCCTGCGATCTATGCTGCGCTCGCCGGCCTGATCGCGATCTCGGTATATGGGGAATCGCGTTCGATCTCCTCCGCGATCGGCCGGATTCCGCTCCTCGAGCGACTAGACTCGCTCGGCAGATCGAATTGAGCCAACCGAAGCCCAGCGACACCCGATTTCTCTTCGTGACCGGCGGTGTCGTCTCGTCCCTCGGTAAGGGGATCGCCTCCGCCTCGCTCGGTCGTCTTCTCGTCTCCCGCGGCTTACGCGTTCAGCTTCAGAAGCTCGATCCCTACATCAACGTGGACCCGGGGACGATGAGCCCCTTCCAGCACGGCGAGGTCTTCGTCACCGAGGACGGCGCCGAGACCGATCTCGACCTCGGCCACTACGAGCGCTTCACCGACGAGAACACCTCCCGGGCCTCCAACTTCACGGCCGGCGGCGTCTACAACTCGGTGATCCGGCGGGAGCGCCGCGGCGACTACCTCGGGGCCACCGTCCAGGTGATTCCCCACATCACCGACGAGATCAAGAACCGGATCCTGATCGTGGCCGAGTCGCAGGCCGTCGACTTCGTGATCACCGAGATCGGCGGGACGGTGGGCGACATCGAGTCCCTGCCGTTCCTCGAGGCGATCCGCCAGCTCTACACCGACCTCGGCCCGAAGCGCTGCATGTTCCTCCACTTGACCCTGGTGCCCTACGTGGGCCACGCGGGCGAGATGAAGACGAAGCCGACACAGCACTCGGTCAACGAGCTGCGCAGGATCGGGATCCAGCCGCACGCGCTGCTCTGCCGCTCCGAGCAGGGCCTCGACCGGGACATCCGCAAGAAGATCGCTCTCTTCGCCAGCCTTCCGGAGGACGCCGTGATCTCGGCGCGCGACGTCGACAACGTCTACAAGGTGCCGCTGGTCCTCAGCGCAGAGGGCGCGGACGACCTGATCCTCGACCACTTCGGGATCGAGTCCGAGGCGCCGGACCTCTCCGAATGGGAGCAGCTGATCAAGCGCGCCGACGCCTCTCGCGAGCGCAAGGTCAAGATCGCGCTCGTGGGCAAGTACGTCCAGCTCGAGGACGCCTACAAGTCCGTGATCGAGGCGCTCACCCACGGCGGGTGGGAGCACGGCGTGGAGGTCGAGACGGCCCTGGTCTCGGCCGAGGACATCGAGGACACCCAGCTCGAGGACGTGGACGGGATCCTGATCCCAGGCGGCTTCGGCGAGCGCGGGATAGAGGGCAAGGTCGAGGCGGCGCGGATCGCCCGCGAGAAGGGGATTCCCTACCTGGGAATCTGCCTCGGCATGCAGATCGCGGTGGTGGAGTTCGCACGGCACGTCTGCGGGATGGACGGCGCCAATTCCGCGGAGTTCGATCCCGAGACGCCGTTCCCGGTCGTCGACCTGCTGCCGGAGCAGAAGGAGGTCTCCGACCTCGGCGGCACGATGCGGCTCGGCGCCGACCCGGTGAAGCTCCACGAGGGCACGCAGGCGCGTGAGATCTTCGGCGAGGCCGTGATCTACAAGCGCCACCGCCACCGCTATGAGGTCAACAACATGCTGCGTCGCCGGCTCGAGGACGAGGGCCTGGTCGCCAGCGGGACCTCCCCGGACGACCGCTTGGTTGAGGTGATCGAGCTGCCGGACCATCCCTTCTTCGTGGCTTCGCAATTCCATCCCGAGTTCAACTCGCGCCCGACCCGTCCGGAGCCGCTCTTCCGCGACTTCGTGGGCGCCGCGGCGAAGCGGGCGTTGGAGCGCCCGGCGACCCCGGAGCCCGCCGCGGAGGCGGAGGCCGCCGCCGAGGACTCCGAGGACGTCAGCGTCCGCCGCTCGGGCTAGATCTCTAGACCGTCGCCAGGACGACGATCGCGACCAGGAAGACGCCGGTCGCGACCGAGAGCGCGCCGATCTTGATCCGCCATCGCGAGCTGATCCCGGCGACGCCGAAGAGGAACAGCGAGGTCGCGAGGATGACCTCGGCCAGGGTGTAGCTGGCGGCCTTGTCCTGATGGTCCTCGGCGGCCAGGACCTCATGCTCCGAGGTCCGCTCGAGCGCCCGCCCGGCGGGCGTGCGGATCCCGGCGGCGGTGGCGTCCAGGAGCCGGTGGGTCGCCTGATGGAAGTCCAGGTTCGCCTTGTGCTCCTGGTGCTCGTTGAGGTAGACGGCGCCGGCGGTGACGATCGCGGCGAGACCGAGAGCGATGGCGATGATCACGTCGAGGCGGCCCTCCGTGGCGCTCGATGGGCCGCCCGAGGTTTGGGAGGAGCGGTGCTCCACCTGGGCGGGTCGCCGGGCCATGCGGGTCTTCTATCAACGCGGTGGCGGCGAGGGGCTGAGCTAAATAGCCTGTCGCGCTGTGACTGCGGAGGATCAGCGAATGCTCGACCGGTTCGTTCGGCTCTGCGAGATCGCCAGCCCGACAGGCCGGGAGCGGGAGGTGGCCGACGCCGTGCTGGAGGAGCTGGGGGAGCTCGGCGTGGACGTCGGCGAGGACTCGGCGGCGGGGCCCGCCCAGGCCGGGGCCGGGAACCTGATCGCCCGCATCCCCGGCCGCAGCGATGGATGGCTGTCGTTCTTCGCCCACCTCGACACGGTCCCGCACGAGGGCCCGATCGAGGTTGCGCGCGAGAACGGCGTGTTTCGCACCCGCGGCGACACGATCCTCGGAGCCGACAACAAGGCCGCGGTGACCGTGCTCATGGAGATGGCGGCGCGACACGTGGGCGATCCCGGAGCGCTCGGACTGGAGCTGGTCTTCACGGTGGCCGAGGAGGATGGGCTGCGGGGTGCCAAGGAGCTCGACATCTCGTCGCTGCGCGCACCCTTCGGCTTCGTCCTGGACCACGCCACCCCGATCGGTGAGGTGATCGTGGCGGCCCCCACCTACAAGAGGCTGGTCGCCGACTTCACCGGCCATGAGGCGCACGCGGGCATCAATCCCGAAGACGGGCGCAGCGCTATCGCGGCCGCCGCCGCAGCGGTCGCCGGGATGAAGCTCGGGCGCCTCGACGACGAGACCACGGCGAACGTCGGCATCATCGAGGGCGGCACCGCCTCCAACGTCGTCGCGGGGCACTGCCGCATTCTCGGCGAGGCGCGCAGCGTCGACGGAGAGCGCGCAGCGGCGACGATCGGCGAGATGGTCGACGCGTGCACCTGGGCCGCGGGCGAGCAGGGGTGCGACGTCGACGCGCAGGTGATCGAGATGTTCCGCGGATACCGGCTCGACCCGAAGTCCGAGGCGGTGGGGATCGGTGCGGAGGCCTTGCGGCGGAGCGGACACGAGCCCGAGCTGGTCGCGACGGGCGGCGGCAGCGACGCGAACGCGCTGGTCGCCTCCGGCTACGAGGCGGTGCTGCTCGCCAACGGGACCGAGGCGAACCACACACCCGACGAGCTGGTTACGGAGGCGGCGATCGTGGAGATGCTGAAGGTGTGCGAAGCGGCGATCGAGATCGCTGGGAATGCTGAAGCTTCGTAGGGGAGTGGTCACCCGGGCCGACCCGCTCAGGGTGCGAGTGGGCTCTGAGGAGAGGCGGGCGTGGGCCGACGGGGGGCTCGTCGGCGAGGTGCTCGAGGGGGATGAGGTGGTCGTCAACACGGAGGCAGCCGACCTGGGCCTCGGCTCGGGCGGATTCGACGTCGTACACGTCAACCTGACACGGGGACTCGATGGAGAGGGGGCGGACGAGGCGGCCGCGATGAAGCTCAACTACACGTCGCTGCAGCACCCGGTGGAGCCGGTCGAGGCCAGATCGGACGGCGAGGTCGACCGGCGAATTCCCGTCCTGGTGCTCTCACTGCACGGCCAGCTCGCGCCCGCCGCCTGGGCGGCGCACCGCGATGGCCGGGACCTGCGGGTCGGCTACATCCAGACCTGGGGAGGCGCGCTGCCCGGCTCGCTCTCCGAGGACGTCGGCGAGCTTCGCCGGCACGGGCTGATCCGCGAGCACGTCACGGCGGGGCCGGCGTACGGTGGGGAGATCGAGGCGCTCACCGTGATCGGTGCGCTGCAGGCGGCCGGCGGGTCGCTGGGCTGGGACGCGGCGATCGCCGGCCCTGGTCCCGGGATCGCGGGTTCGGGATCTGCCCTCGGCCACGGGGGGATGGCGGCGCTCGATACGGCGCACGCCTCGCTGATCCTGGGCCTCGAGACGCTGGTCGCGCCGAGGATGTCGAGCGCCGACCTCAGGCCACGGCATCGCGGCCTGAGCCACCACACAGCGACGGTCCTCCGGATGCTGCTCGGCGAGGTACGGGTACCGGCGCCCGCCGACGACGGGCCGCTCGACCAGCTGCGGGACGCGTGCGCGGACAGGCACGAGATCCTCGTCCGCGAGGCGCCGGTCGACGAATACGGGGCTAGCGGCCTGTCCGCGACGCACATGGGCCGGGAGCTCGCCGACGACCGACTCTTCTTCGCGGCGGCGCTTGCCGCCGGCGACGCCCTGGCAGCCGCCGCGCTGACCGAGAGCCTCAGATGAGTGACGAGCGCCTCAGGAAGGTGGGCAGCAAGCTCGTTCACCGCGGGCCGATCGCATCGGTGCGGATGGAGACCTTCCAATACGAGGACGGCAGCAGGGCGACCAGGCAGGTCGTGGTTCACCCCGGAGCCGTCTGCGTAATTCCTCATGACGGGCGGGTCCTCTACATGGTCGAACAGCCGCGGGAGGCCGTCGAGGAGCCCGCGCTGCTCGAGCTCCCTGCCGGAAAGCTCGACGTCCCCGGGGAGACTCCGCTTGAGTGCGCCCAGCGCGAGCTCGCGGAGGAGATCGGCAAGGCTGCGGGGGACTGGCGCGAGTTGAAGAGCTTCTACACGAGCCCCGGCTTCGCGAACGAGCGCGTCTGGCTCTTCCTCGCGACGGAGCTCTACGACGTGCCCGGCGAGCGGGAGCCCGGGGAGCGCATCGAGGTGGTCGAGATCCCGCTTGGGGAGCTCGACGCCGCCATCGAGCGCTGCGAGGACGCGAAGTCCCTGATCGGCTTGATGATGCTGAGGGAGCTCGTCTAGGAGGTACCCGGGGCCGGCCGCGGAAGTAGTCGGTAATGGCCACGATCGCGCCCGCCAGCACAAAACGGGTTGCTCCTGGCGGAGCACCCTCGCGTGACCAGCCCTCCGAGCGCTACGAGGCGCTCGTGCTCGACTTCCTCGCGCACCTCGAGTTCGAGCGGGGTCTCTCCCGCAACACGCTCGCGGCGTACCGCACGGACCTGCTCCAGTTCGGCCGCTTCCTGGCCGAGCGCGACCGGGAGGCGACCACGGCGGGGCCGGCCGACCTCTCAGACTTCCTGGCCGATCTTGCGCAGGGCGACGGAAACGGACGGGCGCCCTGCTCGACGGCGACCGTCCACCGCAAGGCGGCCTGCCTGCGCTCCTTCTACCGGCACCTGCGGCGCGAGGAGGCCGTCGAGGACGATCCGGCGGCGCGCCTGGAGACGCCGCGGCGGGGCAGGAAGCTGCCGGAGGTTCTCGGCTACGCCGAGGTGCAGCGCCTCCTGGCTCAGCCCCGGGGCGACGATCCCGCGACTCTGCGGGACAGGGCGCTTCTGGAGCTGATGTACGCATCGGGGCTGCGGGCTTCGGAGACGATCTCGCTGGAGATCTCCGACGTCGATCTCGATCACGGGATCGTTCGCGCCAGGGGCAAGGGCTCCAAGGAGCGACTCGTCCCGGTGGGGGGTAGGGCTCTGGCCGCGATCAGGGTCTACCTGCGGACGGGCAGGCCCAAGATGGTCCGCTCGCACGACGAGCGGAAGCTGTTTCTCAACTTCAGAGGCGGGCCACTGACCCGTCAGGGCCTCTACAAGATCGTGCTGCGGCACGCCGAGTCCGCGGGCCTCGGCGACCGGATGAGCCCGCACACCCTGCGGCACTCGTTCGCGACCCATCTGCTCTCCGGCGGCTGCGACCTGCGCTCCGTCCAGGAGATGCTCGGCCACGCCGACCTCTCGACCACCCAGCTCTACACGCACCTCTCCGGTGAGGAGCTCAAGGAGGCCTACTTCAAGGCTCACCCAAGGGCGCACTCGGCTCATTAGCATCGTCCTCATGCCCGAGTTGCCCGAGGTGGAGACGGTGCGTCGCCAGCTCGAGCCCGAGCTGGTCGGAAAGCGGATAGTGGCGGTGACCGTCCTCGACGAGCGGCTCACTCGACCCGAGCCGCCGCGCTCGCTGGAGCGGGCGGTCAAGGGCCGGGAGGTGACCGCCGTCGCGCGGCGCGGCAAGTACCTGCTGGTCGGCCTTGAGGGCGGCCGCACGCTGGCGATGCACCTGCGGATGACCGGGAACCTGCTGTTGCGCGATTCCGAGGTGGGGGAGACCGCGGATCTGATGAAGAACGATCGGCTCGGCGGCCAGCGGCTGTACGAACCGGCTCCGGAGCCGAGCCACGTGCGGGCTCGCTTCGAGCTCGACGACGGCAGGACGCTGCTCTTCACGGACGTGCGCCGCTTCGGTCAGGCGGTGATCCTCGACGCGGGGGATCAGCTCGATGACTTCTTCGCCGCGCGCCTCGGTGTCGAGCCGCTCTCGGGAGAGCTCACCGCCGAGAGATTGCTCGAGCTGGCCAGGGACCGCACGGCGCCGCTCAAGTCCTTCCTGCTCACCCAATCCCGGGTGGCCGGGATCGGGAACATCTACGCCGATGAGGCGCTCTGGCGAGCCCGCCTGCATCCGCTCTCTCCCGCCGGCTCGATGAAGCTCGAGCATGCCCAGCGCCTGGTCGACGGGATCGTGGCGGCGCTGGAGACCGGGCTCGAGCACGGCGGGGCGAGCATCGACGACTACCTGGACTCGCGGGGCGAGACCGGCTCGATGCAGGAGGAGTTCCTGGTCCACACCCGGGAGGGAGAGGACTGCCCCCGCGGCGATGGCGTGATCCAGCGGATCGTCGTCACGGGAAGGTCGACCTACTTCTGCCCGGCATGTCAGGAGCGGCTGCGTCGCCGCCCCAGGAGAAAGGCGAAGCGCCCGGCGCGAAAGGCGGGGGCGAGGTGAGCGAGCCGCCGCCCCTGCCGGAGGGCTTCGCCGTCGGGCATTGGTCGGACCCGGTGGGTGGCACCGGTTGCACGGTGGTGATCCCGCCGCCGGAGACGCCCGGCGGGGTCTGCGTGCACGGCGGCGGGCCCGGGACCCGTGAGACCGACACCCTGCGGCCGCTCGCGAACGCGCAGGAGGCGAACGCGATCCTGATCACCGGCGGCAGCGCGTTCGGGCTCGCGGCGGCCGACGGCGTGGTCCGCTGGCTCGAGGACCACGATCGCGGCTACTTCACGCCCTACGGCCGGGTGCCACTCGTCCCCTCCGCGGTGATCTACGACCTCCCGTCGGGCGAGGGAAAGGCGCGTCCGGGGGCGGAGCAGGGATATGCGGCCTGTGAGGCCGCCAGCGCCGGAGTGCCGGAGCGGGGCGCCGTCGGGGCGGGGACGGGAGCCACGGTCGGCAAGCTGCTGGGGCGGGAGCGATCGCGGCCGGGCGGCGTCGGCTACGCCGCGCTGGTCACGGGTACCGGTCACACCGTGGCGGCGGTCGCCACGGTCAACGCGGTGGGCGATGTGATCGACGAGGACGGCTCGGTTCTGGCGGGCCCGCGCGGGGAGGAGGACGAGCCGGTGCGCGGTGCCGAGCTGATCGCCGCGATGGACCGGCCGCCGGAGTTCCGGGTCCCGGAGGGCAATTCGACCCCGGTCTGCGTCTGCACCGACGCTGCGCTCGACAAGCGGCAGTGCTCGATCGTCGCGAGGGCCGCAACTGCGGGGCTGGGCCGGGCGGTGGATCCGGTCTTCACCCCGGTCGACGGCGACGTGGTCTTCTGCCTCGCCTCGGGAAGGGGCGAGCCGGACCAGTTCGCGCCCTTCCAGATCGGCGCGGCGGCAGCGACCGTCACCGCGGCCGCGATCAGGGACGCGGTTCGCCAGGCGGCCTGATCCGTCCGGGTGCTGCGGCAGCTTTGGTGGATGCCCGGGAACTTCAAGACCGAGGCCGTCGTGCTGCGCAGCATCCGCTACGGCGAGGCCGACCGCATCGTCCACCTCTACTCCGCGACCCGCGGGCGCATCGGGGCGATCGCCAAGGGATCGCGGCGGCCGAAGTCGCGGTTCGGGGGGCGGCTCGAGCCGTTCTTCCGGCTGAACCTCGTCCTCTATGAGGGGCGGGGGGAGCTCTTCACGGTGACCGGTGCCTCGACGGTCGACGGGTATGGCGGGCTGCGCTCCAACGGGCCGGCTCTCGGGGCGGCCGGGCGAGCCTGCGACGCCGTGCTGCGGCTGCTGGACTCCGGCGAGCCGAACGAGGCCGCCTACCACCTGCTCTGCAATTACCTGGGCCTGCTCGATGCGGACGCCCCGGCGGCCAGCGCCCCGGGCGCGGCGCTCGCCTTCCGGCTCAAGCTGGCGCTCGCCGCGGGGTTCTCACCCGAGCTGGCGAGCTGCGCGAGCTGTGGGGAGGCGGACCACCTGGCGGCCTTCTCCGGCTCGGCCGGCGGCGTGGTGTGCTCGAGCTGCGAGGGCGGCGGCTTTCCCTTCAGCGAGGAGGCGCACCGGTTCATGGTCGACGCGCTGGCGCGGCCGCTGGCCGAGGCTCCCGCGGCGGATCCGCGGGTGACCGCACAGGCGGACCGGGCGATCACCGAGACGCTCGAGCACCACGCGCATGTGCACCTGCGCGCCGCGGCCTAGTCCGGGCGGTAGATCCGCTCGGTGACGCGAAGCTTGATCGGCTTCGGCGCAACGGTTCCGCGCATGACCCAGGGGAACAGACGGCCGGGGATCATCGAGCGCTTGCCGCGATCGTAGGCCTGGAGCGCATCGGCTGCGCATTGCTCCGCGCTGATCATGCCGGGCATGAGCCGGGTGTTCTCGTCGTAGCCGGCGACCGACTGCCATTCGGTCTTCACGGGACCCGGGTTGACGACCAGGCACTTGACGCCGGTGTCCTTCAGCTCCATCGAGAGGGCCTCCATGAAGGAGATCGCGAAGGCCTTGCTGGCGCCGTAGGTGGTTTCGTAGGGGAGCGGCTGCATGCCGGCGGTGGAGGCGACGGTGATCACGCCGCCGCGTCCGCGCTCGACCATCGACGGGATGAAGGCGTGGGTGAGGACGACGACGGCCTCGCAGTTGACACGGACCATCTCGGCCTCGCGCTCGGGGTCGAGCTCGAGGATGCGGCCTCGCAGGCCGAAGCCCGCATTGTTGACGAGCAGGTCCACGTCGACGCCGAGCTTGGCGACCTTGCCCGGGAGCTTCGCGGCCTCGGAGCCGAGATCGCACTCGATCACGTGTGCCGTGGTGGGGAGCTGCTCGGCGAGCTTCTCGAGGCGGTCCTTGCGGCGGGCGACCAGGATCAGGTCGTAGCCACGGGCCGCGAGCTGCCTGGCGAACTCCTCGCCGATGCCCGCGGAGGCGCCGGTGATCAGTGCCGTCTCTGCCATGAACCGGAGCCTAATTCGAATCTTTCGGCCTCGCAGCGCGGCGGTGGTGCCGGGCCGGGTGCGAACATCGAGCGCATGACCACGCACACCGCGACGCTGGAGGAGAGGGTTCGCTCCTGGGAGTCCGAGTACCTCTGGGAGAGCGCGACGCCCTCCTATCCGGCTCAGCGGCGGGAGGCCGAGGAGGACAGTCCCGTTCGCACGCCGTTCCAGCGCGACCGCGACCGGATCGTCCACTCGAAGGCGTTCCGGCGGCTCAAGCACAAGACGCAGGTCTTCGTGGCGCCGGAGGGCGACCACTACCGGACCAGGCTCACCCACACGCTCGAGGCCTGCTTCATCTCGCGGACGGTGGCGCGTGCGCTGGGGCTGAACGAGGACCTGACCGAGGCGATCGGGCTGGGGCATGACCTGGGGCATCCGCCCTTCGGGCACATCGGCGAGGAGGCGCTGGACGAGGCGCTCCAGGAGCACGGGATGCGCTTCCGCCACAACGAGCATTCGCTGCGGGTGGTCGAGGTGCTCGCGCGGGACGGCCGGGGGCTGAACCTGACCGAGCAGGTCAGGGACGGCATCCTCAATCACACGGGGTCCCGCAAGCCCGCGACGCTGGAGGGGCGGGTGGTGCGGATCGTCGATCGGGTCGCTTACATCAACCACGACATCGACGACGCGCTGCGCGCGGGGATCATCTCGGAGGACGACCTGCCGGGCGAGGAGATCGAGCTGCTCGGCGAGACGGGTGCGCGCCGGATCGACCTGCTCGTCCAGGACATGGTCGAGCGCTCCCGGGCGGAGGGGGACATCGCGCAGAGCGACGAGGTGGGAGGCGCGATGCTGCGGCTGCGGAAGTTCATGTTCGAGCGCGTGTACCTGGGTCCGGAGGCTCGTGCGGAGCAGGAGCGGGCGAGGGTCGCGCTGCGGACGCTGTTCGACCACTACCTCGCGCATCTCGATGAGGTGCCGGCGACCGACCCGGATGCCGGTCCGGTGCAGCGCGTGACGGACTACATCGCCGGAATGACCGACCGTTTCTGTCTCAGCACCTACGAGCGGCTGGTGGCTCGGAAGTAGATTGGGTGGATGGCGAGGTTCACGCGCGACAGCGTCGATCGGGTCAAGGAGGCGTCGGACATCGTCGAGATCGTCTCGGCGCACACCGACCTCCAGCAGCGAGGGCAGGACTACTGGGGCAACTGTCCCTTCCATGACGAGAGGACCCCGTCGTTCAAGGTCAATCCGCGGGACAAGCTCTACTACTGCTTCGGCTGCGAGGCGAGCGGGGACGTCTTCCGGTTCGTCGAGGAGAAGGAGGGGCTGGACTTCGCCGCCGCCGTGGAGTCGCTTGGGGAGCGATACGGCGTGGAGCTCGAGCGGGAGAACGAGGACCCGCAGGCGGAGGAGAGGCGGCGCCGGAAGGCTCGCCTGTGGGAGCTGCTCGAGCGGACGTCGAAGTACTACGAGCGCTACCTCTGGGATGCGCCGAAGGCGGAGAAGGCGCGCGCCTATCTCGCGGATCGCGGGCTGAGCGAGGATGTGCTGCGGCGGTTCGGCGTGGGGATGGCGCCAAGTCCCTGGGATCAGGTGCTGACAGGCAGCCAGCGGGCCGGATTCAAGGTCGATGAGCTGCTCGCCGCCGGACTGATCCTGAAGGGGCGGCAGGGTGGGCACTACGACCGCTTCCGGAATCGGATCACCTTCCCGATCCGCGACCAGCGCGGGCGGGTGCTGGGGTTCGGGGCGCGAGCGCTGAGCCCGGACTCTCAGCCCAAGTACATGAACTCGCCCGAGGGCGAGCTCTATAGGAAGAGCCACACGCTCTACGGGATCGACCGGGCGCGCGGACCGATCGCAAAGGCGCGGCGGGCGATCGTGGTCGAGGGCTACACCGACGTACTGGCGCTTCACCAGGCCGGGGTGGAGGAGGCGGTGGCGATCATGGGGACGGCGATCACCCCCGAGCAGATCACGATGCTCGCGGGGCTGACCGAGTCGGTCGTGCTGGCACTCGATGCCGATCGGGCCGGGGCGGATGCGATGATCCGGGCGCAGAAGGTCGCGGGAGGCAAGAGCCTCGAGCTGCGTGTCGCGGCGATGCCGGAGGGCGAGGACCCGGCGGACATGCTGCAGGAGGGGTCGGTCGATCGCTTCATGAAGCTGGTCGACGACGCGGTCGACCTGCCGAGCTTCCGGGTCGACGTAGCGCTGGGCCGAGGGGATCTCGGTTCGGTCGCGGGGCGGGAGCGGGTGCTGGAGGAGGTCGGGCCGGTCCTGAAGACGATGGGGGAGACGGCGCTCGGATTCGACGAATTGGTGCGGAAGGTGGCGGACCGGCTCGACACCGATGCGAGCTTGGTCCTGGCGCGGGTGCGATCGGCGCCGGAGGCCAGCGCTGCGCCGGTGGGGGACGGCAATGGGGCGAAGCCGCCGAAGCCGGTCGCGGTCTCGCTGACGCCGCGCGAGACGCGCGAGCGGGCGCTGCTGGCGATGTGCATCGCGCAGCCCGGGGCGGGGCAGGGGTTCATCGACCGGCTCACCGATGAGCATCTCTCGCCCTCGGGGCGGCCGGCACTGGGCTGGCTGCGGGCGCATCTGGCGGATCCGATGGCGGGGCTGCCCAGGGACGATGCGGCGCTCACGTCCCTGATCACGGAGCTGGTGATGAGGGCGGAGAATGAGCCGGCCTCGGAGGGAGCGATGCAGCTCAATCTGGACCTGCTGGAGCAGCAGCGGCTGGAGGACGGGATCGCGGCCGCGCAGAAGGCCGGTGACTACGAGGTCAGCACGCGCCTGGCGGGCGAGCGAGCATCCCTCACGGACCGCATCGCCCACGCGGGCATCGTCAGCTAGCCGCCAGGTTCTACAAACTCGGCACACTCCCGCGCGCCTCCCACGCGAAAAGTGGCTGATTTGCAGGTATTTCCGGCTCGCCCCGTCCGGTGGCAGCTGGAAAATGGCTGCAAATGGACAAGGAAGAACTGGAGCAGCTACCTGGCGGAGGGTCTCTCGCTGGAGCAGATCGGCAAGCGGGTGGGGCTGGAGAAGTCGACGGTCAGCTACCACGTCAAGAGGCATGGTCTTAACCCTGTGAACCAGGGGCGAGCGGCGAACCGTGGTGGCCTCGGCGAGGAAACGCTTCGGGTCTTGGTCGCGGAAGGGGCAACTCTGACGGAGATGGCGCGCCGACTCGATCGAAGCGTCTCTACGGTGCGGTATTGGTTGAAGAAATACGGTCAGTGGCCGTTGGCGTCAGGGCGACGACGCGTTGCGGCTCGCCGCGCGCGAGAACGGGGCCTCAAGCAGGTCGAGCTCGAGTGTTCGCATCACGGTCTCACCGAGTTCACCCTTGAACGCGGCGGCCGTTATCGGTGTCTCAAGTGCAGGCGGGAAGGAGTCATTCGCTGGCGTCGTCGAGCGAAGTTGAGGCTCGTGGAGGAGGCCGGCGGTCGCTGCGTTCTCTGCGGCTACGACGAGTTTGCAGGTGCTCTGCAGTTTCACCACCTCGATCCGAGCAAGAAGGAGTTCGGTCTCGCGATGCGTGGCCTGACGCGGTCTATCGAGGAGTTGCGAAAGGAAGCCGCGAAATGCGTATTGCTCTGCGCCAACTGCCACGCCAAGGTGGAGTGGGGTGACGTCTCACTTCCAGGGGCCGAAGCGATCGCTGAGAATGCAGGAGACAGGTAATCTGGGGGAGGCAGCGTGATCCAACCCTGACTCATCTGATTACGGTCCGGGGTGGGCCAAAGGTAGGCCAGCACACTGTTAATGTGCCGCATGTCGGTTCGAGTCCGACCCCCGGAGCCTTGAAGCGACGCTAGTCAAGAGCCGGCGAGAGCCGGCTCGTCGCGTTCCTGGCGGCCAACTCGACAAGCTCTGCAGAGATCGTCGCTCCATTGTGGGCGCTTGACCACTCCGCGACCGACCGCGCCGCCGCCCCAAAGCTCTCCTCGCGCAGCAGCCGCCGCGTCGCCAGCCGGATCGCCCGGCGCGACAGCAGGCGCCGCGGCACCGACAGTCCCGTCCCGGACCAGGCGACCCGCGCAGCGTTCTCTCCCATGTCGCCCACCGAGGGGCAGATGAGCAGGGGTTTGCCCGCGGCCAGCGCCCGCGCGACCGTCCCATGCCCGCCATGGCAGATCACCACGTCGGCGGCGGGCATCGCCTGCGAGTAGAGAAGCCAGTCGACCACCCTCGCATTTGGCGGCGCCTCGACGGGCCGTTCGGGCCGGTGCCGGTTCGTCGTCGCCAGCACCCGCACCGGCTCATCCGCCAGCGCGTCGAGCGCAACCCGCAGCAGCTCGCACTCGGGGTCCTGCGAGGTGCTCGGCGCGATCAGCACCAGCGGCCCATCGCCATCCGGAATCGCCACCTCGTCCCCCGCCAGCTCGAAGAAGAGCGGCCCCGTCACCCGCACATGCGCCGGCCACTCCCGCGGGTACTCGAGCTGCGGGAACGTCGCCACGATCGCCAGCAGCTCGCTGATCCCGCCGTGAAACCGCTCGATCGGCGGCAGCCCGAGCCGCGCCCTGGTCTCGTTGAGCTCGTCCCGGCCCCGCCGCAGCCCCATCCCCAGCAGCGGCCCGGTGGCCCGCCAGCCAAGCCGCCCGACCGCAGTCCGCGGCGGCCGCAGCCCGAGCGAGTAGAGGGGCATCCCCGGCTGCTGCACCGGATAGACGTGCGGAATCAGCGTGGCATGGGGCACGCCGGCCACCTCCGCCGCCAGTGTCGGCGCCAGGGTGAGGATGTCGCTCACCACCAGGTCCGGCTCGAAGCCCTCCATCAACCTGGCCAGCGCCCGCGCCGCGGCCGCCGCCGTCTGCCCATCCGGAGTGTCCGGGCCGGGGGGCGGATAGACCGTGTACTCCTGGGCGCCGGTGAACCCAAGCCCGAGCTCCTCGACCGGCTCCCGCCACCGCTCCCACGTCTCGACGAGCACGTCGTGACCCCGCTGCGCGAGCTCCTGCGCGAGCGCGATCGCCGGAAAAGCGTGTCCGGGATCGCCGAAGGCGGCGACGAGCAGGCGCAGCTTTCTCCCTGGGCGGCCCATTGCGCGGACCCTACGCCGTTGCCGGTATCCCTTGAGGCGATGGCCAAGCGCCGGAACAACGCCGAACGGCTTCGCAACTCCGTCTACGCGATGCCCGCCCGCACCAAGGCGGCCATGCTCCGCGGCATCCGCTCGAACCGCGTCATCGTCGGCGCCTACGTCGACAAGCGCGGCGGCATCTGCCCGATGCTCGCGGCGCACCGCAACGGCGGCCGCACCAACTTCGGCACCTTCGCCCGCGCCTGGGACGCCTTCACCGGCGCCAACCAGCGCAAGCCGCGCCGCGCCTCCCGCCGCGAGGTCCGCACGCTGGAGAGCTATCTGGAGATGGCGCTGATCCGCGAGGGCGCGGCCGGTGCCGAGCCGATTCCCGAGCGACCGCTCGCGGAGGAGGTCGAGGAAGTGAAGGCCACCCGCCGCCGGCTGGCGGAGGCCGAAGCGCACGCGGCATCCAACCTCCCCGTCGAGGATGTCCTCGCCGCCGCCTTCGAGGAGCACGCGCAACCCGACTCCGCGGAGGCCTGGTCCGCCGAGCTCGAGCGTGCCGAGCGCGAGCTCCAGCGCGCCGACGCCTAGCCGCGGCTAACTTGCGCCCGTGACGCGGGCGTCCGGCCAGCCATTCGTATCCGTGATCGTCCCCGTGCGCGACGGGGAGCCCACGATCGCCGGCTGCCTGGACGCGATCCTCGCCACCGACTACCCCGTGGAGCGCCGCGAGATCCTCGTCGTGGACAACGGCTCGACCGACGGCACGTCCAGCCTGATCCGGACCCGCCCGGTCCGCTACCTCCGCGAGCCGAAGCGCGGCGTCTCGAACGCCCGCAACCGCGGCATCGCAGAGAGCACGGGCGAGATCCTCGCCTTCGTCGACGCCGACTGCCTGGTCGAGCCCCAGTGGCTCACCGAGCTCGTCCGCCCGTTCGTCGACCCCGAGGTCGGCAGCGTCGGCGGCGACCTTCAGCACGTCCCGCCGACCACAGCCGCCGAGCGCCAGGCGGCCCGCCTGCTCGGCAACTGGCAGCGCTTCGCGTTCAACTCGAACCCCGCCTACCCGATCACCGCCAACGCCGCCTACCGCCGCGACGTGCTGGAGCGGATCGGCCCCTTCGACCCCCAGATGACCCGCGCCCAGGACGTCGAGCTCGGGCTCCGCTTTCAGGAGCGAAGCGGCAGCCGCCTCGCCTACGCCGAGAACGCAACCGCTCGACATCGCAACCGCTCCACGCAGATCGGCTTCTTCCGCCAGCAGCTGGGGTGGGCCTACGGGGCCGGGCTGGTCGGAGCCAAGTTCGAGGCGATGGGCGGCGATCCGGTCAAGCCGCCCCGGATCCGCGAGATCGGCCGCACGGCGCGCGGCCTCGGCATCGTTCTCCGAGCCCGAATGCGCGGCGACGGCCGCCGGCGATGGATCGAGGACGCCTGGTACGACCTGCTTCGCCAGGTCGCCTGGTGGGTTGGCGCCCGAGCCGGCCTGCGCAAGGGGGCGCGGATCTGGCGGACGCCCGCCCGCCCCGAAAGCTCAGCCTAGGTCCGGCGTGTCGATCGTGTCCCCGGGCCTCAGGAACATGATCTCTGGGACCATGCAGTTCGGCGAGGTGGCGAGCAGGAATCGCACCGCCTCCGCGATGTCCTCGGGCCGGATCATCGCCTCGGCCGCGACCTGCTGCTTGGCGAACTCGGTCATCGGCGTATCGACGAAGGCGGGAGCGAAGGCCGTCACCTGAATCCCCTGTCCCGCGATCTCCTTCTGCGTCGCCTGCGAGAAGCCGATCACCGCCGCCTTGGTCGCCGAGTAGACGCTCAGCCATGGCTGACCTGCCTTTCCCGAGATCGATGCCGTGTTCACCACCAGCGCCTTGCCGTGCTCGGCGCCGGCCTCCTTCAGCAGCGGCAGGCACTCGCGGGTCAACAGGATCACGGCGCGCAGGTTGACGCCGAGCTGCATGTCGACGTACTTGGTGGTCAGCGCGTCCATCGCCTCGCCGATCCCAACCCCGGCGTTGTTGATCAGCACGTCCAGCCGCCCGTAGCGCTCCTTGTGAGACGCGACCAGGGCCGCCAGGTTCTCCTCGTCCGCCATGTTGGCGGCGACGCTCTGCACGTCCAGCCCGCCCGAGCGCAGGTCCTCGGCCGCCGCCTCCAGCTTGTCCGGTCGCCGGGCCGAGACGGTCAGGCCGTAGCCGTCCTCGCCGAGCAGGCGGGCGATCGCCAACCCGATGCCGCTCGAACCGCCTGTGATCAGCGCCGCCTTCTCCGCCAACGTCTCCTCCTTCGCGAAACGCCCTTAGGTAATCGCAAACCGCGCGCGCCACCCTATCGGTGGCCCAACTACGATGCCGCCCGTGCCCCGAAAGCCCCTCGCCATCGCCGCCGCCCTGCTCGCAGTCGCGCTGGTCGCCGGCTGCGGCGGCTCGGACAACGGCACCGGCAGCCGGAGCAAGCCCGCCCCGGCAGCCTCGGAGTTCCCCTCGGCGAACGGCAAGACCCTCCGTCAGATCCTGCTCGAGGCGAAGGGCGGCCAGGGCCCGGTGGCCTCGCCGGCCGCCGGCTACTTCCACCTCGGCACCAACCGGTTCCCCTTCGGCGTCTTCACGGCCGGCCGTGACCAGATCACCGACGCTTCCGTCGCCGTCTACGCGGCACCGGGTGGAGGGGTGGACGGCCCGGCGGTCGGCCCCTTCCCGGCGCGGATCGAGGACCTCACCACCGAGCCTTCCTTCCGGGCCAAGACCACTGCCGACGACCCGAGCGCGGCTCAAGTCGCCTACGTATCGGAGGTCCCATTCGATAGGCCAGGTACGTGGGCACTGGCCGCTCTGATCAAGAGCGGCGATTCCTACCAGTACAGCCTGATGCCCTCCCAGCATCCGGTGGGCGACTATCCGATGCCGCGCGTCGGACAGCGGACGCCGGTCGTCCACACTCCGACCGCCGGTCAGGTCTCGGACATCTCCCAGATCGACACCCGCGTTCCCCCCGATGACATGCACAGCGACGACCTCGCCAACGTGCTCGGCAAGAAGCCCGCGGTCCTCCTCTTTGCGACCCCCGCGCTCTGTCAGAGCCGAGTATGCGGCCCGGTCACCGACATTGCCGAGCAGGTCAAGCAGCAGTTCGGCGACAAAGTCGCCTTCATCCACCAGGAGATCTACAACAACAACCAGATCAACGACGGCCCTCGGCCGCAGATGGTCGCCTTTCATCAGGACACCGAGCCATGGGCGTACGTGATCGACCGGAGCGGCAACGTGAGCACAGTCCTGCAGGGCCCATTCAGCGTGCAGGAGCTGGAAGCAGCGGTCCAGAAGGTGGCCGGATAGCCGGTTCCTGCGCCGCTCCCGCCCGCGAGCGAGTAGAACTAACGCTCGTGGGGGACCCCGACCTACTCAGGATGCTGGCGGCGGAGGCCGAACGCCGCACGCCGACGATCATCGGCGGGGTCGAGACGCTCGCCACCTCGGGCGAGAATGACTCGGCTCGCATCGAGGAGCTCCGCGTCGAGGCTCATGGGCTGAAGGGCGCGGCACTGGTCGTCGGTCAGAACCGGCTCGCCGACCTCGCCAGGAAGATCGAGGTGTTCCTTGCCAACCGCGTCGACTCTGGCCGGATCAACACCGGCGAAGCCGCCACGGTGGTCGCGGCGGCCAGCGCGTTCACCGAGGGCGCTCAGGCCGCGGCCGAGGACGTCGCCGAGCCTTCATCCGTGACCGAGTCCCTCGAGGCCTTTCCCGACTGACGTCAGTCGGCGTGGTGGAGGGCGAAGGAGATCGCCCCCAGCACCATCGCGCCCATGACGAGCCACGCGGGAATCAGCCAGCCGGCGATCTCCGCCACCCGCAGGGCCGCCCGCCGATAGCCGGGAAGGATCAGAGCGACCATGCTCGAGACGAACACCACGGTCGCGCCGAGGATCACCGGCGCCGCCACCAGCGTGCGCGCCGGCGCGTCGACCTCGTCCTCGAAGCCGCGCCCGATCTGCGATTCGAGGACCGCCACCACCGCGACGATCACGGTCGAGCCGTAGAGCGCGCCGAGCAGCGGCCATGTGAAGGTCGTCTCCTCGCGCTCCTCCAGCTCCCTCGCCATGGAACGAATCTACCCCGGACGGTACGCTCGCCAGCCGTAGGGCCGGTAGCTCAGCTGGTCAGAGCAGCGGACTCATAATCCGTAGGTCGGAGGTTCGAGTCCTCCCCGGCCCACTGCGGAACGCCAGTGGGCACCGTTCGCCACTGTTGCCAGAACGCTCGGATTTCGTCGCGTCCTCGATTAGGCGCGCCGCGACATCGCCCGACCTCGGAATTGAAGAGGGCGGCCCTTCGGCCGCCCTCTTCGTGACAGATGGCAAGGAGTGCTGCGAACTACTACTTCTTGTGCTTCTTCTTTTTCTTCGACCCCTTCGCCTTGCACTTCTCAGGCACTGCGGACGCCGAAAGCGTCTCGCCGCTGTAGAAGTTGGTGCTCTCGCTTGTCTTCCACTTGCCCTTCTTGCAGCGCGCCATGAAGTAGAAGGTGGGCCGCTTCTTCTTCTTCGTCTTGCCCTTGACCTTGACCTTGACGGTCTGCTTACCGGTCTTGATCTTGTTGAACGTCGTGTCGAACTTGGTCAGGATCAGGCCGGGCGTGTTCGGGATGTTGCTGAACGTCAGGATCTTGCCCGTGATCGTGCCGATGATGGTGAGGCTCGTCGCGTTGGGTCCGATGTCGGTCTGCACGTAGATCGTGCTGGGCCCACCGCTGAAGAACGTCACCGTGCCGCCAATCGCGCCGCCGTTGACCTGGACGGTCCCCTGACCCGTGATGCTCTGCGGACAGGCAGCCTGCGCCTGGGCGGTGAACTTGCCCTGGATCGCTGTCAGCGGGCAAACGGGAATGTTGCCGTTGACGAACTTGACGTTCGGGTCGATCGTGAACGTCGTCGTCTTCGGCGACTGAGACGCCGCGAAATTGTCGACGGTCGTGCTGATGATGTTGTGCAGCGAGGCGCCGCCGAACACCTTCTTGTCCTGCTTTGCCGGCGTCACCGTGGTCTCCAGTGACTGCGAGATGGGAGCTGCCGAGGCGACGCCAGAGAAGGCCAACGCCCCGATCACGCCCATCAAGGCGCCGATCAGATACTTGCGGTTACGCATACCACTCCTTCACTCGGTTCCACCCCTATGAACACCGAGCGATGAGGCTTGACGCGATCGCCAAGGAGCCGGTGTCAGCTTGCTGACATACCTCGGTGGGCTTGGCGCCGAGGTCAGGCGCCCGAGGTGGGCGGCTCGGCGCGCAGCAGCCAGCCGTCGTCGAGGCGCTCCAGCTTCCCCTCACGCTCCATCTGGGCGAGCGCCGTCGTCACGGACGGGCGTCTGGCGCCGATCAGGTCCGCGATCACCTCGTGGGTCAGCCCGAATGGAACCAGCGTGCCCGCGCTCGTCACCTTTCCCCAGTTCCCCGCCACGTGCCAGAGGAACAGCAGGACCTTTTCCTCGACGCCTCGGAGATTGGCGATCGCGAGAAGCACGGCGAGCCAGCGAGATCTGCGCAGCACCCGGTGCAGGATCTCGGCGCCGAGCTCGGGCCAGCGTCCCGCCAGCAGCCAGAATCGATCGTCGAGCAGAGCGAACCTCGCCGGCTCGAGCACGGTCCACGAGGTCACGGAGTGCAGGGGGCTCGAGGCTGAGTCGTCATCCCAAGGCCGGATCAGGTCGCCCTCGCCGAGGATTTCCCGGGAGCGAGTTCCGGCGATCTCGACGTTGCGGGTCAGCAATCCCTCGAGGATCAGAACGGCCACCGATGAGGGCTCGTCGAGGAGCTCGTCATGGCGCCATTCGCCGCGGTCCGCCGCCGCCGAGCGGGCGAGCAGTCGATCATGGGCACGACGCCTGTGCCCCTCCGGCACCGCCGCCAGGAGCCCTGGGTCGGCGTCGAGCACCTTCACGTATTCGTTGTCATGTCCTTTGACGAGCTGCAGATTGAACCCCCAACCAAAGGAACACGTGGGCGGGCCGCAAGGCGCGGCGCGACGGCCAGGCCAACCGCGCCGCCTGGGTGTCCCTACGGCGCCGCCACCCCTCGCCGGAGCGTATGCAGCGTCCAGCCCACCGCGAACATGCCCATGCCGTTGACGATGAATGCGATCCCGGCGAGCAGCGCGAGAGTCGCGAAGCCGATGTTCGGGTCGGAGACGATCACGATGCCGGCGATCAGCTCCACCGCTCCGGCGAAGATGCTCCAGCCGCGATGGTCGTCCAGCTCGAAGGCGGCGACGATGCGAATTACGCCGACCGCGATCAGCCAGATCCCGATCAGCAGGGCGATCGCGGCGATCCCCTGGATCGGGTGGCGGATGAGCAGCACGCCGACGATTGCGGTGAGTGCGCCAAGCACCGCGATCATCCCGCGGCTTTGAGTGCCGTGCACGAGGGAGGCCGCCAGCTCGAGGATTCCGTCGACGAGCAGAAAGATCCCGGCGATCACGGCCAGGGTCGCAAGGCTGTCGCCCGGTTTGATCAGGATCGTCACACCAGCAGCGATGCTGAGCACGCCGATCAGCAAGAGCAACCACCATCCCCCGGTCGCGGCGCGCACGTCGGCCGCAGTCATTTGATCAGCCATCACTCCTCCTCACTCGGGCCGCTCTCGGCCCGGCCGTTAAGCGTGGTTGACGCTTCTGGTCAATGCTATGCCCCGCGGCGGCCAGGAGAGAGCGCGGTCATGGCGAAGACCGAGCATGTGCTTTCCCTCGTCCTGGCATTCCGCGGACTCTGGCGTGCCATTGCCGCCGTCTGGCGCGATCCCGAGACCAAGGCGCTGCCGGTCGTCGCCGGTGCCCTCGTGCTCACCGGGACGATCTTCTACTGGCGCACAGAGGACTGGACGATCATCCAGGCCCTCTACTTCTCGGTCGTGACGCTGACCACCGTCGGCTATGGAGACCTCCATCCGACCAGCGCCGGGACCCAGGTCTTCACGATCATCTACATCCTCACGGGGCTCGGCGTCTTCGTGGCGCTGCTGGCCTCAGTCGCGCAGCAGTACATCAAGCAGAAGTCCGAGAGCCCGGGCCCGAGTGAGCGTCTTCGCGCCCGCCGGGGCCGAGGCGAGCCGGCCCAGGGAGGCTGACGCCGTATGCAGATCACAAGAAACTCGCTCGACACATCGCCCGGCCCGAGCGGCTGGTTCACCGGCACCGTATTCATCGACACGATCGCCACACCCGCCGACAATCGCGGATGAGCGCTGCCAGCGTTCACTTCACCCCGGGTGCGTGCACCGCTTGGCACACCCACCCCCTCGGGCAGACGATCCACCTGACCGAGGGTGTCGGGCTCTGCCGGCGGCTCGGCGGCCCGATTGAGGTGATCCGCCCGTACGGCGTGGCTCCGGTCGCCTAGCTCAGCCCGAGCACGCCCGCGGTCGCCCGGACCGCGAGCAGCTCGTCATGCGGCGCCTGCCCGGCCAGCGCTATGACGGCGCCCTCGAGCGCCCCGAAGAACGCCAGCGCCGTGACCCTCGCGGGCGGGCCGGGGGGGATCGAGCCGTCCCTTCGGCCGGCGGTGATCAGGCGGGCGATGCGCTTGAGCGCCCCGTCGGTGATCCGTTCGATCTCGCGGCCGACCGGATGGTCGTGGCCGGTGAACTCGACTCTCAGGGCCATGACGACGCGGGCGATGTCGCGCCGGCAGAAGACAGCATGTCCGCGCGCCAGGGCGATCAGCTCGGAGACGGGATCGGACTCCTGGCCGGCGGGCTCGCCAACCTCGCGCATCCAGTTCTCGTTGACCCAGTCGATCACGGCCAGCGCGAGCTCCTGCTTGTCCTTGAACTGGTGGTAGAGGGCGCCGCGCGTGTAGCCGGCCTCGCGGGCGACCTCCTCGAGCCGGAGGTGGCCGTAGCCGTAGCGGGAGAGGCCCCGCGCGGCCGCCTCGAGCAGTGCGCTCCGTGACCGCGCGCTCCGCTCCGCCTGGGTCGGTCTCTCGGTACTTACGTGCATGTATGTATGTTACCGTAGGACCGTGACGATGAGGCTTCCGGACAGTGCCCACACCTCGCGGACCTGGCGAATCCACGAGTTGACGCCGGACTTCGAGGTGGAGGACGTCTGGGCCCTGCCAACGCCCGGTGGCCCTGACGACTTTTCTCTCCTGGTTGAGGGGTTCGCCGCGGCCGATCCGTCGGAGAGCGGATCGGGCGCAGTCCGCGCTCTTTTTGCGATCCGATGGAAGATCGGCGAGCTGCTCGGCTGGGACGGCGACAGCACCGGGATCGGCTCGCGTGTTCCAACGCTCCGCGACCAACTGCCGGCGGATCTACGAGAAGCCGGGTCCGGCCCCGAGTTCAGCGGCCTGCCATTCAGCCCCCTCTACATGCTCGAGGACGAGTGGGCCGCCGAGATCGCCAACCGCACCATGCACGGAGTACTCCACCTGGGCTGGGTGCCGGACGGGGCGGGGGGCTATCGCGGCCAGATGGCCGTGCTCGTGAAGCGAAACGGCCTGCTCGGGAGCGCCTACATGGCAGCGATCAGGCCGTTCCGCCATCTGCTCGTCTATCCCCAGATGCTGCGGGACATAGAGCGGCGGTGGCGGGCCCGCAACGCGCAGACGGCGACGGTCCACTCCACCTAGTCGATCCGAGTAGTGTCGCGCCGGAGCCGGTCAGCCGGCCGGCTGCAACCGCAAGGGAGTGAGATGGCGGAGTTGAAGCTCGAGGTCGTGGTCCTGCCGGTCGCCGACGTCAATCGTTCCAAGGACTTCTACGAGGGCTTGGGCTGGCGACTCGATGCGGATCTGGGCGGCGGGGAGACGTTCCGCGTCGTCCAGTTCACACCACCCGGTTCGGCCTGCTCCATCCATTTCGGAGTGGGGGTCACATCGGCCCAGCCCGGATCGGCGGTGGCGTACTTGATCGTTTCCGATCTCGACGAAACCCGAAAGGAGCTCGCTGATCGGGGTGCGGATGTCAGTGAGGTGTTCCATCGCGAGGAAGGCGAGCAGGTGGCCGGGCCCGACCCTGACGGTCGTAGCTACTTCTCGCTCGCCTCATTCGACGACCCGGATGGAAATCGCTGGCTGCTTCAGGAGATCACCGAGCGGCTGCCCGGCCGGGTGTGAGTGTGACTCGCCAATCCCAGGAGGAGAGAACATGGACGTTGAAACCCTGACGGGGCTGTTGCGCGAAGCGGAAGCGCATCACGGTCCCTATGAGGCGGAGGCCCCGAAGCACCATTGGTCGGGGTTCTACGCCGCCTACATCGTCGCCCGCGAGGACGGGCGCGATCCGGATCAGGCTGACAGCGATGCAAGGACCCATATGGAGGGCGTCCTTGCCAGGGGGGAGGGCGGATGAGCGCCGACTACGACGTCATCGTCATGGGCGCCGGCTCGCCCGGCGAGCACTGCGCAGGCCGCCTGGCCGAGGGTGGGTTGAAGGTGGCGGTCGCCGAGCGCGAGCTGGTCGGTGGTGAGTGCTCGTACTGGGCCTGCATCCCATCGAAGACCCTGCTTCGCCCTGGCGAGGCGATAGCCGAGGCGCGCGATGCTCCGGGCGCCAGCGAGGCCGTCACCGGCGAGCTCGATGTCTCCTCGGCGCTGGCCTGGCGCGACTTTCAGGTCTCCGACCACCACGACGACGGCCAGGTGAAGTGGCTCGAGAGCGAGGGCATCGATCTGCTCCGCGGCGAGGCGCGCATCGCCGGCCCGGGCCGCGTGGCGGTGGGCGACGTGGAGAAGACGGCGGAGCACATCGTGATCGCCACCGGCTCAGATCCCTTCATCCCGCCGATCGACGGCCTGCGTGAGCTCGATGGCATCTGGACCAACCGCGAGGCAACAGGGATGACGGAGGCTCCGCAGAGGCTGCTGATCCTCGGCGGGGGCCCCGTCGGCGTGGAGATGGGCCAGGCGATCCGCCGGATGGGCGCCGAGGTCGCCCTCGTCGAGGGAATGGACCACCTCCTTCCGAATGAGCCCGCCCCGCTCGGGGAGGGCCTGGGCCAGGCGCTCACCGACGACGGGATCGAGCTCCACTTCGGCCAGATGGCCGATGGGGTCGCCAAGGAGAACGGCGAGTTCGTCATCTCCTTCGAGGAGCGCGAGGACCTTCGCGGCGATCGCCTGCTGGTCGCCACCGGCAGGCGCCCGCGGGTGGATGGCATCGGCCTCGACACGGTCGGGATCGAGCCCGGCAAACAGGGCATCGAGGTCGACTCACACCTGCGCGCCGGCGAGAACATCTGGGCGATCGGAGACGTGACCGGGGTCTGGCCGCTCACCTACGTGGGGAAGTACCAGGGCCGGATCGTCGCCGACAACATCCTCGGCGGCTCTCGCGAGGCCGACTATTCGGCCGTGCCGCGGGTCGTCTTCACCGACCCTCAGGCCGCCTCTGTCGGCGAGGCCGAGGGCGCGCACACCGCGACAGTCCAGATGGCGGCGGTCACCCGCACCTCGACCTACACCCGGGCCTACGACAAGCACCCGGGGTACATGACCCTGGTCTCCGACGGGCAGTTCATCACCGGTGCCCATGCGCTCGGGCCCGAGGCGGGGGAGTGGCTGCAGCAGGCCACGGTCGCGATTCGCGCCCGGATTCCGCTGGAGGTGATGAACGACGTGATCCAGCCGTTCCCGACCTTCTCCGAGGCCTTCCTCGACACCCTGATGGAGCTGACAGCCCAGGCGTCCGCCTAGCGTATGGTGCCCAGCTTCGATGAACGACTCTCCGCCGGACAGCGAATCGATCACCCCCGAGGGCATCGTCGCCCTGCGCGCCGAGCTGGAGGAGCTCGAGGGCCCGCGCCGGACCGAAATGGCCGCGCGGATCAAGACGGCGCGGGAGCTCGGCGACCTGAAGGAGAACGCCGACTACCACATCGCCAAGGACGACCAGGGACATCTCGAGGCGCGGATCCGGCGGCTGCGGGAGAGGCTCCGCAAGGCGACCGTGGTGGAGGCCGGAGATGCCGCGCCGGGGTCGTTCGCGTTCGGTCGGACCGCCGAGGTGGTGGATGAGGAGACCGGCAAGACGAACACCTGGACGCTGGTCGGGTCGACGGAGGCGGATCTCGCGCAGCAGAAGCTCTCGGCCGAGTCGCCGGTCGGACGTGCGCTGATCGACAGGTCCGTCGGCGATCAGGTCTCTGTCGAGACTCCCCGAGGCGAAAAGACCTATCGCATCCAGAAGCTCGTCGAGTAGATCAGGGCCGGCGGAAGCCCGGCCGGGGGATCCGGCCGGGCGCCCACGCGCGTCAGACTCTTGTGTCCGCTCGCGTCGGCTCGTCCGAGCCGAGGACCGCGATTCCGTAGACGATCCACACGCAGAGGAAGAAGATTCCCAGCTCCCAGAACGGGTGGTGATCGCCCATCGACAAGAGCGCCCCGATGGCACCGAGGCTTGCACCGATGATCCCGACGATTCGGCCCCAGGCGTTGCCGGCCATCAGCGAGAATCCACCGGTCAGCTGGATCACTCCGAGGATCACAAGCACCCAGCCCATGGTGTGGAGATTCGTGAGGACCAAGCGCGTGTCATTGACGTAGAAGTTCGCGTCGCTGATTGCGCCGATCCCGTAGATGATGTTGAGCGTGCCCGCGATCAGCAGAAGGATCGCGACGAACACAGCCCGGCCTGCACCTCTCATCTGTTGTTTCCTCTCTATTGCCGGCCGCCACGAAAGGCGGCCGTGTCCGGTTGTGGGCGCGCAAACGCGCGCCGCCGGGAAAGCTGGCAGCGGACCCCTCGCCCGGCATCCCCCGATCCGGGTGATTTGAAGTTCAGCCCGACGCGTGCCGGGCGTCGCGGCGCGTGCGGCGCTTCTCCTTGAGCTCGGTGCTCTTCACCTTTGCTTGCTCGTAGGAGCTCTTTACCAGGTCCTTGCCTCCGGACCAGCCGAACACCCAGGACACCATGATCACCGCGAACACCACGTTCCAGGCGGACGTGATCAGCTGCTGGGAGGCCGAGTAGGCGGTCGCATCCTGAGCGCTCGCCTGGTTCTTGAGCGCCGCGCTGTTCATCGCCTGGGTTACGCCCACGCCGCCGGGCGTGAGCGAGACGCTGTTCGAGATCGAGTTGGAGGCGGTGACCGACGCGACGTTGTGGAAGGTGACCGGGATGCTGTAGGCGCCGAGGAAGACGGCGATGATCGCGAGCCGGGCCAGGTAGCTGCCGAGCTCCGGCAGGGC
The DNA here is from genome assembly GCA_963747425.1 of uncultured Solirubrobacterales bacterium. Classification (GTDB taxonomy): domain Bacteria; phylum Actinomycetota; class Thermoleophilia; order Solirubrobacterales; family 70-9; genus DASUPK01. Next base: position 84,089 of record CAVVFJ010000001.1, read on the forward strand.
CACACCGAGCAGCGCCCTGCGCGGCGAGCGGAGGATCGCGCCGCCGACGAACAGCTGCTCGCGCAGCTTGTGCCACTGCTCGCGGAAGATCCTGGTCGCGAGCACCGCCAGGAACACCAAGCCCGCCACGATCGCCGTCGCGAGCACCCAATGGTCCGCCAGCCCACTGAGCTTGATCGAGAAAGAGCCCGCAACCGAGAGGAACAGATACAGGTAGACGGCGATGTTGAAGATCGAGAAGGGGATCTTCTGGACCGCGATTCCGGAGAGCATCGCGGCGAAGGTGGCGCCTGCGATCACGGTCGTGAACATGATCAGCATCACCCAGGTCCCGATGTTGGCCGGGAGGAAGCTGTTCATCGCCACCGAGGTCGCATACGCGGCCACAACAAGCCGCACGGTGATCTCCACCCGCGGGTAGGCCGCGCGCAGGATGGCCACCCACGCGATCGCCGCCAGCGTCGTCTGAGCGGTCTGGAGAAGGATCCCCGCCACCACCGCCCAGGCCGGCACTTCCCGGATCTTCCGCAGCAGGGAGCGGATCCAGTCGGAGACTGGAATGCCGAGCAGGTCGAGGACGAACATCAGCAGCGCGATGGCGCCCACCCAGATGACTATGCGCGCCAGGCGTGCGATCAGGGCCTCATCTCTGGCGAGGGCTCTGAGTCTGCTCCGCACCCGGCCAAACTACTGGCGTAGGCGGGTCCTCAGATCATTCGATCGGGGTGAAGGCCCAGGAGGGCGGTGCGCTAATCCTTCTCATCACACATCGTCAACTCACGGAGGAACGAATGACTGGAAAGGCCGATTTCACCGAAGAGGAATGGAAGCTTGTGCTGGAGGGCCCTCCCAGCGCCGGGATGATCGTGATCGCCTCGGATCGCGGCGGGTCAATCCGCGAGAGCTTCTCGATGGCGAAGGCCTATACCGAAGCCCGGAAGCAGCACGGAGAGAGTCAGCTGCTCGACGAGATCGTCTCGGCCAAGCCCGAGATGGACCACACGCGCTACAAGACGCCCGAGGAGCTCAAGGAGGCTTCCCTCAAGAACGTGACCGAGGCTGTCGCCCTGCTCGAGTCCAAGGCCACGAGCGAGGAGCTCGATGAGTACAAGAAGTTCATCCTCGGGCTCGCGCAGCGCGTTGCTGAGGCCCGCAAGGAGGGCTTCATGGGGCTGAGCGGCGATCGTGTCAGCGACGACGAGAAGACGGCGATCGGGGAGATCAGCGGGGCTCTCGGCTGAGCGGACGCCGTCGGGATTTCACCCGTAATGAGTGATGCGTCGGGCGCGCCCGTCCGGTTCGATGCCGGTGACGGTCACCAAGGAAAGGAGTCGCGATGCCGCTGATCGCAAGAAGAAGGCCCCTCATGCGCGCTGCGATGGTCGGCGGCGCCGGCTACGCGGTCGGCAAACGGCGGGCACGGTCTCAGGAGCACGAGGCGGACCAGGACGCCGAGATCCAGCAGACCCAGGCGGGCCAGGCACCACCGGGCTCCGGAGGTGGCGGCATGTCGGAGATGGACCGGATCGACGCCCTCAAGAAGCTCGGCGAGCTGCACGACTCCGGTGTCCTCAACGACGAGCAATTCGAAGCCGAGAAGGAGAAGCTGATCTAAATGGAATTCGGTCCGGTACAGCTCCTGGTCGTTGGTTTCGAGGACGGGAAGTTCTCCGGCGAGATCCTCGCCGAGCTCCGTCGGCTACGCGAGCACGACATCGTTCGCCTGATCGATCTGATCTTCGTCGCGAGAGGCGAGGACGGCGAGTTCGAGGCGGTCGAGCACAGCGACCTTCCCAGCGAGGAGGCCGATGCCTTCGGTGCCCTGGCGGGCGCGCTGCTGGGGTTGGGCGCTGGCGGTGAAGAGGGCGCCGAGGCCGGTGCGCTGGCCGGTGCCGCCGCAGTGGACGAGCGAGGCTCCGTTCTCGATCCCGACGACGTCTGGTACCTGGCGGATGAAATTCCTCCGGGAACCTCCGCCGGAATCGCCCTGCTCGAGCACCGCTGGGCGATCCCGCTGAGGGACGCAATCGAGCGCGCCGGGGGCCACAACCTGGTCGACGCATGGGTACACCCCAGCGATCTGATCGAGATCGGCGCTCGGGCCGCGATCTGAATCCGGGGCAGCGTGTTGCGGCGATCGCCGCCATCGTCCTGGCGCCCGCGGTCCTGATCCTGGCCCTCACAATCCTCGTGACGGAGTTTCCGCGTGGCCTGATTGTGCTCGGCTGTGTGGTGGTCGCGATCGGGGCCGCTCTGTACGGCCTGATGCGCACGGGCTTCCCACGGCTGCTCGGTCTTGGCGTTGCGCTCGTCGCTCTGATCGCTCAGGGCGTGCTGCTCGTCACCGACGGTGACCATCTCATCGAGGCGGTCGCCATCGTCCTCGGTCTGGGCGCGGCCACCTATGCCGCGAGGACGGCGTTGCGAGCTCGGGTCCACCTGCCGCCGGCGCCCCCTCCCGCACATCCGGTACTGATCTACAACCCGAAGTCGGGCGGTGGCAAGGCCGAGCGCTTCTCGCTCGCCGACGAGGCGGCCAAGCGCGGGATCGAGTCAGTTGAGCTCACCCGCGGTGCGGACCTGGAGCAGCTCGTCAGGGACGCCGTTGCGGACGGCGCCGACGCGCTGGCGATGGCGGGTGGTGACGGGTCTCAGGCGATCGTTGCATCCATCGCCTCCGAGCTGGACCTGCCCTACGCCTGTATTCCCGCCGGAACCCGCAACCACTTTGCTCTCGATCTCGGGGTCGACCGCGACGACGTCGTCGGTGCACTGGACGCGCTCGTCGAGGGCGGTGAGCGCCGCGTGGACCTCGCCGAGGTCAACGGTCGCGTCTTCGTCAACAACGTTTCCCTCGGGCTCTATGCCGAGGCGGTACAGCGAGACGAATACCGCGACGCGAAGATTCGGACGATCCTGAACACGGTCCCCGAGGCGCTTGGCCCTGACAGCGACGGCCTGGACCTGGCCTGGACCGGGCCGGAGGGCGAGCAGGAGCGGTCCGGGGCGGCCCTGCTGATTTCCAACAACCGCTACCGGCTCGGACGGGCGGTCGGCTCGGGCACGCGCCCCCGGATCGACGCGGGGGTGCTCGGGGTCACCGTGGCCTCCGCGCCACCGGGCATCGGCCAAGAACAGCCGCGGAAGCCCTGGCGCGAGTGGTCCACCAGCGAATTCGAGGTCGATTCGAGCCGGCCCGTTCCTGCCGGAGTCGATGGCGAGGCGATGACGCTCGAGCCGCCCCTGCGTTTCAGGATCCGCCCGGGCGCGCTGAGGGTGCGGATCGCGCCGGCCCATCCGGGCGCATCGCCCTCGGCCGCCATGCCGGAGAAATTCTGGGACGGAGTGCGGACGCTGGCGGGCGTGGCGGCGGGCCGGGCGCCCGTGCCGGTTTGAGCGAGAGAGCTCGAGATCGGTGAGGAAACCCTCCGCCTCGACCGCGCTGGATGAGCTGGGGCGCCTCGACGCCGCCGTCTACGCGGCGATCGCCGAGACCGACACGCCCACCCTCGACCACCTCTTCAGTCGTCTATCGCGATCCGCCGACTATTCGAAGCTCTCGATCGCGAGCGCCGTGGTGCTGGCGCTCGGCGGAGGACCGAACGGCCGCCGGGCTGCCTTTCGGGGCATGGCCGCCGTGGCCGTGACCGCGGCGATCGTCAACCTGGCCATCAAGCCGTTGTCCCGGCGCGCGCGGCCCGATCGGAAAGGCGCCTCGGTCCCGCCGGGTCGCCAGGTCAGGATGCCCGCGTCCCACTCGTTTCCCTCGGGACACACGGCCGCGGCGTTCGCGTTCGCGACCGGAGCGGGGCGGGCGCTTCCGTGGACGGCGCCGCCACTGACCCTCCTGGCGACGCTGGTGGGCTACTCCCGGGTCCACACGGGCGTTCATTACCCACTCGACGTGATCGTGGGCGCCCTCTGCGGGGTCGCACTGGCCACGGTCAGCGACCGGGCAGTGGATTTCATCTGATTGGGGTGATTCCGAGGGGCCGATCGTCCCCGACCATCCGTGTCCATCCAAGGAAGGAGCTTCAGATGCTGTGGGTTGGACTCGGAATCGTGTATTTCATCCTGCTGGTCACTCTCGGGATCATGTCGATCAGGAAGGGCCACTGGGTCATGTTCCTGCTGGGCATCCCGTTCCCTGTGTTCTGGCTGATCGGGGCCATGATGGCGCCGCGCGGCGAGGCCGCAAGCTCCGGGGCCTACTGATCCGGGCGGAGGCTGGCTGACCCGGTCCGAGCGGCCGGGTCAGAGCAGCTCGATCGTGCCCTTCACGATCAGCAGGGCGCCGACCACGAGCGCTCCGCGGAAGGCGAGCACCTTGGAGTGGCGGTTGAACCATGCTTTGAACCGGTCGACCGCGTCCGGGGTCCACTCGGGCGCAAACGTGAAGGCGAGCAGCGGCAGCTCGATCAGCGCGAGCATGATCACGTTGAAGCCGAGGATCATCGCGACGGTGGCCGGCACGCTCGCGTCCTTGTCGGCGATGTGGCCCAGGCCGATCAGGTAGGACGCGCCGGGAAGAGTCAGCAGGGCCCCGATGACGAAGGTCGTCTTCGCTGTCCCCTGACTCAGTTTCTGCTGCCACTTCGGTGGTCCCTTGTCCTTCTTCTTCTCCTCGCGCCGACGGCGGCGCTCGGCGAGGCGACCGGTCTCGTTAGGAACCCGGCTGGGGCGGATCAGGTAGGCGACCAGCAGCAGCAGGCCGCCCAGCGTGAGATCCATGGCCGGGCTGAGCGTTGACTGCGCCGTGCTGGTGGCTCCCGAGGAGCCGTCGACCGCGAACACGATCACCATGCCCAGGGTGAGGCTCGTAAACAGCGCGCCGCACAGGTATCCGAGGAGCAGCCGCTTCGGGTGGTCGAGCAACAGCATCACGGTCGCGGCGCCGAGCAGGGTCGGGTTGACCGCCGCGGTGAACGCCCAGAAGATGATTGTGTCCATCTCAGCTCGCCGTCGCAGGTTCCGAGGGAGTCGAGCGCGCGTCGAGTGCCTGAACAGTCAGGTAGGCGACCACCACTCCGAGGATGATCAGGGGTCCGGAGCCGAGTCCGGTGTGCACGGTGAAGAGCGTGGCGAGCACTACGGCGGAGAGCGGCAATCTGAGCACCGCGACCACCGCGGCACCCAGGCCCACCGCCACTGCGGGGGTCAGGTCGAAGCCAGGCAGCTGAGCGGCCATCAGGCCGGCCGCAGCTCCCAGGAACATGGCCGGGAAGGTCGGGCCGCCACGGAAGGTGCCGAGGGAGATGCCGTAGGCGAGGCCCTTGAATGCGATCAGCAGGGCGAGCGCTGACAGGGACCAGGAGCCCGGGTTGTCCACCAGCGGCCCGATCGCGTCCTGCCCGGAGAAGAGAACCTGGTTGACGCCGTGGTCGGTCGTCTGCGAGAAGGCGATCCCCAATCCCGCGACGAGCAGTCCGACGACGGGAAGGACGATGAAGGGTTTGGGTGTCGCGATGCGCTGCGCCTCTCGCGCGAGGCGAAAGATGGCGAACGTGACCACGGCGATCGCGGCGGCCAGCGGGATCGTCCAGAGGAAGTCGACGAACTCCGGCCGGGCAAAGGCCGGCAGGTGAAGGGGGCTGAGCGAGATGTCGGCTGTGCTGAGACCCGTCAGCGATCCCATCCCGATCGAAACCAGTGAGCCGATCCCGGCGGCGAGGAGGCCCGGAATCAGGACCAGCGGCATCCGCGATCCCCCGAGCCCGGCCGCCTCGATCAGGATCACGGCCGCGATGATCGGCGACCCGAACAGAAAGGACACGGCGGCGAAGGTCGCAGAGGTGGCGAGCAGCGTGCCGAGCTGGGGTGGCGCATCCGGGCGGATCGCCCGGACCATGAGAAACCCGATGCCGCCGCCGAGCGCAATCAGGGGTGCCTCGGGGCCGACCACCAGCCCCAGTCCGATCGAGGCGATGGCCGCGAGCACGACGCCCGGGAGGTCGACCGGCTGGGTGGGGGAGGCCTTGAGACCCTCGGCTGGGACGTGCCCCCCATTGCCGGGCAGGCGCGCGATCGCGAAGGCGGTGACCACACCGGCGAACGCGAGCACCGGGAGGTACCACCACAGCGGCGTCCCATGGTCGAAGCCGAGGTCATGGGGGATGTCGGTGAACACCCAGCGCTGGAGGTAGAAGATCAGCTCGAGGAAGCACCATGCCGCGAGGGAGGCGATTACACCAACGATCGCAGCCAAGACGAGCAAGGCGACGAAGGATCGGCTGCGCAGCGTCGAGGCGGGATCCGGCCCTGCCGGCTCGTCAGCCACAGGCGACCCGGCCCGATCCGCGGAGGATTCCGGCAACCACGCCCGTGATCCAATCATCCGCGGCGGCGCCGATCATCACCCGAACGGGATGATGCCGTTTGGACCGAGGGGCTGAGGCGCCTGGGTAGTCACTACTGACGAGGGTCAGGAGCTTTCCCGGATACGAGCTCCCCTTCGGGGAGTAGGGTGAAAGACGCAGCACAAGAGACCGGAAGGAACCGCCTATGCGTGTCCTCCCGAGGATCGGATATACGGGAATGACCTCGACCAGCCGGGATGGCGACGTGGATTCTCTGGCGCATGACCGTGCCGTGCCGCACGCCGGCCTCCCGGCTCGGCTGGACCTCATACCCCGGCCGCAGCTCGTGTCGCGCCTGCGGGAGGCCAGGGGCTATCCGCTCGTGCTCATCACCGCCCCGGCCGGGTATGCGAAGAGCAGCCTGCTGGCCCAGTGGGCGGAGGAGGACAATCGGCGATTCGCACTGCTGACGCTGGATTCACGCGACGACCGCCCCTCGCGCTTACTGAATCACCTGGTTCGAGCACTCGACTCCGTGAGCTCGCGGGGCCGCCCCTTCGTCGTCGCGATCGATGAGGCGGATGCGCTTCGCACCAAGGGTGCGCTGGCGGCGCTGGGCAACTCGATCGCATCCCTTCCTCTGGAAGGCCAGATCGTCCTCGTCTCGCGGCGCGAGCTCGCTCTGCCCCTGGGCAGAATGCGTGCGCATCGCCAGGTGTTCGAGCTCACACGGCGGGACCTTGCACTGAGCAGAGCCGAGAGCGGCGCACTGCTGAAGGCGATCGGGCCTCCCCTCACCACTGTCGAGGTTGATGCTCTCTACAAGCGGACGGAGGGCTGGCCGGCGGCGCTCTACCTGGCAGGACTCTCGCTCGGAGATAGGGACGGAGCGCCGATCGATGCGACCCAGTTCGGCGGCGATGACCGCTTCGTGGCCGACTACATGCGGGACGAGTTCCTCGCGGGCATTTCGGTTGCCCGCCTCAGATTCCTGATGCGGACCTCGATTCTCGAGGACCTCGCTGGCAAGATCTGCGACGACGTTCTCGCGCGGACGGGATCCGGCAGGGTCCTGCGTGAGCTGGCTCGGTCGAAGCTTCCGGTGGAGCCGCTGGATCACGCCGACGGCACCTATCGCTACCACCCACTCTTCAAGCAGACGCTCGTCTCGGAGCTCCATCGCCGGGAGCCGGAGCTCGAGTCCAACCTGCATCGCCGCGCCAGCGCCTGGTATTCGGAGCATGAGCGCTTCGAGCAGGCCATCGATCATGCGACCGCTGCCGGGGATGACAAGCGCGCGGCCGAGTTGATCTGGGCGCGCGCCGCGCCCTACCTCGCCGAGGGCCACCGCGAGGACCTGCACCGGTGGCTGGACCGCTTCAGCGACCGGAAGGTCGCGCGCTCCGGTCAGCTCGCGCTCGCGACGGCGCACCTCTATCTGGCGCTTGGCGACGGAGACCTCGCCGCACATTGGACTTCGGTCGCCCGGGAGGCGTTCGACGAGGCGGCGATGGACGACTCCGACTTCGAGGCCGACCTGCTCATTCTGAGAGCGACCTTGCCGGCCCATGGAATCGGGCAGATGGGAGTCGACGCGATCCGGGCGGGCGAGCTCCATCCTCCCGAGAGCCCCTGGCGGGCGATGTCGTATTTTTACGCCGGCGTCAGCCGGCACCTCGCGGACGATGTTGGGGGCGCCCGTGAGCTGCTCGAGGAGGGAGCGCGCAAGGGCTCGGCCACCGCCCCGATAGCGCAGGTTTTCTGCCTCGTCCAGCTGACGTTTCTCCACATGGAGAGAGACGACCTGGAGGACGCGCTCCGGGTCGTTGCCCAGGCCAGGGAGCAACTGGGGCGGTTCCAGCTCGGCGAGTATCCGATTCTCGCCTTCTTCTTCGTCGCATCCGCGCTGACCCGCGCGCACGACGGGCGCATCGAGGAGGCCGCAGCCGACAGCAACCGCGCCCGGAAGATGCTCGAGGGACTCGATGGTTTCCCCGACTGGTACCAGGGCGAGGCACGGATCTACCTGGCTCGCGCCTGTCTGCTCCTGGACGATTCCCCCGCGGCCAGGGAGTTGCTGGCCGAGGCCGCTGAGTTCGCCGACAGGCTTGACGACGCGCCGGCGCTCAGTCGCTGGCTGTCAGAGGCGGGATTGGCGACTGCCGCCATGGCCCGTGGGGAGGAACGTTCGGAACTGACCCCGGCCGAGCTCAGGACGCTCCGATTCCTGCCGAGCCACCTCTCGTTCCGGGAAATCGCCGAGCAAAGCTTCGTGTCGGCCAATACCGTGAAGACGCAGGCGCAGGCCATCTATCGCAAGCTCGATGCATCGTCCCGCGGGGAGGCCGTCGAGCGCGCCCGCGATCGCGGTCTGCTCCAGGATGTATCCCATGTCTGACCCCCTGACCACTGGCGAGAGCGAGGCGAAGGGGAAAGCGTCGCGTCGCAAGACTTCCCGGTCGTCGCTTGGAGCCTGGGAGTCACCCGGCAAGCGCACCGATCCGGTCGAGATCCTCAAGCGCCAGGACAAGACCCGCGTTGACGAGCTCGTCCCGATCAGGCATGGGCGGATGGGCGCGTCGGCCTTCACCTTCTACAGGGGCGCGGCGGGAATCATGGCCGCCGACCTCGCCGCCTCTCCCCGCACCGACCTCGCCGTCCAGCTCTGCGGCGACGCACACCTCTCCAACTTCGGCGTTTTCGCCGCGCCCGACCGGCGTCTGATCTTCGACATCAACGACTTCGACGAGACCCATCCGGGTCCGTTCGAGTGGGACGTCAAACGCCTCGTCGCCAGCTTCGCGATCGGGGGGCGGGACCTCGGTTTCAAGGAGCGCGATCGGCGCGCCGCGGTCGCGGATGTCGTGGGCGAGTACCGGAACGAGGTGCGCCGGCTGGCAGCGATGCGCACGATCGACGTCTGGTACGAGCGCCTCGATATCGCCGCTCTGGACCAGTACCGCTCGCAGGTAAAGCGCAGGGCGGCCAAGAACTACGACAAGGCGGTCGCGAAGGCCGAGAGCAAGAACAGCCTCCGGGCCTTTGCGAAGCTCACGCATTCGGTGGATGGCGAGCTGCGCATAGTCAGCGACCCTCCGCTGATCACCCCTGTGGACGAGGTCTTCGAGGGCGTCAAGTCCGACGCGCTGTTGAAGCGGTTGCTCGAGCTGCTGGCTCAGTACCGCAAGACCCTGGACGGTGATGTCCGCCACCTCGTCGAGGGCTATCGGTTCGTCCACGCCGCCCGCAAGGTCGTCGGCGTCGGCAGCGTCGGGACACGGGCCTGGATCGTGCTGTTGCTCGGCAGGGATTCCGAGGATCCCCTCTTCCTGCAGGTGAAGGAGGCCGAGAGGTCCGTCCTCGAGGGCCACGCCGGCAAGAGCAAGTTCAAGCAGCAGGGAAGACGCGTGGTCGAGGGCCAGCGGCTGATGCAAGCCGCCAGCGACATCTTCCTCGGCTGGTTGTCGGGGACCGATCCGGAGGGGGTCACCCGCGACTTCTACGTCCGCCAGCTCTGGGACGGCAAGGGGTCGGCCGAGATCGAGCGGATGACTCCCGTGACGATGGGCCTCTACGGAAAGCTCTGCGGGTGGACGCTGGCACGAGCACACGCTCGGTCCGGCGATCGGATGGCGATCGCCGCCTATCTCGGCAAGGGGGACGCCTTCGATCGCGCGATGGGCGACTTCGCCGAGGCCTATGCCGACCAGAACGAGAGCGACTTCAAGGACTTCGAGAGCGCCGTCAAGAAGGGCCGCCTGAAGGCCGTCAAGGGTCTTTGAGGTCCGCGAGGCGCCGCTCGAGGAAGTTGCGCTCGGCGTTGGAGTGGACCAGTTCGAGCGCCCGCTCGTAGGCCTCGATGGCCTCTTCGGTTCGATCGAGCCGCCTCAGCAGCTCTGCCCGTGTCGAATGCAGGTAGTGGTAGTTCGCGAGCTCTAGACCGTCCACCAGCGCGAGGGCGTCCTCCGGGTCGCCGGCTTCGGCGATGGCGGCCGCCCTGTTCAGCTCCACCACGGGCGAGCCCGTCATGCGGGCGAGCTCGCCGTAGAGGACGGCGATCTGCGGCCAATCCACCGTCTCCTCGGTGTGGAGGATCGCGATCGCTGCCTGCAGCGCGTAGGGACCGGGGCCGCCCAGAGCCATGGCCCGATCGAGGGCCGTCCGGCCGCGCTCGATCTCCTCGTCGTCCCAGAGTGAGCGATCCTGATCGGCCAGCAGGACAAGCTCACCCTCCGCGAACCGCGCCTCGCTGCGCGCGTCGTTTGCCAGCATCAGCGCGAGCAGCCCGTGTACTTCCGGCTCGTCCGGCATCAGCTCGGCCAGCGCGCGGTCGATCCGAATCGCCTCCGCCGCGAGGTCGCCTCGGCCCCCGTAGCCCTCGTTGAAGATCAGATAGATCACCGCGAGCACAGCGGCGAGGCGGTCGGGAAGGAGGTGGGGGGGAGGCACGCGGAACGGGATGCCGGCAGCCTCGATCTTGTGCTTCGCCCGGACAAGGCGCTTGGCCATCGTCTCCTTCGGGACGAGGAACGCGCGCGCGATCTCCTCTGTGGTCAGGCCGCCGAGCGTCCGCAGGGTCAGCGCGACCTGGCCGTCGAGCGCCAGCGCGGGGTGGCAGCAGGTGAAGAGCAGCTCGAGCCGCTCGTCGGGAATGGTGGTCTCATCCATTTCGTCCTCCACGGGCTCCGGAACGTCGAGCAGCCGCGTCTTCTCGGCAAGTGTGCGGTCTCGCCTGATCCGGTCGATGGCCCGGTTGCGCGCGGTCGTCACCAGCCAGGCCCTGGGGTTGTCGGGTGTCCCGTCGCGCGGCCAGCGCTCCGCCGCGATCGCGAACGCCTCCTGAGCGGCCTCCTCGGCGAGCTCGAAGCTGCCGAGGAAGCCGATCAGGTTGGCGAGAACGCGGCCCCACTCGTCGCGGAAGACCTGCTCGAGGATCTCTATCTCTCCACGATCGGCCGGATTTCGATCGCGCCGCCCATGCGAGCCGCCGGAATCTTGGAGGCGAGCTCGATCGCGGCGTCGAGGTCGTCGGCCTCGTAGGTAAGCCAGCCTCCGATCGCCTCCTTGACGGAGACGAACGGGCCGTCGGTGGTCAGCGTCTTGTCGTCGTCAACGCGGACGGTGGTCGCCGTCTCGGGATTCGCCAGCTGGAAGTCGTTGGGCGTCACGCCGGGAGTCTGATTGACCTCCTGGTATGCGCCGTAGACTGCCTTCTGCTCGTCCTCGGAGAGGTTCTCCCACTCCTCCGTGCCGGGGATCGGCGTGGTGCCCTGATGGATCAGCAACGCGTACTTCATGGCTACCTCCTGTTGAGAGTTTCGCCTCAGAGACGAACGGAGGGCGTGGAAATGGACAGCCGCGAGCGGAAGCGCTCAGTGGCTGATGTTGGTCTTGACGCGCTTCCGCTCGGACTCGCTGACCGGACCCTTCGTCTCCAGGGTCTTGATCGCGTCCGCAATGTCTTCCACCAAGCGGTCGACGAGTGAGCGGCTCAGGTTGACCTTGACGAGCGCCCGCATCATCTTCACGTCGTGTGCATCCGGCGGCATCGTGTAGGCGGGCAGCATCCAGCCACGCTCGGCCGACAGCTGGAAGGCGATGTCGAACTCGTCGTAGGCCCGCTTTTCCGCGAGGTTAAAGGCGACCAGGGGAAGCGTCTCCTCGCCGGCGCCAATGATCTGGAACGGGCCCATACCCTCGAGGTCCATGGCGAGTGCCTGCGCGTTCTCCTGCATGATCTCCATGATCAGCCGGTAGCCGGCCTTGCCGAACCGGACGAAGTTGTAGTACTGAGCCAGCACCATCGCGGAGCCGGTTGAGAAGTTGAGGGTGAAGGTCGCGTCGGTCTTGCCGAGGTAGTTCTCGTAGAAGACGAGGTCCTCAGCGAGGTCCGCCTTCTCCCGGAAGATCAGCCAGCCGATCCCCGGGTACACCATGCCGAACTTATGCCCTGAGGCGTTGATCGACCGAACCTGCTCGAGGCGGAAGTCCCACTTCGAGTCCGGGTAGAGGAAGGGCCAGACGAAGGCGCCGCTCGCTCCGTCGATATGTAGGGGGATGTCGAGGCCCTTCTCGTTCTTGTGATTGAGCAGCAGCTCGTTGATCCCGACGACGTCGTCGGCGTGGCCGGTGAAGGTGGTTCCGACGACGGCCGCCACGCCGATCGTGTTCTCGTCGAGGTGGGGCTCGACGTCCTCGGGGCCGATCGTGTACTTGCCTGCCTGCAGGGGGACGATCCGCGGCTCGACGTCGAAGTACCGGCAGAACTTCTCCCAGACCACGTGCACGTCCCCGCCGAAGACGAGGTTCGGCTTGTCCGTGGCCTTGCCGTCGGCCTCGCGTCGCTTCCGCCAGTTCCACTTCAGCGAGAGCGCGCCGAGCATGATCGCCTCGGAGGAACCCTGTGTGCGAGCGCCGGTCGTCTCGCCCGGAGCGTTGAAGAGCTCGGCGAGCATCCTGATGCAGCGCTGCTCGATCTCCGCGGTCATCGGGTACTCGGCGTGATCGATGAAGTTCCGGTGCAGGTTCTCGTCGATCACGATGCGGGCCTCCGGCTCCATCCAGGTGGTGACGAAGGTCGCGAGGTTCCGCTCGGGGATCCCCTCGACGGCGAGCTCCTGCGTGACGAGGCGCATCGCGGCGACGGAGTCCATCGCGTGCTCGGGAATCGCCTCCTGAGGCGCGTCCTGTGTCAGCCAGGCCCCTCGCGGCTCCTCCTTGAACTGGTCCAGCAGCTTGCCCAGCTTGTCCTTGCCGGTCGCCATCAGCTGATTGATACCCGAGCGCTCCTCGCGACGCTCAGCAGGCAGGTCAACACCGTCATATCGATCAGCAGCAGAGCGATCGCGACACCCGGCGAATCGGGGAAGAACATGATCACGGCCACGACGTGGCCGGCGACGGAAAGCATCCCGACCGCGAGCGCCCCGAGCTTGCCCAGCAACACTCCGGGAGCGGCGGCGAGCTGGATCAGCGCGACCACCAGCATCAACCAGCCGTCGGGCCGTGAATCCCCGACGAGCCAGGCGGCGGTTGTGATGAAGATATGCGAGCCGGCCATTACCGAGATCGCGTAGAAGAGATTGAGCAGGCCGATCGTGAGCAGCCATCCGCTCGCCACGAGGGCTTCGCCGACGACGGGGAGCCGGGGGCGGGCGGTGTACTCGAAGTTGTTCGGGTTGGCCGTAGCGGTCTGCAAGGTCAAGGCTCTCGCCTCGACGAAGCCAATCTGACTGAGACGGCCATGTCCTCATCCCGTTCGGGTGAAATCGCCTTTTGCGTCGGTTGGTGGTCAGAGACCGTTATCGCAGGCAGGTCAATCACCACGCGATCGCGTCCAGGCCAGCGGTTAGGTTCGGCGCATGAACCCACGAACCGCATTGATCCTGGCCGGACTGGCGCTCGTTGTCGGCGTCGTCGGCCTCGTCATCGGAATCAGCGCCAAGAACGGCAACCAGAGCGATCAGGACATCGCCGACGCGACCAAGGCCCAGCTCGAGCAGCAGCTCGGCACCACCGCCTCACAGGTCCAGGGCGCCGAGCAGGCTCAGGCCACCAAGGCTGCCGGCGTGACGGAGACCGTCAACAAGCAGCTGCGCGCCCTGCGCACATCTGTGAACGCGATCCAGACCAGCGTCAACACACTGAATACGACGACCGCGACCCAGGCGACCGACATCAAGAACCTCCAGAACGACGTCAACAAGCTGGACACCAGGGTCAGCAACCTCGGGGGCTAGGCGCTCTTCCTTGGAGGAGTGCAGATGAAGCGCGAAGGGCCGCCTCGAGGAGGCGGCCCTTCGCTTGAAACGCGGTGTAAACGGGCTTGGGATTGACGGTGGGGCGGGACGGCTCCCACCTCCGTTCGCCCGCCGGTGCCCGGGTTGGATTCCGCCGGATCGCCGCGTGCGATCCAAACGGCCCCTTGGGCACTACAGCGCCCGGACCTAGCGGCCCTGCACCTCCAGAGTCCCGTCAAGCATGGAATTCAAGTTAGGACCACCTCCTTTCTCTGGTCCTCGTATTGAAGCAGGCGCTCCGGCCGTGGATAAAGTCACGATTCGCAATGTCCCGAGCCGGATTGATCCCGATCGTCGTCCCAGCCCTCGCAATCGCTGCCGTGGGCGCGGGGTGTGGTGGAGGGGGGAAGGAGCAGGTCAGCGCCGCCGAGCTGGTTGAGAAGGGGGATGCGATCTGCCGGGACGAGCAGACCAAGTTCAAGCAGATCCAGGCCCACCCGCTGGGCAACGCATCGGATGCCGCCGACCAGACCAAGCTGCTGATCCAGGTCACGGAGAATGCGAATTCAGGGCTTGGCGATCTGGAGCCGCCGGAGGCCCAACGGGCGCCGCTCGACAGCTACCTGAGCGCGCGGGACCGGGCAATCGACCAGATGAAGGCCGGACAGGACGCTGCCGAGAACCAGGACTCCAAGGCTTACGCGGCCGCGCAAGCCGCAGTGGTGCACACAGCTCCCCAGCGGAAGAAGCTCGCCGTCTCGCTGGGGTTCCGGGTCTGCAGCTCGAACCTGAGAGCCGTTTGAGCGCTCCGCTCTAGGACTCCGTCCGCGAGAGATACGCGAAGCCCAGCGTCATCGCCAGGTTGCTGAGCCCGGCGAACCAGAGACCGGCACGGGCCCCGGGTCGCGAGAACGCCGCGGACCGGGACCAGACGATGTCGGTCGCCAGCTCGGTTCCTCGCAGCCAGGACAGCGCCCACCAGTCCTTGGGCCTGTTGCGCCGGTAGGCCACCAGGTGTGCGGCCGCGAAGGTCAGCCAGATCGGGCCGCAGCGGCGAAAGAGCTCCTTCGCGTCGCTCGAGGGCTCGTCGTGACCGAGCACGCGCAGGGTCTGGGAGGGCGCCACGAGTGCGCCGGACCCCAGCAGGAGGTCGAAGGCGATCATGTTCCGGTTCGTCCTGCGGAGCTGCCCGTCGAGGCTCACCCGACGATCCAACCACATTCGCGCGAATCCAAGAAGGGAAACCCAAGCGGGCAGCGAAATCATCGCCCGTGGCACGGACCGCGACCAAGACCCATTCCTCGCGTAAGAGCCTCTCGGACTTCATCACCGAGCGGTTCGACGACTTCTCGCGCTCGCAGAAGGATGTGGCCCGCTACATCGTCGACCACCTCGACGAGGCGGCGTTCCAGACCGCCGAGGAGCTCGCTCGGCGCGCCAACACCTCCTCATCCACCGTCGTGCGCTTCTCGCAGGCACTCGGCTTCGATGGCTACCCCGAGCTTCAGCAGGCGGCCATCGAGGAGTACCGGCACAAGGTCGCCGAGGGACCGCCGAACGGGAACGGGGGCGCCGGCGCCGCGGCACTCTTCAACTTCGACCACTCCGAGTTCGAGGCCTCGCTCGGCGCCGACTATTCGAACATCGAGGAGACGGCGCGCAGCCTGACCCGCGAGCAGATCGAGGCCTCGGTCTCGGCCCTCGCGACCTCCAGGCGCGTCCTGATCGTCGGCGTGGAGCAGATGGCCTTCTTCGCCAGCTACCTGCGGCACCTGCTCGGGCTGCTAGACGTTCGCGCCGACATCGTCACCTCACCGAGCCAGGACAACATCCAGAAGCTCTCGCGCATGGACGAGGACACCCTGTTGGTCGTGCTGACGGCGGGGCGCGCGCATCCGCTCATCCTCCGCGCTCTGAAGCTGGCCCGGCACCGCCGCGCGCGGACCATGTCGATCACCGACGCGACCCTGTCGGACGTGGCCGAGCACTCGGAGCTGATGCTCTACTACTCCTCCAACGGCCCTTCCTACATCCGCTCCAACGCGGCGCTGATGGGCCTGGTCCAGGCGCTGGCTCACGGGGTGTACTCCCGTGACGAGGCGGCGCACCGCGACCGCATTCGCGCCTTCAAGCTGAAGTAGGTCTGCGGCTTTTTACCCATGCCACGCTGAAGTCCAGGCGTGGATCTGCCGATACCTAGTCGTGTCCTTGGAGGAGAGGACCGGCCAATCCCATGTTCATCGGCGAAGAGAAACCGCGCATCCTGCTTGTCGAAGACGGCGAGGTCGTCGCCGAGCTGATTCGCCGCACCCTGGCGGATGTCGGCGACGTCACCGTGGCGACCAGTGCCGAGGACGCCCTCGAGAGCCTTCTCGACGGTGAGTGGAACCTGGTCCTGGTCGACGTCGAGCTGCCCGGGATCGACGGCCTCGAGTTTCTCGAGCAGGCCAAGTCCCGGTACCCGCAGCTGATGGCGATCGTCGTCAGCGCCAAGGAGAACTTCGATTACGCCGTCAAGGCCATTCGAGCCGGCGCCGTGGACTACATCTCGAAGCCGTTCGACCCCGAGGAGTTCCGGACGAAGGTCAGGAAGGCGATTTCCACGGACCGCTTCAATCGGACCCTGCGCCGCCCGCACGAGACCGTGCTGGCGATCGGCTCGCACCCCGATGACATCGAGATCGGCTGCGGCGGGGTGCTGCTCAGGCACAGCGGCGTCGGCCACGACGTCCATCTCCTCACGCTGACCAACGGCGAGGCCGGCGGTCAGCCGGGCATCCGAATCGACGAGGCCGAGAGGGCGGCCGAGCTAATGGCGGCGGAGCTCCACATGCTGAACCTGGACGACACGGCGATCTCTGAGACCGCCGTGACAATCCAGGCGATCTCGGAGGTGGTCGAGCAGGTCAAGCCGACGACGATCTACACGCACAGCTCGCGGGACGTTCACCAGGACCATCGTGCCGCTCACAACGCCAGCCTCGTCGCCGGCAGGCGGGTCCCCCGGATCTACGCCTACCAGACACCTTCGACCACGGTCGAGTTCCGCCCCAGCAGGTTCATCTCGATCGATGACGTGCTCGAGCGCAAGCTCGAGGCGATCGGAGCCTTCGAGTCGCAGACCAGCATCCGCAGCTACCTCGCCCCTGACCTCCTCAACGCGACGGCTCGCTATTGGGGCCGATTCGCGACCTCGCTGTACGCCGAGCCGCTCGAGGTGGTCCGCGAAGGCGACATCGTTCCAAGCGGCGGCGTGCAGGACGACGGGGCCGTGCAGCACGGCGGCGCGACCAGCCTTCATGCCAACTGGTAACGGACGCAGCCCGAGAGTTCTCGTCACAGGAACCGGGGGGCCGTCCGGGTACTCGTTCATACGAGCGCTCCTAGACGAGCCACTGGAGTTCCTCTCCGCGGACATCGACCCTCACGCTCCCGGTCTGTTCCTGGTCGACGCCGCGCACAGGCTGCTGCTGCCTCGGGGGGACGACCCAGGGTTTGCCGATGCGCTGCTGGAGATCTGCCGGGAGCGCGGGGTGCAGGTTGTCGTCCCGACCGTGGATACCGAGCTGGTGCCTCTGGCGGAGAGCCGAGACGAGTTCGCGGCCGCCGGCGTCTCGGTGCTGGTGGCGCCCACCAGGGCGCTGCGCCTCTGTCTCGACAAGTGGGCGCTGATGCAGATCGCGGACGGCTCCGTGCCGATCCCGCGCTCGGCTCCACTCGATGAGGACTTCGACCCCACGGCCTTCGAGCTCCCTGTACTGGTCAAGCCGCGGGTCGGGAGCGGATCTCGCGGCGTCCGGCGGGTCGACTCCTGGGACGGGCTCGGCGGCGTCAGGGACCGATCCCTGCTCGTCCAGGAGCACCTGCCGGGCCCCGAGTACTCCCTTGACGTGCTCGCGACCGAGGCCGGCGAGATACGCGCGGTGGTTCCTCGAGAGCGACTTCGGGTCGACTCCGGAATCGCGATCACCAGCCGGACCGTCCACGACGACGAGCTCGAGTCAATCGGTGCTCGAGCCGCCCAGGCCGCCGGGATCACCGGCGTCGCGAACGTCCAGGTGATGCGGGACGCGGGGGGCAGCCCTCGCCTGATCGAGATCAACCCGCGGTTCCCGGGCACGATGCCGCTGACGGTCGCAAGCGGCGTGAACATGCCGCGGCTCGCGCTCGGCGAGCTGCTCGGTGAGCCGATTCCTCCGGGGCCGCTCGAGTTCAGCGAGGTCGCCATGACGCGCGTGTTCGAGGACGTCCCGGTGGACGTGGATGAGCTGGCGGCGCTCGAACGAGCCGCCGGTGCCGAGGCGGTGCCGACATGAGCTTGCAATCAAAGCCAAACGGCTTGCCCGCCCCCGACCAGGACATGCACGTCCACTCCACCTACTCGGACGGGACCGGCACCGTGGCCGAGAACCTCGCCGCGGCGGAGCGCGCCGGAATGGCCGCGCTCACCTGCGTCGACCACGTTCGGAAGGACACGGCGTGGGCCCCCGCGTTTGCCGACGAGGTGCGCGCCCTGGCGGGAGGAACCGAGGTCGAGTTGCGCAGCGCCGTAGAGGCGAAGATCCTCGACACCTCGGGCGAGCTCGACCTGCCCACCGAGGTGGGCGGCGTCGATCGGGTCTATGCAGCCGATCATCGGGTGCCCCTCGATGATGGCCCGGCCGATCCCGCGGCCGTTCGGCTCGCGATCGCGGACGGCGAGATGGATGCCGCCGCCGTGCTGGAGTCGATCGTCACGGCGACGGCCGGCGCAGTCGCCCGCTATCCGAGTCTGGTGATCGCGCATCTCTTCAGCGTCCTGCCGAAGATCGGACTCGACGAGTCCTCGCTCCAGGAGGCGTCACTCGAACGGCTTGCCGCCGCCGCGGCCGAGAACGGCGCCTCGATCGAGGTCGACGAGCGCTGGCGCTGCCCGTCCGCACGGACTCTGCGCCCGTTCCATGCCGCGGGCGTGCCGATCCTGCTGAGCACCGACAGCCACTCCCCGGAGACGATCGGCCGGTACGACTACTGCCTGGGCGTGATCGAGGAGCTGGCGGCGTGACCAACGTCATCAACATCGTCCTCGTCGCGATGGTCCTGAGCGGGGCCACCGTCCTGGTGGTCGGCTGCTACCAGTTCTTCCTCGCCGGGCTCCACATCTGGCGCCGTCCGTACATCCGGGTCTCGGAGCTCTATCCGAGGGTCGCCGTGGTCATTCCCGGCTGGAACGAGGGCGCGGTGCTCGGGCGGACCATCGACTACGTGATGAGGATGCGCTACCCGGAG
The DNA here is from genome assembly GCA_963747425.1 of uncultured Solirubrobacterales bacterium. Lineage (GTDB taxonomy): Bacteria > Actinomycetota > Thermoleophilia > Solirubrobacterales > 70-9 > DASUPK01. Next base: position 103,392 of record CAVVFJ010000001.1, read on the forward strand.
GAGCAGGTGCGGGTGTACGTCGTCGATGACGGCAGCACCGACAACACACCGGAGGTGCTCGCGGAGTGCTCCGCCAAGTACGGGGGCCGCGTCATTCATCTGCGGCGCGAACAGGGCGGGGGTGGCAAGGCCGACGCAATCAACTTCGGGCTCGACAGGATCCGCGAAGACGACTGGTACGAGGCCATCCTGATCATCGACGCCGACGTGCTGCTCACCCCGACGGCGCTGCGACGGATGAGCCGGCACCTCGGTGATCTCCAGATCGGCGGCGTCACCGCCTACATCAAGGAGGGGACGGCCGATCCCAACTACGTCAACCGCTTCGTCGCCTTCGAGTACATCACCGCACAGGCGGCCGCCCGGCGCGCACAGAACATGCTCGCCGCGCAGGCGTGCCTCGCCGGGGGCGCACAGCTGATCCGGAGAGACGCCCTCGAGAAGATCGGCGGGAAGATCCAGACCGGGACGCTCGCCGAGGACACAGTCACCACCTTCCGTCTTCAGCTGGCGGGCTACGACGTGCGCTTCGAGGGCAATGCGATCGTGCTGGCCGAGGAGCCGAACAGCATCACCGCGCTCTGGAAGCAGCGGATCCGCTGGGCCCGCGGCAACGTTCAGGTGAGTCGCCTGTATCGCGGCGTCTGGCTGCGGCGGCTGAAGGCGGGGCCCCTGGGCGGGCCGAGCTTTGCGGCGATCTGGTCCTCGGTCGTCTTCATGCCGGTCTTCATGCTGATGGCCACCGCGGGCCTGCTGACGCTCTTCATCACCGACCGGGAGCTCTCGATCTCGGCATTCACGGCGCTCTGGGCGCTCACCGGCGGGACGTTCCTGTTCGTGACGCTTTCCTCTCTCGCGATGGATCCCGAGACGGGAAAGCGGTGCTGGCGGGAGGGCTTCCTGTTCCCGGGCGCGATCAACCTCACCCTGATCATCTTCGGCCTCTTCGGGCCGATCCTCACCAAGGTCTTCGCCCAGCAGCTGATCGACATCGGGCTGGCCGGCGGTCAGCCCGCGGTCAAGTACCTGCTCCTCTTCGCGGATTGCTGGCTCACTCTGTCCATCCTCGCCGCCTGGCTGCTGAAGAAGCTCGATGAGTGGGGCCGCGTCCCCTGGCTGGTCGCCCCGCTCCTCTACATCGTCGGCTACGGGCCGCTTCTCTGTGCCTTCACGGTGGCGGGCTACATCGCCGAGCTGCGCGGGCGCGAGCAGGTCTGGGAGAAGACCGAAAAGGTCGGAGCGGTGAAGGAGCTGGCGACGTGAGGGGGCGGGTCCGCTCCGCGCTGATGCGCCTCCCGGGTGGTGTCGGATACCGCGTGGCAGGCGCGCTGCACGTCAAAAAGCCACCGGCTGAGCCGCTCGCACTGGGCACAGCGCCGGCCGATCGCGGCGCCCATCAGAACGGCTCCGGCACGGGGCCGCTGACCGTCGAGCTCGAGGGGCGAAGCAAGCGCCTCCGCGTGCGCGCCGCCGGGGACATCTGGTCGGATGATTTCCGCGAGGAGCTCGCCAGGGACCGTCATTTCGAGGCGAGCCTCGCGTGGCGGGAGCTCGTGGTCCTCGTCCTCATCGCGGCCATCCTGGTCGCGCGCAGCGCCTTCGGCTAGTTCGGTGGCGGGGCTCGGGGCCGCCGTTCATGGATAAAAGACCGCAGGCCCGGGGGGCGATCCGGACCTGCAGCCGATACCGGGACCCGGGGGAAAATGGGCCCCAAGTGCTGTGCAACCTCGTCCGGGGTGCCCCCTCCAGGGGCGAGGCATAAGCAAGGTTGCCCGGCCTCCAACGAGGCAAACCTCGATCCGGCGGCGGTGTTCGTGGCACGCCGTGGGTGCTTACTATGGGATTGGCAATGGCCGAGCGAGCCACATTCCGGGTCAAGACGGGCCTCGCCGAGATGCTCAAGGGCGGCGTGATCATGGACGTCACCAACGCGGACCAGGCGAAGATCGCCGAGGATGCGGGGGCCTGTGCCGTGATGGCGCTGGAGCGGGTTCCCGCCGACATTCGCTCGCAGGGCGGGGTGGCGCGCATGTCCAATCCCGCCGTGATCAAGGAGATCCAGGAGGCGGTGACGATCCCCGTGATGGCCAAGGCCAGGATCGGCCACTTCGCAGAGGCTCAGGTGCTCCAGTCCCTCGAGGTCGACTACGTCGACGAGTCCGAGGTGCTCACGCCCGCGGACGAGTCAAACCACATCGACAAGTTCTCCTTCGAGGTCCCCTTCGTCTGCGGCGCCACCAACCTGGGTGAGGCCCTGAGGCGGATCGGCGAGGGCGCCGCGATGATCCGCTCCAAGGGCGAGGCGGGCACAGGAAACATCGTCGAGGCCGTCCGCCACATGCGCGAGATCACGGGCGGCATCAAGGGCCTCTCCTCGCTGCGGAGCGAGCAGCTCGCCGGTGCCGCCAAGGAGCACCAGGCGCCGCTCGACGTCGTTCAGGACGTCGCCGAGCGCGGCTGGCTTCCCGTGCCGCTCTTCTGCGCCGGTGGCATCGCCACGCCGGCGGACGCCGCGCTGATGATGCAGCTGGGGGCCGAGGGCAACTTCGTCGGATCGGGGATCTTCAAGAGCGAGGACCCCGCGCGGCGCGCCCGCGCGATCGTCGAGGCGACCACGCACTTCGAGGACCCGGAGCGGGTGGCTCAGGCCTCCATGGAGCTCGGCGACGCGATGCCGGGACTCGAGATCGAGGCCCTGGCGGCCGATGGCGGCCTGCTGCAGGGCCGCGGTGCGTGACCGAGAGTCCGCTTCGCGTCGGGGTGCTTGCCCTGCAGGGCGACTTCGACGCCCATCGCCGGATGCTGGAGTCCCTCGAGGCTGAGGCGACCGAGGTCCGCACGCCGGATCAGCTCGTCGGCCTCGATGGCCTGGTCATTCCCGGCGGAGAGTCCACCACCATCTCCATGGGGATGGAGCGGGAAGGGCTCGATCGGGCCATTCTCTCCTTCCACCAAGGCGGCGGCCCGATCCTCGGCAGCTGCGCGGGGATGATCGTCTGCGACCACGACCATCTGGGTCTCGCGGACTACGTCTGCCGCCGCAACGCATTCGGCAGGCAGCTGCAGAGCTTCGAGCAGGACCTGCGGGTCGAGGGCCTCGGCGAAGAGCCGCTGCGCGCCGTCTTCATCCGGGCGCCCTGGGTCGAGTCACACGGCCCGCGCGTCGATGTCCTGGCCGAGGTCGATGGGCACCCGGTTGCAGTCCGCGACGGCAACGTTCTCGCTGTCGCATTCCACGCCGAGCTAACCGACGACAGCCGGCTGCACGCCGCGTTCATGGCGATGTGCACCGCGGCCAGGCGCGCGGAGCGCGCTCATCGTTAGGTTGTCGGGCTGATGAGGGACCCTCGCGTAACAGCGCTGGCGCAGATCCTCGTTCGCCACTCCACCAAGGTGAGCGACGGCGACGTCTGCACGATCGAAGGGGAGTCGGCCGCCGAGCCCCTGCTCCAGGCGGTCTACGAGGAGGTCCTGCGGGCTGGGGGCAATCCGATCGTGAACATGGCGCTGGAGGGTCAGTCGGCCGCCTACTTCGAGCACGCCTCCGACGACCAGCTGCAGTGGATCTCTCCGGTCGCCGAGTGGGCCGTGGAGAACGCCGACGTTCGGATCGCGGTGATGGCGAGCCAGAACACGCGGGCGCTCTCCCAGGTCCCGCCCGAGCGCCAGGCGATGCGGCAGGCGGCGACCCAGGCGCTGATGAAGCGGGCGATGGAGCGGAGCGCCGAAGGGACATACCGCTGGGCGCTGACGCTGTTCCCGACCCATGCCTACGCCTCGGAGGCGGGGATGGGTCTGAGCGCCTACGAGGACTTCTACTACGGCGCCTGCCTGGCCACCGATGACGACCCGGTCGGCGCGTGGGCTCGGACGTCCGAGGAGACGAAGCGCCTGGCGGACTGGATTCAGGGCCGCTCCGAGGTCCACGTCACCGGAGACGGCACGGACCTGCGGCTCGGTATTGAGGACCGGACCTTCATCGCCGCCGACGGCAAGCACAACATGCCCGACGGCGAGTTCTTCACCGGCCCCGTCGAGGACTCCGCCGAGGGCGAGATCACGTTCCACCTCCCGGCGAGCTATGCAGGCCGTGAGGTTGCGGGCGTGCGTTTTCGGTTCGAGGGCGGCAAGGTCGTCGACGCCAGCGCGGAGAAGGGCGAGGAGTTCCTGATCGAGATGCTCGACACCGACGATGGCGCCCGGCGGCTCGGCGAGCTCGGGATCGGGACGAACTACGGCATCACCGGCGGCACGGGCGAGATCCTGCTCGACGAGAAGATCGGCGGGACGGTCCATCTCGCTGTGGGCCGCTCATATCCCGAGACCGGCGGCGTGAACGAGTCGGCGATCCACTGGGACATGATCTGCGACCTGCGCAAGGGCGGCCAGATCGAGGTCGACGGCGAGCCGCTCCAGCGCGACGGAAGCTTCGTCGTATGACGCCGCAACCCTCGCAATTGCGGCGGGTTCCTAGGGGTGGAAACGGGTAGGCGCTCGGTTGGGGAGAACGAGCCCTCCATCAGAAGGAGGGACAGCATGAAAGCAGGCAAGCCGGGGCGACTGGCGCTGATCGCGGCGTTGGTCATGGCCCTGGGTCTCGTCCTGGCGGCCCCGGCCGCCCAGGCCAGGAAGAAGGTCATCACCAAGACGTTCGAGGTTGGCGTCGGTGCGCGGTCGGGCGGTGTGCCACTCAGCATCCCGGATGGAGGCGGCGCTGCACAGCAGCTGGTCCGCGACCCGGTCTTCGTCAAGGGCCTCAACAAGCGAGGCAAGATCAAGCACATCGCCGTTGGCGTCCGGATCTCGCACCCGTTCGCGAGCGACCTGGAGATCTACCTCGCCACGCCACGGGGCGTCTTCAACCTGTCGCACGACGTTGGCGGCAATGGCAACAGCTATGGCAACGGGTTCGCCGGCTGCGGGGGTGGCCTGACGATCTTCGACAGCAACACTCCCACATCGATCGGCACGCCCGGCCTGCAGGCCCCGTTCGTCGGGTTCTACGCGCCGCTGAACAGCTTCAAGCTCCTGAACGGGCTCGGCGGCAAGAAGGCGAACAATGTGGTCTGGTCGCTGCTGGTGATGGACGACAACAACCAGCACGGGACGGGCACCCTCGACTGCTTCAGGTTGTCGATCACCGAAACCAACCCGAAAAAGTAGAGGGCGTTCAGCAAGCCTGCGAACGGGGCGCCCGCGTGGCGCCCGTTCGCCTTCCAGTGGCCTCTTAGAATCGATGCCATGTCGGGTCACTCCAAGTGGTCGTCGATCAAGCACAAGAAGGGCGCCGCCGACGCAAAGCGCGGCAAGCTCTTCACCAAGCTCGCGCGAGCGATCACGGTCGCCGCTCGGGACGGCGGCGGCAACCTGGAGGCGAACCCCGCGCTCGGCCTCGCTGTGCAGAAGGCACGCGACGCGTCGATGCCCAAGGACAACATCCAGCGGGCGATCGACCGTGGAACCGGGGAAGGGGCGGACGCCGCCGCGATCGAGAGCGTCACCTACGAGGGCTACGGCCCTGGCGGCGCCGCGATCCTGGTCGAGGCGCTGACGGACAACCGCAACCGGACCGGCTCCGAGGTGCGGCACGCCTTCGAGCGGCACGGCGGCAGCCTCGGCGAGCCGGGCTCGGTGGCCTGGCAATTCGAGAAGCGCGGCGTGATTCTGCTGGACGGCGAGCGCTATGGGGAGGAGGATCTGATGCCCGCGATCGACGCCGGCGCCGAGGACGTCACTGAGGATGGCGATCTGCTCAAGGTCGCCACGAGTGCATCGGATCTGGCGGCGGTCCGCTCGGCCCTGGAGTCGTCGGGCGTGGAGGTTCAGTCCGCCGAGCTTTCGATGGAGCCGAAGAGCACCGTCGAGGTGGGGGAGAGCGACGCGACCGCGCTGCTTCGCCTGATGGACTCCCTCGAGGAGCACGACGACGTGGACTCCGTGCACGCGAACTTCGACGTGCCCGAAGAGGTTCTGGAGAGGGCCGCCGCGGCCGGCTGAGCGAGACCACTTCTTCCCGGAATCACCGGGATCGTGTTTCCGGGTCGTGGAAGGACATCCGGGGGCGGAGTGAGAATGGAAGTGCGTGATCGTCATCGGTATCGATCCGGGTACCGCCAACACCGGATTCGGCGTGGTCCGCACGTCCGGTGAGCGGATGGTTGCGCTGGACGGCGGAGTGATCGAGACTCCGTCCGATCTCCAAACCGAGCAGAGGCTCGCCCGCCTGCACGATTCGCTCGGGGAGCTGATCCGCTGGCACGAGCCCAAGGCGATGGCGCTCGAGGACCTGTTCTTCGGCAAGAACGTCGCGTCGGCCCTGAGCGTCGGCGAGGCGCGCGGCGTCGCGCTGCTGGCGGCGGCCAATCAGGACGTTCCCTGCTTCGATTACACCCCCCAGGCGGTGAAGAAGGCCGTCTGCGGATCGGGCTCCGCCGACAAGGGCCAGGTCCAGCGGATGGTCGCCACCCTCCTCGGGTTGCCCGAGCCACCAGTCCCCGACCACGCGGCCGACGCCTTCGCCGTGGCGATCTGCCACGCCGGCACCGCCGGAGCCCGCAAGGCCGTTTCCCAGTTCGGGCAGCCTCGGGTGGGGACGACGCCTTCGCTCGCGACGCGCCACCGGTTGGCCGGTTAAAGGCATCCGGGGGCACGCCCAGAATCCCTAGGCATGATCGCCTCCGTCAGCGGAGAGGTACTCGTTCGCCGTCCCGACTACGTCGTGATCGACGCCAGCGGCGTCGGCTATCGCCTCGCCGTCTCGTCCGAGACGCTCAAGGCGGTCCCGGCCCGCGGCAAGACTGCCTCGCTGCACGCCCATCTGGTGGCGCGGGAGGACTCGCTCAGCCTCTACGGCTTTGCCAGCGAGGAGGAGCGCGACCTCTTCCTGCACCTGATCTCGGTCGGCGGCGTCGGGCCCAAGGTCGCGATGGCCGTGCTCTCCGGTGGCTCGGTGCGGGAGCTGCTCCGCGCGATCGCGGCGGGAGACGCCAAACGCTTTCAGGCAGTCCCGGGTGTCGGCAAGCGGACCGCCGAGCGGATCATCGTCGAGCTCCGCGAGAAGGTCGCCGGTGAGATCGAGGGCGACGCCGACGGGGCGGCGCTCGCCCCCGGCGACGAGGACCCGCGCGCTCTGGCGCGCGAGGGCCTGCTCAATCTCGGCTACACCCCGCCCGAGGCCGAGAAGCTGCTCTCCGCCGCGAAGGGCGAGAGCCCCGAGGAGATCGTCCAGTCGGCGCTCAGAAGCGCCGCGGGGGCGAAGGCCGCGTGATTCGCGTGGCCCCCGGAAGCGAAGCTGAGGAGGCGGAGCGTTGACGGAGCCCGGCAAGGGGATTCGCACTCCCGGGATCGATGACGACGACGTGGAGGTCGTGATCCACGACGCCAGGGCGGTCGGCGCGGACGACGACTTCGACCGCTCGCTGCGCCCGCCGAAGCTCGAGGACTTCGTCAACCAGGTGCAGGTGACCGAGCAGCTCGGGATCTTCATCGAGGCCGCGCGCCGGAGGGAGGAGGCGCTCGACCACGTGCTGCTGGCGGGTCCTCCGGGCCTCGGCAAGACGTCGCTCGCCTACATCATCGCGGCGGAGCTCAGCGTGCCGATGGTGCAGACGGCCGGCCCCGCGCTGGAGCGCAAGGCCGATATCGCCGCGTTCCTGACCTCGCTCGAGCCCGGCAGCGTCTTCTTCATCGACGAGATCCATCGGCTCGGAAGGGCGGTGGAGGAGACGCTCTACCCGGCGATGGAGGACCGGCGGCTGCCCGTGGTTCTCGGGCAGGGCGCCGGCGCCCGCACCGTCACCCTCGACCTGCCGCCGTTCACGCTGATCGGCGCAACCACGAGGACCGGGCTGCTGACGACTCCGCTGCGCGACCGCTTCGGGGTCTGTCACCGCCTGGAGCACTACGACGCGGCCGACCTGCGCCAGATCGTGATGCGGTCGGCCGGGATCCTCGGCATCGACGTCAGCCCGGAGGGCGCCGAGGAGATCGCCGGCCGGGCCCGCGGCACGCCCAGGGTCGCGAACCGGTTGCTGCGACGGGTGCGGGACTTCGCCGAGGTCAAGGAGCGGGGCCGCATCGACGTCGATCTCGCCTCGGACGCCCTCGAGCTGCTGGAGGTCGACCGGGCCGGCCTCGACCGCCACGACCGCCAGCTCCTGGAGATGATGGCGACCAAGTTCGCGGGCGGGCCGGTGGGCCTGTCGACGCTCGCGGTGGCGATCGGGGAGGAGGCCGACACGATCGAGGACGTCTTCGAGCCATATCTGCTCCAGCAGGGCCTGGTGAAGCGCACTCCGCGGGGCCGCGTCCTCACCGAGCGGGCCTACGAGCACCTCGGACTGCCGGTTCCGGAGGGCATGGCGAGCCTGTTCTAGGCACGGATTGCCCGTCGGTCAAGCGAGGGCGTCGGCTAGCCTTGGGCAGGCATGCCGTACTTCATCTGTCCTAACTGCGGGAACAGGGAGCTGAGCGGGGAGCGCACCGCCGGCTTCTCGACGCGCCCCAGGGGTTGCTCAAAGTGCGGCTTCGGCTTTCTCTTCGAGCTGCTCGATGACTACATGCCGGCGCCCGGCGCCGCCTTCTTCACCTGCGACCAGGAGGGCAAGATCCTCGACCTGGGCAAGGGCGCCTTCGAGCTCACCGGCCTCAAGGACGAGCAGGTGATCGGCCGGCCGGTCAGGGACGTCCTGGGCCTCCAGTGGATCGACAAGGCCGACGGTGCCCAGACCGCCGACACCGACGGCGATGGGGACACCGATCCGATCGAGACGACGCTGGAGTGGGGGGTCCGCTCGCTGGGGAAGAAGGTGGCCGTGAACGCGGAGGGCGATCTGCCGACGGAGGCGGTGGCGGACCTCTTCCCGGCCTACGACGACGACGGCGGCCTGCTGCTCGTACTGACGCCCGAGTAGGCCGCTCTTCGGGCCCGCGAATCGCGTTTACGCTTCAGCAATCTCGCCCGCTAGCGTGAGTCCTTCAACCCCGTGAGCAACCGCAGCCGCAACCTCTTCATCCTCGCCTTCGTCGGCCTGCTGATCCTCGGCTCGGGCATCGCGATCGCGACCAAGAAGACGACCCTCGGGCTCGACCTGAAGGGCGGCACCGAGCTGATCTTCCAGGCGCGCCCGACGCCTCAGAACCAGACGATCGACGGCTCGGACATTGATCGCGCGATCGAGATCATCCGCAAGCGGACCGACGCCTTCGGCGTCTCAGAGCCGGAGATCTCGAGGGTCGGCTCTGACTCCATCAGGATCGGGCTTCCGGACGTCAGCAACGCCGCCAAGGCGAGCGAGCAGGTCGGCCAGACGGCTCAGCTCCACTTCTACGACTGGGAGCCAAACGTCATCCCGAACCCGGCGAAGACGAACGTGCCGCGGAGCGAGTCTTCCTTCGGCCGCTATTTCGACGCCGTCAAGCTCGCCTCCACGCAGACGCCCGAGTGCTTCGAGAACAAGTGCACGACCAGCGGGCCGCAGTACTACCTCTTCGACTCTCAGACGCACAAGTACCTCTCCGGCCCCGCGGAGACGAAGAAGGACCTCTACTCCGAGCAGCCCGGCCAGAAGAAGCCCGCCAACAGCGAGATCCTCACCGTCCCGCAGGGCACCCTCGTGGTCCAGAAGGAGCCGGACCAGGGACAGACACAGGTATCCGATCCGAACAGCCCGGAGGCCGAGTGGTTCGTGATCCGCGACCGGCCCGCCCTCTCGGGGACCGACATCACCGACCCGAAGCCGAACTTCGACCAGTTCAACCAGCCCGACGTCACCTTCGGGTTCACGGGCACCGGCCGCCAGGAGTTCTCCGACGTCACCAAGACGATCGCCCAGCGTGGGCTGCAGAGCGCGCCGCCCGGGGTGGCCGGCAACTCACAGCTCGCCGATCAGTACTCGGGCCACTTCGCGGTAGTCCTCGACCAGCAGATCAAGTCCCGCCCGATCATCAACTTCGTCGACAACCCCGACGGGATCGACGGGCGCACAGGTGCCGAGATCAACGGGCTCACCACGGGGGAGTCCCAGGATCTGGCCAAGATCCTTCAGTTCGGCGCCCTGCCGGTGGATCTCACTCAGATCTCGAGCTCCACGGTCTCGGCGACGCTCGGCCAGGAGGCACTCAACCAGGGCCTCAAGGCCGGGATCGTCGGGCTGATCCTGGTCTGCCTCTTCCTGCTCATCTACTACCGCTTCCTGGGCTTCGTCGCCGTCGTCGGACTGGCGATCTACGGCGTCTTCTTCTTTGCCCTGATCAAGCTGATCCCCATCACGCTCACCCTGCCGGGGATCGCCGGGTTGATCCTGACTATCGGGGTGGCGGCCGACGCCAACATCGTGATCTTCGAGCGGATCAAGGAAGAGGCGAGGAGCGGCAAATCGATGCTGAGCGCGATCTCAGCCGGCTACCGGCGGGGCATCGCGACGATCGTCGACGCGAACGTGATCACGCTGATCACGGCGTTCATCCTGTTTGCGCTGGCGACGTCGAACGTGAAGGGATTCGCCTTCACCCTCGGCGTGGGAACGATCGCCTCGCTGTTCACGGCGGTCGTCTTCACCCAGGCGTTCCTCGGCCTCTTCGGCCGGGCGCACTTCCTGCGCTCGCCGGCGGTGCTCGGAGCACGCGAGAAATACTTCAAGTGGAACTTCGACTTCACCCGGGCGAGCCGGATCTTCTTCTCGATCTCCGGCTGCATCCTGCTGATCGGCGCGATCTCGTTCGCGACGAAGCAGCTCAATCTCGGGATCGACTTCGAGGGCGGCAGCCGAATCAGCGTCGGGCTCGCAAAGGCCGCGACGGTCGATGACGTGCGAACCACGCTGGAGGGCGCGGGCCTCAACGACGCCGAGATCACCAAGGCGTCGAACAAGCAGCTCGGCACCAACGTCTTCGAGATCGACTCGCAGGCCAAGCCGGACCAGATCCAGCAGGTCCAACCGGCGCTCCAGTCGAAGTTCGGGATCGTCCCCAACGGATTCAACGCCACCACCGTTGGCCCGACATTCGGCAAACAGGTCGCGAACAGCGCGATCGAGGCGGTCATCTTCTCGCTGCTGGTGATCTGCGCGTACGTCGCGTTCCGGTTCGAGCCCAAGTACGCGGTGCCGGTGATCATCGCCCTGCTCCACGACGTCCTGATCGCGGGCGGCGTCTACTCGCTGACGGGGAGGGAGGTGAGCAGCGGTACCGTCGCCGCGTTCCTGACCATCCTTGGCTACTCGCTCTACGACACGGTCATCGTGTTCGACCGAGTGCGTGAGAACGTGCCGCGGCTGCCGCGCGCGACCTTCTCCCAGATCGTCAACCGATCGATGAGCGAGGTTCTCACCCGGTCGCTGATCACGGGCCTGTCGAGCGTCTTCCTGGTCGGCGTGCTGTTCATCTTCGGCGGCGCCACGCTGAAGGACTTCGCCTTCGCGATGATGGTCGGCCTCGCGTCGGGTACGTACTCGTCGATCTTCATCGCGTCGCCGGTCCTCACCCACTGGAAGGAACGGGAGCCCGCCTACCGCCGCCGCCGCGAGCGGATCGAGGAGCAGATGGGCGGGGTGGTGCCCGCGTTCCCGGAGGACAACGTGATCGCCCGCGTGGAGGGCGGCCCCGACGAGCCGGCTCCCACCGAGCCACCCGTCCCTGCCGCCCCCGCGCCGAGCCGGGCCCAGGTCCCCGGTGTCTTCCCCGAGCCCTCGGGCCCGGTCGCTCCGCAGCCCGCGGCACCGAGGCCCGAGCCCACGCGCCCGGAGCCGCACGCGCCCGTCGGCGCGCCGAGCGGCGGGGAGCCTGAGCCCGACGGGGGCGACGGCGCCGGCCAGTCGGATGACGGGGAGGGGACCGGCAACGGCCAGACGGAGGCCGAGCGTCCCGAGCTCAGCGAGGCGAGCGCCGCTGCACTCCGCCGCGTCCGGGAGCAGCAGTCCGGTGGCCGGAAAAAGCGACGAAAGCACGGGAGGAACCGCTGATGGCAGCCTTGGTCTGGTTCACGATGGGAGTCGCCCTCTGGCACTTCACTGTTTTCGTTCCCGACCGCTTCAAGGGGGGGATCGTCGGAGCTTTCATGGGCGCCGCGGTTGGCGCCATGGCGAGCGGCGCGATCGCCCAGATCCTGCTGGACAAGGGCATAGGGCAGACCGACCTGGCGACCACCATCTACGCCATTCCCGGCTGCGTGATCGGCCTCGCCGTCGTCTACGCCATGGGCGTGCGCGCGGGCATCGAGCCGGAACAGATCTAGCCGCCTCGCCAGGTCAAACCCGGCGATGAAGGGGGGAAGATCGGCGGTGTTGGCGACTTCCTGTCGCTGTGCGCCAACAAGCTGGGAGTCGCACCGGACACGGTCCGCCTTCGAGGAGGACCGCGCACGGGACGCGCGATTGAAGGTTCTCGGCTATGACGTGCTGCGCTTCACATGGCGCCAAGTTGAAGATGAGGCTGGGGCGGTTGCCCACACCATTCGGAAGCTCCTCGGCCGGTGATTGGCGACTTGCTGTCGCTATGCGCCAACAACTCGCCAACTCCGCCTATGTTCACCTCATGCCGACCCTAATCAAGCGCCTAACCCGGCGGATCGAGCACATTCCGGTGGGAGCACGTGTCGCCATCCTGGCACTCGCGGCAGGGCTGGCCCTCATCGCCGGGATCGTCCACAACCGGAGCTCGGACCCCAAGGGTGAGGTCGCCAGCGCCCATCAGCGTGCCTCATACCTCGGTCCCAGGGCGCGGACCACCTGGATGCCCTCTCGCCCAAAGCGGCGCTCGATCATCTGGGCGATCGGAGACGGAGCGGACGGCGGCGCGGATGGCCGGGCGGTCGCGGACATGGTCGGCGCGCATCGGGTCGACCGGCTGCTCTACCTCGGCGACGTCTACGAGTCCGGCACGGCGGCGGAGTTCCACGCCAACTACAGGCCGCTCTACGGCCGCTTCGACCGGATCACCGCGCCCACGATCGGCAATCACGAGTGGCCCAACGTCGCGACCGGCTACGTCCCCTACTGGACCGCCGTCCGGGGGACGCCGCCGCCGTTCTGGTACGCCTTCGCCGCCTCGGGCTGGCAGCTGATCAGCCTCAACTCGAACTCGCCCGCGTCGACCTCGCCGGCCCAGCTGAGCTGGCTGCGCAACGAGATCCGCAGAACGCCCCGCTACGGCACCTGCCGGATCGCCTTCATGCACCATCCGGTCTTCAGCGCCGGCCTGCATGGCGACCTCTCCTCGCTGAGGCCGGTCTTCGGCGAGCTCCGCGGGCACGCTTCGATCACCCTCTCCGGCCACGACCACGACATGCAGCGACTGCACCCGGTGAACGGCATCACGCCACTCGTCGATGGGGCCGGCGGCAAGGAGCTCTATCCGGTGAACAGCGGTGACCCGCGGCTGGCCTTCTTCGACGACACCCACCACGGCGCGCTGCGCATCAAGCTCCGGCCGGGGCGAGCCGTCCTGATCTTCGTCGCCGAGGACGGCACGACGCTCGACCGGAGCCCGGTTAACTGCCGGCAGCGGTAGTGGGTTTCGCCACATCCGGCCAACTCGGGCCGCAGACGAAGACGAGCGACCCCCAGGCCGCTCGTCTTGATCCCCGTTCTAGGAGGGTGTTCGATCGCTCACGAACTAACTGCACCCATGCGAGTTGTTGTAACCCGTCGCACCGGGGTCTTGGCCAACTGCGCCGTTGTGGTAGCCGGGCGTACCGCCAACCTCACCGAGGAACCCGAAGTTCCCGTTCACGTTGGCGAAAGCGCCATGGCATGCGCCGCTGGCACTCGGCGCCGCGGACGCCGCCGCCGGGATGGCGAGTGCGCCTGCGACAGCCAGGGCTCCGACGATCACTGTGAGTCGTTTCCGCATGTGTACCTCTCTCTTGTGTTCTGCCTTCAACCAGGCAGCCTCGATACTCCGAGTTGGGATCCGTGTTGTCACCCGTAGTAAGCCGCACCCGGGGTCAGCCGAATAATCCGTCGGGGGCCGAACTCAAGATGGTGGGATGGCCTCGACAGGATCCGCCCGTGCGTTTCAGGCCGATCCGTATGACTACGGGGAGGTCAGGCGGCTGGCCGCGGAGCTGGAGCTCGCCGAGCCGGTCGCGGTGACGCTCGTCCGTCGCGGGTATCGAACGGTCGATGCGGCGCGGCGCTTCCTCGAGGCGCGGGAGTCGCATGAGCCATCCGAGTTCCGTGGGATGGCGGAGGTCTGCGACCTGATCCTGACCGTCGCACGCGGCCCCGGACGGATCACCGTCCATGGCGACTACGACGTCGACGGGGTCACGTCGACCGCGATCCTCGTCTCGACCCTTCGCTCTCTTGGGGCAGAGTGCGACTGGCTGATCCCGGACCGGCTCTCGGACGGCTACGGGCTGACGATGGCGAGCGTCGAGGAGCTGCGGCGGCGCGGCACGGAGCTGGCGATCACGGTCGACTGCGGGATTGGCTCGGTCGAGGAGGTCGCCGCCGCTCAGGCGGCCGGAATCCAGGTCGTGGTCACCGACCACCACCTGCCCGGCGAGCGGCTCCCCGACTGCCCGGTCATCCACCCGGTCGTCTCCGACTACCCGTTCGAGGGCCTCTGCGCCGCCGGGGTGGCGCACAAGCTCGCCACCGGGCTCTGCGACGCGGCGGGACGGGGAGCGGTGGAGACCGTCTCGGGAAGTAGGCACCCCTGCGATCAGGACCTCGACCTGGTCGCGCTCGCCACGGTCGCGGACATGGTCCCCCTCGTCGGGGAGAACCGCCGGCTCGTCCGCGAAGGCCTCCGCGTCCTGCGCGACGCCCCGCGAACGGGCCTGCGCGCCCTGATGGCCGTTGCCGCGGTGGACCCGGAGACCATCGACGCCGGAGCGCTGGGCTTCAGGCTCGCCCCGCGGATCAACGCCGCCGGACGCCTCTACCGGGCGGATGCGGGGGTGGAGCTGATGCTGACCGATGACACCGAGCGGGCCGCCGCGATCGCCGCCGAGCTCGACCGGGCCAACGCCGAGCGACGCTGGGCCGAGCAGAAGGTGGTGGAGGGCGCCGAGCGCGCGCGCTCCGCCCTGCCGGCCTCCCAGGCCGATGCCCCGGCGCTCGTCCTCGCGGGAGAGGGGTGGCACCCGGGTGTCGTCGGGATCGCCGCCTCTCGTCTGGTCGAGCGTCATTTCCGACCCACGATCCTGCTCTCGGTCGACGGCGCCCGGGCCAAGGGCTCGGCCCGGAGCATCCCGGGCTTCGACCTGGTGGCCGCCCTCGACGCCACCTCGGAGCACCTCGTTCGCTATGGCGGTCATCGTGCCGCGGCAGGCCTGGAGCTGGAGGCCGATCGCCTGGACGCTTTCCGCGACGCCTTCATCGAGCACGCCGCCTCGGAGATCGACGCCTCGGACCTGATCCGGATGGACCGGCTCGACGCCCTGGTCGGCGTCGGCCGGGAGGGAATCGGCATGGACCTCGCGCGTCAGCTCGAGAGCCTCGGGCCCTTCGGGATGGGCAACCCTGGGCCGCGTCTGCTGGTTCCATCCGGACGGCTGCGCGAGGTGCGGCCGCTGGGCGAGGAGGGCAAGCACTCCCGGTTCCAGCTCGAGAGCGGCGCCGGTCGCGCCGCCGGTGTGGCATTCGGGATGAACGGCGAGATCACCCGGCGTGAAGACCAGCCGCTCGACCTGTCCGTTGAGCTCGAGGTGGATCGCTGGAACGGGGCGGAGCAGCCGCGCGTCGTGGTCCGCGAGCTCTACCCGCTCGAGCGGCCCGATCGGGCGGACGTCGGCGGCCAGCCCTGCGGCGAGGGTTGCCCGGCCACGGACGCGGAGTGGTGGGCGCGGCTGGACGGCGAGCTGGCGAGGGTCGCCGAGGGCCGACCCGGGCCGCTGCTCGACGTCAGGGCCGCCGAGGGGCCGCGGCGGGAGCTGGTCGATCGCCGCGGGGGCGCGGCGGTGGCCTCACTGGCGGAGCTGATCTCGAGCGGCGAGTCGGTGCTGGCGATCTGCGCCGACGCGGGGCGCCGGGCAAAGCTTGCGTCCTCGGCCGCGGACCCGCGGCGCTTTGGAGCGGCCCTGCCGCGGATCGCCTGCTGTCGCTGCGGGGCCGAATCGATCGACGCTGCGCTTCGCACATCGAACATGAAACGGGTCGCTCCTGGCGGAGCGCCCTCTCATGATGAACTCGGCGCGGGCCTGGTCCTGGTCGATTGGACGGTGGTGGCACTCCGGCCCGACGCCCCACGGCGCTTCCGCCACGTGGTGGCGATCGATCCAGCGCCGAGCGAGTCCCTCGAGGGCCTGGCGTGGGCGGCGGGTGAGGGCGGCGGATTCATCCACCTCGCCTGGGGCCCGGCAGAGCTCGAGCTCGCCGAGAGACTGCTCGGCAGGGAGTGGGATCTGCGCGGGGCGATCGCGGAGGTCTGGCGGGCGCTCGACGAGGCAGGGGGAGAGGCGGAGGGCTCCCGGCTGCGTGGGGTGCTCGAAGGGAAGTCCGAGTACCCACGGACGCCGGAGACGGCCGCCCGCTGCGTGCGGGTTCTCTGCGAGCTCGATCTGTGCGAGTGGCGGCGGGATCGCGCCTCCGCCGCGCTGCGGGTTTTATCCTCGGAGAGGACCGATCTGGGGCGATCCCGGGCCTACGGTGCCTGTATCGCCAGAAACCAGGAGGCCATCCGATTCCTGCAAAGCAGAGCACAGGCGTAACCGACAAGACGAACGGCGAGGCGCTCGCCGACGGCCAGGCCGTCCGCGATCAGGATCGTCGGGGTCACACGCGCGTCGGCGAGCCCGCCGGCAAGTCGAGCACGCCCCGGGCCGACTCGATCACCCGTGAGCTGACCGCCGACCAGCGCGCCCTCCTCGGCGACCTCTTCGCCGTGATCGGGGAGCACAAGTCCGACGGGGCGGAGCCGGTCGACCGGCAGGAGATCGAGCGCGCCTTCGCCTTCGCCTGCGAAAGCCACGCGGGCCAGGAGCGCCGCTCCGGCGAGGACTTCATCACCCACCCGCTCGGTGTTGCCCGGATCTGCGCCGGCCTGCGGCTCGATACGGCGACGCTTTGCGCGGCCCTCCTCCATGACACGGTCGAGGACACCAGCGCGAGCCTGGAGCAGGTCCGCGACGACTTCGGCGACGAGATCGCCCAGCTGGTCGATGGCGTCACCAAGCTCACCGAGATCACCTTCAAGAGCCGTGACGAGAGGCAGGCCGAGAACTACCGGAAGATGATGGTGGCGATGGCCACCGACGTCAGGGTGATCCTGATCAAGCTGGCCGACCGACTGCACAACATGCGCACGATCGGCGCGCTGCCCAAGCAGAAGCAGCAGGAGAAGGCGCGCGAGACGCTCGAGATCTTCGCCCCGCTGGCGCACCGCCTCGGGATCCACGCGATCAAGTGGGAGCTTGAGGATCTCTCCTTCGCGACGCTCCACCCCCGCAAGTACGACGAGATCAAGGAGCTGGTCGCGCAGCAGCGCACCGAGCGGGAGCGCTACGTCGAGGGAGCGGGCGAGTTCCTGGCGAAGGAGCTGGCCAAGGTCGGGATCGATGCCGAGATCTCGGGCCGCGCCAAGCACTTCTACTCGATCTACACGAAGATGACCCGCAAGGGCCGGGAGTTCAACGAGATCTTCGACCTGACCGCCATGCGGGTCCTGGTCGGGTCCGTCAAGGACTGCTACGGCGCGATCGGGATCGTCCACTCGCTCTGGAAGCCGCTGCCGGGCCGCTTCAAGGACTTCGTCGCGATGCCCAAGGCGAACGCCTACCAGGCACTCCACACCACCGTGATTGGACCGGAGGGACGCCCGCTCGAGATCCAGATCCGCACGCCGGAGATGCACGAGCTCGCCGAGTACGGGATCGCCGCGCACGTGATCTACAAGGAGGGCACCTCCTCCGGCGACCCGAGCAAGGAGAAGATGACCTGGCTCCGCCAGCTGATCGAGAACGAGCAGGACCAGGGGCCGAAGGCGTTCCTCGACGCGCTCAAGGTCGATCTCTTCGAGGACGAGGTATTCGTCTTCACGCCGAAGGGCGAGGTGAAGAACCTGGCGGCCGGATCGACCCCGCTCGACTTCGCGTACTCGATCCATACCGACGTCGGCCACCACTGCGTCGGGTCGAAGGTGAACGGGAAGATCGTCCCGCTCCACTACCAGCTGCGCAGCGGCGACATCGTCGAGGTCCTGACCGCCAAGCAGGGCCGCGGGCCCTCGCGCGACTGGCTCAAGCTCGTCAGGACGAACCGCGCCCGCAACAAGATCCGGGCCTGGTTCTCACGGGAGGGGCGCGAGGACGCCGAGCACGAGGGCCGCGATCAGCTCGCCCAAGCGTTCAAGAAGCGCGGCCTGCCCTATCCGAAGCTCGCCGGCTCCCCGCTGCTCGTCGACGTGATCCGCGAGATGGGCTTCCGCAAGGCGGACGACTTCTACATCGCCCTCGGCCAGTCGAAGGTCTCCACCAAGGTCGTCACCAACAAGGTGCTGCAGCGCCTGAAGCGCGGGGAGGCCGTCGAGGAGGAGCCGGCGGAGGGCCTGATCAAGGGGACCGACGACGCGAGGCGGCGCACGCGCGAGGCCACCAGCTTCGGAATCAAGGTCAAGGGGATCGAGGACGTCGCCGTGCGTCTCGCGAAGTGCTGCCGGCCGGTCCCGGGAGACAAGATCGTCGGATACGTGTCTCTCGGCCGCGGGATCACCGTCCACCGCGAGGACTGCCGCAACGTCGCGGCGCTGAAGAAGGCCCCCGAGCGGTTCACCGAGGTGAGCTGGGACGGCGACAACGAGTCCTCGTACCGGGTGGAGCTCCAGGTCGATGCCTGGGACCGAACGCGCCTCCTCGAAGACCTATCGCGCACCTTCGCGGAGGCGGGCCTGAACATCCTGGAGGCGCGATGCACGACCAAGCACCCGATGGTGAAGAACCGCTTCGTCCTCGAGGTGGGGGACACCGAGCAGCTCAAGCAGTGCATCTCGCGGCTTCGAAACGTCGACTCGGTCTTCGACGCATACCGGGTCACGCCGACCGCCTGAGCGATTCGCCAATCCCTACGGGCAAATCTCGCGTATAAATCCACGTGGTGCTGAAGTCCAGGGACGGAATGAGGAGGCTGGGAATGGTCGCGGGCCTGACCGTCGCCGGCTTGCTGTTCGCCGGCGGAATCGCCCTCGCGGCCTCGCAGACCATCGTCGCCCAGGTCGACGACACCTACAACGCCCCGACCTACACCACCGACCAGGGCGGGGTCGTCCAGTTCAACGTCACGGGCAGCACCCACAACGTCACCGCCCACCAGAACGGCCCCGATGGGGGCGCACTGTTCCGAACGCCCACGATCTCCGGCGGCACGACCGGCGTCCAGGGCACCCAGTACCTGAGCGCCGGCGACTACACCTTCTTCTGCTCGGTTCACCCGAGCACGATGCAGGCGACGCTTCACGTCACCTCCAACGGGGCTCCGCAGGCTCGTCCCTCCGCCACCGTCAGAGTCCGAAGCAAGAAGCTCGCCAAGGTGAGCAAGAAGGGAATCCTGGTTGCGATCAACGCGACGGCGAAGGTCGACGGCGCTTCGCTGGTCGCCAAGCTCGGCAAGGCCACGATCGGCAAGGTCAACGGCCTCGCGTTCGCCGCGGGTCAGGCATTCGAGACCATTCGGCTGAGCAAGACCGGTAAGGCGAAGCTCCGCAAGAAGAAGAAGGCCACCGTCAAGGTCACGGCGGACATCCCGTTCGGGTCGCCGGCGACCGCCAAGAAGAAGCTCACCTAGCTCCGCGCGACCGCCTTCCGGACCCGCTCGGCAACCTCTCGCATCTCCTTCTCGGAGCCGTATTTCGTCCGCGGCCAGAAGAAGCCACGCAGCCCATCCTTCGGCTTGCGCGGGACCACGTGCACGTGCAGGTGGGGAACGCTCTGGCTGACGACGTTGTTGAGCGCCACGAAGGAGCCGGGCTTCTTCATCGCCCTGGGAATGGCTTCGGACAGCCGCTTGGCGTTGGCGAACAGAGGGCCGACCAGCTCGCCCGGGAGGTCCGCCAGGGTCTCGTGGTGGTCGCGCGGTACCAGCAGCGAGTGCCCGGGAAAGAGGGGGCGGTTGTCAAGGAACGCGAGGGTGAGCTCATCCTCGAACACCAGATGGGCGGACTCGTCCCCGGCGACGATCTGACAGAAGCGACACTTAGGGTCCCCCTTGGCCACGTCCCGCGATACTGTCAGAGCGCGGGGAGGAGAGAACGTTGACTCGATCCAAGACATTTCGCAGGACGGCGACTCTCATGCCGCTGACCATCCTGCTCATGGTCGCCGGGTGGACGGTCACGGCCGGAGCCGGGACCCCGATCAAGACCGGCAAGTACACCGGCGCGACCACCCAGGCGGCGATCGTCGCGCCCTACAACTCGATCGAGTTCACGGTCAAGAAGGGGAAGGTCAAGCTGACGACCGAGCCCAGCGTCGCCTTCGGGGACTGCATCTCGACCCCCGTCTTCACGCTGGGCGGCACCACGTCTTCCAAGAAGCTCGGCAAGGACCGCGCGTTCACCCTCACGCACACGTTCATAGGCAACAAGATCGACAAGATCCACGGCAAGTTCGTCAGCTCGAACGAGGTCGAGGGCTACGCGATCTACCACTTCCAGTCGCAGGACCTCTGCTCAGGGGGAAAGAGCAAGGTCAACTTCTCAGCGAAGCACAAATAGCTAGGCAACGATCGTCAAGGCACCGGGGTTCACGCCGAAGCTGAGCTCGGTGTGCTCGCCGATGTAGTCGCCGTCGACCTGCACGGGGAAGGGACGGGGCTGGCCGTCCTCGTCCATCGAGATCGAGCGCACCATCGCCTCCCCGACGTCGTCGAACTCGTCGATCTGCCGGTGATTCGAGGCGTGCAGCCGGCGGCTCAGCACCCGGGTCGCGATCGGCAGCATGTCCCGCTGCTTGGCCCGATGCAGCAGGGCCATCGAGAGCGTGCCGTCATCGAGGCGGATGTCCTCGCAGATGCGAATCGGGATGTTCGCGAAGTAGGTGAAGGGATCGGAGTTCTGCGCGATGGCGGTCACGCCCTCATGCCTTTCGCCCTCGAGCTCGAGCTCGAGCCGGACCGGGTTTCGCAGGTAGTGGCGGTAGAAGCCGGTGATCGCGGCCCAGGTGTAGTACCACTGGCGCGCTCGGGCCTTGAGCCGCGGGTGGGCGTCGACTCGCTTCACGACCGTCGCGTCCAGCCCGACCCCGCAGGCGAAGACGAAGTGACGGCCGTTGCAGCGGCCGAGGTCGATCTTGCGCGGGTTGAAGTCATCGGCGAGCCCGATCAGGTGCTCGGTCGCGTCGACCACGTCATTGGGGATGCCGAGCGTCCGGCAGACGACGTTGGTCGAGCCGCCCGGCAGCACGGAGACTGGGACATCGGTCCCGGCCAGGCCGTTCGCCACCTCGTTGAGAGTCCCGTCCCCGCCGAAGGCGACGACGATGTCGTAGCCGCCGTGCCGCGCCTCCCGGCCGATCTCGATTGCGTGCTCCGCGGCCTCCGTGTCGACGGCCTCGACGTCGTAGCGGGCCTGCAGCGCGTAGACGACGAGGTTCTTGAGCCGGTCGGAGACCGTCGTCGCGTACGGGTTGACGATGATCAGCATCCGCTTGCGGTCGGCGTCCGGCGTCAGGGGCACGGCGGCAGCCGCCGGCGCGGGCTCTCTGCTGGCAGGGGCAATCGTCGGCGCCACGATTCTTCTAACCCCCGCTCGGGACCGGGTTACCGCCGGGGATCAGGTCTCCCAGCCGATCGGCGGGCAGGTCCGAGGTGGCCTCGTAGCGCACCACCTCGCCATCCTCGACCTCGCGGACATGGCCGGCGTTGACGAGCAGGTCGACATGCCCGATCACCTCGGAGAGCGTCAGGAACGCCTGGGTGACGGCGACGTCGCCCCACATCGCCTGGGCCAGCTCATGGCCGGTTCGCGACTCCTCCGCGATCAGGCCGTAGAGCTTCTCCGCGCGTCGCTGATACATCGCGAAGCGCTGGTCGATCAGGGCACGGTGGCCGGTGATCGGCTCTCCGTGACCGGAGAGGACGATCTCCGCCGGCAGCTCGCGGGTTCGCTTCAGCGACTCCAGGTAGGTGACGAGCGCCTGGGTGCGCTCGCCTGAGCCGTCGAGCGGGCGGGAGATCAGCGGGTTCGAGGAGATGTGCTTGATCAGGTGGTCGGCGGCGATCAGGATCCGCCGGTCCTCGTCCCAGAAGACCGTGTCCGAGGGGCTGTGTCCCGGTCGGTGCTGAACCTCGAGCCGCCGATCTCGCAGCTCGAGCACCTCACCGTCGGCCAGGGGCCTGGTCACGTGCGCCTTCGCGCCCCAGGCTCGGAAGCTGCCGGTCACCTGGCGCAGCGCGGTGACCACCTCCTCCGAGATCCCGTGGCGGCGCATCAGCGCTGCCGCCTCCTCGTCGTCGCGCTCCGCGTCGTTCCCGTAGTTCTCGACGAACGGGGCGAGCAGGTCGAGCGCCGCCACCTCCGCTCCCGAGCGCTTGGCCACGATGTCCACGAGCCCGAGGTGGTCGATGTGCTGGTGGGTGATGATCACCAGCTCGATCTCCTCGATCCCGTGGCCGAGCGCCTCGAGCTGGCGCTCCAGCTCGTCCAGGGCCTTGCCGGAATTGGGCCCACCGTCGATCAGCGTGAGGGGCTCGTCCTCCAGCAGGTAGGTGTTGACCCTGCCCACCCGGAACGGAGTCGGGATCCGCAGGACGCGGATGCCGGCGTCCACGATGGTCTGCCAGACCTCAACCGGGGTCTCCGCAGTTCCCCCGGCGTCGTCGGTCACGACCGAATCAGCCCCAGCACCTCGTCGCGCTTCGCCTCCATGTCCTCACGGGAGACCAGGGACTCGAGGTTGAGGCGCAGCAGCGGCTCGGTGTTGGACGGCCTCACGTTGAAGTGCCAGTCCGGGTAGTCGACCGAGACGCCGTCGAGGTGCCCGATCTCGGCGTCGGAATAGCGCTCTTCGATCTCGCGCATCTTCCCCTCCTGATCGCCGACCTCGGAGTTGATCTCGCCCGAGATGAAGTAACGAGAGCGGAACTCGTCCATCAGCTCTGAGAGCGATCGGCCCTCACGGGAGACGAGCTCGAGCATGAGGAGCGCGGGAATCGTCCCCGAGTCCGCGCAGTAGAAGTCGCGGAAGTAGTAGTGGCCGGAGACCTCGCCGCCGAATACGGCCTTTGCCTCGCGCATTCGGATCTTGAAGAAGGCGTGTCCCACGCGGCTGAGGTCCGACCTGCCGCCCGCGGCCGCGACCGTGTCCGGGACTGCTCGGCTGGAGCGAGGGTCGTAGAGAACGGTGGCGCCGGGCTCCTTGGCCAGGGCGGCACGCGCCAGCAGCGCGCAGACGAAGTCGCCGTCGCAGAACGTTCCATCGCCGTCTATGAAGAAGCAGCGGTCCGCGTCCCCGTCCCAGGCGATCGCCAGATCGAAGGACTCGTTCTGGACGCGCTCGACCAGGAGGCGCCGGTTCTCCTCGAGCAGCGGGTTCGGTCCCCGATCGGGGAAGTCGCCGTCCGGATCCCAGCGACTCGTCGTGAGCTCGAGGTTCAGCTTTTCGAGCAGAGGCCCGACCATCGGCCCGGCCATGCCGTCGCTGCCGTCGGCGAGGACCTTGAGAGGGCCGATCGCGGCCGGATCGACGATCGACATCATGTGCTCGTGGAAGTCGGGGTAGATGTCGATCTCCTCGACCGACCCCCCACCGGGCGAGTCCGGTAGTCCCGCCTCGATCTCGGCGCGGACGTCCTGGATGCCCGCATCACCCGAGAGGGCGAGGGCGCCCTCCCGCATCAGCTTCACACCGGTGTAGGCCTTGGGGTTGTGGGACGCGGTCACCATCGCGCCGCCATCCAGATCGCGGGAGCCCACCAGGTAGTAGCTCATCTCGGTGGCGATCTGTCCGGCGTCGATCACGGCGACGCCTTCCTCGACCAGCCCCTGGCGGACGCCGGCTGCCATCTCCGGCCCGCTCAGGCGCATGTCCCGGCCGAGGCCGACCCGCAGATCCGGGGTCTCCTTGCCACGGAGCCGGGCGAGGACCCGGGCGAAGGCGCGGCCGATCAGGTGCGCGGTCTCCGCGTCGAGCTCTTCGCCGTAGAGGCCTCGGACGTCGTAGGCCTTGAAGATGCCGGCCGGGGGAGCGCTGATCGCCATCTCTCAGCCGAATGCCTTGCGGACGGTCGCGAAGCTGTCCTCGAGCGTCTGGTTCATGACGCGGGTGTCGCCCAGGACCGGCATGAAGTTCGTGTCCCCGCCCCAGCGCGGAACGACGTGCATGTGGATGTGGTGCTCGACCCCGGCGCCGGCTACCCGGCCCTGGTTGACCCCGACGTTGTAGCCGTGCGGGGAGTAGCTCGACTCGAGGGCGGCCATGCCCCGCTGGGCGAGGGACATCAGCTCCGTGATCGTCTCGGCGTCGAGCTCCTGGAGGGCCGACATATGCTCGTAGGGGGCCACCATCAGATGCCCGTTCGTGTACGGGAACTTGTTGAGGATCACGAAGCAGCGCTCGCCGCGGTGGACGATCAGGTTCGCTTCGTCGTCATCCGCGCCCAGCGCGGCGCAGAAGATGCACTCGCTTTCGATGTCCTTGGAGGCGTCCTTCACGTATTCGAGGCGCCACGGCGCCCAGATCCGCTGAGTGGCCACAACGCAATCGTATGTAGTCCTTACAACCAGCCGCGGCGGCGGAAGTAGGCCACCATGCCGGCCAGCAGGACCACCATCACCCCGGCGATCTCCCAGAACGCGGGCG
The DNA here is from genome assembly GCA_963747425.1 of uncultured Solirubrobacterales bacterium. GTDB lineage: Bacteria > Actinomycetota > Thermoleophilia > Solirubrobacterales > 70-9 > DASUPK01. The sequence goes on from CAVVFJ010000001.1 coordinate 128,125, forward strand.
TGCTGGCCTCGCCGGGCACCCTGACGTTCATGCCCCAGATGCTGGCCAGCAGCGTGAGCGGCAGGACGATGACGCTGATCGAGGTGAGCACGCGCAGAATGTCGTTGACGCGGTGCGAGATCACGGACTCGTTCGTGTCCTCGAGCGCCTCGACGACCTCCTTGTAGTTCTCGAGCATGTCCCAGATCCGCTCGTGGGCGTCGACGATGTCGTCGAAGTAGATCTCGAGGTCCATGTCCGGCGCGAGGTAGCGCCGCTTGACCTTCTCCAGGTCCCTGAGCACGGGGCGCTGCGGGCGGATCACCTTGCGGAAGTTGATGATCTCCTGCTTGACGTTGGAGATGTCGCGTACGACCTCCTCGGAGCGGCCCTCGAAGATCTCCTCCTCGAGGACGTCGAGCTTGTTGCCGATCTTGCGCAGCATCGGGAAGCAGTAGTCGAAGCCGTCGTCGACCAGGCGATAGAGCAGGTAGCCCGAGCCGCGCGAGAAGAGCTGCTCGCGGATCTCCTCCTTCTGGCGGCAACGCTCGAACAGATACTCCACGGGCTGCAGGGGCTGATTGGGGATCGTGATCAGGAAGCCCGGGCCGACGAACAGGTCGAGCTCCCCGGCCCCGAGGCGGCGGGCCGAGCGGTCGAAGATCGGGAACTGGAGGACGATGAAGAGGTAGTCGTCGTAGACGTCGATCTTCGGCCGCTGGTTGCGGGAGAGAACGTCCTCGTAGTCCAGGGCGTGGAAGTCGAAGTTCTCCTCGAGCCAGGTCTGCTCGAGGGCGCCGGGTTCGTCGATCTTCACCCAGCGCAGCCCCTCGGCCGCGATCTCCTCGACCTTGGGCGCCTGCGGCTCAGGCGGAAGCGGCGCGACGAGCTCGCCGGCGCGGGTCCTGCGCAGTCTCGGGCGAGGGAGGTTCGGCATCTTCCGGACCTGTTTGGCTCGTCGCTTCCATGATCAATTCCATGTCCGCCCGCCACTTTACGACACGCCCGAGGCTGTGGGCGAACGCATACGCCCGAATTTGCGCGAACGGGCGTTGCTATATTGACCTGCACATAAGCACCACATCAAGAGGGGTGGAGGGACTGGCCCGCAGAAACCCCGGCAACCCCCTCGGACCATGTCCGAGGAAGGTGCCAACTCCAGCAGGTGACGTCAGAGAGCCTGGAAGATGTGGGAAGAGCGTTCGACAGGACCTCCGCCCACTTCGACCCGGCGGAGGTTTTTTCGTAGAGGAGCCAGATGGCAGTCGAATCGCTCAAATGCAAGGAATGCGGGGAGAGCTATCCGCTCGAGGCACGGTTCGTCTGCGAGCAGTGCTTCGGGCCGCTGGAGGTCTCGTATGACTTCTCGGACATCGATCCCGCCGAGGCCAAGCGGAAGATCCAGGCTGGCTCGCACGGGATCTGGCGCTACTCGGACTTCCTCCCGTTCAGCGGCCGCCCCGGCGATCCCCTTGAGCCCGGCCTCACGCCGCTGATCCGGGCCGATCGCCTGGCCGAGCAGCTCGGCGTCGGCGAAGTCTGGATCAAGAACGACGCCGCAAATCCGACGCACTCCTTCAAGGACCGCGTCGTGGCGGTAGCCGTGGCCAAGGCGAAGGAGCTGGGATTCGAGACCGTGGCCTGCGCGTCCACGGGGAACCTCGCCAACGCGGTCGCCGCCCATGCGGCGGCTGCCGGCCTTGACTCCTACGTCTTCGTCCCGTCCGACCTCGAGGAGCAGAAGCTGCTGGCTACGGGCATCTACGGGACCAACCTGGTCGGCATCCGCGGCACCTACGACGACGTCAACCGCCTTTGTACGGAGCTCAGCCAGACGCATCCTTGGGCCTTCGTCAACGTCAACCTCCGTCCGTACTACTCCGAGGGCTCGAAGACATTGGCTTTCGAGACGATCGAGCAGCTCGGATGGGGTCTGCCCGACCGGGTCGTCGCGCCGATCGCCTCAGGCTCTCTCTTCACCAAGCTCGCCAAGGGCATGGAGGACTGGCGGGAGCTGGGGCTGGTCGAGGACGAGCTGCCGGTCTTCTGCGGCGCGCAGGCCGAGGGCTGCTCGCCGGTCGCGACCGCTTTCGCCGAGGGCTGGGACGTCTGCAAGCCCGAGCAGAAGCCGGACACGATCGCAAAGAGCCTTGCCATCGGCGATCCCGCCGACGGTCCCTACGCGCTGGAGCTCGCTCGCAAGACCGATGGGGTGATCGAGTCGGTGACGGACGACGAGATCCGCGCCGGGATCAAACTGCTCGCCGAAAGCACGGGCGTCTTCACGGAGACCGCGGGCGGCGTGACGATCGGCGTTCTCGCCAAGCTCGCCGAGGCGGGCGCGATCGGCTCGGACGAGCGCGTGGTCGCCTACATCACCGGCGAGGGGCTGAAGACACTCGATGCGGCGCGCGAGTCCTTCCAGATGCACGAGATCGATCCCACCCTCGATGCCTTCGAGGCGGAGTTCGAGGGCCTCGAGGTCTCCGCCTAGGGATGCAGCCCAGGCGAAGCGATGACTAAGATCTCCGCCCGATGAGCATCACGGTGAAGATCCCGGCTCAGCTCCGCGCCGCCACAGGCGGGGAGGGCGAGCTCGAGGTCGAAGGCACAACGGTGGGCGAGGCACTGGACGCCGTCTTCGACCAGCACGACGGTCTCCGCGAGCGCATCACCCAGGACGGTGACCTGCGCCGGTTCGTCAACGTCTACGTCTCGGGCGAGGACATTCGCTTCCAGGACGGCCTCGATACGGCGGTCAACGAGGGCGACGAGGTCACGATCCTCCCAGCCGTCGCCGGCGGCTGACGCCGGCCGCGCGGTTCGCGAGGAGTCTCAGCGGGTAAGGAGCCTCCGTGCGCAGGCTGGTCACAGCGCTGGCGGTGCTCGGCGCGATTGCGCTGTTCGTCGCGCCCGCGGACGCGAAGAAGCGCCATAGCCACAAACGGTCCGGGATCAACGGTGTGGTCCTCGATTCGACCTGCGCCGGTGCCTGCGCCGAGCCCGCTCCGCCCGAGCCGGTCTACATCGGGGCCGTCACCATCACCGTGCAACGGGCGAGCGACGGCCGGCAGGTGGCGAGCCGGGCGACCGGCGACGGCCACTTTCGGATCAGGCTGAAGCGAGGCCTCTACGAAGTCAGCTCCGTGCCGCCAAACCCCGAGCCGCCGCCACCATGTCAGGCGGGCGAGATGTGCCCTCTGGCTGAGCAACAGAGCGCCGCGATCGTCGCGCCCTGCATGCAGGGTGAGACGACCCGCGTCCAGGTGCGCCGCCACCACTTCGCCCGCGTCGAGCTGCACGTGAGCAACGTCTGCATCGTCTGAGGCGGGGAGCGCGCCCGACAGGATTCGAACCTGTGACCTTCCGCTCCGGAGGCGGACGCTCTATCCAGCTGAGCTACGGGCGCTCGGCGGCGAAGTGTAGGTCGCAACCGGGCGAGCATCACATGCCGCCTGGCGCCCCTAGGCTTGGCGCGTCATGGATCTCTCGGTCGTCTTCCTCGGCACCGGCGGCTCCGTGCCCTCGGCGCGGAGAGCGACCGCGTGCGTGCTGATCCGGGCGGGTGGCGCCCGGATCCTGGTCGACTGCGGCGAGGGGGCCCAGCGTCAGATGATCAACTCGACCGGGCTCGTTCACGTCGACGACATCTACATCACGCACTTCCACGCCGACCACTACCTCGGCCTGCCGGGGCTGCTCAAGACGTATGACCTGATGGAGCGCCAGGCGCCGCTGCGGATCTCCGGGCCGGCTGGCCTGCATGGCCTGTTCGAGGCGCTGCGCCGGATCTTCGGAAAGCTCCGCTACGAGGTCGAGCTGGTCGAGCTCGAGCCGGGGGAGGGGGTCGAGCACGACGGATTCGAGATCAGCGCCTTTGAGGTCGAGCATCGGATGAAGGCGCTCGGCTATGCGTACGTCGAGCCCGAGCGTCCGGGCCGCTTCGACGTCGGTGCGGCGCGGGAGCTCGGGATCGCCGACGACCGCGACTTCGGGCGCCTGCAGCGGGGCGAGACTGTCGCGGTGGACGGCTCGGAGGTGCGCCCGGATCAGGTGCTGGGCGATCCGAGGCCCGGCCGCAAGGTGGTGATCACCGGCGACACCTCACCATGCGAGATGACCCGGATCGCCGCACATGCCGCCCAGCTCCTGGTTCACGACGGGACCTTCGCCGTCGAGGAGTCCGCCCGGGCGGCCGACACCGGCCATTCCACAGCGCGCGATGCAGCCCAGCTCGCGGCCGACGCGGAGGTCGGCATGCTGGCGATCGTCCACGTCTCCTCGCGCTACAACGTCTCGGCCGTGCTCGGCGAGGCGCGTGATGCGTTCCCGAATACGGTCGCCCCGCGGGACTTCGACCTCGTCGAGATCCCGTTCCCGGAGCGCGGGGATCCGGAGCTGGTCCACGAGGGCGCGAAGCAGCGGCCCGAGCCCAGGGCCGAAGCAGCTCCCGCCGGCGACTGAACGGAGAGATCCCCGCGCATTGCGGGTTCGCGCCCCGTCGCGGTCTGGGGTCGCTGCTACGCTGGCGCCGCAAGCCCCTTTAACCCGGTCCCGCGAGGCCAGGAAGGAGCAGCATGAGCGACGAGAAGGTCGTGCTCGATCACGACGATCTGCGGCGGACGCTTGTCCGTATCGCCCACGAGATCGTCGAGAAGAATGAGGATTCGGAACGGCTGGCGCTGGTCGGTATCCACACGCGCGGCGCGGTGATCTGCCGCCGCCTGCACGCTCTGGTCGGCGAGCTCTCCGGTACCGACGTCCCGCTCGGCGACCTCGACATCTCCTTCTACCGCGACGACATCGAGCGCCGCGAGCCACGCGACGCGCCGATCGTCCACGACTCCCATCTCGACTTCGACCTGGCCGGCCGCACGATCGTCCTGGTGGACGACGTGCTCTACACGGGGCGCACGGTGCGCGCCGCGATCGACGCCCTCTTCGACTACGGGCGGCCCGCGCGCGTCCAGCTGGCGGTGCTCGCCGACCGCGGCCACCGCGAGCTCCCGATTCGCCCGGACTACGTGGGAAAGAACCTGCCGACCGCGCCGGGCGAGCGAGTGAACGTCCGGTTGGAGGAGACCGACGGCACCGACGAGGTGGCGATCACGCCAGCGGAGGCAGCGGTCAAGGAGGACGCATGAAGCATCTGCTCGGAGTGGACCGGCTCTCGCGGGAGGAGATGGAGCGCATCCTCGAGCGCGCCGCGAGCTTCGCCGAGGTCGGCCGGCGCGACATCAAGAAGGTGCCGACCCTGCGAGGCCGCACCGTCGTCAACCTTTTCTACGAGGCAAGCACCCGGACGCTCTCCTCCTTCGAGCTCGCAGCCAAGCGCCTCTCGGCCGACGTGGTGAGCGTCAAATCGGCGGGCTCCTCCGTCGACAAGGGCGAGTCCCTGAAGGACACGGTCGCGACGCTCTCGGCGTACGACCCGGCGGCGATCGTGATCCGCTCGCCCCACGCCGGCGCCGCGGATCTGGTGGCCCGCTGGACCGAGGCCTCGGTGATCAACGCCGGTGACGGCAAGCACGAGCACCCGACGCAGGCCCTCCTCGATGTCTTCACGCTGCGCCAGCACCTCGATTCCCTCGAAGGGGCGAGCATCTGGATCGTCGGCGACGTCCTCCACAGCCGGGTCGCCCGCTCCTGCCTGCTGGCCTTCCAGAAGATGGGCGCGAAGGTGACGGTCTGCGGGCCACCGACGCTGATCCCTCGCGGGATCGAGGCGCTCGGTTGCGCGGTCTCCTACGACCTCGATGCTCTCGGCGAGGCGGACGTGGTCTACGCCCTCCGCATGCAGCGCGAGCGGATGGGCGAGAGCTTCGTCCCCTCGCTACGCGAGTACGCCTCGCTCTACCAGATCGATTCGCGCCGTCTCGGTCCACGGCAGCTGCTCATGCATCCGGGGCCCGTCAATCGCGGCATCGAGCTCGCGCCCGAGGTGATCGATTCGCCCCAGTCGCTGATCACCGCCCAGGTCGAGAGCGGACTGGTCGTCAGGATGGCGATCCTCTACGAGCTGCTGGCGGGCACCGACCGGGCGCGGCCCGAGCGCGGCCCGGCGCCGGCCGACCCGCCGACGATCGGGCAGCCGGCATGAACGTCGCGGCAAACGGATCCGAGGGGGGCTCCGACGCGCCGAAGCTGGTCGCCCGGCGGAGCCCGGGCGCCAACCTGATCGTCCGCGGAGCCCGCCTCTTCGATCCGAGGAGCGATCTCGACTCCGTCCGCGACCTGGTCGTGCGGGACGGCGAGATCGCGGAGATCGCGGAACCCGGCGGCGCCCCCGAGATCGAGGGCGCCGAGGTCGTCGAGGGAGAGGACCTCCTCGCTGTGCCGGCCTTCGTCGATCCGCACGTCCACTTCAGAGTGCCCGGCCAGGAGCACAAGGAGGACCTCGAGACCGGAACCCGCTCCGCGGCGGCCGGCGGCTACTGCGCCGTGATCGCAATGGCCAACACCTCGCCGCCGATCGACTCGGCCGCCGTGCTCGGCTCCGTGCGCGACCGGGCCGAGCGCGAGGCCTCGATCCCCGTCGGCTTCGTGGCCAACGTCACCCGCGGGATGGAGGGGCGGGAGCTCACGGAGATGGCCGAGCTCAGCGAGGCCGGCGCGATCGCCTTCTCCGACGACGGACTCCCGATCGCAAACGCCAGGGTGCTGCGCCGGGCCCTCCAGTACCAGCGGCTGGCGGGTGGTGTGATCGCCCTCCACGAGGAGGACCCCGACCTCTCCGCCGGGGGCGTGATGAACGAGGGCGAGGTCTCCGCTGCCCTCGGCATGGCCGGGGTCCCGGCCGTCTCGGAGTCAACGATGATCGCCCGCAACTGCTCGCTCGCCCTGTACGAAGGGGCCAGGGTCCACGTTCAGCATCTCTCGGCGCGAGCCTCGGTGGAGGAGATCGCCAGGGCCAAGTCGGCCGGGGTCCAGGTCACCTGCGAGGCCAGCCCGCATCACCTGACCCTCACCGACGAGGCGGTCCGCAGCCTCGACGCTCGCTTCAAGATGAATCCTCCGCTGAGGACGGAGGACGACCGCCAGGCTCTGATCGAGGGATTGCGCGACGGCACGATCGACTGCGTCGCCACCGACCACGCGCCGCATGCGGCGGAGGAGAAGGAAGTGCCCTTTGAAGAGGCTGCGATGGGCGTGACGGGCCTGGAGACCGCCTTCGCCGCTCTCTACACCGACCTGGTGCTGTCCGGCGTGCTGCCGCTCGAGCTGCTGGTCGAGCGCATGACGTGCGGGGGTGAGCCCTTCGGCATCGAGGCGCCTCGGCTCGAGGCGGGCGCGATCGCGAACGTCGCTCTGATCGACCCGGAGCTGAACTGGACGGTGGGCGAGGACGGATATGAGAGCCGCTCTTACAACAACTGCTTCGGAGGCCGGGAGCTGACCGGCCGAGTGTTGATGACCGTCGCTGCCGGCCGAGTGGCCTTCCGCCAACGCAGCTTCGCCCTAGGAGTGGCCTCGTGAGTGGCAAGCTCGATCGAGACCGGACGGCCCTGGTGGTCGTCGACGTGCAGGAGGGATTCCGCAAGGCGATCCCCGACTTCGAGCGCGTCGCCAAGGCGACCGCCACCTTGATCGCCGGGGCCGAGGCCCTGGGTGTCCCGGTGGTGATCACCGAGCAGTACCCGAAGGGGCTTGGGGAGACGGCCCCCGAGGTCTCCGAGTATCTGCCCGGCGGCACGGAGCCGATCGAGAAGGTCGTCTTCTCGGCGGCGGAGGCCGAGGGCTTCGACCTCGGTGACCGCGACCAGGCGCTCGTCTGCGGGATCGAGGCCCACGTCTGCGTCAGCCAGACGGCTCTCGACCTGCTCGCGGCCGGCACCGAGGTTCAGGTCACCGAGGACGCTGTCGGCTCTCGCACCGAGGAGAACAAGCGCGTCGGCCTGCACAAGATGGAGCGGGCGGGGGCGACCCTCACCAGCGTCGAGACCGCGCTGTTCGAGCTGCTCGGCCGGGCGGGGACCGACGAGTTCAAGACGGTCCAGCGGCTGATCCTCGACTATGCGCCCAATCCGGAGGCGGTCGCATGAGCGGTTATGTCCTGCTCGAGGACGGCACCCGCCTCGACGGCGAGCTGCTGGGCTCCGGCAGGGAGATCGCCGGCGAGGTCGTCTTCAACACCTCGATGACCGGCTACCAGGAGGCGGTCACCGACCCCAGCTACGCGGGCCAGATCATCACCTTCACCTATCCGCTGATCGGCAACTACGGGGTGTCGGGGGACGCGATGGAGTCGGAGAAGGTTCAGGCCCGTGGCGTGATCATGCGCGAGGGCAAGAACGGGGAGGACGTAGCCACCGCCGAGGGCGGCTGGCTCGACTGGCTGCGTGACTGCGGCATCCCCGCGATCGGCGGGATCGACACTCGCTCCCTCGTTCGCCACATCCGCGACAAGGGTGCGATGCGCGGCGGGATCTTCCCTGCTGAGCTCGCGGAGTCCCAGGCACGGGACCGGGTCGCGGCAGAGCCATCCATGGAGGGCGCGGACTTCGCTCGCCAGGTGACGCCGCCGGAGTCCGTGGAGATCGACGGTGATGGTCCGCACGTCGTCGGAATCGACACGGGCATCAAGCTGTCGATCATTCGCCAGCTCAAGGAGCGCGGCTGCCGGGTGACGCTGCTTCCCTGCGACACCCCGGGTGAGGAGGTGCTCGCACGCGACCCTGATCTGGTCTTCCTCGCCAACGGGCCGGGCGACCCCGCCGCCCTCGACTATGTGGTCGAGAGCGTCCGCGACGTCGTCGGCAAGGTGCCCGTGGTCGGGATCTGCCTCGGCCATCAGCTGCTCTGCCGGGCGGTCGGCCTGGAGACCTTCAAGCTCCCCTTCGGCCACCGCGGCGCCAATCACCCGGTCAAGGACCTGGAGACCGGCCGGATCGACATCACCTCGCAGAACCACGGCTTCGCCGTGCTGGGGCCTGGGGGAGACCGGACGATCGAAGGCGACGAGCCGGTCCGGTGGCAGACCGATTTCGGGGAGGCCGAGCTCTCCCACCTCAACCTCTACGACCGCACCGTCGAGGGCCTTGTCCTGAAGGACGTCCCGGGCTGCACCGTCCAGTACCACCCGGAGGCCGGCCCCGGCCCGCACGACGCCCGCTACCTCTTCGACCGCTTCCTCGAGCTTGCCGCGGCGTAGCGACATCCAGAAGATCCTCCTGATCGGCTCCGGGCCGATCGTGATCGGACAGGCGGCGGAGTTCGATTACTCGGGCGTGCAGGCCTGCAAGGTGCTGCTCGAGGAGGGCTACGAGGTCGTGCTCGTCAACTCGAACCCGGCGACGATCATGACCGACCCCGAGTTCGCGACCCGCACCTACATAGAGCCACTCCTCCCGGGGCCGGTCGCGAAGGTGATCGAGAAGGAGCGGCCCGACGCCCTGCTGCCGACCCTGGGTGGGCAGACAGCGCTCAATCTCGCCAAGGCTCTCCACGACGACGGCACTCTTCAGCGCTTCGACGTCGAGCTGATCGGCGCGAACTACGAGGCGATCCACCGGGCTGAGGACCGCGAGGCATTCCGCACCACGATGGAGGAGGCGGGTCTGCGGGTTCCCTGGTCGCAGATCGTCACCTCTGTCGCCGAGGCCGAGGCGGGCGTCGCGGACGGCAACATCAACCTGCCGGCGATCGTCCGGCCGGCGTTCACCCTCGGCGGCCACGGGGGCGGCGTCGGCAACACCGAGACCGAGCTCGCCCAGGTCGTCTCGGAGGGACTCGCGGCAAGCCCGATCAACCAGGTGCTGGTGGAGGAGTCGGTGCTGGGCTGGGGGGAGTTCGAGCTCGAGGTGATGCGCGACCGGAACGACAACGTGGTGATCATCTGCTCGATCGAGAACGTCGACCCGATGGGCGTCCACACCGGCGACTCGGTGACGATCGCGCCGGCGCAGACGCTGACCGACTCGCTCTACCAGGAGCTCCGCGACCAGGCGATCCGCGTGATCCGCGCGGTGGGGGTGGAGACCGGTGGGTCCAACATCCAGTTCGCGGTCAGCCCCGAGACGGGGGAGATCGCCGTGATCGAGATGAACCCACGCGTCTCGCGCTCCTCGGCGCTCGCCTCCAAGGCCACGGGATTCCCGATCGCGAAGATGGCCGCGAAGCTCGCCGTCGGCTACGCCCTGGAGGAGATCCCCAACGACATCACCCAAGCAACGCCGGCGTCGTTTGAGCCCACCATCGACTACGTCGTCACCAAGGTGCCCAGATTCGCATTCGAGAAGTTCCCGGGCGCGGAGGGGCGGCTCTCCACCCACATGAAGTCGGTGGGGGAGGCGATGGCAATCGGGCGCACCTTCCGCGAGTCCTTCGCCAAGGCGATGCGCTCCCGCGAGCTGGATACCGAGCCCGAGGTCCCAGCCTCCACCGGGGAGCTGCTGGAGCGGCTCTCCACGCCCTCGCCTGACCGCTTCGACCTGATCGCCGCCGGCTTCGAGCGCGGCGTCGAGCTGGAGCGGATCCAGGAGGCGACGATGATCGATCCCTGGTTCCTGCGGGAGCTGCGGACGCTCGCCGCCGAGGGAGACGGGACCGACGGCCTCGAGCGCACCTACCGCGCGGTCGACACCTGCGCCGCGGAGTTCGAGGCGCGTACGCCCTACTTCTACAGCGCCCACGAACGCCCGTCGACGAACGGCTCGGCGGGCGAGGTCGATCGCGGGGAACGACCGTCCGTGGTGATCCTCGGCTCAGGCCCGAACCGGATCGGGCAGGGGATCGAGTTCGACTACTGCTGCGTGCACGCCGCGATGACCGCCCGGGAGCTCGACCGCGACGCGGTGATGATCAACTGCAATCCCGAGACCGTCTCCACCGACTACGACACCTCGGACCGCCTCTACTTCGAGCCGCTCACCGAGGAGGACGTGCTCGCCGTCTGCGAGATCGAGCGGCCGGAGGGGGTGATCGTCCAGTTCGGCGGGCAGACGCCACTGCGGCTGGCGAAGTCACTGGAGGAGGCCGGAGTGCCGCTGCTGGGAACCCCGGTGGACGCGATCGACCTAGCCGAGGACCGCGGCCGCTTCGGCGCGCTCCTGAGGCGCCTCGAGATCAAGCACCCGCCCTACGGCACTGCGCTCTCGGCCGAGGAGGCGGTGGCGATCTCCGAGGACGTCGGCTTCCCACTCCTCGTCCGGCCCTCCTACGTCCTCGGCGGCCGGGCGATGGAGATCTGTTACGACGCGGAGACCCTCGCGGCCTACCTGGAGGCCAACGTCAAGGCGGACCAGGAGCATCCACTGCTGCTGGATCGGTTCCTGGAGAACGCGATCGAGGTCGACGTCGACGCCCTCGCCGACGGGGATGACTGTTTCGTCGCCGGGGTGATGCAGCACGTCGAGGAGGCCGGCGTCCATTCAGGCGACTCCGCGTGCGTCATTCCGCCGATGAGCCTCGGCGATCAGATGCTCGACGAGATCCGGGAGACGACGCGCAAGATCGCGCTTGAGCTCGGCGTGATCGGCCTGATCAACGTGCAGTACGCCGTCGCCGACGGAGAGCTCTACGTGATCGAGGCGAACCCGAGGGCGTCCCGGACGGTTCCGTTCGTCAGCAAGGCGATCGGCACGCCGCTCGCCAAGGTCGCCTGCCGGCTGATGCTCGGCGAGTCGCTCGGCGACCAGGACCTGCCCAGCGAGGCGCCGACCCACATCAGCGTCAAGGAGGCGGTCCTGCCATTCGCCCGCTTCGCGGGCGCTGATGCCGTCCTCGGCCCCGAGATGCGGAGCACCGGCGAGGTGATGGGGATCGCAGCCGACTTCCCGACGGCGTTCGGCAAGGCGCAGGCGGCCGCGGGCGTCTCTTTGCCTCAGGAGGGAACGATCTTCATCTCCGTCACCGACTCCGACAAGCCGGCAGCCACGCAGCTCGCGACCCGCTTCCACGACCTCGGCTTCAAGGTGATCGCAACCGCCGGGACCGCGCAGGCGATCTCGGCGATGGGAGTTCCGGTCCGCAAGATCAACAAGATCGGCGAGGGCTCCCCGCACGTGGTCGACTGCATCCGGTCCGAGGAGGTCGACCTCGTGATCAACACGCCGACCGGCTCGGGTGCCCGCGCCGACGGCTACGAGATCCGCACCGCCGCGGTGAAGCACGGCGTCCCGTGCGTCACCACGATGACCGGCGCCTCCGCGGCGGCCCGGGCGATCTTCGCCGCCGCTCGCGGCGACGTCGAGGTCCAGGCCCTCCAGGAGCTTCACCGGCCAGAGGAGCGCGAGCCATCCAAAAGATGACGGCTGGAGCGGCGGAGGGGCTGGGGGAGAGGGTCGTGGCCCCCTTCGGCCGGCGGCTCTGCGAGGTGACCCGCAACGTTCCCGCCGGGGGCTATCGGATCTTCTCCGCTCTCGATCCATCGGGCCCCGAGCCCTCCGCCGGCCAGTTCTACATGCTGGCCGCGGACTCCGGCTGGGGCGGGGAGGAGGGACGTCCGTATCTGGCGCGTGCCTTCTCCGTCGCCGACGCCGAGCGAGAGGGCTCCGGTGTGAGGCTGGACTTCCTGGTGCAGGCGGTTGGCCCGGGAACCTCACGGCTCGGCGCCCTGGAGCCGGGTGAAGGGCTCTGGATCCACGGGCCCCTGGGTAGGCCGTTTGCCGCGCCCACGGACGTCGCCGCCGGGGCTGCCGGTGCGATCCTCGTCGGGGGAGGAATCGGGGTCGCCCCGCTGGCCCTCTGGCGACGCCGGCTGCTCCGCGCCGGGATCCCGGCCAGGGTCCTGCTCGGTTTTCGAGACCGGCCGAACTCGGGCGGCCTGGACCTCTTCGACTGCAGCGAGATCCGGCTCGCGAGCGAGGACGGGCACACCGGCCACCGCGGCTATGTCACCGATCTACTGGCGGTGCTGCTCGAGGGCGATGACGTCGGGAGCGCCGCGGTCTATGCGTGCGGGCCGCCCGCGATGCTGGAGGCCGTCCGGGTGCTGTGCGCGGATCGCGGCGTGGCCTGCGAGCTGGCGCTGGAGGCGCCGATGGCCTGCGGCTTCGGGGCCTGCTTCGGCTGCGCGATCCCCGACTCGAAGGGGGGGTACGTTCGTCTATGCGTCGACGGGCCGGTCCTCCGCGGAGACGAGATCGAGACCGCGCTCGTCCCGGGATCAGGACATTGATCGACTTCTGCGGCATCGAGCTGCGCCACCCGGTGATCAACGGCTCGGGCACCTTTGACGCGATCGCGGCGCGGCGCGCCTTCGGGGACGAGCTGCTCAGCGAGTTTCCCTTCTCCGCCTTCGTCTCCAAGACGATCACCCCCGAGCCGCGCGCCGGCAACCCACCGCCGCGCCTCTGGGAGACGCCCTCCGGGCTGATCAACTCGATCGGGCTGCCGAACAAGGGCCTCGACGGCTTCCTCGAGCACGACCTCCCGCAGCTCTCCGAGCTGCCTGTGCCCCTGATCGTCTCTGTGATGGGGACCAGCCACGATCAGTTCGCCCAGCTGGTCGATGGGGTGGCAGGCCGCGAGGAGGTGGCGGCCCTCGAGCTGAACGTCTCCTGCCCGAACGTCAAGTCGGGCCTGATCGTGGGCGAGTCCCCCGACGAGGCGCTCTCACTGCTGCGGCGGGTGAGGCCCATCACGGAAAAACCCCTGCTCGTGAAGCTAACTCCGAACATCGCGGACCCGGTTCCCGTCGCGGTGGCGGCGGAGGAGGGTGGGGCGGACGCCGTCTCCCTGATCAACACCCTGCGGGCCGCGGCGATCGACCCCAGCTCCGGGGATCGCTGGCTGGGCGGAGGCACCGGGGGCCTGTCGGGCCCCGCCGTCGGGGCCGTCGCGGTGGCTCAGGTCGGCGCCGTTGCGGCCGCCGTCTCGGTGCCGGTGGTCGCGATGGGGGGGATCTCCAGCGGCCGGGACGCCGCCGAGATCCTCAGCGCCGGTGCAAGGATCGTTGCCATTGGCACAGAGAGCTTCCGAGATCCGGCCGCGGGGTCGAGGATCGCCGCCGAGCTGGGCGGGGAGCTGGCACGGATGTCCGGTTAGACGGGAGTTTTTTTCACAAACCCCCGAATCGCCTTTCCGCACCTCGCGACCGCGGATATACTGCCGCCCCGATGCAGGCCCCGGTCCAGTCCTCCAACGCCGCCCCCGAGAGGTCACTGGACCAGCGGATGGAAGCCCTGAAGAGGGCGAATGACATCCGCTCCAAGCGCGCTCAGCTGAAGCGCGACCTGAAGGGCAACAAGGTCAAGATCCAGACGCTGTTGATGGATCCGCCCGAGTACGTCCAGACCGCCAAGGTCATCGACATGCTGATGGCCGTGCCCAAGTACGGGCGGGTCAAGACCAACCGGATCCTCAACCAGTGCAGGATCTCGCCGTCGAAGACGATCGGCGGGCTCTCGGAGCGCCAGCGCGCCGAGCTCGTCGCACAACTGCGCAAGTAGCGCAACGTTCCAGGAGCTTTTCGCGGCCGTCGCTGCGGTCATGATCCAGTCGCCGTGGGGAAGGTCTTCGTCATCACCGGTCCGTCCGGGGTTGGAAAGGGCACGCTGATCGAGCAGCTGCTCGAGCGGCTGCCGGAGCTCGAGCTCTCGGTGTCGGCAACCACTCGCGAGCCCCGGCCGGGAGAGGTGGACGGGCGCGACTACCACTTCCTCACCCCGGAGGACTTCGATCGCCGAGTCGAGGCGGGCGACTTCCTGGAGCACGCGACCTACAGCGGCAATCGCTACGGCACGCTGCGCCAGGAGGTCGAGCGGCGCCTGGGAGAGGGACGCTCCGTGGTACTCGAGATCGAGGTACAGGGCGCGCGCCAGGTTCGGGCGGCGATGCCGGAGGCGGTGCTGATCTTCATCGCCCCGCCCGACCCGGCGTCGCTGCGCAAGCGGCTCGAGGGCCGCGGTACCGATTCGACGGAGGCGATCGAGCGCCGGCTGCGGACCGCCGAGATCGAGCTCGAGGCCCAGGCCGAGTTTCCCCACGTGATCGTGAACGACGAGGTGCAGAAATCGGCCTCCGAATTGGAGGCGCTCGTCCGGGACGAGCTATCCCTACACTGACTCCCATGTCAATGATCCGACCAAGAGTCGACAAGCTTCTCGAGCACACCGACACCCACTACGCCGCCGTTTGCGTCGCGGCGAAGCGGGCCCGCCAGATCAACGCGTACTACCACTCCCTCTCCGAGGGCGCGTACGGCGAGTACACGCCGCCGATGGTCGAGGTTCCCAGCGGGAACTACCTGACCATCGCGCTGGAGGAGACGGCGGCGGGCAAGCTGAAGTACGAGTACAAGGCCTAGCCAGCTAAGGAGGGCGCGTGATGGCCCGCATCCTGCTCGGGGTGAGTGGCGGCATAGCCGCCTACAAGTCGCTGGAGCTGGCCCGCCTCGCCACCAAGGAGGGCCACCCCGTCCGCGTTCTGATGACGCCTGCGGCGCAGAGGTTCGTCGGTGCGGCCTCCTTCGAGGGGATCGTGGGGTCGCCGGTGCTCACCGACGAGTTCGAGCGCGATCCGACGCGCGGCGCGTTTCCCGGCGATCCGACGCCCGAGCACGACCCGATTGGTCACCTCGAGGTCGTCGCCAACGCGGACGCCTATCTGGTCGCGCCTGCCTCGGCGAACACCGTCGCGAAGCTGGCGGCCGGGATCGCCGATTCGATGGTCACCACATCCTTCCTGGCCTGTGCAGCGCCCCGGCTGGTGGCGCCGGCGATGAACGATCGGATGTATCGCGACGCCGCCACCCAGGCGAACCTGGCGACCCTTCGCCAGCGAGGCATCACCGTGATCGAGCCCGAGGAGGGCGCCCTCGCGTCACGCGGCGAGCACGGCGTCGGCAGGCTTCCGGAGCCGCGCGCGCTGCTCGACGCGATCGAGCAGGCGGCGCCCGGCCCGATCGGCCCGTGGGATGGCCTCCGCGTCCTGGTCTCGGCCGGGGGTACCCGCGAACCGATCGATCCCGTTCGCTTCATCGGCAATCGCTCCTCGGGCCGGATGGGTCTGGCGCTGGCCGAGCGCGCCGCGCGTCGCGGGGCGGAGGTGACACTGGTCGCCGCAAACGTTTCTCTCCCGGCTCCGCCCGGCGTCCGGCGGGTCGACGTCGAGACCGCGGCCGAGTTGGCCGACGCGCTGAGACGCGAGTTCGACTCGACCGACGTGCTGATCATGGCGGCGGCCCCCGCCGACTTTCGGCCGACGCAGGCGGCGGGCCAGAAGATCCATCGCGAGGGCACCGGGGGATTCGAGCTCGACCTCGAGGCGACCGAGGACATCCTCGCGGCCCTTACATCGGGGCGGCGCGAGGATCAGACCGTCGTCGGATTTGCCGCCGAAACCGATCCCGATACCCAGCGAGCGCGCGAGAAGCTCGAGCGCAAGGGTGCGGACGCGATCGTGTTCAACGACGTCTCGCGCTCGGAGATCGGCTTCGATAGCCCCGAGAACGAGGTCGTGATCGTCGAGCGCTCCGGGGAGCACCCGGTGCCTCGCGGTGTCAAGGGGCAGGTCGCGGACGCGATTCTCGACCGGGTCGAGGCGATCAGGTCCGGATCGGCTGTCCGCCGGGCCGAGCCCCACGACTGAGGGCGCTCCCCAGGGCCGCCTTGTCCGCCCTTTTACACTGGGTCCATGGCCGAGACCGAGCATTCGCAGGGGAGCGAGTCCCTGTACTCGCTGTACAGGCGCGGGATGGAGCTGCTCGAGGACGGCGACTTCGAGGAGGCGACGGGGCCCCTCAGGGAGGCCGCGCGGCAGGCGCCGGAGAAGAGCTCCGTCCGCGAGGCCCTCGGCCGGGCCCTGTTCCGCACCCGTCACTACGCCGAGGCGGCGACCGAGTTCGAGGCTGTCGTCGAGACGCATCCGGTCAACGACTACGCGCATTTCTGCCTTGGCCGCGCCCTCAGCAAGACGGGCGAGACCAGGCGCGCCCGCCATCACCTTGCTCTGGCTTCGAACCTTCGGCCCGAGCGGCGCGACTACCGCATATACAGAGAGCGCCTCGCGGCAAGAGCTTGAGGGCTCTGGTCCAGCGCGTCAGCCAGGCGGCCGTCGACGTGGAGGGGGAGAGGGTCTCGCAGATCGGGCCCGGGATGCTGGTGCTGCTCGGCGTCTGCCGCGAGGACACCGAGGCCGAGGCCGACCGGCTGGCGGAGAAGGTCCGGGCGCTGCGGATCTTCGACGACGCGGATGGGAAGATGAACGAGCCGCTCGGCGACCGGGAGATCCTCTGCGTCAGCCAGTTCACCCTCTACGGCGACACGAAGAAGGGAACGAGGCCCAGCTACATCCAGGCCGCACCCGGGGAGGAGGCGGAGCCGCTGTACGACCGCTTTTGCGAGCAGGCGGGTGCGAAGAGGGGAGTCTTCGGCGCCTGCATGGGCGTCGCGCTGGTCAACGACGGACCAGTCACAGTCATGTTGGAGGTCTAGGCACACGGGGCTATACTCGCCTCGGAACCTTTTTTCGCACCGAACCGCGTGTTGAAAGGTGGGCGAGCGCCCGCCTTTTTTTGGGCCACGAATGGATACAGAACTCCAGCAAGTACAGGAAACCGTTGAGGCACGGCTCCACGATCAGGAGCCCGACGTCGAGCTGCTCGCACTCGAGCGGCCCGCGTCCGAGCGATTGCGCCTGGTGATCGACAGCCCCGACGGGGTTGACATCGCCCTCTGCGAGCGGGTTACGGGCGCGCTCCGCGACCTGCTCGAGGACTGGTCCCTGGAGGTCTCTTCGCCCGGCCCCGAGCGGCCGCTGACGAAGCCCGAGCACTTTCGTCGCTTTCTCGGCAACACGATTCGAGTGAAGACCAGCGAGGAGATCTCCGGTCGTCACAGCTTCACCGGCACGCTGACCGCCGCGGATGACGAGCGAGTCAGCCTCGAGGCTCCCGACGGTGCGGTGACCATTCCATTGCAGAGCGTCCGCCGTTCAAATCTTGTTCAGGAGGAGGTCGCATGACCCAGGAGATCGTCGACGCCGTCAAGATGCTCGAGCAGGAGAAGGGGATCGCGGCTGACACCCTGATGGACGCCCTTCAGGACGCCCTGCTCTCCGCCTACAAGAAGACCCCCGGCGCGGCCAAGTACGCGAAGGTCGAGCTGGACCACTCGAGCGCCGACTTCCGCGTCTATGAGCTGATGGTCCCCGAGGACCTCGAGAAGAGGCTGCTCGACGAGCAGTTCGAAGAGCAGCTCCAGGCGGCTGAGGCCGCCGAGGCCGCCGGCGAGCCGGTGCCGGAGATCCAGGCAACGGGGCCGATGGTCGACCCCGAGACCGGGGAGCGCCGGGAGGCCGAGGAGGAGGAGCTCGAGCCCGAGCGTCTCGAGCCCTACATGGACCAGATCGAGAGCCGCGACGTCACCCCCGACGACTTCGGGCGCATCGCCGCACAGACGGCGAAGCAGGTGATCCTGCAGCGGATCCGCGAGGCCGAGCGGGGCATGATGTTCGAGGAGTACAAGGACCGCGTCGGCGAGCTGGTCACCGGGATCATCCAGCAGTCCGACAACCGATACACGCTGGTCCAGCTCCGCGAGCGCGTCGAGGCGCTGCTGCCGCGCTCCGAGCAGGTCTACAACGAGCGCTATGACCACGGGATGAGGGTCAAGGCCGTGATCACCGACGTCTCCGCTGACACCAAGGGCCCCAGCATCGTCGTCTCGCGGCGCAACTCCGAGCTGATCAAGAAGCTCTTCGAGCTCGAGGTCCCCGAGATCGCCGACAAGCTCGTCGAGATCACGGGAGTCGCCCGGGAGCCGGGCTGGCGCTCGAAGATCGCCGTGGTCTCCCATGCCGACGGAGTCGATCCCGTGGGCGCATGCGTCGGGCCCCGCGGCTCCCGGGTGCGCATGGTCGTCTCCGAGCTGCGCGGCGAGAAGATCGACATCATCCCCTACAACGAGGAGCCCGCCCGCTTCGTCGCGAAGGCCCTCTCACCGGCACGCGTCCGCGAGGTGCTCGTCGACGACGAGACCAAGGAGGCGACGGTGATCGTCCCGGACGACCAGCTCTCGCTGGCGATCGGGCGCGACGGCCAGAATGCCCGCCTCGCCGCCCGGCTGACCGGCTGGAAGGTGGACATCACCTCCGAGACCGAGTTCGCTCAGCAGGAGGAGGACATCGAGTACGAGGGCGAGGAGGCCGCCGACGGCCGCTGCATGGCCGTGATGACCACCGGCCGCCGCTGTCCCAACGCGGCGCTCCAGGGCTCGCAGTTCTGCGGCCTGCCCCAGCACCAGGCACTGGCCCGCTTCGGCACGAACCAGGTCGCCGTGCTCAGCCCTCTGAGCGACGAGGAGGTGGCCACCATTGCCGGCGGCGATGCGGACGATGCCGCGGTGAAGGCGATCGTCGAGAAGGCCGAGGGCCAGTTCGACGAGAGCGCCGAGTCGGAGGAGCCAGAGCCCGACGAGGACGAGGAGGAGACGCCCGCCGAGGAGTCTGCGGAGGAAGAGCCCGCCGAGGAGGAAGCTCCGGCCGAGGAGGAAGCTCCGGCCGAGGAGGAAGCTCCGGCCGCCGAGGCCGAGGAGGACAAGTCCGAGGAGGACGAGGAACCCGCCGAGGAGGAAGCCCCTGCCGAGGAGGAAGCCCCTGCCGAGGAGGAGGCCGAGGCCTCAGAGGACGGCGCCGAGCCCGAGGAGACGGGCGTGACCGCCGGCGAGGAGCAGACGACCGAGTAGGAGATGGCGAAGAAACGAGTACACGAGATCGCGAAGGCCCAGGGCCTGACCAGCAAGGAGCTCCTTGCCAAGCTCAAGGCTGCCGGCATCGAGGCCAAGGCTGCCCAGTCGAACGTCGAGGAGTCCGACGCCCTGGCCGCGCTGAAGGGGTCCGGGGACGGTGCATCGGCCGCCACCGCGACCAAGACCAAGCCTGCACCGAAGAAGGCCGAGGCCGCCCCCAAGGCAAAGGCGGACGCTCCCAGCACAAAGTCGTCGGCCACAAAATCCGCCGACGGATCTACCGCGGGGGGTGACGGCGCCTCCGCCGCGCCTGCCAAGAAGGGCGCACCAAAGCGAAGGCGCCGCGTGGTGATCGACTCGCAGGCCGCCCGCCGCGACCACATCGCCAAGACCCAGCCGCCGCCGCGCCCACCGCGCCGCCGCGGCGGTCGCCGCAGGCGCCCGCTGCTGGAGGAGCCGAGCGATCGGGAGCTCAAGCAGCCCGAGGCGCAGCCCGCGATCAAGGTCAACTCCGGCGCCACCGTCCGTGAGGTCGCCGAGAGCCTCGGCCTGTCCTCCGCCGAGGTGATCAAGGCGCTGATGAAGGAGGGGGAGATGGCGACCCTCACCCAGACGCTCACCGACGAGTCAGTCGAGTCGATCGCCAAGCAGTTCGATCGCGAGATCGAGATCGTCACGGCGGCCGAGGAGGAAGCCGAGGCTCCGGCCGTCCAGGAGGACGACGAGGGGGACCTCGTGGAGCGGCCGCCGGTGGTCACGGTGATGGGTCACGTCGACCACGGCAAGACCTCCCTGCTGGACGCGATCCGCCAGACCCAGGTCGCCGCCGGCGAGGCCGGCGGCATCACCCAGCACATCGGCGCTTACCAGGTGCGCCACGACGGCAAGACGCTGACCTTCCTGGACACGCCGGGCCACGAGGCCTTTACCGCCATGCGAGCCCGCGGGGCCAGCGTCACCGACGTCGCGGTGATCGTCGTCGCCGCCGACGATGGGGTGATGCCCCAGACCGTCGAGGCGATCGACCACGCGCGCGCGGCCGGCGTCCCGATCCTCGTCGCCGTCAACAAGATCGACAAGGAGGGCGCCGACACGAACCGCGTCCGCACGGAGCTTGCCCAGCACGAGCTCAACCCCGAGGAGTGGGGCGGGGACACGGTCTACGCGGACGTCTCGGCGAAGACCAAGGACGGTCTCGACAACCTGATCGAGATGATTCTGCTGGTCACCGACCTCGAGGAGCTGGGCGCAAACCCCGACGCCCTCGCCTCCGGCACGGTCGTCGAATCGCGCCTCGACCCCGGCCGGGGGCCGGTCACCGGTGTGCTGGTCCAGCGCGGCACCCTCCGCGTGGGCGATGCGGTTGTCGCCGGCCCCGTCTGGGGCAAGGTCCGGGCGATGCTCGACGACACGGGCGAGCGGGTGGACGAAGCTACACCCGGGACCCCTGTGGAGGTCCTCGGTTTCGACGGAGTAAGCGAGGCCGGTGAGCACGTCCAGGTGGTCGAGAACGAGCGCAAGGCGCGATCCCTCGCGCAGGAGCGCGAGACGCGGCTCAAGACCGAGCAGCTCGCCCGCCGCCAGGCTCGCAAGGTCACGCTCGAGGAGGTCTTCCAGAGGGCCAGCGAGGGCCAGCTCAAGGAGCTCAACATCGTCCTCAAGGCCGATGTCTCGGGTTCGCTGGAGGCGCTCCAGGACGAGATCGCGAAGCTGCCCCAGGAGCAGGTACCGGTCAACGTCATCCATGCCCAGACCGGTGGCATCAACGAGTCCGACGTGATGCTGGCATCGGCCTCCGATGCCGTGATCATCGGCTTCAACGTTCGGCCGCTGGCCGACGCTCGCCGAGCCGCCGAACAAGAGGGCGTCGACATCCGCACCTACACGGTGATCTACAAGGTCACCGAGGAGCTTCGCGCAGCGATGGAGGGCATGCTCGAGCCCGAGGAGGTCGAGGAGGACCTCGGCCAGGCCGAGGTCAAGCAGACCTTCAAGGCCTCCCGAGTCGGCACGATTGCCGGCTGCCTCGTCACCGACGGCAAGGTCACCCGGAACGCCAACACCCGCCTGGTCCGCGACGGGACCATCATCTGGAGCGGCAAGGTCGGCTCGCTGCGGCGCTTCAAGGACGACGTGGCGGAGGTCGACGAGGGCATGGAGTGCGGGATCGTGCTCGAGGGCTTCGCCGACATCAAGGAGGGCGACGTCCTCGAGTTCTTCGAGACCAAGCAGGTGGAGAAGACCCTCGAGTCCTGAGTCCGTCCCCGCGCTAGCGTGGGGACGTGACCGCGTTTGTCGAGTTGATCGAGATTCGCCTGCATTTCGGCGAGGTGCGGGACCTGAAGGGAAAACGCAAGCTGGTCAAGTCCCTGAAGGACGGGATCCGTCAGCGCTTCGGTGCATCGGTCGCCGAGATCGACGGACACGACAAGTGGCAGCGCTCGACGCTGCTCTGCGCGCTGGTCGGCGACGGGCAGGTCTCAGACCGGGCCGACGGCCTGGTCCGCTTCGTGGAGAGCCGCTGCCCCGACGGCTGCTCGGTCGAGCGGGACCTGCGAAGCCTGCGTGATATCCGCGGCTGACCCGTTCACTGAGCCGTGTCGCTTTGATTAGTGCGGCCTGAGCTGTTTGAGCGTCTGCTGTTATCGTCGCCGAGCAATGGGGACCGCCCGGATGCGGCGCGTCAACGAGGCGATTCGCGAAATCCTCGGCGACGCGATAGCCACTGAGCTGAAGGACCCGAGGATCGGATTCGTGACCGTGACCGATGTAGACACCTCTCCCGACCTGCGCGCCGCGCGCGTTTACGTCAGCGTGCTCGGCTCCGAGGAGGAGCGCGAGAGCTCGCTCGCCGGCCTGCGCTCGTCCCATGGTGTCCTCCAGGGCAAGATCGCGAGTGGCATGCGCATGAAGCGAACGCCGACCTTGACCTTCGAATACGACGAGACTGTGGAGCGCGGCGACCGCATCACTCGTCTTCTCGACGACGAATGACGGAAGCGACCGAGCTGGTGGCCAGCGACCTCGACCTCGTCGCAGAGGAAATCCGCGCGGGCGACCGCTTCCTGCTGACCACGCACGAGAACCCCGACGGCGACGCGCTCGGCTCGCTGCTCGCCACGCATCGGATCCTCGAGGCGCTCGGCAAGGACTCCGTGATGTTCCTCGGCGCCAAGGAGTTCCCGCTGCCGGTGGAGTACCGGTTCCTGCCGCTCGAGGAGGTCTTCCATGAGCCCCCCGCCGACGTCAGCGACCGCGTCGTGATCTTCCTGGACTGCGGGAACATCGACCGCATGCCGGTCGACTTCGTTCGTGACGACATGAAGGTGATCAACATCGATCACCACCACGACAACACGCGCTTCGGCAAGATCAACCTGATCGACGTCGAGGCCTCGTGCACGGCGGAGATCGTCTTCGAGCTCGCGGGCATGCTCGGTGTCGAGCTGACGCCGGAGATCGCCAACGCCCTCTACGTCGCCCTCGTCACCGACACCGGCAAGTTCATGTACGAGAACACCGACGCGCGGTCTCACCGGATGGCCGCGGGGCTGATCGAGGCCGGGGTGCAGGTCAACGACGTCTACCGGCGGCTCTACGAGCACGCCCCGATCGAGAAGCTGAAGCTGCTGGCCCAGGCGCTCGAGCGGATCGAGCTGCGCGACAACGGGCGGCTCGCCATCACCTACATCTCCAGCGACGACTACGCGGCAACCGGCGCGAGCGAGGCGCTTACGGAGGGCGTCATCGACCACCTCCGCACCATCGACGGCACCGCGGCCGCGGCGGTGGTGCGCGACCAGGCCGAGAGCGGCCGCGCGGCGCGCAAGGTGAGCATGCGCTCGACCGATGGACGCGTGGACGTCTCCGCCATCGCCAGGGTTCACGGCGGCGGCGGTCATCGGCGAGCCGCCGGGTTCGGCACCGATCTTCCCTACGAAGAGGTTGTGGAGTTCCTGATCCGGGAGATCGACTCACAGCTCTCGGCTGACTAATGGGCGCCTCAGAGCCGACCCCCGCCAGGGGGCTGCTGGTGGACAAGCCGGCAGGGGTCACCTCGCACGACGTGGTGAGGGAGATCAGGCACGAGCGCGGGGGAAAGGTGGGACACGCGGGAACGCTCGACCCGTTCGCCACCGGGTTGCTCATCGTCCTGCTCGGCCGGGCGACTCGGATGCAGCGCTACCTGCTCGAGCTGCCCAAGACCTACCGGGCCACCGCCAGGCTCGGCTGGCGTTCGACGACCGGGGACCCCGACGGCGAGCTGGAGGAGACCGGGCGAATCCCACAGACCCTCGAGCTTCCGACGGGCGAGATCGAGCAGCGGGTCCCGATGACGTCCGCCGTCAAGGTCGAGGGCGAGCGGCTCTACAAGAAGGCCCACCGCGGGGAGTCGGTCGAGACGCCGACCCGGCGGGTCACGGTGCACCGGGCGGAGCTCGTCGAAAGCGACGCGGACCGAGCCACCTACGAGATCGACTGCAGCTCAGGCACCTACATCCGGACGCTGGTCGAGACGCTCGATGACGCCTACTGCGAGTCGCTGCGGCGAACGGCGATCGGTGATCTGGAGGTACCGGACGATGGCCCCGAGGAGATCCCCATGGAGCGGCTGATGTCCTTTCTCTCGGAACGCGAGCTCAGCGACCCGGAGGCGGAGGCGGTGAGCCATGGCATCCAAGTGCCCGGTGACGACCGGGAGGGGCGCCGGCGCCTGACCCATGAGGGACGCCTGATCGCAATCGGGCGCCCGGATGGAGAGAATCTGCAACCCGAGGTAGTCCTGGTTTGACCATCAAGGTGACAAAGCTGCCCGATGCGGCGCCGCACGATCGCCACGTGGCGATCGGCGTCTTCGATGGCGTTCACAAGGGCCATCAGGCCGTGATCGACAAGGCCGACACGGTGCTCACGTTCGACCCGCATCCGCTGAGCGTGATCAACCCGGATGCCGCGCCGAAGCTGATCATGCCCTTCGACGTGAAGAGGGACGTGATCGACGGCCTCGGTGTCGAGGAGCTGGTCGTGATCCCGTTCGACAAGGAGTTCATGAAGATCCCGGCCGAGGAGTTCATCTCGCAGATCCTCGTGGAGAGGCTCGGCGCCACGAAGGTCTCGGTGGGGGAGAACTTCCGCTTCGGCGCCAAGGCGAAGGGCACTCCCGAGATGCTCGCCGGGCGCGACGAGTTCGAGACTCGCATCGTGCCGCTGGTCGAGGTCGATGGCGAGACCGTCTCCTCGACCAGGGTGCGAGCCCTGGTTGCCGCCGGAGAGGTGGACGCCGCGATGCGGTGTCTCGGCGCCCCCTTCATGGTCGAGGGCAGGGTCGTCGAGGGGGACCAGCGCGGACGCGAGCTCGGCTTCCCCACGGCGAACCTGGTGCCGGACGACCACCTCGTCGTGCCGGGGCACGGCGTGTACGCCGCGTTTGCCAACGGACACGCGGCCGCCGTCAACGTCGGCATCAGGCCGACCTTCGAGACCGGCAGGGGCCTGCTGATCGAGTCGTTCCTGATCGACTTCGACGGCGACCTCTACGGCCAGAACCTGCGGGTCGCCTTCGTCAGCAGGCTGCGCGGCGAGAAGCGCTTCCCGAGCGTCGAGGACCTGATCGCGCAGATGCACCGAGACGTCGCCGAGGCGCGCGAGATCTCCGCGAAGTACGAGGGCGGCAGCGCCTGAATCGCTACCCTGTCGCGTCGATGCCGCTGACCAAGGACAGAAAGCAGGAGCTGATCGGCAAGTACGGCCGGTCCGGCGAGGACACCGGCTCCGCCGAGGTGCAGGTCGCACTGCTCACCGCTCGTATCAACGAGCTCACCGAGCACCTGCGCACCCACAGCAAGGATCATCACTCTCGCCGGGGCCTGCTGAAGATGGTCGGCAAGCGTCGCCGCATCCTCCAGTACCTGGAGAGCAGCGACCTGGAGCGGTACCGCGCGCTGGTCGCGGATCTGGGCCTGCGGCGCTAGCGCGCCACATCGGGCGTGATCGAAGCCGGCACAAAAGCCCCGGACTTCTCTCTCCCGGACCAGGAAGGCAACATGGTCTCGCTCTCCGACTTCGCGGGGCGGAAGCTGATGCTCGCCTTCTATCCGCTCGACTTCAGCCCCGTGTGTACCAACCAGCTCAGCCTCTATCAGGAGGTGCTGGGCGAGATCGAGTCGGCGGGCGCGGCCCTCATCGGGATCAGCGTCGACTCCAGTTACTGCCACAACGCCTTCAGCAAGCAACTCAACCTGAGCATGCCGTTGCTCGCAGACTTCAACCCGAAGGGCGAGGTCTCGAAGGCGTATGGCGCCTGGATCGAGGGAGCCGGCATCAGCAGCCGCGCCCTGGTTCTGGTCGAGGACGGCGAGGTGAAGTGGTCCTATGCGTCTCCGAGCCCTGCCGAGATCCCCGGCGCCAACCTGATCTTCGACGCAATCTCCAGCTGATCAGGCGACGATCTTCGCCTTCGCCCTTTCGAACTCTTCGTCCGAGAGCTTGTGCTCGTCGTGGAGCTTGGCGAGCTTGGTCAGCTCGTCGGCTGCGGAGTCGCCTCCTGCAGTCGAGCGGACGTAGTCGTCGAGCTGCTTCTGTGCGGCCTCCTGCTGCTTCAGAGCCCGCTCTCGCATCCCCTGGCCCCGCGCAATCAGGTAGATCAGGGCGCCGAGGAAGGGCACGAAGATCAGGATCACGATCCAGATCGCCTTCGACCAGCCGGATAGGTCGTGGTCGCGGAACAGGTCTCCGAGGATCGAGAAGAGAACCATCAACCAGGCGGCGAAGACGAAGATCTCGAGAACCGTCAAGAGCGCCTGGCCAAAGGTGAAGTCGGCGAGGATCATCCGTTCCTCCGATGCTTTCGATGGGGAGTCAGGGCGCTTGAAGCCTACCCTTCGGCCCGATGAGCGAGCTGACCAGCGAGGGCGTCCCGCCGATCGGCGCCGAGGACCACGTCACGGGGCAGGGGGTGGAGGCGATCGTCTATGCGGACTTCGGCTGCCCGTATTGCGCAGCAGGCTGGGCGCGGCTCAGGGAGCTCCCCGTGCGCCTCTGCTTCCGCCACTTCCCGATGGCCTCCAAGCACCCGCGGGCGCCCGCCCTGCATGCCGCCGCGGAGGCGGCGGGCGCCCAGGGGTCCTTCTGGGAGATGTGCGACTCGCTATACGCAGACCGCGGGCGGGTGGACGAACCGCATCTCTGGGAGCGGGCGGAGCGCTTCGGCCTCGACCTCGAGCGCTTTCGTGGCGACAGCCGCTCGGACGCGGTCCGCGAGCGGATCGAGCGCGATTTCGTCAGCGGCATCCGGGCGGGAGTGGCAGGGACGCCCACAGCGTTCGTCGACGGGCAGCGTCTGGAGGGCGATCTGATAGAGGCGCTCCGTGTGACGAGCGGTCGCTAACATCGTCGCGACAGAGAACGAGAGTTCTTAAGCGAAAGGCCGCCAACCGGGCGGCCGAAGGGAAACAAGACATATGAGTATGTTCGACGTAAGCCGCGTCTCGGTGGAGGTAGGCGGCGAGGAGATCTCCTTCGAGACCGGAAAGCTCGCCCGTCAGGCGAGCGGCGCCGTTGTGGTGCGCTCCGGCGACACGATGGTCCTCTGCACCGCGACCGCGGGCAACGACCGCGACGTGGACTTCCTGCCCCTCACCGTCGACGTTGAGGAGAAGCACTACGCCGCGGGCAAGATCCCCGGCTCATTCTTCCGCCGCGAGGCCAGGGCCGGCGAGAAGGCCACCCTGACTGCACGGATGATCGACCGTCCGATTCGCCCGCTCTTCCCGAAGGGCTGGCACCGCGAGACCCAGCTGGTCTCCCAGCCGATGTCGGTGGACCACGTCCACCCGTACGACATCCTGGCGATGAACGGCGCCTCCGCGGCGCTCGCCATCTCCGAGATCCCCGTCGCCAAGCACGTCGGCGCGGTCAGGGTCGGCAAGCTCGACGGCGACTTCGTCGTCAACCCGGAGGAGGAGAGGCTCGAGGAGCTCGAGCTCGACCTGATCGTCTCGGGCACCGATGAGGCCATCCTGATGGTCGAGGCCGGCTCCAGCGGAGTCACCGAGGCCGAGATCCTCGATGCGCTCGACATCGCGCACACCGAGATCAAGAAGCTCGTCGCGACGATGGAGGAGCTTCGCCAGACCGCCGGCAAGGACAAGCTCGAGATCGAGGCGCCGCAGGTCGACGAGGCGACGCTCGACTCGATCAAGAGCTCGCACGGCGCCAAGCTCGACGAGGCCACGCAGGTTCAGGCCAAGCTCGAGCGCCAGGACGCGATCGACGCGGTAGAGGCCGAGGTGCTCGAGCAGTACGCACCGCCGACCGAGGATGAGCAGCCGGACCGTGAGCGCCTGGCCGAGGTCAAGGCCGCGTTCGCCAAGCTCGAGAAGGACACCATCCGCAAGCGCATCGCCGTCGACAAGAAGCGTCCCGACGGCCGCGCGCAGGACGAGATCCGGCCCATCGAGACCGAGATCGACATCGCGCCGCGCTCGCACGGCTCCGCCCTGTTCACGCGCGGTGAGACGCAGATCCTCTCGAACGTGGCGCTCGGGACCACCCGCATGGACATGAAGGTCGACAACCTCGGCCTGCAGGAGACCAAGCGGTTCTGGCACCACTACAACTTCCCGCCGTTCTCGGTGGGAGAGGCCGGCTTCATGCGCGGCCCGAAGCGCAGGGACATCGGTCACGGCGCGCTCGCAGAGCGAGCGCTCCAGGCCACGATCCCCGATGAAGAGGAGTTCCCGTACGTGATCCGCGTCGTCTCCGACACCCTGGAGTCGAACGGCTCCTCGTCGATGGGATCCGTCTGCGCCTCCTCGATGGCCCTGCAGGCCGCGGGCGTGCCGGTCACCTCACCGGTCGCCGGTGTCGCCATGGGCCTGATCAAGGAGGGCGACGACTACGTCGTCCTCACGGACATCGCGGGCGTCGAGGATCACCTGGGCGACATGGACTTCAAGGTCGCCGGGACCAAGGACGGCATCACCGCGCTCCAGATGGACATCAAGATCACCGGCGTCACGCTGGAGATCCTCAAGGACGCGCTGGACCAGGCCAACAAGGGCCGCCTGTTCATCCTCGAGAAGATGGCTACGGCGATCGACGAGCCACGCGAGGAGCTCTCGCAGTTCGCGCCGAAGATCACCTCGATCAGGATCGACCCGGAGAAGATCGGTGCCCTGATCGGCAAGGGCGGCGAGACGATCCGCGGCCTCTCGGACGAGTTCGAGGCCGAGATCGACGTCGACGACGACGGCACGGTGCGCCTCTACGCGCCCACCGGCGAGAAGGTCGACGCCCTCGCGGAGCGGATCACCGCGATGACCAAGGACGCCGAGATCGGCGACCGCTACACCTCCGGGAAGGTGGTCAAGACCACCAACTTCGGAGCCTTCGTCGAGCTCAGCAAGGGCACCGACGGCCTGCTTCACATCTCCAACGTGAAGCCGGGTGAGCGGGTCGGCACCGTCGAGGACGTCCTCAACCAGGGCGATGAGATCGACGTCACCGTCGTCGAGGTCGACAAGGAGCGAGGCCGGATCGGCCTACGGCTCACGGAGGACCCCGACGTCGAGGGCAAGTCGGCCGAGGAGCTCGCCGGTGTCGGCACCGGTGACCCGGGACCGCCCAGCCGTCGTCGTGACGGTGGCGGTGGCGGCCGCGGCGGCCCGCGGCGCGATCGCGATGGCGGCGGAGGTCGCCGCCGCGAGCGGGACAGCGGCGGCAGAGGCCGCTGAGCCCGAGCGCGTGCCTGCGCCCGAAGCACAGATAACCGAGCTCGACTCCGGGATACGGGTCGTCACCGAGGCGGTGCCCTCGGTGCGCTCCGTGGCCCTGGGGCTCTGGGTTCGCACAGGCTCGAGGGACGAGACGCCGGCGCAGGCCGGCGTCTCGCATTTCCTCGAGCACCTGCTCTTCAAGGGCACCAAGCGCTACTCCGCGATCGAGATCGCGGAGGTCTTCGACGGCCTCGGCGCCGCGGTGAACGCGGCGACCGGCAAGGAGTCGACGAACCTCTACGCGCGGTTCCTGGACACCCACACCGACGAGGCCTTCGACCTGCTCTCGGAGATGCTCCTCGGCCCGACCTATCCCGAGATCGACTCCGAGCGTGAGGTCGTGCTGGAGGAGATCGCGATGTACGAGGACGAGCCGCAGGACAAGGTCCACGACGTGCTCGACCATGCCGTCTTCGGCGGCCACCCACTCGGCAGGCGGGTGCTCGGGGAGGCCGAGGTGATCAGCTCGATCCCGGTCCCCGACATCGCCGCCTACCACCGGGCGCGCTACACGGGCGGCAACATCGTGGTCGCGGCGGCCGGGAACGTCGATCACGACCGGATCGTCGAGCTCAGCAAGCAACACGTGGAGCCGCCCGCGGCCAACGGCGAGGGCCCTGCGCCGGATCCCCCGCAGGTGGACGGCGCCCAGGTCGGCTTCCAGCAGAAGGACACGGAGCAGTTCCACATCTGCTTCGGCGGCGGGGGCATCGACCGCGCCGACGAGCGCCGCTACGCGCTCAGCATCCTCGACGCCGTCTTCGGCGGCTCGACCTCCTCGCGTCTCTTCCGCGAGGTTCGCGAGAAGAAGGGGCTCGCCTACTCCGTCGGCTCCTACACACAGCAGTTCGTCGACAGCGGGCTGATCGGGATCTACGTCGGCACCCGCCAGGACAACGTTCAGGAGGCCTGCGAGATCATCGGCCGGGAGCTCGCCTCGGTCCACACGGACGGCATCACCGACGACGAGCTCGCCCGCGCCAAGGAGCATGTCAAGGGCCGGATGGTGCTTTCGTCCGAGTCGACCGGGGCCCGCATGGGGAGGATCGGCAAGTCGGTTCTGTTCGACACACCCCTGCTGACCCTCGACGAGCTGCTCGAGAAGGTGGACGCGGTGACCCTCGAGGACGTCGCTGAGCTCTCCCGCGACCTCTACGCGCCCGACTCGCTGTCGGCCGCCGCCATCGCCCCGAGCGAGGAGCGCTTCCGCTCGGCGCTCGCGCCGGTCAGCGAAGCCCTCGCCGCTTAGTCAGTGGCCGACCTCGACTCGAAGTACCGGCCGGCGCTCGAGTCTCAGCTCGAGAGCGAGGAGGAGCTCCGCGGGCTCTGCGTCGCGTCACAGCAGAAGAGCATGTTCAAGGGCGGCGCCGTCGCGATCGGGGTCACCGACCGGAGGCTCATGGTCCAGCCGCTCAACCGCCGGGGCGACCCGGACGGTCCCGCCGAGTCGGTCGCTCCGGACCAGGTAGCGTCGGCAAAGGCCGGCGGAGCGGGGGGAGGCTGGTGGTCCGTGACCACCGGGATTCTCGACCACGCCGCGGTTCGCCTCGAGATTCGCAGGACGGATGGGGAGAAGCTGAAGGTGATGCTGATGCGCGGCGAGGGGAAGCTGCTCGGCGGGCTCGGCGGCGGCGAGGCTCAGCGCCAGGGGCTCGACGCGCTCGCCGAGTGGTTTCGGGCGATCGACACGTAGGATCGCTCCATGGGAAATCCGATCAAGGTCGTCGTCTCCGGCGCCGCCGGTCGAATGGGGGAGACCGCCTGCGGCGCGGTCGAGGGCGCGGATGACATGGAGCTGGTCGGCCGGGCGGACCCGGAGCTCGACACCTCGGTGAACGACGTGCTCGAGGGAGCGGATGTGCTGGTCGACTTCACGACGCCGGACGCGGCGCCGGCCAACGTGTTCGACGCGATCGAGGCCGGAGTCCACGCGGTCGTCGGCAGCACCGGATTCGACCTCGACGAGCTGAAGGCGACCGTGCTGCGCGCCGACAGCAAGGCCAACTGCTTCGTCGCGCCCAACTTCGCGATCGGGGCGGTGCTGATGATGCAGGCCTCGAAGCTGATCGCTCCTCACATGCCTGAGGTCGAGATCATCGAGCTGCACCACGACCGGAAGGTGGACGCTCCGTCGGGGACCGCCAAGCTCACGGCCAAGCTGATCAGTGAGGCGGGGGGGAACGTCCACGAGCCGATCCACTCGGTGCGCCTGCCGGGCCTTGTCGCGCACCAGGAGGTCACCTTCGGCGGGGAGGGGCAGACGCTCTCGATCCGCCACGACTCGATCGATCGCTCGAGCTTCATGCCGGGCGTGCTGCTGGCGGTCCGCAAGGTGGCGGGCCTGCCGGAACGCTTCGTAATCGGACTGGAGGAGCTGCTGTGACTGACCTGGCAAGGCTGGACGCCACCGCTCAGGCTGAGCTGGTGCGAAGCGGAGAGGTGAGTGCCGAGGAGCTGACGCAGGCCGCGATCGATCGCGCCGAGCGGCTCAACCCCGACCTCAACGCGATCATCCATCCGCTCTACGAGCAGGGCCTCGAGGCTGCCCGCGGCGAATTGCCCGACGGCCCATTCCAGGGCGTCCCGTTCCTCTTCAAGGATCTCGGCGCCGGCCTCGCCGGCCAGCCGCTCCACATGGGAATGAAGGCGCTCAAGGAGGCCGACTTCCGCCTTCCGGTGGACACCTTCCTCGGGGCACGCTTCCGCGACGCGGGCTTCGTCACCATCGGCAAGACCAACACACCGGAGCTGGGAATCGTCCCCACCACCGAGCCCGAGGCCTACGGGCCCACCCACAACCCCTGGGACCTCGGGCGGTCGCCCGGCGGATCCAGTGGCGGCTCGGCGGCGGCGGTCGCCTCGGGCATCGTGCCGATCGCGCACGCGAACGACGGTGGCGGCTCGATCAGGATCCCGGCGAGCTGCTGCGGCCTGGTGGGCCTGAAGCCCAGTCGAGGACGGACCTCGCTCGGTCCGCTGATCGGCGACACGATGAGCGGCCTCACAGTCGAGCACGTGGTCTCGCGCTCGGTCCGCGACGTCGCTCTGGCGCTCGACGCGACCCATGGGCCGGGCCCCGGCGATCCCTACGTCGCTCCCGCGCCGGTGCGCCCCTACATGGAGGAGATCGGGGCGGATCCCGGCTCGCTCCGGATCGCGCTCATGACCGAGTCCATCGGCACGGACATCGAAATCGATCCGGTCGTCGTCTCCGCGGTCCGCGAGGCCGCGACGATGCTGGAGGGCCTCGGCCACAGCGTGGACGAGGACGTGCCCGCTCCCGATCCGAGCTTCGACCTGATCGAGACCTTTCTGACCCGCTGGTACGCGGGGCAGACCGAGATCCTCGACCAGTTCGGCATCCTGCTCGGCCGCGAGATCGGGCCTGACGACGTCGAGCCCCTGACCTGGGCGATGGCCGAGGAGGGCAGGCGCCGGCACTCTGGCCAGTACCTGGCCGCGGTCAGCCAGCACCAGGCGATCGGGCGGATGCTCGGCATCTGGTTCGACGCAGGCCACGACCTGCTGCTGACTCCGACCATGGGGGAGCTGCCGCCGCCGCTGGGGAGCTTCGCGACCGACAGCGATGACCCGCTGAACACGATTCACCGTGGTGAGGCCACTGCTGCCTTCACCGCCCTGATCAACGCGACAGGCCAGCCCGCGATCTCGCTGCCCCTCCAGACGAGCGACGAGGGCCTGCCGATCGGCGTCCAGCTGATCGCACCGCTCGGCCGCGAGGACGTGCTCCTCCGGGTCGCCTCACAGCTCGAAGAGGCGCATCCGTGGGCCGACAGGTTTCCGGAGACCTTCTCGGTACCCTCAGGTTGATGCCGGAGATCGGAGGCGTAATCACGGCGATGGTGACGCCGTTCACCGAGGACCGCTCGGTGGACGAGGCGGCCGCGCGCTCCCTCGCCCGCCGCCTGATCGAGAACGGGTCGCACGGGCTGGTGCTCTTCGGGACGACGGGGGAGTCGCCGACGCTCGACGACGCCGAGAAGCTCGCGCTGCTGGGAGCTGTGCGGGATGAGCTCGGCGCCGACGTCCTGTTGATCTGCGGCACCGGCTCCAACGACACGCGGCACTCCGAGCAGCTCTCGGCGGCTGCGGCAGACGCCGGCGCCGACGCCGTGCTGGCGGTGACGCCGTACTACAACAAGCCCAACTTCGCCGGGATCAAGGCGCACTACGAGGCGGTCGCCAAGGCGGCCGGCATCCCGGTCGTCCTCTACAACATCCCCTCGCGGGCAGTGGTGAACATCTCGCCGGAGCAGCTCGCCGAGCTCGCGCAGATCGAGAACGTCGTCGGTGTGAAGCAGGCGAACGACGACGAGCTCCAGCCGATCGACGGCCTCCGAGTGCTCGCCGGAAATGACGGCACGTTCCTGCGGGCGCTCGAGATGGGCGAGCCGGGAGGCATCCTGGTCGCCTCGCACCTTGCGGGCGGCGAGATGCGGGAGATCTACGACGCGGTGCAGGCCGGCGACGTCGATCGGGCCCGTGAGATCGACGAAGGTCTCAGGCCCATCTACGAGGTCTGCAGCAAGACCAACCCGATTCCCGTCAAGGCGGGCCTGGAGTTGCTCGGGATCTGCTCCGCTCGGGCGAGGCTGCCGATCGTGGAGGCCGACGACGAGCAGAGGGCGGAGGTCAGGCGGGCGCTCGAAGCGCACGGCCTGCTGGCCGGGAGCGCCGCCTAGCTTGAGCAGCTCGAGCGTCCGGATCCTCCCTCTGGGCGGCCTGGGGGAGATCGGAAAGAACATGACCGCCGTCGAGGTGGACGGGCGGATCGTCGTCGTCGACACGGGGCTGATGTTCCCGACCGCCGACATGCTTGGGATCGACCTGGTCCTGCCCGATTTCTCGACCCTCCGCGACCGCGCCGACGACATCGAGGCGATCGTCCTCACCCACGGCCATGAGGACCACGTCGGCGCCCTGCCGTATGTGCTGCGGGAGATCGGCATCCCGCCGGTGATCTATGGCGGGCTGCTGACGATCGGCATGGTCCGGTCGAAGCTCGACGAGCACAAGCTGCGCGACGTGCCGCTCGAGGAGCTCCCAGCCGGCGAACAGGTGAGCGCCGGGCCGTTCGGCATCGAGCTCGTCCACATGGCGCATTCGATCCCGGATGCGCGCGCGGTGGCTCTTCGGACCGATGCCGGCACGGTGCTGATCACCGGGGACTACAAGTTCGACCAGACTCCGGTCGACGGGATCCCGGCCGACGTCTCCCGGCTCGCGGAGCTCGGGCGCGAGGGCGTGCTCTGTCTCTGCGGGGACTCGACCAACGCCGACCGTCCCGGCGTGGCTCCCTCGGAGTCCGCCGTCGGACCTGCGCTGCTCGAGGTCTTCGGCCGCTGCACGGGGCGGATCGTGGTCACCTCGTTCGCCTCCAACGTCCACCGGGTCCAGCAGGTGATCGACGCCGCCGCCCAGCTCGACCGCCGGGTCGCGCTGGTGGGCCGCTCGATGCGCAAGAACTTCAACATCGCCTCCAACCTGGGCATCGCGGCGGCGCCGGAGGGCCTCTTCATCTCGCCGAAGGAGATCGAGGACTTCCCCGACGAGAAGGTCGTGGTGATCTCGACCGGCAGCCAGGGGGAGCCGCTCTCGGCGCTTCGCCGCATGGCCCACCGCGATCACCCGGACGTCGAGCTCCATTCCGGCGACACGGTGATCTTCTCGGCGACGCCGATCCCGGGGAACGAGCGCTCTGTCAATGAGACGATCGACCGGATCTTCCAGATCGGCGCCTCGGTGGTGACGGCTGCCGACGCGCCGATCCACGCCTCAGGCCACGGCTGGCAGGAGGAGCTCAAGCTGATGCTCAACCTCACCAAGCCCCAGCACGTCTTCCCCTTCCACGGCGACCACAAGCGCCTCAGGCTTCACGCGGACCTTGCGGAGTCGGTGGGCGTCGACAAGGACAGGATCTTCACCGGGCGCAACGGCCTGGCCCTCGAGATCGACGGGTCCGGCGCCCGCTTCGGCGAGGACGTTCACGCCAGCATGATCTTCGTCGACGGTGTCTCGGTGGGAGAGCCGGACGAGTTCGCGCTCCGCGATCGCCGCAAGCTCTCCGATGACGGCGTCTTCATCGTCGTCGCGACGATCTCCTCCGACGACGGCTCCCAGGTCGCCGACCCCGAGGTGATCTTCCGAGGGGTGCCGTTCGCCGAGGAGGCCGACGGCCTGCGCGACGAGCTCAGGGAGGTCGTCCAGGACACGCTGAACGACGCCGCCGACGAGGAGATCCGCGAGATCTCGCTGCTCCAGCAGGACCTCCACGACGACATCGCCGAGTTCGTCTACGAGAAGCTCCGCCGCCGGCCACTGGTGCTGCCTGTCGTCGTGGAGGTCTAGCCTGGCGGGGTGGCTCTGAAGAGAGGGTACGTCCAGCACGTCCAGCTCGTTCATGACGCATTCGATTGCTTCGATGGCGGGGATTGGGAGAGGCTGAGGCCGCTGATCGCGGCCGACAACGTGATGACGCCACCGGAGTTCTGGCCCGATCCGGGGCCGTTTATCGGTCCGGAGGCGAGCATCCGGGAGTACCAGCGGCTCTTCGAGATGTTCCGTGGCATCGAGGTCTCGGTCAGCAACATCGTCAGCCACGAGAACTGGGTCATCGCGCACTACCGCGGAGTCCTGGAGGTGGAGATGCCCGATTTCCCGAAGGAGCTGGAGTTCACCGGCGTCCACCGCTTCGAGGATGGCCTCTTCGCCGAGTCGCACTACCGCTTCGACCGCGACGCGGCCCTCGCCGCGGCGGGCCTGTAAGCAAGAAAAAGCCCCCGGCGGTCGAGGGAGGGGCGACCACCGGGGGCGACGCTTTGGCCCTTTACAACCGGCGGCCACAAACACCGCCGCCGAATCGGGCCTTAGCGATTCTCGCCGTGGTATGTGGGGTTTCGTACCGCGGCGAGGTGTCTCGTCCGCTGGTGAATCTAGGACGCGTTCTTGAACGTTTGCTAAAGCTTTGGTGACTCGACGCGCGCGGGGACCTGGTCCAGCGGGATCCGGACCGAGAAACGGGCGCCGCCGTAGGTGCTCCGGCCGGCGGAGACCGAGCCGCCGTGAGATTCCGCGACAGCCCGCACGATGGCGAGCCCGAGCCCGCTTCCGCCGCCGCCCGCCGTGTCCGCTGGGCCGTCGCCGCGGACGAAGCGATCGAAGACCTGGCTCTCCATGTCGGTCGGGATCCCGGGGCCGTCGTCGACGACCTCGAGCAGCGCCTCATCTCCGTCGCGCCGCGCGGTGAGCTCGACGGTGGTCCGATCGGGCGTGTGCCGGACGGCGTTCTCGAGCAGGTTCCGGATCAGCCGGTGGAGCTCGTCCGGGTTGCCCTGCATCGGCAGTGGCCCGTCCAGATTGCTCTCCAGGCGGCGGTCGCCCGCAAGTGGCTGGACCTCCTCCAGCGCCTCGGTGGCGATCGCCGCGAGATCGAGATCCCTGATCGCGACGCGGCGCCCAGCATCGGCACGCGCGAGCAGCAACAGGTCGGAGACGAGCCCGGACATCCGCTTGGTGGAGGAGAGGGCGGAGTCGACCGTATGCCGGTCGTCCTCCGAGCCCTTTCCGGCCGCCTCCAGCAGCTCCAGATTCGCCTGGATGCTCGTCAGAGGCGTCCTCAGCTCGTGCGAGGCGTCGGCGACGAACTCGCGCTGGCGCTCGAGCGACTGCTCGCGCTCCGAGCGAGCCTCGTCGAGCGCCTGGAGCATGCCGTCCATCGTCCGCGCCAGCTCGCCCACCTCGTCGTCGGCGGCCGGCGTCGGGATGCGCTTCGATGGGTCGCGGGTGCTGGTGATCTGCCGCGCCAGCCCGGTGAGCCCCTTGATCGGCCGCATCGCTCGATCCGCCACGGCGAGCCCGGCGAGCAGTGCGAGCAGGGCCCCGCCGATCACCCCGGCGCCGAGGAAGAACCAGAGCCGCGCAACTGTGTCGTTGACGGTCTCCGAGTTGCGGGCGTATTGGACGTAGCCGACGGCGGTTCGAGAACCGGTCAGCGGGCTGGCGTTGGTGATCGGCTCGGTGGCGACGGTCAGATCACCAACGGTGTGGACCCCGCTGCTTGGTTTTCCCATGTCGGCATTGCCATTGGTGACGTCGAGCGAGTGCCCGTAGACGTCGTAGATCCGGATGAGTGCTTTGTCTGCCGCCGCGAAGTCTTGGATGCGGGGGCTGTCGACGACTTGCTGTCCCGTGGGGGCCGTGTAGATCTTGGTTTCTGCAGCGAGCGAGCGCGCTGCGCTGTGTAGCTCCTCGCGGAAGTCACCCCGAATCCTGTTGCCCACCACCTGACCGAGGACGAGGGCGAAGCAGACCAGGATCAGCAGCGTCAGTCCTGCGGTGGTGATGGCGATCCGCCAGCGGACGGGGATGCGCTCGAAGAGCGGCAGCCGTCTGCCGCGGGCCCATTTCACCCGGCGGCCTTCAGCACGTAGCCGGCGCCTCGCTTGGTGTGGAGGAGGCGGGGCTCGCCGCCGGACTCCAGCTTGCGGCGCAGGTTGGAGATGAAGACGTCGATCGTGTTGGTCTGCTCGAAGGGGTCATAGCCCCAGACGTCCTCGAGCAGCCGCTCCCGAGAGACCACCAGCTTCTTGTTCCTGGCCAGGTACTCGAGCAGCTCGAACTCCCGGTTGGTCAGCTCGATCTCGCGCTCGCCGCGCTTCACCTCTCGCGTGTCGGGGTTGACCATCAGGTCGCCCACCACGATCGACGCGCTGCCCCTCGGCGGGCGGCGTCGCAGCAGGGCGCGGATGCGGGCGAGCAGCTCCGAGCGCTCGAACGGCTTGGGCAGGTAGTCGTCCGCGCCCGTGTCGAGTCCCTTGACGCGGTCCTCAGTCTCGGTGCGCGCCGTCAGGATCAGGATCGGAACGTCGCTCTCGGCGCGCAGCCGCCTGCAGACCTCCATGCCGTCGAGGCGGGGAAGACCCAGGTCGAGGACGACCAGATCGGGGCTGAACTGCTCCGCAGCGGTCAGCGCCTCGGCGCCGTCGCCCGCGCTGCGGACATCATGGCCCTCGGCGCGCAGGGAGCGGCGCAGGACGTCGGCGATCGCCTCGTCGTCCTCGACGACGAGTACCCGCGCAGAAGCTATGGCCTGCTCCATCACCGTCTTTAGGTTAGATGCCAATTTCCGCTGCCCAAGCGGGCTTGAGGCAACGTTTAGGCACGCAGGGGACGGCCCCCAGGCGTCGAAATGGGTGGGCGGATGCTTGCAGACCGTATTTTTGGCGCGCCCGAGCGGCGAGATTCGCCCCGGCGCAAGAAGCCTGCCCGTGGGCGGAAGCGCAAGCCCGCGGCGCGCGGCCGTGCCCGGAGCCGGAGCCGCACCTCGCCAGAGGTGATGCAGCGACGGCTCGACCTGGCGGGGCTCTCCTGCGTCGGTCTGGCGGTCTATCTGGGGTACGTCATCTATCTCGGCTGGAACGGGGGCACGGTCGGTGACGGGTCCCAGACGGCGCTCGAGTACGCCGTCGGAGCCGGGGCGATCGTGGTCCCCGTCGCGCTCGGGCTCGCCGGCATCGGCCTGATCCTGAGGCCCTTCCTGCCGTCCCCGAAGTCGGTCGCGGTCGGGGTGGTGGCGATCGCCTGCGGTCTCCTGCTGGCCCTGGCGGCGCAGACCGCCGGACTGGGTCCCGACGGAGTGCGCAAGGGCCTCTTCGATCCGAGCTTTTTCCCGCATCATGGCGGCGGCCTGGGCGAGGTCCTCTACTGGGCGACGACGACGCTCTTCCAGCGCCTCGGCGCTCAGATCATCGCCGTGTTGCTCCTGGTGTCCGGGCTTTTGCTGCTCACGGGGCGCTCGGTCTCGGACATGGTCCGCGCGGCCCGTCGCGGCGCAGACCGGGCGAAGCGCGGCACCGTCGGCTTCGCCACCGCGATCAAGGAGAGCCGGGTCCATACGGACCCGGACCTGATCGACACGAGCCCCGCCGACACGGAACCCGTCTTCGGGCCGCCCGAGCCGGTCGCGGCCGGGGACGACTTCCAGGTGATCGTCGGTGGGGACGAGGAGCAGGAGACGGAGCGGGTCGCGAACTTCGACGACGCCGTCCGCGTCGCGGACGAGCCCGATACGAGCGAGCTCGAGGACCTCGAGGACGAGGCTGATTCGATCAGGGTTGCCAAGCCAGACGCGGCCGAGCCGCATATCTCCGGAAGCGAAGCTGAGGAGATGGGCGATGATGGCGAAGCGGTGGACGACCCCGTCCCACTCACGCCAATGGGCGAGAAGCGCGGTGGCGTCACCGAGTCCGAGGAGATCGACTACGAGCCCCCCGCCGCCGAGCGGGTCCTCGAGCGCGGAGGGCCTGACAAGGGGCCGGACAAGCAGGACTACGAGGCGATCGCGCGCAACCTGCTCGAGACTCTCGGTCACTTCGGCGTGGAGGCCAAGATCGTCGGGACGGTCACCGGCCCGCACGTGAGCCGCTACGAGCTCAAGCTCGCCCCGGGCACCAAGGTCTCGAAGATCACTCAGCTCAAGGACGACCTCGCCTATGCCCTGGCGTCGACCGACATCAGGATTCTGGCGCCGATCCCCGGCAAGCAGGCGGTCGGGGTGGAGGTCCCGAACCAGCGCCGCCGCCTGGTCCGCCTCGGTGACATCTACGGTGGCCGCCCGCAGGGGTCCTCGCCTCTGGTCGCCTGGCTGGGTAAGGACATCTCGGGCAGCGCGGTCTGGACCGACCTGCAGAAGATGCCGCACGCCCTGATCGCCGGCACCACGGGGTCGGGGAAGTCCGGCAGCGTCAACGCGATCCTCAGCTCGATCCTCCTGCACGCCTCCCCGAACGAGGTCCGGCTGGTGCTGGTCGACCCGAAGCGGGTCGAGCTCAACCACTACGAGAAGATCCCGCACCTGCTCACGCCGGTGGTGACCTCGCCGCGCCTCGCCGCCAACGTTCTCAACAACCTGATCGCCGAGATGGAGAGCCGCTACGGCGTCATGGAGCAGGCCCGGGCCCGGAACCTGGCGGAGCTCAACCGCGTCCGCGAGCGCGAGGGAGAGGCGCCGCTGCCCCACATCCTCTGCGTGATCGACGAGCTCGCCGACCTGATGATGGTCGCCCCGGCCGAGGTCGAGGACGCGATCATCCGCCTCGCGCAGAAGTCCCGGGCGGTTGGCATCCACCTCCTGCTCGCCACCCAGCGCCCCTCCACAGACATCATCACCGGGACGATCAAGGTCAACATCCCGGCGCGGATCGCCTTCGCGGTCTCCTCACAGGTGGACTCGCGCGTGATCCTGGACCAGGGCGGTGCCGAGACGCTGCTCGGCCAGGGGGACATGCTCTTCCGCCCGGCCGGCACCTCGAAGATGCAGCGAATCCAGGGTGCCTTCATCACCGAGGCCGAGATCGCCAAGATCACCGAACACTGGTCGGATCAGGGCGAGCCCGACTTTGCCGACGAGCTGCTCGAGGCGGCCCAGCCGGCCGCCGAAGAGGCCGGCGATGCCGACTTCGATCCGGACTCAGACGATCTGCTCGATCAGGCCGCTCAGCTGGTGGTGGAGAGCGGCACCGCGTCGGTCTCGATGATCCAGCGGCGCCTGCGGGTCGGCTACACCCGCGCCGGCAGGCTGATCGACATGCTCGAGCGCCGGGGGATCATCTCCGGCTACGAGGGCTCCAAGCCGCGCCAGGTCCTGGTCTCGCTGGCGGACCTGCAGCGGGTGCTGGGCGGGGGCGAGGCGACGCCAGAGCAAGCCTCGGAGCCGGTCGCCGCACCTGCCGACGGCGAGTAGCGGGCAGGCAGCCGCTACCCGCCACAATGCCCCGCGTGAGCGTTCGCGCGGGAATCCTGGTCACCGGCACCGAGGTGCTGAGCGGCTACGTAACCGATCGCAACGGCCCCTGGATCTCGGAGCAGCTCGCCGATCTCGGCGTTGAGGTGACGGAGATCACCGTCGTCGGGGATCGCCCGGAGGACCTCGAATCGACCCTCCGCCACATGCGCGACGAGGAATTGGACTTGATCTTCACCAGCGGGGGTTTGGGCCCAACCGCCGATGACCTCACCGCCGAGGTGGTTGGCAGATTCGCCGGGCGCGAGCTCGTCCTGGATGACGAGATGGAGCAGAAGATCGCGGACATCATCGCCCGCTACGCGCGCAGGCTGCGCTTCGATCCCGAGGCGGTCAGGGAGGCGAACCGCAAGCAGGCGATGGTCCCGGAGGGCGCGACCGCCATCGATCCGGCCGGCACGGCGCCCGGCCTGGTCGTGCCCGCGGACGGGCAGGTCGTGGTGGTGCTGCCCGGGCCGCCGCGCGAGCTGCAGGAGATGTGGCCGCGGGCGCTGGCCGCGCCGCCGGCCCAGGAGGTGCTGAGCCGCGCCCAGCCCTACACGACGATGTCGATCCGGATGTTCGGGATCCCCGAGTCCGAGCTCGCCAAGGCCCTGCGCGAGATCGAGGACGATGGCGTCCCGCTCGGCGAGCTTGAGGTCACGACCTGCCTGCGGGGCGGAGAGCTGGTCACCGACGTTCGCCACCGCGACGGCTCCGAGGAGGCCGCAGAGGGTCTTCGCGCCGGTCTAGCCGAGCGCCTCGGGCAGTTCACCTACACGGAGAGCGGAGAGTCGATCGAGGAGGTCGTCTTCCGGCTGCTCGGGGACCGGACGATCGCGGTCGCCGAGTCCGAGAGCGGGGGCCTGCTCGCCGGTCGCCTCACG
Organism: uncultured Solirubrobacterales bacterium; assembly: GCA_963747425.1. GTDB lineage: Bacteria > Actinomycetota > Thermoleophilia > Solirubrobacterales > 70-9 > DASUPK01. The sequence goes on from CAVVFJ010000001.1 coordinate 170,195, forward strand.
CTGCGGCCCGGGTCCTCGAAGTGGTTTGCCGGCGGCGTCGTCTCGTACTCGAACCGGTCCAAGGCAGATCTGCTCGGGGTCGACGCGAAGCTGATCGAGAGCAACGGCGCGGTTTCGCCCGAGGTCGCCGACGCGATGGCCGACGGCGCGCTCGAGCGCTTCGCTGCCGACGTGGCCTGCTCTGTCACCGGGATCGCCGGTCCGGATGGCGGCAGCGAGGAGAAGCCGGTGGGCTACGTCTGCTTCTGCGCCAAGACTGCCACCGGCGAGCGGCTGGCGCGCGACCCGGTCATCCCAGGAAGCCGCACCGACGTTCGCGACCGCTCGGTCGTGGTCGCCCTTCATCTCGTCCGCTATCTGCTCGAGGGCCGGGAGCCGCCGCGGTGAAGACTGCGGTCGCCGTCGCCGTCGCCGCGCTCGTCATGCTGGCGGCCGGATGTGGGGCGGACACCACGACGGCCGACCGGCGCAGCGAGCTCGAGGCCTACGTCGCCAAGGTCCAGCCGATCAGGCTGGGGATCAACGAGCTGCTCGACCAGGCCGACCCGATCCTCGAGGGCTACCGCGACGGCGACCTGAGCGCGAAGCGGGCGCAGCGCGGCATCGACCGGATCGAACACGGCGCGGCCGGATACGCGGTCCGGATCGCGGCCGTCGAGGACGTTCCCGAGGAGATGCGGGCCGCCCAGGACGCCTATGCCCACACCTTCGTGCTCCAGGACACCTATCTGAGCGCGCTGGCGGCGGCGCTGCCCGGCCGCGCATTCGACGAGCTGCCCCACTTCCAGAACGAGCAGCGGGCGGCGATCATCGCCTGGCGCACGCGGCTCCAGGTGCTCGCCGACCGCTGGGGGGCGACGCTCCCGGCGAACCTCCAGATCGCCGGGCGCGGGGAGATCTCCCCGGCGCCGACCGGGGACTGAGCCGCCCCGGGAGGGGAGAGACGCGCGCAGCCCGGACTCAACCGCCCGATGGCGAAGCGTCCAATTGCGGTCTTTTCGGCCGGAGCGGCGATTAGCGTTCGGGCGTGGCCAAGGAGCGGCTCAAGAGCCCCAGGGCTCGCCTGTTCGTGGCCCTCGACCTGCCGCAGGACGTGCGGGCGGGGCTGGTCGAGTGGCAGCGGACAGCCCTTGCCGATCCGGCCCTGCGGGTCGTCAGGCCGGAAGCGCTCCACATGACGCTGGTGTTCCTCGGCTACCAGGCCGAGAAGGACGTCAAGGCGATCGCCAAGGCGGCGTTCCACACCAACGCGGAGGCACCCGCCGTCGAGCTCGTCACCGAGCCCGTCGGCGTTCCCCCGGGCAAGCGTCCGCGCCTGATCGCGCTCGCGGCGAACTCGGACGAGACAGTGGCGCTGCAGCGTGATGTCGAGGAGCGCCTGGTCGCCGGAGGCTTCTACGAGCCCGAGAAGCGGCCGTTCTGGCCGCACCTGACGATGGCGCGGGTGAGGCCCGAGGCGCCGGGGGGGAGGAAGCCCGCGCTGATCAGGACGCAGCCTCATCCGCTACCCGAACATATGTTCCGGTTCTTCCGTCCGACCCGTCTGGTGCTCTTCAAATCCCACCTGCGCCGGACCGGTGCAGAGTACGAAGCGATGGCCGAGTTGGAGCTTCCGACCGCCAACGAAGACCAATGACCGAGAGGTGACGAGATGGCAGATCAGAAGCCCAACCTGAGAGACGCGAGCGAGAAGGAGGCGAAGGCGCGGGACCAGGCGCTGAACGCAGCCGTCACGCAGATCGAGAAGGAGTTCGGCCAGGGCGCACTGATGAAGCTGGGCGACATGGGCGCGCTGAACGTGGAGTCGATCTCCACCGGCGCCCTGCCGCTTGACATCGCCCTCGGCGTCGGCGGGGTGCCGCGGGGCCGGATCGTCGAGATCTTCGGGCCGGAGTCGTCCGGTAAGACGACGCTCGTCTACCACATCATCGCCGAGGCCCAGGCGCGCGGCGGGGTCTGCGCCTTCGTCGACACCGAGCACGCGCTCGACCCCGTCTACGCGCGGAAGATCGGAGTCAACACCGACGAGCTGATGATCTCCCAGCCCGACTACGGCGAGCAGGCCCTGGAGATCGTCGACGTGCTGGTGCGCTCCGGCGCTGTCGACGTCGTCGCGGTGGACTCCGTGGCTGCGCTCACCCCACGGGTGGAGCTCGAGGGCCAGATGGGCGATCAGCACGTCGGGCTGCAGGCCCGCCTGATGTCGCAGGCGCTGCGGAAGCTGGCCGGCAACCTGAGCCGCGCCAACACGATCTGCCTGTTCACCAACCAGATCCGGGAGAAGATCGGCGTCATGTTCGGCTCGCCCGAGACCCAGCCGGGTGGCCGGGCGCTGAAGTTCTATTCCTCGCAGCGGCTCGACATCCGCCGGATCGAGACCCTCAAGGAGGGCACCGAGGCGGTCGGCAACCGAGTCCGGGTGAAGGTCGTCAAGAACAAGGTGGCGCCGCCGTTCAAGCAGGCCGAGTTCGACATCGAGTACGGCGTCGGCATCTCCAAGGAGGGCGGCCTGCTCGACATGGCCCTCGAGCACGACCTGATCCAGAAGTCGGGCTCCTTCTTCTCCTACGGCGAGACGCGGCTCGGCCAGGGCCGCAACAACACCAAGGAGTTCCTGCGCGACAACCCGGAGCTGGGGGTGGAGCTCGAGCGGAAGATCCACGAGAAGCTCGGGATCGGCGAGGACGCCGAGGCGCCCAAGCCCGTCGAGGTCGTCAAGGCGGCCGACGAGGCCGAGGAGAAGCCGGCCGCGAAGGCCGAGAAGGCCGCCGCCAAGCCGCAGAAGAAGGCCGCCTAGGGAGCGCAAGGCCGCTGCACTTCGGAGCGAAGGGCGAAGCCCGAAGCGACTTGCGCTCGCGGCCGCAGCGCTCCCGACTGATGGCGAAGCCGGATGACCCATACGACCTGGCGCTTCGCGCTCTGAGCTACAAGGAGCGCACCGAGTCGGAGCTCCGGGCGTGGCTCGCCGAGCGCGAGGTGGCGGAGGCCGAGATCGAGGAGGTGATCGCCCTGCTGATCGAGGCCGGGGCGATCGACGACGCCGGCTTCGCCCGGCGCTACGCCGAGGACAAGCGCCAGCTTGCCGGCTGGGGCCCGGATCGCATCTCGACGGCGCTGCAGGGTCGTGGCGTCGCGCCGGAGCACATCGACGCCGCGCTCGGGCCGGACGACGAAGAAGCACAGCTCGAGAGGGCCGTGAGGCTGCTCGGCGACCGCGGGATGGGCTGCGAGTCGGAACGGGAGCGCGAGCGGGCGCTGAGGTTGCTCGTCAGGCGGGGATATCCCCTGGAGCTCGCCTACGAGGCGGTCCGCCGAGTCGAACGCCTCGCCGACGCAGCGTGAGGCCCTCCGGGTAGGATCCGCGCGGGATGGACGGCAACTTCTTCTTCGTGATCGGCGGCGTGCTGGTGCTCGCCGCGCTGGCGATCGCCTTCGTGGGAATCCGCGGCAGCGACTCGTTCCCTCCCAATCGGGCCGTAATGGCCGGTGTGATCGTCTTGTTCGCGGCCGTTGTCGGCACGACGATGGCCTTCGCGATCGTCAAGTCGAAGGACGAGCAGAAGAAGCGCAACGAGAAGCTCGCCGCGGAGGAAGGGACGACCACGACCGCGCCAACCGGCCCGGTCACGGAACTCGCCGTCTCCTCGCCGTCCGACGGGGGCCTGGTGTTCAATCCGGACGGCCTCACCGCCAAGCCCGGCAACGTGGACATCACCTACGACAACCCGTCCCAGACTTCGCACAGCATCGCGGTCGCCACTGCAAACGGCAATGTGCTCGGCGAGGTCCAGCCGTTTACGGAGGGCAAGGAATCGGTGGATCTCACCAACCTGGCTCCCGGGAAGTACGTCTTCTACTGCACCGTTCCGGGCCATCGGGAAGCCGGGATGGAGGGAGACCTGACGGTCCTTCCGAGCAACACGAACGCCGGCCCTGCGGGCAACAACCCCTAGCTCGTTCGCCGTATAGCCAGCTCGGCTGGTGCTATACAGAAAGCGATGATCGCCGAGATGGAGGCCCGGCGCCTCAGCAAGGCACATGCGGACTTCGAGCGTGCGCGGAGCAGGGTCTGGGTGGAGCGGGTTCGCGTGGGGCTCGAGTACCGGCGGGCGATGCGCGGCATAGACGAGGAGATCACCCGCATCCGGCTGGTCAGAGACAGGCTGATCCGGCAAGCAGTGGCTGCCGGGTCGAGCTATCGCGAGGTGGCGCGGACACTTGGCCTCTCCCACAGCCGCATCCAGCAGATCGTCAACTCCTCGCCGAAGTAGGGGCACCGCCGCTACATTGACCACGATGGAGCGCCGGTACCACGTCACCACCTTCGGCTGTCAGATGAACGAGCACGACTCCGAGCGGATGAAGGGGATGCTCGACTCCCTCGGGTACGTCGAGGCGCCCGATCGCGAGGGAGCGGACCTGATCCTGTTCAACACCTGCTCGATCCGCGAGTCGGCCGACAACCGGTTCATCGCCCACCTGGGGGAGGCGAAGAGACTCAAATCGGAGGACCCGGCGAGGGTGGTCGGCGTCGGCGGCTGCTGGGCCCAGTCCGTCAAGGAGGAGGTCTTCCGCCGCTTCCCGTTCGTCGACGTGGCCTTCGGCCCGGGACAGGTCCACAGGCTGGCCGAGTTCCTGACCTCCGACTCGCTCACCGCTCAGGGCTACTTCGAGTTCGAGGACGTCACCGGGCACCTGCCGATGAAGCGCGCACGCGAGTTCCAGGCCTGGGTGCAGATCTCGCAGGGCTGCAACTGCGTCTGCTCGTACTGCATCGTGCCGTCGGTCCGGGGCCGCGAGGTGAGCCGCGACCCTGGCGAGCTGATTGCGGAGATCGAGGGGCTGGCCGCAGACGGGGTCGGGGAGATCACCCTGCTGGGCCAGAACGTGAACAGCTTCGGGCGCGACCTGCCGAAGGACAGCCGGATCACCTTCGCCGAGCTGCTCGCCGAGGTGGACGCGGTTCCTGGGGTGAACAGGATCCGCTACACGAGCCCGCATCCCAAGGACATGCGAGAGGACGTGATCCGGGCGCATGCCGAGCTCGAGTCGCTCTGCGAGCACATCCACCTGCCCCTGCAGTCGGGCTCCACGCCGGTGCTGAAGAGGATGCGCCGGACCTATGGCCGCGAGCGCTACATGGACCGGGTCGCGCTGATCCGCGAGCACGTGCCCGATTGTGCGATCACCACCGACATCATCGTCGGCTTCCCGGGCGAGACCGAGGCGGACTTCGAGCAGACGCTCGAGGTCGTCGACGAGGTCGGCTACGACGGCGCGTTCACCTTCATCTTCTCGCCACGGCGGGGCACCGAGGCGGCCGAGTTCGAGGACCAGCTGTCCCATCCGGTCAAGACCGAGCGCATGCAGCGCCTGGTGGAGCTGGTCCAGCGGCGCGCCCGCGAGCGGGCGGAGCGCTTCGTCGGGCGCACCCTCCAGGTCCTGGTCGAGGGGCCGAGCCGCACGGATGCCTCTCGCTTGCGCGGCCGAACCCGCCACAACAAGACCGTCAACTTCGACGGTACGGCGGCCCCCGGCGAGCTCGTGGAGGTCGAGATCGGCGGAGCCACCTCGACCACCCTGAGCGGCTCGGAGCGGCTGCTGAGCCGCGCCGCTTGAGGGTCCTCGCGCTCTTCGGGCCAACCGCTGTCGGCAAGACTGGCGTCGCGCTGGCCGTCGCGGAGGGTCTGCGGGAGCGCGGGGAGGACCCGGTGGCGGTCAACTGCGACTCGATTCAGGTCTACAGGGGCCTGGAGACACTGAGCGGCGCCGCGAACGCCGACGAGCGGTCGAGCCTCGAGCATCGGCTCCTCTCGTTCGTGGATCCCGGCGAGGAGTACAGCGCGGGGCGCTACGCCGAGGCGGCGCACCGCGAGATCGATGCCCTGATCGCGGAGGGCCGGCGCCCGATCGTCGTCGGCGGGACCGGCCTGTATCTGCGGGCGGCTCTGGCGGACCTGGACCTGAGGCCGCCCGTGCCTGGGGAGATACGCGATCAGGTGGAGCGCGAGATCGCCGCCCGCGGCCCAGAGGCACTGCACGGCGAGCTCGACCCGGACCTGGCCCGGAGTGTCGATCCGAACGACCGCAAGCGGATCGCGCGCTTCACCGAGCTCGCCCGGGCCGGCATCGAGGCCGCTCCCGAGGCGGAGCGGCTGTGGACCGCCGAGCTCCGGCATCCCACCCTGCTGGTCGGGCTGACGATGGATCGCGAGCGGCTCGCGGAGCGAATCGGCGGGCGGGTGGACGAGATGATCTCCGCCGGCGCCGCGGAGGAGGCGCGGGCCGCCCTGGAGGCGGGGCCGTCCCGCACGGCGAGCGCGGCCCTCGGCTTCGAGCAGCTCGTCTCGGACATCGATGGAGCGCCGTCGGCCGAGGCGACCGAGTCCATGAAGACGGCACATCGCGCCTATGCGCGCCGGCAGCTCACCTGGATGCGCAGGATGGAGGGCGTGGAGCTGATCGACCGCACGGACCGGGATGATGGCGACGTGGCGGCGGAGATCATCGAAAGGCTCGGTCCGAGATGAAGTTCGAGAAGTGGACTGCGCTCGGCAACGACTACCTGATCATCGAAGCGGCGGCCCTGCCCTGGGAGCTGACACCGGAGCGGATCAAGCGCATCTGCGACAGGCCGTTTGGGGTCGGCTCGGACGGGATCCTGCTGCTGATCCCCATCGAGGACCCGGCCCATGTCGCCGAGCTCCGGATCTTCAACCCCGACGGCTCGGAGGCCGAGCTGTCGGGAAACGGCGCGCGCCAGGCCGCGCTCTACCTTCGGCACAGGGGGTGGACCGATGCCGACGAGTTCGCGATCCTGACGAAGGCGGGGGAGATCAGGCCGACGATCCGCACCGAGCGCGATTGCACCATGGACCTGGGCCGCGCCCGGACAAGCTCCCCCGATTTCCCCTCGGGGGGAGAGGACGGCAAGGGCGAGCTCGAGGCCGGTGGGCGCACCTGGCGCTTTCAGCACGTCTCGATCGGCAACCCGCAGTGCGCGATTGCGGTCTCCGAGCGGGAGCTGGAGGAGCTGGACCTGTCGGTGCTCGGACCGGAGATCGAACACAACGAGCTCTTTCCGAACCGCACCAACGTCAGCTTCTACGAGGAACGGGGATCGCTGGTCCGCGCTCGGATCTTCGAACGCGGGGTGGGGGAGACCCTCTCTTCGGGGACCGGCGCCAGCGGAGCGGCGGTGGCGGCCTTCCTGGGTGGCGGCGAGAGCCCGATGAGCGTGGTGCTCGATGGCGGGCAGCTTCAGGTTGAGGTCAGCGACGAGCTCGACGTGCGGCTGACCGGTTGGGCGGAGGAGGTGTACGCCGGGGAGTTCAGCGAACGGTTCACCCAGGTGCTGGGAGAGGTTCGCTCTCAGGGCCTCTAGCCTTCCGCCTCGATGGCAACACCCACGAAGAAGAGAGGCCTGGCGGCGCCCTCCGATCGCCTGGAGGCGATCCCGCCGTACAGGTTCGCCGAGCTCGAGCGCAGTATCGAGGCGAAGCGCGACGAGGGCATCGACGTGATCAGCCTGGGGATCGGCGATCCCGACACACCCACCTTCCGCTACGTCGTGGAGGCGATGCGCGAGGCGGTCGGGGACCCGAGCACGCAGAAGTACCCGAGCAATCGCGGCCGCCCCGAGTTTCGCGATGCGTTCGCGGACTTCTACCTCCAGCGCTTCGGCGTCCAGATCGACCCCGTCACGGAGGTCATCCCGGCGATCGGCGCCAAGGAGTGCATCTACAACCTGTGCTTTGCCTTCCTGGACCCAGGGGACGTCGCGCTCGCCTCGGACCCCGGCTATCCGGTCTACACCAGCGGGCCCGTCCTCGCCGGCGCCGAGGCGCTTCTGCTCCCGCTCCGTGCGGATCTCGGCTTCGCACCGGACCTCGACTCGATTCCGGAGGAGAAGCTCGAGGCGGCCCGCCTGCTGTTCATCAACTACCCCAACAACCCCACTGGCGCCGTCGTCCCCGAGGGCTTCTTCGAGAGGGCGGTGGAGCTGGCCTCACGCCACGAGATCCTCGTCGTCCACGACAACGCCTACTCCGAGACCACCTACGACGGGTACGTGGCACCGAGCTTCCTGGCGACGCCGGGGGCGAAGGACGTGGGCGTCGAGGTGTTCTCGCTCTCCAAGGGCTACAACATGACCGGTTGGCGCTGCGCGGCGATCCTGGGCAACGCGGAGGCGATCAAGACCTACTGGCGCCTGAAGACCAACGTCGACTCCGGCCTGTACGAGGCGGTCCAGCTGGCCGGCGCCGCGGCCCTGCGGGGCGGTCGCAAGGAGATCGAGGAGATGTGCCGGATCTATCAGCGTCGCCGCGATCTCGTCGTCGAAGCGCTCCGGGACATCGGGGTCCAGGTGGAGGCCCCGAAGGGCACGATCTACGTCTGGGCCCCGGTGCCGGACGGGCACACCTCGGAGTCCTTTGCCGAGCTGGTGCTCGAGGAAGCGGCCGTGGTCGTCTCGCCCGGGTCGATGTACGGCCCGAGCGGCGAGGGGTTCTTCCGGATCTCGCTGACAACGCCGGACGAGCTGCTCGCCGAGGCGGTCCAGCGCCTGAAGACTCACCTCACCAGCTGAGCGGCGCCTCGTCGGCCTGAAACCCGTACGGTGGTGGCGGCGGGATTCTCGGCGGCGGGGGCGAATCGGCCTTTATCGGGGCCTCAGCTAAAGGCACCAGGCTGTCGCACCGAACCTTCACCTGATGAGCGAAATCGGACTGATACTCGCATTGGGCTGTGCCCTGATCTCGGGCGTGGCGTTGCTCTGCAAGCACCGCGGCGCGGTCAACGCCCCCGATGTCGCGATGCGCAGCCCGTTGCGAAGCGCGTCCGCCCTGTTTCGCTCCCGCTGGTGGGCGATCGGCTTCGGGCTGGCGTTCCTCGCCTGGTGCCTGCACGTGGCGGCGCTCTCGATGGCGCCGCTATCGCTGGTCCAGGCGGTCATCGCCGGAGGCCTGGCCATGCTGGCGATCCCGGCCCGGCGCTGGTTCGGCATCGCGGTCTGCAGGCGCGAGATGGCAGGCATCGGCCTCTGCGCGGCCGGTCTGGGCTTCCTGGCACTCACTGCGGGGCACGCGCGCTCCGGAATCGGATTCGACCCGGTGACGATGCTGGGCTTCCAGTGCGGGATGTTGACTCTCGGTGGCCTGTTCATGCTGACCTCGAGCCAGCGCGGGGCAACCGTCCAGAGCTCAATGCTGATGGCCGTCGCTGCCGGCACGCTGCTCGGTGTCTCCGACGTCTCGCTCAAGGCTCTTGCGGAGCTCGTTCCCGCCCAGCCCCTGAGCCTGCTCAGTCCGTGGACCGTGACCGCCATCATCGGCGGGATCGGCGCGTTCCTCGCCCTCGGGCGCGGGCTGCAGATCGGCGAGCCGGTCGCCGTGATCGTCGCGTTCTCGGCGGCAGCGACGCTGTCGGCCATCGCGGGAGGCATCGTCGTCTTCGGCGACCCGATGGGCTCCGACGCCCTGGCGGTCATCGGCCGCTCCCTGGCATTCGTCGCGGTGGTCGGGGCGGCCGCTCTGCTGCCGATGGTCCCGCGCGAGCCGGTCGCAGCACCTCGGTCCGCCTAGCCTGGGGGAATGCGACGAGCCTCCGCGGCGCTCCTGGCGGCGCTGATCCTGATGTCGGCCAGCGGCCCACCCGCCGCTGCCTCGCCGGCCGATCCACGTCTTGCCGCGGTTCACGACTGGGCGTTCGGGCTTGGCCTCGACGCCAACGATCCGGCCCTGCTCGATTCCCTCTCGCGATACGACCTCGTCGTCGTCGACGGGGAGCAGACCAAGCCGGCCGGCGTCGCTCTGCTTCGTGCGCGCGGTGCGGTCGTCCTCGGCTATCTCAGCGTGGGCACGATCGAGCCGTTTCGCTCCTGGTACCGCAAGCTGAAGCCGTACGCCCTGTCCGACCGCTTCAAGCAGTTCGGTGAGATCTATGCCGATGTCGACGCCCGCGGGTTCCGTCGCGTGATCACCCGGCGGATAGCGCCGCGGCTGTTGCGCAAGGGCTTCGACGGCCTCTTCCTGGACAACACCGACATGGTCGAGAACCACAAGCGCGAGCGGCCTGGGATGAGGAGGCTCGTCCGCTCCCTGTCGGCGCTCGTCCACCGTGGCGGGGGCCTGCTGTTCGCGCAGAACGGCGAGGCCTCGATCGGTCGTCTGCTGCGCTTCTACGACGGCTGGAACCGCGAGGACGTGACCTGGACCTACAGCTTCAAGCGACGGCGCTACGTGCACCAACCGCCCGCGGAGGTCGCGGGCGCGCAGGCCGCGCTCCGGCGGATCGGGGGAGACGGGCTCCTCGTCACCGCCACGGACTACACGGTGGCGGGCGACGCGGCCGCGGCTCAGGAGGCGGTGGCGAATGCCTGCTCCGCCGGCGCCCTGCCCTTCGTGGGCGACATCGGGTTGACGCGGCCGCCCGCGGCGCCGCTCGCCTGCGTCTCGCCCTGAGCGGCGCCTAACATCTGATCAGTGCAGAGAAACCGCAACGGGCGGCAGTCCGAGAGTCATTACGGCAACGGCTCCGCAGGAATCGTCAACCCTCGCGCCCGCCAGCGCGCCATCGCGGTCGGCATCGTTCGCGAGGACGAGCACCGCGACGACCCCCTGGCGGAGCTGAAGGAGCTGCTTCGCACCGCCGGCGTCGCAACGGCAGGTGAGATGACGCAGATACGCCCGCAGCCGGATCCAGACCGGTACCTCGGCCGCGGCAAGCTCACCGAGCTGAAGCGGGAGATCGCCGCGGCTGACGCCAACCTGGTCGCCGTCGACGACGAGCTGGTGCCGCGGCAGGAGCGCAACCTGGAGCAGGCGCTGGGCGTCCCGGTGATCGACCGCACCGCGGTGATCCTCGACATCTTCGCCGACCACGCCCACACCGCCGAGGGAAAGCTCCAAGTGGAGCTGGCGCAGCTGGAGTACAACCTCGCCCGCATGAGGGGGCTGTGGACCCATCTGGAGCGCCTCGGGGGCGGGATCGGCACCAGGGGCCCGGGAGAGTCCCAGATCGAGACTGACCGCCGCCTCGCGCGAGACCGGATCACGTCGCTGCGACGGCGCCTCGACCGGCTCGAGCGCAATCGCGCGGTGATGCGCGCCGAGCGCGAGCGGGCGGTGATGCCGACAGTCGCGCTCGCGGGGTACACCAACGCCGGCAAGTCGACCCTGCTGAACGCCCTGACGGGCGCCGGCGTCGGGGTGGGGGAGCGCCTCTTCCACACCCTGGACCCGACGACACGGGCCTTCACGCACGACGGCCGGCGCATACTGCTCACCGACACGGTCGGCTTCATCCGCAAGCTGCCGCACGCCCTCGTGGAGGCCTTCAAGGCGACGCTCGAGGAGACGGTGCTGGCCGACCTGATCCTGCACGTCGTCGACGGCTCCGAGCCCGAGGAGGAGCGGACGGACTCGATCTCCGCGGCGGCCGCCGTCCTCGATGAGATCGGAGCCGGCGGCTCTCCGCGGCTGCTGGTGATGAACAAGGTCGACCTGCTCGATCCCGAGGCGCGCCGCGAGCTCGCTCTCCGGCATCCCGGCGCCGCGCTCGTCTCCGCCGAAACCGGGGAGGGGCTCGATGAGCTGAGCTCCCGGATCGCGGGCGCGATCGGCCAGGGATTCACCGAAGTCGAGTTGCTCGTACCCTTTGGCGCCGGTGAGCGTCTTTCGGAGCTTCACGAGATTGCTGGGGACCTCGAGCGCGAGGATCGTGAGGACGGGGTTCTCGTTCGCGCGCGACTACCTGCCGCGCTCGCCGATCGCTTCTCCGACCTTTCGGTCAACGGGCGAGGAAGCCGATCTCAAGACCGAGTTCGCACCGCCGGCGACTGAGACCGCGACGAACGGCGGGGACTCACTGGACGCGATCGGGGCAGGTGTGCCGACTGAGTACGCCCCCACATTTCGCGAGATGGAGGAGCTCAGCTTCGTCAAGCTCAGCAACAAGGCGACGCTGCCAACCCGGGCGCACGACAACGACGCCGGTCTTGATCTCTATGCGGCAGAGGCAGCGCGCATCGTCCCCGGGGCCAGGGTCAGCGTTGGCACCGGCCTCGCGGTGGCGATCCCGGATGGCCTCGCCGGTCTTGTCCTGCCTCGCTCGGGCCTCGCGCTGAAGCACGGCGTCACCCTGGTCAACTCTCCGGGGTTGATCGACCCCGGGTACCGCGGGGAGGTGCGGGTCCTTCTCCTCAACACCGACCAGACGATCGACTTCCACTGCAAGCCGGGCGACCGGATCGCGCAGCTGCTGCTCGTACCGGTCGCGAGTGCCAGCCCGATGCAGGCCGACGCGCTCGACTCCTCGATCCGCGGCGGCGGCGGCTTCGGCTCGAGCGGGATCTAGCCGGGCGGCTGGCTGAACGAGACCTGCGGGGCCTCGCGCTCCGCGGCATCGCCGATCTCGAAGAAGGGCTTGGCGGTGAAGCCGCCCTGGTTGGCGATGATCGAGCCGGGGAACTGCTGGATCTTGGTGTTGAAGCTCTGGACGTTCGAGTTGTAGATCCGCCGGGAGGCCTGGATCTCGTCCTCGAGCTCGGAGAGCTGGCGCTGGAGCTGCTGGAAGTTCTCTGTCGCGCGGAGCTCCGGATACTGCTCGGCCACGACGCGCAGGCCGCCCAGTGCCTGGGTGAGCTGGGTCTCCGCCTTGCCGGCCTCCTCGGGGCCGCTGGCCTGCATCGCCGCCGCGCGTGCCTGGGTGACCTTCTCGAAGGTCGACCTCTCGTGCGAGGCATAGCCCTTGACCGACTCGACCAGGTTCGGCACCAGGTCGTGCCGGCGCTTGAGCTGCACGTCGATGCCGCTCCACGCCTCCTCGCAGCGGTTGCGCGAGCCGATGATGCTGTTCCGGAAGAGGATGTAGCTCAGCCCGGCCAGCAGCAGCAGCGCAACGATGATGATCACGATGGCCATGCGCTGATCCTATCCCGTTGACACCGCGCGCAACGCCGAAGCGTGAGCGTCGGCCTCGAGCCCGTCATCCAGCGGCTCGAGGTCGGGGAGGGTGCCCGTCCGGCGCTCGATGGCGAGGGCGATCAAGCGGTCGGCCAGCCAGGCGTTCTTGGGGAGGAGCGGACCGTGCAGGTATGTGCCGATCAGGTTGAGCCGCTTGACGCCCTCGTAGCCGTCGCGGTCGTTGTTGCCGTGGCCGTGGAGAACGCGGCCCAGCGGCTCGGCGCCCGGGCCGAGGTGGGTGCGCCCGCCGTGGTTCTCGAAGCCTGCGAGCACGCTCGGTCGCTCACCCAGCTCCACCTCGATCGAGACGTTTCCGATCAGCCGCGGACCGGGCTCTCGGACGGTCTCGAGGTCGGCGATCCCCAGGCCGGGAATGGACTGCTCGCCGAGCTCGTAGCGATGGCCGAGGAGCTGGTAGCCGCCGCAGACGGCCAGGAGGGCGGCGCCGTCCTCGACCGCCGAGGCGATCGCGTCGCGCTTCGTGCGCAGCATGTCCTCGGCCACGAGGACCTGGTCGCGGTCCTGGCCGCCGCCGATGTAGATCAGATCGTGGTCCGCGGGCTCGAACCCGTCGCCCGGGCCGGCCGCCGCGTAGCGGAAGGGGATGCCGCGCCACTCGGCGCGCCGCTGGAGGAAGAGGAGGTTGCCGCGATCCGCGTAGATGTTCATCTGCTCGGGGTAGAGCGCGAGCAGACGCAGCTCCGGCGCGCCCGGGCTCATTGGGGGACCTCCATGAGGACGAGCGTGGAATCGGCCTCGTTCTCCCCGGAGCTGATCTGGCGCCTCCCGGCGGCGCGGAATCCGGCGTCCGCGCCCTCGTCCTCGAGCTCCTCATGGCTGATCCGGTGGAGGATCTCGTCCTGGATGGCGCGCTCCATCCTGCCCTCCGGCGAGACGCGCTCGCGCAGGCGCCTGACGGTCAGGGATCGCTCACCCACCTGGACCCAGAGCGGCTCGCTCGAGTACACCCAGCCCTCCAGCTCGCGCATGTCGGGGAGGATTTGAGTGGAGGCTGTGCCCGAGCTCAGCATGGTGGATTCGTCGACGAGCGTCAGGGCGAGCGTCCCGCCGGGTGCCATCAGCTCTCGGAGGCGGGCCAGCAGAGGAGGGCGATCGGGGGCATCGAGGACCTGGATCACGTGCAGCGGGCCGATCACGAGCCTGGGCTGCGCCGGCAGCTGGAGCTCAGCGGGTGAGGCGAGATCGCCGCGGACCACCGAGAGCGAGACGCCGCGCCGGGCGGCCAGGCGCTCGAGCTCCGTGGCGAGGTCGGGATCACGCTCAACAGCGATCACCTCGTGTCCGTGGCCGGCCAGGTGGAGCGCGACGCGGCCGGCACCCGCACCGAGCTCGGCGACCGGGCCGCCGCCGGCCTCGGCGAGCTCGACCCAGACGGGCAGGTCAGCGCCGTAGGAGCCGAACTCGACCTCCTGCCAGATCGCCGGGCTCGTCATTGCCAGTAGTCCGCCGCGAGCCCGCGCTGCGCGAGCAGTGTCCGAAGCTCGAGCAGGGCGGTGTAGGTGGGAAGGGCGAAGAGCCGGCCGGGGGCGGCTGAGACCGCGGCGTCGACGGACGCCTCGATGGGCTCCATGACCTCGATCGCATCCTGCGGCCAGCCCGCGTACTTGAGGCGGAGCGCCATCTCGGGCGCCCGCGTGCCCGCGCAGATCACGCGGCGCACCCCCTTCGACAGCAGCTCGAAGTCGGCGTCCCAGATCCAGGAGACGTCGCGGCCGTCCGCGATGCGGTCGTTGAGCGCCAGCCAGAGGTCGATCCCTCCGTTCGACGATTCGAGCGCCAGGGTGCGGAGCACCTCGTTCGCTCCGGCCGGGTTCTTGATCAGCAGGATCGACACGGGTTTGCCCGAGACCTCGATCGTCTCCACTCGGCCGAAGACCGCCCGCATCGATTCGAGGCCCTGACGCACCTGCTGGAGCGGGATGCCCGAGCGAAGCCCAGCGGCGATCGCGGCCAGCGCGTTGTAGACGTTGTAGAGCCCGGGTAGAGGGAGCTCCAGCTCGAGCTCGCCCTCGGGAGTGGTGACGACCACGCTCGAGCCGGAGATGCCGTGCAGCTCGATCTCCGTCGCCGCGATGTCGGGCGCCGGGCGGTCGGCGTGGCAGTTGGGGCAGATGTAGTGGCCCAGGTGCCCGACGAAGGCGCGCTCGTAGGAGTACGGGGCGCCGCAGCGCCGGCAGTGCTTCGCATCGTGGGCGTGCTGGAGCTCCGGAAGCGCCTGGGTCGTGTCCTCGATCCCGAAGTAGGTGACGCCCGGGCGGCGGCGAAGCTCGCGATCCCTGCCGAGGTCCGCGATCAGGGGGTCGTCGGCGTTGAGGGCGAACTCGCACGATCCCTCCAGCTCGGCCACCAGGACCGCCCACTCGTCGGCGAGCCGCTCGAGCTCGCCGTAGCGGTCGAGCTGGTCGCGGAAGAGATTGCCCAGCACCAGCAGGCGCGGGCGCAGGCGAGGCGCCACGCGGGGGAGCCAGGCCTCGTCGAGCTCGAAGAGGCCCTCGTCGCCGGACTGCTCGAGCAGGGCCGTCGCCACGCCCCAGTGCATGTTGGAGCCCGCCCGGTTGTGGATCGGCTCGCGCCCGGCGGCGTGCAGGATCCCGGCGATCATGCCCGCCGTGGTGGTCTTGCCGTTGGTCGAGCTGACGACGATCGAGCCGCGGTCGAGTTGCGAGGCGAGCCGATCGATCGCGTCCGGCGCCATCCGGACGAGCATGCGTCCGGGCAGCGTGGTGCCGCCGCCTCGCCCGCTGGCGCGGCTCAGGCTCCCGACTGCCTTGGCGAGGCCGCGCTTGGCGGCGAACAGGGCGCTCATGGCGCCAGCAGGTTAGGGGCTGCCCCGCCTCAGGCCGGGGGCCCGGCCAGGGGACCCGTGGGCGCGATCACCCGGAGGGCACGCGGCAGCAGGCGGATCGTCGCGGGCAGGTCGGCGAGGTGCTCGCCGTCGGCATAGATCGCGAAGTCCTCGTCGGCGCTCACCTCGACCTCGGCGCCGCGAAGGACGGTGATCTCCTGGTTCTCGATCTGGGTCCCCTTGAACACCCTGGGCAGGCCCTTGAGGAATTGCAGCTTGCCGGTGTGCGCGGTGAGCACCACGTCGAGCAGGCCGTCGTCGAGCTCCGCGTTCGGCGCCACGAACATGCCGCCGCCGTAGGCGCGGCTGTTGGCGACCGCGACCGAGTATCCGAAGCACTCGGTTCGCTCGCCGTCCACGGTGACGGTGAATCTGTGCGGCTTCCAGGCGGCCAGGGTGCGGAGGGCGGCGTAGGCGTAGACGAGGTTGCCCTTGATGAACCGGGCCTCGTTGGCGATCCGGTTCGCCACCGAGTCGAAGCCGAACGAGGCGATGCAGAGGAAGCGCCTGTCATTGACCACGCCCACATCGATCTCGCGCGCCTGGCCGTCGGCAAGGATCGAGACCGCGCCCGCCGGCTCATTCGGGATGCGCAGCACGCGGCCCAGATCGTTGCCGCGACCGCCTGGGAGTATCCCCATCGGCGTCCCGGTCTGAGCGAGGGCGCCACCGACCTGGCCGACCAGGCCGTCGCCGCTCATCACCACCGGGATCTCCCCGTCGTCGGCCGCCTGGCGGGCCTCGCCGACGCCGTGCTCGAGGCTCTCGGTGCGCACGACTCGGTAGAGGATGTCGCGGCGCCCCAGCTCCCGCTCGACCTCGGGCAGGAGCTTCAGGGTTCGTCCGCCCGCGGAGTGCGGGTTGACGAGCAGCAGGTGGCGACTCGGCTCGCTGATCCGGTGAATCTAGTTGCGCCGGGCCTCAGGCGGGCGGCGGGCGATGAAGTAGGTGCCCTCAGCGGCCTCACCGGTCGCCACCTTCTCGAGCCGGGCCTTCCCGAATCCGCGCTCGAGCACGGCATCGGGCGTGTAGAAGGGCGTCTGCGGCCCCCAGCTGGCGGCGATGACCGCGTGGCCGCCGGGACGCAGGACGCGCGCGATCTCGCCGAAGAACGGCGGCATGTTGAGCTGCGCGACGAGGTCGAACGAATCGTCGTCGAAGGGCAGGCGCGCTGCGTCGGCGACCTTGAACGCGACCCGTCCCTCCGGGTCCAGGCCGATCCGGGCCTGTGCCCTTCGGATCATCTCGCCGGAGATGTCAACGCCGCGCACCCGGGCGTGGGGGAACTCACGCGCGATCAGCAGAGCACCGTCGCCGAGCCCGGTGCCGATGTCCAGCGCGCGTTCGGGCTCCGGGCGCACGTGCAGCAGCGCGGCCGCCAGCGGCGCCAGGTGGGCCGGGGAGCCTGCGGTCGTGCGGTCCTCCCAGCCCTGGGCGTTGCGGTCGAAGAAGCTCCGCATCGGCGCCCGGATCAGGGGCCAGCTCGCCGGGAACCTGGCGACGAGCGCGTTCAGGGCGCGCCCAATGACGAATCGAGCCTCCATGGGGCGATCATCGCAGGCACCGGGAGTAGGCTTGGGCGCCTTGAGCGTGGGGCGGACAGCGATTGCGGCCTCGCTGTCGCTAATCGCGATGGCGGGATGCGGCGGCGGGGGAGGGCAGAGCACGAGCGTGGCCCTGCCCGCCGGCTGCAGCGAGGTTTCCGCGCCGGCCGCGAAGCAGGTCCATCTGACGCGGCCGGCGGAGACCATTCACGGCCAGGCGACGGCGACCGTCGAGACGAGCTGTGGCAGCTTCGAGATCGCGCTCGATGTGGCACGAGCGCCGAAGACCACATCCTCCTTTGCCTATCTTGCTCGCCAGGGTGCCTACGACGACACGCTCTTCCACCGAATCGTGCCGGGCTTCGTGATCCAGGGCGGCGACCCGACGGGAACCGGTGCCGGCGGTCCCGGATATTTCGTCGATGAGCCGCCGCCGGAGGATCTCTCCTACACACGCGGGATCGTCGCAATGGCCAAGAGCCAGGTCGAGCCGCCCGGGCGCTCTGGGAGCCAGTTCTTCGTGGTGACCGCGGCCGACGCGGGCCTGACGCCGGACTACGCGCTGCTCGGCCGCGTGACGAGCGGCTTCGACGTCGTGCAGCGGATCGAGCAGCTCGGCACGCCGAGCGGCAAGCCGAAGGCCCCGGCGCTCATCCGGCGGGTCGCGATCCAGGGCGGCTGATGGCGAAGCTTCGCGTCGGGGACCAGGCACCGGAGTTCGAGCTCGAGGGCACCAGCACTCAGGGTTCGCAGACCTATCGCCTGCGGGACTTCCGCGGCACCGGCGTGATCCTGGCCTTCTATCCGGGCGATTTCACGCCTGTCTGCACGAGGCAGTTCTGCTCCTACCGCGACGATGGCGATCGGCTCGAGGCGCTCGGCGTCCCGATGGTCGGGGTCTCACCGCAGTCCGTCGATTCGCACGAGCGCTTCTCGGACCGCCACGGCCTGACGGTGCCGCTGCTCTCGGACCCTGGCAAGCGGGTGGCACGCTCGTATGGCGTCCTGGGGCCCGCCGGCTTCATCCGCCGCGCCGTCTTCCTGCTCGACGGCGCCGGCGTGCTGCGGTACCGGCACGTTGCCCTCTTCGGACTGCGCTACCAGGACGTCGGGGACCTGGAGCGGGCCGTCTCTCAGCTCAGCTGACCGTGGCCTCCGAGCGCCTGGAGCCGAGTCCCTTCGAGGTGTCTTCCTCGGGCGTCGAGCTTTCCGGCGAGGAGGTGGGGGATGGGGCCGCGGTCATCCTCCTGCACGGGTTGACCGCGACCCGGCGATACGTCCTCCACGGCTCGGTTGCGCTGGCGCGCAGCGGGTACCGGCTGGTCTCCTACGACGCTCGCGGCCACGGAGAGTCCTCTCCGGCCCCCGAAGGGGAGGGATACGGCTACGAGGCGCTCACGGCCGATCTCAGGGCGGTAGCGGCCCAGCACCATGGCGAGGCGCGGCCGATCCTCGTGGGGCATTCGATGGGGTGCCACACGGCGGTCGCTCACGCTCTCGACCACGCCGGCGAGGTGGCGGCGCTGGTCCTGGCCGGGCCCGTGGTACTCGGCCTTCCGTCGCCCGAGGAGAGACTCGCGTACTGGGATCGCCTCGCCGATGGCCTCGAGCGAGGTGGCGTCGACGGCTTCATGGAGGCATATGAGGCATCCCTCGAAGCGGCCCCGGACTGGACGGAGACGGCGCTGCGGATCACCCGCGAGCGAATGCAGCTGCACCGCCACCCGGAGGCGGTCGCGCGTGCGCTTCGAGAGGTCCCGCGCTCCCTTCCGTTCGAGGGCCTCGAGGAGCTCGAGACGCTCGACGTGCCGGCGCTGGTGGTCGCCAGCTACGACGAGGCCGATCCCGGCCACCCGTACGCGATCGCCGAGGCCTGGGCCGAGCGCCTGCCCGCGGGCCGGCTGGTCAGCGAGGAGCCGGGCAAGTCGCCGCTGGCGTGGCAGGGAGGCAGGCTGTCACGCGTGATCGGCGATTTCCTCGACGAGCCGCTGGTGCGGGAGCGGCTCGGCTAGGCCCGGTCCTTCAGCCTGATCACCAGCCGCAGGCCCGACCAGGTCTCGTCGATGGCGCAGACCTTGTTGTCGACCAGCCCCATGGCGAGCCCGAGCTCCCTGGCGACGTCCTCGGTCATGTCGGTCGCGACCCCGGAGGAGCGCTTCGGCCATGCGATCCAAAGGCCGGCCGCCGGGTCCATCGCACGCCTGAGGGCGGGTAGCCGCCGCTCCAGCTCGGCGCGGCTCTTGGTGAAGAAGACGATCACATCGAGTGGCCCGCTGGCGCGGGACTTGACGGTGACACCCTCCGGAAGCTCGCCGATCAAGCCACGGAACCCATCGGGAGCCGAGGGAAAGGCGACCCGATGTCCCTCCTTGATGGCGAGCTTCTTGACCAGCGGCGTTCCGGAGTACCCGGCCACGTTGGGAAAGCTACCGGCGGGCGAATCGGCGCTCCTCGTATATTTGGGGGATGGGAGAGGACGACGGCTATCCGATCCACTACGCGGCCGTGACGCGCGGCACGCCCGTCTATGCGTCCGACGGGCAGCAGGTGGGCGTCGTCGACGAGATGGTCGACAACTACCGGGAGCGGATCCTGGACGGCTTCGTCATCGAGACCACCGCCGGCGACCTGCGCTTCGTCGACGCGCCGGAGGTCGCCCGCACCGCCGAGCGGGCGGTCCGTCTCACGATCGATTCCGCCGCGTGCGCCCAGCTGCCGCCACCCGAGAAGGGCGCGCCCCAGTTCAGCCCCCGCCGCAGCGGCCGTCTCGGCAAGCTGCTCGGCGGCAACTGGCGTCGCCGCTAGAAGCCGAGGCTCTTCTTGAGGCGATCGGCGTTGCGGAGGGCATACCCCTCCCAGTCGTTGTTGAAGTACGCATAGACCTCGGTCCTGCGCCGCCACTGGGCGATGCGGCGCGCCCAGGTGTCGATCTCGGCGCCAGAGTAGTTGCCCCCTCGGCCGCGGTTGCCGCGGTGAAAGCGGATGTAGGTCCAGTCGGCGGTTCGCTCGTGCGTCTGGAACGGGCGGCTCGGATCGTCCCCGATCACGAGCGCGACGCCGTGGTCGCGCAGCAGGCCGTAGACCTCGCTCGCGAACCAGCTGGGATGACGGAACTCGAACGCGTGCCGGCCGTCGGGCAGCGCCGCGAGTGGCGCCGGCAAGCCGCTCGTCGTCGCGCTGGAAGTTCTCGGGCAGCTGCCAGAGGGTGGGCCCGAGCTTCTCGCTCTCAGCCAGGGCCTCGAGCGGCTCGTAGAAGCGCTTGACGTAGCGGTCGGCGATCTTGAGGCGCTTCACATGGGTCAGGTAGCGGCTCGCCTTGACGGCGAAGACGAAGCCCGGGGGGCTCTGCTCGGCCCAGGCCTCGACTCCCGTGGGGGAGGCCAGCCGGTAGAAGGTGCTGTTCACCTCGACGGTGTCGTAGCGCTCCGCGTAGTGGGAGAGCCAGCGCCGCTGCGGCAACCCCTTCGGGTAGAGGCGCTCGCGCCAGTGAGGGTAGGCCCAGCCGGAGCAGCCGATGTGAACGGGCCGGCCTGTCAGCGCGCGCCGTTTCGGTGCAGCACCAGAACGGCGATGTCGTCGCGCGGCTCGCCGCCGTGGCGCTTGATCGCGGCCCGAGCGAGGCGCTCAGCGATTTCGTCCGCACTCTTGCCCGCGGACTTGCCGACCTCCTTGGCAAGCCATTCAGGATCGTCGCCGTTGCTCCGATCGCGAACGTCGAGCACCCCGTCCGTGTAGAGGATCAGCGCATCGCCGACCGCGAGGGTGGCATCCGTGTCGGCCAGGACGGGGGAGGGGAGCGCGCCCAGCAGGGTCCCGGGCTCGCCGACCGAGTCGACCTGGCCGCCCTTGCGGAGGATCAGAGGAAGCGGGTGGCCGCCGAGGGCGACGGTGAGATGCGCGAGGTCGCGGCCGTTGGACGGCGCCTGGATGCGGGCCAGCGCCGCGGTGCAGAAGCGGAAGTCGGCCCGCTCGGAGCTGATCGAGTCGTGCAGCGTCCGCAGGACCTCGCTGGGCGCGCTGTCAGGTGAGGACGCCGTCCGGACGGTGTACCGGGCGAGGGCCGTCAGCGAGGCCGCCTCCGGCCCCTTCCCGCAGACGTCGCCGATCACGGCGGTCCAGCTCCCGGAGCCGCTGCGGAAGACGTCGTAGAAGTCCCCGCCGACCTCGTACGCCTCGCCGGCGGCGAGAAACCGCGAGGAGGCCTCGAAGCCGCTGATCTTCGGCAGCGACCGCGGCAGGAGGCTGTGCTGGAGGACCGAAGCGATGTGGGACTGCTGCTCGTGCAGCCGTGCGTTGTCGAGGGCCAGCGCCGCCCGGTCGGCGAGTCGCTTCGCCGTGCGCCGCGCCGTCTCGTCGAAGGCCTTCGCGGGGCGCATGATCCACAGCGTCAGGGCGCCCAGCACGGAGCCGCGCGCCCCGAGCGGCAGCACGATGCACGACTTGAAGCGGTGCCTGCGGAGCAATTCCCGCTCGTTCTCGCGGGTGGTGATCTCGTCGATCTCCTCGTCGGTGAGCTGATCCAGGTTCGCCGCGCGACCGGTTCGGATCACCTCCGCGACGGGATGGGGACCGTGGGGGTCGATCGGGGTGGTGGCGCGAAGGTTGGCGAACAGGTCGGCGACCTCCGTGCCGCTGCCACTGGCCGCGACCCGCTCGATCGACCCGTCGGAGGCGAGCATGTCGACCATCGCCACGTCGCCGAGGCTGGGAACGGCGAGCTCGGCCAGATGCTCGGCGCGATGCCTGCGGTCGAGCGCGTCCTCCATCAGGACACCCGCCTCGGCTAGCAGCTCGGAGGCGGCCTGCTCGCGATTCAGGTTGACGCGCAGGCTGGCGACCCAGAGGCCCGCCAGGTCTCCGGCGATCACCGTCACCACGGCGATCAGGTACTGGGCGGTGCTCACGTCCTGGTGCCAGAGGATCGAGAGGACGGCGAGGGCCAGGCAGAACGAGCCGACGACCGCCGTCTCGGGCAGCGACGCGCTCATCGCCGCGATCACCGGTGGGATCGCCAGCAGGCCAATCAGGACCGCATCGGGGCCGGCCAGGCCGTCGAGCACCGCGATTGCGCTCGCCACGAGCATCGCGATGAGCACCGGGCCGGAGAGCTCCTGCAGGCTCGCCAAGGTTGGTGGCGGACTGGTCAGCTCCCGATCCCTGAGAGGCATGCACTAATCGTAAGTCCGTATCGCGAGAAATCGGTAAAACCCTGAAAATGAACCCCGAGCCGCCAACTGAGGGATGGGATGCGATCCGGCGGACCCGGCTCGCCGCCGAGCGCACGGAGCTCGCCTGGTGGCGGACCGCGCTCACCTCGATCGCCGTCGCAGTCGGCGTCGGACGCGTCGTCCCCGAGCTGAGCGGCACGACGACCGAGTGGCCCTATGTCGTCGTCGGCATCGGCTGGGCTCTCTATTCGGTCTCCCTGTTCGGCTACGGCTCGATCAGGTCGCGCAGGGTGGAGCGGGCGGTGGATCGCGGAGAGATGATCCAGAGCTCGCGGATCGAGTCTCGCTGGCTGATGTCGGCCGGGGTCATCCTCTGTCTGGCGACCGTCGCTCTGATCGCAGCCTCGGCCTGAGCAGCGACCGACCCGCAGGCTGATAACCAGGGCATCGTTATGTCAACTTGGCGGCGTGAGGATCGATCTGAGCTCATCCTCGTCGCGTATGCCGGCAATCGGGCCAGCGGAGTGGCCGCGTTGCGGGGCTTGGCGCCGGGAATAGGAGAGATCAAGCGGATGTACGTCGTCCGAAGCAGCGCGGCAACGGCGTCGCCAGGGCGCTCCTGGAAGCCCTCGAGAGCAGCGCACGGGAGCACGGCGTCGAGCTTGATCCGCCTGGACACGCACGAGCGGCTCGGAGAGGCGAACCGCCTGCACACGGAGGGCCGGATATCGCGAGGTCCCTGACTACGACTCGAACCTGAGGGTCGGAATCGCTGGTTCGAGAAGACCCTCGGCTCAGTTTCCATAACTCCCGTTCCCGTGCATTCCCTACGCGCGGTTCCGACCCCGTCCGGTCAACCGTGTGGAATCGAAGGCGATGAGGCAATCCCCCACGCATCTGCCGTGGCGCGTGCTCTCGGCGATGGTGACGGCCGGCGCCTCGTGCGTCGCCTGCGGATCCCGCGAGGACCTGGTCGCGCACCACAAGAGGCCGCGGCGCTACGGGGGCCTCGACGCGATCGAGAACCTCGAGGCGGTCTGCCGCAGCTGTCATCCGAGGGTCGAGCACGAGGCTGTTGCCCAGGCCAAGCTCGAGTGGGAGAGGCCCGACTGGCCCGGCCCGGCTCGTTCCCGGCGTACGCCGTCTCGCCTCATCCGGCCCTACTGAGGTCGCCCCCCCAGGCAGCTGCGTACATCCGCCGCCGCTGCGCTTGCCCGATCCGCGCTGCGCTGAACGACCACGTCGATGGGGATGCGGTCCGCCGTCAAGGCCGTGAGGTCCGCGGCGAACAGAGGCGCGTAACCCTTGGACCCGCCCCTGGGGGGATCCGGACGGCTCTAGCCGGATGTTGGCATTCGCGAGGCATTTCTTGACGCCGGTCTTGTCGAGGAGGCTGCTGTTTACGCCGCCGCCACATCCGCCCAACAGCGAGGCAAACCGATCCAGGCGAGCGCGCCGAGGCGTCGGTTCACGCAGGAAACGTACCGTCCGTGGCAGCCGGCAAGCCCGTGATTTGTACTGAGAGGATCTGCGGCTCGGCCCGGATGTTCACGTATACGCCCCTCCCTAGGGTTCGGCCTGCATCCGGATCCCCCGGCCAACGGCACCCGTTTCAGGCGTCCAGAACGTTGGCCAACCCGGCGAGGCGGCCTTCATCCCCCTGGGGTCGCCTCGCCGGTCCTTTTTTCGGTGCCCACCGGCGCCTGGGAGCACGTGTGCGAGCGAGGCGTCCGCCAGAATCTCCCTATGAGCAGCGATCCAGCGGCCGGCGTTGGGATCCTGACCGCCTTCGCCGCGGGGATCGTCTCGTTCCTCTCCCCCTGCGTCCTGCCTCTGGTCCCGGGGTATCTCTCCGCCGTGACCGGCTTGGCCGCGGCCGACCTGGAGCAGGCGAACTGGCGCCGGGTGATCGTTCCCAGCCTCCTGTTCGTGTCCAGCTTCTCGGTGATCTTCATCCTGCTCGGCCTCGGCGCGACCGGGATCGGCAGCGCGCTTCAGCAGCACCAGCTGCTGCTCGACAAGATCGCGGCCTGGCTGATCATCACCATGGGGCTGTTCTTCATCAGCGCCCTGTTCATCCCGCAGCTCAATCGCGAGTGGCATGTCGAGGGGCTGCTGGAGCGCGCCGGCACCGGCGGTCCTCTCGTCGCCGGCGCCGCTTTCGGGCTTGCGTGGACCCCGTGCATCGGGCCCACCCTCGCCGCGATCCTCGGCGCCGCCGCTCTATCCGGCTCGGCCCTCCACGGAGCCTTCCTGCTGGCCGTCTACTCCGCCGGCCTCGCGATCCCGTTCCTGCTGACCTCGGTGGCCTTCAGCCGCATGACGACCGCCTTCGCCGTCGTCAAGCGCCACTACCCGCTGATCATGGCGATCGGCGGCGTGATCCTCGTGGCGTTCGGCGTCGCGATCCTGACCGGCTGGTTCGACACGTTCAACCGCTGGGCCCAGGACCTGCTCGACAGCCTCGGGATCAACTTCTCGGCAGACGTCTGATCACACTGGCTGGCTGGCCAGTCACCTGACTACACTCCCTGCCGCCCATGTCCGCCAAGCCCACCACCTGTGTGATCGGCGCCGGGATCAGCGGCCTGACCACCGGCAAGGCCTTCTCCGACTGGGGGCTCCCCTACACCTGCTTCGAGGCGAGCGACGACATCGGGGGGAACTGGTACTTCGGCAACCCAAACGGCCGCTCCTCGGCGTATCGGTCGCTCCACATCGACACGTCCCGCGACGGGGTCTCGTTCCGCGACATGCCGATGGGCCCCGACGAATACCCGGATTATCCCCACCACACCCAGATCCTCAGCTACCTCAACCGCTATGCGGAGGCCTTCTCGCTGCGCGACCGGATCCGCTTCTCCTCGCCCGTGGAGCACGCCGAGCGCAAGCCCACAGGCGGCTGGTCGATCAAGCTCGGCGACGGCTCCACCGAGGAATTCGACTTCCTCGTGGTCGGCAACGGCCATCACTGGGACCCGCGCCTCCCCGACTTCCCGGGCAGCTTCCACGGCGAGACGATCCACTCGCACCACTACATCGACCCGCAGACGCCGCTGGACATGGCCGGCAAGCGGGTCCTCGTCGTCGGGATCGGCAACAGCGCCGTGGACATCGTCTCGGAGCTCTCGCGCAAGGGCGTGGCCGAGAAGGTCTTCCTCTCTACGCGCAGCGGCGCCTGGGTGATGCCGAAGTACTTCCTGGGCCGCCCGATGGACACGATTGTGAAGGTCAACCCGCGGCTTCCGCTGAGCCTCCAGCGGCGGATGGCGCGCATCCTTCCCCGTCTCGCCTCCGGGCGCATGGAGGACTTCGGCCTCCCCCACCCCAACCACAACTTCCTGGAGGCACACCCGACCGTCTCCAGCGAGCTTCTCCTCCGGCTGGGCTCGGGGGACGCGGTGGCGAAGCCCAACGTCCAGGAGCTCGAGGGCGGCAGCGTCCGCTTCGAGGACGGAAGCACGGAGCAGATCGACGTGATCGTCTACGCCACCGGCTACAGGATCACCTTCCCCTTCTTCGACCCCGAGTTCCTCTCGGCCCCGGATAACCGCTTCCCCCTCTACAAGCGGGTCTTCAAGCCGGGGATGGACGACCTCGCCTTCGTCGGGTTCGCCCAGACGATCCCGACGCTGTTCCCGTTCATCGAGCTCCAATCCAAGCTGGTGGCGCGCTACGCCGGCGGCGACTATGCCCTGCCCTCCCCCGTCGAGATGGAGGAGACGATCAAGCGCGACCAGCTGATCCACTCGGGCCACTACGCGGAGCGCCCCCGCCACACGATGCAGATCGAGTGGTACACGTACGAGCACGACATCTGGACGCGCGAGATCCCGGCGGGGTCGCAGCGGGCCGCGCAGGGGATGTCGGCGAAGCTGGCCGGCCGCGTCCTGACGGCTGATAGCGCGAGGGTGCTCCGAGGCAAAGCCGAGGAGCAACCCGTTTGATGGCAAGGCCTGAGCGGACGGACGTTTCCTTCCCGAGCAACGGGGAGACCTGTGCCGGATGGCACCTGACCGGCGAGCGCGACGCCTTCTCCGGCGAGCGCGGGCGGCCTTGTGTCGTGATGGCGCACGGATTCGGGGCGACGATGGACTCAGGCCTGCTCCCCTTCGCGGAGGCGTTCGCGGAGGCTGGTCTCGACACCCTGCTCTTCGACTATCGCTGCTTCGGCGCGTCCACGGGGGAGCCGCGACAGCTGGCCTGGCCACCGCGCCATCGCGAGGACTACCGGGCGGCGGTCGACTTCGCCCGAGGCCTCGACGGTGTCGATCCCGAGCGGATCGTGCTCTGGGGGACGTCCTGGTCGGGCGGTCACGTCGTCTACGTGGCCGCGGACGACCCGGGCATCGCGGCGGTGATCACACAGACGCCGGACATGGACGGCGTGCGCACGCTGCGAGAGATCGGCAAGTACGCCGGCCTCGGCCAGCAGCTGCGCGTGACCCTCGCCGGGATCAAGGACGCCGTGCGGATGCTTCGCAACCAGGAGCCGCTCATGCTCCCGACGGTCGGTCGACCTGGTGAGCTCGCGGGCATGAGCAGCGAGGAATCCGAGCCGGGGATGCGCGCGATCGCCGGGCCGAGCTGGCGCAACGAGGTGACAGGGCGTGCTGTCTTCGCCGAGTGGACCAACAGGGCGATCACGCGGATGGACGAGGTCCGCTGCCCGATCCTCGTCCAGATCGCCGATCGCGACTCGATTGCTCCGCCGGCCGCCGCGCGGGCCGCCGCCTGGCGCGCCAAGGGTCGTGTGGAGGTACGGGAGTACCCGTGCCCGCACTTCGACATCTACCTCGGGGAACAGCGCGAGCAGGCGATCGCCGACCAGCTCCACTTCCTGAGGCGCCATCTCGCCGCCACGGAGGCCGAGGTGTCGGCGGCTCTAACCTCATAGACGTGATCAGCGACGTCAGCGAGCAGGACTTTCAGGCCAAGGTCATCGAGCGCTCCAAGCAGGTGCCGGTGGTGGTCGACTTCTGGGCCGAGTGGTGCGGTCCGTGCCGCACGCTGGGGCCCGCGATCGAGGACGCCGTGCGGAAGCGAAACGGCGAGGTCGAGCTCGCAAAACTCGACACCGACCACAACCCGGGGATCGCGCAGGAGTACGAGATCGCCAGCATCCCGGCCGTCAAGGCGTTCAAGGACGGCAAGGTCGTCTCTGAATTCATCGGCGCCATTCCCCCCGCCCGGATCGAGGCGTTCCTGAACGAGATCGTCCCCTCCGAGGCCGATCGCCTGGCCGAATCCGGTGACGAGGACTCGCTGCGCAGGGCACTCGAGCTCGATCCCCGGCAAGCCCAGGCGGCGATCGGGCTCGGCAGGATCCTGTTGGGCCGCGGCGAGGCCGACCAGGCGCTCGAGCTGCTCAAGCCCTTTCCCCACGACTTCATCGCCGACGGTCTCGCCGCTCGAGCGGAGCTGTCCGCGTCCGCAAACGGATCCGGCGCGGCCGAGCTTCAGGCGGCCTTTGCGGCCTGGGATGAGGGGAATCCCGAGGAGGCCCTGGAGCAGCTGCAGGCCGCCCTGGCCGCCGAGCAGGACACCGAGCGCAAGGACGAGATGCGCCGCGTGATGGTCGCGATCTTCACCGAGCTGGGAGCGGACCACCCGCTGGCCCGTGAGCATCGCCGCCGGCTGGCGGCAGCGCTGAACTAGCGATTACCCGGCTTCGCCATCAGATCGCGACCGGGAAGATGGTCGCTAAGCGGGCGGCTCCGCCGCCGGCGGGCCGCTCGGCACGGCGACCTCGATCGGGATCCCCAGCGCCTCGGCCTCCTCGATGCCCTCGCCTTCCTGGTCGCGGGAGCAGATGATGCGGAAGGCGCCGGTGCCGAGCTCGGGGTCGGCGACGATCGGCAGGCCGCGGATCTCCTCCCAGCCGAGCCGCTCGCACTCGAACGGGTTCATGCGAACCTCGCTGGCGGGAAACGGGCAGTTCGAGTTGTGCTGGTCGATCGCCCGCGAGATCGCCTCGAGGTTCTTTGCCTCCGCGTTCGTCACCGCCGTTCAAAATAGCGCCCTCCGTCTCCAAGCGGGCGTAATCTCGGTCGGTCGCAGGTGATCGCCCACGTGGACATGGACGCGTTCTATGTGTCGATCGAGATGCTGCGCCATCCCGAGCTCCGAGGCAAGCCCGTTGTGGTCGCCTACGACGGCCCGCGCGGGGTGGTCACCACCGCGTCCTACGAGGCGCGGAAGTACGGAGTCCACTCGGCTCTGCCGATGGTGACGGCGCGTCGCCGCTGCTCCCAGCTCACCGTGCTGCCGGTCGACATGCAGCTGTACCGGCGTGGCTCGGTGAAGGTGATGGAGACGCTGCGGGAATTCAGCGACGAGGTCGAGGTCGTCGGCCTCGACGAGGCCTACGTCGATCTCTCGGGCTCCCCCGTACCCCAGTCACGCGCCCAGGAGATCAAGCGGCGAATCAAGGAGGTCACCTACCTCGTCAGCTCGATCGGACTGGCGCCCAACAAGCTGATGGCGAAGATCGCCTCGGACCTCGACAAGCCGGATGGCTTCTTCGTCCTCGACCACGACAACTGGCTCGAGACGGTTGGAGGGAAGCCGGCCTCACTCCTGCCGGGGGTGGGCCCCAAGACGTTCGAGCGGCTGCGGGCGAGCGGCGTCGAGACGGTCGAGCAGCTGGCGGAAACCGACGAGCAGGCCCTGGGGATGGCCTTCGGCCCGAACCACGGCAGCGGCTTGCGCGCCCGAGCCAACGGGATCGGCAGTACCAAGCTCAACGAGGACCGGGTACGGAAATCCGAGAGCCGCGAGACCACGTTCCCCGAGGACGTCACCGACCTCGAGCTCCTGCACGAGACCGTCGAGCGACTCGCCCGCTCGGTCTGCGAGAGCCTCGCGCAGAACAAGCGCCGCGGGCGCACGGTGACGTTGAAGATCCGCCTGCAGCCCTTCAAGACCTACACGCGCTCGCGGACCCTCCGCTCCCACACCTGTGATCCGGAGGACGTCGTTGCCACCGCGCGCGAGCTGCTCGACAAGTTCGACCCCCAGCGCCCGGTTCGGCTGGTGGGAGTCGGCTTGGCCGGGCTGGCGGAGGACGAAGCGCCTCGAGACCAGCCCGGCCAACCAACATCAAACGGGTTGCTCTTCGGCTGAAGCCTCAGAGCACCCTCGCATCTAGCGCGTGGTGAGCACGGTCCCCGTCGAGGGGAAACCGAGCTTCGCCTTGGTGGCTGCGGTCAGGTCGTACTCCCGGTTGCCCGCATAGGGCCCCCGGTCGATCACGGGGACGGTGACCGTCTTGCCGTGAATCGGAGCGTGACCCTGGAGCCGCAGGGGAGCGTCTTGTTCGCAACGCCCAGCTTCCCCGGGCTCAGCGTCCCGCCGCAGGCGAGTCCCCCTCCGTACAGACCGGGGCCGTAATACGAGGCCTCGGCCGGACGGAAGACGTTCACCGCGAGCCTGTGGGAGTGGATAGCCGAGTTGGCCACCTTCGCCCGAGCGCGGTAGACGCCGGAGCGCCCAGCATGCCAGCGGACCTTGTAGCTGCCGTCGGCCCGGGAGCGCGTATGAAGCTCGCGCCCGCCGATCCGAACGACAATCGCTCGGCTGCCCGCCGGGGCTACGCGGCCGCGCAACTTGACGGCGTGACCTGCCATCACGTTCCGGTGACCGGTCAGGCTGATCGCGGTCGGCGTACCCCCCGCCGCGGTTGCCTCCGGAGCGGTCCCCGAGATTGCCGGGACGGCTGTCGAAGCGCCCGCGATGCCTGCCGTAACCATCATTGCCAGGGCGGGCAGCAGCGCTAGCGCAGCCCGCCTCCGCTTCCAACGGAAGCGACGCAAGTGAATCCACCTGCCTCTCTCTGCCGCCTACGGGGTTAGCTGACGGGCTCGCGACAGCGGCTCGTTGCCACTCCCGCTAAGGGCGGAACACCGCCCCATTCGCCCCTACTGCTTGGTTCCCCCGCTCACGTGATGTCCGTCTACGTGACTCGGCGAGTTGTTTGGTGATTATCGAACGAGGCAGGGTAGGTTCGCTATTTGCGCACTTGTGTGACGAGGCGCACAGGTGGTATGCGACGATCATGGAAATGACCGACCGATTGAGCGGCCTGGACTCCTCATTCCTCCATCTGGAGCGGGATGGGACCCACATGCACGTTGCCTCGACGACCCTGTTCGAGGGCCCCGCTCCCCCCTACCTCGAGTTCCGGGATCACATCGAATCCCGCCTGCATCTCGTGCCGCGCTTCCGGCAGAAGCTTCGCTTTGTCCCATTCGGCCAGGGCCGCCCGGTGTGGGTCGACGATCCGCACCTGAACCTCGCCTACCACGTGCGCCACACCTCGCTTCCAGAGCCGGGCTCCGAGCAGCAGCTCCGTGTCCTGGCCGCCAGGATCTTCTCCCAGCAGCTGGACCGCTCGAAGCCGCTCTGGGAGCTCTGGCTGGTGGAGGGATTGAAGGGCGGGCGCTTCGCGATCATCGGCAAGACCCACCACTGCATGGTCGACGGCGTCTCCGGGGTTGACATAACCACGGTCCTCTTCGATGCCGAGAAGGAGCCGGCCGAGGAGTCGAAGCCCCTCGATCGCTGGGTCCCCGAGCCCGAGCCGAGCCGAGCCCAGCTGCTCTCCGAGGCGCTCCTCCAGCGGGCGATCAACCCCCGCGAGATCACCCGTGGCATCCGCAGGGTGATGCGCGGGCCGCGCCGCGCCCTGCGGAAGGCAACCGACGCGGTGGTCGCGGCCGGCACCTTCGCCTGGGCCGGGATCGCGGCTCCGGCGAGCCCGTTCAACTTCGACGTCGGCCCCCACCGCCGCTTCGCCTGGGTCCGCAGCTCGCTCGCCGACATGAAGCACGTCAAGAACGAGCTCGGCGGGACCGTCAACGACGTCATTCTGGCCGCAGTGGCGGGTGCCCTCGGCCGCTATATGCGCGCCCGCGGCCACCCCACGGTTGGGCTCGAGCTGCGTGCGATGGTCCCGGTCAGCGTCCGGACGAAGGACCAGCACGGAGCGCTCGGCAACCAGGTGACGACGATGATGGCTCCCCTGCCCGTCTGGTGCGAGGACCCCCGGCGCCGCCTTCAGCTCGTGCGCCAGTCGATGGGCGACCTGAAGCAGTCAAAGCAGGCGATGGGCGCGACGCTCCTGACGCAGCTCGCTGACTTCGCACCCCCCACCGTCGCGGGCCAGGCGGCCCGCCTGCAGTCGCGACAGCGCTTCTTCAACCTGGTCGTCACCAACATCCCGGGCCCGCAGTTCCCCCTCTACCTGATGGGCCGACGGATGGAGCGCGTCTTCCCGATGGTCCCTCTGGCCAAGAACCAGGGGCTCTGCGTCGGCGTGATGAGCTACGACGGGCAGGTCAACTTCGGCCTGATCGGCGACTACGATCGGATGACCGACCTCGACGACCTGGCGCGCGAGCTCGAGGCCTCCATCGGCGAGCTGATCGAGGCCGCCGGCGGCCGGCAGGGCATCTTCCGGCGGTTCGTCCCGCGCGCGGACCCGGAGGAAAGCCCCGCCGAACAGAACGGCCGTGGCGAGCGGAAGGAATCCGCCACCGGCTAGTCGTTGGCGGGCTCTTGCGTGAACGCCTCGGTCATCGAGGCGCGCCGGGCGTCACCCCAGACGGGCTCGTCGAAGCGGGCGCGGACCATGACCTTCTGGAGCAGGGCCAGGTCCTCCTGGCGAGCGACGTCGTAGCTCGAGCCCGAGTCCGAGTCCGGATGTCCCGGGTGCGTCACCCACTCGGTCACCCCCGTGCCCAGCGCGCGCAGCTCGGCCGGCTCGTCCGGCTCGTTGCTGCGCGTCCGGCCGATCAGCAAGTCGGGCGTGTCGATCCCCCGCTCGCGCAGCCACTGGCGATGATCGGGGTTGACGGAGCGGACCGGGGCGTCGATCTGCTGCGCCATCTGGAAGACCGGTGTCGCCAGCTCTGGCCGCGCGTGGCAGTGCTTGTGCCCGTTCAGGAAGGAGGGCCAGCGCCCGAAGATGTCGCCGAACCGCTCGAGCTGGACCCTGAGCGAGGTTCGCGCCGGCGCGCCACTCCGCGGCCCCCAGCGCCCCTCGAACTCGATGTGGAGGCCGATCTCCACCCCGCTCTCGAGCAGCGGCGCCGCCTCGCAATAGTCCCGGTCGACCATCGCGCTGACGCAGTCCAGCGCGCCCATCTCGATCGCCTCGAGGATGCCCTGGTTGTACGACGGCCAGTAGCCGTAGTCGTCAGCGGTGATCACCAGCAGTCGTCGGCTATCCCCCTGGTTGGAGGCCATGCCGTCAAGGTAACGGGCCTAGCTCACCTGCTGTATCGCCGCCCGGATGTCGGAGAGGCTGAAGCCCTGTATCGCCTGCGTCCCGTTGGGGCCCTGGGCCACCAGGGAGGGTGTGCCGTTGAAGCCGAAGCCCTCCGCGTCGGTCGTGCCCTTGGCGATGATCGCGTCCCACTTCGAGTCGTTTCGCGACTGGTTCCACTGGTCGATGTCGGAGACCCCGGCGGCTTTTGCGATGCTCGTCAGGAAGTCGTCGGTGACGTAGCCGGAGTTCTCCTCGCCCTGGTTGAGGTAGAAGAGCTGCAGGTAGTTCCAGAAGCGTCCCTGCTCGCCGGCGGCGAGCGCCGCGTTCATGGCGGGCTTCGAGTCGGGGCCGATGATCAGATACGGCTGGTAGACGTACTTGACCTTGCCGCTCTTGACCTCGCCCGAGATCAGGTCGGGTGCGACCTGCTCGGAGAACGCCTTGCAGACCGGGCACTGGGGGTCTCCGAACTCGGTCACCGTGACGGGGGCGCCGGAGTCGCCGAGCGTCTGGCCACTCTGCGAAAGCCCCTGGAGCTCCGAGTCGACCTGGGCGACTCCCTGGACGTTCGCCGACGTGGTCGGCGTGTTGTTGTCGCTGCCGCCGGATTGGCTGATCACGATCAGGGCGACGATCACGGCCACCGCTGCGAACGCGGCGATGCTCAGGTACTGGATGCGGCGCTTGCGGGCGAGCACGGCGGCGTCCTGTGACTCGGCCGCCTGCCGCTCGGCGCGCAGGCGCTCTCTCTGCTGGTCCCTACCTTCCATGGGAGGACTCTATCTGTGGCGCGGCGAGCTCCCGGCCCGTGTAGGCGAAGGCCCGGGCTGCGGCGACAGCGAGGGAAAGTGACATGAGCACCGCGCTGGCGACGCACCACTGGCAGATGGCGTCGATCACGAAGAGCTCCAGGTAGGTCAGGTAGAGGCTGAACCCGAAGCCGACGAGGGCGGTGAGGAACCCCCCGAAGCGCCCCGCGTCACCGGGCACCAGCGCGGCGATGAGGAGCAGGGCGTAGCCGAAGATGCCGAACACGGCCACGTTGATGCCGGCTATGTGCGAGTAGTGGCTGTCGGCGACGGTCTCGCAACCGGTCCCGCCAGCGAGGCACTTGGGGGCGCCCCCGCCGCTGTCCGCGATCACGATGTAGATGGCCACGCCGATCCCGACGAGCGCGAGCACGGCGGCGGCGATCCGCAAATTTCGCTCGGTGAGCACGCTCCCAATGCTATGAAGCCAACGTGAACGGTTCGCAAAGACCCGAGCTCTCGATTCGCGACGCCGAGCCCTCGGATGCGGGGACGGTTGCGGAGATCTTCAACCAGGGCGTCGAGGACCGCGTCGCGACCTTCGAGACCGAGCTGGCGACGCCGGAGGACGCGACGCGCTGGATCGAGACGGACGTCGTCATAGTCGGGGAGCGGGACGCTCATGTGATCGGCTGGGCGAAGGCAAGCGCCTACTCGGATGACCACCACTACTACGACAGCGTGCGCGAGGCGACTCTGTATGTGGAGCGCGAGGCGAGGCGCAGCGGGATCGGCCGGCAGCTGCTCGATTCCCTGGCCGCGGCAGCGTCCAAGGCCGGGGCCCACAAGCTGATCGGCAAGGTCTTCACCTCCAACGAGCCGAGCATCGCATTGGTGACGGGCCTCGGCTGGCGGGAGGTCGGCGTGCACGAGCGTCACGGCAAGCTCGACGGCGAGTGGAAGGACGTGCTCGTGGTCGAGAAGCTGCTCTAGACGCCGACCGCATCTACCGCCTTTTGGGTGTGTTGATAGGTGGGATGAGGAAGGTCTCGTTCGCCGGCATCATCGGGATGGCGCTGATCCTCGCGCCCCAGGCCGTCGCCTCGACGGTGACGGTCAGCGGTGGCAACACGATCAAGGTGGCCGAGTCGGGCAACGAGACCAACATGGTCGTGGTCGGCTACGTCGCCGCGACCAACGTCTACAGCGTCGCCGACAGCGCGGCGCACCTCACTGCTAACGGGACCTGCACCGCGGTCAACGCACACACTGCGAGATGTCCGGGCACAGGCATCAAGACGATCTCCGTCGACACGGGTAGTCGCGACGACTCGATTGCGCTGGAGGGGTCGATCCCCTCGACCGCGGCGGGCAATCTGGACGGTGGCCCTGGCAACGACACTCTGATCGGCTCGCCGTCCGCCGACAAGCTCCGGGGCGGCAGCGGAAGGGACTCGCTCGACGGCCGGGACGGAGCCGACGACCTCCGGGGCGGCAGTGGCACCGACACGCTGGCCTACCTCGCCACCCGGCAGAACCCGGTCGGAGTCACGATCGGTTCGGGGAGCGGAAACGACGGGGGCCCGGAGGATCAAACGGGCAGCAGGCGAGACACCGTGCACGGGGACATCGAGGTCGTGTTCGGCACCAACGGAAATGACGTCCTGGTCGGCGACAGGAGCTCGGAGACCCTATTTGGCCTCGGCGGCGATGACGCCCTGTACGGCAACCGGGGCAACGACACGCTGCTCGGCTTCGAAGGGGGCGACCTGTTCATCGGCGGCCCGGGGAACGACACTTCGCGCGGTGGGCCCGGCGATGACCGGCTCTTCGGCAAGGCCGGCAGCGATCGCCTGGCCGGCGGGCCCGACAACGACTTCATCCGCGGTGGTAGCGGAGCGGACGTGATGAAGGGGAAGACCGGGATAGACAGGATCAACGCCCACGACGGCGAGCGCGACGTCAAGATCAATTGCGGACCCGGCTCGAAGGGGGCCGAGTCGGCCAAGCGCGACAAGCACCTCGATCCGCGCCCACGCTCCTGCTGAGGTGTCGTCCTGCACGCGGGGGATCATGCCCGCGTGCACAGGATCCAGTACCACTTCGGGGTAGTCCTCGGACTGATCCTGCTCTCGATCGGGTTTCAGCTCGCCGCCGGGGAGAGCGACTTCGCTCGGCTGGTGGCGGTCATCCTCCAAGCCATCACGCTGGTCGCTGCCGTGGTCGCCTCGCGCGCCCACCCGACTGTCATCAGGGTCACGACCATCGTCGCCGTATTGGCGGTGATTGGCGCGGCCCTGACCATCCTGGGCACGAATACGTACGGGCACGACTCCGGACGGGCAGTCACCCTGCTGCTGATCGGGCTGGTTCCCCCCGCGATAATCACCGGGCTGATCAAGCTGTTCCGCCAGGAGGGCAGCGTCACCGTGGAGACGATGTTCGGTGGCCTCTGCCTGTATCTCATCGTCGGGCTCTTCTTCGGCACCGCGTTCGCGGCGATCGAGGAGATTGGTGGTCAAGCCTTCTTCCATCAGCTGACCGCGGCACAGTCGGAGACCAATGACTTTCTGTACTTCAGCTTCACCACCCTCACGACCGTCGGCTATGGGGACCTGACCGCGGCATCGAACTTCGGTCGCTCGCTGGCCATCACCGAGGCGCTGATCGGCCAGATCTACCTGGTCACCGTGGTCGCGGTGATCATCAGCAACATGCGGCCCTCGCGGACGCGATCGCCCCGTCGCGACAGGACCGTCTAGCCGAGCTGGAGCAGCGCCCAGAAGGGGTGGTCCCGCCCCGGGATCCGCGGCGGAACGCGACGGTGCTGGCGGTTCCTGGCCCAGGCGAGATATCCCTCCAGACGCCGCGAGATCGAGCGCTTGGTGGCCGGCGTCGGCTCGACGACGCTGTGCTGCAGGGCGAACAGCCATGCGTTCGCCTCGGACTCGAGGCGTGGTGCCGAGCGCCCCTTCCCGACCAGGTGCCCGATCTCATGGAGCGCGATGAAGTAGGAGACCTGTCCGCGGATCGGCGGGATGGAGATCTCGAGGCGGCCTCCTCGCCAGCGAATCGCCCGTCCACGGGCGGAGGAGCCGATCAGGTCGATGCCGTACTCGCGGCAGAGGTCCTCGATGTGGGCCTCCATCAGCTCTACGCCCTTGCGGGTGCGAGGGGTCCTGTCCTGCCTGAACACGGGCGGCAGGGTAGCCACCGGGGCGGATCCCTCCATACTTGAGACATGGCCGATGCCGTCCAACTGCGCCTGGCGCTTGCCCAGATCGACCCGACCGTGGGCGACGTCGAGGGCAACGCACAGCTGATCTCGGAGTCCATCGAGCGGGCTCGCGACGCCGGCGCCCAGCTCGTGATCCTTCCCGAGCTCTGTCTGTCGGGCTACCCGCCGGAGGATCTCGTGCTCCGGCGGGACTTCCTCGACGCGGTGCGGCAGGGGCTCGACGCCATTGCCGCCGACGTCGACGGCACCGTCGCCCTCGTTGGCTTTCCCGAGCCGGTCGAGCGTCCGGAGGAAGAGCTCGAGGATTTCGATCCATTGATCGACGCACCCCCTCCCCCGGCCTACAACTCGCTCGCGGTCCTCGCGGGCGGAGAGGTCCGCGCGGTCTACCGGAAGTGCGACCTCCCCAACTACGGCGTCTTCGACGAGCGCCGCTATTTCCAGCCCGGAAGCGAGCCTGCGGTGATCTCCGTGGACGGCGCGGTGATCGGGCTGACCGTCTGCGAGGACATCTGGCATCCCGGCTTCCCCGAGAGCGACGAGGTGGCCGCCGGAGCCCATCTGGTCGTCAACTCATCCGCCTCCCCGTATCACCGCGGCAAGGGCAGGGCCCGCGAGGCGATGATCGCCGAGCGGGCGCGCTCCAACGGCGCGGCATTCGCGCTCTGCAACACCGTCGGCGGGCAGGACGAGCTGGTCTTCGACGGCGCCAGCGTCGTGATCGGCCCCGGCGGGGAGACGATCGCCCGGGCCGCCCAATTCGAGCCCGAGCTGCTGATCTGCGACATGAAGGTCCCCACCGGCGGGGATCGCTCCGACGGCGCCGGCGCCGCGCGGGACGTGCCGATGCTCGCCGACCTGACATCAGGGGCCGCGCCTGAGGGCGATCTCGAGCCCCGGGTGGCCGACCCGCTCGCGGATGAGGAGACGGAGGTCTACGGGGCGCTCACCCTGGGGCTGCGCGACTACGTGGAGAAGAACGGCTTCGAGCACGTCGTCATCGCGCTCTCGGGTGGGATCGACTCCGCCCTCGTGGCGCTGATCGCCGTCGACGCCCTCGGCCCCGATCGCGTCAGCGTGGTCGTCATGCCCTCGCCCAACTCCAGCGACGAGACGCAATCCGACGCCCGGGCGATCGCCGCCAACCTCGGGGTCGAGCTGATCGAGATCTCGATCGCGGAGGCGATGGACGCTTACACGCGGGCGCTCGGGCCGAGCTTCGAGGGAGCCGAGCCGGGGCTCGCGGAGGAGAACATCCAGGCGCGGATCCGAGGCAACCTGATCATGGCGCTCTCCAACAAGTTCGGCTGGCTGGTGCTGACGACGGGCAACAAGAGCGAGATGTCAGTCGGCTACGCGACGCTCTACGGCGACATGGCCGGCGGGTTCGCCGTGATCAAGGACATCTTCAAGCTGCTCGTCTATCGCCTGGTCCGCTGGCGCAACGAACGAGCGGGGAGCGAGCTCGTCCCCGAGTCGGTCCTTGAGCGCCCGCCGTCGGCCGAGCTGCGCCCCGATCAGCTGGATGAGGACTCACTGCCCCCCTACGAGACCCTCGACCGGATCCTCGAGGCCTACGTGGAGCGGGACGAGGGCGTCGATGCGCTGGTGGCCCAGGGCCTCCCCGAGGACACGGTCCAGGAGGTCGTGCGGATGGTCGACCGCGCCGAGTACAAGCGCCGTCAGGCTCCGCCCGGAATCAGGGTGTCGACCAAGGCGTTCGGCAGGGACCGGCGCCTGCCGATCACGAACCGCTTCGGCTCTATGCGGGCACTGCCGCGCTAGCGCTCGCTCTGGCCGCGCCCTGATGGCCAAGCCAGTCGCGGATCTGCGCGTAGACCTCGGGGTCGTTGAGGAGCTGAAGGTGGTGCGCCCCGCCGAGATGGCGGCCGTGATCCACCTCGAACGGGATCCGGCGGTTTCGCCCCTGACCGGAGGCGCTTGGGTAGTGGACGAGGAGATCGCCGATCAGGCCGCCGAGCCCGTCTGGTCGACTGGTGAGCGTGGCCCCGATGAAGTAGTACGTCGCGGTGGGCAGGAAGGGAACCTCCTGGCAGCGGTGGCGGAGGAACTCGTCGGGATCGCAGTCACGCCAGTCCTCCTCGACGCAGCTGCCGTAGCGCAGGTCCTTGATTCCCGCGCTCCGGCGATTCAGGAAGAGATCTCCGAACGGCCGGGATTCGGGCAGGCGGGAGAGGGTCCATCCCGCGGCATGGGCGGCCCGCTCCAGCGGCGCGCCGAGGTGGGGAGTCCCGAGGCAGAAGACGTGTCGCAGGCTCTCGGTCCAGGCGTGTCCCTGCCCTTCGGCGTAATGACAGGCGCTGCGAGCGACCAGGCCGCCCATCGAGTGGCCGATCAAGGCGATCTCTTCGACTTCCGTAGGCCATTCGGAAGCGATCCGGTTCAGCGTCTCGGTCAGCCACTTGCCGTTCTCGGAGACCCTGAGGCCGGTGTTGTAACGGAGGTAGATCGGCGTGTAGCCGAGCGCGTCTCGCAGCAGGGATCCGTAGCTGGGGCGCCTTGGCCCTCCGACCGGGGCGAGGCCCCACGCCTCATCCGTCTCGCACAGGCCGTGGACGAATACAGCCAGGCGTGGCGTCGCCTCTGGAAACGCGTCGGCGAGGCCATGGGCATCGAGCGGAACGTCGCTGCCGCCCCGCCGAACGGTCAGCTCAAGCGCCAGATCGGGGTGGTCCCGGGCCAGCCGGTCGCCGGCGATGCCATTGAGGGCCCCGAGGGCCAGCGCGCCGGGCGATGAGTCGGCCAGCGCCGCCGATCCGTCCCTGGCCCGCTCGGCGATCAGCCTGCCCCCTGCGCGGAGCGGGGCGCGCAGCGCACCCGCGACTGCCCGATAGGAAGCATGTGAGATCCCGTCGTGGACAAAGCGGACCGGCGCTCCGAGCGGACCGAGCATTCCGAACACCCGACCCGCGACTGCGGTGTGCACCTCATGGGCGGTGACGCCCGGCTGTGCCAGCGAACCAGCGGCGATCTCGCTCAGGGAGCGGATCTCACCCTTGCGCATCGCGCACAGCATCCCACTTCGGGCGGGCGTCGTCGAGGCGGACTTCGGGGGCTCAGCCCCTGCGCGGGCGAACGGCGATGGTGATGCGAGCCAGGGCGCAGACCCGGCCCTCGTCGTCGGTCATCTCGACGTCGAAGATCCAGGTGGTCCGCCCCCGGTGGCGGGTGCGGGCGGTGGCGTTGACGTGGCCGTCGGCGATCGAGCGCAGGAACGTGGTGTCGTTCGACTGGCCCATCGCAACCTGGTCGTCCTCGCGAATTGCGTAGTAGGCCGCGGCTGAGCAGATGCTCTCCGCCAGGGAGGAGTACACCCCGCCGTGCACGACGCCGAACGGCTGCAGGTGATGGTCCTCGATCTTGATCCGGGCGCGGGCGTCATCCTGATCGAAGCTCAGCCACTCGACGCCGATCAGCTCGCCGAAGCCCGTGGGAAGAATCTCCGGTTGGCTCACGAGCCGGGACGATAGTCGGAGGCCCCAGGCTGGATACTCGCGGCATGCGCTTCCTGGTCTGGGCCGGCGTGGAGGAATGGCTGACCGAGTCGGCCGCGGTGGAGCTTGCCGAGGACGGCCTGAGGGCCACGGGGACGCAGATGGGCGCCGAGCCCGCCCCCTTCCGCGTCGACTACCGGCTCGAGGCGCCGGAGCGCTTCGTCACCCGAGAGCTCGAGCTGACGGCCACTGCCGAGGGATGGCGCCGGCGCCTCTTGCTGCGCCACGACGGCTCCGGCGGCTGGCGGGCCGAGGTGGCGGACAGCGGCGAGGTTCCCGGTGGCCCTTGGGACGGCGCTCTGCCGGACCTCTCCGAGGCGCGCGACATCGACATCGAGAACTCGCCGCTGACCAACACGATGCCGATTCGCCGTCACGGCTTTCAGCAGCGGGGCGCGGGAGATTTCATGATGGCCTTCGTGCGCATGCCGACGCTGCGCGTCGAGGCCTCGCCGCAGCGCTACGAGCACGTGCGCGCCGCCGAGCACGGCGCCGTCGTTCGCTACCTGAGCCGGGACGGGGACTTCACCGCCGAGCTGGAGCTCGATCGCGACGGTCTGCTCGTCTTCTACCCGCGCCTGGCGCGACTGGTCGAGCCCCATGCACGCGTCGACGGGCCGGAATAAACCGCAGCTAAGAGCTGCGTCACGCCCGCCGCTGCTGCCCTAGGCTGTTTCGCTCTTGGCGCTCACGGATGAACAGCGCGCGATGCTCCAGCTGCTGCTCGAAGGCGGGCAGGGCTACGACGACATCGGCTCCCTGCTCGGCATCCCCCCGGACGAGGTGCGCTCCCGGGCTCGCTCGGCGCTTGAGGAGATCGGCGGTGCCGATCCGGACGCGCAGGTCGGCCTGAGCGACTACGTGTTGGGCCAGGCCGATCCGATCGGCCGCGCCGACGCCGTCCGTCACCTGCAGAGCGACCCCGAGGCCAACGCGCTCGCCCAGCGCCTCGAGCAGAACCTGAGGCTGCTGGCGCCAAAGGCGAAGCTGCCCGATATTCCCGAGCCCAAGGGCGGGCGCCGGGCGGCGCCGCCCTCTCCCCCACCGGCGGCCCCGCCCCAACCCGCAGCGCCGCCCGCGGCCCAGCCTCCGCAGGCTCCCAAGGGCCCCGGCTTCGCCTCTCGCGCGGCCGGGTTCTTCAGCGGCCTCGGGTCGCTGACGGGGAGGCGCCGCACCCAGGCGATCGTGGGAGGAGCCGTGGCGCTCGCACTGGTGATCGTGATCATCGTCGTCGGCACCAGCGGTGGTGGCGGCGGGAGCGGCGATTGCGCTCCGCTCAACGTCTCGACGCCGCAACAGGCGGGAATCCCGACGATGAAGCTGGCAGCAGCCGGCGCTTTCGCCGACGCCGACTGCGCTCCCAGCGGGCAGATCACCCTCGGCTCCCAGCAGCAGTCGGCGAGTCAACAGAACCAGACCCCGACCTTCGTCCTGCAGGCGAACGCCGTCCACCTCCCACCGACGAGCGGCGATGAGCGCTATCTGCTTTGGCTCTACAAGTCCGACAAGCAGTCCGTGCCGCTCGGCCAGGAGACCGTCGACTCGAGCGGCAACCTGACCGGCGCCGCGCCCGTGCCGGCGCAGGAGCTCGTGCTGTTCCCGGCCTTCCAGACGATCAAGTTCGCCAAGGTGACCTCGGCCCAGGCGCAGCAGGTCCAGCGGTCGCTGC
Organism: uncultured Solirubrobacterales bacterium; assembly: GCA_963747425.1. Lineage (GTDB taxonomy): Bacteria > Actinomycetota > Thermoleophilia > Solirubrobacterales > 70-9 > DASUPK01. The sequence continues at coordinate 212,179 of CAVVFJ010000001.1, forward strand.
GGTCGCAGGGCAAGAAGCCCACCCTCCTGGTCCCATTCGTCGGGGACACGGTCCTCCAGGGGAACGTCGCGGACCTGGGCATCCAGCAGCTGCTGCAGCAGGCCCAGGCTCAGGCCCAGGGCCAGGCCGGCTCCTCGCAGGGCCAGTCGGGCGCCGGACAGGGCTCGAAGGGCTGACCGACCGCGCCAGCCGATGGCGTTGAGCGAGGACCAGCGCGCCCTGCTCCAACTGCTCCTCGCCGGGGATACCTACGACCGCGTCGCGGAGGTGGTGGGCGAGAGCGCCGACGAGGTGCGGGCGAAGGCGCACGAGGCCGCCGGCGCCCTGGAGGCGTCGCCCGGCGAGGATCTGTCCTCCCAGGCCGTCAGAGACCGCCTGGAGGCGCTGGAGGGCCCCCAGGCGGGCGTGGCTCCCCCGACGGCGTCCCCGACGCCTCCGGGCGCGGCGAAGGGCAGGAGCTGGGCGCTCTGGCTCGCGGGCGGCGCGGCGGTCCTGGTCCTCGTGGTCGTGCTCCTGGTGACCGGGAGCGGCGGAGGGGGAGGCGACAACGCCACCACCAGCACGAGCGGGGCCCAGGAGGACGTCGTTCCGATCAAGCTCAGCCCGGTGGGCGGGTCGAGGGCGAGCGGGATGATCTCGGTCGTCCGCGTCGCGGACCAGCCGGCGGTCGACCTCGCCATTCAGGGGCTCACGCCGAGCGGACCCGGTCAGAGCTACGTCCTCTGGTTTGCGGGCTCCGGTGGGCGCAGCCTTCCCGTCGCCTTCCGGGCCGTCGGCCCGGACGGCAAGCTGACGGGGAGAACGCCGATTCCGGCCGCCGCGGAGGGCCTCCTGCCGAGCTTCCAGTCCGCCGTGCTGACGCTGACGCGACAGCGCGAGGCGGCCGCGGCCGTTCGGCAGGCCGCGCAGAGCGCAACGCTGCCCCAGGTGGTTGGCGCTCCCGTCCTGCGCGGCGCGCTGCGGCGCTAGCCGACGGCGGGCTTCAGCCGGGGAGCAGCTTCCCGGGGTTCATGATCCCCGCCGGATCGAGGCGTTCCTTGACGGCCCGCAGTGCATCCAGCCCGAGCTCGCCGACCTCGGCCCGCATGTAGGGAGCATGGTCGCGCCCCACCGCGTGGTGGTGGGTAATGGTGCCCTCGGTCGCGACGATCGCGTCGCAGGCGGCGGTCTTGGCGGCACGCCACTGCTCGAGCTCCTCGCCGCGCCGGGCTCGCGCGAAGAAGGTGAAGTAGAGCGATGCCCCATCGGGATAGGCGTGCGAGACGTGGCACATGACGATCGAGCGCTCCCCCAGGACGTCTCGCAGGGCCGCGCTCACGGCCCCGTAGAGCTCGTCGAGCCTGCTCCACGTGTGGGCCGTCTCCAGGGTCTCGACCATTACGCCGAGGTTCATCAGCTCGTCGCGCAGGTACGGGCCGCTGTAGCGGTTGCGCTCCCAGGATCGACCCGCCGATGGGCCGAGTGGTACGGCGCCGCCCAGGCGGAGTTGCGTTTGGCCCAGCGAACGGCGGCGGTGCACGGACTCGTCGTCGCCCTCCCAGCCGCAGATCATCAAACAGCCGCCCCGGCGGCGGCGCAGGGACAGGTAGGCGTCGAGCGCGCGCTTCTGCAGGCCGTCGGCCCCCGCCAGCTCGAGGGAGACCCTGGTCTCCTCCTCGTCGGAGAGCCGCAGCACGTCCGGCGCCTCGTGGCGCTGGGCGAGGTCGCGCACGATCTCCCGCCCGGAGTCGAAGTCCTCCGCCATCCATCCCTCGTAATGACGTTCCCGCGGCGCGGGTCGCACCCGGCAGCTCACCTCGGTGATCGCGCCGAGCGTCCCCTCGGAGCCGAGGACGAGCTCGCGCAGCGCCGGCCCTGCGGCCGTGTGAGGGATCCTCCGAGTCCGCAGCCGCCCGGAGGGAGCGGTGAGCTCGATGGCGGTGACCAGCTCGTCGAAGCGGCCGTAGCCGCTCGAGGCCTGGCCCGCCGAGCGGGTCGCCGCGAACCCCCCGATCGTCGCCTCCTCGAAGGACTGCGGGAAGTGGCCGATCGTTGCCCCGAGGGCGTTCAGGGCCCTCTCCGCATCGGGTCCGGACAGCCCGGGCCCCAGGGTGGCGGTGAGCGAGCGAACGTCGAGATCGACGGAGCGCAGATGGGCCAGGTCGAGCGAGACGACCGCGTCGTGGCCGTCGCTGACGGCGTCGAGCCCGCCGACGACGCTCGTTCCTCCCCCGTAGGGCACCACCGCCACGGCATTCTCGGCACAGGCGCCCAGCACCGCCTCGACAGCGGCGGCATCGGGGGGCCGAAGGATCGCGTCGGGGGCGAATTCGAGGCGTCCCGTGCGCAGCCTGACCAGGTCCGGATAGCTGCGGCCGGCGGCGCGCCGCAGCCGGTCCTCCTCGCCATCCAGGACCTCGTTCGCCGCTGAGCGAACGGCGTCGGGGACCGGGCGCGCCTCGGGCAGCGACACCTGCTCCAGCGACACGGGCTCGACCGCATCCTCCGGCTCCACCCCGAGCTCCTCGCGCAGCGCGGCCACAGCGGCCGGCGGCAGGTCGAGGCGGCGATCCGCATCGCCCCAGCCCCACCACTTCATCTCGGCGGTCATGAGCCGCCCGTCGCGGCCGTCTCCAGCCCCGCCAGCGCCTCGTTCAGGGTCCGCCCGATGGCGCGCCGCATCATCGGCGAGCCCAGGCGCGAGAGCCCGCGCAGCCGCCGGTCGAGCGACATCGTCACGTCGGTCTCGCCGTTCAGCGGATTCAGCTGTATCTCGGTGCGAGCCCGCTTGACGAAGCGCTCGAACGGCGTCCCCTCGAGCGTCTGCTCGAAGACGTAGCGCTCACCGTCGGTCGCGCCGACGCAGCGGTAGTCGGCACGGACTCCGCGGCCGTCGCGCGTCTCCAGCACCTGCGTCCAGCTGCGCTCTGCGGGGTCTCCCTCGCTGACGTTCTCGACCCGCTGGGTGTTCGGCCACCAGCGCGGCAGGTGATACGGGTCGGTGACGACCGACCAGAGCGCGCTCGCGGGCGCGGCGATGCGGCGCCTGCGCACGACGCGTGCCAAGGGCGGGGGCCTACTCCTCGCCGGTCAGTTTCCGCAGGTCGCGGACGAGCAGCATGTGGGTGAGGTTGTTGCAGGCCGCGGCCAGGCTCTCCAGGTTCTCGATCGCCTCACGGCGGCGGTTGTGGTTGGAGGACCGAAGGCTCGCCCCCACGACCGCCTCCAGCAGCGCCGACTCCCGGTCCGCGGCGGTGCGCAGCACCTTCAGGTTGCGCCCGCCGACGCCGAACCTGGCGAGCTCGGAGCATGCCTTGACGATCTCGCGATCGGTGTCGTCGTAGAGCTTGGTGCCCTCGATGTTGTCGGGCATCACCAGGCGCCAGTCCTCGAGCTCCTTGATCAGCTCGCCGCCGACGCCGGTCTGATCGACGAGCTCCTCGATCGTCAGCCGCGAGCCCTTGCCGGCATCGACGGCCGTGGCGCGGCGCAGGGACGCGGATCCGCCGCGCTCCTCTCGCGCGCCCGCGGCGAGCTCCTGGCGGATCACGCGCAGCGGCAGGAACTCGTCGCGCTGCATGCGCAGGATCGTCCGCAGGCGCTCCACGTCCGCCTGGCTGTAGAGGCGGTAACCGCCCGGTGTCCGCCGCGGAGAGAGCAGCTTCTGGTCCTCGAGGTAGCGGATCTTCGAGATCGAGATCTCGTCGAACTCACGGCCGAGGATCTTGGCGACTGCGCCGATGGTGAGCGCCTTGCGGTTCGACGGCGCGCCGTCGGTTGATCCGGCGGCGGTTTTTGTGGCCGCCGTTGATTCTCGGCCGGTGCGTGCGAAGGGTGTCGACGAGGATTCCACGATCACTTCTCCAGGTAGCTCAGCTTGTACTTGCCGATCTGGATCTCGTCGCCGTCCGCAAGCTGATGGGACTCGATCCTGCGCCGGTTGACGTAGGTGCCGTTGAGCGAGCCGAGGTCGTCGATGTAGAGGCCGTCCTTGCGCCGCACCAGGAGGGCGTGATTGCGCGACACCGTGACGTCATCGAGAAAGACGCCGGCGTCGGGGGTGCGGCCGATCGAGATCCGCTCGTCGTCGAGGGTGAAGCTCTCACCCGCGCGGCCACCACCGGAGCGAATCACCATGGCCGCGCCGTGTCGCTCGACGACCTCGTCGATGTCCACCTGATGCATCTCGCCCGACTCGTCGACCGTGTAGGTCATCGTCGTCGGCTCGTCCTTCCCCTCCGGGCGGGAGAGGTAGGCGCCGCACTTCTGGCAATAGTTGGCCCCCTCGGCGTTGACGAAACCGCACTCGGGGCAGTGGATCGCCACGATTGACCCCTGTCTAGGTCGGAGGCTTGGTCGGGGGCTCTGAGCGGCCGGCGAGGATCTCGCTCAGCCGCTGCACGTCGTCGCCCTTGATCAGCGTGCCGCTGTCGGGGCGATTCTCACGCAGGCGGTTGACCAGCTCCGCCCTGAGGATGTCGATCTGCCCGTGCAGGATCCGGCGGCGGTAGGACACCTCCTGCTCCTCAGCGGTCAGATTGTCGATCAGCTCCTTGAGCTCCTCGTCGCTCATTGAGCCGATGTCGGGAAAGGTCTCGTCCTCCACGGACTCCTCCACTTTCAGTCTTGGGGCGAGGATTATAGGTACGAACGCGCAGTCTCAACCGGGACTTGAGTGTTTTGGCTACGCAGTTGCAAGCTCTCGAAGTCCCGAGCGGACGTAGGCGATCGTCCCAATCACACCGAGGACCACCCCGACGATCAGCATCGCGCTCCACACCCAGCTCTCGGAGACCATCGCGAAGAAGATCGAGGCCATCACGGGGGCCACCGCGATTCGCCCGAGCCAGTTGATCTTGAGCTCCCCGCCTCGATACAGGGCGATCTGCGCGAGAACGGCCGTGATCACCTCTCGCCCGGCGAGGACGGCGAGCGCCCAGCGCGGCAACAGCTCGAAGTGCCAGCACACCGCAGCGCCGGAGAGGATCGTCAGACGGTCGACGATCGGATCGAGGATGGCTCCCATCCGGCTGTACTGCCCCGTCGCACGGGCGAGGAAGCCGTCTACGTAGTCCCCGACGGCGATCAGCCAGAAGATCACCGCAGCGGGCGCGCTGCGCCCGTCTCCCGACGAGAACGCCAGGTAGAGGAAGACGGGAAGCGCGGCGAGCCGGAGGTAGCCGACTGCGTTTGGGATCGTCCAGGGGCGCAGGGGCTGCCCGGGCCTCGTCTGCCGAGGCGGCGGCCCTGAGCGGTCCAGGCCGAACTGGCGCCGGAATCCCTTTCGGCGCCCCTTGCGAAAGGATTGTCCGCGGCTACGGCCCATTTAGATCTAGCGAGCATATGGAAGGAAAGGCAAAAACCGGGATCTCACCCACGCGTGCTGAGGATTTCCCTCAGTGGTTCCAGAGCGTGGTCCGCGACGCGGAGGTCGCGGAGCTCGACCACGTCCGCGGCGCCATGGTGATCCGCCCCTGGGGCTACGGGATCTGGGAGCTGATGCAGCGCGGTCTCGACGACGGGATCAAGGAGACCGGCGCGGTGAACGCCTACTTCCCGCTGTTCATCCCGCTGAGCTACTTCGAGGAGGAGGCCAAGCACGTCGAGGGCTTTGCGAAGGAGATGGCGGTGGTGACCCATCACCGCCTCGAGCAGGGTGAGGATGGCTCGCTGCACCCGGCCGCCGAGCTCCCGGAGCCGCTGATCGTCCGGCCCACCTCCGAGACGATCATCGGCCGCTCCTTCACCAAGTGGATCAACTCCTACCGCGACCTGCCGCTGATGGTCAACCAGTGGTGCAACATCGTCCGCTGGGAGCTGCGCCCGCGGGTCCTGCTGCGCACCACCGAGTTCCTCTGGCAGGAGGGGCACACCGCCCATGCATCCGAGGAGGAGGCGCTGCGGGAGACCCGCCGGATGCTCGCGGTCTATCGCGAGTTCGCGGAGTCCCATTTGGCGATCCCCGTGGTCGCCGGGGAGAAGCCCGAGTCGGAGCGGTTCCCGGGCGCCGAGATCACCCTCAGCATCGAGGCGATGATGCAGGACGGCAAGGCGCTTCAGTCCGGGACCTCCCACTACCTCGGCCAGAACTTCTCGGCGGCGATGGAGATGGAGTTCACGGACGAGGACGGGGAGCGGAAGCTCTGCTACACGACCTCGTGGGGCGTCTCCACGCGGATGATGGGCGCCGTCGTGATGACCCATGCGGACGACAACGGCCTCCGCGTTCCTCCCCGCGTGGCGCCGCAGCAGGTCCAGATCGTCCCGATCACCCGGGATGACCCGACCGCTGTGCTGGAGGCCGCCCGCGAGCTCCAGGCCGAGATCGAGGGCCAGTCGTGGATGGACGCGCCGGTGCGCGTCAACGTCGATGCTCGGGAGCGCAAGCCCGCCGAGAAGCGCTGGGAGTGGATCCGCAAGGGGGTGCCGGTCGTGATCGAGCTCGGCGAGCGGGACATCGAGCAGGGGGTGGTGACGATGACCAGGCGGGACGACCCCGGCCTCTCGCGTGACGCGGTCCCGCGCGAGGGCGCCGCGGAGGCCGCGGCGGGCATCCTAGGCGACATCCAGCTCGGCTACTTCGAGGAGGCCAGCAAGCGACTGCGGGAGCGGACCCGGGACGACATCACGACCCTGGACGAGTTTCGTGATTTCTTCTCAGGCGAGGACACCGACTCGGGGGGATTCGTGAAGGCGCCCTGGAGCGAGGACCCGGAGACCGAGAAGACGATGGGCGAGCTCGGCGTGAGCGTCCGCTGTATCCCCTTCGACGAGGTGCTTCCCTCGGATGCCCGCTGCGTGATCACCGGCGGACCGGCCAAGGTCGTCGCGATCTTCGCGAAGGCCTACTGAGCGCTCTGCCGGCTCGCCGGCGGCGCCGGCGTGTTGGTGTTCTTGCGCAGGTCGACGAAGAAAGAGTTCCCGCACGAGAGACAACCGACCATCGCGCCGTAGCGCGTGTAGGTCATCAGCCGCAGGTTCAACGGGTTGCTATGACCACACATGAGGCGAAGATCATCGCCTCCTCGAAAGGCCGCGAAAAGCGTGCGAACTACCTCTGATTGGCGTGCGAACTACGCCAGCTGACGCCGGGGAAATACGGATCGGCGACTCGTACGAACGTCCAAGGCGCTGCGGCTGGTGCGGGTGAAGCGCCGCGCCAGGCGTACGAAGCTTGGCCTTCTCCTAAGAGAACTCTCACCCAGGGGCAACCGGGGCCGGACTAGAGTCGTGCGGTGAGGGAACTCAGGCGCAGATCGTGGGACGGAATCGCCCGACGAGCCGCGAGGAGGTCCGCGTTGAGAGAAATTGCCGGTTGGCTCAGACCCTTGAAGGGCGGCTTGGCGGCGCCCGCCATCTTCAACCTGAACGGGCCGGCCCACTACGTCCACTGGCATTTCTTCCAGATGTCGGTGGCGAACGTCGTCGTGATCGGGCTGATGATCGTGGTCTTCGTCCTGGCGCTCGTCATCCCCTTCCCGCAACGGGAGATCGAGGAGTGAGCCCGGAAGCCGATAAGCGCATGTGGACCGAGCGGGTCCGCTCGCGTGCCGTCGGCGCTCTGCCCCCCGAGAAGCTGCTGCCCGACCGCCAGCCGGCCTACGTCTCGTCGTGGATCTACGTATTCGGCGTCGCCACGATCGCGGCGCTGATCGTGGTCGTAGGTTCGGGGGTGATCCTTGGCCTCAAGGGGCCGGCCTGGTGGCACGAATCAGGCGTCGGCAAGTTCTTCAACAGCATCCACCTCTGGGCGGTCGAGGTCTTCTTCTTCAGCATGGTCGTGCATCTCTGGGGCAAGTTCTTCATGGGCGCCTGGCGCGGGGGAAGGGCCTGGGTCTGGGTCACCGGAGCGATCCTCTTTCTGATCGCGATCGGCACCGCCTTCACCGGCTATCTCTCCCAGCAGAACTTCGACTCGCAGTGGATCGCCAGTGAGGGCAAGGACGGGCTGAATTCCGTCGGCATCGGCGCGTTCTTCAACGTGGCCGACTTCGGCCAGATGTACACCTGGCATGTGATCCTGCTGCCGGTCGCCGTAGTGACGCTGGTAGTCGGGCATGTCCTCCTGGTCCGGAAGCACGGCGTCGTCCCCCCATACGCTGCGAAGGTCGCTCGCGACACAGCCTCGGCCAAGGGCCCGGCGTGAGCCCAGGGCGGCCGGGACCTGCGCCGCTCGAGTCCGCGGACTGGAGCGGCCCCTATATCCGCTACGACCTGGTCAAGGAGTTCGTGATCGCCCTCCTGGTGATCACCGCCCTGGTGGTGCTCCTGGCGGTTCTCTTCTCCTCGCCCGACGACAAGCCGGTGACGATCCAGCAGTGGGCCCGCACCGACCCGTCCGATTTCGTCGCCACCGCGGTCACCGAGCTGGATGGCTCGAGCGAGGTAGCCACCTACGGGCCCCCCTACAACCACACGCCGGGCGCCGGCCAGAAGATCGGTCCGCTCAACCTGCAGAGTGCCGCCGGGGTCCACTTCCCGGTCAACACCGCGGAGGACTTCGTGGTCAACCCACTGCGCAGCATCCCGGGAGACGCCGCTCTCGCCAATGCACTCGACGCCTACGAGGCTGCCCCGGCGGCCCAGAAGATGGCCTGGACCGACGCCTACACGAAGGCGCTCGACGGCGCCACGTTCCCGGGCGGGATACCCCAGCTGCCGCCCGGTGACTACGGGCCGGTGGCGCCGATGATGGCCTCCCTGGCGGGACTGGCCGCAACCGGCGGCCTCGACGGCGCCCTGCTCAACTCGAATCAGTTCTACCAGACCAACTACACCAAGCCACTGCTCTTCCTCTCGGGCGGCGGCTACTTCGAGACGCGGGCCGAGGAGCAACATCTGCTTGGCGAGCAGTGGGGAATGATGAATGAGACGGGCAGCTATCCGGGCCAGGTCTGGCTCTGGCTCTACACCTTCTGGTACCAGATCGCCCCATTCGACACCTCCGAGAACGCCGACGCTCAGATCTGGGCGCTGATGATGCTGCTCTCACTGGCATTCATCTGCATCCCCGCGATCCCGGGCCTGCGCAGCCTGCCCCGCCATCTCGGCGTTCACCGCCTGATCTGGCGCGACCACTACAGGCGCGTCGAGAACAGCTAGGTGCGGGTGAAGCGGCGCCCCGCCACGGGCGATGCATCCTCGTCGAGCGCGGGGCGCTTGACGGGCTTCAGATAGGGCTCGCCGTCGGCGAGATCGGGGCCTGTGACGTCCGCGGCATCGGCACGGGCGGCCTCCGCCTCGAGCTTGGCGATGCGCTCCGGGGTGAGCTCGCCTGCGTTCTCCTCTTCGATCCTCGCCAGCCAGTCCGCGCCCTCCCGGGCCCTGGCCTCCTCCACCTGGACGGAGCCGCGATCGAGCGACTTGTCGATCTCGGCGAACAGGGTGTCGACCAGCTCAGCCTGCGGGACCTTCCGCAGCGGCTTGCCGTGCGAGAAGATCAGCCCCTCGTCCTTGGCGCCGGTGATCCCGAAGTCCGCGTGGGACGCCTCGCCGATGCCGTTGACGGCGCAGCCGAGGACGGCGACCTCGATCGGCTCCTCGTATCCCTCGAGGCGCCGCTCGATCTCGGCGACGACCGTGTCCATGTCGAACTGCAGGCGGCCGCAGGTCGGGCAGGCGATCAGCACGGGGCCGCGCTCGCGGAGCTTCAGCGCCTTGAGGATCTCCCAGCCGACCTTGACCTCCTCCTCGGCGTGGAACGTCGAGAGCGAGATCCGGATGGTGTCCCCCACTCCGTCGGCCAGCAGAGTGCCCAGGCCGACCGACGACTTGAGCGAGCCCGACCACTTGGTTCCGGCTTCGGTGATCCCCAGGTGGATCGGGTAGGGGATGCGCTCGGCCAGCAGCCGGTTGGAGGCGATCGTGTTCGGGACGCTGGTGGACTTGATCGACACCTTGAAGTTCTCGAAGTCCAGCGACTCCATCATCTCGACGAACTCGACCGCGGCCTGCACCAGCGCTTCGACCGAGTCCTGGCGCTCGAGCTCGTGCAGATGCTTGGGGAGCGATCCGGAGTTGACCCCGATTCGCATTGGGACGTTGGCCGCGTTCGCCTTCTTCGCCACCTCCGCGACCTTCTCCCGGCCGCCGATGTTGCCCGGATTGAGGCGGATGCAGTCGGCGCCGGCGTCGATCGCCTTCAGGGCCAGGGTGTGGTTGAAGTGGATGTCGGCAATCACCGGGATCGGCGAGTCTCTGACGATCGTCTTCAGCGCCTCCACGTCCTTGTCGCGGGGAACGGCGACCCGGACGAGATCGGCACCCGCTTCCGCGACGGTGTGGATCTGCTCCATGGTCGCCTCGAGATTGGCCGTCTCCGTCTTGCACATCGTCTGCACGGCGACGGGTGCGCCGCCCCCGATGGGGACGTCGCGCACGAAGATCTGGCGCTTCGAGGCCACGGGCACAGGGTAGCCGTGGGGCAATTCCGGGCGTGTAGCGCTCGTGAAGGCGAAACGACGGGCTCACTGCGCTCACGGGGCGGATCTGGGAGGATCGGTGCAGGGGACCCAAGGAAGGGGAGCCATGAACCGTCCCATCAGTCAAGTGGCGCTCTGCGCTGCGCTCGCAGTCATGCTTCTCGGCGCCCTTGCGCCCGCGGCTTCGGCCAACACGGCGATCCTGGGCAGCACGCTGGCCAGCAAGTACGACGGCGGAGTCATCAACGCGCCGACGGTCAGCGTCCAGCTCGCATACGACCCGGTGACGAGCACCAACCCGGTCATCTCTCCGGCGAACGGCGTGATCACCGGCTGGAAGGTGAAGAGCGCAGACGACGGTGCCATCTACACACTCAAGGTCCTGCGGCCGAACGGAGCGGTCAGCCTTGTCACCATGACCAACAGCAACTTCACCGGAATCGCATCGGTGAAAGCCCCCGCAGCCGTTCCGGCCGGGACCGCGCTCGCCACGCCGACGGGCAAGATCTTTGCCTATCCGACATCCCTTCCGATCAGCAAGGGCGACTACGTCGGGATGCTGATCGGCGGTGCCGTTGACGGCATGCCTCAGACGATCACGAGCGGCCTGAGCCTGAACCTGATCGCGAACAATTTTTCGGCCAAGCCCACGAACGGAGCCGCGGCCAACCTCCTCGCGGACAAGCAGCACGATCTCCTGCTGCAGGCGACGATCGAGTTCTGCAGCGTCCCGAACGTGGTCGGCCAGACGCAGGCCGCCGCGGCGGCGGCGGTCGCCGCCGCCGACTGCGCGTCAACGGCGACCGCCCAGGAGCTGCAGCTCAAGCGGATCAAGAAGACCTTCGCGAAAAAGAAGAAGAAGCGAATCAAGGCACGCAACAACGCATTAATGGCGCAGAACGGGCTCGTTCTCAACCAGAGCATCGCGCCGGGAACTACGGCCGCGCCGCCCGGACCAGCGGTCGCTCTCAGCGTTGGCGAGGTCGTCAAGCCGCCGAAGAAGAAGAAGAAGAAGCACAAGAAGTGATTGCGCGAAGCCTGAGGAGCGGGCTACGCGCCCGCCTGCCGCAGCTTTCGCTGTAGCCCGCCGACGCCGTCCGAGCCGTTCACCCGGATCCGCTTCAGCCTGTACATCTCGCTCTTCGAGGCAAGGCCCTCCTGCGTGGTCGTCGCGCCCCGGTAGCCCGCTCGCCTCACGGCGGCCACGGTGGCTCTGTTGAAGCGGCCTGACGGATAGCAGAAGAAGTCGACCGGCACGCGGAAGCGTTTCCGCAGGAGGGCGCGTGAGCCGCCGACCTCGCGTCGCAGGTCGGCGCCCTCCATCTTCGTCAGGTCGAGGTGGGAGATCGTGTGCGAGGCGAGCTCCCAGCCTGTGTCGAGCATGCGGTTGACCATCGCCGCGGTCAGCTCGCCGTTCTCCATCGCGCCGAGCTGGAGATTCAGCACGCCCGGCCAATGGTGCGCCGCCAGGATCGGCATGGCGTCCGTGTAGTCCCCTCTGTAGCCGTCGTCGAACGAGATCACCACCGGCTTCTTCGGGATCAGCCCGCCGTTCTTCCAGGCCGAGTACACCTGCTCGAGCGACACCGCCGTGTATCCGTGCTTGGCCAGGTAGTCCATCTCGGCTCTGAAGCGGATCGGCTTGACGAAGAGCTCGGGGATCTGCGCGGTCGCCGGCGCACTGGCGATCACGTGGTACATCAGCACCGGGACGGGCCTCACCGATCGGGTCAGGTCGCCGGTGTCGGGAGGCGGCCCGGCGCCGCCTCGGGCGAGCTTCGCGGGCGTGGCCGCGCCTCCCGTGCTTCCGCCCGCTCCTGCACCGACGACCGCGCCGAGCACGGCGCTCGCAAGGGCAGCGACGGCCAGGGCATTTCGGCGACGAATCGCGGCTCTGCGGCGCCGCTCCTGCAGGCGACGCGCGCGGCGCCGCCTGCGAATCCCGTCATCCATGGGTCAGCGCACGTAGAGCGCCTCGATCTCCTCTGCGTACTTCTCGTCGATGGGTTTGCGCTTCAGCTTCATCGTCGGGGTGAGCTCGTCGCCACCCGGCTCCCACTGCTCGGGCAGGATCTTGAACTTCTTGATCTGCTCGACCCGGGCCATCTTCTCGTTCGCCTGGTCGACGGCGGCCTGGACCGCATCGCGCGTCGCCTCCTCGCCCGCCAGCTCCTCCAGTGACTTGCCCTCGAGCCCGTTCTGGGACGCCCAGACGGGAGCGAAGTCCGGGTCGAGCACGATCAGGGCGGTGTTGAATGGCCGGCCGTTGCCGATCGCCGCCGCCTGGCCGATCAGCGGGCTTGCCGTCTTCAGATGGGACTCGATGTTCGCCGGCGACATGTTCTTGCCGGCGGCGTTGATGATCAGCTCCTTCTTGCGATCGACGATCTTCAGGTAGCCGTCCTCGTCGATCTCGCCGATGTCGCCGGTTCGGAGCCAGCCATCCTCGTTGAAGGCCTCGTCGTTCTTCTCCGGCAGGTTGCGGTAGCCGGGCATGACACAGTCGGCCTTGACCAGCACCTCGCCGTCCTCGTCGAGGCGGATCTCGATTCCGGGCGTCGGCGGGCCGACGGTGCCGAGCTTGATCCGGTCGGGTGGGTTGATCGTCCCGAGCCCACAGGTCTCCGACATACCCCAGAGCTCGCCGATCGGAATCCCGATTGCGTGGAAGAACTCGAGCACCTCAAGCGGCGTGGGCGCGGCGCCCGCGTTGACGGCCAGGGCCTCGTCCAGCCCCAGCTGCTTGCGCAACTGGGAGAACATCTGCTCGTCGGCCTGCGCGGCGGCCTCGGCGATCTCGGCGGGGACCTCCTCCCCGGCCTGCTCGAGGCGGACCTTCTGGAGCGACGCCGCGAGCCCCTTCTCGGCGGGCTCACGCTGCTCTTCGGGCAGCCCGGCGATCATCGCCTCCAGGCCGGCCTTGAGCTTCTCGAAGATGCGGGGAACGGCGAAGAACCAGGTCGGCTTCACCTTGGGGAGGAACTCCGCGATCCGGCGGGGATCCGCGCAGACGGTCACGGAGACGCCCTTGGTCACGGGCAGGTAGTAGTGGGCGTTCCGCTCGGCGACGTGCGCGGCGGGCAGCCAGGAGATCACCTTGCCGCCCCGCTCCGGCAGCTCGATCAGCTTGTCCGCGGTCGCGACGGCGAAGAGCAGGTTGCGATGGGTGAGCTGCACGCCCTTCGGCGGGCCCGTGGTCCCTGACGTGTAGATGAGGGTGAGGAGGTCATCGGGCCCGACCTGCTCGACGGACTCGGCGGGATCGAACTCCGGGTCCATCTCCATCAGCTCGTCGAGGGTGTGGTCCCCGCCGTCGCCGTCCACGACGATCACGTGCTCGAGGCTCGGCAGGTCCTTCCGCGCCTCGTTGACCTTGTCGAGGTACGCCTTCTCGGTGATGACCAGCTTGCTCTCGGCGTCCGAGAGCAGATACTGGATCTGTCCTGGAGCGTAGGTCTGGTAGACCGAGAATGGGACCGCACCGAGGGAGACGGCCGCCAGGTCCGTGGGGATGAACTCCCAGCGGTTGCCCAGCATGATCGCCACTGTGTCGCCCTTCTTCACGCCCAGCTTCGCCATCCCGCCCGCGATCCTGTGCACGACGTCGCGGAGCTCGTTCCAGCTCAGCTCCTGATCGCGCGCCTCGTCGCGGATCGCCAGGTCGTCCCCCAGACGGTCGACCACCCCGTAGAAGGCCTTGACGAGGTTCTCGGCAGGCAGCTCGGGCGGCTCGCCGCCGCTCGCCCGGCGCTCAGAAGTCGTTACCTCCACAGCTCTCCTCTCCTCGGTAGAACCGCTGGAAACGCTACACGCTCACCTGAGGCGGCGTGCGTCTAGCGGACGTGGAAGCCCGACCCGGACAGGCGGCCGATGTCGTTGGTCAGGCCGATCACGAAGAGCATCAGGATCAGCAGGAACCCGACCGCGCTGGCGCGCTCGATCACGCTGAACGGGACGCGCCTGCCCCGGACCTTCTCGACCAGGCTCCAGAAGATGTGACCGCCGTCGAGCGGCAGGAACGGAAAGAGGTTGATGATCGCCAGCGACAGGCTGATCACGGCGAGCAGCGTCAGCGCCTCCCGGGCGCCGAACTCGATCGTCTGATGTGCGACGTCACTGACGCCAACGACGCCGGAGAGCTGCTTGCGCTGCTCGGGCTCGAAGATCCGAGCGAAGGTCGAGACCGTCTTCGTCGTCACGTCCCACATGAAGCTCACCGCCCGGCCGGCCGCCGCCGGGACCGAGAGATTCTCTGGAACCAAGCCGCCTGCCCCGAAGCCGAAGCCGACCCTGTAGCGGCCCTCCGGATCGCCCTCCTTGAGCGCCGGAGCGTGGGCGTCGTAGAACGGCGTCAGCTTCACCGTGACCGGCTTGCCGTCGCGCTTGACGACGAAGACGGCGGGCGAGGTGGCCTGGCACCCGTCCACCGGAGTGCCGGCGCAGGTGTGGGTGTTGACCTGCTTCGCGATGGTGTCGGCCCGATTGCCGAGATCGGTTTCACTCGGCCTCGAGCCGCCCTGGGCCGGCCGAACGCCATCGACCGAGATGATCTGGTCCCCGGTCTTCAGCACGCCCTGGGCCGGCTTGTCGTTCTCGATCGATCCGATCTCGAGAGTCGTCGCCCGCTGCAGGCCGAGCGCGAGAGCGAACAGGACGACGAACGCGATCAGGACGTTCATCGCCGGCCCTGCGCCGATCACCACGATCCGCTTCCAGACCGGCTGGTTGTAGTAGGCCCGCTCGAGCACCTCCGGTGGAAGTCCGTCGAGGTCGCCCGAGGTCTGTCCGGCGGACTCGATCCGCTCCAAGAGTCCCTCCGGGGTGTCGCGCCCCGCATCCGTGGCGGTGGCGAGCTCGGGGCGCCCGGCTGCAGCACCACCGGGAGCAGCCTCGGCAGCCTCGAGCTCCTCCGGGTTCATCCCGGTGATCTTCACGAAGCCCCCCAGCGGGACCATTCCGATCCCGTACTCCGTCTCGCCTCGTCTCACGCTGAACAGCTTCGGCGGGAAGAAGAGGAAGAATCGCTCCACCCGCATCCCCGTCGCCTTGGCAGCGAGGAAGTGCCCGAACTCATGCAGGATGATCAGGGCGCAGAACCCCGCGAAGACGAGGAGCCAGCTCACGCGACGGCCAGGCCCTCGACCAGCCCGCGAGCGTGCTCGCGCGCGGCCGCGTCCACGTCGAAGAGGTCGTCGAAGTGCCGGACGGGCCCGCCCGGGATCGCCTCGAGGGTTCGGTCGATCACCTCAGGGATGCCGGTGAAGGGAATGCGCGAGGCCAGGAATGCCTCCACGGCGACCTCGTCGGCGGCGTTCAGCACGCAGGGGGCGGTCCCTCCCGCCTCGCCTGCCTCGCGCGCCAGTCGCAGGCAGGCGAAGGTCTCGGTGTCCGGCGGCTCGAAGCCGAGCTGGCCGACGCTCGCCAGGTCCAGGGTCGGAACGTCGACGTCCGCTCGCTCCGGGAACTGCAGCGCGTAGGAGATCGGGACCTTCATGTCCGGGTAGCCGAGGTGGGCGAGCGAGGCACCGTCGTTGAGGTGGACGAGGGAGTGGACGATCGACTGCGGATGGACGACGACGTCGATCCGCTCATACGGAACGTCGAAGAGGTGATGGGCCTCGATCATCTCGAAGCCCTTGTTCATCAGGGTCGCCGAGTCGATCGTGATCCGGCCGCCCATCTCCCAGGTGGGGTGCGCGAGCGCCTGATCGGCAGTGATTGCCGAGAGGTCGGTACGGCCGCGGAAGGGCCCGCCGGACGCGGTCAGCACGAGGCGCTCGACGGTTCCGGGGGACTCGGCGCCGATCAGCTGGAAGAGGGCCGAGTGCTCCGAGTCCACGGGAAGGATCCGGGCGCCGGTGGCCTCCGCCAGCGCCATGACGAGCTCGCCTCCGATCACCAGGCTCTCCTTGTTGGCGAGGGCCAGGTCGATGCCCTCGGTGAGGGCGACGATGGTGGGACCGAGCCCCGCGGCGCCGACCACCGCGTTCAGGACCAGGTCGGGGTTGGAGCTGAGGATCAGCTCGCGGACGCCGTCCTGGCCGGGGAGAACCTGTCCCCCCCAGGCTTCACCCGCCCGGGCCGCGGAGTCGGAATCGGCAAGCGCCACGGCGGGCACGCCGTGGTCGCGAGCCTGGGCCAGCACCCGCTCCCAGCTCGAGTCGGCGGAGAGCCCCACGACCTGGAGGCCGTCGGCGGCTCCGATCACCTCGAGCGCCTGGGTGCCGATCGACCCCGTCGATCCGAGTATCAGCACTCGCTTCACGGCCGCCCAGTGTAGGTCTCAGGCGAAACGCCCCGTAAACGGCCTGATTCAACCGCGAACGAAGACGGGAGGCCCGTTCTGGGCCTCCCGTCTTTCGAACGTCGTGTCGTTCGCGCTAGCGGACCTGGATGGCCGAGAGCTCGAACTGGGGGACCTTCAGGTTGCCACTCGACTCCCTGCAGGCGAGTGTGAAGGTGTGCTTCCCGCCCTGCGCAGTGGTGACGATGTTGATCCCGAACCCAGCGACTCCGTTACCGGGTGCGTGCACGTTGGTCTTCGTTCCCAGGATCTCCTGAGCCTGCTCGTTCTCGAGATGGCAGATGCCATTCGCGACCGCGGCGCCACCGTCGACAGTGCCGTCGGCGACCAGCAGGTAGCGTCGCGGGAAGGCAGTCGAGCTGTTCACGTCGACGGACGTGCACTTGGTGAACGTCGCAGAGGTCGTCGGATCACACGGGGTGGTGCCTGTCTGTGCGTTGGTGGAGCCGACGCCCAGCACCTTCAGGCGTGCTTCCTTGCTCAGGCCCTTGTACTCGACCTTCTTGCTGGTGGCCGCGTATGCGCCTCCTCCGAGGGCAACGCAGAGGGCGATGAATCCCACCACGAGGCCGGCTGATGGCCGGCGGTTGAACAGCTTCTTCATCCAGAACCACTCCCTTTCAGGCGTTGTCAGCGTTCGCTGACGAAACAGCATGAGGCTGAGAAGTTGCGGCGCTGCGAGGATGCATTCATGGCACTCAGGCGACGAGGCCGCAAGAAGCCCGATCCGGCGATTGATTCGGAGGGGATCCGAGAGGTCGTCCGCAGGACGGACGCTAACCCCCAGCTGGTCGCCACGGCCCGCTTTCTGCGGAGGCTGATCCCGGGGGGAGAGCCGGAAACCTCGGAGATGCCCGAGCCGATGCAGCGCCTCATGGAGGAGGTCCAGCCAGGTGGACCGAGCGCGCTTCGCGAGATCGGCAAGGGCGCGCTGCAGGCCTGGCATGCGCTGTCCGAGGCCCAGAGGCGCAGGCAGGGAACCGCGGATGTGGCGATCCTGTTCACCGACCTCGTCGGCTTCTCCGACTGGGCCCTCGAGGCCGGCGACGAGGCGGCTCTCGAGGTGCTCCGCCAGGTCGGGGACGTGGAGCAGAAGGCCATCTCGTCCAGCAAGGGCGCCGTCGTAAAGCGGCTCGGAGATGGCGCGATGGCCGTCTTCGGCGACTCCAAGCAGGCGGTCGCAGCCGCGCTCGAGGCTCAGAAGGGGATCTCGGAGATCGAGGTGGAGGGATACCGGCCCACCCAGCGTGCGGGAGTGCACCAGGGCACACCCCGCAAGGTGAAGGGCGACTTCCTCGGGGTCGACGTCAACATCGCCGCCCGCGTCGGGGACTCCGCGAAGGGCGGCGAGGTCCTGATCTCGGAACCCGTCCGCGAGGAGCTCGACGGGCGACGCTTCAAGTTCGGGCCCACCCGCCAGCTCTCGGCACCCGGAGCCCCCGCGGACCTCACCGTCTGCTCCGTGAAGTCGCGCCGTGGCCGCTGAGCCGGTGGTCTAGTAGACGAACGCGACGCCGAGGTAATAGCCGGCGACCACGGTGAAGAGCACGGCGTCGAGGCGGTCGATCAGGCCACCGTGGGGTCCGAAGAGGCGGCCGGTGTCCTTGACTCCGAGGTCGCGCTTGATCAGGGACGCGAACAGGTCGCCGATCGGCGCGATCACGCCGATCGCCATCCCCATCAGCAGCGCATCGGTACCCGGCAGCCAGTCCTGGTAGAGGCCGGCGAACCAGAAGCCCATAGTCGCCCCGAGGAATCCGCCGATCCCGCCCTCGAGGGTCTTGTTGGGCGAGATCCGCGGCGTGATCTTGCGGGAGCCGAACAGCCTGCCCGCGGCGTAGGCGGCCGTGTCGCCCAGGAAGGTCGCCACCAGCACGTCGATCAGCAACGCGCCGCCATGCAGCGGCAGGTCGCGGAGAAGAACGGCGTGGGAGAACCCGATCCCCATCCAGGCGACGCCGAGCACGGTGAATGCGATCGAGGTGGTGATCGCCTCGTGAGAGCGTCGCGCGGCGGCGAAGGCGAAGGCGAGCGGGAAGAGCGCGGCGAAGACCAGCACGATCTGGAACGCGTCGCCGTAGTGCGCGGCGATCACCATTCCCGCCACGACGGCATACGCCGGCAGCATGATCGGCTGCTCCGGTTCGGCCATGCGGAAGAACTCCCGTAGCCCGAGGACGCCGAGCACGATCATCGCCGCAGCGAAGACCGCGCCGCCCGCCCCGACGATCGCGATCGCGAAGATCACCCAGGGGATCGCGACCACGACTCGCGCCGTCGTCTCGGACATCTGCGGGACCAGGCGCCGGCGCCGCTTCGGCTCCTCATCCCTGCCCGTCCGAGTGACGACGATCTCGGGCTCGAGCGGCTCCTGATCGAGGCGGTCGACCATCGCTACCTCGCCCCGAAGCGCCGCCCGCGCTCGTCGTAGGTGGCCAGCGAGGCCTCGAACGCCTCGCGGGTGAAGTCCGGCCAGAGCTCGTCGCGGAAGACGAACTCGGAGTAGGCGCACTGCCAGAGCAGGTAGTTCGAGAGCCGCTGCTCGCCGCTGGTGCGGATCAGCAGGTCCGGGTCGTGCATCTCGGGGGCGTAGAGATGGCTCCGGAACTCCTCCTCCCCCCCGCCGCCGTACGCCGCAGCGGCGTCGAGGATCTCCGCCCGGCCGCCGTAGTTGAAGGCGACGAACAGTGTGATCCGGTCGTTCCCGTCGGTCTCCTCCTCAGCCCAGTCCATGCGGCCGGTGAGCTCCTCCGAGATTCCCTCGCGGCGCCCGATGAACCGCATCCGGACGCCCTCCTCGTCCAGCTCCGGCGTCTCGCGGTCGATCCGCTCCGCGAACATCGCCATCAGGCCGTCGACCTCCTCCTTGGGCCGCGTCCAGTTCTCCGTGGAGAAGGAGTAGACCGTGAGCTCCTTGACACCGAACTCGGCGGCGTCGCGCAGCCGCTCCTTGACCACGTCCGCGCCCGCCTGGTGTCCCTCAATGACCGGCAGGCCTCGCTGTTGAGCCCAGCGCCCATTCCCATCGGTGATGATCGCGACGTAATCGGCTGGCATCGGAGGGGAGATCGGGTCCGGCCTGAGCCTAGACCTCCATGATCTCCTCTTCCTTGCCCTTCAAAAGCGAGTCGATCTCGTCGATCGCGGCATCCGTTGCCTTCTGCAGGTCGGTCTCGCCGTGGTGCTCCTCGTCCGAGCCGGCCTCGCCCTCCTTCTTCAACTCGCGGAGGTCGTGCATGACGTCGCGGCGGATGTTGCGGACGGCGACCCGGCCGTCCTCGGCAACGTTGTGGACGACCTTGACCAGCTCCTTGCGCCGCTCCTCGGTGAGCTCCGGGATCTGCAGTCGGATCACGTTGCCGTCGTTGGAAGGAGTCAGGCCGAGGTCGGACTCCATGACAGCCTTCTCGATCGTGTTGATCGACGACTTGTCGTAGGGCGTGACGGTGAGCATGCGCGCGTCCGTCGCGGCCACTTGGGCGAGTTGCTTGAGCGGTGTCTGCGCGCCGTAGTAGTCGATGTCGAGGCGGTCGAGGAGGTGCGGGGAAGCGCGGCCGGTGCGTACCGTGGCGAGCTCGTTGCGCGTCGAGTCGACCGACTTCTGCATTCGCTCCTTGCCGTCTGCCAACAGCTCGTCGATCATCTCGCTCATCAGCTGCGCACCCCAGGAGTTGGCTCCGTAGCGGGCTTTGAGGACACCAAGGTGCCCACCCTCTCTCCGCTCACGATCCTATCTATGTTGCGCTCGTCCGCCATGTTGAAGACGTAGATGGGGAGGTCGTTGTCCATGCAGAGCGAGAGGGCGGTCGAGTCCATCACCCGGAGGCCGCGCTCGATCGCCTGGCGGTGGCTGATCTCGGGCAGGAAGGTCGCGTTCGGATCCATCGACGGGTCGGCGTCATAGACGCCCTCCACCCCGTTCTTCGCCATCAGGATCGCCTCCGCGTGGATCTCGAGCGCCCTCAGCGCCGCTGCGGTGTCGGTGGTGAAGAACGGATTGCCGGTGCCGGCGGCGAAGATCACGGCGCGGCCCTTCTCGAGGTGGCGGATCGCGCGGCGGCGGATGTAGGGCTCCGCGACCTCGGTGACCGCCATCGCCGACAGGACGCGGGTGTCCACCCCCTCCTTCTCGAAGGCGTCCTGCAGGGTCAGCGCGTTGAGCACGGTCGCGAGCATGCCCATGTAGTCCGCGGTGGCGCGGTCCATTCCCTCCGCGGCACCCTCGAGGCCGCGGTAGATGTTGCCGGCCCCGACCACGACGGCGATGTCGACGTCCTGTGCCCGCACCTCGCGCACCTGGGCGGCGATCCGCTCGATCTGCTCGGGATCGGTGCCGTATTCGAGGTCGCCCATCAGGGCCTCCCCGGAGAGCTTCAGCAGAATGCGGTTGAAGCGAGCCTCGGCCAAGGCCGGCCCTACTCCTGTCCCACCTCGAAGCGCGCGAAGCGGGCGATTCGGACGTTCTCGCCCGTCTTTGCGGCCAGCTCCGCTCTCAGGTCCTCGATCGTCTTGCCCTCGTACTTGTCTTCGTTGAAGTGCTGCTGGTCGAGGAGCACGATCTCCGATGCCCACTTCTTGAGTTGGCCATCGACGATCTTGGCCACGATGTCATCGGGCTTCCCATCCTCTTTCGCCTTCTCCTCGAGGATCCGGCGCTCGTTGGCGACGTCCTCCTCCGGAATGTCCTCGAGCGAGACGTGCTGCGGATTCATTGCGGCGATGTGGACGGCGACATCGCGGGCAAACTCCTTGAAGTCGTCGTTGAGCGCGACGAAGTCGGTTTCGCATTGCACCTCGACCAGGACGCCGATCCTCTGCTGCTTGCGCTCGCCGGTGCCACTCATGTGCGTGTACGCGGCTACGACGCCCTCGGCGGTGCCGCGGCCACTGCGCTTTGAGGCGGAGGCGGCGCCCTTCTTGCGGAGGATCTCGATCGCCTTCTGCTCGTCTCCCTCCGCCTCCTCGAGGGCGTTCTTGACGTCCACGATCGGAGCGCCGGTGCGCTCGCGAAGGGCCTTGACGTCCGCCGCCGTGACCGCCATCAGGACTCACCTCCCCCCGGCGTCTGCGCGGGCTCTGGCTGATCGTCCGGCTGCGGCTGAGGCTGAGGCACCTCGATCGCCGCCTCGCGGTTGGCCTCGGCGTCGGACCCCTGGGCGTCGTGGGGCTTCGAGTCCCCCTCCGGTTGCGGCTGCGGAATCTCCTCCGCGGCCTCGCGGTTTGCCTCGGTCTGCTTCGCCGCCGCCTGCGCCTTCGCATCCGCCTCAGCCTTGGCCTTCGCCTCCGCTTCGGCCTTCGCCTTCTCCTCGGCCTCTTGCTTCGCCTTCTCCTCGGCCTCACGGCGCTTGCGTTCCTCCTCCTCGCGGCGCTTGCGTTCCTCCTCCTCGGCGCGGCGCTTCTCCTCCGCTGCCCGCCACGCGGCGGCGGCGCCCTCGATCGAAGAGCCCAGCCCACCGATCACCAGCTCACAGGAGCGGATCGCGTCGTCGTTGCCCGGGATCACGTACTTCACAGGCCCTGGGTCGCAGTTGGAGTCGACCAGGCCGATGATCGGGATCTCGAGGCGCTCGGCCTCGCGCAGCGCGATCTCCTCGGTCTTCAGGTCGATGATCACCACCGCGTCGGGGATGCGCTGCATGTCCGCAACGCCGCCGAGGTTGTACTCGAGCTTGCGCAGCTCGGCCTCCATCGACATGCGCTCCTTGGTGGGCAGCAGATCGAGGCGGCCGCCCTCCTTGAGCTCGCGCAGCTCGTGCAGACGCTGGATCCGCTTGCGGATCGTGTGGAAGTTGGTGAGCAGACCACCCAGCCAGCGCCGGTTGACGTACGGCATCTCGCAGCGCTCGGCCCATTCCTGCACCGAGTCCCGGGCCTGCTTCTTGGTCCCGACGAAGAGGATCACTCCGCCCTTCGCCGCGACCTCGGTCACGAATTGCGTCGCCTGCTTGAGGAGCTCCTCCGTTTGGAGGAGATCGATGATGTGAATCCCTTCCCGCTCTCCGAAGATGAAGCGGCGCATGCGCGGGTTCCAGCGCCGTGTCTGGTGGCCGAAATGGACTCCGGCCTCCAGCAGCTCCTTGATGCCTATGTCGGCCATCTGACCTTCCTATCGCTTGATTTGTTCGATTGCCCCGTCACGGCTGCGGGAACCCGGGTGTGCGCGGGCAGCGTCCCGTGCCTTTCAGCGGGGGTTGGGGTGCAAAGTCCGCGGATTGTAGGCGCTGAGCGGCAACCGGCCCGTTTCGCGTGCCGGCGGACGACGATTGGCGCCCACCCACCTACTGAGCCACTACTCCGACAGCCCGGCGGCTTCGAGGGCGTCGGCCTTCGATTGAAACCCGAGCGTCACGCGCACGACATGTCCCTCGCGCACCTCGTAGACGTCGAACTGGTGCGTGTCGATCACCATGCCGCTGCCCTTTCCCTGTCCGAGCCAATGGACAGCGCAAACCACGACGTCACCCCTGTCCATGTATTCATCGATATCGGCGCGGAATTCATCGAAGGCCTCCGTCCAAAGGGCCCACACCTCACGGATTGCAGCCCGGCCCTTGATAACGCTGGATTGATCGGGAGCGTTCGCCAAGTCCCGAAGCTCGGCATCTGGGGCAATGACTTCAAGGAAGGCATCGAGGTCGCCGTCATTGAAGGCGGCATTCCCCGCCCGCACGATCTCGATGTTCTCCTCCGACATCGCCAACGCAGTATCTCGCCACGGAGCGCTGCTTTCCATGCAAAGCGGCCCTTGAGGGTCAGGTCTGCCTGAGGCCCGCACGCTCCAGTGCCGCACGCAGATCCTGGGGCAGCTCAGAGGAGAACTCCATCTCGGCCCTCGTGCGCGGGTGCGTGAACCCGAGCCGCGAGGCGTGCAGGAACTGGCGCTTCAGCCCGTGGCGCCCGCGCGAGCCGTATTCGGGGTCTCCCGCGACGGGGTGGCCGATCGCCGCGAAGTGAACTCGGATCTGGTGCGTGCGACCGGTGTCGAGCCGAGCGTGCACGAGCGTGTCCTCCTGTAGGGCTTCGATCACCTCGAAATGCGTCCTGGCCTCGCGCGAGCCTGCCCCCTTGACCGCCCGCTTGGTCCGTCGCCGCCGATCGCGCCCCAGCGGAGCATCAATGGTCCCCGTACGGCTCCCCAGACGACCCTCGACCAGGGCTGTGTACTCGCGGAGCACCTCCCGGGCCTTCACCATCCGCGCCAGCGCCCGATGCGACTCCTCGTTGCGCGCCACCAGCATCAATCCCGACGTGTCCTTGTCGAGGCGGTGGACGATTCCCGGCCTGCCCCCCTCGCCCCCGCCGGCGATGCCCTCGAGCAGGTCGACCAGCGTCTCGCCCTTGTGCGAGGGGGCCGAGTGGACGACCAGACCGGCGGGCTTCTCGATCACGGCCAGGTCCTGGTCGAGGTGGACGATCAGCCGCTCGGCCTCGGGCCTCACGATCCCTCCCGCCGCCCCTCCGAGCGCTCGACGTCGAACAGCAGCAGCAGCACGCCCACGACGATGCAGACGTCCGCCAGGTTGAAGGTGGGCCAGAGCGGCAGGTCGATGAAGTCGGTGACGGCGCCCTCGCGCACCCGGTCGGCCAGGTTCCCAAGCGCTCCGCCGAGCAGCAGCGCCGCCGGCAGCCAGACCAGCCAGCCGCTCCGGCCCCTGGTGGCGAGGAAGACCAGGAAGCCGACGAGCAGGACGATCGTGGCGGCGATGAAGACGGCGGAGATGTCCCCACCCAGGCCGAAGGCGACGCCCTGGTTGCGGACGTTCTCCAGGTGGAGGAAGGGAAGCACCTCGATCCGGTCGCCGCGCGAGACCAGCGAGGTGGCGAGCGCCTTCGTCCCCTGATCCACCGCAACGATCACGCCGCACGCCGCGAGCGCAGGGACTATCAAACGGGTCGCTGCTCGGCTTCGCCTGCGGAGCGCCCTCGCATCATCCAGCGAGGGCCTCAACCGTGGATCAGCGATACGACCACCCGCCCGACGATGGTGAGGATGATGATCGCGAGGATCGGGCTGATGTCAATTCCCATCCCGCCGACACCGAGCGGCGGGATCACCCGCCGGAAGATGTTCAGATAGGGGTCGACGACCTGATGGACGAAGTCGACGGTCGCGCGCAGCCACGGGTAGTAGGGCATGCGGGGGATCCAGGAGAGCAGGATCCGGATGAAGATCAGGATGAAGTAGACGAGGAAGAGCGCACCGACGTAGTTGGCGACGTCGATGCGCGTGATCGCCAGCAGCGGGCTCACTTCCGGACCTTCTCCAGGGAGGCATCGACCGCCGCGTCGAGCGTCTCCTGGATCTTGCGCTCCTCCAGTGCGTTCAGACCGGCCTCGGTCATCCCTCCGGGCGAGGCGACGGCCCGCTTCAGGGCCGCGGGCTCGTGCAGCTCGAGCAGCCCGCCGGTCGCGCTCATCGCCCCCGACACCATGCGCAGCGCCTGGTCGGCGGTGAGGCCCTCCCTGACGCCCGCCTCGACGAGCACCTCCGCCATCAGGGCGAGGTAGCCCGGCGAGCAGCCCATGATCGCCGTGGCGGCGTCGATCAGATCCTCGTCGAGCTCGATCACGTCGCCCAGCAGCCCGAGCAGCTTCTCGATTCGCCCTCGCTCGGTGTCACCGAGCCGCTCCCCGTGGACGACGCAGAGGACGGCCTGGCGGAGCTGCGCGCCGAGGTTTGGCATCACCCGCACGAGATCGATGCCCGGCAGCGCCTCGTGCAGGGTCTTGAGGGGTGTACCCGCAAGGATCGAGAGGACGGGCGTACCCGCCTGAACGAGATCCGGCGCCACCTCATCCAAGACGTTCGGCTTGACGGCGAGCACCACCAGGTCGGAGTTGTCCGCCAGCGCGAGGTTGCCCTCGAAGGCCTTGCCGCCGACCTCCTTCGCAAGGGCGCTGGCCCTGGTGTGGTCCGCGTCGGCGAAGAGCATCTCCTCGGGAGCGCCGGGCTCGCTCCGTGCAGCCGACCAGCCCCTGGCGAGGCCGCCAGCCATGTTTCCCGAGCCTACGAAGCCGACCTTCATGCTCGGAACTCTATTCGGAGGCCTCAACCCCGCCGAGGCCCCCGCCCGGATCTCTCACAGCACTCTTACCGCCGCCACAGCTTGCGCTGAGAATCAACTGATCTGATCAGGGCATGGCAGAGCACAGCCCGCGGACTGCGACGCACCTCGTCTCAGTACGACGCCGTCACGGCCAGGTGCTGGTCGCCATCGTTACGGTCGCGATTGCCGGCACCGTGGCGGCGGGTGGACCTCCACCTCCGCCGGCGCTGCCGGCCGAGCGCGTGCGAGTCTTTCGCAGCCGGGCCACCGGTCCGGCCGTCGTCAGCGCCCCGATTCGCGCGATCCGACGCTGGCTGCGGCTGTGCTTGGCGCCTCCTGCGATCAGGAGGACGCCGGAGAGCCGGTCTGACACGCCGGCCCTGCCGACCGTGGGACGTCCGCGCGACGGTCCCAGCCCGGGGCCGCCTGGGCCGCGGCATCAGGACGCGGCCACGGGTGGCCGCTAGGACTGGTTGAAGAAGCCGCCCTCCAGCAGGCGGGCCTTCTCCTCGGCGGAGACCTCGACGTTCTCGGGCGTCAGCAGGAAGATGCCCTGCGAGATCCGCTGCATGCCGCCGCCGAGGGCATAGGTCATGCCGGAGGAGAAGTCGATCAGCCGCTTGGAGAGCTCGCGGTCGGTCGACTGCAGGTTGATGATCACCGGCTTCGAGCGCTTGAACTCGTCGGCGACCTGCTGAGCGTCATTGAAGCTTCTCGGGGTGACGACGTGCATGGATGCGACGCCACCGCCGTTTCCGGCGGGCGCGCGGCGGCGGCCCCTGCGGGGCTGGGGCTCCTCCGCGGTGTCGTCAACGGCGCGAATGCGGCCGCGGCGAGGCGCGGGCTCCTCGTCGCCGAAGATGTCGTCGATGTCCTCCTCGCGTCCGCGGCCGCGCCTGGCGCTGCGGACCGGCTCGCGCGGCGCGGCGGCCGTCTGGTCGAGCGCCATCTCGCTGCCCGTGTCGCCCTCGTCGTACTCGCCCTCCTCGATGTAGTCACCCTCAACGAGGCCGAAGTACTCGAGCGCGCGTCTCCATGTGTCCCTAATCGCCATCTCGGCTCAGATTCGGCTTGACGGACGTTATTCCTCCAGCCCGTGTTAACCGATTATGCCCAAAGAACCGAGCCCAGGCGGATGATCGTTGCCCCCTCCTCCACCGCGACCGGCCAATCCTGGCTCGTCCCCATCGAGATGCGCTCCAGTCCGCGCTCTGATGCCAGCTCGGCCAGGCGGGCGAAATACGGCCGCGACGCCTCCGGGTCGTCGGTGAACGGCGGCATCGTCATCAGCCCCGAGACCTTGACCGGGCAGCGCTCGATGAACTCGTCCAGTGCCGCTGGGTCGATTCCGCCCTTCTCATCCTCGCCGGAGAGGTTGACCTCCACCAGGACCTCGGTGTCGGGTCCGCCGTGGCGGCCCAGCTGCTCCAGCACCGAGTCCGATGCCACCGAATGGATCAGGCGAACCAGCGGCAGGATGCGCTTGAGCTTGCGGCTTTGCAGGTTCCCGATGAAGTCCCAGCTGAACCGGTCCCCCCAGCGCCCCCGCTTCTCCTCGAGGTCCTGAAGGCGGTTCTCGCCGACGAGGGTTATGCCGGCATCGGCGAGGGCCCCCATGTCCTCGATCCGTATGTATTTGGTTGCGGCGAGGATCTCGACGTCGGGCCCGGCCTGCTCGCGGATCCGCTCCAGGTTCGCGCGGACGCGGCCGGGGTCGAGGTCTGTGACCGGCTCCACCACGGCTACTGCAACCAGGCCAGACCGGCCTGGCGCCCGGTGCGCTCGCCGTCCCGGCGATGGGAATAGAAGAGCTCCGGGGTGCACTTCGTGCAGATGCCCGACGACTCCGTGGCGGTTACTCCCGCACGCTCCAGCAGGGCCGTGGCCACCAGCGGCAGGTCGAGCATCCGCCCCTGCGCGACGCCGTCGAGCTCGGCGAACTCGGAGAGCACCTCCTCCCCCACCTCGTAGCAACACGGTCCGATCCCGGGTCCGACCGCGGCGGCGTTAGCTTCGACCGCCTCTGCCGTCTTGGCCACGATCCCCCCGGCGAGGCCGCGCCAGCCGCAGTGCGCCATAGCCACGCCTCGGGGCCCCGCCATCGCGACGGGAAGGCAGTCGGCGACCATGACCAGCGGGGTCAGCTCGGCACGGGCCGTGGCATGAGCGTCGACCTCATCCGGGCTGCGCACCACATCGGCGTAGACGCGGGGGTCCTGTCGCTGCTCATGGCGACGAAGCTTCGCACCATGGACCTGGCGTCCCATCACGACCCCCTCGGGCTCGCGCCCGAGCGCCGAGGTGAGCTTCAGCCGGTTCTCTCGCACGCTGTCGAGCTCGTCGCCGGTGAGGATCGCCACGTTGAGCGCCTCGTACGGCGCCTCGCTCACTCCCCCGACCCTGGTCGAGAAGGCCGCCCTGGCGCCGGGCAACTCAGCCTCGAGCCAGCGAACGCCGTCTCGCTCGCGCCATTCCATGGCGGGCAGGCTAGATCAGGCCCACTGGATCTAGTCCTCTGGAATCTCGCCGCGGGCGGCCGCGAATGCGATCCGGAACTCCTCGTCGCGCCCTGACAGCTCGCCGTCGAGCTTGCCGGAGAGGGCGGCCTCGAGGCCGCGGCCGATCGCCGGTCCCTCCGGGATTCCGTCCGCGATCAGATCCTCGCCGGTGATCTCCAGCCGGACGTGCCGCCACTCCTCCGCGTAGCTGTCGAGCCATTCGGCCCCGAGGGCCCGAGCCACGAGAAGCTGGGCCGGGTCCCACGGCTCCGCCAGCCGGACGCCGTCCGACGGTCTCTCCGGCGTGGCGGAGGCCAGCTCGCGGATCTGGGGCAACGGCCGTACGATCGCGAGCTCCACCGCAAGCTCCCGGTCGGCCCAGCCCAACCATGGCGGAGTGGAAGCCAGCCTCGCCACCTCGGCCACCCGCCCGGGCGCCTCCGGATCGAGGGCAGGCACGAGCTCCCAGTCGACGATCAGCCCGAGCGCCTTCGCCGGATCCTCCTCGGCGGCGATCCTGCGCAGCTCGCCCCGGACCCGGTCGCCGGAGACCGTGGAGAGATCCGCCGCGGCCAGCAAGCGGGCGGTGCCCGGTTCCAGCCCGAACCCGAATCGAGCCGCATAGCGGGCCGCGCGCAGGGCCCGGGTCGGGTCGTCGATGAAGGACCGGTCGTGCAGCACACGGAGCATTCCGGCCCGGAGGTCGTCGAGCCCACCGTGCGGATCGAGCAGCCCCCCTTCACCGGCGAGTGGAAACGCCATCGCGTTGACCGTGAAGTCCCGGCGCGCGAGGTCGTCGGCGATCGGCGCCGGCCGGACCTCCGGCAGCGCGCCGGGTTGCGGGTAGCTCTCAGAGCGCGTCCGGGCGACGTCGATCTTGAGCTGTCCGAGCTCGAGCCTGCCGGTCAGGAAAAGCCCCTCTCGCTCGATCTCGAAGCCGGGAGCGCCGGCGAGCGCCTCGAGATCGCCTTCGATCGCAAGGTCGAGGTCCACGCCCTCGACCCCCAACAGCAGATCGCGGACCGCTCCCCCGACCAGATAGGCGGGCACGATCTCGGCGATGCCTCGCAGCGCCTCGATGCCCGGCAGGGCTTCGACGAGTTCGGGCAGATGGGCTGGATTGATCTGCGATGAACCGGGCATTAGGTGGCTTTCCTAGCATGTGCGCCCGTCAAGGACCTTTGGGACAACCACCGCTGGGCGACGATCGGCGTGGCCGCCGGGATCGGCGTCGTCGTGATCGCCCTCGCCGGCTACTTGATCCTGAAGCGGCCGGCGGACAAGTCCTGCCCGGCGCCGTGCACGATCACCAGCGAGGCACCGCAGCCCGTGTCGGGAGTAGCGAACTGGCCGACCTACGGATTGAACGCGGAGCGCACCCGCTACCTCGACGCCCCGACCGTCAAGCCGCCCTACTCGATCCGCTGGCGCTTCAAGGGCGGCAACCTGCTCGAGTACTCGCCCATCCTCGTCGGCGGATCCCTATTCGGCATCAACAACAACGGCCTCGCCTTCTCGATCAAGACCCGTACCGGCAAGGCTCGCTGGAAGCGGCAGGTCGCCGGCCTGAACGCCTCGACGCCTGCCTACAGCGACCGAATGATCTATCTCTCGAACCTGGAGCCCGGGCAGGTCCTCGGTCTCGCCTCCTGGGACGGCCACCAGGTCTGGAGGCACCAGCTGCCGGGCCGCACCGAGTCCTCCCCGCTGGTCGTCGGCAACAAGGTGATCGTCGGCTGCGAGTGCAACACGATCTACGCGCTCGACAAGACCACGGGCAAGACGATCTGGGAGAGGCACGTGAATGGAGCCGTGAAGGCGGCGCCCGCCTACAGCGATGGGATCGTCTACGTCGGCGATTACGCGGGCGAGATGAACGCCATCAGGGTCAGCGACGGGTCGATCAAGTGGCAGACGGGCTCGCAGGGCTCGGGCTTCGGGCGGTCGGGCCGCTTCTACGCTACGGCCACGGTGGCCTTTGGGCGCGTCTACGCCGGCAACGTCGACGGGCGGATGTACAGCTTCGACCAGCGAACCGGCGACCTGGCCTGGAGTCACTCGACCGGCAATTACGTCTACGCGGCGGCCGTCGCCGCGCGGACGCCGCACACGCAGCCCACGATCTACTTCGGCTCCTACGACGGGACCTTCTACGCGCTCGACGCGCGCACCGGGGATGAGCGCTGGACGGCGCCCAACCTCGGCTCGATCTCGGGGGCTGCCAGCCTGATCGGTGAGACGGTCTATGTCGCGGATCTGCGGACGACCTCAACCTATGGCTTCAACGCCGCCAACGGCCACAAGGTCCTGCAGTACTCCGATGGCGCCTACAACCCGGTCATCTCCAATGGGGAGGAGGTCTTTCTTACCGGCTACAAGACGATCTACGCGTTGACGCCGGGACAAGGGGCTGCGGTCGACGGCATCGTCCAGGCGCCGAAGAAGTCGAAGAAGCCGAAGAAGGCCACCAAGAAGAAGCCGGGGAAGAAGAAGGCGAAGGCTAAGAAGTCCTGACCGGGATCCCTGCCTGCGCCATCCGCTCCTTCGCCTCGGCGACAGTGTGGGCGCCGTAGTGGAAGATCGATGCGCAGAGCACGGCATCCGCGTGTCCGTTCTCGATCGCCTCGACCAGGTGGTCGAGTTCGCCGGCGCCTCCCGAGGCGATGACCGGAACGCTGACGGCCTCGGAAACCGCCCGCGTCAGCTCCAGGTCATATCCGTCGGTGGTCCCGTCGCGGTCCATGCTGGTGAGCAGGACCTCGCCGGCCCCGAGCTCGGTCGCCTCCTGCGCCCAGGCGACGGCCTCGCGGCCCTCGACCTTGGTGCGGCCGCCGTGGACGTAGACATCCCACTCGGCGTCTCCGAAGTGACCGGGTGGCGCCTGGCAGGTCTCCGACTCGTCCCCCGCGCCGCGGCGTTTCGCGTCGATCGCGATCACGACGCACTGGGAGCCGAATACCTCCGCCAGGTCCGAGATCAGCTGGGGGCGATCCAGGGCCGCCGAGTTGACCGAGACCTTGTCGGCACCCGCATCGAGCACCGCCTGGGCGTCCTCGACCGAGCGGATGCCGCCGCCGATCGTGAAGGGGATGAAGACGTTGTCGGCCGTCCGGCGGGCCAGCTCGACGATCGTGTCCCTGCTCTCGTGCGACGCCGTGATGTCCAGGAAGACGAGCTCGTCGGCGCCCTCGGCGTCGTAGCGCTCGGCGAGCTCGACCGGGTCGCCGGCGTCACGGATGTCGACGAAGTTGGTGCCCTTGACGACGCGGCCATCGTCGACGTCGAGGCAGGGGATCACTCGCTTCAGGACCATGATTAATCGGGTTGCTCCTCAGCTTCGCTTCCGGTGCACCCTCTCCTAAGCGTAGGCCGTGCTCAGTCCCAGTCGCCCGCGGCGTAGGCCCAGGCGATGAACAGGAGCTGCACCGGCAGGCGTGCGTAGAGCGCGTTGCGGCCCCCCGGGACGCCCTTCTCGTACTTCTCGGGCTGCAGCGCCATGTGAAGGTTGGCCGGGAAGACCGCGACCAGCGTGGCGATGGACCAGAGGCTCCCGGCTCTGCGTGTCGCCGGGTGCATGGTCGCCAACCCACCAGCGATCTCCGCGACGCCGCTGACGTAGACGAGCTCGCGGTGGCGCGGGAGGTACGGCGGCATGATCCGCTCGTACCAGCGGGTCTTGACGAAGTGCATGACTCCCGCGAAGACGAAGAACGGGCCGAAGAGCCTCCCCATGCGGCGAATCCTATGGCTCGAGGATCGCCCGCGCCTCGGCGATGGTGAAGCGCTCCTCGTAGAGGGCGCGGCCGACGATCACCCCGCCGAGGTTGTCGACGCCGAGCCCCGCAAGGGCGCGCAGATCGTCGAGCGATCCGACGCCGCCCGAGTAGATCAGCTCGCCGTCGGTCGCCTTGGCGGCCTCGCGAAGCGAGTCGAGGTCCGGGCCCTCCATCAGGCCGTCGACGTCCACCGGCGTATAGACGAACCGGCGAACGCCCCGATCGGCGAGCGCCGCGATCACCTCCGAGGTGCCGAGGTCCGAGGCCTCCGTCCAGCCCTCCGCCGCGACCTTCCCGGAGCGGGAGTCGACCGAGACGACGACGCGGTCACCGTGAGCGTCGGCGATCGCCGCGGCGAGATCGGGGTCGCGGACCGCGGCGGTCCCCAGCACGATCCTCTCAGCGCCGGAGGAGATCGCCTCCTCCACCTTCTTGGAGTCGCGAAGGCCGCCACCGAGCTGCACCGGGACCGGGACCGCGGCGACGATGCGCCGCACGTGCTCGAGGTTCACCGGCTCGCCGGCGCGGGCGCCGTCGAGATCCACGACGTGCAGCCAGCGAGCACCGCCGTCCACCCAGCGGCGAGCGGCGACGACAGGATCGTCGTCGTAGGCCGTCTCCTGCTCGTAGTCGCCCTGGATCAGCCTGACGGCCCTGCCGTCGCGGATGTCGATCGCCGGGTAGAGGATCAAGTGCAGATACGGACGAAGTTCGCCAGCAGCCCCAGCCCGGCGGCGCTCGACTTCTCGGGGTGGAACTGCACGCCGTAGAGGGGCGGCCGCTCCACCGCGCAGGCGAAGCGCTCACCGTATGCGGCGGTGCCGAGCAGATCGCCCTCGCTTGCGGGGCGCGGCGCAAAGGAGTGGACGAAGTAGAACGGCGTCTCCTCGCCGAGACCCTCGGTGAGCCTCGAGGAGTGCTCCCAGCGGACCGGCGACCAGCCGATGTGCGGGACCTTGTAGCCGTTCGCCTCGAGCGGGGCGACGATCCCGCCGAGCAGCGAGAGCCCGCTCGCGCCCTCGTTCTCCACGGAGGACTCGAAGAGGAGCTGGAGGCCGAGGCAGATGCCGAGCACGGGCGTCTCGGCCTCGATCCGGCCGGCGACCAGCCGGTCGAGCCCGATCTCCACCACCCTCTCCATGGCCCTCGGGAAGGCGCCGACCCCCGGGAGGATCACGCCGTCTGCGGACTCGACCCGCTCGGGATCCGAGGTGATCTGGGCCTCCGCTCCCACCCGCTCGAGGGCCTTCTCGACCGAGCGGAGGTTGCCCATCCCGTAGTCCAGGATCGCGATCCTGGTCATTCGGTCAGGGTGCCCTTCGTCGACGGCACACCGCTCTCGTCCGGGTCGATCGAGACCGCCACGCGTAGCGCGCGGGCAAAGGCCTTGAAGGCGGCCTCGATCATGTGGTGCGCATTCGATCCCGACCGCACCCAGAGGTGGAGCGTCATCTTGGAGTTGTTGGAGACGGCGCGGAAGAACTCCTCGGTCAGCTCGGAGTCGAATCCTGCGATCGTCACCTCCGGCAGCTCGGCGTCGAAGGCGCAGAACGGCCGCCCGGAGATGTCGATCGCACACTCGCCCAGGGCCTCGTCCATCGGCACCAGCGCGGAGCCGTATCGGCGGATCCCGGCACGATCGCCAAGCGCCTCGTCGATCGCCTGGCCCAGGCAGATCCCGACGTCCTCGGTGGTGTGGTGGGCGCCCGTCTGGAGGTCGCCGGATGCCTCGACCTCCAGGCCGAGTCGCCCATGGCGCGCGAGCAGCTCCAGCATGTGATCCAGGAAGCCGACTCCGGTCGAGATCTTGGCCTCGCCGCCGTCCAGGTTCAGGCGCAGCTCGACCTTGGTCTCCTTGGTCTCGCGCTTGATCTCTGCTGTGCGGGCCATCCCCTATTCCTTTGTCCGGGCCTCGGCCGAGTCCGCATGCAGCGGAAAGCCCTCGGCGCGGGCCAATGTAGCGACCGTCGGGGCGAGCTCCCGGGCTGCGCCCTGCGTGATCTCGAGTGTCGCGATCCTCCGCCTGAATGCGCCCGGGCCGAGCGGCCCCTGGAAGCGCCCGGCGCCGCCGGTGGGAAGCACGTGGTTCGAGCCGGCCGCGTAGTCGCCGAAGGCGGTCGCGCTCCGCTCGCCGACGAACACACAGCCGGCGGTGGTGACGGTGTCCGCCAGCAGCTCGGCGTCCTCGGTGAGGATCTCCAGGTGCTCGGGCGCGATCGCGTTGGCGAGCGTCACTCCGGCTTCCGTGTCCGGGACGGCGACGAGGGCGAGCGCGGTGCCGGCGGAGATGCCGTGCTCATCGGCGACCTTGGCGGCGCTTTCCTCGATGGCATCGAGGATCACGCTCTCGACCGCCGCCGCGACCAGCAGGCCGTCAGGCCCGTGCTCCGCCTGGGCGCAGAGATCGAGACCGATCCAGTCGGCATTGGCGGTGTCGCCGGCGATCACCATCAGCTCCGACGGGCCCGCGATCCCGTCGATGCCCACCTCCCCGGCGAGCTGCCGCTTCGCCTCCTGGACGTAGCGGTTGCCGGGGCCGGCGATCACGTCGACAGGGGCGATCCGATCGGTGCCAAGCGCGAGCGCCGCGATCGCCTGGGCCCCGCCGACGGCGTAGACCTCGTCGGCCCCGCCGATCGCAGCGGCGGCGAGGATCACGTCCGGGACCTCGCCTCCGGTCGGCGGCGTGGCCAGAGCGACTCGCCCGACGCCGGCGACCTTCGCCGGGATGCAGCCCATCAGCACGGTCGAGGGGTAGGCCGCCGCCCCGCCCGGGGCGTAAATCCCAGCCGAGCCGACAGGGACCTCCCGCAGAGAGACCGTCTGTCCCTGCGGGAGCCCGACCTCGCGGTCCTCTGAGAGCTGGGCCCCCGCAACGGCCCGGATGTTGGCGGCGGCGGCCTCGAGGGCCGCAACCAGATCGGGATCGAGCCGTGAGGCGGCAGTATCGACGGCCTCGTCGGGCTGGCGAAAGGTGTCGGGGACCACGGGCCCGTCGCCGAACCGCGCCTCGATCTCGGCCACCGCCGCATCCCCGCCCGCGCGAACCTCGGCGATGATCTCCGCGACGGGATCGCTCACCTCTCCGAGCGCGGGCTGCAGGGCCCGGACCTCGGCGGCCAGGCCGCGGGGATCCTGCCCGTCCCATTCGAAGCGCTGAACCTTCATTTGCTCTTCTCCGGGCGCAGGCGCTCCACCAGGTCGTCGACCTCGGCCGCGCGCAGCTTGTGGGAGATGCGGTTGGCGACCAGCCTCGCGGTCGACGAGGCGATCTCCTCGCGGATCTCCAGGCCGTTCTCCTCCAGGGTGCGGCCGGTGGCGACCAGGTCCACGATCCCGTCGGCCAATCCGACCAGCGGGGCCAGCTCCACCGAGCCCTTCACCTCGACCACCTCGGCCTGGCGCCCGGTCTCCTCGAAGTAGCGCTCCGCGATCCGCGGGTACTTGGTCGCGATCCGCATCCCGCCGAGGCGCCTCTCGGTCTCGCCGAGGCTCTCGTCGCCCTCGCGGCCCGCCAGGACCATGCGACAGGCCCCGTAGCCGAGGTCGAGGATCTCGTAGACGATCCGGTCTGCGTGCTCGAGCAGGACGTCCTTGCCGGTGATCCCCAGGTCGGCGGCGCCCGCCTCGACGTAGGTCGGGACGTCGGAGGGCCGCATCGTCACCAGGCTCAACTCGTTCGAGTTGAAGATCAATGAGCGCGAGTCGCCGCGCATCTCAGCGGTGTCGATCCCAACCCGGTCGAGGGCGTCGAGCGTCTCGCCCCAGAGGGCGCCCCTCGGGATCGCCAGCTTGAGCGGCCCGCCCAGGCGGGCGCGCGGCGCTTCAACGGTCGGCGGGCTCATCCCTGTCCCTCTCCACCAAGACGCTCCTCCTCCATCTGGGCGAGGTGCACCCGCTCCAGGTAGAGGCCGAACCCGGCGGCGGGCATCGGGCTGCCGTAGCGGCCGACCAGGTCGTCGTAGCGGCCACCGCCGCCGAGGATGTGGCCGAGCGCGGGGTCGTAGATCTCGACGATCGCGCCGGTGTAGTAGCCGAGGTCGCGCAGCAGGCTGAGGTCGAGCTGCACGCGACCGGCGACGCCGCGATCCACCAGAAGGTCATATGTGGCCTGGAGTCGCTGCGCAGCACGCTCGACTGCGGTCCCGCCCAGCTCGCGGGCCTGGTCCAGAACCTCCGCCCCGCCCCGCAGGCCCGGAAGCCGCAGCAGCGTCTCGCGCCCATGCGCGTCGAGCCCGTCGACGTCATCGACCGCCATCTCCAGCCCGACGAGGTTGTGCTCCGCCAAACGGTCGAGGATGCGAGCGCGATGCTCTCCCTCCACGCCCAGCTCGGTGAGCAACTGGCGAAAGAGGTCGGCGTCGCCGAGTCCAAGCACGGCGCGGTTCAGCCCGACCGCGTCCAGGGAGGCGCTCAGCACCTCGAGCACCTCCACGGTGCCCTCCGGCGCCGGTGAGCCGAGCAGCTCGATTCCGGCGTGGAGGAACTGCCGGACCTGGCCGCGCTGCGGCCGGACGATCCGGTAGGCGTTGCCGACGTAGGAGAAGCGGTGTGGCGGCTGCGCGTCGGCGAAGCGCGTGGCGACCAGGCGAGCAATCGGGATCGTCATGTCCGAGCGCAATGCGAGGAGCTCGCCGCGCTCGTCGAAGAAGCGGTAGGCGCCGACCCCACTGCGGCCCTCGCCCCTCTGCAGCACCTCGTCGTATTCGAGCGTCGGCGTCGCCACCTGGCCGTAGCCGAAGCGCTCGAAGACCTCGATCAGGGTCGCCTGGAGAGCGCGGAGCTCGCGCATCTCGTCCGGGAGGATGTCCCGGGTTCCTGGTGGGATCGGGTGGATCATCGTCTGCCCATCATCGCTTCCCGGCCCTTAACAGGCTGCAAGGTTCGTGGGAATAGGATCAGTGCGCCACCCGAGCGGAGGAGGAAAGATGGCCGTAGTTGTGATCCAGGAGTTCGAGGCGACACCCGAGGAGTACGACCAGGTGAACGAGAAGCTCGGCGAGAGTACGCCCGAGGGAGCGATCCTGCACGCCGCCGCTGATTTGGGGGGAGGCAAGATGAAGTCGATCGACGTCTGGGAGTCCGCCGAGGCCTTCCAGAGCTTTGTCCAGGACAAGCTGATCCCGGCGATCGCCGAGGTGAACCCGGACGCACCGCAGGCTGGGGAGCCCGAGATCCGCGAGATCTACGACTTGCGGCAGGCTTGACCAGGACCGACCCGCCACCCCTATACGAGGAGGAGAAGGAATGGCTGTATTCATGGAGCTGGAGATGCAGGTGACCCCGGATCAGTACGACGCCGTCGATGCGGCGCTCAATCCGAAGGGAGATCCACCCGACGGGCTGATCGCCCACAGCGCTCGTTTCGATGGCGACACGCTGAAGATTCTCGACATCTGGGAGTCGGCGGATGCGTTTGGCGCGTTCGCCGAGTCGCGGCTCGGGCCGGGAATGGCTGAGGCGCTCGGCGACGACGCACCGGACGCCCCTCCGGAGCCGAAGTTCACCGAGCTCCACAACGCCTATTCGGTCTGATTCCGGCCTAAGCAGGCACGCGCTCTGAGGCGACCCGCTCGATGCGGGCGCCCAGATCGCGTAGTCGCACGTCGATCCGCTCGTAGCCGCGGTCGATCTGAGCGACGTTGCCGATCTCCGAGGTGCCCTGCGCGGCCAGTGCCGCGATGAGCATCGCCATGCCGGCGCGGATGTCCGGGCTCTCCAGTCGAGCGCCATGAAGACGGCTCGGACCACTGACGACCGCCCTGTGGGGATCGCTGAGGTGGATCCGAGCGCCCATCGCGACGAGCTTGTCGACGAAGAACAGCCGGTTCTCGAACATCTTCTCGTGGATCACGATCGTCCCGTCCGCCTGCGTGGCGAGCGCGAGCGCGATCGAGGTGAGGTCCGCCGGGAAGGCCGGCCAGGGGCCGTCGTCGATCTTCGGGATCGCGTCGCCCTGGTCGTCACGGATGGTGAGCGGCTGGTTTGGCGGCACCAGGAGGTCCCCTCCTTCGAGCATCGTCTGGAGGCCCAGCCGCCGGAAGTGACGGCGGATTCCCTCCAGGTCCTCCTCCACTACCTCGCGGATGCGCAGCTCGCCGCTCGTCGCGGCCGCCAGAGCCATGAAGCTGGCGATCTCGATGTGGTCGGGACAGACGTCGTGTTCGGCGCCGGACAGCTTGTCGCCGCCGTGGACCGTCATCACGTTGGAGCCGATCCCGTCGACCTCCGCCCCCATCTTGCAGAGCAGGCGCGCCAGATCCTGGACGTGCGGCTCGGAGGCGGCGTTGGCGATCGTGGTCGGACCCTCCGTCAGAGCGGCGGCCAGCAGGGCGTTCTCGGTGCCCATCACCGAGGGCTCGTCCATGAAGATTCGCTTCGGCTTCAGGCCGTCCGGCGGAGCCGAGAGCTCGATCCATTGGTCTCCATCGATCTTGGCGCCGAGGTCGCGGAAGGCGTCGAGATGTGCGTCCAGGCGCCGGCGGCCTATCGTGTCCCCGCCCGGTGGCGGCATCTTCACCTCGCCGCAGCGGGCGAGCAGTGGTCCGGCGACCAGGAAGGAAGCTCGGATCCGGTTGGCGAGCTCCTCGTCGACCTCAGTGTCGGCGATGCTCTCGGCCTGCAGCCGGACCTCGTTCTCACCGGTCCAGGCCACCTTGACGCCGAGTCGCTCGAGCAGCCCGAGCATCGACTCGACGTCCCGGATCCGCGGGACGTTGCGGATCACGAGCTCCTCGTCGGTGAGCAGGCAGGCGGCGAGGATCGGGAGCGCAGCGTTCTTGTTGCCCGCCGGCGCGATCTCTCCCGAGAGCGGAACGCCGCCCTGGATGATGAACTTCTCCACGGCGCCTAGAGTAGCCAGCCGCATGGCGGTTCTCTCAAGAGAGGATGCATGGCAGCTCGTTTGCGAGTGGATCGAGTCCGACTCGCTGCGAAAGCACCTGCTCGGCGTCGAGGCGGCGATGCGCGCTTATGCCCGCAAATGGGATGAGGACGAGGAGCTCTACGCCGTCACCGGGCTGGTTCACGACCTCGACTACGAGCGCTATCCGGACCTCGACACCGGTCACCCGCGCTACGCGATCAAGGAGCTGGAGGAGCGCGGCTACCCGCAGGACGTGATCGCCGCCGTCGCCGGGCACGCGGACTTCATGGGAGTCCCCCGCGAGACCCGTATGGCGAAGACGCTCTACGCGGTCGACGAGCTCTCCGGGTTCGTCGCGGCCTGTGCCCTGGTGCGCCCCACCGGCATCGAGGGCATGAAGCCGAAGTCAGTGAAGAAGAAGCTGAAGCAGCCGTCGTTTGCGGCAGCCGTCAATCGCGACGAGGTCCAGAGGGGGATCGATGAGCTCGGCGTCGATCAGGACGAGCACATCGCGCTGATCATCGAGGCGCTGGCCGAGCGCTCGGACGACCTCGGCCTGTGAGCCGCTGGCTCAAGATCACGCTGGGGATCCTCGGCGGGCTCATCGTCCTCCTCCTGCTCAACGCCCTGGTCGTCTCCAACGAGACCAAGGCCGCTCACGTGCGGGACGAGGGAGCACAGCTCGTGGACACCTCGAGCGGCACGCTCCAGGTGCTGGACCAGGGTGACTCACATGATCGGCCGCCACAAACACCGCGGCCGGGTAATCCAATCGTCCTGCTCCACTGCGCGACCTGCTCGATGGACTGGTGGGACAACCTCGCGCCCCTCCTGGAGCAGGACCATCGAGTCATCCGCATCGACCTGCTCGGGATGGGCGGGTCGGACAAGCCGGGGTCCGGGTACTCGATGGACGACCAGGCGAGCGCGATCGCCGAGGCGCTCGCAAAGCTGCACGTGGTCGGCGCAACGGTGGTTGGCCATTCACTCGGCGCCAGCGTCGCGGTCGCGGTCGCCGAGCAGAGCCCTCAGCTCGCTTCCAGGATCGTTGATCGTCGACCAGTCGCCCGACGACGGCTTCGAGCACGAATCGCTGGGCGAGCACCTCAGCATGTGGCCGGTGATCGGTCAGGCGATGGCGCGGCTGGTGCAGGTCGCGCCGGCCTCCATGGTCCGCAGCGAGTACGACCAGGCATTCGCGCCGGGCTACAACATCTCGAGCGGCTTCGACAATCCCGACCAGCCCGTCGACGACCTGCGCGCGATGACCTACACCTCCCTCAAGGAGACCCTCGACGCCGAGCAGGACTATGTGGATGAGAGCCCACTCGACCAGCGGCTCGCGGCGTTGCACGTCCCGCTGCTCGTCATCTTCGGAGCTGAGGATCAGATCTACGACCCCCAGGCCGCGATAGCTCGCTACCGGCAGGTGCCCGGCGCCCAGACGCATCTGATCCCCGGCGCGGGCCACTCCCCCAACGTCGAGAAGCCGAACCTCGTGGCGCCGCTGATCCTGGCGTTCGCGAAGCCGCCGAAGGCTCCGAGGAAAGCCGGCCACAAGGCCCAGCAAGGCGTTAAGGCCGTCGGATCCGCTAAACCGGCGGGGAAGAAACCGGCCCAGAAATAGCGAGAAGGCCCAGTTTCCTGGGCCTTCTCTGGGAACAAGGTTTCCCTTGTCCCGTTAGGAAGCACCCTACGCCTCGCAACGGCGAAGTCAAGGGCCTGTAAACGGACGTTTTCGCAATCTGCGGAAAAAAGGCCTGCTCCTCTGCAGAAAGCGAAACGGCCCGGTTTCCCGGGCCGTCTCTGTTTGAACTGACCTGATTGACCTTGCGATCAACCTGTCTTGTTCAAGTGCGGGCACCCTAGCGTCTGCAACAGCGACGTCAATGGGGTGAAAACGCGAGATCCCGCGTTTTGCGGCGATCGGCTGATTCGGCCCGTTTCCGGAACCGCGCAAAATCCGCCATCACCCCCATCGCCCTCCGGCCTTCGCCCACTCGGTCATGTGATCGACCGAGCAGAAGGCGTCCACGACCCGGTGCTCGCCGCGATGGCGGACGAGCAGGACGTGTGCGTCCGTGAGCTCGGCGTCGCAGTGGGAGCAGCTGGTGGCTCCCTCGTCCAGCGAGGGCGGCTCAGTCAACTCTCCCGCGTCCCAGTGCGCGCCCTGGATCGACCAGGGGATGACGTGCTCGAGCCGGCAGAACACCGCCCGCCGCTCTCCCGCTGGTTCGTAGGCGCGGAAGCCGTCGTCGGGCTCGACCTCCGCTCCACACCAGGTGCAGCTCTCGTTCATAACGACATCAAACGGGTTGCTCTCGGCTTCGCCTCAAGCACCCTCGCATAATGCACGCGATGGCGGCTCTGCGCATAGTCGTGCTCGAGGGCGATCAGACCGGGCAGGAGCTGCTCGAGCAGGCGCTGCGGGTGATCGACCCGGACGTGATCGGCCTGGAGGTCGACCTCCAGCGGTTCGATCTCTCGCTCGAGAGCCGCCGCCGGACTGAGAACGAGATCTGCACCGAGGCGGCCGAGGCGATGGCGGAGGCCGGCTTCGGGATCAAGGCCGCGACGATCACGCCGGAGGGCGCCGACGACGTCGGCAGCCCGAACCGCCTGATCCGCGAGGCGGTCGACGGCAAGGTGATCGTGCGGACCGGCCGCCGCATCCCGGGCGTCAGCCCCGTCGCCGGGATCCATCATCCGATCTCGGTGGTCCGGATGGCCGTGGAGGACGCCTACGGCGCCGAGGAGTCACGCCGTCCCGAGGATGGAGACGAGGTCGCCCAGCGCACCGAGGTGATCCATCGATCGAACTGCCGCGCGGTGGCCGAATACGCGTTCCGGACGGCGCAGGAGATCGACGGCCGGGTCTACGGCGGGCCGAAGTGGACCGTCAGCCCGGTCTACGAGGGCATGCTGAAGGAGGAGATGGACGCGGCGGCCGAGCGCCACCCGGAGGTCGCCTACGAGCCCCTGCTGATCGACGCCACCTACGCCGGGCTGCTCACCGGCCGCGCCGACGCGCCGCTCGTGATCCCCAGCCTCAACCGCGACGGCGACCTGCTCTCCGACCTGGTCCTGCCGCTGTATGGATCGATCGCCGGCGCCGAGTCGGTCCTGCTCGCGCTGGACGACGACCTGCGGGTGCGCGTGGCGATGAGCGAGGCGCCGCACGGGACCGCCCCCGCCCTGGAGGGGAAGGACATCGCGAATCCGATGGGGATGATCCTGGCTGCGGCCGCGGTCCTCCACTACGCCGGCGTGGCTGGAGTCG
Organism: uncultured Solirubrobacterales bacterium; assembly: GCA_963747425.1. Lineage (GTDB taxonomy): Bacteria > Actinomycetota > Thermoleophilia > Solirubrobacterales > 70-9 > DASUPK01. The sequence goes on from CAVVFJ010000001.1 coordinate 254,349, forward strand.
GCGGCGCGCACGAGGCCTCGCGCGCCATCTACGAGAGCGTGCTGGAGACGGCGGCGGCCGGCATCCGCACCACGGACCTGAAGGGGCACGCGAGCACCACCGAGTTCACGGACGCGGTGATCGAGCGGATCAGATGACGGGTGCCGTGCTGGTCGGCCCGGTCGGCTCCGTATCGACGACGCGCCGCCACTCGGTGATGTGCCCGTCGTGGATCACGAAGGCGGTCTTGGCCGCCTCCCCGACGCCGTTGCCGCACTCGCCCGGACCGGGCCGCTCTGTCAGAACGAAGGTCGCGATCGTGTACTTGCCGGAGGAGGTCGCCGCGGTCAGCTTCGCCCCGCAGGGCAGGGACTGATTGAAGAGCTCCACCTGCCGGCGGTTGGCGAGTTGCAGAGGTGCGGTCCCGTTCTGAACGACGACGGGGATTGCGAAGCGATCGCTCGCCGCCGAGATGTCGCCGGCTCGCAGCTCGTCCGCCCAGCCCTTGACCACCTGGACCGCGTCGGCATCGGCGTTGCCGGGGATCGTGGTGCCCTGATCCGAGGAGGACCCGCAGCCGGCGAGTGCCATCACGCTCAGGGCGACATAAACGGCGGCCACAAAAACCGCCGCCGGACCTGCACTGGCTCGAGCGGTCAGTCGCGCCGCTCCGAGCGCTCTCGCTTGGCGAGCATGCGCTCCAGATAGGCGGACTTCTCGGCGCGGCGTCGGTGCTGGCGCTCCTCGTCCGGGGTCAGCGAGTTGGGGATCGCCTCGTGCTCCTCGGTAGCCCGATCGTGCTGGAGACGGCGCAGCTCTTCCGTGGTCGGCTCTCGCTTCGCCATCTGTCGGAGAGTACTCCGCTCTTTCCTTGACCTTTGAGCGCGGGTATACGAACATATGTTCGATGCCCGTCACATGCGCCCTGGTCCCCCGTTTCCGGCTGATCGCAGCCACTTCAGGAAACCGCGAGACCCTGGCGCATCCCGCCGCCTTGGCCCCCGAGCCCGGCGCCGCGCAACTGATCGGCGAGGTCTCCGAGCCGGCGGAGCGCTTCGGGCTGCGGGCGGGGATGAGGATGGGCGAGGCGCTCTCGCGCTGCCCCGAGCTCGCCCTGATCCCCCCGGATCCAGAGCGCGCCGAGCGCTCCTGGGAGGATGCGCTGCGGCGGCTGGAGGGGATCGGGGCGCAGGTCGAGTCCGCCCGCGCCGGCGAGGCGTTCTTCGAGGCGGGCGGCCTGAGTCCCCTCTGGGGAGGGGTCGAGGGCGTGCTGAAGCGCGTCCGTCAGCAGCTCGACAAGGTCCGCCTTGGCGCGGGCCCCGGACGCTTCTGCGCTTATGTGGCGGCGGGCTCGAACGGCATCGTTCCCGATGGAGGCGCCGCGGACTTCCTCGAGCCCTTGCCCGTCTCGCTGCTCTGCGGCCGTCTGGGCGGAGACGGAGATCAGGAGGCGGACGACCTCCCCAACGAGCTCGAGCGGCTCGGGATCTCCACTCTCGGCCTGCTCGCGGGGCTGCCGCGCGACGCGGTCGCCGATCGCTTCGGGCGGCTCGGCCTGCGCGCGCGAAGGCTGGCGCGCGGCGAGGACGATCCGCTGCGGCCGAGGCCGGTGCGCGAGGCGATCGCGGTCGAGCTCGAGCTGCCCGAGGCCGTCTCCGGCCAGCAGCTGGAAAGGGCGCTGGAGCTGCTGATCTCCCGACTGCTCGCCCACGGCGCTCGCCGCGGCAGGACGCTCCGGACGCTGCGCCTCTCCGCCCGGCTCGCAGCCGGCGGGGGCTGGCGGCGCCAGGTCGCGCTGCGGCGCGCCGGCGCGGACCGGTCCCGGCTCGCCGACGCCCTCCTCCCCCACCTCGCCCTGCTCCCGGCCCCGGCGGCGACGCTGCGGCTGGAGGCGGTGGCGCTGGGGCCGGAGACCGGCGAGCAGCTGTCCCTGTCGAGCCCCGATGAGCAGCGGCGCAGGCGCATCTCCGAGGCGGTCCGCCAGACCCGCTCCGCCGCCGGCGCCGACTCGCTGCTGCGGGTGCTCGAGGTCGATCCGGAGTCGCGGGTGCCCGAACGCCGCGAAGTGTTGATGCCGTTCCCTGAAGAGCCGTGATGAGACCAGGCCGGGTCAACAAGCCCTGGCCGGTCCCGGTCCAGGTGGGAGCGGACGGGACGCCGCGCGCGGTCGGCCGTCTCGCGGTCACCTCGGTCCGCGAGGAGTGGCTCGTCGAGGACGGCTGGTGGACTCAAAAACCCCTGCAAAGGCGCTACTTCGAGCTGGTGCTGGAGGACGGCAGCGACGTCGTCGTCTTCTGCGAGCCCAACTCGGGCCGCTGGTTCCGCCAGCGGGATTGATGTACGCGGAGCTGCACTGCCACACGGCGTACTCCTTCCTGGACGGCGCCTCCGACCCGGCCGAGCTGGCGGCCACCGCGGCCGAGCTCGGCCACGAGGCCCTGGCGCTGACCGACCACGACAACGTCTGCGGGGCGATGGAGTTCGCTCACGCCTGCAAAGGGGTCGGCGTCCGCTCCATCATCGGCTGCGAGCTGACCGTGGAGGTGCCGAGGCGGATGCCGCGCCCGGTCCACGTCACGTTGCTGGTCGAGGAGGCGAGGGGCTGGGCGAGCCTCTGCCGGCTGATCACCGAGGCGCACCGCGGGACCAGAGAGGGCCCCGGCATGAGAGAGGCGCTCCCGCCCTCAATTGAGATCGATGAATTCGAGCACCACACCGAGGGGCTGGTCTGTCTCTCGGGCTGCGCCCGCGACGGAGCGGTGGCGGGCAGCTGGGAGCGCGGGGATCCGGCCGGCGCGACCTATCTCGCCCGGCGGCTGCTGCGCGCCTTCGGCCCCGACCATTTCCGGATCGAGCTGCAGCGCCCCCTCTGGCGCCACGACCGCTCGCGCAACCGCTGGCTCGCCTCGCTGGCGGAACGGCTCGGCGTCCCCGCCGTGGCGACCGGCGATGCCCACGCCCATGAGCGCTCCCGCCTTCCCCTCCAGGACGCGATGGTGGCGGTGCGGCTGGGAGCGACCCTGGACGAGACCGAGGCGCTGCGACGCGGCAACTCCACCTCCGCCCTCCTCTCGGACGATCGAGCGGCTACCCGCTTCCGCGATCACCCCGAGGCGGTCGCCGAGACGGCGAGGCTCGCCGAGCGCCTGCGCTTCGATCTCACCCGGGAGATCGGCTACAGCTATCCCGGCGCTGAGGACGAAGGGGCCGATCGCCGCCTTGCCGAGCTTTGCCGCCTGCGCCTGACCCACCGCTACGAGGGGACGCCTCATCGCGCCAAGGCCGAGCGGCGCCTGGAGGAGGAGCTGGCCCTGATCAGGGAGCTGCGCCTCTCCGGCTTCTTCCTGCTCCACCAGGACATGCTGGAGCTCGCCCGCGAGGTTGCTGCCGAGGTCCGCGGCCCGGACTCCGCGCGGAGGCTGCTGCCGCCTGGGCGCGGCCGGGGCTCCAGCGTCAGCTCGCTGGTCTGTTACCTGACCGGCCTCTCCCACATCGACCCGGTGAAGAACGACCTCTTCCTCGGTCGCTTCCTGAACGAGGAGCTGACCGAGGTCCCGGACATCGACCTCGACTTCCCCCGGGACATCCGCGAGAAGCTGATCCCGCGGGTGCACGAGCGATACGGGCCGGAGCGATCGGCGCTGGTCGCCTCCTTCGCCACCTACCGGGCGCGTGGCGCGATCCGCGACCTCGGCAAGGCGCTGGGGCTTCCCCTCGGCGAGGTCGAGCGCTTCGCCAGGACGGTGGACGTCTATGAGGCGAGTCGCGATGCCTGGGCTCGGATGGAGGAGACCCTGGGCAAGCTGCGCGCCCGCTCTCCTCGCTGGCGGGCGCTCGCCGAGCTGCTGCCGGAGATCGCCGGCCTCCCCCGCCACATCTCCCAGCACCCCGGCGGCATGGTGATCTCGACCACCCCGCTGATCGAGCTCTGCCCCGTGCAGCCCGCGGCGATGGAGGGCCGGCAGATCGTGCAGTGGGACAAGGACTCCTGCGCGGATGCGGGCTTCTTGAAGATCGACCTGCTGGGGCTCGGGATGCTGTCGGCGGTCGAGCGCTGCGTCGACGAGATCGCGCGCACCCGCGGCGAACGGATCGACCTCTCGCACGTGCCCCTCGACGACGAGCAGGTCTGGTCGGCGATCCAGCGCGCCGAGACCACCGGCGTCTTCCAGATCGAGAGCCGGGCGCAGATGCAGATGCTCCCCCGCACGCTGCCGGAGAACCTCGACGACCTGACGGTCCAGGTCGCTCTGGTGCGGCCCGGGCCGATCCAGGGTGGTGCCGTCCATCCCTACATCGAGCGGCGCAAGCGGCTGCGGGCGGATCCCTCCTATGAGATCCCCTACGAGCATCCGTCGCTCGAGCCGGTGCTCCGGGACACGCTGGGCGCGATCGTCTTCCAGGACCAGGTGCTCGAGGTGGCGATGGCGCTCGCCGGCTTCTCGGTCGGCGAGGCCGAGGGACTGCGGCGGGCGATGAGCCGCAAGCGCTCGCAGGCGGCGATGGAGCGCTACCGAGAGCGGTTCATCGAGGGCGCGGTCGGGCGCGGAGTCTCGCGCGAGGTGGCGGAACGGGTCTACGGCCAGATCGAGGGCTTCTCCGGCTTCGGCTTCCCCAAGTCGCATTCCGCCGCCTTCGGACTGCTCGCCTACCAGTCGACCTGGCTGCGGGTCCACTACGGGCCGGAGCTGCTCTGCGCGCTGCTCAACGAGCAGCCGATGGGCTTCTATCCGCCCGATGCGCTGGTCCACGAGGCGCAGCGGCGCGGCATCGAGATCCTCTCTCCGGACGTCAACGTCAGCGAGCTGGACTGCCGGGTCGAGACGACGGGCGCGGCCGCCGGCTCGGCGGGGAATCCGCCCGTCCGGATCGGCCTCGGGTACGTCGCGGAGGTGGCCGAGATCGACGCCGTCGCCGTGATCGACGAGCGCCGGCGCGGCGGCTCCTACCGGAGCATCTCGGACCTCGCCGGGCGCTCAGGGGCGGGTGCGGCGGCGCTGCAGCGGTTCGCCTGGGCCGGCGCCTGCGACGGCCTGGTCCACCAGGGGTCAGGTCTTGCATTGACGACAGAAGTCGGCATGCAAGACCTGACCCCGGATCCGGACGTGGAGCTGCGGCGACCCGCGCTCTGGGAGGTGGGAGGCTCGGCTCGCGCCGCCCGCACCGACGACGGGGCGCAGCTTGCTCTTCCGCTGGACGGATCCCCGACCCCGCCACTGCCGCAGCTCGGGCCGTGGGAGCGGATCGTGGCCGACTACCGGACGACCGGGATGACTCTGGGCCGCCACCCAATGGAGCTGATCCGAGGCAACCTGTCCTCCGACCTCCTCGCCAGCGAGGGGCTCGGGCGGACCCGGGACGGCGCTAGTGTGAGGGTGGCGGGGATGGTCGTCGCCCGCCAGCGTCCGGCGACCGCCAACGGCGTCGTCTTCATGCTGCTCGAGGACGAGCGGGGCACGATCAACCTGATCGTGCCTCCTCCGGTGGTGGAGCGCTATCGCCTGGCGGTGAGGACCTCGGGCTTCGTCCTGGCGGCCGGCAAGCTCGAGCACCGCGAGGGCACCACCAACGTCCTGGTCACCCGGATCGATCGCCTCAGCACCGACGAGCTGCCACCTAGGGTGGTCGCGCACCCGCGGATCCGCGAGCTCGAGCCGCCCGTGCACAAGGAGACCGGGCGGGATCCCGCCTCTCAACGGTTGCGCTATCGCCCACCCTCGCATAACGCGATGGCGGGCCCTTCAGCGGTCGGCCTCTCCAAGCGCGGCTTCGACGGGGTCCGCGAGGCGGCGATGGCGGAGCTGGCCGCCTCCCTGCCGGCCCCGCACAGCTTCGGCCGCCGCGGACGCTAGAGGGAGCGGATCGCCGCGACGATCTGGGAGAGGTCTCCCCTCTCGTAGAGATGCCCGTAGCCATCGAGCGGGTGGACGCTCGCCTCAGGCAGCCTCTCCGCGCAGCGATCGAGGTGCGCGAACGGAATCACCTCGTCATCGCGGCTGTGGAAGAGAAGGGTCGGCGGCAGCGGCGCGCCCCTCGCCCGGCCAGCTCTCGGGCAGCGCCCACTCGCGCTCCCAGCGCTCCGTCCCCCAGACGGGGCGTCGCCGCGAGGACCAGGCCCGGCCACCCTCTCGTCGAAGCCCTGACTCGGCGCAGTACTTCAACGCCACCGAGCCGCCCAGGGAGTGTCCGAAGATGATCACAGTCCCCTCCAGGGCCTCCAGCTCCGCCGAGAGGCGATCACGCCAGGCCTCGTAGTGCGGGTCGACGGCCGTGCCGGGCATCACCGGGAAGCGAACGTCGCAGTCCGGTCCCAGCTCCTCCCGCAGGCGGCGAGCGAACGGCTCGCTGCCCTCGCCTGGCCCCTGCGGGCCCGAGCTGTGGAGGAACAGGACGGCGTGCCGGCAAGATCAGCCGAGCCCCGGCTTCGTCGTCATGAAGTAGATCGCCGCGATCAGCAGGATCCCCATGATCGATCCGACGATCCCCTCCGCCCTCCCCAGGCGCTGGTAGGTGGGCGGCAGGTCAGCGAGCGTCAGCTCCCCCTCGCCCGCGTCGGCGATCGCCTTCTCGATGATCGGCAGCAGCTTGCGGTCGGCCGGGATGAAGAAGAAGATGTTGACCAGGAAGAGCACGACCAGGATCGTGATCGTCGCGCTCAGCCAGAAATCGCCGTAGTCGAAGTTGAACTTGTCCACCTGGTAGACGCCCGTGGCCGCGACCACGATGGCGGCCGGAATCGCGAAGAACTGGTTGATCACGAGCTGCAGGCGGTGCACGTAGGGCAGATTGCGCGCGCTCATCCTCATCGCCACCGGGAACATCACGGATTCGGAGAAGGTCGAGCCGAAACCGACCACCACCGCGGTGATGTGAAGGAAGATCGAGAACTCCAGGTTGGTGACTGCAAGTGGCATCCAGGCCCCTTTGTCAATCCCGGTTGTGGACTCGACTTTGCGGCAAGATATCCCGCCTGGGAGGTCCTGCAACTTCCCCTGCAAATAGCGGGGTTCCGTCCGACGCCATCCATAGCTTCCCGCCCATGGGAAAGCTCATTGACATAAGAGAGCGGCTGCTCGACGCGGCCGACCTGGTGATCGACTTCGCGACCCTCGGCGAGTACGGCATCGAGCCGGAGCCCGTTCGCGACTGCGAGCGGCGGCCGATCGGCCTCGCCTCGGGTGCACCGCACCACCTGCACGACCGAGCCGGCGTGCAGGACCGACTCGCCGCCTAGCGACTGCAAGGCCGCTGCACCATGAGCGGAGCGGTTGTGAAGGGCGGCCGCAGCAGTCGCGACTGACGGCGAAGCCGGACGTTAGTCAGCTTCGCCCCGGTCGATCGCGGCCAGCATCTCTCGGCCGACCTCGATCGCGCGCCCGAGCGCTGACGGGTCCAGGTTCTCGACCGTGTCCGTGGGCGAGTGGTAGTTCGGGATCGTCGCGTCCTGAGTGCTGAGCGTGATCGCGCGACCGCCCCGGGCCAGCACCGGTGTCGTGTCGTAGGTGAGCCCGGCGTTGTGGTTCGTGCCCTCGAGCCCCAGTTCCGGCCGGCGCTCGGAGACCTCCTGCGCGAGACGCGCCAGGTGGGCGTCAGCCGGCCACTTGCTGAGGACGCCCTCCTGGCGTAGGAAGCGCAGCGTCGCCGGCGCGCCGACGCCGTCGAAGTTGATGAAGAGCCAGGAGCGCCAGTCGTCGGTGGAGCCCTCGAGCTCGCGGACGAAGGCGTCGGCGCCCAGCACACCGGCCTCCTCACAGCCCGTGAAGAGGCAGACCACGCGAGTCTCGCTGAGCGGCTGCTCGTGCAGCTCGCTCGCCAGGCTCGCGACGGCGGCCACACCGGTTGCGTTGTCGTTGGCGCCGGGGACGTCGGCACCGCGGACCTCACGCTCGATCAGGATCCCAAGGCCGGCGAGCAGCACCCCGTAGGCGCCGGCGAGCAGCCGTCGTCCGAGCGGCAGCCGTCGCAGCAGCGGCCCCGCCACGGCGATGCCGAACGCCGCCGCCTGGGCCCCGATCCAGGCGTGCAGGAACGGCAGGAAGCGGCGATGGAACATCAGGCCGCTGCGCGAGCTGTCCAGGTGGCAGACGAGGCAGACGGTGCGCGTCGCCTCTTTGTCGGGCTCGATCGTCGCCACCAGGTTGCGGGTCGGGCGCCTGGCGAAGGCCCGCGTCAGGGGTCGGTTGATGAGCCCGTCCTCCGCCGAGGTCAGGGCGGCACCCGCGGCGGCCAGAGCCGAAGCCACGAGCGGCCGCGTTCGCGCCGCCGGCATCCCCAGAAGGGCGATCCCCAGCGCGGTCCCGTACGGCAGCGCGAACGTCGAATAGGCGTCGAAGGCGCGCTGCTCCACGGTCAGCCCGCGCTTGGAGAGCCGGTCCGCGACGAGCTCGGCGGCGCGGCGCTCGGCGGGACTCGTCGGACGCCGCGGACCCACCTCGTCCGCGAGCAGCCGCGCCCACTCGAGCGCGGCCTCGTCCTGCAGGGTCGTGTCAGTGGCTGTGCTCATGCACAGCGAGCATATGGGGCCAAAAAAAGAACCGCCCCGAAGGGCGGCTCCAGAAAAGACCGGCGGCGACCTACTCTCCCGGGAGGTTGCCCTCCAAGTACCATCGGCGCTGAGAGGCTTAACGGCTCTGTTCGGAATGGGAAGAGGTGTTTCCCTCTCGCTATCTCGCCACCGAAATGGGTAGAGACGGCCCCCGTGGAGCTTGAAAACCGCACTAGGCCGGAAAGAAGCAAAAAAATCCGTCAAGCCCTCGACCCATTAGTACCGGTCTGCTGATCGCATTGCTGCGATTGCACAGCCGGCCTATCGACCTGGTGGTCTACCAGGGGTCTTACTCCCTCAAGGGGATGGGAGAGCTCATCTCGAGGCTGGCTTCGCGCTTAGATGCTTTCAGCGCTTATCCGTGCCGCGCGTAGCTAACCAGCAGTGCCCTTGGCAGGACAACTGGTACACCAGAGGCGCGTTCATCCCGGTCCTCTCGTACTAGGGACGACTCCTCTCAACTCTCCAACGCCCACAGAAGATAGGGACCGAACTGTCTCACGACGTTCTGAACCCAGCTCGCGTGCCGCTTTAATGGGCGAACAGCCCAACCCTTGGGACCTGCTCCAGCCCCAGGATGCGACGAGCCGACATCGAGGTGCCAAACCGCGCCGTCGATATGGACTCTTGGGCGCGATAAGCCTGTTATCCCCGGAGTACCTTTTATCCGTTGAGCGGCCGCAATTCCACTTTCCACGGCCGGATCACTAAGCCCAACTTTCGTTCCTGCTCGACCCGTCGGTCTCGCAGTCAAGCTCCCTTGTTGCCTTTACACTCTGCGCACGATTTCCAACCGTGCTGAGGGAACCTTTGGGCGCCTCCGTTACATTTTAGGAGGCGACCGCCCCAGTCAAACTGCCCACCTGACACTGTTCACGCCCCGGATAACGGAAGCGTGTTAGAAGCCCAAAACACCAAGGGTGGTATCTCAAGGTTGGCTCCCCTACGGCCGAAGCCGTAGGTTCAAAGCCTCCCACCTATCCTGAGCGAGATATTCCGAACTCCAATATCAAGTTGCAGTAAAGGTTCACGGGGTCTTTCCGTCTTTCTGCGGGTACTCGGTATCTTCACCGAGACTCTAATTTCACCGAGCCTATCGTTGAGACAGCGTCCATCTCGTTGCGCCATTCGTGCAGGTCGGAACTTACCCGACAAGGAATTTCGCTACCTTAGGACCGTTATAGTTACGGCCGCCGTTTACCGGGGCTTAGCTTTGCTGCTTCGCCACCGAAGTGGCTAACAACGCCGCGTAACCTTCCGGCACCGGGCAGGCGTCAGCCCCTATACGTCGTCTTACGACTTAGCAGAGGCCTGTGTTTTTGGTAAACAGTCGGATGGACCTTTTCACTGCGGCCCCCTCGGGCTCCACTCGTATGAGCTTCACCCTACCGGGGCGCCCCTTCTCGCGAACTTACGGGGCGAATTTGCCGAGTTCCTTAACGATAGTTAGCTCGCTCACCTCAGTATTCTCTACCTGTCCACCTGTGTCGGTTGTAGGTACGGGCACGTATGTCCTGCCTAGAGGTTTTTCTCGGAGGCATGGCTTCAGGGACTGGCCGGCGGTCAAGCCAGCTGGCATCGCACCTCGCCGTAACGCCGCGGCGGATTTGCCTACCGCGACTGGCTACGTACTTGCCCCAGGACGACCATCGCCTGGGTTCCCTTAGCCTTCCCCGTCACCCCATCGGTCATAGCGGACACGACGTGGTACAGGAATATCAACCTGTTGGCCATCGGCTACGCCTTTCGGCCTCGCCTTAGGTCCCGACTGACCCTGAGCAGACGAACTTTACTCAGGAAACCTTGGACAATCGGTGAAGGGGATTCTCACCCCTTTCTCGTTACTCATGCCGGCATTCTCACTTCCGGCTCCTCCACGACGGCTTTCGCCCCCGCTTCACAGGCACCGGAACGCTCTCCTACCGCTCTTTCGAGCTCACAGCTTCGGAGGGTGGCTTGAGCCCCGTTGAATTCTCCGCGCCCGAACACTTGACCAGTGAGCTGTTACGCACTCTTTCAAGGAATGGCTGCTTCTAAGCCAACCTCTTGGTTGTCTCGGCATTCGGACATCGTTCTCCACTTAGCCACCACTTAGGGTCCTTAGCTGGTGATCTGGGTTGTTCCCCTCTCGCGTACGAAGTTTATCCCCCGCACACTGACTCCCGGGTTTAACGTAACGGTCTTCGGAGTTTGCCTGAAGTCGGTAACCTGGTAGGGCCCCTAGTCCAAGCAGTGCTCTACGGCCGAAACGCATATAGCCCGAGGCTATACCTAAATATATTTCGGAGAGAACCAGATATCTCCTGGCTTGATTAGCCTTTCACTCCGATCCACAGGTCATCCGCCCAGTTTTCAACCTAGGTCGGTTCGGCCCTCCACGAAGTCTTACCTCCGCTTCAGCCTGCCCATGGATAGCTCGCCAGGTTTCGGGTCTAGCGCGCATGACTGTGTCGCCCTATTCAGACTCGCTTTCGCTACGGCTCCGTTCATCACTTAACCTTGCCATGACACGACTAACTCGCCGGCCCGTTATGCAAAAAGTACGCCGTCACCCCGAAGGGCTCCGACCACTTGTAGGCACGCGGTTTCAGGTACTATTTCACTCCCCTTCAGGGGTGCTTTTCACCTTTCCCTCACGGTACTAGTTCACTATCGGTCACCAGGGAGTACTTAGCCTTGGAGGGTGGTCCCCCCGGATTCAGACCGCGTTTCACGGGTGCGGTCCTACTCAGGAACTCGATCGGCAGGTCAGTGCGTTTTCGTCTACGGGACGATTGCCCTCTGTGGTGCGAGGTTCCACTCGCTTCGACTAACACCTGACTTGGTAACTGCCGCCGGATCGGACACGATCCGGACACGAGCCCTACAACCCCAAGCATGCAACGCGTGTCCGCTTACACATGCTCGGTTTAGGCTGATCCCCTTTCGCTCGCCACTACTCGGGGAGTCTCGGTTGATTTCCTTTCGTCGGGGTACTGAGATGTGTCAGTTCCCCCGCTTACCTCCCAGGCCCTATGTATTCAGCCCTGGGTGACGCCGCATTACCGGCGCCGGGTTTTCCCATTCGGAGATCCACGGGTCAAAGGCTGTTCAGCGCCTCGCCGTGGCTTATCGCAGCCGTCCACGTCCTTCTTCGTCTCCTGGTGCCAAGGCATCCACCGTGTGCCCTTACTATCTTGACGGTGAGCTGCTCTACGGACACGAGTGTCCATAGAGCTCGGCTTCTTACCTTTATGCGTCTCCCCGATGTCAATGGGAGACGCAAGAGTGCCCCTCTTGCGAGGAGCACTCGGCCTAGTGCAGTTTTCAAGGTCCACGGAGGCGCCCGGACGGGGGTCTCCCGCCGGCGTCTCTGAAAACTGAGCAGCGCAAAGGACGCTCGAGAGCGTCCAGTCCAAGCCCGGTCGACGTATCTAGGTCTCCCTAGAAAGGAGGTGATCCAGCCGCAGCTTCCGCTACGGCTACCTTGTTACGACTTCACCCCAATCACAGGCCCCACCTTCGACGGCTCCCTCCCGTAAGGGTTAGGACACCGGCTTCGGGTGTTGCTCGCTTTCGTGGTGTGACGGGCGGTGTGTACAAGGCCCGGGAACGTATTCACCGCGGCGTTGCTGATCCGCGATTACTAGCAACTCCACCTTCATGGAGGCGAATTGCAGCCTCCAATCCGAACCGAGACCGACTTTTTGGGATTCGCTCCACCTCGCGGTATCGCAACCCTCTGTATCGGCCAATGTAGCACGTGTGTAGCCCTGGACATAAGGGGCATGATGACTTGACGTCATCCCCACCTTCCTCCGGTTTGTCACCGGCAGTCTCCTATGAGTCCCCAACTTAATGCTGGCAACATAGGACGGGGGTTGCGCTCGTTGCGGGACTTAACCCAACATCTCACGACACGAGCTGACGACAGCCATGCACCACCTGTGTAACTGTCCCGAAGGAAGACCGTGTTTCCACGGCTGTCAGTTACATGTCAAGCCCAGGTAAGGTTCTTCGCGTTGCATCGAATTAAACCACATGCTCCGCTGCTTGTGCGGGCCCCCGTCAATTCCTTTGAGTTTTAGCCTTGCGGCCGTACTCCCCAGGCGGGGCACTTAATGCGTTAGCGCCGGCACGGGAGGAGTCGACACCTCCCACACCTAGTGCCCATCGTTTACGGCGTGGACTACCAGGGTATCTAATCCTGTTCGCTCCCCACGCTTTCGCGCCTTAGCGTCAGTTCCGTCCCAGCGAGCTGCCTTCGCCGTTGGTGTTCTTCCTGATATCTGCGCATTCCACCGCTACACCAGGAGTTCCACTCGCCTCTTCCGGACTCTAGCCCGGCAGTATCCACTGACATTCAAAGGTTGAGCCTTTGACTTTTACAGCGGACTTACCGGGCCGCCTACGCGCGCTTTACGCCCAATGATTCCGGACAACGCTAGCCCCCTACGTATTACCGCGGCTGCTGGCACGTAGTTAGCCGGGGCTTCTTCTGGAGGTACCGTCAGTCCAGGACGCTATTCGCGCCTGAACCTTCGTCCCTCCTGAAAGAGGTTTACAACCCGAAGGCCTTCTTCCCTCACGCGGCGTTGCTGCGTCACGCTTTCGCGCATTGCGCAAGATTCCCCACTGCTGCCTCCCGTAGGAGTCTGGGCCGTGTCTCAGTCCCAGTGTGGCTGATCGTCCTCTCAGACCAGCTACCCATCGTTGCCTTGGTGAGCCTTTACCTCACCAACAAGCTAATGGGCCGCGGGCCCATCCCGAAGCGGAGGCCGAAGCTTCCTTTGCTTTCCGCGCTGAAGCACGGAGAACACATCCGGTATTAGCTCGAGTTTCCTCGGGTTATCCCGGTCATCGGGGCAGGTTACCCACGTGATACTCACCCGTTCGCGGCTTTGCCCCGGGCCGAAGCCCGGTTCGTCGCTCCACTTGCATGTGTTAAGCACGCCGCCAGCGTTCGTCCTGAGCCAGGATCAAACTCTCCGTAAAAAATGTGACGTGACTGAACGTCAGTCACAAGAGAGCTGTCATGTAGCTGACTACCGCCGCGTACACAGAGCGGCGGCACAACATGACGGAGTTGTTTCTCAACCCCCACCCGGTGCATGATGGGCGGGGATCGGGCTCGAGTAATGAGGGACAGGTGTCCCTCATCACGCGCTGCTCAGTTTTCAAAGACCACTCGGCGGGGTCGACGGGTCTCGTCGCCTCACTTCTCAGGCCTCGTTCACGAAAAAAGGCCCCTCGCCGAGGGGCCCGGTGACGCCCGGCCGAGATCTCGGCCGATTTGGGCTCCTCTTACGAGGCGGCTCTTTTCGCGATCCAAAGCAAGAGCGACCGGGGAGTATAGCCCGCGAAGGCCGAGTTGTTCAAGGGGCCCGCGAAGGCCGAGTTGTTCAAGAGCTGACCAGGCGCCTGAACTTGCGCTTCCCCACCTGGATCACTCTCCCCTCGAGCTCGGAGGGATCCATGTCGAACTCTCCCGGCGCGAGAACCTTGCCGTCGACCTTCACGCCCCCCTGGTCGATCAGCCGTCGCGCCTCGCTCGAGCTCATGCCGAAGCCCTGGCCGAGAAGCTTCGGCATGTGGACGGCGCCCCCCGTTTCGACGTACGGGTCGAGGACGAGGTCCTCGACATCGTCCGGCACTCCCTTGAGGACGTGGATCTGGTCGAAGCGAGCCTCGGCTCCGGAACCCGCACCGTCGCCGTGGAAGCGGTCGACGATCCGCCGCGCCAGGGAGCGCTTTGCCTCAACGGCGGGGCCGGCCGGGGTGGGCTCACCAAGCAGCAGCTCGTAGTAGCGGCCCATCGCCTCGTCGGGAACTCGCATCAGCTTCCCGAACATCTCCTCCGGTGGGTCGGTGACCCCCACGTAGTTGCCCAGCGACTTGCTCATCCGCCGAACGCCGTCGATGCCGGGAAGGATGGGCAGGGTCATGATCGATTGCTCCGGCACCTCGATAGGCGCGCTGGATGTCCCGGCCGAAGAGCAGGTTGAACTTCTGGTCGGTCCCCCCCAGCTCGACGTTCGCGCGAATCGCAACCGAGTCGTATCCCTGGAGGATCGGGTAGAGCAGCTCGAGCGATGAGATCGGCTGATCCGCCTCGATGCGCCTCGTGAAGTCCTCCCGCTCGAGCAGGCGGGCAACCGTCACCTTGGCCATCAGCTCGAAGAGCTGCTGCGCCGGCATGTCGAGCCATTCGCTGTTGAACCGCACCTCCGTCGCGTCGCGGTCGAGCACCTTGAAGGCCTGGTCCTGAAATGTCTTCGCGTTGGCGTCGATCTGCTTGGAGGTGAGGATCGGCCGCTGCGCATCGCGGCCGCTCGGGTCGCCGACCCGGGCCGTGTAGTCGCCGATGATCAGGATCACCTGATGCCCCTGCTGCTGAAACTGGGCCAGCTTGGTGAGCACGACCACGTGGCCGAGATGGATGTCGGGGGCGGTCGGATCGATCCCCAGCTTCACCCTGAGCGGCTCGCCCTTGGCGAGCTGCTTCTCGAGTGCGCCATTCGGCAGGGCCTCGTCGGCCCCGCGCATCAGTATGTCGAGGTCAGCCATGCCTGAGCACGGCAATCATCCAGGCGCGGGCGGTCGCGAAAACGAGCGTCGGTACCCGGAATTCCGTCACAGGGCCAATGCTAGACTGCCCCGTTCCGCCTGGCCGGGCGCGGAGGTCCGTGCGCGCTCCTAGTCTTACGTTCAGGCGCAGTTGGATCCGGGCGCGGGCCGGACACACAGAGTCGCCCTACGCGACATGACAGACGATTTCGACTTCGACTTCGATGTAGACCGAGGCCGGTCGGCTTCGCGGACTGAAGGCCGCGAGCCGGAGGAGGCTCCCGAGACCCGCAATGGCCGGGGCGACGGCTCCCGCGCGAACGGCGGTGCGAACGGATCCCCCGGCGATGGCAACGGCGGTGGAAACGGCTCGCGCGGCTACGCATCTCGCGCCAAGGAGCTGCTCGACCGTCGCTCCGAGCTCGTCTATCAGGACGAGGAAGAGGACCTGCCCGAGGCTCCCCCTCCCCCGGCTCCAACCCCATTCCCATCCCGGCCCGACGAGGGCGATTGGCTCAGCCTCGGCGACGACGACTTCGAGCCGGGCAGTCGCTCGCCGCTGCGCGAGGCTGACGACGGACCGGCGGGCGCACCGACCCCAGGCGAGGCCCGCAACTTCGCCAAGGAGGCGCGGCGCCGGGCATCGCGGCGCCCGAGTCCGATTCTCGATCTCGATGCGGAGAGGGAGCAGCTGGAAAGCGATGACGCCGAGCCGGACGTCGACTTCGAGTCGATGCTCGAGCAACAGCCGCAGAAGAGCGCCGTGGCGCGCCGTGGCTCGGCCCTGAGGGACGCGTTCCGCGGCGGTGTGGAGAGCCTGCGACGAGTGGGCGGCGAGAGGATCGCCGAGGGGCGCGACCGCGTGCAGGCCCTGCGCGAGCGAGTCCCCTCGGTGCCGCAGCCGCGGCCCGCTGGCGCCGGCGACGGCAAGCCCCCGCCACCCCGGCTGCCCCGCCGGATCAGCTCGCGCCGGCCGCGCAAGCCCAAGCCGGGCCGCATCAAGAAGTTCCGCCTGCTGATCATCCTCGCCGGTCTCGGCATTCTGGCGATCGTCTCGACCTTCTTCGGGATGATGATGGCGATCACCCAGGACCTGCCTCAGCTCGAGAACAAGAAGGAGTTCTCCGAGGCAAAGAACTCGGTCGTGCTGGACGACCAGGGAAACAAGATCGGGACACTGCTGAACAACAACCAGCGGATCCTGGTCGACTCCGATCAGATCTCTCCCTATATGAAGCAGGCCGCGGTCGCGATCGAGGACAGGCGCTTCTACCAGCACGGCGGGTTCGACCTTCAGGGAATGGCCCGAGCGGCCTTCCAGGACGTCTTGCCGGGTGGGTCGACCCAGGGTGCCTCGACGATCACGGAGCAGTTCGTCAAGAACGCCCTCGAGGCGCAGGGCAGCCGAACGATCTTCGAGAAGTTCCGCGAGGCCGCCCTCGCAACCCAGCTCGAGCGCCATTGGACCAAGGACAAGATCCTCACGGAGTACCTCAACACCATCTACTTTGGCGAGGGCGCCTATGGGATCGAGGCGGCCGCTCACACTTACTTCGGCTGGAACCATCCAGGCTGCGGGCAGAGCGGGCAAGACCCCTGCGCCAAGGAGCTGACGCCCCCGGAGGCCGCGATGCTCGCGGGGATCATCGCCTCGCCGTCCGCGTTCTCGCCGAGGGCCAATCCGCAGGCCGCGACCGACCGGCGCAACCTGGTGCTGAAGAACATGCTCGATCAGGGGGACATCGCCCAGGATGAGTACGACGGCCCGGCCCAGGGGATCAACGTCCAGGTGCCGACGCCGTCGCAGATCCGCCGCCCGACTGACGACTCCCTATCCCCGTATTTCACTTCCTGGCTCCGCCAGCAGGTGGTCGACCTCTACGGCGCGGGCCGCGCCTTCGGGGCCGGCTACCAGATCCACAGCTCGCTGGACCTCGATATGCAGAACAAGGCGCAGGAGATCGCGCAGGGCACGCTCTCGGGCGTCACCCCGACGGCGTCCGTGGTGGTGATCGACAACTCCACCGGTCAGGTCAAGGCGATGGTCGGCGGCAACAACTTCCAGACTCACCCCTTCAACCTGGCGACCAACGGGCACCGACAGCCGGGTTCCTCGTTCAAGCCGTTCACGCTGGCAACCGCTCTGAGTCAGGGGATCTCGCCGAACAACAGCTACAGCTCGAACGAGAAGGTCTTCAAGGTCCCCCACGGAGGGAAGGAGGTCTTCGACGTCCACAACTACAGCGACGAGTACTACGGCAGCTCCACCCTGTACGACGCGACGCTGCACTCGGACAACTCGGTCTTCGCCGAGCTGGCGCTCGGGGACACCCTGAGATGCCTGTCTGGTTGCGGCGGCAGCCCGGCGGTCAAGGGAGGGACCAAGCGGATCGCTCACACCGCGCACGAGATGGGCATCCAGACCAAGTTCTCGACGAACCCCTCGATGGTCCTTGGCGCGATCGACCCGGGCGTCACCCCGCTCGAGATGACGCACGCCTACGAGACCATCTCGACGGGCGGTGAGCGCGTCGGCGGCAATCTGGACAGCACTCAGGGGCCGAACAACAAGGCAACCGACCTGGGGCCGGTCGCCATCGACAAGGTCACAGCACCCAACGGGAACACGGTCGCCGAGAACAAGACGAAGAAGTCTCGCGTCCTCTCATCCAGCGTCGCCAACGAGGTGAAGAGCATTCTTCACGCGAACGTCCTGGGCGGAACCGGGAAGCTCGCCCAATTCGGCAATTCCTCCGAGTGGGGCAAGACGGGGACGACGGAGAACAACGGCGACGCCTGGTTCTGCGGCGGCGATGACCACTTCACAGCGTGCGTCTGGGTGGGTCACGCCGACAGCACCGAGTCGATGTCGACCGACTACAACGGCGGCCCGGTCGACGGCGGCACGTTCCCGGCGTATATCTGGGGGCAGGTCATGCAGTCGATCGAGTCGATCTACTCGGAGCACAAGGCCGCGGCGAACGACAAGGGCGGCTCGAGCTCCAGCAGCACGGACTCCTCGTCATCCAGCTCCTCCTGCTGCTCCTCTTCGTCCAGCTCCTCGTCCAGCTCCTCTTCTTCCGGGTCGACCGGCGGCGGAGGAGGAGGCGGTGGGAACGCCACGGCTCCGGCTCCCGCCGCGGGTGGCGGAGGCGGCGGAGCCACCGGCGGAGGTTCCACCGGCGGCACCGGCGGCACCGGTCTCTAGGCGGCCCGTTCGGCAGCGGCGACGGAGGGCCAGGGCCGCGAGACGTAACGGTTGCCCTTGACGCAGTGGCGCCAGGGAAGCTCAGCGGCCTTGGTGATCCCGATCCGTGTGGCGCTGACGATCTCGGCGCCGTTCCAGCTCGCGGTGCGCGGGGAGATCTCAAAGGGAGGCCTGCCAAGGTCCGCGCCGTTCAGCGATAGGCCGACGCCGAGCGCCTCGGTCAGCTTGCCGGGGCCGGAGCAAAGCCCCTCAACCTCATCTCGGCCCCGGCGCTCGCGCATCAGATCGATGCCCTCGGTGGGCTCGAGCGCGCGGATCAGCACCGCTGCCGGGCTTCCCTCCGGCTCAGCGACCGCGTTGAGCAGGCTGTGGATCCCGTAGGAGAGGTAGACGTAGGCATGTCCCGGAGGGCCGAAGAGCACCTCGTTGCGCGCCGTCCGGCCGACGTACGCGTGGCAGGCCGGGTCCGTCGCGTCATAGGCCTCGGTCTCGACAATGATCCCGGCGGTCTCGCCGACCGCCAGCTCGCAGCCGATCAGGTCACGCGCGACCTCGTGAACGGAGCGGTCGAAGAACTCGCGGTTCACGCTCGCAGGGCCGCGAGCGCCTCGCGCGCCAGCTCGAGTTGCTCGTCCAGGCGGCCCGAGGCGGTCCCTCCGGACGAGACCTTCGATTCGATCGTCTGACCGGATTCGAGCGCGCGCCGCACCGCCTGCCGGGCGTCCTCAGGGACGCCGTCGAGCTCTGAGGTGGTCATCTCCGAAAGCGGCTTGCCCGACTCGACCGCCGCCTTGACCAGTCCTCCCACCAGGCCGTGCGCCTCACGGAAGGGGACACCCTCCTGCACCAGCGCGTCGGCGAGATCGGTGGCCGCGAGCATCTCGTCTGCCGCGGCGGCCGCCAGCCGGTCCCGGTTGAAGCTGATGCCGGCAAGCATCCCGGTCGCCGCCGCCAGGCAGAGCTCCAGGTTGTCGATCGCGTCGAAGAGTGGCTCCTTGTCCTCCTGGAGGTCCTTGCTGTACGCGAGGGGTAGGGCGTGCATCGTGCCGAGCAGGCTCGCCAGCGACGCCGCGATCCGCGGAGCCTTGCCGCGGAGCAGCTCGGCCGCGTCGGGATTCTTCTTCTGGGGCATGATGCTCGAGCCCGAGGCGAACGAGTCCGGCAGCTCGCAGAAGCCGAACTCCTGGCTGGACCAGAGCACGATCTCTGAGCCGAGCCGGGAGAGGTGCATCGCGCAGATGGACGCCGCGCTCAGGTAGTCGAGGGCGAAGTCGCGGTTGGAGACCGCATCGAGCGAGTTCGGGTACGGGCGCTCGAATCCGAGGTCCGCTGCAAGCTGCTCGCGGTCCAGGTCCCAGTTCAGGCCGGCAAGGGCTCCGGAGCCCGCGGGCATGTCCGTGGTCGCCTCCGCCGCCCGGAAGAAACGGCGGGAATCCCGCTGGAACATCCAGAAGTAGGCGAGCAGATGATGGCCGAGGTAGATGGGCTGCGCGCGCTGCAGGTGGGTGTAGGCGGGTGCCGCCCAGTCGCGGTGGGCCTCCGCCTGCGCCACCAGCGCCTCCATCAGGCTCTCGAGCAATGCGATCGCTCGCGCGGCGTGGGCCCTGACCAGCAGGGAGAGGTCGGTCGCCACCTGGTCGTTCCGAGAGCGTGCGGTATGGAGCTTTCCCCCAAGGGGACCGATCAGCTCGGTGAGCCGCCGCTCGATCGCCATGTGGATGTCCTCGTCGTCCTCGTGGAACTCGAACGTTCCCTTGTCCAGCTCGGCCCCGACTTGGTCGAGTCCCTCGGAGATCTTCCCCAGCTCCTCATCGTCCAGCACGCCGAGCTTGGCCAGCGCCCGCGCGTGCGCCTTCGACTGCTCGACGTCGAAGGACGCCAGGCGCCAGTCGAAGGAGATCGAGGAGTTGATCCGCGCAAAAAGCGGGTCCTGCTCTTCGCCGAAGCGGGACATGGGCTGAGTCTAGGGCCGGATTCCGAGCGCTTCGCCCAGTGCCGTGCAGACCCGATCGACCTCTGACTCGGTCATCGAGGTGAAGAAGGGAAGGGCCAGCGAGCGCTCCGCCACCCGCTCGGCGACGGGGAACTCGCCGCCCGCAAAGCCGAAGCGCTCGCGGTACGGGGGGAGAAGGTGGATGCAGGGCAGGTACGCCTTGGAGGCGATCCCGTTCGCCGCGAGGGAGGCGATCACCGCATCGCGGTCCGCGCCCGCGGGCAACTGGACGACGAAGACGAACCAGCTGCGGCGCTCGTCGCCCTGGTTCTCGCAGGGCAGGACGGTGTCCTCGTTGTCTTCCTCCCCTGCCGGTTCGGCCCCGAGCTGGGTGAGCCGCTCGCGGTAGAGCGCGGCCACGTTCTCGCGCGCGTTCAGCATCTCGCCCAGCCGCTCCAGCTGGGCGATGCCGATAGCGGCGTGCAGGTCGGTGAGCCTGTAGTTGAAGCCGAGCCGGTCATGCTCGACCTGCTCCATGTCGGGTGCGCGGCCCTGGTTGCGCTCGCTGCGCACGCTCTCCGCCTGGTCGCGATCGTGAGTGACCAGCATCCCGCCCTCCCCCGTGGTCATCTGCTTGTTCGCGTAGAAGGCGAAGGTGGAGATGTTCCCGGACATCCCGACTCGCCGGCCGTCGCGGTCGACTGCGCCGAGGGCCTGGCAGGCGTCCTCCAGGAGGCCGAGGTCGCTCTCCGAGGCGATCTTGGCGAACGCCGGGATGTCGGCCGGGTATCCGAAGATGTGGACGGGCAGGATCCCGGCCGTGCTCTCCCCCACCGCCGCTGCGACGGGCTCCGGGTCGAGGTTGAAGGTGACCGGATCGATGTCGCAGAAGACCGGCTTCGCACCCTCGTAGAGCAGGCAATTGGAGGAGGCGACGAAGCTGAGCGGGCTGGTGATGACCTCGTCGCCCTCGCTCCATCCCATGGCCCGGACCCCCAGATGGAGAGCCGCCGTTCCGCTCGAGACGGCCACCGCGTAGCCATCGCCAAGCCAGTCGGAGAAGTCGGTCTCGAACTGCTCGAGCTTCGGGCCCAGGGAGAGCGTGCCGGAGCGAACTACCTCCAGCAGCAGCTCCTCCTCGCGCGGGCCGAGCTCAGGGCGTGCGAGCGGGATCGGTTCGTTCACTCGTTGCGGTGCTCTCGTCGCGTGGCTGGAAGGCGTACTCGAGCGAGTCGACCAGTGCTTCCCACGAGGCCTCGATGATGTTCTCCGAGACGCCGATCGAGCCCCATTCGCGCTCGCCGTCGGACGAGTCCAGCAGCACCCGGGTGACCGCCCCGGTGCCGTGGTGCTCGTCCAGGATCCGGACCTTGTAGTTGGTGAGCTCGATGTCTGCCAGGTGCGGGTGGCGATCGATGATCGCTCCGCGCAGCGCCTTGTCGAGCGCGTTCACCGGGCCGTTGCCCTCGGCGGTTCGCAGGTAGCGCTCGCCGTCGACCCAGACCTTGATGGTGGCCTCGGTGACGACCTTGCCGTCCTCGCGCTTCTCAACCATCACCCGGAAGCCCTCGAGCCGGAAGAGCGGCTCGTAGCCCTCGGTCTCCTTGCGGAGGAGCAGCTCGAAGGAGGCGTCCGCGGCCTCGTAGTGGTAGCCACGATGCTCTCGCTCCTTCAGGGTGCGCAGAGCCCTCGCAGCCTGCTCGTCGTCGAGCGCGATGCCCGAGCGCTCGGCCCGCTGCAGCACGGTTCCCTTGCCTGAGAGCTCCGAGACGACCACCTCGCGCTGGTTGCCGACCTCGGCCGGGTCCATGTGCTCGAAGGTGCGCGCGTCGGCGCTCACGCCGGCCACGTGCATGCCGCCCTTGTGGGCGAACGCGTTGCGCCCCACGAACGGCTGGTCCGGGTCCGGCGTGATGTTGAGCAGCTCGTCGATGAAGTGGGCGATCCCGGTGAGCCGTGCGAGCTGGTCGTCCTCGACGCAGCGGTAGCCCATCTTCAGCTGGAGCGCCGGCAGGATCGAGGTCAGGTTGGCGTTTCCGGTGCGTTCCCCGATGCCGTTGATCGTCCCCTGCACCAGGCTCGCACCCTGGTCGACCGCCGCCAGGGAGTTCGCGACGGCGCACTCGAGGTCGTTGTGCGTATGGATGCCAACACTAATCGGGGGCTGCTCCGCTTCGCGTCCGCCGCCCCCTCTCATCCCGAGCTCGTCGACCATCGCCTTGGTTGCCTCCGCGATCTGCGCCGGCAGGCTCGAGCCGTTGGTGTCGCAGAGGGTGACGTTCTCGGCGCCCGCGTCGGCGGCGGCGCGCAGGCACTCCAGCGCGTAGCCGGCGTCGTCGCGATAGCCATCGAAGAAGTGCTCGGCGTCGTAGATCACCCGCTTGCCGGCCTGGGTGAGATAGGCGACGGAATCGCGGATCATGGCCAGGTTCTCCTCCCGGCTCACCTTGGTGACCTTCTCGAGGTGAAGGCCCCAGGTCTTACCGACCAGCGTCACCGCGGGGGCGAAGCCGGTGGCGAGCAGCCGCAGCGCCTCGTCCTCCGCCGCCTCGGTGTCGCGGCGCCGGGTCATTCCGAAGGCGCAGACCGCCGCCTGCTTGAGCTCCACCTCCGCCAGCATCTCGAAGAGCTCGAGCTCCTTGGGGTTGGATCCCGGGAACCCGCCCTCGATGAAGTGGATCCCCAGCTCGTCGAGCTTGCGGACCACGCGAACCTTCTCCTGCGCGGACAGGGACATGCCCTGGCCCTGCATGCCGTCGCGCAAAGTCGTGTCGTAGAGGAGTACCTGTCGCATCGCTGCCTTTCTGCTCCGTGGTGGGCGGTTGAACCCCTGAACGGGGGCGTGCGAGAGCCGCTGGCCGCTAGGCGGCAGCGGTGTCTGTAATTCGCCCTGTGAAGCGGTGCAGCATCAGGAACCCAATCTACTGGACCTCGGCCTTCGCCCCTGCAGCGGCGCGATCAGGCGTCGATCCCGCGTCGGCGGGCTCGTCGACGAAGTCGAGCCACTCCAGGTACTCGTCGGCCCGGCCGTGGAGCGCGTCCTCGAACTTCGCCGCGATGACGCGCGTGATCTCGCCCGGCTCCCCGAGCACGGCGTGATCGATCTCTCGTACAGGCACCAGCTCGGCCGCCGTGCCGGTCAGGAAGACCTCGTCGGCCAGGTAAAGCTCCGACCGATCGATGTCGCGTTCGACCACCTTGTAGCCGAGATCCTCCGCGATCTGGATGATCGACTTCCGGGTGACGCCGTCCAGGATCGAGGCGACGTACGGCGGCGTCAGAATCACGCCGTCACGGACCACGAAGATGTTCTCTCCCGTGCCCTCGCAGACCATTCCACGGTGGTCGAGCAGGATCGCCTCGTCGTAGCCGGCCTCGACCGACGCGTTCTTGGCGAGGATCGAGTTGAGGTACTGGCCCGAGGCCTTGGAGGCGGGGATCAGGCTGTCCGGTGAAATGCGCCGCCAGGGGGAAACCGTGGCGCGGATGCCGTGGTTCTTGCCCTCTTCGCCCAGGTAGGCGCCCCACGGCCAGGTCGCGATGATCAGCTCGACGGGTGCGCTGGCCGCATAGAGCCCCATCTCACCGTAGCCCCGGAAGGCGAGTGGACGGATGTAGCAGCTGCGCAGCCCGTTCCGGCGGATCAGCTCCTTGGTCGCATCCTCGATCTGATCGGCCGTGTACCCGAGCGGGATGTTGTAGAGGGCAGCCGAGCGCACCAGGCGCTTCAGGTGCGCCTCGTGGCGGAAGATCGCGGGGCCGCGCTCGGTCTCGTAGCAGCGGACGCCCTCGAAGACCCCGGTCCCGTAGTGGAGGCCATGGGTGAGCACGTGGACATTGGCCTCGTCCCAGGGCACGAATTCCCCGCTCATCCAGATGTAGTCGGCCTTCTCCATGGGTCGATCAGTATGAACGATCTACAGTGCCGCGAGAACGGCGTCTGTCATCTGTTCGGTAGTCGTCTCGCCGCCCAGATCGGGCGTGCGGAGGCCCTCGGCGAGCACGAAGTCGACGGCTTTGTCGAGCCGGTCGGCCTCGTCGTGCATGCCGAGGCCGTAGCGCAGCATCATCGCCACCGAGAGCAGCGTCGCGAGCGGGTTTGCCTTGCCCGTGCCGGCGATGTCGGGCGCCGATCCGTGCACGGGCTCATACAGGCCCGGGCCTCCCTCGCCGAGGCTCGCTGAGGGCAGCATCCCGAGGGAGCCGGTGAGCATCGCCGCCTCGTCGCTGAGGATGTCTCCGAAGAGGTTCTCGGTGACGATCACGTCGAAGCCCGTCGGGTTCGAGACCAGCTGCATCGCCGCGTTGTCGACCAGCAGGTGATCGAGCTCGATCTCCTCGTATTCGGGGGCGAGCCTGGTGACCGTCTCCCGCCACAGCCGGGAGGTCTCGAGCACATTCGCCTTGTCGACCGAGGTCAGGCGGCCGTTGCGCTCACCGGCGGCCTCGAAGGCGACACGGGCGATCCGCTCGATCTCCTCGACCGTGTAGGCGCAGTCGTCGTGGGCGCGGTCGCCGTCGCGGCCCGATTCGCCGAAGTAGATGCCTCCGGTGAGCTCGCGGACGACGAGCAGGTCGGTGCCCTCGATCCGGTCCCGGCGGAGCGGGCTGGCATCCAACAGGGCCTCGCTGGGGCGCACCGGGCGGAGGTTGGCGAACAGGCCGAGGCCCTTGCGCAGCCCGAGCAGTCCCTGCTCCGGCCTGGGCTTGTCGGGGTCGGTTGTGTCCCACTTGGGCCCACCGACGGCGCAGAGCAGCACCGCGTCGACCTGCCTACAGGCGTCCAGCACGTCGTCTGTGAGCGCCGTGCCGTGCTCGTCGATGCAGGCGCCGCCGACCAGGTGCTCGGTGATCTCGAAGTCGCCCAGGGCCCGCAGGACCGTGGTGGCCGCGGCGCCGATCTCCGGGCCGATCCCGTCGCCGGGCAATAGGACGATCCTAGGCACGGCGTGCGTCGATGTTGAGGCGGACGTAGTTGAGGACGAGCGGGTCCCCGGAGCGCTCGAGCACGGCCTCGGCGAACTGGCGGCGAAGGTCCTCCGGCAGGCGCGCGAGGTGTGGGCCCATGGTCACGGTGGTGGTGAACTCCAAGGGGTCCTTGGGCTGGATGGGCTTGTCCTCGAGCCAGCAGGAGACCTCGTCGAAGCCGGCGTTTCGCAGCCTCTCCTCGGTCTCCTCGGGCGTGGCGAAGTTCCACATCACGGTCATGCCTTCGAAATGGTCCACGTACTCGGACTGCGTCGCGACCTCGACGATGGCCCGGGCGTGATCGGCGACATTGCCCGCTCCCCCGCATTGCGCGACCAGGCGGCCACCCGGCCGCAGAACCGAGTGGATCCTCGAGAAGAGCTTGTCGTGGTCGGCGAGCCAGTGGAAGGTCGCCGTCGAGAAGAGGGCGTCAACCGCGGCGGGTGCCTCATTCTGATCGAGCAGATCCGGGGTCAGATCGAGCAGGTCCGAGACGATCAGGGTGACCCGGTCGTCGCCCTCGAATTTCTCGGCCGCGACCTTGATCATCTCGGCCGAGCCGTCGACGCCGACGATCCGCCCTTCAGGGAGCCGCTCGAGCAGTCTCTCGGTGACCCGGCCCGAGCCGCAGCCCGCATCGATGATCGCCTCGTCGGCGCTCGGCTCCAGGCGGTCCAGGACCTCCAGGCCCCACTGGTACTGGGGCTCCGAGATCTCGTCGTAGGTCTGGGCGTCCCACTCCCGCGGGCCGCTGTTCATGGAGGGACTCACAGCGAGGTCGTCACGGGGCCATGGTCGGCCTTGCCGGCCCCCTCGAACCGGTCGATCGCCTCGACGCGCTGCAGGGTCATCGCGACGTCGTCCAGGCCGTTCGAGAGGCGATGCTTGATGTCCTCGTCGATCTCGAACTGGAAGACGCCCTCGGCGCAGGTGACGGTCTGGTCGTCGAGGTCGATTCGGGCCTCACCGGCCGAGGCGACTGCCCGGCAATGCTCCTCGTCGAGCACCACGGGCAGCAGCCCGTTCTTGGTGCAGTTGGTGAAGAAGATGTCCGAGAACGATGGAGCGATCACCGCGTCGTAGCCGTAGTCCTTGAGCGCCCAGACGGCATGCTCGCGGGAGGAGCCCGAGCCGAAGTTCCGGCCCGTGACCAGGATCGGATGGGCCTCGAGCTCGATCTCCCCCGACCGGAACCAGTCGTAGAAGAGGAACTCGCCGAAGCCGGTGCGCTCGATCCGCTTCAGAAACTGCTTGGGGATGATCTGGTCGGTGTCGACATCGGAGCGGTCCAGCACCGCGACGCGGCCCTCGATGATGTCGATCGGGTCCATCGGCATTACTCCCACTCCCTGATGTCGACGAACTTCCCCTCGACGGCCGCCGCGGCGGCCATCTTCGGGCTGACCAGGTGGGTGCGCCCTCCCGCGCCCTGGCGGCCCTCGAAGTTCCTGTTCGAGGTCGAGGCGCAGCGCTCGCCCGGGCTGAGGATGTCCGGGTTCATCCCCAGGCAGGCGGAGCAGCCCGACTCGCGCCACTCGAAGCCCGCTGACCGGAAGACCTCGTGGAGGCCCTCCTCCTCGGCCTGGGCCTTCACCTGCTGGGAGCCCGGCACGACCATGCCGCGCAGGCTCGACGCGATCTTGCGGCCGTCGACGACCGAGGCCGCCTCGCGCAGGTCGGAGATCCGGGAGTTGGTGCACGAGCCGATGAAGATCCGGTCCAGCGGGATCTCGGTCATCGGGGTGCCCGCCTTCAGGTCCATGTAGGCGAGGGCTCGCTCGGCTGTCTCACGGTCGGCCGGCGAGTCCATAACGGTGGGATCGGGAACCTGGTCGGTGACCTGAACGACCATCCCCGGGGTGGTCCCCCAGGTGACCATCGGCGAGATCGCGGCGGCGTCGATCTCGACCTCCGTGTCGAAGCTCGCCCCCTCGTCGGTGGGCAGCTGGCGCCAGCGCTCCAGCGCCGCCTCGAAGTCATCGGGCACGGCGGGACGACCGCGCATGTATTCGAAGGTCGTCTCGTCCGGGGCGACCATCCCCGCCCGGCCGCCGCCCTCGATGGTCATGTTGCAGATGGTCATCCGGTTCTCCATCGAGAGGGCGCGAATCGCCTCCCCCGCGTACTCGACGGCATATCCCTGCATGCCGCCGACGCCCAGCTGCCCGATCGTGGCCAGGATCAGGTCCTTCGCCGTGACGCCGAAGCCGAGCTCGCCGGCGTAGTCGATCCGCATCGTCTTCGGACGGCGCTGCCCGAGGCACTGGGTCGCCAGGACGTGCTCCACCTCGGAGGTCCCGATGCCGAAGGCCAGAGCGCCGAAGGCCCCGTGGGTCGAGGTGTGCGAATCGCCGCAGACGATCGTCATGCCCGGCTGGGTCACGCCCAGCTCCGGACCGATCACGTGGACGATCCCGCGACGGTCCGAGCCAAGCGAGTAGACCGGGATCCCGAACTCCTCGCAGTTGCTCTCCAGGGCCTCGACCTGGACGCGCGAGAGCTCATCGGCGATCAGGCGGGCGGTCGGGGTCCCGTCGGTGGGGACGTTGTGGTCGGCGGTCGCCAGGGTCTTGTCGGGGCGCCGCACCCCGCGCTTGGCGAGCCGCAGCCCGTCGAAGGCCTGCGGCGAGGTCACCTCGTGGACGAGATGGAGGTCGATGTAGATCAGGTCGTCATCGACCTCGTGTGCTTCCCAGATCTTCTCGAAGAGGCTCTTGGCCATCGCGTCCTCCTAACCTCGCCTCAGCCCGGCCGCGACCACGGCGATCAGCCTGGCCTCGGACGATGAATTGTTCTCGAAATGATGCGGCAGGTCGGCGTCGAAGGTGACGCTGTCACCGTCCGTGAGCTCGTGGCGCTGACCGTCGATGAAGAGCTCGACGGCGCCCTCGAGCACGACCGTCGTCTCGCGGCTGCCGGGCTCATGCATGGGCGGATCATCGGGGGCTCCGGTGGCAGCGCCGGGCGCCAGCGTGTGCTGCGAGACGTCCGCTCGCTGACCCGGAAGCGGCGCGGTCAGCTCCTCGATCGTGTGCCCCCGGCGGCGCCGGGTCCGCCGGTCCGCGGCCCGGACAACCACGACATGCCGGTCCTCGTCGAGACGCAGCAACTGCGACAGAGTCAGGTCAAGCCCGGCGGCGATCTTCTGGGCGACTGACAGCGTCGGGCTCGTGCCGCCGCGCTCCACCTGGGAGAGCATCGGTGCGCTGACGCCGCTGCGTTCCGCCAGGTCCCTCAGCGACAGGTCCATGGCCTCGCGGAGACTCTTGACGCGAGCTCCGACCGACCCATCAGCCGCGGCCATCGGACCATCGGCGCTCTTAGGTTGCGTCGCGCTCGCCATCCCGGCGTACGCTAACACATACGTTTGTATTTGGGCGTGCGAAGGCTCAGGCCGGTTCGAGCACGACAACGGGGATCTTGCGCTCGGTGCGCCGCTGGTAGTCCTCGTAAGGGGGATAGAACTCGACCATCATCGGCCAGAGCCGCTCGCGCTCTGAGTCAGTGGCGTCGCGCGCGCGGACGTGCCGCTTCTGCCCCTTCCACCATGCGTTGGTCTCCGGATTCGCCTTCAGGTTGAGGTACCAGGCCGGGTGCCGGTCGATGCCGCCCTTCGAGGCCACGATCACCAGGTTCTCGCCGTCGTCGCGGCAGATCAGCGGGTGGGTGCGGCGCTTGCCGCTCTTCCGGCCGACGGACTCGACCAGGACGATCGGCGCCTTCCCATAGGTGCCCCCGATCCGGCCGCCGCTGAGCTTGTACGCCGCCGTATGGACGTCGGTGAACCGCTCCCAGAACCACCAGAAGGGCGAGTGCGCCTGCGGGGCGTCGGGCGGCTTCACGGCCTGCCCACCCTATTTCAACCCATCCGTGTCGAGTTCCCCCCGCTCACCGGGGTAAGTCGGCGCACGTTGTCGTCGGTGCGCTCTACGGACCCGGCGTCCGTTCGACCGCCGCGTCGGCGGTCGCCTCCTCCGCCTCCCGGATCGCGACGCCCTCCAGGGCGTTCGAGATCGCTCGGACGAAGGCGCGGGCGGAGGCCTCCAGGATGTCCGTCGCCACACCCTGACCGCTGGCGAGCCGGCCGTTGGCGCGGACGGAGACGCTGACCTGTCCCAGGGCGTCGGTGCCGCCGGTGATGGCCTCGACCTCGTAGCGCTGGAGCTCGGCGTCGGTGCCGGTCGCCTCGCGGATCGCGCCGAAGATCGCGTCGACCGGGCCGTCGCCGGACGCCTGCGCGACCGACTCCTCTCCACTCGGCAGCACCACGCTGACCCGGGCCTGGGGGGCGCGCTGCGAGCCCGCCTCCACCTCGAACCAGCCGAGGTTGTAGGCCTCCGCGCTCTCGCGCATCTCGTCCGAGACGATCGCCTCCAGGTCGAGCGCGGTGACCTGCTTCTTCTTGTCCGCGACCTCCTTGAAGCGCTTGAACGCCTGGTTCAGCGCGCCGCCCTCGACCTTGAAGCCGAGCTGGTGCAGGGCGTCCTGGAGGGCGTGGCGTCCTGAATGCTTGCCCAACACGATCGAGTTGGATTCCAGCCCGACCTCGGTCGCGTCCATGATCTCGTAGGTCGAGCGCTCCTTGAGCACGCCGTCCTGATGGATGCCGGACTCGTGGGCAAAGGCGTTCCTGCCCACCACGGCCTTGTTCGGCGGCACGGAGTAGCCGGTGAGGCGGGAGACCATCCGGCTGGTGCGAGCCAGCTCGCGGGCGTCGATGCCGGTATCCAGGCCGTGAGCGTCGCGGCGGGTCCGGAGCAGCATCACGATCTCCTCGAGCGAGCAGTTCCCGGCGCGCTCGCCGATCCCGTTGACGGCGCACTCCACCTGGCGGGCGCCGGCGACGACGCCCGCGAAGGAGTTGGCAACGGCCAGGCCGAGGTCGTCGTGGCAGTGGACGGAGACCTCCACCCCATCAAGGCCGGGGACCAGCTCGTAGAGCTTGCGGAAGTAGGCGGCGTACTCCTCGGGCGTCGTGTAGCCGACCGTGTCCGGGACGTTGATCACGTTGGCGCCCTCCGCGACGGCGATCGCGCAGACCTCCGCCGTGAACTCGATGTCCGCCCGGGTCGCGTCCATCGGCGAGAACTCGACGTCCTCGCAATAGGACTTCGCCAGCGTGACGGCCGCCTTCGCCTGGCCCTTGACGTCCTCGCGAGTCGTCTGGAGTTGGTGCTCGATGTGGATGTCGGAGGTCGAGATGAAGGTGTGGATCCTCGGCCGGTCCGAGTCCTTGATTGCGTTCCACGCGGCGTCGATGTCGGGCTTATGGGTGCGCGCGAGCCCGCAGATCGTGGGTCCCTGTACACCACGGGCGATCGCCTCGACCGCCTCGAAATCTCCTGGGGATGTGATCGGGAAGCCGGCCTCGATCACGTCGACGCCGAGGCGGGCGAGCTGCTGCGCGATCTCGACCTTCTCCTGCGTGTTCAGCGAGATGCCCGGGGACTGCTCGCCGTCGCGCAGCGTCGTATCGAAGATGTGGACCCGGTTCTCCTCTGAGACCGGATTGGCTACACCGCCTGCATCACTCATGTCCTACCTCCTTCTCCTAAAGCTTTCGATGACCTGTTCCTGAGTTCGCGGCTCTCGCGCCGCCAGCGCTTATTCCCCCCGGAGGGGGAGGAGAAGGAGAAGCGCCAGGGTGTGGAGCCGGTGCGTCATCGAAGTCCAAGGAGAGTAGCGCAGCGACTCCGGCTGGTCGAATGATTATTGGGTCCGGTCCGCGCTCTAGCGTCACCCCAATGCGCGCGGACCAGATCCAGGCGCGGGCGGTCGCCAAGATCGTGCTGGTGGCCCTGTTCTGGTCCGCGGTCGCGGTGCTCCTGGCGATCGCGCTGCTCCACACGCGGACGACGCTGCAGTGGGTGGCGGCCGCGGTCTTCTTGACGCTCGCGCTGGACCCCGCCGTGGGGCTGATCCAGCGGGCCTGGCCGGGCGACGGGAAGATGCCGCGGGTCCTCGCGATCCTGCTCGTCTACGTCGCGGCCCTGGCGGCGCTGATCTTCCTCGTCCTGCACGTCTTCCCGGCGATCGTCCACGACATCGAGGGGCTGGCCCACAAGCTTCCGCGCTACGTCCACGACTTCGAGGACTGGGCGAACAACAACAAGCAGTTCCAGGACCTCAACAACAAGTACGACATCACCGCGAAGCTCAGCCAGGAGGCCAACACCCTTCCGTCGCACCTGAGCAGCGGCGCGAGCACGATCGGATCCTTCACGGTCAGCATCCTCGAGCACATCCTCGCCGCGATCACGATCGTGACCCTCACCTTCTTCCTGCTGCTCGACGGCCGGGGCATGGTCGAGCGCGGCACCGGCAGGCTTCCGGAGCCACAGCGGGGTCGCGCCCGCAGGATCGCCGACCGGGTCGCCCAGGTCGTCAAGGCCTACGTCAGCGTCAACCTCCTGCTCGCGGTCGTGGCCGGCTTGCTGACCTGGGGATTCCTCCAAGCGGAGGGATTCCATCTGGCCGTGCCGCTCGCCGTGCTGGTCGCGTTCCTGGACCTGATCCCACTGATTGGGCTGACGGTCGGAGGCTTCGCGGTGTTCGGCGTATTGATGATCGACGGCGGACCCGGCGATGCGATCGTCTGGCTCGTCGTCTTCCTCGTCTACCAGCAGGCCCAGGACCGGGTGATTCAGCCGCTGCTCTACAAGGGGGGCGCCCTGAAGGTGAACCCCGCCGTGGCGATCGTCGCCGTGATCGTGGGCGCGAACCTCGCCGGGGTGCTCGGGGCGCTGCTGGCGATCCCCACCGCGGCCTCTCTCGGCGTGGTGATCGACGAGCTGGTGCTCTCAGGTTCCCCTGACGGGGCGGCGGAGCCTGAGCCTGGCAAGTAGCTCGCCGCCTCGCTTCCAGAACGGCTTGCCGCGGTCGCCCGCGAAGCGCTTTGCGGAGGCGTCCCTCTTGCCGTGCCGGTAGAAGAGCTTCGCCCAGACCGAGTGCGGCTTCGCGAGCCGGATGGCGCCCACCAAGCCCACCACCGGGACCAGGATGCTCCAGATCGCCATCCCGAACTTCTCCTTGGCCGCGTTGACCAGCGCGAGGATGACGCCGACCAGGCCGATCGCTCCGACGACGGCCTGAACCACATCCGCGACTTCGGTGGTCAGATCGATCCAGCTCCGCAGGCTGATCAGCAGCACGCCCGACAGCGCCGCGGCGATCACCACCGCGTCGATCGAGCGGCGCCCCTGCTGCGACCAGTAGACGTCCTTCAGGTTGAGCCAGAGGGCGAACTCGTCGAGGGTCAGCCCCGTGCCGACGCCGAACAGGACCGCGACGATGTCCCGCCATGGGTCGCCCGGGTGGATGGCCACGCCGATGTAGCCGTTGACCAGCAGCAGCAGGATCCCCCAGACCAGATGGTGGATGTGCGTCCCGCCAACCGAGACGTTGCCGGGCCACCAGCTCACCTGGGCGCGGATCATGTGCGCGCTCGTCCGGATGAAGCCGAACGAGACCAGGAACGAGATGAAGAAGAGGAATTGGGTCTCGCGCCCGGTGTCGACAATGCCGTCCCGGTAAGCGCTCGCCACGCTCCCGATTACGAGCATGGTGGAACGCTATGGGATCGAGCGGACCTGCTCGCAGCTCTTGGCGGTGTCTCTCCCACCGCCGCCGCGGCAGACGTCCCTGCCGCCCCCACCGATCAGCTTGTCTTTGCCTGCGCCTCCGACCAGGAGATCATCCCCGCCGCCCCCGACAATGGAGTCGGGTCCGCCGCCGCCGGCCAGCAGGTCCGGCAGCGCCCCGCCCACAAGCCGGTCACGTCCGGGGCCGCCCGATAGGGATCGGGGCCGCCCATCGATCACAGCCCCGACCATCGCGGTCAGGCCCGGATCCGCATCGAAGGTGTCATGACCACCCCCGAGATTGCCCGCGATCGCCCCGATGTACCCGGCCGCGCAGCTCACCTCGGTCGCGCTCGTCTCGCCTGACTTGGCGTTGTCGAGGTCGCAGTTGGCGCCGCTGCCGTCAGGGTCTCCCAGCCCCTCGGGAGCGGTCAGCACGAGACGGCCGTTCGACGCGATTGAGGCGCTGATCCGGTTGTCGATCCGCCGCTGGTCGTTGATCGTCAGCACGTTGACCGCCGCCGACGCCCTCGCGCCGTGTCCGTGCACGGTCCAGACGGCGTCGGTCACGCTCGGCTGCGCCGAGGCTGCCGCCGGCGCCGCGACACAACCCGCGGCGAGCATGCTGAGGACGCACAGTGCCTTGCCTCTCCCTAGCTTCATTTCATCGATCCTAACCCGGCTCCGGAGCGATCAGAGCGCCCCGGCGGGCCCGATTTCCTAGGGGACGAGCACGACCTTGCCGATGTTGCGGCGCTCGGCGATGAACGTATGGGCCTCGCCCGCACGATCGAAGGGAAAGGCCTCCGCGATCACCGGATCGATCGAGATCGTGCCGGCGTCGAGCTCCCTGTTGAGCGCCTCGAGCACGCGATCGAGCCCTTCCCGGTCCTGCCAGGCGAGCATGTTGAGCCCGAAGATGCCCTTGTTCTCGCTCATCAGCTGGAGGCTCTTCCACCAGGGCACGGTCGCGAACGGCATCCGGGCCAGGCTGGCAAAGAGCTTCTTCATGTCCCGGCCTGTGCCGGTCGAGGCCTCGGAGAGCCCATACATGATCAGCCTGCCACCCTCGCGCAGCAGGCGATAGTCCTTGCGGAAGTTGGTCGGCCCGGTGGCGTCCATGATCACGTCGACGCCCTCCCCATCCGTGATCCGCCCGATCTCCTTCTCGAAATCCTGGTTGCGGTAGTCGATCGCGTGCTGCACGCCCTGCTCGCGGATCGCGTCGTGCTTGGAGGCGGACGCGGTGCCGAAGATCTCGGCGCCACGGGAGCGGGCAATCTGAGTGGCGGAGATCCCGACACCGCCGGCGGCCGCGTGGATCAGCACCCGATCCCCCTCGCGCAGCCCGCCCATCATCACCAGCGCCACGTAGGAGGTCGAGTAGTTGACTGGGAACGCGGCGCCCTGCTCGTAGCTGAAGCCGTCCGGCAGCGGGAAGACCTGGTTCTCCGGGACCGTGACCATCGACGCCTGGCCCCCGAAGCGCGTGCCGGCCATCACCTTGTCGCCGGCCTTCACAGACTCGACCCCATCGCCCACGGACTCGACGTCGCCGGCGACCTCGTAACCGACGACGCAGGGTGGCTTGGGCGCCTCCGGATAGAGGCCGACGCGCGCCATCGTGTCGGCGAAGTTGATCCCCGCAGCCTTCACGTCGATGCGAACCTCGCCGGGGCCGACCGGTGGATCGGGGCGTTCCTGCACCTGGAGGACCTCGGGACCTCCATGGCCGGTGATCACGACCGCCCTCATGGGTTGACCCTACAGCGAGACCGCGCGTCCGACCGAGAAGCCGTCCAGCTCGAGGATCCGGTCGATCGTGCCGGGGTTGACCGGGGCATCCGTGGTCAGCGCCATGACCGCCGTCTCGCCGTCGGGCTCGGCGCCGACCGCGGCGGAGACGATGTTGACGCTCTCCTCGCCGAAGATCGTCCCGACCCGGCCGATCATTCCCGGCTGGTCGGTGTAGCGGAAGATCGCCAGGTGCTCGGCGAACGGGAGGTAGAAGTCCTCGCCCCAGACCCGCGCCAGGTAGGGGATGTTCCGGGGCCCAACGCCGGTGCCGGCGACCTCGACCACCTCGTCGCCCGCGTGAAGCCGCACGACGACGAGCTCCGTGAAGTCCTCCGAGGCGGCATCCCTGGTCTCGGTCAGCTCGATGCCCCGCTCCTCGGCCATGTGGGGACCGTTGACGAGGTTGACCGGCTCCTCCGTGTGGCCGGCGAGGATCCCGACGAGTGCGGCGATGCCGAGGATGCGCGTGTCCTGGTCAGCCAGGCGCCCCCTGAACTCGACCTCCACCCGGTCGGGCGGGCCCTCCCCCAGCGCCTGCGCAAGGCGGCCGAGCTTCTCGCAGAGCGGCACGAACGGGGCGAGCTGCTCCATCACCTCGGGACGCACCGGGGCGATGTTGACCGCGGTGGTGACCACGCCGCCAGTGAGCGCGGCGGTCACCTGCTCGGCCGTGACGACACCCGCGCGGTCCTGCGCCTCTGCGGTCGACGCGCCGAGGTGGGGCGTGACCACCACGTCGTCACGGTCCAGCACGGGATGGCCGCCGAAGGGCTCCTCGGGGAAGACGTCGAGTGCCGCGCCGCCGAGCTTGCCCGACTCGAGGCCCTCGACGAGGGCGTCGAGGTCGATCAGCTCTCCGCGCGCGCAGTTGACGATCCGGGCGCCGTCGCGCATCTGCCCGATCGCCTCGGCGTCGATGAAGTTGACGGTCTCCTCGGTCTTCGGGAGGTGGAGCGTGATGAAGTCGGCGCGGGCGTAGAGCTCGGCGGGCTCGTCGACTCCCTCGGCGCCCAGCTCCCGGAAGCGCTCGGCCGTGACGAACTTGTCGTAGGCGACGACTTGCATGTCGAAGGCCTGGGCACGCGCGGCGACCAGCTGGCCGATCCGGCCGAAGCCGAGGACGCCAAGCGTCTTCCCGTAGAGCTCCGTCCCCTTGAAGCTGGCGCGCTCCCACTTGCCGCCGGACAGCGAGGCATGCGCCTGCGGGATCTTCCGGCAGAGGGCGAGCATCAGGGCCATCGTGTGCTCGGCGGCGGCGATCGAGTTCGCCTCCGGCGCGTTCGCGACGACGATGCCGCGCTTGGTGGCTGCGTCCACGTCGACGTTGTCGACGCCGGTCCCAGCCCGCCCGATCACCTTGAGGCGCTCGGCGCGCTCGATCAGGTCCGGCGTGAGCTTGGTGGCGGATCGGATCAGGATGCCGTCGAACTCGCCGATCCTCTCGACCAGCTCGTCCCCGTCCCAGTCCAGGCCGAGCTCGACGTCGAAGCGCTCGCGCAACAGCTCGACGCCGGTGTCGGCGATCTTCTCCTTGACCAGGACCTTCATCGCCGCACGTCGTCCGCGTTCTCCAGCACCCAGTCGATACACGCGGTGAGCGCCTCGACGTCGCCCGGATCGACCGCCGGGAACATGCCGATCCGCAGCTGGTTGCGGCCCAGCTTCCGGTACGGCTCGGTGTCGACGATGCCGTTCGCCCGAAGCGTCCCCGCCAGGGCCGCGGCGTCGATCTCGTCCGCGAAGTCGATCGTTCCCACCACCAGCGACCGCTTTTCCGGATCGGCCACGAAGGGCGAAGCCATCTCCGATGCCTCCGCCCAGCCGTAGAGGTGGCGCGACGACGCAAGGCTGCGCGAGACTCCGAACTCGAGTCCGCCCCCATCCAGCAGCCAGTCGATCTGATCCGCGAGCAGAAAGAGGGTTGCCACCGCCGGCGTGTTGTAGGTCTGGTCCTTGCGCGAGTTCTCGAGGGCGGTCGCGAGCGAGAGGGACGCGGGCTGCCAGCGGCCATCCAGCGCCGTCGAGCTGCTCGATGCGCCCGATCGCCGCCGGGCTCAGGATCGCCAGCCAGAGCCCGCCCTCCGCGGCGAAGGCCTTCTGGGGAGCGAAGTAGTACGCGTCGGTGTTCTCGATCTCGACCGGCAAGCCCCCGGCGCCCGAGGTGGCGTCGATCAGGACGAGGCTCTCCCCCAGGCCGTCGGGCCGTTCCACGGGAAGCATCACCCCGGTCGAGGTCTCGTTGTGTGCCCAGGCGATCACGTCCGCCTCCGGGTCGGCGGCCGGGGCCGGGGCGTCGCCGGGCTCGGCCTCGATCAGGATCGGGTCGGCCAGAAAGGGCGCGCCCGCCGTCGCCTTGGCGAACTTCGACGAGAACTCGCCGTAGGTCAGGTGCAGGGCCCGCTCGCGCACGATCGAGGTGGCGGCGGCGTCCCAGAAGGCGGTGGTGCCGCCGTTGCCCAGCGCGACCTCGTAGCCATCAGGGAGGTCGAAGAGCTCGCCGAGTCCCGCCCGGATCCGGGCGACGAGGTCCTTCACGGGCGCCTGCCGATGGGAGGTGCCGACCAGCTGGTTCTGGCTCGCCAGCTCGGCGAGCGCCTCGGGCCTCACCTTCGAGGGACCGCAGCCGAACCGGCCGTCGGCCGGCTTCAGGGCGTCGGGGATCTCAACAATCGTTCGTGTCATCAATTCAGCGTATTAGGCGGTAACGCTGGACCGCCCGCCGTAGCGTCGGTTACTGTGGCTGGGCGCCCGAGGGGCCGGCTTCGCCGGGGGCGTGTAGATCCCCGAGACCTCGACCTGGAGAGATATATGTACCCCATCAGCTACGACGCCGACCCTGCCCTGGAGGGCAGGAACCGGCTAACCAGTTTCTTCCGATACATCGTCGCGATCCCCTGGTTGATCGTCGCGAGCATCTACGGCTTCGTCGCCGAGATCGTCGCGGTGATCGCCTGGTTCGCGATCGTCTTCACCGGCAAGTATCCGGAGGGCCTCTACAACTTCAATGCGGGCTACCTGCGGATGATCAGCAGGGTGTACGGATTCGAGTATCTGCTCAACGACGAGTGGCCGCCGTTCGGCGGTGACGATGACCCGAACTACCCGGTCCGCGTCGGCGTCCCGCCCCCGCTCGATGAGTACGACCGGCTCAAGACCGGGCTGCGCCTGATCATCGGGATCCCCGTTTGGCTGCTGGCCATCGTCCAGTCGATCATCCTGAGCGTCTGCGCGATCATCGCTTGGTTCGTGATCCTGTTCACCGGCAAGCTCCCGGAGGGCCTGTTCAACCCGATGCGCTCCGCGATCGCGTACCTGACCAGGGGAACCGGTTACTTCCTCCTGCTCACCGAGGACTACCCGCCGTTCTCGTATGAGGAGGGCGGCGCGACCCCGCCGGCCGAGCAGATCGGCAGCGAGTCCGAGACCCGCCAGGCCTAGGGGCAGGCAAGGCATTCGCTGGGATTGGGGCCCGGCCTCAGGCCGGGCCCCAGCCAGCTCCAGGGAATCCACATGTATCCGGTCAAATATGAGGCGGACTACGCCGAGGAACGCAAGCGCTGGCGCACCGGCTTCCGCTTCATCGTCGCTATTCCGTGGCTGGTGCTAGGCAGCGCCTACGTGACCGCCGCCTTCATCGTCGCGTTCATGGCCTGGTTCGCGATCGTCTTCACCGGTCGATACCCGGAGAGCCTCTACAACTTCAACGCCGGCGTCCTGCGCTTCATCGCTCGCTCCAACGCCTTCCTCTGGCTGCAGACCGACGAGTGGCCGCCGTTCGCCTTCGAGCAGGCGCCCGAGTATCCGATCCGAGCTCCGGTCGATCCCGTCCAGTCGCGCTATAGCCGCGCCAAGACCGGCTTCCGCCTGATCCTCGGATTCCCGGTGTTCTTCATGCTCTACTTGATCGGCTCGCTGTATCCGATCGCTGGGATGATCGCCTGGTTCCACATCGTGTTCACCGGTCGCACCTCGCCCGGGACGCACAACGCGCTCAACTACGGGCTCGCCTACACCCTCCGTTCGAACGCCTATTTCCTGCTGATGACCGAGACCCTGCCGCCGATCTCCGCGCAGGATCCCGTGACCAGCGCCTGAGCGCGATGGCGGACGGCGTGACGCGAGGCGAGGGCTGGGCGGCGGCACCCGACCTGGACGCGCTGGGCGAGGGCTATGGCTTCCGCAAGCTTCGGCGCGAGCTCGACGTCACCGAGTTCGGCGTCAACGTGATCACCATCCCGCCGGGCTACTCGACTGGCGGGCACTACCACGAGCGCCAGCAGGAGCTCTACTTCGTGCACCGAGGGGCGATCGAGATGACCTTCGGCGACGGCGCGAAGGCGGAGCTGCGCGAGGGTGGCGCCGCGCGGGTCGACGCCGCGACCGTTCGCTCCGTGCGCAACCTGAGCGAGACGGAGGACGCGCAGTATCTGATCGTCGGCGCCGAGGCCGGATACGTCGGCCGCGACGCTCATGTGCCCGAGGGTGAGACGAACCCTCGCGGCCCCGGCTTCTAGGCATTCGCCGCCCGGTCATCTAGCGTGTGTCTGGAACCGGGCGCCACCCCTGACGCCCGGTCACAAACGAGGGAGAAGAGCATGACCTTTAGCGAAGCGGTGAAGGACGGCTTCGATCACTACACGAAGTTCGACGGCAGGGCCGGGAGACCGGCCTACTGGTGGTGGTTCCTGTTCGCGATCCTGGTCGGGATCGGCGCCAACATCATCGACGCCATCATCGGCAGCTTCGGTGTGGTGAGCGGGCTCGCGGCGCTGGCGCTCCTGCTGCCGGGGCTCTCGGTCGCGATCCGCCGAATGCACGACATCAACCGGAGCGGCTGGTGGATCCTGATCTTCATCGTCCCGATCCTCGGGTTCATCCTCTGGCTCGTTTGGTTCCTGCGCGAGGGCGATCCGGGCGAGAATCGGTACGGGCCGCCTCCGGTGGCGGGAGTGCCGGCGCCGAGCGCCATCTGAGCACCTGCTGACAAGAGCGGGCGGTAAGAGCCTCCGGCTAGTCGTCGATCCAGGGCATCATCGACCGGAGGCTCTTGCCAACCTGCTCGACCTGTGAGCCGGCCGCCTCCTCCCGCATGCGCTGGAAGTTCTCCTGGCCGGCCTCGTTCTCTGCGATCCACTCCTTGGCGAACTCGCCTGACTGGATGTCGGCGAGGATCTTCTTCATCGCCTGACGGGTCTCGTCGGTGATCACCTTGGGGCCGCGGGTCATGTCGCCGTACTCGGCGGTGTTCGAGATCGAGTGGCGCATGCCCTGGATGCCGTGCTCGTACATCAGGTCGACGATCAGCTTGAGCTCGTGCAGGCACTCGAAGTAGGCGAGGCGCGGGTCGTAGCCGGCCTCGACCAGGGTGTCGAATCCGGCGCGGACGAGCTCGGTGGCGCCGCCGCAGAGCACGGCCTGCTCGCCGAAGAGGTCGGTCTCGGCCTCGTCCTTGAAGGTGGTCTCGATGATCCCGGCGCGCCCGCCGCCGATTCCGCTCGCGTACGCCAGGACCTGGTCCCTGGCGGTGCCGGTGGCGTCCTGGTGCACGGCCATCAGGCAGGGGACGCCGGCGCCCTCGACGAACTCGCGGCGGACGAGGTGGCCCGGGCCCTTCGGGGCGACCATGCCGACGTCGACGCCGGGCGGCGGCTCGATCTGACCGAAGCGGATCGCGAAGCCGTGCGCGAACATCAGCAGGTTGCCGTCGGCGATCCCGTCGGAGATCTCCTCCCGCCAGATCTGGGCCTGCTTCTCGTCGGGCAGGAGGATCATCACCACGTCGCCCTTGCTCGCCGCGTCGGCGACGTCGAGAACCTCGAGGCCCTCTCCCTCAGCGTCGTCGCGGCTGGAGGAGTCCGGACGGAGCCCGACGACGACGTCGACGCCGGAGTCCTTCAGGTTGAGAGCGTGTGCGTGGCCCTGAGAGCCGTAGCCGAGGATCGCGACGGTCTTCCCCTCCAGGACGGAGAGGTCGGCGTCCTTGTCGTAGAGAACCTCGTCGGCGGCCATGCGGCGGCGGATGCTAGCGGGAGGCGGGTTCGGGCAACTGCCCGCGGAGAAGCTTCCCCGACGGCGTGCGCGGCAGGGCCGAGACGAAGTCCACCTGCTTCGGCACCTTGTACGAAGCGAGCGATGCGGAGCAATGCGAGCGCAGATCGTCCTCGCCGGTCTCTTCGCCGTCCGCGATGACGACCAGCGCGCAGACCGCCTCCTGCCACTCCGGGTCGGGTCGGCCGACCACGGCGGCGTCTGCGACAGCCGGATGGGCCAGCAGGATCGCCTCCACCTCGGCCGGCATCACGTTCTCGCCGCCGGTGACGATCACTTCGCTGCTGCGGCCGGTGACGTAGAGGAAGCCCTCCTCGTCGATGTGGCCGAGGTCGCCGGTGTGCAGCCACCCGTCCGGATCGATCGCCTCGCGTGACACGGTCGGCCCCTGGACCAGGATCTCGCCCTGCTCGATCCGGACGTGCGTGGTGAGCAGCGGCCGCCCGGCCGAGCCGACCTTGCGCTTCGCATCCTCCGTCGCGAGGGTCGTGACCTGGGAGCAGGCCTCCGTCATTCCGTAGGTCTGCACCACCGTCGCGCCGCGGTCGAGTGCCTCGCGGAGCGCGTCCGGCGGGACCGGGCCGCCGCCGATCAGGATGGCCCGGGGCCGGGAGAGATCCGCCCCTGCCTCGAGCAGCCTGATCAGCTGGGTCGGGACCAGCGAGAGCAGGCTGACGTCGCCGGTGAGGAGGGTGTCCGCCACCTGCTCGGTGTCGAACCCATCGAGCAGCACCGCGGTGGTGCCGTAGATCACGGAGCGGAGAATGATCGAGAGCCCGGCGACGTGGCTGAGGGGCAGGCAGCAGAGCCAGCGGTCACTCGGCTCGACGCCGATGTTGAAGGCGGACCCCACCGCGCTGAACAGGAAGTTCCCGTAGGTGAGGCCGACCGGGCGCGGCGTTCCGGACGTTCCGCTGGTCAGGATCCGGCACTGGAGATCGTCCATGTCGTGCTCTCCGAGCAGCGGCAGATCTGCCTCGGTCTGGGTCAGGTCCGCGGCGTCGTTCAGGTCCACAGCCGGGCGCTCGGCGGCCAGCACAGCTGCGCGCTCCGCCTCCGTCAGGTGCGGGCTGAGCGGCAGCGCCACGGCGCCGAGCTTCATCAGGGCGTGGAGCAGCACGACCTCC
Source organism: uncultured Solirubrobacterales bacterium (assembly GCA_963747425.1). GTDB lineage: Bacteria > Actinomycetota > Thermoleophilia > Solirubrobacterales > 70-9 > DASUPK01. The sequence goes on from CAVVFJ010000001.1 coordinate 296,080, forward strand.
TCGCGGCGCGGGTGCATGGTGAGGGCGGCGATGCCTTCCCTCCTCACCCCGTAGGCCGCGAGCCGCCTGGCGACCCAGGTCGCCTCCGCCTCGAGCTCCGCGTAGGTCACGCTGGACGCCTCCGTCACCAGCGCGGTTCGCTCGGGACAGCTCTGAGCCCGCTGCGCGAGCCAGTTGTCGAGCTTCACGGTTCCGTAGCCTAAGCGCCCGGATGCCGAGGCGACACAAAGACGCACCCCCCGAGGAGCAGCTCTACGCGCCGATCGAGTGGCGCGGCGAGGGCGACTACGAGGACATCCTCTACGAACGCGGCGACGCGATCGCCAAGATCTCCATCAACCGGCCCGAGGTCCACAACGCGTTCCGGCCGCCCACCCTCGCCGAGCTCCGCGACGCCTTCACCCGGGCTCGCGACGACGTCGAGGTCGCGGCGATCATCTTCACGGGCGCGGGCGACGAGGCCTTCTGCTCTGGCGGCGATCAGCGGATCCGCGGGGACGACGGCTATATCGGCGACGACGAGGTGGCCAAGCAGGGTGTCGGCCGACTCGACGTCGGCGACCTGCACGTGCAGATCAGGCGGCTGCCGAAGCCGGTGGTCGCAATGGTCGCCGGGTACGCGGTCGGCGGCGGCCACATCCTCCATCTGGTCTGCGACCTGACGATCGCCGGCGACAACGCGGTATTCGGGCAGACCGGGCCGCGGGTGGGCAGCTTCGACGGCGGGTTCGGGTCCTCCCTCCTGGCCCGGAACGTCGGCGTCAAGAAGGCCAAGGAGATCTGGTTCCTCTCCCGGCTCTACGACGCGCAGGAGGCGCTCGACATGGGCCTGGTCAACGCCGTGTTCCCGCTCGCCGACCTCGAGCGCGAGACGGTCGCCTGGTGCCGCGAGATGGCGGCCCTCTCCCCCCTCTCGCTGCGGCTGCTCAAGGCGAGCTTCAACGCCACCGAGGACGGCCTCGCCGGGATCCAGCAGCTCTCCCACGACGCGACGCTGCTCTTCTACATGACCGAGGAAGGCCAGGAGGGGCGCAACGCCTACCAGCAGGGACGCAGCCCGGACTTCTCCAAGTACCCGAAGAGGCCCTGAGTTGAGGATCTGGCTGATGGCGGCGCGTCCGCGGACGCTGCCGGCGGCGATCGCGCCCGTGCTGGTCGGGACGGCCGCGGCAATCGAGCATCACGGAGACCTGCGCCGGGTCGGCGCCTTCATCGCGGCCCTGATCGGCTCGATCTTCATCCAGATCGGGACCAACCTCGCCAACGACTACTCGGACGCCAAGCGCGGCGCCGACACAGTCGACCGGCTCGGCCCGGTGCGGGTCACCTCGGCCGGGCTGGTCGCTCCGCAGCGGGTGCTGGTCGCGACCTGGGTCGCGTTCGGGATCGCGGTTGCGGCCGGGATCTACCTCGCCACGGTCGCCGGCTGGGTGATCATCGCGGTCGGGGTCGCCTCGATCGCCGCCGGCGTTCTGTACACGGGCGGACCGCGCCCGTACGGATACGCGGGGCTGGGCGAGCTGTTCGTCTTCCTCTTCTTCGGGCTGGTCGCCGTCAACGGCTCCTACTACGTGCAGCTGGAGCGGCTCGACTGGGTGCCCTTCGGCCTCTCGGTCGCGGTCGGCTGCCTGGCCACGGCGATCCTGGTGGTCAACAACGTGCGAGACATCGACACCGACCGGCGCTCGGGCAAGAACACGCTCGCGGTACGGCTTGGGCGCAACGGAGCGCGGCGCCTCTATCTCGGCCTGATCGGGCTTGCCTACCTTGCGCTGCTGGTGACGCTGGCAGCGAACGACGGGCCCTGGTGGGGGCTGCTCGGACTGGTCTCCGCACCGCTGGCGCTGCGGCCGGCGCGGGCGGTCATGACCCGCACCGACGGCCCCGCCCTGAACGGAGCGCTCGCCGGGACCGGCGCGCTGCTGGGCGCCTTCAGCCTCGCGCTCTCGGCGGGGCTGTTACTCGCCTCCTGACCCCGGGTTAGAGTCGGCGGGTGCTCCTGGAGGAGATCGAGGTCATCCCGTACTCGCTGCCGTTTCGCGAGCCGTATGTGACCGCGCGGGGCGAGCTCACCGAGCGGAACCTGATCCTGGTCCGGATTCGGGGCGAGGGGCTGGAGGGCCTGGGCGAGACCGCCGCGCTTGCGCTGCGCGGCGGCATCCGGATCGACTCGATCGTGGCTGAGATCAGGGAGCGATGCTGGCCGGCGCTGCTCGACGGCGGCGTCGATCCGGCGCGAATCTGGTCGGCGATCGCCCGCTGCCGGAATCGCGGCGCGTCCGCCCAGGCGCTCGCGGCGATTGACATCGCGCTGCACGATCTGGTCGGCCGCGCCTCCGGCGATCCCGTTTGGCGGCTGCTCGGAGCTTCGGAGGCGAGCCCCGTGATCTGCAACGCGACCCTCCCGGCGGCCAACCCGGCCGCGACACGGAAGCTGGCCGAGGACTGGCGAGCGGAGGGGTTCCGCACCTTCAAGCTCAAGGTCGGTCTGCCCGGGGACGTGACGCAGGTTGCGACCGTCCGTCAGACGCTCGGACCGGAGGCCACGATCCGGGTGGACGCGAACGGCGCCTGGAGCGTCGACGATGCCGCCACGCGGCTGCGGGCGCTCGCGCAGCACGGCATCGAGCTCGCCGAACAGCCGGTTGGCACCTTCGAGCAGATGGTGGAGCTGCGGAAGCAGGTCGACGTGAAGATCGCTGCGGACGAGAGCCTGGTCTCGCCATTCGATGCGCGGCGCGCCCGCGACCTGGGGGCATGCCAGGTGGCCGCCGTCAAGGTCGCGAAGGTGGGCGGGCTCGGCGCCGCGCTCGGGATCGCCGAGGTGATGCCCTCCTACCTCTCCAGCGCGCTGGAGGGACCGGTCGGGATCACGGCCGCCGCCCACGCGGTGCAGGCGCTCGACGGGCGGGGCGGGAACGCCGGCGTCGCCCATGGGCTGGCGACGGAGAGACTCTTCTCGCAGTCGGTGGGTCGGGGGGCCGTCGCCGAGCGCGACGAGCTGATCGTCGACGATCGCCCCGGCCTGGGCGTGGAGATCGACGAAGAGGCGCTTGCGGCTCGCCGACTCGACTGAGATGCGAGCGTGCTCGCAGGCGAAGCCGAGAGCAACCCGTTTAATGCTGGGCATGGATTCGGCGAATCGCAACACCGCGCTGGCCTCGGCGATGGCCGAGGAGCTGGCCCGCTGCGGTGTCAGCCGGGCGGTGGTCTCCCCCGGCTCCCGCTCCACCCCCCTGGCGGTCGCGCTCTGGCGACAGCCCGGCATCGAGGTGACGGTGATCCTGGACGAGCGCAGCGCAGGCTTCTTCGCCCTCGGCACCGCGCTCGCCACGCGTGAGCCCGCCGCGGTGCTCTGCACGTCAGGGTCGGCCGCCGCCAACCTCCACCCCGCGGTGGTCGAGGCCGACGAGGCCGGCGTGCCGATGATCGTGCTCACCGCCGACCGCCCTCCCGAGCTGCGGGACATCGGCGCCGGGCAGACGATCGACCAGCTCAAGCTCTACGGAGATGCCGCGCGCTGGTTCTGCGACGTCGGGACCCACGAGGCCGACGACGGCGGCCTCCTGCACTTTCGCTCGGTGGCTTGCCGCGCCTACGCCACGGCGTCCGGGGACCCGCGACCCGGCCCCGTGCATCTCAACATCCCGTGGCGCGAGCCGCTGGCCCCGATCCCGGTCGAGGGCCAGGTGACGGCAACCGACCCGCTCGCGCTCGAGGGTCGCGGGGACAACCCGCTCAATGCCGTGACCCGAAGCACCTCCCGGGCCGATGAAGGACTCCTGGACCGGCTCGCCGAGCGGATCGAGGGAGCCCCCCGAGGCCTGATCGTCGCCGGGCGCCAGGCGGATCCGATGCTGGCCGAGCCCGTCGCGGCACTGGCGGCCGCCGCGGGCTATCCGATTCTCGCCGAGCCGACGTCCCAGATGCGGCGCGGTCCGCACGACCGGTCCCTGGTGGTGTCAGCCTACGACCACATCGCTCGCGACCGGGCCGCCGAGCTCGAACCCGAGCTGATCCTCCGCGTCGGCGACATGCCGACCAGCAAGCCGCTTCGCCAGTGGCTCGCCGCGATCGACGGGCTCGATCAGATCGTGATCGACCCCGCCGGGGAGTGGCGGGAGCCGACCAGGAAGGCGGGCACGATCGTCCGCGCCGATCCGGGCACGACCGCCAGATCCCTGACGGAGCGGCTGTCCCGCCTGCGCCCAGGCGCGAGCGCCGTGGCGGGGGCGCCATTCGCCGCCGAGTGGCTGGAGGCGGAGCGCGCCGTCCGGGAGGCCGTTGACGGACAGCTCGACATGCTCGACGAGCTCAGCGAGCCGGGCGTCTGGAGAGCGCTCTCGCGCGTCCTCCGAGACGGCGACTCGGTGCTGGCGGCATCGAGCATGCCCGTCCGCGACCTCGAGGCGTTCCTGCGTCCGGGCCCGGAGGGCGTGCGCTTCGCGTCCAACAGGGGCGCCAATGGAATCGACGGGCTGGTGTCGACCTCGGCCGGGCTGTCGGCGGGCAGCGGCAGCCGAACCTGGGCGGTCCTCGGAGACCTCGCCCTGTTCCACGACCTCGGCGGCCTGGCGGCGGCGCGGGCCATACCGGACCTGCGCCTGATCGTGATCGACAACTCGGGCGGGGGCATCTTCCACTTCCTGCCGCAGGCAGAGGCCCTGCCGGAGGCCGAGTTCGAGGCGCTCCTCGGCACCCCGAGCGGGCTGGAGCCCGCGGCCGCGGGCGAGCTGTTCGGGCTCGGCGTGACGGCCCCGGCGACTCCCGCCGAGCTGGACGAGGCGCTGGGCGGGGACGCGCGGATGATCGTCCTCCGCACGGACCGCCGGCGCAACCTCGAGGTGCACCGGGAGCTCAGCCGGCTAGCAGCGGCAGCAGCGCCTCGAACTTGAGCTCCGACTCCTGAAGCTCGGCGGCCGGGTCGGAATCGGCGACGATCCCGCAGCCGGCGAACAGGTGCGCCTCGCGGTCCCGGAGCAGCGCCGAGCGCAGGCCGACGCAGAACTCCCCGTCCTCCGCGGCGTCCATCCAGCCGACGGGGCCCGTGTACCAGCCGCGGTCGATGCCCTCGAGCTCGTCGATCAGCTCCAGGGCGGGCTCGCGAGGCTCGCCCCCGATCGCGGGGGTCGGATGCAGGTACGCGGCGAGCTCGATCGCGCTGTGCGACTCCGCGAGCTGGGCGCGGATCGGCGTCGCGAGATGCTGGAGGTTCCCCACCTTGACCACGAACGGCTCCCCCTCGGCGTGCACCCAGACCGAGTGGGGACGCAGGGTGCGCTCGATTCGCCGCACGACGATGCCGTGCTCGTCGCGGACCTTGGGGCTGCGCAGCATCGCCTCGCCCAGATGGTCGTCGACGGCAGGGTCAGCGCTCCGGGACGTCGTGCCGGCCAGCGCGACGGTGGCCGCCACGGCGCCGGACCGGCGCACCAGCAGCTCCGGACTGGCTCCGATGAAAGTCGCCTCCGGCGTGCCGAAGCAGAAGCAGAAGCAGGCGGGGAAGAGGTCGCGCAGCGCGCCGAGCAGGGCGCCGGGGTCGTGGGCGGCCGGCGCCTCGACCGTCAGCTCCCGGGCAAGGACCACCTTGTCGATCCCGCTCGAGCGGATCCGCTCGACTGCGTCGGAGACGATCCGCTCATAGCGCTCCGGCGGGTAGCGACCGGAGATCCGCATCGCGGCGCTCGGATGGGGATCGGCCGGGGTGAGCGGCGCCTGCCGAAGTGAGGCGAGCCTGCCCCCGATCCGCCTGAGAAGCGCATCGGCGTCTGCACCGGGCTCGAGCAGAGCGGCGACCGTGAGGAACGCGCGCCCCTCGCTGCGAGCGATCGCGACCTCGGGGAGGACGGCCAGCGCGGGCGGCAGGGACGACCAGATCGGCTCCGTCCCTCCCTCCGGAGCGAAGGCGAGACCGGTGGCCCACACCGGGCCCGCGCCGCCGGGCAGCCCGCCGGGTTCATCGGCAATTCGGTCTCGGGTGACGCGCGAGCACCCCTCGGCCAGGTCGCGGAACCGATCCTCCCCCCTGCTGATCACCGCGGCGGCGGTACCGACCCCGGCCAGCGCAAAGCCACGGTCCGGCTGCTCCCAGCTGAACCAGCGGTCGGCTGCGAGCCTGGAGCCCGCGGCGAGCGCCGCTGGGTCCACGTCCTGATCTATCTCAACGGTGGCCGCAACCAGTCGCCCCGAGCCGGCGCGCGCCAGGGCGCCCTCGAACCGGTCGAGAAGGGCTCCAGCGTCGAGAGCGACACCCATCATGAAACGGGTTGCGCTGTCGCGCACCCTCGCATCACTAGTTGTCGGGCTTGGAGCGTGCGATCGCGACCTCGCCCGTGCGAACCATCTCGATCAGGCCGTGTGGCCGGATCATCCGCTCGAACGCCTCGATCTTGTCGGCGCTGCCGGTGACCTCGATGGTCAGCGAGCGGCGAGAGACGTCGACGATCTTGGCGCGGAAGATCTCGGCGAACTGCATGATCTCGGCGCGGCTCTCGATCGGGGCGGAGACCTTGAACAGGGCCATCTCGCGGGCGATCGTCTCGCCCGGCTCCATGTCCCTGATCTTGATCACGTTGACCAGCTTGTGGAGCTGCTTGGTGACCTGGTCGATCGGGTGAACGGCTCCGTCCAGGGTGAGCGTGATCCGGGAGATGTCGGGGTCCTCGGTCGGTCCGACCGCGAGCGTGTCGATGTTGAATCCACGGCGGCTGAAGAGCCCCGCGATTCGCGCCAGGACGCCTGGGCGGTTCTCGACCATGATCGAGAGCACGTGCTTGCGCCCGGTCAGCGCGCCCGAGGCGGCCTGCAGGTCCTCGAGCTTGACGAGATCTGGCGTGCCGGCTTCCATCGTCCTATCCCTTGCGGGCGGGCTCCGGGCCGCCCACCATGTCCCGGGCGGCGGCGCCGGCCGGGATCATCGGGTAGCAGTTCTCCTCCTGGGTCACGCGCACGTCGACCAGGACGGGTCCCTCGGTCTTGATGGCGTCCCGCATCACGCCCTCGACCTCGTTCTTGTCGTCGACCATCAGCCCGGTGGCGCCAAAGGCTTCGGCGAGCTTCGGCCAGTCGGGGCTGGACCCCATCTCCACGGAGGAGTAGCGGCCCTCCCAGAAGAGCTCCTGCCACTGGCGAACCATGCCGAAGTAGCCGTTGTTCATCAGGAAGACCTTCACCGGGATCTCGTGGCGAACGGCCGTGGCCAGCTCCTGGCAGGTCATGATCAGGCTGCCGTCGCCCGCGAGGCACACGACCGTCTCATCGGGCTCTCCGACCTTGGCCCCGATGGCGGAGGGGAGGCCGAAGCCCATCGTCCCGAGCCCACCGGAGTTGATCCACCGGCGCGGCTTGGTGAAGCCGTAGTACTGAGCCGCCCACATCTGGTGCTGGCCGACGTCCGAGGTGATGATCGCGTCGCCCTCGGTGGCGCGGTACATCGCCTCGATCATCGCCTGCGGCTTGATCTCGGAGTCGCTTGAGTCCTCGTAGCCGAGCGGATAGTCCCTCTGCCAGCCATGGATCTGCTCCCACCAGGGATCGAGGCGTGCGCGCTCGGCCTGGATCGCCCGGTACTCCTTGGTCAGCTTCGGCAGCACCTCCTTGGCGTCCCCGACGATCGGGATGTGAGCCGGGACGTTCTTGGAGATCTCGGCCGGATCGATGTCGATGTGGACGAACTTCGCCCGCGGCGCGAACTCGGAGAGCTTGCCCGTGATCCTGTCGTCGAAGCGAGCGCCGATCCCGACGATCAGGTCGGCGTTGTCCATCGCGTAGTTGGCGGTGCGGGTGCCGTGCATGCCGAGCATCCCGATCCACTGCTCGTGATCGGCGGGGAACCCGCCGAGCCCCATCACGGTGCAGGTGACCGGGAAGTTGTCCGCGAGGCAGAGGTCCCGAAGCTCATCCGAGGCGTTGGCGTTGATCACGCCACCGCCGGCGTAGATCACGGGCCGCTTGGCGTTGGCCAGCGCCTTGGCGGCGATCCGGATCTGCTTGATGTTGCCCTCTGTCGAGGGCTTGTAGCCCGGCAGGTTCGGCGTCTCGGTGATCGGCTCGTAGTCGATGTCGGCCCGCGAGAGGTCCTGTGGGATGTCGATCAGGACCGGGCCCGGGCGACCGGTCGAGGCGATGTGAAAGGCCGCATGGACGTAGTCGGGGATGAAGCGAGGGTCCTGGACCATGAAGGAGTGCTTGACGATCGGCATCGTGATGCCGTTGACGTCGGCCTCCTGGAAGCCGTCGGTGCCGATCAGGTCGGTTCGCACCTGGCCCGTGATGAACACGGTGGGGACCGAATCCATGATCGCGTCGGCGATCGGGGTGATCAGGTTGGTGGCGCCCGGACCTGAGGTGGCGAAGGCGACGCCGACCCGCCCGGTCGCCTTGGCATATCCCTCGGCCATGTGCCCGGCGCCCTGCTCGTGGCGCGCCTGGATGTGATCGAGGTCGGCGCCGTGGACGGCGTCGTAGATCGGCAGGTTGGCACCACCGGGGATCCCGAAGATGTGCTGCACGCCCTCCGCCTTGAGGGCCTCCATCAGTGCGTCAGCCGCGCGCATGGGCCGATGGTAGCCAAGCTCCCCAGCCGGGCGCGAATCGATTCTGTCTTCGACCAGCCGGAGTGGCTACGTCGCGCCGGCGGGGGCGCCGGAGGGCTTCCAGTGGGTCCGCGGGTCGATCGCGGAGTCGATCACGCGCTCGCGGTATTTAGTGATCGTGGTCAGCATCGAGCGGACCAGCTCGTCGCCGAGGTAGCTCGGCTTCAGCCCGAGGTCGAGCAGCTTGGTGTGGACCGGGTTGTAGTAGTGCTCCTCGGCCTCGACGCGCGGATTCTCGACGTTGTCGATGTCGACCTCGAAGCCGACCTCGGCGGCCGAGCGCTGCACGAGCTCGGCGAGCTCCCCAACCGAGAACTGCTCCGTGAACTGGTTGAAGACGCGGTATTCGCCGCCGTCGGCCGGGTTCGCGACCGCCAGCTCGACGCACTGGAGGGTGTCGCGGATGTTGAGGAAGCCGCGTGTCTGCCCGCCCTTGCCGTAGACGGTGAGCGGGTGGCCGACGACGGACTGCACGCAGTAGCGGTTGAGCACCGTTCCGAACCACTCGTCGTAGTCGAAGCGGGTGCAGAGCCGCTCGTCCTGGGCGGTCTCGTCGGTCTCGATGCCGTAGACGACTCCCTGGTTCAGGTCGGTCGCGCGCAGGCCCCAGATCCGGCAGGCGAAGTGGATGTTGTGGGAGTCGTGGACCTTCGAGAGGTGGTAGAGCGAGCCGGGCATCTTCGGGAAGGGCAGGGTGTCCTTGCGGCCCTTGTGCTCGATCTCGATGAATCCCTCCTCGATGTCGATGTTGGGCGTCCCGTACTCGCCCATCGTCCCGAGCTTCACCAGATGGCAGTCGGGGGCATGATCGCGGAGGAAGAAGAGGAGGTTGAGCGTGCCGATCACGTTCGTGTACTGGGTCTCGACCGCCTGCTCCCGGTTGGCCATCGAGAACGGGGCCGAGGGCTGCTCGCCGTAGTGGATGACCGCCTCAGGCTTGGTCTCGACGATCACCTCCTCCAGGAAGGCGGCGTCCTCGATCGCCCCGATATAGGAGCGGATCTGCTTGCCCGAGACCTCGTGCCAGGCGGCGATCCGCTCGTCGAGCGGCCTGATCGGCGTCAGCGAGTCGGTGCCGTGCCGCTCGTGCCAGTGACGGCGGGAGAAGTTGTCGACGACCGAGACCTCGTGCCCACGGGCCGAGAAGCGCATCGCCGTCGGCCAGCCGAGATATCCGTCGCCCCCGAGGATGAGGACGCGCATGAGAGGCGGCAGAGTAGCGCCCCCGGCGGCGCATCGTCGTGCCCGCAAATGGGTGTCCCGCCGCCTATTCTGGCGCCGCCTTGACCGTCCCACTGATCGCCTCCATCTTCCCCGAGGAGCTGACCGCCCTCCGCGCCTTTGGGCTCGCGCTGGGCGTCCTGCTGATCGCGTTCGCGATCTGGCGTCGGCGCTCGCTCTCAAACGGCGCCGTGCTTCTGGCCCTCCTCGGCGGCGTCGCCCTGGCGATCGTCTCGGGCACGGAGGTGCTCAACAAGCTGCTCTCCGCCTTCGCCTTCGAGAAGGGCAACGGCGGGCGGATCCTGGGCCTCGCGGTCTTCTCGATCGTGATCCTGTTCCTGCTCGTGCTGCGGGCGCTGACCGAGAGCTCGCGCATGAACCAGCAGCTCTCGGCGCTGCTCGAGGGGCTGGCCTGGGAGGAGTTCCGGCAGGCCAAGCTGCCCGAGCGATTCCGCGACAAGGTGGCCGTCGTCATTCCTGCATACAACGAGGCGGACAGCGTCGGGGACGTGATCCGGCAGATTCCGCCTGAGGTCTGCGGCGAGAGGACGGCTGTGCTGGTGGTCGACGACGGCTCGAGCGACGACACGAGCGAAGCCTCCGCGAAGGCGGGAGCTGTGGTCGCCCGCCACGTGATCAACCGCGGAGGTGGCGCCGCGCTGCGGACCGGATACCGGCTGATGGCCGAGTCGGGCGCGTTGGTGGTCGTCACCCTCGACGCCGACGGCCAGCACCTGCCCAGCGAGATGGAGCGCCTGGTGAAGCCGGTGCTCGACGATGAGGTCGACGTCGCGCACGGTTCGCGGGTCCTCGGAGAGGCCGACCCCAACTCGCGGTCGCGAGAGTTCGGGATCGTCTTCTTCAACAGGGTCGTCTCCTTCATCACCCGCACCAAGGTCTCGGACTGCTCGAACGGCTACCGGGCGGTCCGCACCTCCGTGCTCCCCCAGCTGGTCCTGCGCCAGGAGCAGTTCCACACGTCCGAGTTCCTGATCGAGGCGATCAAGCGCGGCGTCCCGGCGATGGAGGTGCCGGTGACCGTGGCCAAACGCACCCACGGCCATTCGAAGAAGCCCGCGGTGATGCGCTACGGGCTCGGTTTCGCGAACGCGATCGTCCGCACCTGGCTCAGGTAGATGCGAGGGCGCGCGTAAGCGCGACCCGTTTGATGGCGAAGCGAACTACCGATGCGCCGGTCCCGGCCGCACCTCCGTGGGGTCCGGCAGGTACAGATCGGTCCCGCAGCGGGGGCAGACCTGGACGTGGAGCTTCAGGATCTTGTTGCACGTGGGACAGCGGCGCTCCGGCTCCTCGTGCTCCGAGCGGTAGAGGATCACCGCGATCAGGCCCAACAGGGGGAGCACGGTGCCCACCAGGAACCAGATGAAGAACGAGCTGCCCTTGCCGCGCCCCACGAACCCGGTCGCGAGCCCGAAGAGAAGGGCGACGAAGACGTAGGAGGCGCCGGCCATCTGGACACCTAGACGCCGAGGCGCTCGCGGATCAGCTTGGTGACGGTGCCGCCGTCGGCCCTGCCCTTGCTCTCCTTCATCACCGCGCCGACGATCCGGCCGATCGCCTTGTCGTTGCCCTGGCGGATCTGCTCGGCCGCCTCGGCCTCCGACTCGATCGCGCGGTCCACGATCCCCTCGAGCTCGGAGGAGTCGGAGATCTGCGCCAGGCCCTCGCGCTCGACGATCTGCTCGGGGTCCCCCCCTTCCTCCACCAGCTTGCCGAGCACCTGCTTGCCGGCGCCGTGGGAGATGGTCTTGTCATCGACCAGCCCGGCCAGGGCGGCGACCGCCTCAGGGGTTGCCTTGGAGGCGAGCGGGTCATCGTCTGCGCCGGCCTGACGGAGGGTTGCGACCAGCTCACCCGTCACCCAGTTCGCGATCGCCTTGGCCGGCGCACCGTCGTCCGCTGCGACCGCCCGCTCGAAGTACTCGCCGAGCTCGGCCTGGAACGCGAGCGTGGTGGCGGCCTCCTCCGAGAGGCCGATCTCGGTCAGGTAGCGCTCGCGCCGCGCCGCGGGCAGCTCGGGCAGGGACTCGCGCGCCACCTTCAGCATCTGATCGGTCGGCACCACCGGGACGAGGTCGGGCTCCGGGAAGTAGCGGTAGTCGTGCGCGTACTCCTTCGAGCGGAGCGGGGTCAGCGAGCCATCCTCGGGGTGGAAATGGAAGGTCTCCTGTGTGACCTCCTCCCCGCTCTCCAGCACCTCGCGCTGCCGGGCGAGCTCGGCCTCGATCCCGCGCTCGAGGAAGCGAAAGCTGTTCATGTTCTTGAGCTCGGTCTTGGTGCCGAACTCGTCCGACCCGGTCGGCCGGAGCGAGACGTTGCCGTCTACCCGCAGCGAGCCCTCCTCCATGTTCACGTCGGAGACGCCCAGCTGGCGGATCGTGGTGCGAAGGAGCTGGGCCCACTCCCGGGCCTCGGCGGCGGATCGGATGTCCGGCTCGGTGACGATCTCGACCAGAGGCGTGCCTCCCCGGTTGAAGTCCACGAGGGAGGCGCCTGAGCCGTGGATCCGGCCGGACTCTCCGACGTGAGTCAGCTTGGCCGCGTCCTCCTCCAGGTGCGCGCGGTGGATGCGGATGTCGCCGAGGCGGCCGTTGACGGCGATCGGCTGGTCGTACTGGCTGATCTGGTACCCCTTCGGCAGGTCGGGATAGAAGTAGTTCTTCCGGGCGAACTCCGAGCTCTGCGGGACATCGCACTCGAGCGCCGCGGCGATCATCAACGCGTAGCGGATCGCCTCCTCGTTCATCGTCGGCAGCGTCCCGGGGTGGCCGAGGCAGACCGGGCAGGTGTGCGCGTTCGGCTCGTCGCCGAAGGACAGCGCGCAGCCGCAGAACATCTTGGTCTTGGTGGAGAGCTGGACGTGGATCTCCAGCCCGATGACTGCCTCGTATTCGGCTCCATCACTCGCCCGCCTCCTCCGTTGCGCCGGAAGCCGATCGCTCCCTCCAGGGCGTGCGCTGCGTCGAGCATCGCCGAGTCGCTGAACGCCGGACCGGCGATCTGGAAGCCGACTGGCAGCTCGGGGCCACCGTCGTCCGGAGGCGCCACACCGGCCGGGATGGAGATCGCCGGGATGCCCGCCAGGGGCATCGGCACGGTGCAGTAGTCGTTCATGTACATGGCCAGCGGATCGCCGGTCTTCGCCCCGAGCTTGAAGGCGACGGTCGGCGAGGTCGGTGTGACGACGAAGTCGAATGTCTCGAAGGCCTTCGAGAAGTCCTCGGCGATCTTCGTCCGCACTCGCTGGGCGCGGCCGTAGTAGGCCTCGTAGTAGCCCGAGGAGAGCGCGTAGGTGCCGAGCATGATCCTGCGCTTCACCTCGGCCCCGAAGCCCGCCGCCCGGGTCTCCTCGTACATCTCCGTCAGGTCGCCGGCGTCGACGCGCATCCCGTAGCGGACGCCGTCGAAGCGCGCCAGGTTCGCCGAGGCCTCCGCCGGGGCCAGCACGTAGTAGGCCGAGATGCCGTGTGGCGCGTGCGGCAGCTCGGTCTCGGACACCTCGCCTCCCAGCTCCTCGATCAGCCCGACCGTGCGCTCGAAGACCTCCTTGACGCCCGCCTCGATCCCCTCGGCCTCTGAGGCGAGCTCCTTGGGGATGCCGAATCTGAGCCCCTTCAGGTCCTCCCGGCTCGGCAGCTGGACACCGCCCTCGATGCCGAGCGAGGTCGAATCGCACGGATCGCGCCCCTCGACCGCCTGCAGCACCAGCGCGGCGTCGGTGACGTCCCTCGTCAGCGGTCCGCACTGATCCAGCGACGAGGCGAACGCGATCATTCCGTAGCGCGAGACGGCCCCGTAGGTGGGCTTCATGCCGACGATCCCGCAGAGTGCCGCCGGCTGGCGGATGGAGCCGCCGGTGTCGGTGCCGATCGCACAGGGCGCGAGGCGCCCGGCGACCGCCGCCGCGCTGCCCCCCGAGGAGCCTCCGGGGACGCGGCCCGAGTCCCACGGGTTGAGCACCGGGCCGTATCCGGAGTTCTCGTTCGAGGACCCCATCGCGAACTCGTCCATGTTGGCCTTGCCGAGCACGCGGGCGCCGGCCTCGCGGAGCTTGCGCACCGCCGTTGCCGTATATGGGGGCCGGTACCCCTCGAGAATCCGTGAACCGGCGGTCGTCGGGATTCCCTCCGTGCAGAAGATGTCCTTGACCGCGACCGGGATGCCTCCCAGGGCGCCCTCGCCGCCCTCCTCGGCATCCTCCGCCGTCCAGAGGAAGGCGTTCAGCGAGTCGCCGGAGGCGGCCTCGCGGTAGGCGTCGAAGTACTCGTCCGCGGAGATCTCCCCGGAGCGGATCCGATCGGCCGCCTCGGCGACCGTGAGGTCAATCAGATCGCTCGCCATCTATGCCTGCGGCGAGGGGACGCGGAACGATCCTGAGGCCGGGTCGGGCGCGCTCTCCAGAACGTCGTCGCGGTCCCAGCTCGGCCGGGGCTCGTCGGGCCTGAACACGTTCTCGAGCGCGACCACATGAGAGGTCGGCTCGACCCCGTCCAGGTCGAGCTCGGAGATCCGCTCGACGTGCTCGAGGATGCCGGAGAGCTCGCTGGCCATCCGCTCGACCTCCTCGTCGCTCAGCTTGAGCCTTGCCAGTTTGGCGACGTGTTCGACTTGCTCCCGCTCGATCATGGAGCGGATCATAGGCACCGCCCTCGCGCGGGTGGCGCCGTAGGAGGGGCCCACGGGCGCGATTACTGAGCGCCCGTGGGAGGTTCCTGCGGCGACAGGACCCGCGCCTGAGGCGTCTGAATAGGATCAGTGCCGCGATGACGGGGGAGAAAGCCGAGCGCTTCGTCGTTCTCAACCTGCGCCTGATGGCGATCGGGTTCGCGATCACCGGCTTCTTCTTCATCGCCTGGCCGGACGGCACGCTCGACCGCATCACCGAGCTCGGCCACCACTTCGGCTTCCACACGCCCGCGCCGAAGACCGAGGAGCGGCTCTGGCTCTCGCTGGGCTTCGCCTACATGGTCGTGATCACGTTCCTCGCCTGGATCGCCTCGACCGACGTCGTCCGCTACCGGCCGATGATCCTGGCGCTGGCGGCCGGCAAGGCGGCCTCGTCGATCACCTCGCTGATCTTCTTTGCCGAGGACGACGTCTTCGCCTACCTGCTCAACGGGATCGTCGACGGCTCGCTTGTCTTCGCGTCTCTGCTGCTCTGGTCGCTGGCCGGACGGGTCGGCTCCACCGCCGCCCCTCCCTGAAGGCGCCCGCCGGGGCTCCGGGCCGCCGAGCTCAGGACCCTGCGCGCGATCGCGGAGGCAATCGCCCCTGGTGATGACGGGCTGCCCGCGGCCGAGGCCGAGGTCCCGGTCGCCGAGCCACTCGCTCGCTTTCTCACCAAGCTTCCGGCCCGCACCGTGCAGGTCGTTCGCCTCGCTCTGAGCGCCTTCGAGTACCTCCCCTTCCCCTGGCGCTTCAGCCGCATGAGCGTCGAGGCCCGCTCGCAGTACATGGCGAAGATGGAGGGCTCGCGCTTCTCGCTCTACCGGGACCTGCTGCTGCTGGCCAAGCTGCTCGCGATGGTCGGGTGGGCCCGGGACGACCGCGTGCGCAACGCCGTCGGGTTCGAGTCCCGCTGCGCGGTTGCCGAGGGCGCCCCACGGCCGTCGTCGACCGGCATCGGCGACATCGAGCCGCGCGGTGCCGGCGAGGAATGCGACGTCGCGATCGTCGGCTCCGGCGCCGGCGGAGCCGCGGCCGCTGCCATCCTCGCCGAGGCCGGGCTCGACGTGATCGTGCTCGAGTCGGGGCCCTACGTCGATCACACGAGCTACCCGACCGATCCCCTGGACGGGCTGCCGCTCCTCTACCGCGACGGCGGCATGACGATCGCCTCCGGGAAGCCCGCAATCCCGATTCCGGTCGGCCGAACGGTCGGCGGCACGACGGTGATCAACTCGGGCACCTGCTTCCGGGCGCCGGCTGAGGTGATCGAGGAATGGAGCGGGCGCGAGGGGATTCCATGGGCCGGCGACCTCGACCCGCTCTACGCGGCCGCCGAGGAGATGCTCGCGGTGACACCGCTCGACCTCGAGACGCTGGGCCGCAACGGCCAGCTCTGCGCGGAGGGCGCGAGCGCGCTCGGTGCGAGCGGAGGCCCGATCAGCCGCAACGCCGGCAGATGTGTGCAGTGCAGCTCCTGCCCGCTCGGCTGCGAGATCGACGCCAAGCGGGCCACCCACGTGTCCTACCTCCCGCGTGCGGTCGCCGCGGGCGCGCGGGTCCGCGCCGGCGTCAAGGTGCAGCGGATCCTCACCGAGGACGGGCGCGCCATGGGGCTCGCCTGCCGGGCGGGAATGCCCACCACCGCCGCCCAGGAGCTGTCGCGGAACGGAGGACCCCCTTCCGGCCGTGACTGGACGGTCCGCGCGAAGACCGTGATCAGCGCCGGTGGCGCCTTCGGGACCCCGGAGCTGCTGCTGCGCTCCGGGATCAACCACCCCGCCCTCGGCCGGCACCTCCACATACATCCCGCCGCCTGGATCGGGGCCCGCTACGAGGAGGAGGTCCGCGGCTGGGACGGCGTGATGCAGAGCTACTACGTCGACCAGTGGCAGCCCGAGGGAATCCTGCTCGAGGCGACCTTCACACCGCTCTCCTTCGGCGCCCAGTGGCTCCCGGGTGTCGGCGCCGCCTTCTCGGACCGCGTCGCCAACTACGCCCACATCGCCTCGATCGGCGTCCATCTGCACGACCGCTCGGAGGGCCGCGTCGGCCTCGCCTCCAACGGGTCGCTCCGCCTCTCCTACCGCTTGCTCGAGGAGGAGGCGCGCCGGATCCAATTCGGGATCGCGCGCGCCGCGGAGATCCACTTCGCCGCCGGGGCGACGGAGGTCTATCCAAACGTGGGTCCCGTCTCGGTGATCTCGCGTGGGGAGCTCCCGGAATTCGAGTCCCTGGCCCTGAGGCCCGCGGACCTGCGCCTGGAGGCCTTCCACCCGATGAGCAGCGCGCGAATGGGCGCGGACCCGGACACCAGCGTCTGCGACCAACGCGGTGCTGTCCGCGGCGTGGAGAGCCTCTACGTGGCCGATGCCAGCCTGCTGCCGACCTCGGTGGGCGTCAATCCGATGATGACCGTCATCGCCTGCGCCACCCACGTCGCGGGTGACGTCGGCTCCGGGCTAGCGGGCTGACACAGCCCGCGGGGCCTTCATGGGCTGCATGCCCTTGTAGCCCCCGACCGTGATGGCGATTGCCGCGACCAGCCCAAGCCAGGCTCCGATCTCGATGCCGACATCGCCCTCACCCGGCGGGTTGATCAGCCGGATGACGATCAGGATCACGGCCAGGGCGCCGAAGCCGGCTGCCACCGAGCTGCCGGCCACCGGATAGCTCACCGAGATTCGAAGGAGCACACAGGCCGCAACGGACATGCCCACGACCGCCGCGGCGGCCAGAACGATGTCGGTGACGCTGAAGGCCTGCCAGGCGGTGACGTTGTCCTCGCTCACCGAGTACCAAGGGAGAAAGAGGGCGACGAGCAGGCCGAGGCCCCCGAGGGCCCCGACCAGCTCGCCCGGCCTAGGCATCTGACGGGTCAGTAGCGCTCGCCCCCTGCCTCCTCCTGCATGGTCAGGTAGCCGCCGACCGCGACCGCGCCGCACGCGATCAGGCCCAGGAACAGCCCGATCTTCCGATCGGCGTCGCCCGGCGTGTCGAACACCTGGTACAGGATGAGCAGGGTTCCAACGCCCCCGAG
The DNA here is from genome assembly GCA_963747425.1 of uncultured Solirubrobacterales bacterium. Lineage (GTDB taxonomy): Bacteria > Actinomycetota > Thermoleophilia > Solirubrobacterales > 70-9 > DASUPK01. The sequence goes on from CAVVFJ010000001.1 coordinate 313,621, forward strand.
GAGCGCCGTCGCGATCGGCGCCAGAGGTGCATCTGCGCCGTCGCCCAGCAGGGCCATCGCCGCCGGCACCAGCGCCACCAGAATCACGATCAGCAGGTAGATGTCGAGCGGGTTCTCAGCCTCCCAGAGGCTGAAGTTCTGGGACCCCCCGATCGTGGTCCCCCCGACGGTCACGGCGCCTGAGACGCCGAACCACGGCAGGAAGCTGATGATGAACAGGGCGATCGCTCCGATCGCTGCAACGAGCTGGCCCTGAGACAACCTGTTCGCGTCCAATTGGCCTCCTCTTTCCTTTTCAAACGGATCCCAACGGCTAATCGGGTTGCTCCTGTCGGAGCACCCTCGCATAACGCACTCGCACCCGAGCCTATATCTCCCCGGCGACCTCTTCCTGCATCGCGCGGAAGCCGCCGACCGCGATCACGATGGCCGCCGCCAGGCCGACGAATGCGCCGTACTTGCGGTCGGCCCCGTCCGGGAAGTCGACCGTGAGGAAGGCGATCACCAGGATCGCTCCCACCACGCCGAGCAGGAAGGTCGCGGCCGAGACGAATGAGAACTCCTCGGAAGCGTCCGTGAGCGCCAGCAGCGCGGGCAGCAGCGCAACCACCGCGGTGATCAGCAGATAGATGTCGAGGGTCGAGCCCTTCCAGACGTTGTCCGAGGTACTACCGGTGGCGCTGCCTACGGTGTCGGCGACGCCGGGCGGCAGGTTGACCCCGGAAGGCAGTGATGGGCCGCTCACCCCTATCCAGGGGAGGAACGTCGCGACCAGCAGGACCACGGCTCCGACCGCCGCGATCAACTGCCCCTGAGACAACCTTCCTCCAAACATGTTCGTCCTCCGTCAAGTGTTCGGCTTAGCGGCGGGCTGGCACCGGCCGCCCGCGGCACCCTATAGATGCCGCAAGCGGCCGGTGTCTCCTACTTGCGTCCGCCCGACGAGCGCTTGCCACCGCCCGAAGAGCGCGCGCCGCTCTTGGAGCGGCTCGATGACGACTTCTTGGCCGGCGACTTCTTGGCCGTCGGCTTCTTCGCCGGCTTCTTCGCAGGCGCCTTCCTGGTCGTCGTGCGCTTCTTCGTCGTGGCCGAGCCACCGGAGCTCGAGCGGCTCTTCGCGGGAGCCGCCGCAGGCGGCGGGGTCGGCTTGGCCGCGGGCGCGCTGGCCGATGCCGTGCGAGTGCGACCGCCGGCCACGGCGACGAGCGGCTCGAAGCCGTCCTCGCTGAGCGCTATCAGCGCGCCCGCCGTGATCGCGAACGCGGCTGCGAGGCCGAAGAAGATGCCGATCTTCAGCGTCGGCGACCCGGCGAACATCCGCCACAGGATCAGCAGGACGGCCAGCGCGCCGAGCAGGGCTGTGATCGCCCCGCGGCGCACCGGCATGTTCACCCTCTGCCCGGCGGCCGCCAGATACGCCAAGGCCATCCCGGAAACCCCGGAGAGGATGATCAGGAAGCCCGGCAGGTCCGTCAGGGCGTCCCAGCCGCTGATGCCCGGATGCGACAGCGTCGCGGTGCCGTTTACCAGGCTGCCGCTCACCTCCGCACCTCCGCCGAACCAGTCGAAAAACAGGAACACGAACAGGGCGACACCGCCGATTCCGGCGACGATCTCCCCCGTGCGAAGCCGTGATGAGTCCAAGTCAGCCTCCGTCGATGGGATTAGTGCAGCGGCCGGGATTCAAGCATGACTTGATGGCGAAACCGGGCCGCGAGCACTGTGTTCGCGAGCAGCATGGCGATGGTCATCGGGCCGACCCCGCCGGGCACAGGCGTGATCGTCCCCGCGACCTCCACGGCGGCCTCGAAGTCGACGTCCCCGACCAGCCCGTCGTCGGTGCGGTTGGTGCCGACGTCGATCACCGTGGCGCCCGGCCTGATCATCTCGGCGCCGATCAGCCGCGGCTGTCCGGCGGCCGCAATCAAGATCTCCGCGCGCCGGCAGACCTCGCCCAGGTCACGCGTGCGGCTATGGCAGATCGTCACGGTCGCGTTGGCGGCGAGCAGCAGGGAGAAGACCGGCTTGCCCACCAGGTTCGAACGGCCGACGATCACCGCCTCCTTGCCGGATGGGTCGACGCCCGCCGAGGAGAGCAGCTCCATGATGCCCCGCGGGGTGCACGACACCAGGCCGGGCTCGCCGCGTGCCAGCCTCCCCGCGCTGATCGGGGTGAGCCCGTCGACGTCCTTGTCCGGGTCGATGGCGTTGACGATCGCGTCGGCGTCGACCTGGTCCGGAAGCGGCAGCTGGACCAGGATCCCGTCGATCTCATCCGAGTCGTTGAGCCCGCCGACCAGCTCGAGCAGCTCCTCCTGGGAGACGGAGCCGTCCGGCTCGTGGTGGAAGGAGCGGATTCCGACCTCCTCGCATGCCTCCCGCTTGCGGCGGACGTAGATCGCAGAGGCCTTGTCGTCCCCGACCAGCACGGTGGCGAGGCCGGGCGGCCTGCCGAGATCGGCGGCAAGCTCCTCGACCTCGCCTCGCACGCGCTCGCGCACGCCGGCCGCCACCGCCTTGCCGTCGATCACGGTGGCGGCCATCAGCTGATGCGAGGGTCTTCCGCAGGCGAAGCCGAGGAAGAACCCGATTGATGTTTGAGTGGTGCGTAGTCCGCCATCAGCTTGCGCTCGGCTCCGTCACTCGCGAACCGCACGACTATCACCCCGCCCGGCTCGACCGCGGTGACGACGCCGTCGCCGAAGCTCGCGTGCACGATGTCGTCGCCCGTGGCGAACGAGAGCGACGGATCCGCCTTCTGGGTTGGCCCGGTCGTCCCGCCGAGCGCCCATCCGGTGATCGCCTGCTCCTCCGTGCCCTCCCGCTCGACCAGTTGCATCGGGCAGCTCGGCGAGGAAGCGCGAGGGGAAGCCGGTCTCGCGCCCGGCGAACAGGCGGCGGCTGCGCGCGTGCGTCATCCAGAGCCGCTTGCGGGCCCGGGTGATGCCGACGTAGGCGAGCCGGCGCTCCTCCTCCTCGTTCCCCTCCTCCAGCGAGCGCGAGTGCGGAAAGACGCCCTCCTCGCAGCCGATGATGAAGACGGCGTCGTACTCGAGCCCCTTGGCGTTGTGCAGCGTCATCAGGGTGACCTTGGACTCGTCCCGCTCGAGGTCGTCCTGGTCGGTGTAGAGGGAGATCGCCTGGAGGAACTCCTCCAGGGGCGCGAGCTCCGACGGGCCCTCCACCTCGCGGTTGGCGTCGAACTCGGCGGCGACGCCGACCAGCTCCTCGAGGTTCTCCATCCTGCCCTCGGCCTCGATCGTCCGCTCGGCTCGCAGGGCGTCGAGGTAGCCGGAGCGCTCCAGCAGCGCCCGCAGCAGGTCCGCCACCGGGCCGGCCTCGAACTCGGCGCGCAGCTCCTCGATCAGCTCGGTGAACCGGCCTATGGACTTCATCGCGGCGGCGGACAGCCCGGGAACGCTTTCCTTCTCGAGTGCGATCTCCCAGATCGTGCGGCCCGTCGTGTTGGCGTGCGCGAGGAGGCGGCCCTGGCTGGTGTCGCCGATCCCGCGCCGCGGCGAGTTGATCACCCGCGAGAAGCTCACCTCGTCCGCCGGGTTGACGAGGAGCTGGAGATAGGCGATTGCGTCCTTGATCTCGGCGCGCTCGTAGAACTTGGTCCCGCCGATCACCTGATACGGGAGCTCGTAGCGGACCAGGATGTCCTCCAGCACCCGGCTGTGGGCATTGGTCCGGTAGAAGACCGCGATCTCGTCGCGCGTCACGCCGTGCTGGTCGATCAGCTCCTCGATCTCCCCCGCGACGAACCGCGCCTCGGCGTGCTCGTCCTCGAGCTCGGCGACGTGGATCTTCTCGCCCTCGCCGAGGTCGGACCAGAGGTGCTTGCCCAGGCGGCCGGTGTTGTGCGAGATGACCGCGTTGGCCGCCTCGAGGATCGTCTCGGTGGAGCGGTAGTTCTGCTCGAGCTTGACCACCGCCGCGTCCGGGAAGTCGTCCTCGAACTCGAGGATGTTGCGGACCTCGGCGCCTCTGAAGCCGTAGACCGACTGGTCCTCATCGCCGACGACCGTCAGGTTCCCGTCCTCTCCGGCCAGAAGCTGCAGCAGCCGGTACTGGGCGTGGTTGGTGTCCTGGTACTCGTCGACCAGGACCCAGCGGAAGCGCTCGCGGTAGCGGCGGCGGACGTCCTCGAACAGCTCCAGGACGTTGACGGTCCGCATCAGCAGGTCGTCGAAGTCCATCGAGTTGGCGTCGAGCATCCGGCGCTCGTAGAGGCGGTAGGCCTGCCCGACCATGTCCTCGAAGGGGCCGCCCGCCGTCTCCTGGTAGCTCTCGGCGTCGATCAGCTGGTTCTTGGCGTCCGAGATCCGGGCGCGGACGGCGCGCGGCGGGTAGCGCTTGGTGTCGACCTCGAGCTCCTCCAGGCAGCGTTTCAGCATCCGCAGGGAGTCGGCCTCGTCGTAGATCGTGAAGCGGCTCGTGTAGCCGAGGCGCTCGGCCTCGATCCTCATCAGACGCGCGCAGGCGGCGTGGAAGGTCATCACCCACATCCGCCGCGAGACACCGCCGACCAGCGAGGCCACCCGGCCGCGCATCTCATCGGCGGCCTTGTTGGTGAAGGTGATCGCCAGGATCTGGTTCGGGTGCGCACGCCCGGTAGCCAGCAGCCAGGCGATCCGATGGGTCAGCGCGCGCGTCTTGCCCGAGCCCGCCCCGCGAGGATCAGCAACGGCCCCTCATCGAAGGTGACCGCCTCGCGCTGCGGCCCGTTCAGCCCGGCCAGCAGCCGCTCGACCTGGTCGGCGCCAGCCTCAACGGGCGCGACCTTCAGTTCCTCTCTTCCGGGGGCCACGGGCCAAGCATAGGACCGTGCCCCGCTGCTACCCGCCTGCTGAGCTCGGCCCCTTCTTCGGTCGCAGCTCCGTGACGTCGGCCTCGCCGGCGTCCTCGCCGGTGAGGCTCGCCAGGCGCCTCTCGACCTCGGCGATCCTCTCCGAGAGCTCCTTCATGGCCTCGGCGATCGGGTCGGGCAGGTGGATCCAGTCCGTGTCCGGCCCTTCCACAGGGTGCCCCTCCACCCGCACCGGGTGGCCCGGGTTGCCGACCACCGTGGTCTGGGGCGGCACGTCCTCGATCACCACCGTGTTTGCGCCGACCTTGGCGTTCCGCCCGACGGTGACGGGGCCGAGCAGCTTTGCGCCCGACCCGACGGTGACGTCGTCGTCGAGGGTCGGGTGCCGCTTGCCACGGGCGAAGCCGGTGCCGCCGAGCGTGACGCCCTGGTAGAGCGTGACCCGGTCGCCGATCTCGGCCGTCTCGCCGATCACGACGCCTGAGCCGTGATCGATGAAGAAGTCAGAGCCGATCTTCGCCGCGGGGTGAATCTCCACGCCGGTGAGCGCACGGCTCGTATAGGCGATCGCCCGCGGTACTAGCGGAACCTCGGCATCCCAGAGGGCGTGCGCCGCGCGATGGGCGAGCAGCGCCTGCACCCCGGCCCAGCCGGTGAGGATCTCCAGCGTGCCGATTCCGCGAGCCGCGGGGTCGCGCTCGCGCGCGGAGGCCACGTCGGACGAGACCTCCTTGGCCACGCGCCTGAGGGTTCCTAGGCCGAGCACAACGCCGAAGCTTAGGGACGCCGCGCCGCGATTACGGGGCGAAGAACGGCAGCGACATGTACCGCTCACCCGAGTCGGGCACGATCACCACGATCCGCTTGCCGCTCATCTCCTCCCGGGCGGCGAGGTCCAGCGCGGCCCGTACCGCCGCACCGGCCGAGATTCCGATCAGCAGCCCCTCGCGCTGGGCGGATGCGCGCGCCGTCTCGAGGGCGTCCTCGTCGCTGACGCCGACGATCTCGTCGATCACGTCTCGATCCAGCACCTCGGGCACGAAGCCGGCCCCGATCCCCTGGATCTTGTGCGCGCCCGGCTGCTCCGCCCGAGAGCACGGGCGAGGCGGCCGGCTCGACCCCGATGATCCTGATGTCGGGCCGGCGCTCCTTCAGCACCTGCCCAACGCCGGTGATCGTCCCGCCGGTGCCGACGCCGGCGACGAATGCATCGACCTGGCCGTCGAGGTCGCGCCAGATCTCCTCCGCGGTCGTCCGGCGGTGGATCTCGGGATTGGCCGGGTTCGAGAACTGCTGCGGGATGAAGCCATCGTTCTCCTTGGCGAGCCGGTTGGCGAGCTCGACGGCCTCGTTCATGCCGCCCAGCGACGGCGTCTCATGGACCTCGGCGCCGTACGTGCGGAGCAGAGCTGTGCGCTCGCGGCTCATGCCCTCCGGCAGCGTCAGGATCAGCCGGTAGCCGCGAGCGGCCGCAACCAGGGCCAGCGCGATGCCGGTGTTGCCGCTGGTCGGCTCGACGATCACCGAGCGCCCGCGCTCGATCAGCCCGTCGCGCTCGGCCGCGTCGATCATCGCGACGCCGATCCGGTCCTTGACCGAGCCGCCCGGATTGAAGAACTCGAGCTTGGCGACCACCTCGCCGGGCAGCTCCTCGCCCAGTCGCGGCAGGGCGACCAGAGGCGTATTGCCCACCACGGCGGAGCTTTCCGCGCCGACGCGAAGGGTCGTGGTCGTCCCGTTGGACCCAGCCATTGGAGAAAACTAGCGGAACCGGGTCAGGTTTCCGGGGTTTCCCCTTGCCCCGCGGGGAAGGACTATCGTTGCCGCCTTGGGCGAGGGACCTGTCACCTGGATCGAGTCCCAGGGCGACACCGAGTTCATGTCGTCGGGTCCGCCTCCGCGCTTCCGGGTCGGCGATGTCGAGTTCCAGTGCCGTTTTGGTGCTTCCCACGAGGGGCTCTTCTCGATCCGGAAGGACCGCGCCGGGATCGAGGCGTACCTCGAGATCGTTCAGCGCTTCCAGGACGACAACTTCGTCGAATTGGGAATCGCCTCCGGCGGCAGCGTCGCCCTGACCGCGCTGCTCGCCCCGCCCCGGAAGCTCGTCGCCCTCGAGCTCGCACCGGAACGGGTCGAGGCCCTCGACCTGCTGGTCACTGAGCGCGGCCTCGACGAGCGCGTCCGGCTGCACTACGGCGTCGACCAAGCAAACCGAGACCAACTGGCGGCGATCCTCGAGGACGAGTTCGGCGACGAGCCGCTGGGACTCGTCATCGACGACGCCTCGCACCATCTCGCCGAGACCCGTGCGTCATTCGAGGTTCTCTTCCCGAGGCTGCGCCCCGGTGGGCTGTTCGTGATCGAGGACTGGAACCATCAGCATCTCGTCACCCGGGCTCTGGCGGCCAAGCTCACGGATCCCAGCCCGGAGGAGCTCAAGGCGGGGGTCGACCGAGTACTCGCGGATGCAGGTCGGAGCGGCCCTTCGCTCATTCGGCTCGTCTTCGAGCTGATCCTGATCAACGCGGAATCGGACGAGTTCGTGCGCGAGGTTCAGGTCGACCAGGGCGGAGCTCGCATCTACAGAGGGAGCGGAGAACTCGATCCGTCCGAGTTCCGCGTCGCAGACCTGATCATGAACGACTTCGGGCTTCTCCCGATCTAGATGTGGTACATCCCCGTGCCGGCCTCCTCGGCCTCGCGGCGGGCGATGTCGGCGATCGTCGCGGAGCGGAAGGTCGCCCGGAGCGACTCCACGCCCTCCTCCCAGATGCCGCCGGCCTCCTTGCCCTCCTGGCCGACGACGCCGTCGAGCGCCTGGACGACCTCGAGCACGTTGATCTGATCCGCCGGGCGGGCGAGCGTGTAACCGCCCTTGGCGCCGCGGTGGCTGACCAGGATGCCGGCGCGGCGCAGGGTCGAGAAGAGCTGCTCGAGGAACTGCACGGGGATGCCGCGGCGCTCGGCGACCTGGCCGATCGGCATCGGGCTCTCGCCGGCGCGCGCCAGCTCCGCCAGCGCCACCACCGCGTAACGTGACTTCGAGGTGACCGAGATCACGCCAACCCTTTTACCGGGCCGGGCGGCGTCGCGATGAACCGACGCAACCGGACTTTGCTTCGCTCACTCGCGCCCCTGGCAGTGATGGGCGCGATCTTCTACTTCTCGGCGCAGCCGGCCGCCGCCCACCACGCCTGGTGGGAGATCGTCATCCGCAAGCTCGGGCACGTCACGGGCTACGCGCTGCTCACGGCGCTCTGGGCGTGGGCGCTCCAGGGGGTCGTCAGGCGACCCGTCCTGATCGCCGTCTGCATCGCCCTCGCCTACGCCTGCACGGACGAGCTCCACCAGACCCTCGTGCGCGGCCGGAACGGAACACCGATCGACGTCGGGGTCGATGCGATCGGAATCGCGATCGCGGCTCTCCTGATCCGCGCACGCCGGCCCTCCCCGACCAGTAGGGAAAGGGTCGACGCGAGAGAGAGACCTTCTAGATCCAGCCTTGCTCGGTCGCCATGAGGACCGCCTGTGCGCGGTCCAGCGCGCCCAGCTTGCCGTACACGTTGTGCAGGTGGCTGCGGACTGTGCTCGCCGAGAGATCGAGCTCTACGGCGATCTGCTTGTAGACCTTGCCCTCGGCGAGGCGCCTGAGGACGTCCAGCTCGCGGGTGGAGAGCGGACACGGGCCCGTGGCCCGGCGACGTGATCCCTTGCCCTGGGGAAGCTCGTAGAGGACCGTGCGCACGTCGGTCTCGTCCATGCCGCAGCTCTCCGCGGCCTCGACGAGATCCGTCGTGCTGACGGGGCAGTCCTCGATGTGGGCGGCGACCATGTCCGCGAGGCGGATCACGGCGGCCATGCCCTCCGCCTGGCGGGTGTGATGGCGCTCGATCGCCTCGGCGACGCGCGCGTGGACGCCCCAGCGGCGAGTGAGGACGCCGCCGACCAGCGCGTGGTCGATGCCGAGCTCGCGACGCTCCTCGGCGATCCGGTCGTCGGGCGTGGCCCCACGTCGGTCGAAGCGCTCGGCGTAGCCCGGATGCAGGCGCGCCAGGACGGGCCTGCCGATGTCATGGAGGATCGCGGCCATGGCCAGCTCGTCGCGCTCGCCGATCCCGCTCATCTCTGCGATCCGGTCGGCGGCCCGTTGCACGGCCAGGGCGTGCAGCCGGAATCGGTCTGGAGCGAGGGCGAGCCGCCCATCGCCGTTGAAGAGATCGTACGAGGGAGCGGAGCGCAGGATCGCCTCGACCGCGCCTGGGCCGAGTCGCTCGACGCCGTCCGAGACGCTGTGGATGCGGCCGCTGCCCTGAAGCTGACCCGCGGCCCGCACGATGGCGGAGGTGAGGCCGACATCGGCCTCGACCACCGCGGCGACCTCGTGGGGCGGCGCGCCTCGGTTCACCTGCTCGAGGGCCTGCTCGCGGCCCTCCTGGAGGGCGGGCTGGCGCTCCGCCTCGTCGAAGGCTGCCGCCAGGACGCGTCCGCGGCCCTCGCCTCGAACGCTCGTCTGGACACCCCGTGTGGACGTGGCAGTGCTCGCCATGGGGTAGTAATCGGCACGCGCCTACCGATTGTTTAGCTCATACGTTGATCTACCCAGAAGTTGGGCGCTCGCTCTCAGTAGAAAGCCGCCGGATGGCATTCTCGATCCGCTCCAGGGAGCGGTCCCTGCCGAGCACGGCGAGCGACTCGAAGATGCCCGGCGAGACCGAGGTGCCGGTGATCGCAACGCGGATCGGCTGGTAGAGCTTGCCGGGCTTGACGTCGTGCTCGGCGAGGATCCGCCCCAGCGCCGTCTCCAGCTCGGCCGGCTCGAAGGACTCGGCGCCGCGAAGCGCCTCGAGGGCGTCGCTGAGCAGCGGCAGGGCGCCGTCCTTCATCACCTTCTTCCAGGCCCTCTCGTCGGGCTGTGGCTCCTCGAAGAGGAACCCGATCAGCGGCCAGACCTCGTCCAGGGTCTGGGCCTTCTCCTGGGCGATCTCGCAGGCGGCGCGCAGCTGTTCGTCCGGCTCGCGGCCGAGGTGGGCTGCGACGGCAGCGGTGTAGTCGTCGAGGTCCATCTCCCGCATGAAGCGGCCGTTCAGCCAGCGCAGCTTCTGCTCGTCGAAAATCGCGCTGGCCCGCCCCACGTCGGCGACGTCGAAGCGCTCGATCAGCTCGTCGGTGCTCATGATGGTGGTGTCGTCCTGGGTGCCCCAGCCGAGCAGCGCCAGGTAGTTGCGGACGGCTGCGGGCAGATAGCCGGCATCGCGCAGCTCCTGCACGCTGGCGGCACCGTGGCGCTTGGAGAGCTTCTTGCCGTCCGGGCCGTGGAGCAGCGGCAGGTGCGCGTAGCGGGGCGGCTGGACCCCGAGCGCCTCCATCACCTGGTCCTGCTTCGGGGTGTTGGAGAGGTGATCGTCGCCCCTGATCACGTGGGTGATCCCCATGTCCGCGTCGTCCACGGCGACCGCGAAGTTGTAGAGAACCGACCCATCGCCCCTGGCGATCACGAAGTCGTCTGAGCTCGCGTTCGGGAATCGAACCTCGCCGCGGATCTCGTCCTCGACCACCGTGTCTCCCTCATCCGGGACCCGGAGGCGGACGGCGGCGTCCGGGTCATCGCTCGGCTCGCCGCGGTAGCCCCGGTTGCCGTGAGACTTCTTCCAGGCGGCAACGTCCTCGCCGGTCGCCGAATCGCGGTAGGCGCTGCCCGAGGCGAGCAGCTGATCGAGTCGCTCCCGGTGTCGCTCGGCGCGCTCGAACTGACTCAGGGGACCCTCGTCCCAGTCGAGCTCCAGCCATCTCAGCGCATCGAGGATCTGCTCGACGTTCTCCGGGGTCGAGCGCTCGCGGTCGGTGTCCTCGATCCGCAGGACCAGCTCTCCGCCCCGGCCGCGCGCGTAGAGCCAGTTGTAGAGTGCCGTCCTCGCTCCCCCGATGTGGAGGGCGCCCGTCGGTGACGGGGCGAAGCGGACTCGAACTGAAGGATCGGAGCTATTCATGCTGATCGGCGCCCATGTTTCCACAGGGGGTGGCCTGCCCAAGGCCATCGAGCGCGCCGAGGAGCGCAGCTGCGAGGCGATCCAGATCTTCAACCAGAGCCCGCGGATGTGGCGGCCGACCCGTTACTCCGACGAGGACTTCGCCGCCTTCCGCGAGGCGATGGACGCCTCCAAGGTCGAGGTGGTCGCGATCCACGCGATCTACCTGATCAACCCGGCGACCAAGGACAGGGAGATGCGGAAGAAATCGCTTGACTCCCTCACCCACGCGCTGCGCGTCGGGGACGGCATCGGAGCCATGGGCGTGGTCGTCCACCCCGGCGCCCTGAAGGACGACACCCGCACCAACGCCCGCAAGCGGGCCGTGAAGCTGATCAAGGAGGCGCTGGCGGAGACGAACCGCTGCCCGATCCTCTATGAGAACACGGCGGGCTCGCCCCAGCTCCTCGGCCGCGACTTCGACGAGACGGCCGAGCTGATCGAGAGGACGGGCGGTCCCAAGCGCCTCGGACTCTGCATCGACTCGTGTCATTTGCATGCGACCGGGTACGACGTCCGCACGCCAGAGGGCATGAAGCGATCTCGTCGACGAGATCGACGCGAAGATCGGCCTGAAGCAGCTCAAGCTCCTCCACGTGAACGACTCTCGTGATGCGCGGGGCTCCAACCGCGACCGCCACGCCCCGATCCCGAATGGGGAGATCGGCCGAAACGGGATGCGCGCCTTCCTCGGCGAGCCGCGCCTGCAGGAGCTCCCCGCCGTGCTCGAGGGCCCTGGCGTGGATGGGAAGGCCCCCGTTCGGAAGGACATCCAGATCACCAGGCGGCTGCATCGCGAGGGAACTCGGAAGGGACGCTGATGCTTCTCAACCGGCGCGCGCTTGACGGGATCGCCGCTGGCGAGATCGATCTCGCCTTCCGCCGCTGGAAGCGCCCGACGGTGAAGGCGGGCGGCACGCTCCGGACCCGCGCAGGAGTGCTGGCGATCGACGCCGTCGAGCCGACCAGCGAACGCAGGATCACCGCCGGGGACGCCCGGCGCGCCGGATTCGCCTCCCGCAAGGAGCTGCTCGCGAGCCTGCGCCCCGAGGGGCGCCTCTACAGGATCGAGTTCCACCGCATCGGCGACGACCCGCGGGCGGCGCTGCGCGAGCGCACCGAGATCACCATGCAGGAGCGGGCGGAGCTCGACGCGCGCCTCGATCGGATGGACCGCTCCCGGGGCGAGCCCTGGACGCGGCGGCTGTTGAAGCTGATTGCCGAGCGGCCCGAGACCCTTGCGGCCGACCTGGCGGCCATCCTCGGCGTGGAGAAGCTGCCCTTCAAGCGCGACGTGCGCAAGCTCAAGGAGCTCGGACTGACCGAGAGCCTGATGGTCGGCTACCGCCTCTCCCCGCGGGGCAAGGCCTACCTCGCGAGCCCTAGGGCAACCAGGCCGGAGTCGTTGTAGGAGCGCAGGATCCGCGAGCGGGTCTGCGCATGGCCCACTGATCCCGCGTTTCCGGCCTACGATGTCCGGCGGAGGAGCGGAGACTCGATGCCGCCCACGGAAGAACTATCGCTGCGCATGACGCGCGTGCTACCCGCCCGGCGGACGGAGGTGTTCAGGGCGCTCACGGACGGGGAGCAGGTCGCCCGGTGGTGGGGCCCGCACGGCTTCACCGTGCCGGACGTCGAGCTCGACCCCCGAGTCGGAGGCGGCCTGCGGATCGCGATGCAGCCCCCGGACGGGGATCTCTTCCACCTCTCCGGAGAGATCCGCGAATTCGACCCGCCGGCCCGCCTCGCCTTCACGTTCCGATGGGAGCCTCCGGACCCCGACGACCGGGAGACCGTGGTGACGCTCCATCTCGAGGAAAAAGGGGCCGAGACGGAGGTCCGGTTCACCCAGGGCGAGTTCGCGACGGAGGAGCGGCGCGCCCTGCACGAGGGCGGATGGAACGACTCCTTCGATCGACTGGCGGAGCTGCTCGGCTGACCCGGCCCTAGGTCAGCGCGTTGCGCAGGTCGAACGCCCTGATCGACTCAGGGGTGTCGTCCGGGGCGTCGAAGAAGCGGCGGTTGACGCACTCGTGGCCGGGGCCATCGCCCTCGTAGGCCCGCTCGACGCTGAACTGGCAGTGGGGCAGCGGGGCGCCGGTCATCTTGATCCCGCCGAACCCCTCGCGGGTGCGCTCGGCAAGCAGGAACATGTCGAAGTCGATCTCCGCGCTGAAGACGTTGTTCATGCAGCCCATGAAGCGGCCCCCGGTGCGCGCGTCCTCGTAGGTGTAGAGGAACTTGCATCCCATCTCGAGGCATCCCGCCGGGTTGACCAGCTTGTCGCAGAACGTCCGGCACTGGCGGCATTCGCCGGCGCTGCTGCGCTCTTGCTGTGTCTGCCTGGGCACGCGTTCAGTCTAAGCACGCCCGCAGGCGTCTTGGGGATCCGGTGACCGCCGAGGGACTTGCGCGAACCGGGTCAAGTCTGCTAACCGCCGATTGACTGTCGAGTCAAGCCGCGGCCCGCGAACCGGTGCCGAGCAGGGCGTCGAGCTCGGCGTCCAGGCCGGCGGAACGGCGCACGCGATACTCGCGGCCGAAGCGAAGCTCGCGGGATCCGTCCCGCGTCTTCATCACCAGCAGCACCTCGGAATCGCCGGGGAAGTGCTCGAGGATCCCCTTCAGCTCCTCGATCAGGGAAGCGCCGAAGACGGAGGCGTCGATGGCGAGGCGCAGGGGACCCGTGTCCCTGGCCGCCCTGGCCTTGGCCACCTCGTCCTCGGTGGGCTGGAAGAGCTCCACCTCCTGCGCGACGAGCTTGGTCTCCCCACGGCCCTTGTGGTCGAGCCTGCCGCGCACGATGACGATCGCGTCCGCGGCGAGGAAATCCCTCGACGCCTCGTAGGCCTTGCCCATGACGAGCATCTCGAGCTGACCCTCGATGTCGTCGAGGGTCGCGAACGACATCAGCGAGCCGTTCTTCGAGGTGTGCCGTTTGAACTCGGTGATGATCCCTCCGACCGTCACCCAGGAGCCATCCTCCTTGTCGGCGAGGCTCGAGAGGGAGCAGTCGACCCGGCCCCGCAGGGCGTCCTTCACCTCGGCGAGCGGATGCGAGGAGAGGAAGGTGCCCAGGGTCTCCTTCTCGAGCCGGAGCAGCTCGCGCTGGTCGAACTCCTCAGCCCGGATCGGGGCGTGGTGCTGACGCGACGGACCGGACTCCTCTCCGCCGCCCCCGAGGTCGAAGATCGAGGATTGGCCGAGGCGCGAGTCCTCCTGCGCCTTCTGGCCGAATGCGGTGGCGGCTGGGAGCGCCTCCAGCATTCCCCTCCGAGACGCGCCCGTCGAGTCGAGCGCCCCGCACTTGACCAGGCACTCGACCGCGCGCTTGTTGACGGCGCGGGTGTCGACCCGCTCGCAGAAATCCCACAGCGATGTGAAGTCCCCGCCGTCGGAATGTGCGTCGAGGATCGCCTGCACCGCGATGTGCCCGACGTTCTTCACGGCGTCGAGGCCGAAGCGGATGCTGTTCCCTGAGACCACGAAGCCGTGGTCGGAGCTGTTGACGTCCGGGGGCAGCACCTCGATGTCCATCTCCGCGCAGCGGTTGACGAAGAAGGGGACCTTGTCCTTGGTCGACATCACGGTCGAGATCAGCGCGGCCATGTACTCGGCGGGGTAGTTGGCGCGCAGCCAGGCCGTGCGGTAGGAGATCAGCGCGTAGCAGGCCGCGTGCGAGCGGTTGAAGGAGTAGTCCGCCGCGGCCTCCATCAGCGACCAGAGGTCCTTCGCGACGCGCCGGTCGGTGTTGGACGCGGTCATCCCCTCGAGGAACTTCTCCTTCATGGTCGCCATCAGATCCCGCTTCTTCTTGCCGACCGCCTTGCGGAGGTCGTCCGCCTCGGCCGGGCTGAAGCCCGCCATCTGCTTCGCGATCTCCATCAGCTGCTCCTGGTAGATCACGCAGCCATAGGTGGTCTCCGTGATCGGCCGCAGCCGCGGGTCGGCGTAGCGGATCGAGCTCGGGTCGCGCTTGCCCTTGGCGTAGTCGGGGATGAAGCGCATCGCACCGGGGCGGTAGAGCGCCCCGATCGCGACGAGGTCCTGGAACTCGGTGGGACGGATCGTCTTGAGCGCATCCTGCATCCCGTCGGACTCGAACTGGAAGACGCCGATCGAGTCCCCCCTGGCGAGCATTGCGTAGGTCTTCGGGTCGTCGAGCGGGATGTTTTCGATGTCGACCTTCTCGCCGCGCGAGCGCTCGATGATCGTGGTGGCGTCCTCGATCACGTCGAGGTTGCGCAGGCCGAGGAAGTCCATCTTCAGCAGGCCCATTTCCTCGATCGGGCCCATCGAGTACTGGGTGACGGTCTTGTAGGCGCGCTCCGCCTTGCCGTTCCCGTTCCCGTTGCCGTGCCGGAGGCGCCGCGATCCTCGGCGAGCTGCAGGGGAACGATCTCCTGGAGGGGCCGGTCCGCGATCACCACAGCCGCGGCATGGATCGAGTGGTTGCGGACGATGCCCTCCAGGCCCTGGGCGGTGTCGAGGATCTTCTGGGCGTCGGGATCGGAGTCGTAGGTGCGCTTCAGCTCCTCCCCCGGCTTGAGGCACTCGTCGAAGCTCGGGCTGCGGCCCATGATCGGCTCGGGGATCTGCTTGGCGAGCCGGTCGCCGGTGCCGTAGTCGTAACCGAGCACCCGGGCGGCATCCCGAGTCGCCGCGCGGGGGGCCATCTTGCCGAAGGTGATGATCTGGGCGACGCACTCGCGCCCGTACTTGTCGGCCACGTAGCGGATCACCCGCTCGCGCCCGCGGACCGAGAAGTCGATGTCGATGTCCGGCATGGACTTGCGGCCGGGGTTCAGGAAGCGCTCGAAGAGGAGGCCGTTCGCGAGCGGGTCGAGGTCGGTGATCTCGAGGGCATAGGCGACGATCGAGCCGGCGGCGGAGCCTCGGCCCGGGCCGACCGCGATCCCGTTCCCCTTCGCGTACTTGACGAAGTCCCAGACGATCAGGAAGTAGGACTCGAAGCCCATCTCGGAGATCACCCCGAGCTCGAAGTCGAAGCGCTCCATGGCGTCGGCGGGGATCGGGTCGCCGTATCGCTCGCGAAGGCCCGCCGTGGCGAGCTCGCGGAGCATCTCCCCCGGCTCGACCCCCTCGGGGGTCGGGAATCGCGGCAGGAGCAGCTGGCCGAGCTGCATCTCCACCTCGCAGCGCTCGGCGATCTCCGTGGTGCTGGCGACGGCCTCCGGCATGTCGGAGAACGACTCCGCCATCTCATCCGAGCTCTTCAAATAGAACTCGTTGGTGTCGAAGCGAAGCTTGGGCTGCTCGATCGTCGACTTGGTCTGCACGCAGAGCAGCGCGGCGTGGCTGTCGTAGTCCTCGCGCCGCAGATAGTGGACGTCCGCGGTGGCGACCAGCGGCCGGCCCAGCTCCTTGGCGACCCGGACGATCCCCTCGTTCGCCTTGTCCTGCTCGGGGACGCCGTTGCGCTGGACCTCGAAGTAGACCTGCTCGGGCCCAAAGGCGCCGATCAGGTCATCGATGTGCGCCCTGGCGTCGTCCGGGCGGTCCTCGACCAGCCGGCGGCAGAAGCGCGACTGCAGGCAGCCGGTCAGCGCGATCACTCCCTGGGAGTGCGCCGAGAGCAGCTCCATGTCGACGTTCGCCTTGCCTCGGGAGAAGCCCTCGAGGAAGCCGGCCGAGCTCAGCTTGACCAGGTTGCGAAAGCCCTCGTCGCTCGAGGCGAGCAGGGTCAGGTGGTTCCGCTCGTAGCGCGTCGCCTGCGGGGTCGCGTTCCGGTCGTCGACCAGGTAGGCCTCGAGGCCGATGATCGGCTTGATCCCAGCGGCCTTGCAGGCCTTGTAGTGCTCGACCGACCCGTTCATCACGCCGTGGTCGGTGAGCCCGAGCGCCGGCATGTCGAGCTCGGCCGCCCGCTGGGCGAGCTTTTCGATCTTGCACGCCCCGTCGAGCAGCGAGTACTCGCTGTGGACGTGCAGATGGACCGTTCCGGCGCTCACCAAGCCATCTTGACGAGCGAGCCAGATGCCAAGCCGACCTGAAGACGCATGATTCCCGCAACTTAGGAGAGGATTCCGTGCGGATGATCTGGCTTCTTCGACACGGGGACGCGGAGGACGGCGCCGGCAAGCCGGATTCCGCCCGCGAGCTGACAGAGAAGGGCGAGCGTCAGTCCCGCGACGCCGGCAAGGCGCTCAAGGAGCTCGGCGTGGAGCTCGACGTCTGCCTGACGAGCCCGAAGGTCCGGGCCAAGAGAACCGCGGAACTGGCGTGTGACCCCCTTGATTGCCTGGTTGAAGAAGACGACCGCCTCGCCGGAGGCGACTTCGACCCCCTCGAGCTGGCTACCGGCCGCGGCGAGGTGATGCTGGTCGGTCACGAGCCGGACTTCTCCAGCGCCGTGGCCCTCGTCACCGGCTCGCGCGTGAAGATGAAGAAGGGCGGCATCGCCGCGATCGACGACCACCTCCTCCACGCCCTCCTACGACCGAAGGACCTGAGGGAGATCGCGAACTAGGCCAGGCCCTGCGCCTCGTACTCGCGCAGGAAGCCCTCGAAGAGGCGGCGATGGCCCTGCTCGTCGTGGAGGATCGCGATCACCATGTCGTTGGTGACCGGGTCCACGCCGTCGGTCGCCTCGACGATCTTCGTGTAGTGCTCGATCGCGCCGGTCTCGGCCTCGATCACGCCGCGGATCACGTGGACGATGTCGACCTGATCGTTTGGCGGCTGCAGGTAGGACTGCTCGGCTGAGAAGTCATCGGAGCCGGGGACGACGCCGTAGAGATCCTTGATCCTCTGGGCGAAGAGCTTGGCGTGGCCGAGCTCCTCGGTGATGTCCTGCTCGAGCGACTCCTTGATCTCCTGGGCGCGGACGCCGTCCGGATTGACCGAGTTGGCCAGGTAGCTCATCACCGTCTCGATCTCCATCCAGTAGGCCTTCTGGAGCATCTCGATGATCTCGTCGCGCTTGGCGCGCTGATCTTCGCCGAGGATTCCCTCGGAGGCCCGCGTGCTGTCCGTCGTCGCCATCACGCCCACATTACCCGACGCGATCCGGCGCTAATCCACCGATGAGTTGCGCGCCCGTCAGGGGTCTACGTGCGCGAGACCTTTCAAACAGGAGGAACGAGATGCCAGTCGCCGAGATGACCACCTCAGCCGATGGAACCAAGATCGCCTTCGACCGCATCGGGAGCGGCCCCGCGCTGATCCTGGTCGGCGGCGCCTGGAACGATCGGAAGACGCCGGCCGAGCTTGCCGAGCGGCTGGCCAGCAGCTTCACGGTGTACTCCTACGACCGTCGCGGCCGAGGTGACAGCGGGTTCACCGGGCCCTACGCGGTCGAGCGTGAGATCGAGGACCTCCAGGCCGTGATCGAGAGCGCCGGCGGGACCGCGCACCTCTTCGGGCACTCCTCGGGAGCCGCCCTGGCGCTCGAGACCACCGCCCGGAGCGTCAACATCTCCAGGCTCGCGATGTACGAGCCCCCTTACATCGTCGACGACAGCCGGCCGCCGCTTCCCACGAACTACGTCGAGCATCTGGAGAAGCTGTCCGCGGCAGGCGAGGGCCGGGAGGTGATCCGGTACTTCATGACGACCGCGGTCGGCATGCCCGCGGAGATGGTCGAGCCGATCGTGAGCTCGCCGATGGCGGAGTCGATGGTGCCCCTCGCCCACACCGTTTCCTACGACGGGCGGGTGATGCTCAGGGGCAGCATGTACGGCCAGCCCCTGCCGGCGGAGTGGAGGGACGCGGTGACCGTCCCGACCCTGGTGATGGACGGCGGCAACAGCCCCGCCTGGCAGCACAGCGCCTGCCGCGCGCTGGTCGAGCTGCTCCCGGACGTCTGCTACCGGACGCTCGAGGGCCAGGACCATGCGGCTTCGCCCGAGGCGATCGCCCCGGCTCTCGAGGAATTTCTCTAAGCGACCGCCACAAACACCGCGGCCGGATCTAGGCGCAGGACCAGGCGCTCGGCCCGGAGTCTGCCCAGATCTCCGCCGCGATTCGATCCTGCTCGGCCTTGGGCGCGTCCTGCGGCGCGCCCTGGCCGCCATAGGCTGCCCAGGTCGACGGCAGGATCTGGTACGCGCCGCCCGCCCCGCTCGACGAGTTGACCGCGTGATAGTTGCCGCCGGACTCGCACATGACGATGTAGGTCGGGATCGAATACGGACCGCCCAGGTAGGCCGGGGCTCCCGCCCCCGTGCCGACCGCCGCCCGCTGCGCGGCAATCTGCTGTTCGAGGTCGGAAACCCGGCTCTGGGCGTCCGAGAGGGAGGCCTGGGTTCCGGAGCGGGCCTGCGCCACCGCGGCCGCGCTCTGGTTGGCGGCCTGCTCGCCGGCCAGGAAGCTGGACTTCGCGGCGCTCAGCTGCTGTGCCTCGGCATCTGACTGCTGCTTCAGGTCGGCGACCTGGTGGGTGTGCTGCGCCATCTGATCGCGAAGCGAGGCAACCTTGTTGGCGGCCCGCCTGTCGGCATCGTGCAGGGCGTTGAGGTAGTCGGTGCGGGTGGAGAGATCGTCGAAGCCGTTGGAGTTGAGCAGCACCGTGACGTAGTCCGGGGCATCGCTCTCGTAGATCGAGACCAGGCGCTCGTCGAGCTGCTTGACGGCGGCCGCGTACTGCCCGCGCAGCTGATCGAGCTGGCGCTCGGCCTCGTCGAGCTGCTTGGCGAGCTGATCGGAGCGGGCCTCGGCGGTTTGGACCTGCGCGTTCAGCACCATCGCGCGGGCGCCGGCCTGGTGGGCCTGCTCAGTCAGCGACGAGATCTGAGCGGTCTGCGAGTTGACCTTGTCGGAGAGCTGGCCCGCGTCTGAGCGCGCCGCATCGATCCTGTCCTTCAGCGAGGGATCCTTGGCGCCGGCGAAGGTGATGCCGAGCGCCGCAGTCGCAGCCACGGCGATGCCTGCACCGAGCAACATGCGGCGTCGCCTGAAAGCCCGACGGGGCCGGACGCGTGCACTGCGGATGTATGTGGTCGCTGCTTCCATCTCCTTCGGTGCCTGCGGGGTTAGCTGACGGGCTCACGCGGTAAGGAGTCGCGTTACGCCGGAGCAGTTGCCGGCGATTCGCCCCAACGACACTTGGGTTCCCCGCTCTCTCCACTCGAGAGATTCGGCTCTATCGAGCCAGGGACGGTAGCGAACGCTCCCACAGGCGCGCCGCGCCTGTCGCGCCCCGATCCGGGGTGTCGCTGCCTGCAAGGAATCGTGCAGCCCAGGCGTGGCTCAGGCGGCGAGGAGCAGGCCCCGGTCGTCCCGGTAGGTGCGGCAGACCTCGCGCAGGATGCCCAGCATCTGCTCGGCGGCGGGCGAGCGCGAGCTCTCGCGCGTGACGGCCCAGACCCTGCGAATGGGCTTCTGCCCTCTCACTGCTCGCAGCTCGATCCCGGGATGGCCCCCGGCGAGCTCCGGCAGGATGGTGACGCCGAGCCCCGAGGCGACGAAGCCCTTGATCACCTCGTAGTCCTCGCTACGGAAGCTGATCTTCGGTTCGAAGCCCGCATCGCGGCAGAGCTCCAGCACCTGGTCGCGGCAGGAGCTCGGCAGGGCCCCGCAGAGCCAGTCCTCTTCGGCCAGATCCGAGATCCGCACCGACTTCGCCGCTGCCAGCGGATGACCCGGCGGCAGCGCCACGCGCATCGGCTCCTCGTAGATCAGCTCCGCCTCGACATCGCGGGCGAAGTCGAGGGGGAAGTCCGGATAGTCGAAGACGACGGCAAGGTCGAAGTCGCCCCGCTTCAGCCCCGGAAACGAATCCTCGGGCTCATCCTCCGAGAACTGCAGCTCGATCTTCGGGAAGCGCTGGCGGAACAACGACAGCGCACGAGTCATCAGTGTGGCGCTGGCGGTCGGAAAGCTCGCCAGCCGCAGACGACCGCCCTCCAGCCCGGCGATCTGCGCGAGCTCGCGCTCCGCCTCCTCGAGCCGGCACATCACGGCATCGCCGTGCGACATCAGCGCCTCACCGGCGGCATTCAGCTTGGGCCCCTCGCTGGTGCGCTCGAGCAGCGGGGTGCCGACCTCCCGTTCGAGCACGGCGATCTGCTGGCTGACCGCGGACTGCGAGAGGTGAAGCGACTCGGCGGCGGCGGAGAACGAGCCGCGAGTCACCACCTCCTGGAGCACCCTCAATCTCCGCACATCGAGCATAAGACAAACTTATCAGTCTGAGAAGAAATCCATGTTGCGCTGATACCTCACGGAGAGGAGCATCCCCCTCGTTCTATCGATGAGCAACCAAGCGAGAGGAGCTGAGATGGAGGCGCATGCGGGCACGATCAGGATTCCGATCGGCACCACGACGAAGCCGCGGCGGCTTCACCTGTTCCGCGAGCGTATGCGGGCGCGCCGCCGCGAGCGGGTGATTCGCAACCAGGCAGCCGGCGCCAACCGCACCCTGCCGGGCTCGATCCCGGGGTCGGAGCACACCCACCTGCTCCCCCCGAAGGCTTATTAGGCGGCTTCCTCTTCCCCGCCGTTGCGGCTGGCGAGGTATGCGCCAACGCCGAGCGCTGTGAGGACCAGGCCGGCGCCGGCGGCGATGCGGATCTCCCGCCCGTAGGCCCTCCAGAGAAAGCCGACGACCGCTCGGCCGATGAACTGGTAGATCATTCGCTCTCCTCTCTGATCCGGTGGGCGAGCCGGCTCTGCATCGTGAAGAGCTCGATGAATCCAGGGCTCGCGTGCTGGGAGAAGTCTCCCCCGGATTCGCCGAAAGATGCGAGCGACTGGTCGTATAGGGCGAATGGCGAGCTGCGCCGGATCGGGGTCACGGAGCCGCGGTAGAGCTTCAGCGCCACCTCGCCGGTGACGAACTCGTTGACCGAGTCCATGTAGGCGTCGAGGTCGGTGCGCAGGGGCTCGAACCAGAGTCCCGCGTAGCAGAGGTAGGCCCACTGGCTCTCGAGCGCCCCCTTGAAGTTGTTCTGGTGGATCGTGCAGACGAGCTTCTCCAGCTCCCTGTGCGCGGCGAGGACGATCGCGGCCGCCGGCACCTCGTAGAGGTCACGCACCTTGAGCCCGACCACTCGGTCCTCGATGTGGTCGACGATCCCCACGCCGTGCCGCTGTCCGATCTCGGCCGCCCGCTCGAGCAATTCGACGAGTCCGAGCTGCTCACCGTCGAGTGAGACGGGCCGGCCGCGCTCGAAGCCGATCGAGACCTCCTGGGGCTCGTCTGGCGCCTGCTCAGGACGGGTGACGAGCTGGAAGACGTCGTCCGGGGGCGCCTCGTCCAGGTTCTCGATCGCCCGTCCCTCGGAGGAGCGGCCCCAGAGGTTGTCGTCGATCGAGTAGGGCGAGACCTCGGTCCCGCCCTTCACGGGGATGCCGTGCTCGCGGGCGTATGCGATCTCCTCGTCGCGGCCCATCTGCCACTCGCGCACCGGCGCGATGATCCGGAGATCGGGGTCGAGGGTGGCGATGGTGCCCTCGATCCGGACCTGGTCGTTCCCCTTCCCGGTGCAGCCATGGGCGACCGTGTCGCAGCCGTGCTCTCTGGCGGCCTGCACCGCCAGCTTTCCGATCAACGGCCTGCCGAGCGCGGTGAACAGCGGGTAGCCGCCTCCGTAGAGCGCGTTCGCCTTGATCGAGGGCAGCACGTAGTCCTGGGCGAACTCCTCGCGCGCATCGACCAGGACGGTCTCGACGGCGCCGAGCTGCTCCGCCTTGCCGGTGACGACCTCCCAGTCCTCACCCGGCTGACCGAGGTTGACGGTGAGGGTGACGATCTCCGCCCCGTAGCGCTCCTGGATCCACTTCAGCATCACGCTCGTGTCCAGGCCGCCCGA
Organism: uncultured Solirubrobacterales bacterium; assembly: GCA_963747425.1. Lineage (GTDB taxonomy): Bacteria > Actinomycetota > Thermoleophilia > Solirubrobacterales > 70-9 > DASUPK01. Next base: position 336,234 of record CAVVFJ010000001.1, read on the forward strand.
ATAGAGCAGCAGGACGCGGGCGACCTGCGCCGGGTCGGCCTGGTAGGACGCGATGCGCGGAGCTTCTGGAGCCATGGAGCCGGGAAGTGTGGCGTTTTTGTTTAGGCGGCGCTGCGAGAATCCCGGCAATGCGCCGGGGCACACGGATCCTCTCGATCATGCTGATCACCGCCGGGCTCACCGTGCTCGTCGATGCGGGCCTGACGTACTTCTGGCAGGAGCCGCTCTCGGCCGCCTACGGGGCCATCAAGCAGGGCCAGGCCGCCGACCAGCTCAATGACCTCGAGTCCCAGTATCCGACGCCGGCCGACCTGGAGGCCATCTCCGGAATCCGCGGCAACGCCGCCAGGGCACGCGTCCTCGCAGACCGCTTCAAGCCGCACCTGGTCGAGGGGCACGCGATCGGGCGCATCAAGATCGACCGGATCGGCCTCAGCATCGTGGTGGTGCAGGGCACCGATACCGCCTCGCTTCAAAAGGGGCCCGGCCACTACAAGAACACGCCGATCCCCGGACAGCCCGGAACCGTCGCGATCGCCGGGCACCGCACCACCTACCTGGCGCCGTTCCGGCACATAGACGAGATCCGGGACGGCGATGAGATCCGGGTCGAGATGCCGTACGCGGCCTTCACGTACACGGTCCAGCGGCACGAGGTGGTCCTTCCCACCGACATCGCGATCCTCAAACCCGTCGGCTTTGACCAGCTCGTGCTGACCGCATGCCATCCGCCCTACAGCGCCTCGCACCGCTACGCGATCTTCGCCAAGCTCAGCAGGATCGACACCTTCGGCATCACCGGCGAGGGGCGCTGGATCGCCCCTTAGAGTTACTCGTTCGGGCTCTTCGTCACGGTCAGATCGCCGGGCCAGACCTCGTCGGTCCAGTGCTGCTCGACCTTCGGGGCGGCGAAGAACCCGATCACGCGCAGGTCCTCGTCGCCGGTGTTGTGGAGGTCGTGCATCGTGCCCTCGGTGAGCACGATCACGTCGCCCGTCTTCACCGGCTTGGCTCCGTCATCGAGGAGCAGCTCTCCGCTGCCGCCGATAAAAAGTTGCGTCTCCTCGGCCGTGTCGGTGTGGCGCCCCAGCCGCTTGCCCGGTGGGACCGCGAAGTAGATGACGCAGGATGCGTTTGCGCCGTTGCCGCCGTAGGCGAAGTACCCGCCCTTCCATTCGGCGTCATCGGAGCTGGTCGAGGCGAGATCGGAGACCTCGAGGTCGTCGACGTTGATCGGTGCGTCCATGTTCCCCCTCCTTGCCGGTCAGAGCCCGCCGGAGCCGCCAGTCGTCGTCGTGCTACCGGGGACCGGGGTGCCACCGCTCTGGTTGGTGGTGGTTGTGGTGGTCGAGATCGTCGCCTGAGTCGTGGTCTGGCTCGTGGTCGAGCGCGTCGGCGTCGAGACGGACTCGATCGACTGGGTCGTCGTCGAGTTGTTGTTGTCATCGCCGGCGATGATGATCAGGCCGACGACCAACCCGATCACGAGCGCAGCGAGGATCCCGATGGTCCAGCGGGCTCGGGTGTTCACCAGGCGATCCTAACTCAGGGTCCGGCCGAGAATCTCGATCGCCTCGTCGACCTCGGCCTCGCCGATGATGAGCGGCGGGAGAAAACGGAGAGTGTCGTCGCCGATCGGGTTGACGATCAATCCCTCGTCCAGCGCTCGCGAGGCGGCCTCTTTGGCGTCGACGCCCTCCAGCCGGGCGCCGAGCATCAGGCCGCGGCCGCGCACCTCGCCCACCACGTCGATCGCCGCCAGGCCGGCGGAGAGCCTGCCGCCCAGTTCCCGCACCCGCCGGAGCAGCTCGGGGTCGTCGATCACCCCGAAGGCCGCGTGCGAGGCGGCGGCGATCAGCGGGCCTCCGGCGAAGGTCGAGCCGTGGTCGCCGCGTTCCAGGACGTCTGCGGTCTCCTCGGTCGTCACGCAGGCCCCCACCGGCAAACCCCCGCCGAGGGCCTTGGCGGTGGTCAGCACATCGGGTCGCGCCGGGAGCTGCTCGTATGCCCACAGCGAGCCCGTCCTCCCCATGCCGGTCTGGATCTCGTCGAAGACGAGAAGCGCTCCGGCCGCGTCGCAGGCCTCGCGCGCCGCCGCGATCAGCTCGTCGGCGATCACGTGCACGCCCGTCTCCCCCTGGATCGGCTCCAGCAGCACCGCGGCGGTGCGCTCTCCGACGGCGGCGGCGAGCGCGTCGGCATCGTCGCGGGGCACCGCCCGGAATCCCGGCAGGTAAGGGGCGAAGCTCTCGTTCGCCGAAAGTCCCGGTGTTGCCGAGAGCGAGGCCATCGTGCGGCCGTGGAATGCCCCCTCGAGGACGACGATCTCCGGATCGTCGATTCCGCGACGGTGGGCATGCTTCCGCGCCAGCTTGATCGCGCACTCGTTGGCCTCGGTGCCCGAGTTGCAGAGGAACGCCCTGCCGCCGAGGCTCGACTCGCAGAGCCGCTGGGCGAGCCGCACCCCGCCCTCGGTCAAGTAGAGGTTGGAGACGTGGGTGAGCGTTCCGGCCTGCTCGCGCACCGCCTCGACCACCGCGGGGTGGCAGTGCCCGACAGAGCAGACCGAGATCCCGGCCAGGAAGTCGAGGTACTCCTTGCCCTCCGCGTCCCAGAGCCTCGCACCCTCCCCCCGCACGAACTCGACCGGCGCGCGGGGGTAGGTCTGCATCACCCAGCGGGACTCGAGCTCCTGGAGCTCGGCGAGCTTCATCCGATGCCCCTCACGCCGTGATCTTGGTGCCGATGCCGGCGTCGGTGAAGAGCTCGAGCAGCAGCGTGTGCGGTCGCCGCCCGTCCACGATGTGCGCCGCCTCCACCCCGCCCGCGATCGCGTCGACGCAGGCGGTCAGCTTCGGGCGCATTCCTCCTTCGACGGCGTCGAGCGCCGCCCGGACCTCGTCCGCCGTCGCCTGTGAGATGCGGGACTCGGGATCGTCCGGGTCACGGAGCCAGCCATCGACGTCGGTCAGGAAGATCGCCTTGTGCGCCGGCATCGCGGCAGCGACCTTGCCGGCGGCCTCATCGGCGTTGACGTTGTAGGACGCGCCCTCTCGATCGGTGCCCACCGACGCGATCACCGGGATGTAGTCCTCGGCGATGTGCTCGATCACGTCGACGTTCACGTTGGTGATCTCACCGACGAAGCCGACGTCCGCGGACTGCCCGACCGGCTTCACCTCGAAGAGCGAGCCGTCCTCGCCGCCCAGCCCCACGGCGGGCTGGCCGTGCCGGTTGAGCCGGGTGAGGATGTCCGAGTTGATCTTGCCGAGCAGGACCATCTTCGCGACCTCGACGGTCTCGGCGTCGGAGACGCGGAGGCCCTCGACGAACTTCACCTCCATCCCCATTCGCTCCATGTAGTGAGTGATCTCCGGGCCACCGCCGTGGACGATCACCGGGTTCATCCCGACGTACTTGAGGAGGACGACGTCCCGGGCGAACGCCTCGCGAAGCTCCTCGTCGCGCATCGCCGCGCCGCCGTACTTGATCACGATCGTCCGGCCGTGGAACTCCCTGATGTAGGGCAGGGCCTCGAGAAGGGTCTCGACGGACGAGGTCACGTCGTGTACTCCGCGTTGATCCGGATGTAGTCGTGGGTGAGGTCGCTGAAGTAGACGTGGGCGTCGGCCTTGCCGCGGCCGAGGTTGACGGTGAGCTCGGCCTCCGGAAGATCGGCTGCCAGCTCCGCGGCCTGGATCCGGTCGGGGCCGAGCTCGTCCAGCTCTTCGCCGGCCAGCGCCATGCCTGCGGCCTGGGCGATCCGGCCCCAGTTCGAGTCGCGCCCGAAGAGGGCGGTCTTGACGAGCGGGGAGTTGGCGATCGCCCTGGCGACCCGCTCGGCCTCGGCGCCGCTCTTGGCGCCGGTGACCTCGACGCGGCCGACCCGCGTCGCCCCCTCGCCGTCGGCGACGATCTCCAGCGCGAGCTGCAGCAACACCGCCTCGAGCAGTCCCTTCGGCAGCACCGCGCCGGACGTCCCCGTCGCCTGCAGCATCACCGTGTCGTTGGTGCTCATCTGGCCGTCGACGGTGATCCGCTCCATCGAGTCGGCCAGAGCGGCGCGCAGGACCTTGTCGGCGTCCTCGACGACCGCGTCGGTCTGGACGAAGCAGAGCATGGTCGCGAAGCCCGGCTCGATCATCCCGGCGCCCTTCGCCTGAGCCGAGACCGTCACGTCGCCCGCGCGAATGGCGCAGCGCTTCGGGCCGCTGTCGGTGGTCATGATCGCCTCGGCGAACTCCTCCCCACCCGTCGCAGACAATCCCTGGACCGCTTCGAGGACTCCAGAGGTGACGGCCTCGATGTCCAGCGGCACGCCGATCGTGCCGGTCTCGGCGATCGCCACCGTGCGTGGCTCGACCCCGAGAGCCTCCGCCGCGGCGTCGCGCATGGCCAGGGCATCCCGGTAGCCCTGTTCCCCGGTGGCGGCGTTCGCGTTCCCGGAGTTGACGGCGACGGCGCGGAGCCCATCGACCTCACATTCCTGCCGGCAGACCCGGACCGGCGCCGCGGCGGCGGCGTTGCGGGTCAGCGCCAGGGCGGAACTCACCTGATCAGCGTCGCATGCCATCACCCCGACGTCCGTCGCCCCGCCGCCCTTCAACCCGCAGGCAACACCGGCGGCCCGGAACCCCGGAGCCAGCGCCGCGGCTTCGAGCTGCTCGAACTCCGGGGGTGGCGTCACCCAGCGCGAGCGGAAGAAGGTCCGGGTCGCCGACGCCATCAGGAGATGCCCTCCCCCTCCGGCAGCCCCAGCATCAGGTTGAGGTTCTGGATCGCCTGCGAGGCGGCGCCCTTCCAGAGGTTGTCGATCGAGGCGAAAGCCATCGCCCGGCCCGAGGCCTCGTTCAGTGCCAGGTGGATCCGGCAGAGGTTGGTCTCGCGGACGCCGCTGACGCCCGGCGGCTCGGAGGTGACCTCCACGAACGGCTCATCCCCGTAGCGCTCCTCGTACAGGGAAAGCATGCGAGCGGCATCGACCGGCTCGGTGGTGCGGACGTAACAGCTCACCAGCTCGCCCTGGTCGTAGGGCATCAGGTGCGGGACGAAGGTCAGAACCGCTTCGCCTGGCACTGCGCCGTTGCCCGCCAGCTCGGTCAGCTCCTGGGCGATCTCGGGCGTATGGCGGTGGCCGGTGACCTTGTAGGGCTTGGTGTCGTCGGTCTCCTTGACCACCGCCATCTCCTCCTCGGCGGCGCGACCGGCGCCGGAGACACCGGACTTGGCGTCGATCACGACGTCCTCGATCAGGCCCTCGGCGGCAAGCGGGGCCAGGGCCAGGATGCTGGCCGTCGGGTAGCAGCCGGGGTTGGCGACCAGGCCGGCGCCGGCGATCGCCTCGCGATGGAGCTCGGTGAGCCCGTAGACGGCCTCGCCGAGCAGCTGAGGGGCGCCATGCTCCCCGTACCACCGTCCGTAGGTGTCGAGGTCGTGCAACCGGAAGTCGGCGGAGAGATCCACCACCTTGGTCCCCTGCTCCCGCAGCGCGGCGACGACGGGCGCGGCGGCGCCGTGCGGGTAGGCGACGATCGCGGCGTCAACGTCGGACCCGTCCTCGGCCGCGGGCTCCTCCAGGACGAGGTCGACGCCATAGTGCGGATAGAGCTCGTCGAGCCGCTTGCCGGCGTCGGTCCGAGCAGTGACTCGCGCCAGCTCGAGGCCGGGATGCCTCCTGATCAGCTCAGCCGCGAGCGCCCCGGCATACCCGGAGGCCCCGGCCACCAGCACGCTATTCACGGAGCGACCCCCCGATCTTCTCGACGACGGCCTCGATCTCGCGCCTGCGCTCGGCGACCTCCTCGTCGGTCAGCGTCCGATCGGCGGCCCTGAAGGTGAGGCGCAGCGCCAGGCTCTTCCGGCCCTCACCGAGCTGCTCGCCGCGATAGAGGTCGAACACCTCGGCGGAGCGCAGCAGCTCACCGCCGCCCTCGAGCACCGCGGAGCGCACCTCGGCGGCCGGGACGGCGTCGTCGACGACCACCGCCACGTCCTGGTGGACGGCCGGGTAGGAGATCACGTCCTCGTAGGTCTCTTCGCCGAGAGGCGATGCGGAGACCAGCGGCGCCAGGTCGAGCTCGAAGCCCGCGGCGCTCTCCAGGTCCCACTGCCGGCAGACCAGCGGGTGGACCTCGCCGACCCAGCCGGCGTCCTCGCCCTCGACCAGGACGCGGCCGCTGCGGCCGGGCTGCAGGAAGGGCTCCTCACCGGGCACGACCTCGATCGCGACGCCGAGCTGGGCGGCGAGCGCCTCGGCCGCTCCCTTCAGCGAATAGAAGTCGGCCGAGACCGGATCTCCGCGCCAGCCGCCTGTGCGCAGCTCCCCCGTCGCCAGCGCCGCGATCCGCCACGGCTCGAACGCCGGGGCCGGCCGCTCGCCGACGAACTTCCCGGCGAGGACCCCGTCGTGAGGCGAGCTTCCCTCACGCAGGTAGGCGCGCCCGGACTCGAACAGAGCGACCCGCTCCGCACCGTGGGCGCGGTTGTAGGTGGCTGCGTCCAGGAGCGACCCGATCAGCGCAGTGCGCTCCACGGAGTGCTCGGCGGAGAGCGGGTTGGAGACCCGGATCGGCTCGGCCCTGGATTCCCCGTCGGGGATCCGAAGGCGCGCCGGCACGCCGGGGTCGGTGAGGCTCAGGTTGACGACCGCGTCGAAGCCGAGGTCGCGGAGCGTGTCCTCGGCTCGGCGGCGCAGCCGCTGATCCCGGTCCAGCCGGCCGGCCTGTCCGCTCGTCGACGGCAACGTGGAGGGCAGGTTCTTGGCGTAGCCATGGATTCGGCCGACCTCCTCGATCAGGTCGACCTCCCGCGTGACGTCGTAGTGGCGGTGGAGCGGGACCGTGACCTTCAGCGTCTTACCCCTGCCGGAGACGTCGAAGTCGAGCCGCTTCAGATACTCCGAGCAGAGCTTGGGCTCGATGGGCATCCCCAGAAGCCCCTCCGCGCGCTCGGTCCGCAGCGTCAGCTGATGGGGCTCCGGGATCTCGGCCGCCTCGTCGATCGTCCCTGGGACGAGCTTCGCTCCGCAGAGCTCGACCATCAGAACCGACGCGACCCGCTGCGCCCGCAGCGCCAGCTCTGGATGCAGCTGCTTCTCGAATCGGTTGGAGGCGTCCGTGCGCAGTCCGAGCTTCCGCGAGGTCCGCAGGATGCTCACGCCGTTCCAGTTCGCCACCTCGAGCAGCACCCTGGTGGTCGTCTCCGAGACCTCGGAGACCTCGCCGCCCATGATCCCCGCGATCCCCGAGGGCCCGTTGCGGTCGCAGACCAGGACGGCGTCCTCGTCGAAGGTCCGCTCGACGCCGTCGAGCGTGGTCATCTTCTCCCCCTGCTTGGCGGCGCGGACCACGAGAGCGCCGTCCGGGACCTTGTCGAGGTCGAAGGCGTGCAGCGGCTGCGCCGTCATCAGCATCACGTAGTTGGTGATGTCGACGACGTTGTTGATCGGCCGCATGCCCGCGCCGATCAGGCGAGCCTTGAGCCAGAGCGGGGACGGGCCGATCTCGACGTCGGTGAAAACGCGCGCGCTGAACCGCGGGCAGAGCTCCGGCACCTCGACCTTCACCGAGGCGTAGTCCGAGACATCGCCCTCGCCGGTGGCCTCCGCGTCCTGATCCCAGGGCGCCGCCGCCAGCTTGGAGCCGGTGATCGCGTGAACCTCGCGCGCCACGCCGTACTGGCCGAAGCAGTCGACCCGGTTGGAGGTCGGCTCCAGCTCGATGACCGGGTCCGAGACCGGGATCACCTCGCCCAGCGGGGTCCCCGGCGCAAGCCGGTCCTCCTCCAGTACGACGATGCCGCTTGCGTCGTCGCCGAGCTCGAGCTCGGCCTCCGAGAGGATCATCCCGTTGGACTCGACCCCGCGCAGCTTGGCCTTGCCGAGCTTCGTCCCGTCGGGCATCACCGCGCCGGGGAGCGCCACCGGCACCGTCTGGCCGGCGGCCACGTTCGGAGCGCCGCAGACGATCGTCCTCCCTCCATCGCCCGCGTCGACCTCGCAGACGCTGAGCCGGTCGGCGTCGGGGTGCTGCTCGACCGAGAGCACCTTGCCCACCACGAAACCGTCCGCCTCGGGGGCTCCGGCGTGGGTGATCCGCTCGACCTCGATGCTGTGCATCGCCAGCTCGTCCGCCAGCTCCTCGACGGAGAGCTTGGGATCGCAGTAGGTGCGCAGCCAGGAGCTCGGCGCCCTCATCGGAACTGCTCCAGTACGCGGACGTCGTTCTCGAAGAACTTGCGCAGGTCGGGCACTCCGTACTTGAGCATCGCGATCCGCTCGATCCCCATGCCGAAGGCGAATCCCTGGATCCCCTCGGGGTCGTAGCCGCTCTCGCGCACGAAGCCGAACACGTTCGGGTCGACCATCCCCGCACCGAGGATCTCGATCCAGCCGATCCCCTTGCAGAGCGGGTCGCGCGACCCATCCGGCAGCTGCCCGGAGCCGCCACAGCGGAAGCACGAGACGTCGACCTCGACGCTCGGCTCGGTGAAGGGGAAGAACCCGGGCCGGAAGCGAGTCTCGCGCTCGGGCCCGAAGATCGCGCGGGCGAACTCGTCCAGCGTCCCCTTCAGGTCGGCGAGGGTGATGTCCGGGCCGACCGCGAGGCCCTCGACCTGGTGGAAGATCGGGCTGTGGGTCGCGTCGAACGGGTCCGAGCGGTAGCAGCGTCCCGGCACGACGATGAACATGGGCGGCGCCTGCGACTCCATCGCACGCACCTGCATCGGCGAGGTGTGGGTGCGCAGCACGACGTCCTCGGGGCCCGGCGGCAGCTCCTGCCCGTTCGAGGGAATCCGGATGTTTGACCGCAGGGTGCTCGGGTCGACGTAGAAGGTGTCCTGCGCCATCCGGGCCGGGTGGCCGGGCGGGTGATTGAGCGCGGTGAAGTTGTAGTAGTCGAGCTCGACCTCGGGCCCCTCCATCACGCGGTAGCCGAGGCCTACGAAGATGTCCTCGATCTCGCGCTGGGTCCGCAGCAGCGGGTTCTGCGCGCCGACGGGCACCGGCGGCGAGCCGGGGAGCGTGACGTCGATGGCGTCCTCGGCCAGCCGCGTGCCCAGCTCGCTGGCGTCGAGCTCCGCGCTCCTCCTCTCGAGCAGCGACTCGAGCTCCTGCCGCGCCTCGTTGCCCGACTTGCCCACCGGCCCGCGCTCGTCCGCCGGCAGGTCGGCGATTCCCCGCAGGATCTGCGTGAGGTCGGCCTTGCGGCCCAGGTAGCGGACCCGGAGCTCCTCGAGCTCGGCGGTCGTCGAAGCCCCGCCGATCGCGTCGGCCGCTTCCTTCCGGATCTCCTCAATGTGGTCGGTCATCGGCTTCGCCATCAAACGGGTTGCTCCTCGGCTCCGCCTACGGAGCACCCTCGCATGGACGCTATCCGCTGCAGGGCGATGGCAGCCGCCGCCGCCACATTCAAGGACTCGGCGCTTCCCCGCACCGGGATGGTCACCTGGACGTCGCAGCGCTCGACGACCTCGGCCGGCAGGCCCTCGCGCTCGGCGCCGAGGCACAGTGTGGCGGCGCCCTCGAGCGCCTCGATCGGCTCGCCGCCATGAGCGACCAGCGCGGCACGGGGTCCGGGTGTGGCCTCCACCTGCGCGCGCACCAATGGCTCGGCGAAGACCGCGCCCATGCTCGCCCGGACGGCGTGCGGTCCATAGGGATCGGCGCAGTCCGGACCCAGGACGACGGATCCGCCGATCAGGGCGTTCGCGGTCCGGATCACCGTTCCGACGTTCCCCGGATCCGAGACGCCGTGCAGGTAGACGCAAGGCGCCGTCGGCTCTTCGGCCCAAGCCTCTCTCCAGACGCCGATGGCCCGCGTTCCCGATCCGAGCTTGGAGACCTGCGCCAGCAAGGCGGGCTCCACCTCGGTCCCGCCGAGGTCCTCGCCCGCCGCGGTCAGCAGCTCGACCGGCTCGGCGCCCGCGGCCCGCGCGGCGGCCAGCAGGTCCTCGCCCTCGGTGACGAAGAGCCCCTCGCGCTCGCGGCTCCGCCGCCTGCCGAGGCGGCGGATCAGCTTGAGCTTCTCGTTGTGTGGGCTGGTGATCGTCATAAAAAAGGGCGGCTCCGCTGCTGCGGACCGCCCGGGGAGTCTGACTTGTGGCTGCCGTGAGCTAGGTGGCGGCAGCCTCCCGGGCGAGCTCCACGAATCGGCGAAAGCCATCGGGGTCGGTGACCGCGATGTCGGCGAGCATCTTCCGGTTGACGTCGACCTCGGCCTTCTTCAGGCCGTTCATCAGCTGGGAGTAGCTCATACCCTCCTGCCGGGCGGCGGCGTTGATCCGCGTGATCCAGAGCCGGCGGAAGTCCCTCTTGCGGGTGCGCCGGTCGCGGTAGGCGTACGCATCCGAGCGCATCACCTGCTCGTTGGCGAGCCGGTAGCTCGAGTGCTTGCGCCCGAAGTAGCCCTTGGCGCGGCCGAGGACCTTCTTCTTGCGCCGCTTGCGGGCGACGGCGTTGGTGGCGCGAGGCATCAGCGACCGCCCTTGACCAGGAGCTTCTTGACCCGCTTGCGATCGGCCCCCGAGATCACCGAGGGCCGGCCCAGGCGCCGCTTCCGGTCAGGCGACTTCTTCTCGAGGATGTGGCTCGAGTACGCCCGCCTGCCGCGGAGCTTGCCCTTGGCGGTCTTGCGGAACCGTTTCTTGGACCCGGAATGGGTCTTCATCTTCGGCATCGGGCCGACTATTGAAGCAGACGAATCGAGCCGCGCGTGCGCAATCCGGTTGCCGATCGAGGACGTATTGTTCGGGTATGGACTACGGGGAGCCGAGCTCCTACATGGCGGTCAAGGAGGGCTGCGCTGTGGTGAGCTCGGATGGAGAGCAGGTCGGCAAGGTGCAGCACGTCCTCGCCGACGAGGAGGAGGACGTCTTCGACGGCATCGTCATCGACACCCAAGTCGGGCCGGGCGGCCTCCATTTCGTGGACGCTCCTCAGGTCAGCGAGTGCTTCGAACGCGCGATCCTGCTCTCAGTTCCAGCGGGCGAGGTTTCGCAGCTGCCGAAGCCGGCCCCGAGTCCCGCAGTCATGGAGAACCACGGAGTCGAGGATTCCGAGAGCGCGCTCCAGGCGAAGCTCCACCGGGCCTGGGACCTGATCTCAGGGAATACCTGAGCGCCGCTAGCTCGCCGCCGCCTGGTTCTCCTGCCCGGCACCGCGCGATGGCGCCAGCAGCATCGTCATGTTGCGGCCCTCCTGCAGGGGCTCCTGCTCCATGACCCCGATCTCGGAGACGTCCTGCAGCAGCCGGTCGAGAAGCATGCGGCCGCGCTCGGGATGGCTCTGCTCGCGGCCGCGGAACATGATCGTCACCTTGACCTTGTCGTGCTGCTTCAGGAAGCGCTCGACGTGGCCGCGCTTTGTCTCGTAGTCGTGCTGGGCGATCTTGGGCCGCAGCTTGATCTCGCGGACGTTGACCTGCTGCTGGTGCTTGCGGGCGGCCTTTGCCTTCTGCTCCTGCTCGTACTTGTACTTCGAGTAGTCGAGGATTCGGCAGACCGGCGGCTTGGACTGGGCGGCGACCTCGACCAGGTCGAGGTCGCGCTCGCGGGCGCGCTCCAGGGCGTCCGCGGTCGGGACGATCCCCACCTGCTCCCCGTTCTCGTCGATCAGGCGGACCTCGGGTACGCGGATCCGCTCGTTGATACGAGTCGTGTCGCGCTCAGGCGGACGGCGGTCGAAGCGAGAGACCGCCACTAGCTGCGCATGAGATAGAGCTTCAAGAAGACGATGGGCGAGATTGGATCGGTGAGGCGGGCACGGGGCGCTTAGGCGCGCGGCGTGGTGTGGGTGCCCGGCATTGCGGCCAGTATAGACGCCCCTCCCCACCGCCACGACGTCTTGGCGAATCGCCTGCTAATCGCCGGCTTCCTCGCGCATTCGCGCGATCAGGGCCTCCAGGCCCATCGCGCCCAGATCCCCATCGCCGTGATGGCGCACCGAGACCGAGTCCGACTCGGCCTCCTTGTCGCCCACCACCAGCATGTACGGCGCCTTGGAGAGCTCCGCGTCGCGGATCTTCTTGCCGACGGACTCGGTGCGATCGTCGACCCGCGCCCGCAGTCCGGCACCTCGCAGCTGATCGGCCACCGCGGCGGCGCGATCGTTGTGACGGTCGGCCACGGGCAGGATCGCCGCCTGCACCGGCGCCAGCCAGAGCGGGAAGCGCCCCCCGTAGTGCTCGATCAGGATCCCGGCGAAGCGCTCCATCGAGCCCAGCAGGGCGCGGTGGATCATCACCGGCGTGTGCTCGGCGTTGTCGGCCCCTGTGTAGGCGAGGTCGAAGCGCTCGGGCATCTGGAAGTCGAGCTGGCAGGTGCCGCACTGCCATGAGCGACCGAGGGCATCGGTGATGTGGAAGTCGATCTTGGGCCCGTAGAACGTGCCCTCACCCGGGCTGACGTCGTACTCGCGCCCCTGCCGCTCGAGAGCCTCGCGAAGGGCCCCCTCCGCCCGCTCCCACTGCTCATCGGTGCCGATCGACTTCTCGGGCCGGGTGGAGAGCTCAACGCGGACCTCGTCGAAGCCGAAGCGCTCGTAGAGCTCGTCGATCCCGGCGCAGATCGAGTCGACCTCGTCGGTGACCTGATCGAGGGTGCAGTAGACGTGGGCGTCGTCCTGGGTGAAGGCGCGCACCCGGAGCAGGCCGTGGAGCACGCCCTCGCGCTCGTAGCGCGAGACCAGGCCGAACTCGGCGAGCCGCAGCGGCAGCTCCCGGTAGGAGTGCCGGCCGGAGGCGAACACCAGGCAGGCGCCCGGGCAGTTCATCGGCTTCAGCGCGTACTGCCGCTCGTCCCCCGAGCCCTCGCGCTCGGCGGCCGCCGTGAAGAACATGTTCTCCTTGTAGTTGTCCCAGTGCCCCGAGCGATGCCAGAGCTCCACGTCGAGCACCTGCGGGGTCTTGATCTCCTCGTAGCCGCGGGCGTCGAGCTGCTTGCGGACCTCGGCCTCGATCAGGCGGAGCAGAACCGTGCCCTGCGGAAGCCAGAAGGGCATGCCCGGAGCCTCGGGGCGGAACTGGAAGAGGTCGAGCTCGGGGCCGAGCCTGCGGTGGTCGCGCTCCTTGGCCTGCTCGAGCCGCTCCAGGTGCTGCTCGAGCTCCTTGCGGTCGAGGAAGGCCGTGCCGTAGACGCGCGTCAGCATCTGCCGGGTCTCGTCGCCGCGCCAGTAGGCCCCCGCGAGCGAGGTGAGCTTGAAGGCGCCGATCCGTCCAGTGGACGGCCCGTGTGGGCCGCGGCACAGGTCCTCGAACTCGCCGTTGCGATAGAGGGAGACGGTCTTCGCGTCCTCGTCTCGGATCAGGTCCTCGATCAGCTCGACCTTGTAGTCCTGGCCCTGCCCCCGGAAGTACTCGATCGCCTCCTTCGCCGGCAGCTCGCGGCGCTCGAAGGGCTCGTCGGCCTTGACGTGCTCGGACATTCGCTCCTCGATCCGGGCCAGGTCGTCCTCGCCGGGATTGCCGTCCGGGAACTCGATGTCGTAGTAGAAGCCGTTCGCGATCGGCGGCCCGATCGAGATCTTCGCCTCTGGCCAGATGTCGAGCACCGACTCGGCGAGGACGTGAGCGGCGTCGTGGCGAATCAGCTCCAGTGCCTCCGGGCTCTTGTCGGTGACGATCTCGATTGCCTCGCCGTCCGCCACGGGCGCGCTGAGGTCCCGGAGCTCGCCGTCGACCTTCAGCGCAAGCGCCGCCTTGGCCAGGCCGGGACCGATCGCGGCGGCCGCGTCGGCGCCCGTCGCGCCGGGCTCGAGCTCGAGCTCGGAGTCGTCGGGCAGCTTGAGCTTCAGTTTCGCGGCGCTCACGCGGCACAGGCTAGCCGTGGGCGTTCACGCCCAGCTTGCAGGGATGCGCAACTTGCCCGCCGTACACCAGTTAGGAGAGCCAATGGGTACGGGCAGACCCAGGTCAATGGCGTGCGCCCTAGTCGCGCTCGCAATCCTCGCGGTGGCCGCGCCGGCGGTTCCGGCATCCGCCGCGAAGGGCAAGCACCACCACGTGTTCCGCTTTGGCAAGCGCCCGCTCCACCGCGGCTCGAAGGGCAAGGACGTCCGCTACCTGCAGCGCGCGCTCACCAGGCTCGGCGTGGCGACCTCGATCGACGGCGTCTTCGGCAAGGTGACCTTCAGGAGCGTCAAGGCTCTCGAGCGGCAGCGCAGCTGGCCGGTGAACGGCGTCGTCTCCAGGAAGGACGCGAAGCGGATCAGGAAGCTGCTCACCAAGCGCAGGGTGTCCGGTGGGTACTTCGTCGAGGGCTACGTCAACCCGACCGTCAACCTGACGGCTCGCAAGGCGGGCACCGCCACGGTCAAGGTGCTGAACGCGACCGGCGATCTCGTCGAGGCGATCTCGGTCAGCTTCGATGGCGCGGGCTCGCGCGGCGTCGCCTGGGACGGGACCACGCCCTCCGGCATCGCCGCGGACGGCACCTACCAGCTGAGGCTCGCCGATCCCGGGACCACCAAGGCCACAGTCGCCGGGGGCCAGACCGAGCCCTTTGAGATGCACCTGCACCAGTTCCCAGTCCCGGGCTCGCACACCTACGGTGGCGAGGACTCCCGCTTCGGCGCCCCGCGCGCGGGCCACACCCATCAGGGCCAGGATCTGCCCGCCGCCTGCGGCGAGAAGCTCTACGCCTTCGAGAGGGGAACGATCCAGACCAACGCGTATCAGGCGGGCGGCGCCGGCTACTACATCGTCATCCACGGCACGATCAGCGGGACCGATGCCGTGTACATGCACCTGAAGGCTCCGAGCTGGGCGCCCGTCGGAACCAACGTCGGTCCCGGGCAGCAGATCGGCAAGGTCGGCGACACCGGCGATGCCCAGGGTTGCCACCTGCACTTCGAGCGGTGGAGCGCCCCCGGCTGGTACGTGGGTGGCGCGGCCTACGACCCGCTGCCCGAGCTGCAGTACTGGGACTCATACTCCTAGCGCCTTCGGCCTGGCTCAGGCTGGGCGGCAGACCATGTAGTGCTGGATGTAGCGCTCCGGCGGGTGAACCGATTCGATCTCCCACCCGGTGCCTTCGAAGAGCTCGAGCGCGTAATCACGCTGGTAGCGCGCCACCATCAACGGCTGGTCGGGGATCTCGTCCGAGAACCGGGGGTCGTGATCGCCGGCCTCCGCGCGGCGGCGCGCCTCCTCCACGGCCTCCGCCATCCGCGTCCGGACCGCGGGGTCGTCGCTGTCGAGCCCGTCCCGAACGGCCTGGGCAAAGGGACTCGGATGATCGGGGTCCTCGAGGTAGAGCGAGAACAGCAGGGTCCCATCCGGCTTGATGTGACGACGGAGCAGCCGCAGCATGGCCACGAAATCGTCCGGCGCCAGGTGGGTGAAGACCGAGAAGAGCGAGATGAGGTCGAATCGCACCGACCCCGTCGGCAGGAGCTCGAAGCTTGCCAGTGGCGCCCCCTCCGGGTTGTAGAGCTCGTTGTGCGCGTCGAAGTGGTGGAACTCGAACCTCGGGTCCGAGACATTCGCCTGGAGCCAGTCGATCACGTCCCGGGAGACGTCGATCCCCGTGTAGCGGCCGATCGGCAGCGAATCGTCGATCAGCCTCTTGACGATCTTGGTCCCGCAGCCGACGTCGAGCAGCTCGACCTCCGAGAGATCGTCCCTGCCGGCCGCCCGCGCGAGCAGATCGACGGTGAACCGAGAGGACCGAAGCCACTCCTCCCGGTCCGCGTAGGCCGCCCGCTCGAGAATCCTCGGAACCGGAAGCCCGCCGTCCGCCACGACCGCGGCCGGGTCTCGGGGCGATTCGTCAACCATCAATGGGCGCAGCTGGGCTCGAACCAGCGACCTCCAGCTTGTCGAGCTGGCGCTCTCCCAACTGAGCTATGCGCCCGGGGGCGAGAAAAGTTAGCAGCGGCCCGGCGACGCTAGGCGACGGGCGCGGTGGGCGCCTTGACCGTGGCCGGCGCCTCCGGCAGAAGACCCTTGGCGCGCATGGTGATCTTGAAGGTCTCGAGGGTGTCGTACTTCGGCTGCCAGTCGGTGGTCGACTTGAGCTTCTCGGTGGAGACGACCCACGGATAGCGGATGAAGTCGAGGTTGCCGGCGGGGGCCTCGGTGCGCGGCACGTGGAGCTTCCACATCGCGCCGTTGACGCGCTTCATCGCCTTCAGCGAGATGTTCCGGGTCTTCTTCTCGACCATCTCCGCGGCGCGGCTCCAGGTCAGCAGGCCGTCGCCGGCGAGGTTGAAGGCGCCGGCGTGCTTGCCGTCGAGGAGCGCGATCAGGGCGGAGACCACGTCGTCCTCGTGGACCAGCTGGAACTCCTCGTCGACACCGTCCAGGATCGGAATGAATGGGTTGTTGCCGAAGGCGCGGACGATGTAGTTGTCGACGCTCGGCCCGAAGACGATCGAGGGCCGCACGATGGTCATCACGGCGTCGGGGTTCTCCAGGGCCCAGAGCTGGGCGATCCGGTCGGAGTCCGCCTTGTGCTTGGCGTAGGAGAAGTCGGGGGCGCCGCGGACGGGCCAGTCCTCGGCGATCGGCTTCGGGTTGTCCGGGAAGGCGCCGTAGGCGGTGGCCGACGAGGTCTGGATCACCTGCTTGATCCCGGCGTCCTGGGCGGCCTGGAGGACCGCCGCGGTGCCGTTGACGTCGATGTCGTACATCTTCGCCTCGTCGCGAATCGGGTTGAGCACGAAGGCGAAGTGCAGGACCGCGTCGATCTCGTGGCGCTCGAGCAGGTCGCGCATCTGCTTGCGGTCGCGGATGTCGGCCTTGACGAACTCGTGCTTCGGCCAGTTGCGAGGCGGCGGGCGAAGATCGACGTCGATGATCTTCTCGGTCTCGTCCCGGCCGGAGAGCTCGTCGGTCAGTCGGCCGCCGATGTAGCCGGAGCCGCCTGTGATCAGGTAGCGCACGGCCCGCATCCTATCCTGGCTGGGCGGCCAATGTCTACGAGCATTCGCTCACCGATGAAGTCTCCCCAAAATTCAAAGAATCTTGCGGGATCCAGGGAGAAGTGCAACCTTCCGCGAAAGCGCGTGTTAGTGTCTCTTGACAGGCTCAAGTCGCGGAGTTGAACCGCCGACATTGAGCCGTAAGACTTGAAGGACCGACGGGCCGGTGAAGGGGAATTTCGCCGGCGGCACGTCCTTTCGGATACAAAGGGCCCCCTTAGTGGGGCCCTTTTCCGTTCCGGGCGCTTCCCCGCACCGTCGGTTACATAAACCTCGGCACGAATCACCCCGGCTCGACCTCGAGCGTCAGCCCGTGCACGCCGGTGATGGTCACCCGTGCGCCGACCTCGACGCGCGAGGCGCACTCGGCGTGCCAGATCTCCCCGCGGAATCGAACCCGCCCGCGCGGATCGCAGGCCTCGATCACCTCGGCCGAGGATCCAACCAGGGCCTCCACACCCGTCGCGATCCGGTAGCGGCGCAGGAACCGGATCCAGAAGCCGACCTCCGCGACCTCGATCAGGGCCGCCACGGCCACCAGCGCCAGCCCCCACCCGGGCGGCAGCACCAACAGGGCAAGCGCGATCGCGCCGATCAGGAGCACCGCCCGATGCTACGGGCGGTCGTGCTAAGGGGCGCCTACCGGAAAGGTGGCGGCTACTTGCCGAGCAGGTCCCGAGTTGACGCGATGACCGGCGAGACGGCGACAGTGTTGCCGGGGTCGCTGGCCGGGTCTCCCTGGACCGGCTGACAGTACGGATAAGTGCTCGTCCTCAGCTGCCACCGCAGGGTGAGTGAGTCGGACTCCGAGCCGGGAACGGCCACGCGCATGCCCGTGCTGAGGTATTGGATGCCGACATCGCATCGATATTTCGCGACGACAAAGCTCGCGCGAGCTCCCGGCGGCACGAGGATCGTCTCCGGCAAGCGCTTTGGCAAATAGGGGGTGCCGCCATCGTGGAATCGGAATGGCACAACATCCCTGCCGCGCACGAACTGGACACTCGGGACGCCCTTCAGCGTGCAGCTGCGCTTTGAGCGGTTGGTCAGAAAGTAGGTCGAGTACCTCACCCCGCCGGCACCGTTCCCCGGCCCAGCCGCTGACAACGCGACCCGGTCGGTCCCGCGGCGCGGCCGTCAAGGGGCTTCGCCCCGACCCCCTCTGGGGGTTGACGGTCCGCGCCTAGCCCGCCGCTAGGCTGGCTCGCAGGTCGGGCTGGCTTGGATCTGTGCTCTTGACCGGCTTGCGTCATCTACTGCTACTGACGGCCTCGGCCGCCAGCTGTCCCACTCGAGCTCTCCGGGCATGCGACTTAGCTCTCCGCCGGCGCCCACGGACACTGCCTTACCTGGACGCTCAGACATCTCAACCGCGCTCAGACGAACCAGACCGTCCATCGCTACATCCCGAAGCACTTCTAGCTCGGGTCACTCTGCATTCGCACGCCTCATTCGGCTCCATCGATCCGCGCCCGCCCCGCCCCACAAACCAACCCAGGGGGTCAAGCGACTCGACTCCCATTCCTCGTGGGGGAAGGGGAGTCGAGGCGCGCCGACCCCCGAATTCCGCATTCTCATGGGGCGGGGCGGGCGCGAAAGTGTCCGCGCCGCGGACACTTCGCGGACACCTTGCGGACACTTTCTGAAACCGCCGCTTTGCATGGAAAGCAGCGGTCTCGCCCGCTCAGCTCAGCCCTGCCGCGGCTTCGCCCCCTCTGCCAGCTTCAGTCGCGTCCATACGTTCATGTTCACAACGACACCGATGATCTCGAGGATGCACTCCGCATCGAAGTGACTCGCCAGCCCGTCGTGGAAGCGCTGGAAGGCCCGGTCGGCATCCGTATCCGAGGCCCGGGTTAGGGCTTCGGTGTAGCGAAGAGCCGCCTGCTCTGCCTCGGAGTGCAGGTCTGTCTCCCACCACGCGGTCAGCGTGTCGATCTTCGCGCGCGGGATCCCAGCGTCACGGGCGGCCTCGTAATGGAGGTTGAGACAGTAGGTGCAGTTGTTGAGTTGTGATACTCGCAGTCGCAGGAGGTGCGCGAGGCCGCGGTCGATGCATAGCTCCGCTGTGTACCCGAACGCGTCTGCGCCCATGCGCGCGATACCGATCAGGGACTCGTTCTGCGTCGCGTCGGCGCGGTGGTTGGTGAACTCCGTCTCTTCGCCCATTTCGCCTTCCCTTCGGTTGTCATCGTCTTCCCGGCTCGGCATCATCCTCCCGCCCATGACTCAGGAGCGTGTCGTCGGTCAGACGCATGGCTGGAGCCGCGGGCGCGGCTCTCGCCCGCCGCGCCCGCGGCCCTTGCGTGCCGCGCCGGGTCCCGAACCCAAGTTCATCGCCACAGCCGGCGCGGCGGCAAGATCTTGGAAAACCGCCG
>CAVVFJ010000002.1:0-6927 GCA_963747425.1 uncultured Solirubrobacterales bacterium
CGCTGCCCGATCAGACGGCGGCTTCCGCGCCGGCAGCGAGCCGTCCGAGCTCGCGCCCGAGCGTCTCCGGGGTCCAGCCATCGGCGCCGGAAAGCAGAAGCCTGGCGCCGGACTCGGCGAGGCCGGCGATCGCGTTGCCGAGCAGGCGGGCGGTCGCGTCCACGCGACGGCGGGGCCGGCGCCCGTTCCGGTCCTTCAGCCAGCGCCGAGCCAGCCGCGAGAGCGCCTCCACCTGGGCCTCGCGCCCACGCTGGATCCGGCGAGCGACCGCGGTGTTTCCGCCCCCCTCCCCCAGGAAGATCAGCTTGTAGACGTCGGGTGAGGCCGCAACCGCCCGCAGGAACCCGGTGAATCCCTCGATCAGGGTTGCCTCCGGATCGCTCAGGTCCGCGGTCGCGAATGCGGACTGGATCTCCTCCAGGATGCGCTCCTCCTCCCGCCGCAGCAGGGCGCGAAAGAGCTCGTCCTTGCCGGGGAAGCAGGCGTAGACGACGGGCTTCGTGACCCCCGCCGCCTCGGCGACCGCGGCCATCGAGGTTCCCTCGTAACCGTGCTCGAGGAAGAGCCCGAGCGCGGCATCCAGAACCTGGGGGCGTCGCCGCTCCGGTCCGAGGTGCGCCGCTCTCTTGCGTGGTATGTGTGACGAGGTTCGCGTTTCCACTTTCCTACTCAGGGTAGCATTTTGCTACTCTCGGTAGGAATTCAGACGACCGAAGGAGAGAGACAGCGAGATGGCGACCGAAGAGAAGACCAAGAGCAACGGCGAGGTCGAGGGTGAGATCTCCGAGCAGCTCGGGATCGAGGCAGGTGAGGCGACTTTCTCCCTGGAGCTCTCCCAGGACCAGCAGGACGTCCGCGACTGGGCGCACGGCTTCGCGGAGCAGACCGTCCGCCCCGCCGCCCACGAGTGGGACGAGAAGGAGGAGTTCCCCTGGCCCGTCGTGCAGGAGGCCGCCAAGATCGGCATGTACGGGTTCGAGTCGATCGCGCAGTTCTGGGCCGACCCCTCCGGCCTGACCTTCCCGCTCGTCAACGAGGAGCTCTTCTGGGGCGACGCCGGGATCGGCATGGCCATCTTCGGCACCACCCTCGCGGTCGCCGGCATCTTCGGCTCGGGTACGCCGGATCAGCTGATCGAGTGGGTGCCGCAGTGCTTCGGCGACGAGAACGACGTCAAGGTGGCGGCGTTCTGCGCCTCCGAGCCCGATGCGGGGTCGGATGTGTCGGGCTATCGCACGACGGCCAAGTACGACGAGGCCAGCGACGAGTGGGTGATCAACGGCCAGAAGGCGTGGGCGACCAATGGCGGCATCGCGAACGTCCACGTCGTGATCGCCTCCGTCGACCGCGAGCTCGGCTCCCGCGGGCACGCCGCGTTCGTCATCCCGCCCGGCACCAAGGGATGCGAGCAGGGCGCGAAGGTCAAGAAGCACGGGATCCGCGCGAGCCACACCGCCGACGTCCACCTCGACGACTGCCGCGTCCCGGGCTCGTCCCTGCTCGGCGGCAAGGAGAAGCTCGACGAGAGGCTGGCCAAGGCCCGAGAGGGCAAGAGCTCCAAGGGCCAGGCCGCGATGCGGACCTTCGAGCTCTCGCGGCCGACCGTGGCGGCGCAGGCCGTCGGCATCGCCCGCGCGGCCTACGAGTACGCGCTCGACTACGCCAAGGAGCGCGAGGCGTTCGGCCGCAAGATCATCGAGAACCAGGCAATCGCCTTCTCACTCGCCGACATGAAGATGGAGATCGACGCCGCCAGGCTGCTGACCCACCGCGCCGCCTGGATGGGCAAGACCGGCAAGGACTTCGATGCCGCCGAGGGCTCGATGTCGAAGCTGAAGGCGGGCGAGGTCGCCGTCTGGGCCACCGAGCGCGCGATTCAGATCCTGGGCGGCAACGGCTACTCCCGTGAGTTCCCCGTCGAGCGCATGCACCGCGACGCCAAGATCTGGACGATCTTCGAGGGCACCTCGGAGATCCAGCGGCTGGTTATCAGCCGGGCGATCTCGGGGATGCAGATCAAGTAGGTGCGAGTCACATGCGAATTTGTGACATTCGAGTAGCGTTGTCTCTATGGCGGACCCCTTGACAGAGCGACCCCTGACCTGGGGCGCACCCGGCGAGCCGCTCGGGCCCTACGAGGAGGTCACCCTCCACGGTCACAAGGTCGGCTTCCAGGCGGCGGGTGATGGGCCGCTGCTGATCCTCCTGCACGGAATCACCTCGACCTCGGATGCCTGGCGCGACGTGATGCCGCGCCTGGCCGAGAGCTACACGGTGATCGCCCCCGACCTGCTCGGCCACGGCCGCTCCGCGAAGCCGCGCGGCGACTACTCGCTCGGCGCCTACGCGGCCGGGGTGCGGGATCTGCTCGCCGTGCTCGGCTTCGAGCGCGGCACCGTCGTCGGCCATTCGCTCGGCGGCGGGATCGCGATGCAGTTCGCCTACCTCTTCCCCGAGTACATCGAGCGGATGGCGCTGATCTCCTCCGGCGGGCTGGGCAACGAGGTCCATCCCCTGCTCCGTGCCGCCGCCCTGCCCGGCTCGGAGTGGGTGCTGCCGCTGCTGGCGCGCGAGTGGTCGGTGACCGCGGGCGACGCCGTCCGCAGCGTCGCCGCCAAGCTCGGCCTCGAGGCCGGCCCCGACCTGGCGGAGTTCGCGCGCGGATACGCCTCCCTGGTCGAGGAGGGCGCGACCGAGGCCTTCCTCGACACCCTCCGCAGCGTGATCGGCCCCGAGGGCCAGAAAGTGAGCGCCCTCGACCGCCTCTACCTGGCCGATCAGATCCCAACCCTCTTCATCTGGGGCGACTCAGACCCGGTGATCCCAGTCGAGCACGGCCGCCGGGCGCACGAGATCGTCGCCCACAGCCGCTACGTCGAGATCGAGGGCTCCGGCCACTGGCCGATGCTCGACTCTGCGGACCGGATCGTCCGCGAGCTGACCTCATTCATGGAGGAGACGGAGCCATTCCAGTGGTCGCTGGAGACGGTGCGGGAGCGGCTTCGCCGCGGCCCCCGCACCGAGTCCGCGGCCCTGGCCGACGCCGGCTAGAGAAGAGGACGATGGCGCCACTCACTCTGCTCGGAGCGGGGAGTCCACCGGCGGGAGGCGCGGCCACCAGCGACGTGATCTACGCGACGGCCGGCGCCGTGGTGGTGACGGTCCTGCTGCTCGGCCCGATCCTGCTCTACAAGCAGGGCCGCTTCCCGCTGATCGGCCGGATGGCCGACCTCGCCGAGCGGGTCACCAAGCTGCCCGGCTGGGCCGCGCTGCCCGGGACCTTCCTCGCGGTCACGCTGCTGATCGCGGTCTTCGGCATGTACTGGGACATCTCCCTGCACATCGACCAGGGGCGCGACCCCGGGCCGCTCGCAAATCCCGCGCACTACTTCATCCTCGCCGGCCTCTTCGGCGTGCTGCTCGCGGGCGTGCTCGGGCTCGCCCTGCCGAAGCGCCCGACCCGGACCTCGTTCGAGATCGCCCCCGGCTGGTTCGCGCCGGTCGGGGCGCTGATGATCGCGATCTGCGGGGCGAGCTCGCTGGCGGCCTTCCCGCTCGATGACATCTGGCACCGGATCTTCGGCCAGGACGTGACCCTCTGGGGCCCGACCCACCTGATGCTGATCGGCGGCGCCTCGCTCTCGGTTCTCGGCGCCTGGGCGCTGCACGCCGAGGGCGACGAGGAGCGTCTCCATACACGGCGGCCACAAACACCGCCGCCGGATCAACGCCCGCTCCCTCTCTGGACCCGCTTCCGCGAGGTCATCCTCGCCGGCGCCTTCCTGGTGGCGCTCTCCACCTTCCAGGCCGAGTTCGACTTCGGCGTGCCCCAGTTCGCGCTCGAGCTGCAGCCGGTTCTGATCATGCTGGCAGCCGGGATCGGTCTGGTCACCGCGCGGGTCCGCATCGGCCCCGGCGGCGCGGTCGGCGCCCTGCTCGTCTACCTGGCGATCCGCGGCACGCTGGCGCTGCTCGTCGGCCCGCTGTTCGGCGAGATCACCCCCCATTTCCCGCCCTACGTCGCCGAGGCCCTCGTCGTCGAGCTGGTCGCGCTCGCCTACCTCCGCGGGCCTCACATATTCGGCGGCCACAAAAACCGCCGCCGGATAGAGGAGCGGCCGATCGGCTTCGGCGCCCTTGCCGGGGCCGGGATCGGCACGGCCGGCCTGGCCGCCGAGTGGGCCTGGTCCCACGTCTGGGTCGTCAATCCATGGCCCGCCTCCCTCTTCCCCGAGGCGGCGATCACGGGCCTGATCGCCGCGGTCGCCGGCGGCGTGATCGGCGGCTTCGTCGGCCGCTGCCTGACTCCGGGGGTGGAGCGCCGCGAGCGGATCCCGCGGGCGGCACTGCCCGCGGCTGCTGTGGCCGCGACCGGAGCGATTGCCTTCTGGATCCCGGTCAACACCGGCCCGCACGTGACCGCCACCTTCAACCTCGACGTCCGCGACACCCCCGACGGCCGGGTCGCGACGGGCACCTTCCGGCTCGACCCGCCGGACGCCGCGCGGGGCGCATACTGGTTCAACGTGACCAGTTGGCAGGGCAAGGACGGCCCCGCGCACATCGACACGCCAGCGCGGATCGGAGACGGCGTCTACCGGATCACCCAGCCGATCCACGTCGACGGCACCTGGAAGACGACGCTCCGCCTGCACCAGGGACGCCAGCTCGCCGGACTGCCCATCTTCCTGCCGGCCGATCCGGCGATCCCGGTCTCCGAGGTCCCGGTCCAGTCGCAGATGACGCGCGCCTTCGTGCTCGATCACAAGAACCTGCAGCGCGAGCAGAAGCCCGACGTGCCGGGGTGGCTCACCCTCGCCGCCTACCTCGGCGTCGGCGGGGTCTCCCTCGCCCTGATCTTCGTGGTGGGCTGGGGCCTGGCCCGCCTGGAGCGCCTGGGCGGCCGGCCACCGCGCGGCTCACCCGCGGGAAGCGGCGCGCGCCAGCCCGGGCGCAAGACCGGCACGCGACCGGCGACCGCGTGATGGGACTGCGCGAGCGCGTCAAGGATCTGGTCGCGGCCCGCATCCCGAACGCCGACCTCGACGACCGCGATCCCGACTACATCCGCGAGCAGCTGCCGGGCCTCTGGGTGCTCGCCTCCTTCTACTTCCGGGCCGAGGTGCGCGGGCTCGAGCGGATCCCCGCCGAGGGTCCGGTCCTGCTCGTCGGCAACCACTCCGGCGGCAACGTCACCCCGGACACGATGGTCTTCGCGCTCGCCTTCTCCGGCCACTTCGGGGTCGAGCGCCGCCTCCACCCCCTGGTCCACAACCTGGTCCTGGCGATGCCGCTGCCCTTCAACCTTTCCAAGTTCGGTTGCGTTGCCGCCTCACAGGAGAACGCCAAGCTGGCGCTGGAGCGCGACGCCGCCGTGCTCGTCTACCCGGGCGGCGACTGGGAGGTCCACCGCCCCTCCTGGCAGGAGGGCAGGGTCGACTTCGCCGGCCGCAAGGGCTGGGCGAAACTCGCGATCGAGACCGGCGTGCCGATCGTGCCTCTGGTCTCGATCGGCGGACAGGAGACCGCGATCTTCCTCTCCCGCGGTGAGCGCCTGGCCCGGGCGCTGCAGCTCGACCGCCTCTTCCGGCTCAAGGTCCTCCCCATCTCCCTCTCGATCCCATGGGTGCTGAACGTCGGCGACATGCTCGGGCACTGGCCGCTCCCCGCGAAGCTGACGATCGAGGCGATGGAGCCGATCGACCTGCGCGAGCGCTTCGGCCGCAATCCGGACGACGACGAGGTCTCCGACTACGTGACGCGGGTAATGCAGATCAAGCTCGACGAGCTCTCGGCCGAGCGCCGCCTGCCCCTGATCGGCTGAGATGAGGGTCGAGGAGAGCATCGAGATCGCGGCTCCCCGAGATCGGATCTGGCCCCTGGTCTCGGAGCCGGGCCGGTACTCCGACTTCATAGTCGGCTCGACCTGGAAGCACGTCGAGGGCGAGCCGGAGAGCGGTCCGCGGGCTCGCTTCTGGCTCACGGTCCAGGCCGGCTCCACCGACCTGGGCGGGGTGATCGAGATCGTCGAGTGGGAGCCCCCGCACGAGCTCGCCTGGACCAACGTCAGCGGCATCGACAACCGCGGCCGCTGGATCCTGCGCGAGAGCGGCGAGGGGACCCAGGTGACGCTCCGCTTCAGCTATCAGGTGCCGGGAGGCATCCTGGCCCTGATCGCGAGCCGCCTGAGCGCCCCGATCATGCGCCGTGATGTGCGCCGCTCGCTGGAGGCGCTAAAGGAGGTGATCACCTCGTGATCGTGCCCCTGGCCCACGCCGGGCACGTCCTGGCCGACGCGGCGATCTTCCTGGTTCCGGTTGGATCGGTGCTTATGACGATCTGGGCGCTCAACCGCTGGGGCCCGAAGGACCGCTGAGCTGGAAGCGGATGATCTGGATCGCCGCCTACTTCAGGCCGAGCTCGGTGTCCTCGTCGGGGTCCGTGGTGGGCTCGATGGGAAAGCCCTGCGAGACCCAGTCGTCCATGCCGCCATCGACCGCGACCGCATCGTAGCCGCGGGCGCACAGGTCCTTGGCGGCCCGGACCGCCAGCTTGCTGCTGCTGGCGATGACCAGTAGTCGCGCGCCATCATCCAGGCGATTAGTGCGATCGGTGGCGCTCCCTCCCTCCAGGAAATGAATCGCTCCGGCACGTGACCCTTGCTCCACTCCTCCTCCGAGCGTACGTCGACGGCACAGGCGTCACCGCTCGCGATCTCGAGTCGGGCGGCTTCCACGTCGACCGTCTTCTTCCCTGTCGCCATAGCGGCTGAGTACCCGCAGCCCAACAGTGCCAATCCGCAGAGTTTGGCGGCCTCTCGCCTAGGCGCTGAGGCCGCGGCCGGAGCGGCTGCGACCGCGCCGGCCGTCCGCGCTCCATTTGAGCTGGAGCTGAAGGCGCCCCCCACTCCTGGCCGCGAGGCGCGCC
>CAVVFJ010000003.1:0-59658 GCA_963747425.1 uncultured Solirubrobacterales bacterium
CCGCTGATCACCAAATAGATGGCACCGATCGGCGGGTCGTGCCGCCCCCCAGAGGATCTCAGCCGGCGCCCACGGTCTCGAGCGGCGCCTCGGGCAGCCAGGGCCGGCGCCACCCACCGTAGCCGTGCAGCAAGTTCGAGGCGTACTCCGGGCCCCAGCTGCCCTTGCGGTAGATCTCCAGCTCGCAGGGGTTGTCGAGCAAGGGCTGGACGATCCGCCAGGTCTCGAGCACGCTGTCCTCCCGCGCGAAGCGCATCTGATCTCCGGCCAGGGCGTCGGCAAGGAGCCGCTCATATGGCCCCGGCTGGTCGCCGAACTGCTGCTTGAAGAGCAGGTCGAGATGGACGCGCCGCAGCGCATCCTGCCCCGGCTGCTTCGCCTCGAGCAGGATGGAGGCGCCGGGGTCGGGGTCGATGCGGATGATGATCTCGTCGGTTTCCGGCGTCGGTCGAGCGCCGATCCCGACGCGCGGCGGATTCTGCAGGATCACCCGGACCTCGGTCACCTTAGCCGCCAGCTCTTTGCCGGCGCGGAAGAAGAACGGGACGCCGGACCAGCGCCAGTTCTCGATCCCCAGGCGGAGGGCGACGAAGGTCTCGATATTGGAGCCCGCGTCGACGCCGTCGATCTCGCGGTAGCCCTCGTACTGTCCGCGGACGTAGCGGCTCGGATTGATCCCCGGAATGGCCCTGAACAGGTCGAGCTTCGCGTCGCGGATCGCGTCGAGATCGGCGCCCGCCGAGGGCGGCTCCATCGCGACCAGGGCCAGGACCTGAAGCAGGTGGTTTTGGAAGACGTCGCGCACCGCGCCGACCGGGTCGTAGAAGCTGCCGCGATCGTCGACCCCGAAGTCCTCGGCCATCGTGATTTGCACGGACTCGACGTAGCGGCGGTTCCAGATCGGCTCCAGCATCGAGTTGGCGAAGCGCAGGTAGGTGATGTCCATCACCGGCTCCTTGCCGAGGTAGTGGTCGATCCGGTAGATCTGGCTCTCGTCAAGGACCTGGTGGATCCGGTCGTTGAGCTCGTGGGCGGAGGTGAGATCGTGCCCGAAGGGCTTCTCGATCACCACCCGCGCGCCCTGGGTGCAGCCGGCGCTGGCGAGGTGCTCGATGACCGGAGCGAACAGCGACGGCGGGATCTCGAGGTAAAAGACGGGGAGCTTGGCGCCGGCGATCGCCTTCTTGATGCGCGCGTAGGTGTCCGTCTCCATGTAGTCGCCCTGGACGTAGGAGAGCCTTTCGCTGAAGGCCTTGAAGGCGTCCTCGCCGATCTCACCGCCTTGCGCCGCGAATCGGGCCTCGATCGCCTCGCGCGCATGCCGGTGTAGGTCGTCGTCCGACCAGTCGGTGCGGCCAACGCCGATGACGGGGACATGAAGCGTGCCGTTCTCGCAGAGGTCGTAGAGCGCCTTCAGCGTTTTCTTCTTCGCCAGGTCGCCGGTAATCCCGAAGATCACGAGTGCGTCGGCGGGAGAGCCAGTCGCTTGGGCGAGCTGCGATTGCGCCACGCTCGCAACCTAGGTTATCCACGCGGCAACAGGTGGGTCTTCTCCGTGATGGCGATCGATCCATAAGCGCTCTGCGTCGACCTGGGCGTAGATCGGAACTACCTTCAGTCCGCGAGGACCGACGGGGGATCGCTGCCGTCAACCCCCGACGACGGGAACCGAGCGCGAGGGGCCCACACCCGGTGATCTCCTCGAAGCAGACAGCGCAGAACAACAGGATGAAGAACTAGAGGATTCATGTCCGACGCAACACCGGGATCACGCCCGCCCCCGCGAGCTGGCCACCGCGGTCAGAGAGGAGCGGTTCCAGTTGCGGACGCTGCCGAGACCGGTCGCGTTTTGGGTCGCGGCGGCGATCGTGTTTCTGGCCTTCGCGGCGAACACGGCAGCCTCCCCCCTCTGATTGCCGCCGACCAAGTTCGTCCCAGAAACGCTCAACGCCTGATAGACCCGGTTGACCAATCACTCGCCCGCGGAGATCGCCGCGCTCGCAGCCAGGGGCCCTTGGGTCCCTCGTGGGTTCGAATCCCACCCTCTCCGCTTCCATCTCATTCGCTCCGAGCCACCGGCGAGTAGTAGTGTCAGCGCAACGGCGATCGCCGGGATCGCAGTCCGAGAGGAGGCATCATGGCCATAGCCACCCTGTCCAAGGAGATGCTCGAGGCGCATCCGTGGCCGGCGCAAATCGACCGCGATGTGCTCGTTCGGTGCATCGACGAGTGCAGCGCGTGTGAAGCTTCGTGCACTGCCTGCGCCGACGCCAGCCTCGCGGAGGACGACGTGATGGACCTCCGCAGGTGCATCCGGCTCTGCCTGGACTGCGCCGACGTCTGCGATGCCACCGGCCGCCTTCTCACCCGCCAGACGGAGTACGTCGCTGCAACCGCGACAGCGCAGGTGTCCTCGTGCAGGGACCTGTGCGCCGAGTGCGCGGAGGAGTGCGAGAAGCACGCCCAACATCACGAACACTGCCGTATCTGCGCGAAGGAGTGCAGGCGCTGCGAGGAGGCCTGCTCGGCGGTGCTGGACGCGATCGGGTAGCGACTAGGGGTAGTGCGCCGAGGCGGATTGCAGGCACCACCTCCCATTCCCAGATCGTCCCCCATTTTCAAGTGCTTTGCGCGACTGATCGTCAGCCTGCAGATCTCACAACAAATTGGACCCCAACTGAACCCCGTGTTGGATCCAGCGGTGACCATCTAACGCGAAAACCCCGCGTTACCGGGGGTTTTTCTTGATCGGGCGACTGGATTTGAACCAGCGACCTTTCGGCCCCCCAGCCGAATGCGCTACCAGACTGTGCTGGTCTCCAATCAACGCCTCCTTCCCCGGAAATCCGGCGCTGAGGGACACCAATGCTCCTCGTCGCGCAGACGAGCCGCGGCGTCGGACACACCGAAAGCGCTGCTTTGCATGGAACAAGAGGAGTGAGATCGACTAGACCGGCGAGAGGACCGTCAGGGGCAACGCAAACCGGCCATAGATCGCGTCGAGAAGGTGGCGCTCCTGCCAATCGCTCTGCTCACCGCTCCGAACCGCGATCAGTAGGTGGTCCGGTTTGAATTCTCTGATCGCATCCTCGAGAGCAACGAGAGGGTCGTCCGCTCCGACCTCGCCGGTCGCGGCAGCACCGATGTCGCTCAGGTGATCCAGGACGACCCCGAGTCGCTCGTCGGCCCGCTTCTCACTGCGGCCCGTCGCGGATGCCAGCCATTCGAGCCGGCTGGGCAGATTCGGCGAAACGACCAGAATCTCGTCGGCACCTGCGATGAGCTCGCGGATCCCGACGGGGAGCGCGCTTGGACCCGAAGCGGATTCCCCTGCGGCGATGAGCAACCGTCCCGGCATCGACCCGCAGGATCCACCTTGCGCTAGGGGACCGAAATCTCCTCGAGGAGCCCAGTGTCCATATCCAGAACAAAACCTCGCACCGGCACCTCCGCTGCGATCCAGGGATGGGATCTCACTTTTTCGATCTGTTCCCGCGTGTGCTGCTCGGGATCCTCGTAGGAAAAGAACCGCATGGGAGCAGGCGATGAGTCACCGGTCGCCGCGACCAGTCTTGAATTCAGCTCCTCGTCGGTGAACGTGGTAAATCCGCAGCCGGTGTGATTCAGGAGCATGATTTCCGAGGTTCCGATAACGCGATTGGAGGCGATGAGCTCCCCGATAACGTCATCGGTGACCGCTGGTCCGGCGGTGCGAATGACATCGAGGTCGGAGTGCCGTAGCCCGAGGATCGCGGGCAGGTCCGAGAGGCGCGGATCCATGCACGTCACCACTGCGAGGCTCGGGGTCGGTCGGTCTCCAAGCTTCGGATCGCGCCTCGTTGCGTAGTTGCGGTTCTCCGTCAGGGCTTTGTCGATCAGGCTCATCGTCTACCTCCAGATTTCGTCGTCGGAGAACCGGAGATCGAACGCGGCGGGACTTCCGATCTCACTGTCTCCCAGTCATTCACCCTCGTCGTCACCACTTCGCCTCGATCGGCTGCAGGATGTCGCCATGGCGGTGAATGACCCTCCACTCTCCATTTTCTCGGCGGTAGATCTGGGTGGCCCGCAGCGTCATCTGCTCTTCCTCACCGTCCACATGCCGCCCGTAGCGCTCGAGCTCGACACTGATGGCGAGGTCGTCGGCGGCGATCGTGACGAGGTTCTCCGCGCTCCAGCTCTCGAAGGTCTGTGTCTTCGACGCAGCGGTCAGGAGCTTGCTCACCTCGTCGAAGCCGACCTGGTAGCCGCCAATAGCCGCCATGATCGAGACGTCGTCTGCGCGCGACCACAGCTCCAGGAACGGTTCCGGGTGACCCTGGCTTTGCTGGGTGATCGCCTCGTGACAGCGGCCGATGAACTCCTCGAGGTCCGCGTCGCGAGTCGGATCGTTCGACGCTCCGGTTTCCGCTCCGGCCATCACGGGTCAGTCCGTCAAGATCGCTAACGGCTCGCCGACCTCAACGATGTACGTGGAGAGCATCATGCCCGTCTCGGGACCAAGGTCCAAGGCGTTGTGGGGCGTGCGCGGCGGCATCAAGAAGGGGTCGCCGGGGTGCAGGGTGAACGTCTGCTTGTCCTTGATCCTCATCTCCACGGTCCCGGCGAGGATGTAGCCCACCTCCTCCCCCGGATGCTGGTGCCACCCCGACTCGACGCCCGCCGGGATCTCCGTGAGCACCTGAACGATCTCCCGTCCGGGAATCGACGAGGGCTTGTGTTGGAGCTCGGTTCGCCGCAGCTTTCCGGCGAGCTCGTCGGTCGACCCCGCTGGGGTCGTCATGCCGGCACCGCAGCACCGACCGCCTTCAGGATCTGGTCGGTCACCGCCTGCGGCTGGGAGATCATGATCACGTGCGATCCCTCGACCTCGACGATGTCGGCGCCGGCGCGTTCGGCCATCGATCGGATCACGTCGGCGCCCGCGGCCTTGTCGCCGGTTGCGACGACGGTCCATGAGGGAAGCGTCTTCCAGGCAGGCGGTCCGCTCGGCTCGGAGAAGGCAAGCTCAGCGGCCGGCCGCTGGGTCGCCGCCATCAGGGCTGCCTCCTCCTCGGAGAGATCGGCCGCGAACGACTCGTGGAAGAGCTCCGGGTTGATCGCGAACTCGACCGCCGTCTCGCCGTCCTGGCCCGTCGGATACTGGAGCGGGACCAGAGGCGCTGTCGAGGATGCTGTCCTTCGAGCCGTTCTCGACCTCGATTAGCTTTTCGCCCTCGTCGGGAGCGAAGGCTGCGACGTAGACCAAGCCGATGACGTTCGGAGCATCGGTGGCCGCGTTGGAATTCACCGCGCCACCATAGGAGTGGCCGACCAGAAGCACGGGTCCATCGATCTGATCGAGGACGCTCGCGATGTAGGCGGAGTCGGCACTGATACCGCGTAGGGGATTCGCGGGCGCGACCACCGTGTAGCCGTCCTGCTGCAGCAGTTGAGCGACGCCGTTCCAGCTCGAGGCGTCGGCGAAGGCGCCGTGTACAAGGACGATCGTTGGCTTGTCTGTGGATGTGGAATCAGCGGACATACGCAACTCCTTCGGTTGATGAAGCTTGAGTCGGCAGCAAACGTGTTAGGGGTTCTCGGCGTCCATGACGGCCTTGGCGAAAGCCTCCGGAGCCTCCTGGGGAAGGTTGTGCCCGATGCCGCCCTCGATCGTCCGGTGCGAGTAGCTCGCCGGAGAATTTCTCGGCATAGGCGCTCGGGTCGGGATGGGGCGCGCCGTTCGCATCGCCCTCGAGGGTGATCGTCGGGCACGGTGATGACAGGACCTTCGGCGAGCCGTTTCTCCAGCTCGTCGTACTCAGCCTCGCCTTCAGCCAGGCCCAGCCGCCAGCGATAGTTGTGAATCGCGATGGCGACGTGATCGGGGTTGTCGAAGCGACGCGGCGCTGCGATCGAAGGTCGCGTCGTCGAAGTCCCACTTCGGCGAGGCGAGTGCGCCAGATGAGCTTCGCGAACTCCCGCCGGTATTTCTCGTAGCCGGCCCGGCCGCGCTCGGTGGCGAAGTAGTACTGGTACCACCACTGGAGCTCGGCCTCGGGCGGCAACGGCGCCTTGCCGGCGGCCTGGCTGCCGATCAGATAGCCGCTCACCGAGACCAGCGCCTTGCATCGCTCGGGCCAGAGCGCGGCGACGATGTCCGCTGTGCGGGCGCCCCAGTCGAAGCCGGCGACGATCGCCTTCTCGATACCGAGCGCGTCCATCAAGGCGATCGCGTCGACGGCGAGTGCCGACTGCTGGCCGTTGCGAAAGGTCTCGTCGGAGAGGAAGCGCGTCGTGCCGTAGCCGCGCAGGTACGGGACGATCACCCGATAGCCCTGCGCCGCCAGCATCGGGGCGACCTCCGCGAAGCTGTGGATGTCATAGGGCCAGCCGTGCAGGAGAATGGCGACGCGCCCGTCCGCGGGGCCGGATTCGACGTAACCAACATCAAGGACTCCCGGCGTCGATCTGCTTGACGCGGCCGAACGTCGTACTTGACGGATGTTCTGCGGTAGCGCGCTCCACGGCTATCGCAGCGACCGGAAGGTCGCCCGCATCTCCTCGGAGAAGACCTCGGGCTGCTCCCAGGCGGCGAAGTGGCCGCCCTCCTCGACCCGGTTGTAATGGATCAGGTTGGGATAGGCCTGCTCCGCCCAGCTCTCCGGAGCCGGGTAGAGCTCGTCGGGGAAGACGGTCACGCCGACCGGGGGCTCCACGCCCTTGATGTCGAAGAAGGCCAAATGGCTCTCCCAGTAGAGGCGCGCCGATGAGACCCCGGTTAGTCAGCCAGTAGTGGGTGACGTTGTCGAGGACGTCGTCACGCGAGAGCCCGCCCGGGTCGCCGGCGAAACGCCCGGGCGATGAGCTGGTAGCTGCGCTCGTCGTGGTCGAGCATCCAGGCAGCGAGACCCACAGGCGAGTCGACGACGCCGTAGAGCGTCTGCGGACGGTTGGCCATCTCCTGCGCGTAGGCGGTCCCCGTTGCGAAGAAGTGGACCAGAGTGTCGTACGCCTCCTTCTCGTCAGCGGAGAGACCGTCGGGCGCCGGTCCGCCGGACTGACTCCCGCCGAGATCTCGGGCGAGAGCGTCGCCGGCATGTTGGTGTGAATGCCGACCAGCCCCTTCGGCTTCAGCAGCGCCAGCTGCTCGGTGACGGCATTCGCCCCAGTCGCCACCCTGGGCGACATAGCGGTCGTATCCGAGACGCTCCATCAAGACGGCCCAGGCCTTGGCGATGCGAATCGGGTCCCAGCCAGCCTCGGTCGGGTTGCCCGAGAATCCGTGGCCCGGCAGCGACGGGATCACCAGATGGAAAGCGTCCCCCGCGCTCGCACCGTTCTCGGTGGGCTTGGTGAGCGGATCGATGATCTTCAGCTGCTCGACAGTCGAACCCGGCCACCCGTGGGTGACGATCATCGGCAGTGCGTCCTCATGCTCGGAGCGGGCGTGGATGAAGTGGATGTCCACCCCGTCAATCTCCGTGACGAAGTGCGGGAGTGCCGCGAAGCGCTTCTCGAAGCTACGCCAGTCGTACTCGTTCGCCCAGTAGTCGGCCAGCGCCTGAACGGTCTCGAGCTGCACTCCCTGTGAGGGGTCGACCTCCTCATCGGGCCAACGCGTCGCCTTGATGCGGTTACGCAGGTCCTCGAGCTGATCGTCGGTGACGTCGATCGTGAACTCGCGAATCTCTTCCGCGGTCGCGGACTCGGTCGATGCCGTGCCGTCGATATGCGCTCCTTAGGTCCTGGTTGGTCCTACCGGACTGGGAAACTGAGCGGGATGGCGAGTCGAGGCTTCGGCTCGTCAGCGAGTCCAGTAACCGTGCTGCTGACTCACCCTATTGCACTGAGTAATGGGAATTCGAATCTCCGCAGCTCGCACTCGGCCCGCTACGAGCCGAGCACAGAAACCGTGCGTCCAACTGTGCGTCCAACTCCCGACTTCGACCCGAACCGACCGCACCTCATCGTGCCTGAGAGCTGCCTACTCACCCTCAGCTGACCCCTCCTCGCCGTCATCATAATCCGCGTGTCGGGGGTTCGAGTCCCTCCTCCGGCATGATCCCCCTGTAAATCGCTGCTTTCTCGGAGACCCGAGCACGCCGATTCTGGATCCGCCGCAGAATCCGCGTGTTGAAATGAGCAGGGCTCGTGCCTAGCGAGGTGGGCTCGAACACGCGGATTCTTGACGCACCGACGCACGGTGGTCCGGTCAGCCGTTAGCCCACAGCAGGCAACGAGCTGGTTTCGAAGCGTCGAGCCCGGCCCACCCCATAACAGCAGTTGCGTGTGTCTCGGGGCGAACCGGATCTGAACCAGCGACCTTCTCGGCCCCCCGCCGAATGTGCTGTGTCCGGCCCGTGGTGGCAGAAAGGGCTCCCGCTTGGTCCTCGCTCAGCGGCACCGTGCTAGCGAAGCGCCCACGCAACCGCGAGGGTAGTTACCGCCGTCAGCAAGACGGTGGCCCCTAGCGCAATCTCATCGCCCGTGGTTGCACTGAGGACAATGTCCGCGACAACCGCGATGACGAAGGCACACAGCAGCGTCGCCAGCAGCCACTCCCTACGCCGAAGATTCACCGCAGAGCCTTTCGCACGCGCTAACCTCGCTGTGCGCAAGGGAACTAGCCCTGCAAGACGGCGCGTTCGTCAACACGGTCTCCTCCGGACCCGGCGCGTCGACCCGGCGAGCGGGTGGGCGAAACCTTCGAGACAACGACCTCGAAGGAGCCTTCGATGCTCGCCTGGTTCGCACTCACCGTTTTCGTCATCGTCGCGTTGGCAGTTGACCTCCGAAGCGGCGGACGTGGCGTTCCGTCGTTTCACTCGGCGCTGGTGTGGTCGCTCGTCTGGACGGCGGTCGGCCTCGGATTCGCCGGCGTGCTGGTGCTCGGCGGTGACAGCGGCGCTGCGGGTGAGTACCTGGCGGGCTTCCTGATCGAGAAGTCGCTCTCGCTCGACAACCTCTTCGTCTTCGCGGTGCTGCTCTCGTTCTTCGCCGTCCCGCAGGAGCAGCGCCGGCTGGTGCTGCTCTGCGGCATCGGCCTCGCAATCGCTCTCCGGGCGGTGTTCATCGTCGCCGGGGCGGCGGCGCTCGATGCCTTCGAGGCGGCCACCTATGCGCTCGGTGCCCTGCTCCTGTTCACCGCGGTCAAGATCGCCCGACAGGGCAGCGAGGAGATCGATCCTGAGTCCACCCTCGCGATGCGCCTGCTTCGCCGCGCGATCCCGATCTCC
This sequence comes from uncultured Solirubrobacterales bacterium, assembly GCA_963747425.1. Lineage (GTDB taxonomy): Bacteria > Actinomycetota > Thermoleophilia > Solirubrobacterales > 70-9 > DASUPK01. The sequence continues at coordinate 9,219 of CAVVFJ010000003.1, forward strand.
GATGACTACGACGGATCGCGCCTGACCACTATCGCGGACGGGCGCCGGATGGCGACGCCGCTGCTCGCTGCGCTCGTCACGGTGGCGGCCTTCGACCTGATGTTCGCGATCGACTCGATCCCGGCGATCTTCGCCGTCACTCGGGACACCTTCGTGGTCTTCGCCGCGAACGCCTTCAGCCTGCTGGGCATGGTCAGCCTCTACTTCGTGCTCGATCGCCTGCTTGCCAGGTTCCGCCATTTGAATCTCGCTCTTGCGGCGATCCTGGGCTACGTCGCGGCGAAGATGCTGCTCGAGGACCTCTGGCACCCGCCGCTCGGCGTGTCCCTGAGTGTGATCGCAGGATCCCTGGCGCTGGCGATCCTTACCTCGGCTCTCGCCGAGCGCCGGGAGCGACGATCTGCACTTGCCGCCGACACCTAGCAAGGGGATCCAGCTCCCCCTCGGTCGAACTCGTCCTCGATCTCCCCGACGAGCTCCTCGAGGATGTCCTCCATCGTCAGCAGGCCGACCACCACCTCGTTCGAGTCGTGGATCAGCGCGAGGTGGACGCGCCTTCGCCGCATCTCGCGCAGCACCTCGTCGATTCGAGCCGAATCCGAGACGTGTCCGAGCGGCCTGGCGAGCATCGATGGCATGAGCAGCTCGACATCGTCGATCGCCAGGGTCAACAGGTCCTTCGCGTTCACCAGGCCCACGGCCGCCTCGAGCCCGCCGTCCGGCTCGCAGAGCGGCAGCCGGGTCCGGCCGGTTGTGATCGCCCGCTCGGCGACCGTGCGCAGGGAGTCGGTGGTGAGAGCCAGGTCGATCCGATCGCGCGGGGTCATCGCATCCCCGGCGCGCCTGTCCCCGAAGACGAGGGCGGCGTCGGAGAGCTCCTGCTCCTCTCGCTCGATCAGGCCCTCACGCGAGCTCTCGCGCAGCAGCTCGCGGAGCTCGTCCTCGCTGTGGGGCTGGTGTCCGGACTCCGACGCCGGCGGCACCCCGAAGGGCTTCAAGAGTAGGTTGCCCATCCAGTTCAAGAGATCGACCAGCGGCTTGGCCGAGAGATAGAACACTCTCATCACTGGGGTCAGCGCCAGCGCGACCGGTGCCGTACGGGCGATCGCAAGGCTCTTTGGAGATAGCTCGCCGATCACCACATGCAAGGTGGTGATGATCAAGAAGGCGAGCGCCGCCGCGAGGCCGAACCCGGCGATCGTCGCCGCGTCGCCCAGCGCCGGCTCGAGCAGGTGGTGGAATGCTCGCTCTCCGATTGCGCCAAGCCCGAGGGATGCCATCGTGATCCCGAGCTGACAAGCGGAGAGATACGCATCGATGTGCTCCACCGCGTGTGCCGCCGACTTTGCCCCCGGCTTCCTGCGACGGAGAAGCTCATCCGCCTGCGTTGGGCGCAGCCGTGCGAGCGAGAACTCGACCGCGACGAAGAAGCCGTTCGCGGCGACGAGCAGCAACGCCAGGCCGAGCTCCCAAGTCATCGCTACCGCCGCCGGCGGGCCGCACCCTACCAGCCGAACCCGAGGCTTACGAGCAGCTCGTCGAGGCGCTCGTAGGAGTCGCTCACCATGCCGGAGGCGAGCATGCGGTCGCGTTGTTCGCGGGTGGGAAAGCCGGAGGTGGTCCTGACTTTCGTGCACCCATCGAGGTTCTCGAAGATTGTCGTCTCGACGACAAGATGGCCCTGCATCCCCTCCCACTCGAAGGTCTGGGCAATGCGCTCAGGCGGAATGACCTCGCCGTAGGTACCTCTGAAGGTCTCCACCGACCCCTTCGAGTCGTGGCAGGCGAATCGCCAACCGCCTCCCGACCTCACGTCCATCCGCTCGACGACCGTCCTGAGCCTGCGAGGGCCCCACCACTTCGGGATCAGATCGGGGTCGCTGAAAGCGGCGAACACCCACTCCCGTGGAGCGTCGAAGACCCTCTCGGTCACGATCTGGTGCTCCGACGGCATCGTCACGACGTTGTCGCTGACTATTGCCTGCCGCGTGTCATTCGCCTGTGCCTGGCTCATCTCTCGCTCCTTTCGGGCTCAGCGAGCGGTTCTTCCTGGCTCTGGGCCATGAAAAGCGGCGCCTGCCTCTCCGTGGAAGGCGGGGTCGGCCTCTCGCTCGTCCGCGCCCGAGGTGGTCGGCTGTTTCCTCGAGGTCCTCGGCGTCGAGCAACGCCCAGCCGATTCGCTCGACAAGCTGGCGTGCGAAGTGGTCGCTGTTCAGGTCGTTGCCGTTTACGCGCTCGTGAAGGGTCACGGGGCCCGGGCGCTCGCCCGGTGCGGCTTGCACGATGATCTGGGGCATGGTTGGACTCCTTTCGGTGGACTAGCTTCGGGGCTCGGAAAGTCTTGGCGGCGCCTTGAGGCGGTCGAGCATCGCCGAGCGACGGGACTCGAGCTCGGACGGGCTCAGGCCGAGCACGGTGGCGATCTCCTCCGGGTCGGTTCCCGCGGCCAGCATGCCCAGGATCGGTCGATCCTCGATCTCCAGCTCCTCGCCGACGGCGGCGAGCGTCTCGGTCGGGATCGAGATTCTCGGCCCCTCGCCGCGCGCCAAGGCCTCGATCCGGTAGCAGAGCTCCAGGCCGAGGCTGTTCTTACCGAGCACAGCATCCGCGCCCGCCAAGAGCGCCGCGAGCTCCAGGCGCTGGTCCGCGTAGGCGGAGAAGATCAGGACGCGCGGCGGGTTCGCAACGCTCACCAGCTTGCGGGTCAGCGCCAGCCCATCTCGCTGGGGCAGGTGATAGTCGACCACCCCGATGTCGGGTGCGAGGCGCACGGCCGCCTCAAGTCCTTCGTCGTAGGACCCGGCTGAGGCGACGACGCGGATCCCCGGCTCATCGTCGAGCAGCATCTGGATTCCCATCCGCACCGCCTGGTGGTCATCGACGACCACGACCGTGGTGACTTCGGCACGGTCAACGGAGGCCGGCTGAGCGTTGTCGTATGTGAGTGTTCTCAACTGCGGCCTCCGTTTCGCATGTCGGGTTCGCCTGCACGTCGAGCCTCCCACGCGCCTTCCCGACCGCCCATCGGGGATACCACCCAGATCCATGCCATTCGAACCCCCAGCTCGGCCGGGTGCGTCTTAGTCCGTGTTCAGGGCTCGACGAGACCGCGGCGGATCGCGTAGCGGGTGAGCTCGACGCGATCTCGGAAACCGAGCTTCTCGAGGATGTTCGCGCGGTGGCGCTCGACCGTCTTCTCGCTGATCACGAGCGCCTCGGCGATCTCGCGAGTCGTGTAGCTCTCGGCGACCAGCTTGACGACCTCGACCTCCCTTGGCGTGAGCGGGTCCTCGCTCTGCGACCCATCCTCCTTGGCCGCCTCCAGGTACTCGCGGATCAGCGCCGCCAAGCCCTTGGGGTAGACGAAGGGCTCGCCGCGCATCGCCGAGCGACATGCCTCGACCAGGTCGCGATCGGCGGCCGATTTGAGGACATAGCCGGAGGCGCCAGCGCGCAGCGCCTGAAAGAGGTACTGCTCGTTGTCGTGCATAGAGAGGATCAGGATCCTGAGCTCAGGGCGTCGCCTGGAGAGCTCCTCGGCGGCCTGAAGGCCAGTGAGCCTCGGCATGGTCACGTCCAGCACCGCGAGATCGACGTTCTCGTCAAGGCCCTCTCGGACCGCCTCGGCGCCGTCGCCGGCCTCCGCCACCACCTCCAGGTCGGGCTCCGCATCGAGCACCAGGCGCAGCCCGCGGCGGACGACCGCGTGGTCGTCCGCGAGCAAGACCTTGGTCTTCAACGGGATCACGGGCCCTCCCCGATCGGCAGGTCGAGCGCCACCTCCACGCCCCCCTCCTCCCGCTCACCGATCTCCAGTTCTCCCTGAACCATCAGGGCGCGCTCGCGCATCCCGCGGATGCCCCCGCCTGCGGCCGACTCGCCTTGAAGACCCCGCCCGTCGTCGCGAACCCGAAGCTCAAGCGTTCCGCGGTTTCGGGCCAGGGAGAGCTCTGCCCTGTTGGCGCCGGCGTGACGGACCACGTTGGTGAGCGCCTCCTGGGCGACCCGGTAGAGCACCAGCTCCTGCTCGTAGGTGAGCGAGGGCAGGCCTCGCTCGATCCGCCGGTCCACTTCGATCCCGGCTCGCTCGGCGAGGTGATCGGCGAGGACCAACAGGGCCGCCGCGAGCCCGAGGTCGTCGAGCGCCTCCGGTCGGAGCTCGAGCGCGATTCGGCGGGCGTCATCGAGGCCCGCTCGGACCCCCTCCTGGATGCCGCGGAGCTGATCCTTGAGCTGCTCGGGCGCCTGCCGTTCGGTGCGGGCGAGGTCGAGCAGAACCGCCGTCAGGCTCTGCCCCAGCTCGTCGTGGAGCTCTTGGGCCACCCGCAGCCGCTCTGCCTCCTGCGCTGCGAGCGCCCGGCTCGCGCTCTCCTGACGTTCGGCCTCAAGGCGAGCCAGCATCTCGTTGAAGGCGACGGCGAGCTCTTTGAACTCCGAGGCAGAGCGCTCAACCGGAACCCGGTGGCCCGGGCGCAAGAGGTCGACGTCGCGCATCACTTGGGTAAGCCGTTCGAGGGGAGCAAACGCCTTGCGCAGGAGCAGCAGGTTGATCGCGAGCTGAGCCCCAGCGAACCAGCCAGGATCGCTATCTCCTCTTCCGTCTCGGGAGCTTTCAGGACGCGGGGCGGCAGCACCACGATGGTGAGCAGCACAGCCACCGCGAGAACCACTGCGTTGAGGGCGAAGACCCGCCAGAACAACGGCGTGTATGCCATCCGCTCGCCGGCACCGCGCAGTTGATCGCGAGCCTTCAAAGTCACGCTCAATCCTCGTAGGCCGGAACTGTCACCCAACAGGAATTTGCGCACGTGCTCCGGGCCCGTTCAGCCATGGTCTCGAGGCTAGCCTTCGCCCGCACAGTGGGGAGACGGTCGCACATCGATCGCTGCGAATGCCCGGAGCGCTCGCCGAGACGCTTGTTCGCGTCAGCGGCTCGGGATCCGGTCCGAGTTGACCGTGGAAGACGTTTGGTGCGTGCCGGGTGGGGGTCATCTCAGCGAGCATGTCGCCGACGGGCCCCGAATCCCATCCGCATCGACCCCCATCTCCTTGATCCCGACTACTCCGAACGAAGGATCAAATAGGCGACGTCGCGGCGGCGAATGGGTGCTGGCACCCATTCCCGCCCGCATCGACGCCACCGACACTTTCAGGTAGTGCTGGGGCCGCCGTGACGGCCGCGGCACTTCACCAGTATCGCTGTGACCGGAAGGCGCCCCGGCATCACGAGCGCGGGGCGCCGTCTCCGCCATCGGCCCCTCGGATTGCACGCACCCCGATCCGCCGAATGGAGGATGCCACCCATTGTCAGAGCGTCGGTCGCCGTCAACCCTTCGCTTATGCGGAGAACCACTGCACCCACGCACAGCTACCTGCGCATCGCGAAGGCGCAATCGAAGCGCGTGCCCGCCGAGCGACCAGGAGACAGCGGAACCCTGACTTCCGCGAAGGACGCCGACGACAAGCCGCTGCAGGGCGAGCGGTGGCGAGTCTCCGTGGCGTACATGGTGTCCTTCTTCATCTTCACCACCGTCGTGGTGCTCAGCCTGCTTGCTGGCGTGCTCGTCCTTCTCGGCGCGGTGGGCGGCGACCCCCCTGTGGGCGTCTGAACGGAGCAGCCCATTGACCGCGACCGCCCGCCGGTGTTCGTTCCACCTCGGGTGTCCGACCTTGAGAGATGGCCATAGCCGTAGCGACATTCACTCTCGCGCTGGCGCTGATTGCGACCGAGCGCTTGCACCGCACCAAGGTGGCGCTGCTTGGCGCCGCCATCGTCGTCCTGTTCGTGGGCGAGTTCGGCCAACAGCAGGCGATCGAGGCTGTCGACTTCAACACGATCGGCCTGCTCGCGGGGATGATGATCCTCGTCCACCTAACCCAGCAGTCCGGGGTCTACGACTACATAGCGATCCGCGCCGGGCAGCTCTCGCGCGGAGAGCCGTTGCTGATGGTGATCGCCTTGGCCGGCACCACCGCCCTGCTCTCGGCCTTCCTCGACAACCTGACCACGATCCTGCTCTTGGTGCCGGTCACCTTCCTGCTTGCCGACACGCTCGACATCGACCCGATCCCATTGGTGATCATCGAGGTGATCAGCTCGAACATCGGCGGCACCGCGACGCTGATCGGCGACCCCCCGAACATCATCATCGCCGGCGCCACCGGGCTCTCCTTCAACGAGTTCATCGTCAACCTGGCGCCGATCGTCTTGCTTACGCTTCCCGTGGTGGTCGGGGGCCTCTACCTCCATTACCGGAGCCGGCTGCAAGTGGAAGAGCACAATCGCCGCTACGTCATGGAGCTCGACGCCGCGGCCTCGATTCGCGATCGCAACGAGCTTCGCCGCAGCCTGCCAGTGCTGATCGCCACCGTTCTCCTCTTCTTCTTCCACCAGCCTCTGCACATCGAGCCGGCCACCGTGGCGCTCACCGGTGCCGCCGTGGCGCTGCTGGTCACCCGGGTGCCGCTGGAGGAGGCGCTCGCCAAGATCGAGTGGCCGACGCTGTTCTTCTTCGTTGCCCTTTTCGTGATGGTCGGCGCGCTCCAGGTCACAGGTGCAATCGACCACGTTGCAGAGGGGATCAAGGATGCAACCGGGGGCGACCGCGCCGCGGAGCTGATCGGGATCGTGTGGATCGCTGCAGCGGGCTCGGCGCTGGTTGACAACATCCCGTTCACCACGGCGATGGTCCCGGTCGTCGCCGACCTGCGGGGCGGCCTTGAAGCGGGCGGCGACGATGCCTACTGGTGGGCGCTCGCGCTCGGCGCTTGCTTCGGCGGCAACGCAACGATCATCGCGGCCGCCGCGAACGTCGCGGCCTCGGGACTCGGGGAGCGCGCCGGTAGGCCGATCGGGTTCGTCGCCTTCCTTCGGATCGGGCTGCCTGTGACAGTCGTCTCGATCGGGCTGGCCACCGCATACGTTGCGATCCGCTACATCCTGCTCTGAGGAGAGGACCCGAGATGACCGACTCGATCGTGAGGCAAACCGTCCGGGAGGTGGTGCCGCTGCGCGAGACCGCCACCGTGGGCGCAGCGACTCGGGGAGTGATCGACTCCGGCCTGCCCGCGCTGCCGGTGGTCGACGCAGAAGGCCGGTTCGCCGGGATCTTCGGCGAGCGCGAGTTCATGGCGGCGCTGTTTCCCGGGTACATGAACGAGCTGGCCTCGGCCCGCATGGTGCGACGCTCGATCGACGAAACGATCGAGCGACGCATCGAATGCAGCACTGAGGCAGTCGGCGCCCACCTCACGACCGATCAGGTCCTTGTGGAGGACGACTGCTCGGACACCCAGCTCGCCGAGATCTTCCTGCACCACCGGGTGCTGATCGTCCCGATTGCCACCCAAGGACGCGTCCACGCGGTGGTCACCCGCCACGACTTCTTCCTCGACCTCGCGCAGCGATTCGCCCGGGTCGCAGAGGACCCCTCGAAGCCAAACCGCCCTTGAATGGGCCGCCACCATTCCCTCGAGACTCCGTACCGCGCGAGTTCCCATTCGGACTGCGAACCGTGCGTCGAACTGTGCGTCCAACCCCCGACTTCGAGGCGAACTGAGAGCACCTCAGCACACCCGAGCCGTGCCTAATGGCCCTTGGATGACCCCTCCTCGCCGTCATCATAATCCGCGTGTCGGGGGTTCGAGTCCCTCCTCCGGCATGAAGGGCCTGCAAATGCGCCCGTCGCTCTTCCTACTTGGATGCCAGGATCGGAACGTCGTGGATGATCTGAGAGGGCTTGAAGTTCGATGAGTAGATCGTCGTCAGCTTCCCGCTGGAGGAGACGCCGTAGACCAGCGCCGAGTGAGCAACCAGCCCCGGGCTGTTGACCTCCTCGTTGGAGCCGACGTTCCATGCCTTCCAGGTCCGGCTGAGCCGCTGAGGGGAGCCGATCAGGTACTGCATCTGGCCGGTCAGCTCGTGTTCCTTCAGGAACCGTGCAACCGCCCCTGGAGTGTCCCCGTGGGGATCGACCGAGACCGCGATCAGCTGCACCTGGCTGGCTCGGGGGCCGAGCTGCTCCAGCGTCGTATGCAGGTTGCCGGCGATCAGCGGGCACACGTCGGGGCAGTGGGCATACAGGAAGGTCACCAGGACGACCTTCCCCCGGTACTGGTTCATCGTGACCGGCTGGCCGAGATTGTTGACGAGGTGGGTGGGCGGTGCGGGTTGCACGGGATGCACCGCGAGGCCGGCGAATCGGGGGGACTTCGAGCTCGTCGCATTCCCCGGCAGCGCGGACTTCCCATCGTTCGTGAGGAAGACCGTCGCCAGTCCCAGGATCGCGAGGATCGCAACCAATGGCAGGAAGAAAATCAGCGAAGGCCTGCCGGACTCGTCCCTGTTTCTGCTCCTGGTCCTACTCGACTCTTCCATTCAGAGACCTCAGCTCACAGTTTGCACCGCGGACTCGATCTGATCAAGCGTCGCTTTCACGCGGATAGATCCTTCGAAGGAACGTACTCTGACTCTCACTCATCGCGCCATACTCTCAGGCATGTTCATCTTCCTGATGTCGATGCTTGGCAGCGCTGTCTTCATCGGCCTCGTCCTCTGCGCGCGGCGCTTCGATTCGGATGGCGGAACTGACGGCCACGGAGAGGGCGGCGGCGAAGGCGGGCGTGGGCCCGGTCCGGACCGCCCGGTCGAGCCGCTCACCGTCCTCGACCCGCCGCTCGGCGAGATCCGCGCAAGTCGGCCCAGGGAGCGCGTACCTTCTTGACGGCGTCATGATTTCTTCTTGACTGCGTCTCGACCGAGGTATAAGGTCCGCGTCGCGCTGTCTCTGCGCCGCCCGCGTGGGGGTAACGCAGAAGGAGAGAAATGGAGTGAGCTCAGCCGCTGCGCGTTGGCTTGGGATCGTTGCCGGAGTCGTGATCGTGGCTCTCGCGATCGGGCTCTACGTCAACAAGCTCGTGCGCGCCCCGACCCCGGTCTCCGCGCAGCAGACCGGACCCGCCCAGGCCGAGCTGACCTTGGGCACCACTCCGGCGGTCGGGAAGCTCGGCGGACACCCGTCCTGGGTCTCCTATCTCGTGCGCGAGGGGAATCACTGGAAGCACACCACGACCTTCGTGGTGCCTGCCCACTCCCTGGTCAAGATCACGGTCCTCAACTTCGACGGGGCCAGCGGCCTCCGCAACGCGTTCCTCTCCCAGGTCCAGGGAACGGTCGGCGGGACCATGCAGCTGGACGGGAAGACCGTGAAGAACATCTCCCCTGACGACCCCTCCCACACGTTCACGGTGCCGCAGATGGGGATCTCCGTTCCGATCAAGGGGGTTGCCGACGACGCTCCGAACCAGTGCGAGGAGATGCCCTGCTCTCTGGATCAGGCCCACGAAACCGTCACCTTCATGATTCGCACGGGCAAGCACGGGTGGATTCGGTGGCAATGCTTCGTGCCGTGCGCGGCCGGTTTCTACACCGGCTTCGGCGGACCGATGCAGACGGTCGGCTATATGGACGGCTTCCTGCACGTGGTCTGAGCCCGAGCGACGATGCCCGAGCCCCCCCACTTCAGACGAATCCTGATCCTGTGGGCCGCGCTCAGCATCATCGCGACGCCCATCGTCGTCCTGGTGTGGGCGCCGGATCTACCACCGGGCAACAGCACCAGCGCGGCCTCGGGTCAGGTGACCGACAACACGGTCCTGCTCGGCGTCGTGACCCCGATCGCCGCGCTGATGGTCGTCTACTTCGCCTACGCGCTGATCGTCTTCCGCCGGCGGGACGAGGGGCCCGAGGAAGGGATGGCGATCCGTGGGCACCAAGGCATCCAGACGACCTGGCTGGCGGCGACCACGGTCATCGTCCTCTTCCTGGCGACCTACGGCACCATTCGGCTCTTCGACGAGGGCTCCGGTGGCGGGCAGGGCGCGGACCCGGTCTCCAAGCCGTCGGGCAATGTGCTCCCGGTGCAGGTGATCGCCCAGCAGTGGGCGTTCACCTACCGCTGGCCGACGTTCGGGGGCGTGGAGACGCCCCACCTGAAGCTGCCGGTCGACCGGAACGTCGCGCTGCACGTCACCTCGCTCGACGTGATCCACTCATTCTGGGCACACGACCTCGGGGTGAAGGCCGACGCCAATCCGGGCGTGGACAACGTCGCTTATGTCAAGCCGACCGATGTCCGCAGCTTCTCCATCCGCTGCGCGGAGCTCTGCGGGCTCTTCCACGGACACATGTTCGACACGGGGCAGGTCGTGAGTGACGGTGACTTCCTCGCCTGGATCCACGCCGAACAGGCAGCCTTCGGCCCAGCGACCGGCGCCCTTCCCAAGTTCAGGTCCCACTACGACCCCGCTCCCCATAGGAGGGCCGGATGAACACCGAACGGACCGCCCGCAATCCCCTGCGTGGCCTAATCGGCTTCAACCTGCTCAGCGGAATCCTGCTCGGGATAGTCGGCTTCTACGTCGGCTGGTGGCTCGGCCACCAGATCCATTTCACCAACTACGAGTACACCGCCGACACCGGGCAGAACGACATAGCGCTCCTCCTGGGCTATCTGTTCTTCGTCGTCGGCTTCCTGCTGGGGCTCGGGTACCTCAGGTACCCCCTGGCGAGGATGATCGGGCGGGAGCCGTCACACCACGAGAACGAGGAAGGCGGCATCCGGCGCTACTTCGGGCTCTGCACCGACCACAAGGTGATCGGGATGCAGTACCTCGTGGGGATCGGCCTCTTCTTCTTCATCGGCGGAGTGAACGCCATGCTGATCCGGGCCGAGCTTCTCCGCCCCTCGCCCCAGCTCTTCGGCGCCGGCAACTACCTGACGCTCGTGGGCCTGCACGGCGCGATGATGATGGGGATCATGACCTCGGGCGTTCTCGGCCCGTTCGCCAACTACTTCGTCCCCCTGATGATCGGCGCGAAGAGGATGGCCTTCCCGCGGATCGAGTCGCTCACCTTCTGGCTCTTGATGGCGGCCGGGGCGATCCTCACCAGCGCGGTCTTCTTCGGCGGCTTCCCCACCGGCTGGACCGGCTACGGGCCGCTCAACGACCAGGCGAACCTGGGAATGGACTCCTACATCATCTTCTTCATCCTCGTCGGTGTCTCGATGACGCTCCTCGGGCTCAACCTGATCGCGACGATCGTGACGATGCGGGCACCCGGGTTGACCTGGGGGCGGCTGCCCATGTTCTGCTGGGGAGCTATCTCAACATCGGGCCTGATGGTGCTCGCGGCGCCGGTGCTGGCGGCCGTCCTCCTGATGGTGGGCCTCGACCGGACCGTGCAGACCTCGTTCTTCCAGGCACCCTCGGGAGGCAGCCCCTACCTGTTCGAGAACCTGTTCTGGTTCTTCGGCCATCCGGAGGTCTACGTCTTAGCCCTGCCCGGGTTCGGGATCATCCTCGAGCTGGTCCCCGTATTCGCGCGCAAGCCGCTCTGGGGCTATCGCCTGGCGGTCGCGGGCATGCTCGGCGTGGCGCTGCTGAGCTTCTTCGTCTGGCAGCACCACCTGTTCGTCAGTGGCATCAACTCGGCGCTGCGGCCGTTCTACATGCTGTCCACCGAGGTCATCTCGATCCCGACCGGGTTCATCTTCCTCTGCGGCATGGCGACACTCTGGCGGGCGAGCATCCGCTACACGGTCCCGATGCTCTTCTGCCTCGCCTGGTTCTTCAACTTCTTCATCGGCGGAATCTCGGGGGTGTTCCTGTCGGACACCCCGAGTGACGTCAGCACCCACGGCAGCTTCTTCGTCATGGCCCATTTCCACTACACGATCATGGGCGGTCTGGTCTTCGCTTTCTTCGCCGCGATCTACTACTGGGTGCCGAAGATGACCGGGTTCCGGTTCAACGAGGCCCTGGCGAAGATCCACTTCTGGTCGATGTTCATCGCGTTCAACTCCACCTTTGGCCCGCTCTTCGCCGCTGGGTTGATGGGGATGCCGCGGCGAGTGGTCACCTACGGGTCGAGCCTCCAGCCGATCAACATCTGGGTGTCGGTGTCCGCCTTCGTCCTCGGGTTGTCGATGCTGGTCTTCCTGGCCAACGTCCTCTACTCGCAGGTGATCGCCCGCAAGCCGGCGGAGGCGAATCCATGGGATTCCAAGTCGCTCGAGTGGCAGGTGCCGACGCCGGTGCCCGTTCACAACTTCGACCAGGTTCCGGTGATCGACTCGGAGCCCTATGACTACGGAACCCCACCCCCGCCGCCCAGACCCGCGAAGGAACCGGCGGCGGCCCCCGGATAGCGATGGTCAAGCTCCCAGGAATAGGACGGCAAGAAAGCTCGGCGGACGGGCCGCTCGACGAGCCCCCGGAGGTCCACGAGCGGAACCTCTGGCTCGGTGCCCGCGTGATCGCCGGGACGACGATCATGTTCTTCGCGGCGTTCGTGTTCGCGTACTTCTACCTGCGCTCGCTCAACAACAGCCACGAGTGGCGCCCGGCCGGGGTCGACCCGCCGCAGAGGTACGGGATCGCAGTGGTCCTCCTCTTCGTCGCCAGCGCCGGCCTCCTGGCCTACGCGTCCTGGGCGGCGCGTGAGAAGCGCGGCTGGCTGGCGGCGGCAGGGACGGCAGCCGCGCTCGGGCTCGCCGGCTGCGTGGTGCAGGTGTTCGAATACGCGAATCTCCACTTCAGCCCGACTGACGGCGGCTACGCGAGCGTGTTCATCGGCTGGACCACCCTCTTCGTCGTCTTCGTGATCCTCACCCTGTACTGGGTCGAGATCCTCTTCGCCGAGGGGATGCGCAATCGAGGCGCGGAGGAGGCCACGGTGCCGGCCGGGCTGGGTGACGCGGCCTTCTACTGGAGCCTGTTGGCGGGCATCGGGGTGCTCAGCTGGGCAATCCTCTACCTCTTCTGAGCCTTGCCCACGGCGACGCTGCCCTTCAGCTGGACCACCGACCCGGCGCTCCTCTGGGTGATCCTCGCCGCATGGCTCTACTGGCTGGGCGGCCGTGGGGTGCGGCCGCAGCCGTCCGCCGTCCGCCGCTGGCGAACGGCCGCCTTCATCGCCGGGCTCGCGGCCATCGTCGTGGCCCTCGCATCGCCGATCGACGACTGGGCCGCGAGGCTCCAGTGGGCGCACATGCTCCAGCACGTGCTCCTGCTGGTCGTTGCCCCCCCGCTGCTGGCGTTGGCCCGGCCATGGAACAGGATGTGGCGGGGGCTCCCGCTCGGCCTTCGCCGAGGGGTCGCGCACGAGGTCACCCAAGGCCGCTGGTCGGACGGCCTGCGCCGGACCGCGCGGTTCATCGGCGATCCGGTCCCCTCCTGGCTGTTGTTCTCGGTCACACTCGTCGTCTGGCACCTTCCGTTCGCATACGACGCGACTCTGCGTTCTTCGCTGGTCCACGCGGCGGAGCACGCGCTCTTCTTCGGTACGGGCCTGCTCTTCTGGACGCGCGTGATCGACTCGCCGCCCTGGCGCTCGCCGCTCCGCGACGGGGTCCGAGCGCTCTACGTTGCCTCGGCGCTGGTCGTCAGCTGGCTGCTTGCGATCGTTCTCGCCTTCGCCAGCTCCCCCCTGTACGCCCCCTACGCGGCGGAGGCGACCCGGCCCGGCGGCATCAGCGCGCTCACGGACCAGCAGCTCGCCGCCGGGGTGATGTGGGTGCCCGGCTCGATCCCGTTCGCGATTGCAATCATCTTCATCATCTACCGCTGGCTGGAGCCCGAGCGTGCGCGCGGTCCGGCTCCACGCGCCCGCGCGCTCGCCGGAAACCCGTGACCTAGGAGGGAACAGGATGCCGCTCCCGTCGAACATCATCGCCATCACGGTCGCCGGACAGGGCGTCCTCACCTGGGCGATCCCGCTCTTCGTCTTCCTCGCGGTTCTGTTCTGGTACATGGTCCAGCTGATCCGCAGCTTCCCGGAGTGACGCCCGGCCATCGATCCGCAGTGGATCGATGAGACCGCGACGGATAGGGCTCCGCACAGCCGCGCTGATCATCGCCTCCGCCCTGGCCGTCGGGATCGTCGCGGGGGTCGTGATCCTCCTCCTGCAACCCGGCGGTGACTCGGATTCGCCCGACAGCGCTGCGGGACTGCACGGCCAGGCGACCTGGAATCCGGGGGAGAGGCCCGCGCCCGACTTTCGGCTGCAGGACCAGAGCGGTCGACCGGTCTCGCTGGCATCACTGCAGGGCCGCAGCGTGGTGCTTCTCTTCTTGAGCTCGCAGTGCCGCCTGGCCTGCGCCAGGGAGGCGCGGACCCTCCGCATCGCACTCGCGCTGCTGCCGCCGTCGGCTCGGCCCACGCTGGTCATCGTCAGCCTCGATCCGGCGCACGACACCCCCGAATCGACGCGGGCCGCCGTCGCGCGCTGGGGCCTCGCCTCCGCAACCGACTGGCACTGGCTGCTCGGCTCGAGGGAGCAGCTGGCCTACGTGTGGGCGGCGTACAGGGTCGGCGCCGGGCAGACCGAGAGGGCCGCTGCCGGCACGACCCCCGTGTACCTCATCGACCGGAACGGCTTCGAGCGCGCCGGCCTCCTCTATCCGTTCCCGCCCGGCTGGCCCGCCGGGGACCTCCGCCTGCTTGCGGCGGAGAGGTGACGGGCGCGACGGCTCCGCGCATTGAGATTCGCGCGCAATACTTGTCGCACCTTGTTCGGACGCCTCTGTCGTGAGCGTCGCGTCTCAGGCGCTGGCGTGACCACTTCACCGCTCGCCCCGCGGGACTCGCTCGGGCATCCCGTCCACGACTTCGTCCCTGCGCAGATCGTGCACGATGTGCCGATCCTGGCGTCGCAATAGGTGTCGACATCCGGTACGCGCTGCGCATCGGCCTGGTGACCGCGGCGGTTATCGCCGCCGTGATCTCGATCGTGCTCTTGAGCGGCACCTCGAACCGGTTAGGGACCGGCCGCCCGGCGCCGCCGCTGCCCAGCCAGGTCCTCGTCCCACCGAAGGTGACGCTCGCCTCCCTGCAGGGCAAGCCGGCTGCTATCAACTTCTGGGCCAGTTGGTGCGAGCCGTGCCACAAGGAGGCGCCTGAGCTGGAGCGGGTCTCCCGCCGGCTGCAGGGGCGCGCTCGCCTGGTCGGCATCGACTGGACCGATGGCACCGGCGCCGCGCGATCGTACGTACAGCAGTACAAGCTGACGTACCCGAACCTGAGTGATCCCGACGGAGCGACCGGCAGCAAGTACGGGCTGAACGGTCTTCCGATGACCTTCATCCTCGACCCCCAGGGGAGGATCACCGATGTCCTGAGGGGGCCGCAGACCGCCGTCGATCTCCTGCAGGCGCTGCACCAGAACAGCTGAGCGAAGACGAACTCTTAGGGAACTGTCATCGCGCCCTTAAGGGTCTCCCAGCTTCCGCGGGCATGGTGTGAGAACGGAAGCATCGGGCAAGAGATGCGAACGCGACGGAACCCGAACGAAAGGAGTGGACGAAAGTGTCGATTGCAACAGCCGTGATCCTGAACGTGGCCGCGGTCATCGGCCTGCTAGGGCTGTTGGCGGCGACCATGCGGTTGCCCTACTACATGCCAACCACCCCTCGAGCCGGCACAGACCAGACAGCGGAAAGCCGGCGGCGTCGAAAGGCCGCACCGGAGGCTTCGCGCACGCGCCGCAAGCGTGCAGCGCCGGAGCCCGTCTACTCCCGGTAGGCGCAGCTGCGATCAGGCGGCGGCACGGTCAAACGACGATGACCGTGTCGACCGCCATCGCGGAGAACAGGACCGCCAGATAGAGCAGCGAGAAGTGAAAGAGCCGCCCGGCGCGTGCGGGAGTCGTCTGCCGTGCCAAGCTCAGCGCCAGGCCGATGAAGATCGCGTCGAGCGCCAGGGCTATCCCGAGATACACGCCGCCGACCGAATGCCATAGGAAGGGCAGTAGCGACGTCGCGGCCAGAACAAGCGAGTACGCCACTATCTGGCGGGAGGTCTCGCGATTCCCGCGCACGACGGGCATCATCGGAATCCGCGCGGCCGCGTACTCGCGCTTGATCAGCAGCGCGAGGGACCAGAAGTGCGGGGGCGTCCAGAAGAAGATGATCAGGAACAGGAAGATCGCGGGCAAAGTCAGGTTGCCGGTCGCGGCGGCCCAGCCGACCAGCGGCGGCACGGCACCCGCGGCGCCGCCGATGACGATGTTCTGGACGGTCCAGCGCTTGAGCCAGTGCGTGTAGACGAGCACGTAGAACAAGCCCCCCAGCAGGGCCAAGCATGCCGTCAGAACGTTGACCAGGCTGCCCAGCAGGACGAAGGAGAGGGCCGAGAGAACGAGCCCGAACTCGATCGCCCGCGGAGGGACCAGGCGTCCCGCCACGATCGGCCTGTCCGACGTCCGGTCTCCCATCAGGGCGTCGATGTCGCGGTCGAGGTAGTGGTTCAGGGCGCTCGCCCCCGCGCAAGCGAGCGCGCCGCCGGCCAAGACGACCGCCAGCTCGGGCAGGTCCGGGAGGCCGCCGGCGCCCACGAACATTCCGGCTGCCGCCGTGATCAGCAAGAGAAGCATGATCCGTGGTTTGGTCAGGGCCACGTAGTCCCGCCATGCGCCTGCCGGAACGTGCTCTCCACGGAACGATTCGGCGGCGGTCAGCAGCGCGGCCGCCAAAGCCAGGCCCGCGAGCACTACGTGCAGCACGACGGCCCATTCGGGCCGACCCGTGGACGCGACGACTCCGCCGAAGCCGCTCTCGACGGCGAAGAGGGCCAGCGCCGCGATCGAGACGACCAGCATTCGTCGGTGTGCGGCAGCCGCGGCGATCACCACGGCAACGAGCAGCGGCACAGCCAGAATCGCGAGCACCCTGTGCGTGAGGCCCAGGTGCAGAGCGCCGCTGGTGACGACGAGGCCTGTGGCACCAGCAGCCGCCAACGCGGCCAGCCGCAGCCAGGCACCGGGCGCAACCTCACCCCGTTCCGCTCGTTGATGACTGCGTCGGGGGTCGCCGATCAACGAAAGCCTACGAACCATGTGCCAGCCTCCTCGGCCGACCAACAAGGCCATCGAACTATCTCTCCGCGACCAAGTGTCGTCCCTTGCCCCCCGGCTGTCAAATTCCATGCTGCATGGGGCGCGATCTGCTCTCCCTTCGGAGGTCTTCCGGTGTTGGGGGTTCGAGCCCCTCCTCCGGCATGAACCTCCGATCCTCATGGCCTAGCTGCCGATCTCGACCCCGTCCCAGAACGCGACGTGGTTTCGGATCTTGCGGACCCATGGCGCGGGATGGCGGTAGGTCCAGGCGGCGTGCTTGCTGGTCCGCCCGCCCGCCTCGACGGTGTAGTAGCTCGCCAGGCCCTTCCAAAAGCAGAGCGACTTCATGGCGCTCGGCTTCAGGTGGCGCTCGTCGACGCTCTCCGGCGGGAAGTAGTGGTTCCCCTCGAGATAGATCGTCTTGGCGCTCTCGGCTATCACCTCGCCGTTGAAGATCGCCTTCATCGCTCGTTCCCTCCACGCGGCTCAGCCGGCGAGACGGCATCGACCAGAACCTCGCTGCGCCTCATTTCTCTAAGTCCGTGAGATCAGGTGTCGGCTGACCCGATTCCCGTGATCGGCGGCGATCGGCCAACTGCTCTGCCCGTTTCCTCAGCTCATCCAGGTCCTTGCGCACGGCCTTCTCCCACTCCGGCCGAACCCAGCGCCGGCCGGCGATCCGGCCGAGGAAGAAGAAGTCGATTCCCACCTCGCCGCTGTAGCGCAGCAGGGTCGCGCCGTCAGCATCCTCGAGGACGAACTCCTCGATGGCGTGGGGGACGGGACCCCGAAGGTGGGTGAATCCGATCCGGCCCGGTGGCTCGAACTTGACCGCCTCGATGGTGATTGCGGTGTAGAAGTGAACCTTGGTGTGGTGAGCGGCGACGGCGAGGTCCTCGCCCCTCTCCATGACCTCGATCCCCGAGTCCCTCCCGTTGTGGTGCAGATAAGGCTCGCTGATCATCTCGAAGACCCGATCGCGCGGCGCCTCGATCCGAATCTCGATCGGGCCGAGCTCGTGGATGCTGCGGCCCCAACCCAGATCGAGATGGAGCCGACCCATAGCGAGCAGCAGGAAGCCGGCGGCCACGGCGACGAGCCACAGTGCCGCGAGTCCGATGGCGATCCAGAGCCAGATCATCCGGCCGACCCCGCGAAGATCGCATAACCGATCACGCCCTCATTGATCGACCGCCGGGCGATGCGCACGAGCTCGATCGCCTCGTCCAGGGCGAACGGCGAGCCGGCAAAGCGATCCAGGCCGAGCAGGCGAGCGCCGCGCAGACGCTCCTCGATCCGCTCGGCGAAGCGCGCCGTGTCGGCGTCCCGGCTCTCGACGGCGAACACCTCCAGGCCGGCCTCCACGAGCAGCTCCTCGTAGCCGGAACGGCTGAGCGCAGAGCCGACGCAGGCGATGATCGCCATTGGCCCGCGCAGCTGATCAGGCAGGCGGTCGTGGTCGACGATGACGTCGGAGATCGCCACCCGGCCGCCGGGCCGCAGCACCCGCGCGATCTCGGCGACGGCGCGTTCCTTGTCGGGGAAGGTGCACAGCGAGCACTCGCAGAGCACGGCGTCGAAGGTGTCATCCGCAAGCGCCAGGTCCTCGGCGTCGCCGCGAGCGAACCGCACGCGCTGATCGAGCTGCCGGCCCCTCGCCGCCGCCGTGGCAGCCAGTACGGCCTGCTCGCTGTAGTCGACCCCGGTGACGCTCGCGTCAAACTCCAGCGCCGCCAGCAGCGCCGAGCTTCCAGCACCCGAGGCGACGTCGAGCAGCCGATCTCCCCTTCCCAACCCGATCAGCTCGAGCGCGCGACGAGTTGCATTCGCCCCTCCTGGATGGAGCTCACCGCCGAGGAGCCAGCGGACCGCGGGCTCCTCGTAGGTCGCAGCGCAGCAGGACTTGATCTCCTCAGCTACGAGCTGCACTCGCGACCTCCAATCGAACCTGCTCGCGGTAGCCGACCGAGTTGTAGGCGCAGAAGGGGATCAGGCGACCGTCGGGGACGATCTCGGCCACGCAGCACTTGCGGAGCTTTTCCACGTCGAGGGTGTAGGGATCCTGGAAGTCCTGAGTGACGATCATGAAGCCCTGGGCCGCCACCTCGCGCAGCTCCGGCGGCATCGCCGTCGAGCAGGCCACGCATTCGAGCCGCTCGGCCGCCGGCGCGGTGCCGCCGGCCGCCTTCGCCGACCAGAGCCCCTCGAGGGCGGTCCGGACCTCCGGATCGGGCACGGCACGGTTGGTGACGTAGTCGAGGTACTGCTCGACGTCGACCAGGCGCGGCAGGGGAACGAGATCTTCGCCGTCATAGAGCGCGAAGGTGGCCGAGCGGCAGGTCGGCGAGCAACACGGCACCGGGACGAAGTCGTCGGGTCGGAACCACTCCGGGAGCTGATCGCAGAGCGCATCGATCACGTCGGGGTTGGTGAGCTTGTCGAGCGGGTCGGAGTCGGCGCGGAACCGCCCGGAGTGGGTCACCGGCTGGAAGAAGACGCCGGTGACGGCCGGATGCTCGATTCCGAAGCGGACGATCTCCCCCACCTCCGCCTCGTTGACGCCGCGCTCCACGGCGGCGGCGAGCGAGACGCTCACTCCCGCCTCGGCGCAGCGATCGAGGGCGCGCAGCTTCTCGTCGGTCAGGTCGCGACCGCGGATCGCAAGCTGAGTCTCCTCCCGGAGCCCGTCGAACTGGAGGTAGACGTGCACCCCGATCTCGGCGAGCGCCGGCGCGAAGCGCGGGTCCCGGGCGAGGCGGATGCCGTTGGTGTTCAGCATGACCAGAGGGATGCCACGGTCCCTGGCCGCCCCCAGCATCTCCAGGATCTCGGGATGGATCGAGGGCTCGCCGCCCGAGAGCTGGACCGCCTCCGGCTCGCCCTCGGCCCGGACGAAGGCGTCGAGCATCGACTCGACCTGCTCGAGCGAGAGCGAGAAGCCGTGCTCCTGGGGCCCGGTGCCGGAGTCGGCGAAGCAGATCGGGCAGTCCAGATTGCATGCTGTGTTGACCTCAATGATCCCGAGGCAGGTGTGCTGGGCATGCTCGGGACAGATGCCGCAGTCATGCGGGCAGCCCTCCGCGACCTCGGTCTGGCGCTCGACGGGCTGATCGCCGGGCTTGTCGAAGCGCTGGACCTCCGCCCAGCGCTCAGCGTCTCCGTAGACGACTGCCTCGAAGAGCCCGTGCTCGGGACAGACTCGCGAGAGGACCACCTTGCCCCCGCGCTCGAGCAGCTGGGCGTTCAGCAGACGCCTGCAGCGAGGGCAGATCGAGGTGGTCGAGCGCAGCACTAGCCGGCGCGATCGCTCGTGGACCAGCCCCGGGGCGCCCTCGAGGCTTTTCTCGATCGGGGTGATTGGTTCGCTCATCGGTTCCGCTTCCTTCCTGGATGCTCGCCGATTCGACCGCCCGCGCTTGCAAGGCAGAGCTTCACCTTGGTTGATATACGGCTGAAACCGAAGAACGGTTCATCTCTCACGCTCAGGGTGGCGACGAGGCGACCTTCGGCGAGCTCGCAGAGCCTACGACTCGCCCCCAGCCTGAAACATCAAGTCCCCGCTTTGTCGATCGGGAGGTCTTCCGATATTTTCGGCTCATGGTGGAAGGCACAGAGAAGCCGCGCATCTTCCTGGGCTCTTCGGGAAAGCAGGAGAAGCTTCTTCAGGCACTGACGCGCGGGCTCGAAAGCGTCGCGGATGTCGAGCCCTGGACGACTTCGTTCAATCCGGGGACGACGACATTGCAGCGGCTGATCGACCTCACGAGTGAGGTCGATTTCGCGGCGTTCGTGTTCGCACGGGACGACTGGACGACCGAGAGCGACCCCACCTCCGATCCGGCCGAGCAAGGCCAGGCCTCGCCGCGCGACAACGTGGTCTTCGAAGCCGGTCTTTTCGGCAGTGCCCTCGGAATGCGCCGCACGTTCATCCTGCATGCGAGCGGCGCGAAGCTTCCCAGCGACCTCCTCGGCCTCACCAGCGTGCGCTACGACCAGGCAACGACCGCCGCCGAGATGAGAAGCGTCAACGACAAGCTCCGCAAGGCGATCGAGAGCGAGGGCCGAGTCGCCCGGATCGAGGGTGCCTGGTGGCAGTTCTCCATCACCGAGCGCAGCTCGGATGAACCTTCGGCCGTGAGCCTCCTGCGGATCTCGCGAGACCGTGACGGGACATTGGGCGTGGCAGGTCGCTCGTGGCAGGATGACGGCAAGCTGTCGGCGCGGTATTGGAGCGAAGCGTCCAAAGAGAGGTCAGACCCTGCGGGTGTCTTCTACTACTGGAACGGGGAGCGGCCTCGTGACCCCAACGCGCCTCGGCTCGACGGGACGGGACAGATCCTGATCGAGACGCCGGATCGCGCTGCCGGGTACTGGACAACTCGATCCGAGTCTTCGCCGGAGCTCAACGTGCGAACGTCCGGTGTCTATGTGCGGGCCGGTCCTGAGGACGTGAGCATCCTCGACGGGGACGACGACCGGAAGCGCGCCGAGCTCATCGCGGAACGGCTCACACGCTGGAAGTCGGTCGCGAGCTCCTGAATCAGGTGCCAGGGCTACTTGCTCGCAAGCCGGCAGATCAGGACGGGAGCATCGGCATGGTGGGCCACCGCGGTGGCGACGCTTCCCATCGCGACGTAGCTGACTCCGCTTCGCCCATGCGAGCCGATCACGATCATCCCGGCTCCACGGTCCTTCGCCACCTCGATGATCCCCTTCCAAACCGGGCTGCCTTGGATCACGAAAGCCTCGGCGTCAAAGCCCGCCTCCTTGGCCAAGGCTGCGCCTTCGGAGGCGATCTCGCTCGCCTGCTGCTTCGCCTCCTCGGCGAAGCCGGCGGGCACCCTCGCGTATGCGACTCCCCAGAACGGGAGCGCCTCCAGCGGTTCGAAGACCGAGAGGACGACCGCGGCTCGCGGCATCTGGAGCTGCCTGACCTGCCTGGGCGATCGCCGCCTTGGCGTGGTCGGAGCCGTCGTAGGCGATCAGGACCGGCGCGTCGGATCTGGATTCTTTGGCCACGAAGTCGGTGCTGAGACTAGTCGAGGCTAACGAGCCGCCTGGCTGCCGTCCTGCCCGTCCGACCGGAGCATCTGCTCGATCAGCTGCATGTACTGGGCGAGATGCCGGGTCCCGAGGAACGAGCGGCGAATGCGCTCGCGGGCGTTCTCGCCGATCCTCCGGGCCCGCTCCGGGTCGTCGAGGAGGGCGTTGATCGCCTCTCCCGTCGCAGCGAGGTCCGCGGGGTCGTCGACCAGCACTCCGGACTCCCCGTCGACGATCTGGTCCTGGATCCCGCCCACGCGGGCGGCGACGACCGGCTTGGACTTCCACATGGCCTCCGCCACCGTCAGGCCGAAGCCCTCGGCGAGGCTCTTCTGCACGATGACGTCCGCGCGTCGCTGGATCGCGTTCACCATGGCCGCGTTCTCCTGCACGTCGTCCATCGGCAGGCAGGCGAGGTGGACCCTGTTCCGCGCCTCGGCGGGCAGCTGCTCCAGAACACCGCGAACCTCGGCCAGCACGTCCGCCCCCTCCGGATCGTCCGCCACACCCGTCACCGAGGGCCCGGCGAGGAGCAGGTGCGCCGCCGGGTTGGCGACGTGCTCCGCGAAACAGTGGAGCACTCCGACGGGGTCCTTGAGCCGGTCCCAGCGGGAGACCTGGACGATCAGCGGAGCGTCCTCGGGGATCGGCCCCTTCTGGTCGAGCTCGGCGGCGCGATCGACGCGCGCCGTGCTGCCGTCTACGCGCTCGAACACAGCCTGCTTGAAGTGGTCGCCCTCCCCCAGGCCGATCACGTTGAGGATCGAGCGCGCCGCCTGCGGGTCGAGCTCCTCGTTCTTGGGCGAGAAGGCGTCGATCGAGGGCGGCACCAGCCAGAGCCGCTCCGATTCGAGGCCATCCCAGACGAACTCCTTGCGGGAGAACACCAGAGCGTCGGCCTCGTCGACGTAGGGCCGAAGAAAGTCCCAGGCCTCTCGCGCCCGCCCGTTCGGGTGATCCACGCCGACGTGACAGCGCCAGACGATTTCGGTGCCCGCGCTCTTCACGTGCGGGATCAGTCCGGCGGGCTGGGGGTCGTGGATGTAGACGATGTCGCCGTCGCGGACCAGCTCGACGAGCTCGTCGGCGGCGTCGAGCAGCGTGCTTTCGTAGATCTTGCGCTCAGCGGGTCCGAGCCCGCCGCCGTCGCCATCGGAGGCATGCAGCTGGTTGTGGATCCGCTTGGTGACGCGGAAGAAATCCGGATTGCCGCCGATCGTGAGCCAGCGCACATCGACCCCGGCCCCTCGCGCGTAGGCGAGCAGCGACTGCAGCATCTCCGCCACTCCCCCGCCGCGGGCGGTCGAGTTGACGTGCCAGATGACCCGCCCGGCGAGCAACTTCTGCGCGATGCTCGTCGCCTGCTCGACCGCGGCATAGTCCTCTCCCACGAGCGCCCGAAACCGCTCGGGCGACGCGGGTGCGACGGGAACCTGGGTGAGGGCGGGCACCGCTCGCCAGACACTAGAGGCTGGGATCATTCCCGCCGATGCTCACCGTGGTCGCGCTCGGCACTGCGACGGCGCTGGCCACCGGCCTCGGCGCGATTCCCGTGTTCCTGCTGCGGCCCCGCACCATGGGTTGGGAGCCCGCTCTGTGGGGTGTGACCGCGGGCGTGATGTCCGTCGCCTCGATCGTCGGCCTGCTGCGACCGGCGATCCATCGGGGCTCCGCTGCCGCCGTCGCGGGTGGGCTGGTCGCAGGCGTGGCCTTCCTCGTCCTCACCCACGTCCTCCTCCGCCGCCGCGACGTCCACGTCGGACGGCTCAGGGGAGCGGACGTCCGGACCGCGGTCCTCGTCTTCGCCGTCCTGTTCGCGCACAGCCTGCCGGAAGGGCTCGCGGTCGGCACGGCCTACGCGTCCGGCACCGCCGGACTGGGAGCCTTCGTCATCCTCGCGATCGGGCTCCAGAACATCCCCGAGGGCACCAGCGTGGCGATCCCGATGTCGGAGGCCGGATTCAGCGGGACCCAGCAGTTCTGGGCCGCCGTCCTGACCAGCTCCCCTCAGCCCGTGGGGGCTGCGATCGCCTACGCGCTGGTGGAGACGGTCGAATCGCTCCTCGCCGTCTCCTTCGCGTTCGCGGCCGGCGCCATGCTGGCGCTCGTGGCCTGGGACCTCCTGCCCCGCACCTTCTCGCCGCTGGGCTGGAGCGGCCCGCTGGGACTGATCGCGGGCGGCCTGGTGATGCTCGCGCTGAGCGCAGCGCTCGGCGTCAGCTGACGTTCGGGGGCTCCAGAGGGTCGATCGCCATCGGCTGCTCGTGCCACTCCAACGGCAGCGCCACCTCGACGTCCAGGGAGCGACGCGGCGGCTCCGGGTCCTCGCGCGCCTCGCCGTGGTAGAGCAGGGGCGCGAGGTAGCGCGCGCTGATCTTCTGCGGCGGCCACCAGAGGGCATCCAGTGAAGCCTCCCCCTCGCCACCCCCGCCGGCGACCTCGGCCTGGAGGCTGACCGACTCGTCCCCGGTCAGGACCTTCCCTCGCAGAACTGGGCGGAACGGCTCCGGGGGCGGGACGGCGCCAACTCTATGCGCGATGTCCTGGGCGGCGACGTCGGCCTGCTGAGTGGCCAGGCCGCCCTGCTTGATCGGGAAGGTCGTCCCGTCGCCGGCCGCGTAGACATCGTCGAGCTCCTTGACCCGGGAGTAGTCATCGATCGGGATGAACCCGCCGGAATCGGCAGGCAGGCCCTCGATCCCTGGGCCCTCCATCACCGGCAACGCGACAGCCTCCGCGGGACCGAGCGCGCGGTCGCCGGGGGTCAGCCGGATTCCGCCCTCGCCGACCTCGCGAACGCTCGAGCTCGCGATCACCTCGATCCCCCTCCCGCGCAGCAGATCGCCTATCGCCGCACTGGCGGTGGGGCCGAAGATCGCCAGCGGACCGGATTCCGGAGTGACGATCGCAATCTTGACGTCTCCGCCCCTCGCCGCGGCGCGACGCTGGGTCATCAGCGCGATCTCGTAGAGCGGCAGCGACCAGGTCACGCCCGGGGGGACGATGAAGGCCAGCCGGCGATACGTGCTCTCGGCCCGGTCGAGGAGCGCATCTGGGTCGAAGGGCTCCTTGCCGGAGGGAAAGGTTGTCGCACCCTCGAGCGCCGGGACGAAGCGGCCGCCGGCGCAGACGACGAGGTAGTCGTAGTCGAGTGCCGAGCCATCGTCGAGGTCGACGGCGTGATCCTGCGGCCGCACGGCCTTGACCGCCCGCTGGACGAAGGCTGCGCCCCTCTCCCGCGCCAGGGGCTCGAGCTCGTAGCGCGCCGCCGGGCCGAGGTCGAACGGCTCCTCGACCAGCAGCGGCTTGTAGAGGAAGTCCGGCTCCGGGGCGACCAGCGTCAGCGCTGCCCGATCCCCGGCGAGGTCGGAGAGGGCGAGAAGCGCCTCTACGCCCGCCACGCCACCGCCGACGATCACCACGCGAGTCCCGTTGTTGCCCGTCGCGTCGTTGTTCACGCCCGGGAACCTACCCACTCAGGCGTGAGACCCGATCGGTGCTGCGCACCGGGCCGGCTACGTAGTTCGCCACACCCACAAGACCGGTGTGCCGCGCGGATGGAACACGCACACGCCGTGCGTAGATTTGACGCAACGAACCCGACCACGGAGGGATCCGCAAATGGCCGTCGCAACCGCTCTGCTTCGCCGCTTCGAGGACCTGTCCAAGCAAGACGTCGACTACGCCGGCGGCAAGGGCGCCAACCTGGGCGAGATGACGGCGGCCGGCCTGCCGGTCCCCCCTGGCTTCGTGGTGGGCGCCTCGTCCTATGCGCTGTTCTGCGACGTCGGCGGGCTGCGCGACCGGATCGAGGAGCAGCTCTCCGCTGTGGACGTCGACGACACCGCCGCGCTCGACATAGCCACCAAGGAGGTCCGCAAGATGGTCGAGGCGGAGCCCATCCCCGACGAGGTCGCCAGCGAGATCCGCACCGCGTACCTCGAGCTCGCGGGCGACCGCGACAACCCGCCTGTGGCCGTCCGCTCCTCTGCGACCGCGGAGGACACCGAGGCCGCCTCCTTCGCCGGCATGAACGAGACCTTCCTGAACGTCCGCGGCCCCGATGAGGTCGTCGACGCCGTCCGTCGCTGCTGGTCCTCGCTGTTCGGCGCCCGGACCGTCTTCTATCGCGCCAAGCAGGGCTTCGGCCAGGCGGACATGGACATCGCCGTCGTCGTCCAGATCCAGATCCTCTCCACCCGCGCGGGTGTCATGTTCACCATCGACCCGGCCTCGGGCGACCGAGATCACCTCGTGATCGAGGGCTCCCTCGGACTCGGCGAGTCTGTCGTCTCGGGCCAGGTCTCCCCCGATCGCTACGTGGTCGAGAAGGAGTCACTCCACATCCTCAAGCGCGACGTGAAGCGCAAGGAGCTGGTGATCGAGCCGCTCCCCGACGGCGGAACCCGCACCCGCGAGCTCTCCGGCGACGAGTCGACGAAGCCTGTGCTGAGTGACGACGAGGTCCTTCAAGTTGCCAAGCTCGGAATCCGCGACGAGGAGCACTACGGCACCCCCCAGGACACCGAGTGGGCCTTCGACGAGGAGGGCCTCGCCTGGATGCTGCAATCACGCCCGGTCACCGCCTCCGGCGGCGACAAGAGCGAGGAGCTCGCCGAGCATGAGGGCGAGGCCATCGTCCGCGGCCTCGGCGCGGCCCCCGGCATCGGCCATGGCGAGGTGAAGATCATCTCCGACCTCGCGAAGGGCAATGACCTGAAGGAGGGCGACGTCCTCGTCACTCACATGACCGCCCCGGACTGGGTTCCGCTGATGCGGCGCTCCGCGGCGATCATCACCGACTCCGGCGGCATGACCTGCCACGCCGCAATCGTCTCCCGCGAGCTCGGCATCCCCTGCGTCGTCGGCGCCGCCGACGCGACCTCGAAGCTGCGCGACGGCGAGCTCGTCACGGTCGACGCAACCCACGGATCGGTCTACGAGGGCGAGGTCGCCCTGGTCGGCGAGGCGGACGACGGGCCCGCCCCCCTAGGGGGTGGGGCACCCGTCACCGCGACCCAGCTGCTCGTCAACCTCTCGGAGCCCTCCCAGATCGAGCGGGCGACGAAGCTGGACGTCGACGGCGTCGGCCTGCTGCGCGCCGAGCTGATGGTGATCGAGGCGCTCGAGGGCCGGCACCCGCGCCTGCTGATCGAGCAGGAGCAAGGGCGACGAGTTCGTCGACCGGATGGGCGAGGCCCTGACGAAGTTCGCCGAGGGCTTCTCCCCCCGGCCGATCACCTACCGGATGATCGACTTCCGCTCGAACGAGTTCAGGGGCCTCGAGGGCGGCGATCGCTTCGAGCCCGAGGAGTCGAACCCGATGATCGGCTACCGGGGCGCGCTCCGCTACATGCGCGAGCCCGACCTGTTCCGCCTGGAGCTGGCGGCGATCCGCAAGGTCTGGGACGCGGGGCACACGAACTTCCACGTGATGCTGCCCTTCGTCCGCACCCCGCGCGAGCTCACCGCCTGCCGGGACATGATGCGCGACGAGGGTCTGCTCGACCTGCCCGGGTTCGAGCTCTGGGTGATGGCGGAGGTCCCCTCCGTCTACTTCCACCTGGAGCGGTACGCGGAGCTCGGCGTCAAGGGCATCTCGATCGGCTCCAACGACCTCACCCAGCTGATGCTCGGGCGCCGATCGCGACTTCGAGGACGTCGCCGAGCTCTTCGACGAGCGCGACTCCGCCGTCGCCGACTACCTGCGCCTGCTGATCCCGAAGGCGAAGGAGCTCGGCCTCGCCACCTCGATCTGCGGCCAGGCGCCCTCGGTGCACCGCGAGTACGCCCAGCTGCTGGTCGAGGCCGGCATCGACGCGATCTCGGTCAACATCGACGCGGTCGATAGGGCCCGGCGGCTGATCGCCTCGGCCGAGCGCCGGGTGCATGCTCGACAGCCGCAGAGCGGGCTAGGGCCGATGGGCGAGCAGCTCACCGCCCTCGACGCGACCTTCCTCGAGCTCGAGGAGGCCGACCAGAGCGCCCACATGCACATCGGCGGGGTCATGCTGCTGGAGCCCCAGCCCGGCGGCGGGGCACCCCCGCTCGATCAGATCCGCGAGGACGTGATCGACCGCCTGCCGGACCTGCCGCGCTACACGCAGCGGCTCTCGGCGCCCCGCACGGGCGGCCTGCACTGGCCCAGCTGGGAGGAGGACGGCGATTCCGGGTCGAGCGCCACGTCTAGGTCGCCGGCCTCCCCGCTCCGGGCGGCGTCGACGAGCTGATGGAGTGGGCCGGCGAGTACTTCTCGCAGCGGCTCGACCGGACGAAGCCGCTGTGGGAGATCGCGTCCTCGAGCTGGCCGACGGGCGCTGGGCGATGGTCACCAAGACCCACCACTGCATGATCGACGGGGTCGGCTCGGTCGACATGGCGACCATCCTGCTCGACACCGAGCGCGAGAGGCCGGACGGCGCGGAACGGCTCCTCGAACGGCCGCCCGCCGAGCACCGACGCGAACACGGCCGTGACGCCGATCGGGGCTGGCGGCGCACCGCCGCCCTGCTCGCGAGGCCCTACCTGGCCGTCGGCCACGCGGCCCTGCGGGCCGGCGCAGGCCGGCCTCCACGCCGCCGAGTCCGCGGTCGGGATCGCGACCCACCCGAGCGCGCCCGGGACGCCGCCCGTCGCTCCACGGCCCTCGCCGAGCTGATCGTCCGCGACGAGCTGGTCGCGGCGCCGGAGACCAGCCTCAACCGGCCGATCGGCGCGGGACGCCGGCTCGCGGTGCTCACCATCGAGCTGGAGGAGCTGAAGGAGATCAAGCACGCGCTCGGCGGAACGGTCAACGACGTCGTCCTGGCCGCGGCCGCCGGCGGGCTGCGCCGGCTGCTGTCGAGCGCGGCGAGGAGATCCCGCGAGCCCGGCCTGCGCGCGATGGTGCCGGTCAACATCCGCACCGCCGGCGGACCGCCTCGCGATGGGCAACCGGATCTCCTCCCTCTTCGTCCACCTGCCGGTCGCCGCCGAGATGCGGCCGAGCGCTACGGGCTCCAGGTCGAGGAGGCCGAGAGCCTCAAGTCCGGGACGCAGGCGAGGGCTCGAGCATGCTGCTCGACCTCGGCCGGCACATGCCGCCGGTGCTGCACAGCTTCGTCGCGCGCTCGCTGTTCGCGACCCGCCTCTTCAACCTGACGATCACCAACGTGCCCGGGCCGCAGACGCCGCTCTACTACTTCGGCTCCAGGGTCGAGGAGATCTGGCCGCTGGTCCCGATCGCCGCCGCGCACGCCATCGGGCTGGCGGTATTCAGCTACGACGGGACGCTCTACTTCTGCATCAACGCCGACCGCGACACCGTCCCCGACCTCGAGGTGCTGAGGGACGGGATCGCGGAGTCGCTCGCGGAGCTCGGCGAGCTCGCCGGCGCCACGAAGGGTGGAGGCGCGCCGACGGAGACGGCCTGAGATGTTCCAGGTACGGATCCACGGTCGAGGCGGCCAGGGCGTCGTCACCGCGGCGGAGATGCTCTCGATCGCCGCCTTCGAGGACGGCGAGCACGCGCAGGCCTTCCCCACCTTCGGCTCGGAGCGCACCGGCGCCCCCGTCACGTCCTTCTGCCGGATCGACGACAAGGCGATCCGCGTGCGCGAGCCGATCTCGGAGCCCGACGCCCTGATCATCCAGGATCCCACCCTGCTCCACCAGGTGAAGGTCTTCAGCGGCCTCAGCGAGGGCGGCTACGTCCTGATCAACACCTCGCGCAGCTTTGAGGACCTCGGGCTGGGCGAGTTCGCCTCGGGCTTCGCCCCCGGGCGGCTGCTCACCGTGCCCGCGAGCGAGATCGCCAACCGCCAGCTGCGCCGCCCGATGCCGAACACCGCGCTGCTCGGCGGGTTCGCCGCGATGACCGGCGCGGTCTCGCTGCAGGCCGTGGTCCGGGCGATCGCCCAGAAGTTCTCGGGCGAGGTCGCCGACCGCAACATGCTCGCCGCCGACGTCGCCTACGAGCTCGTGCAGCACGAGATCAGGGAGCTCACCCGTGCTTAGGCAGGAGGAGGGCTCCCGAGCCGTCGCCGAGGCCGTGGCGCTCTGCCGCCCCGAGGTGATCAGCGCCTATCCGATCTCTCCGCAGACCCACATCGTCGAGCACCTCTCCGACCTGGTCCGGACCGGCGACCTGGCGCCGTGCGAGTACCTGATGGTCGAGTCCGAGTTCGGCGCGCTCTCCGCCGCGATCGGGGCGTCCGCCACCGGCGCCCGCACCTACACGGCGACGGCCTCCCAGGGCATCCTCTTCATGGCCGAGGCGCTCTACAACGCCTCAGGCCTGGGACTGCCGATCGTGATGACGATCGCGAACCGGGCGATCGGCGCGCCGATCAACATCTGGAACGACCACTCCGACTCCATGTCGATGCGCGACTCCGGCTGGATCCAGCTCTACGCCGAGTCCAATCAGGAGGCGCTCGACATGCACATCCAGGCCTTCCGGATCGCCGAGCAGCTCTCGCTGCCGGTGATGGTCTGCATGGACGGCTTCATCCTCACCCACGCCTACGACGAGGTCGACATCCCCGACCAGGAGAAGGTCGATGCGTTCGTGCCGCCGTTCGAGCCCCGGCAGCTGCTCGACCCCGCCGACCCCATGACGATCGGGGCGATGGTCGGCCCCGAGGCCTTCTTCGAGGTCAAGTACCTCGCCCACGCCAAGCAGATGCAGGCGCTCGACGTGATCCCGGAGGTCGCGCCAGCGCTTCGCGATCGACTTCGGGCGACCCTCCGGCGGCCTGGTGCGCCGCTACCGGACCGAGGGCGCCGAGACGATCATCGTCGCGCTCGGCTCCGTGCTGGGGACGATCGAGGAGGTCGTCGACGAGATGCGCGACGCCGGCGTCAGGGTGGGCGCGCTCGGCATCAAGTCCTTCCGGCCGTTCCCCCTCGAGGAGGTCCGCGAAGCTCTCGCCGGGGCCTGCCGCGTGGTGGTCCTGGAGAAGGCCCTGGCCCCCGGCCGGGGCGGCATCGTCTCCACCGACGTCCACGAGGCGATGGTGGGCGGCCACGCGCGCTGCAGCACCGTGATCGCCGGCCTGGGCGGGAGGGCGATCACCCGCGAGTCGCTGCAGCGGACTTCTCGAGCAGGCCGGGCGCGACGAGCTCGAGCCGCTCAACTTCCTCGACCTGGACACCGAACTGGTCCAGCGCGAGCTGGCCCGCGAGCGCAACGGCAAGCCCCCCGGCCCGCATGCCGAGAACATGCTCCGCGACCTCGGCGTGGTCGCGGCGGAGCCGCACTGATGCCCTACCAGGACGTCAAGCTCTACCAGACGGGCACCTACGCGGTCGGCGGCCGGCTGCTCGATCCGGAGAAGCGCTCGGTGCAGGCGCGGATGGAGCGCTCCAACACGCTCACCTGCGGGCACCGCGCCTGCCAGGGATGCGGCGAGGCGCTCGGCGCCCGATTCGCCCTCGACTCCGCGATGCGGGCCACGAAGGGCAAGCTGATCGCGGCCAACGCCACGGGCTGCCTCGAGGTCTTCTCGACCCCCTATCCGGAGAGCTCCTGGCAGCTGCCCTGGATCCATTCGCTGTTCGGCAACGCGCCGGCGGTCAGCACCGGGATCGCCGCGGCGCTGAAGGCGAAGGGCCGCGAGGACATCCGCGTCGTCGGGCAGGGCGGCGACGGCGGCACGCTCGACATCGGCTTCGGCTGCCTCTCGGGGATGTTCGAGCGAAACGACGACGTGCTGTTCATCTGTTACGACAACGAGGCCTACATGAACACCGGCGTCCAGCGCTCGGGCGCGACCCCGCCGGCCGCGCGCACCGCCAACACCAAGCCCGTCGGCGACGAGCCGGGCAACGTCTTCGGCCAGGGCAAGAACGCGCCGCTGATCGCGATGGCGCACGAGATCCCCTACGTCGCGACCGCGACCGTGGCCGAGCTGCGCGACCTCGAGTACAAGGTCGAGAAGGCGATGGAGTTCCGGGGCGCCCGCTACCTCCACGTCTTCGTCCCCTGCCCGCTCGGCTGGGGCTCCGCCTCCGCCGACACGGTCAAGATCGCCCGCCTCGCCAAGGAGAGCGGCATCTTCCCCGTCTTCGAGGCCGAGGACGGCGAGGTGGTCGGCGTCTCGAAGATCCGCAAGCAGGTGCCGGTCGACCGAGTACCTGAAGCTGCAGAAGCGCTACGCGCACCTCTTCAAGGACCCGCCCCGGACCGACGTGATCGAGGCGATCCAGGCCCGCGCCGACGCCAACATCCGGCGCTTCGGCCTGGACGGCGGCTACGGATCGCTGCCCGACCTGCTCCACGAGGGGCGGACGGATCTGCTCGCCGACACACCACACGGACCGCAGTGATGGCCTCCGCATCCCTACGCGATCACGCTCGACGTCGGCTCGAGCCTCGCCAACAAGACCGGCAGCTGGCGGACCGAGCGCGCCCAGTACGTCGACCGGCTGCCCCCGTGCAACCACGCCTGCCCCGCCGGCGAGAACTGCCAGGCCTGGCTCTACGAGGCCGAGGACGGCGGCGAGGGCTACGAGCGCGCCTGGCGGAAGATCGTCGAGGACAACCCCTTCCCCGCGATCATGGGGCGCGTCTGTTACCACCCCTGCGAGACCTCCTGCAACCGCGGCGAGCTCGACGAGGCCGTCGGCATCCACTCGGTCGAGCGCTTCATCGGCGACGAGGCGATCAAGCAGGGCTGGTCCTTCGATCCGCCCGCCGAGTCCTCCGGCAAGCGGGTGCTGGTCGTCGGCGCCGGGCCCTCCGGGCTCTCCGCCGCCTACCACCTGCGCCGCCTCGGCCACGAGGTGACGATCCACGAGGCCGGCCCGATGGCCGGCGGCATGATGCGCTTCGGCATCCCGACCTACCGGCTGCCGCGCGACGTGCTCGACGCCGAGGTCCAGCGCATCCTCGACATGGGCGTCGAGCTCGAGCTGAACACGAAGGTCACGAACATCGAGGAGGCGATGACCGAGGGCGGCTTCGACGCGGCCTTCCTCGCCGTCGGCGCCCACATCGGCAAGCACGCCGACATCCCGGCCGGCGAGGCCGCGCGCATCCTCGACGCCGTCTCGGTCCTCGAGTCGATGGAGGCCGACGAGAAGCCGCTGCTGGGCCGCAGGGTCGTCGTCTACGGCGGCGGCAACACCGCGATGGACGCGGCCCGCACCGCCAAGCGGCTCGGCGCCACCGACGCGGTCGTCGTCTACCGCCGCAACCGCGACAAGATGCCCGCCCACGAGTTCGAGGTCGCCGAGGCCGAGGAGGAGGGCGTGATGATGCGCTGGCTCGAGACCATCAAGCAGGTCGACGGCCACACCATCACGGTGGAGAAGATGGAGCTCGACGAGACCGGCTTCCCGCAGCCCACCGGCGAGCTCGAGGAGCTCGAGGCCGACTCGGTGATCCTCGCGCTCGGCCAGGAGGCGGACCTCTCGCTGCTCGAGGGCGTCTCGGGGATCGAGGTCGAGGACGGCGTCGTCCAGGTCGGGCCGAACATGATGACCGGGCACCAGGGCGTCTTCGCCGGCGGCGACATGGTCCCCGCCGAGCGCACCGTCACCGTCGGCGTCGGCCACGGCAAGAAGGCCGCCCGCAACATCGACGGCTGGCTGCGCGGCGAGAGCTACGAGCCGCCGCCGAAGCACGAGGTCGTCAGCTTCGACCAGCTCAACACCTGGTACTACGCCGACGCGCCGCTGACCGTCCAGCCGGAGCTCGAGGCGGCGCGCCGGAGCTCCACCTTCGACGAGGTCGTCGGCGGGCTCGACGAGTCCAACGCGCTCTATGAGGCGCGGCGCTGCATGTCCTGCGGCAACTGCTTCAGCTGCGACAACTGCTACGGCGTCTGCCCCGACAACGCCGTGATCAAGCTCGGCCAGCCCGGCGAGCTCTACGAGATCGACCTGGACTTCTGCAAGGGCTGCGGCCTCTGCGTCAAGGAGTGCCCCTGCGGGGCGATCGAGATGGTCCCCGAGAAGATCTGAGAGGCTGAGCAAGTGGAGATGAGAGAGACATTCGCGAGATTCCGGGTGGCGTTCTGGGTGTTCGCCGCCGGCGTCATCGGCCTCTACCTGTACGGGCTGATCTGGGGGGCCTACAGCCCGCTCGAGCTCGGGGCGCTCAGCTTCGTCTGCGTCGGCCTGCTCGTCCTCT
Source organism: uncultured Solirubrobacterales bacterium (assembly GCA_963747425.1). Classification (GTDB taxonomy): domain Bacteria; phylum Actinomycetota; class Thermoleophilia; order Solirubrobacterales; family 70-9; genus DASUPK01. Next base: position 43,272 of record CAVVFJ010000003.1, read on the forward strand.
TCGTGTTCCACGAGGTCCGCCTCCGCATCGAGCTCCACAAGCACCCCCGGGAGGTCGACCACACCGACAAGGAGCGCCGGGGCTTCTGACCTAGGGGTAGACGGTCTCGCCGGTCTCCGAGTCGATCACCTCGATCGCGAGGGCGGGACAGGCCTTCGCGGCCTTCAGGATCTCCTTGTCCGACCCCTCGCCGATCACCTCCGCGGTATCGCCCAACGCGAAGACCCCGGGGGCGATGTCGACGCAATCACCGTGCGCGCTGCACGCGCTCCGGTCCACCTTTGGTATGTAGCTCATCGTTTCTCCTTTTCGCTGGATTCGCTGGCAAAAGCTCGGTCGATCTCCTTCCGGATCCGCGCGAAGGCGCGCGGCTCGTCGACGGTGAGGACGCCGACGGGACGCCCCTGCCGGGTGTAGGCGACGGAGAAGCGGCGGTCGGCGGGTCGACCCTCGATCGTGATCTCGTCGGCCAGATCGGCGTGGCCGAAGTACTGGATGCGTATCCCGTACTGGTCGCTCCAGAAGCTCGGCAGTGGCCCCGCCTGCGGCCGCTCACCGACGATGGCCCGCGCGACGTCCGCGCCCTGTCGCGCCGCCGAGTCCCAGTGCTCGCTGCGCCGGTGGGTGCCGAGGCGATGATCGAAGCTGATGGCGACGTCGCCCGCCGCGAAGACGTGTGGAACCTGCGTTCGCCCGGCACCGTCGGTGATCACTCCGTCGGTTCCGAGTGGGCTTCCCTTCAGCCAGCCCGAGTCGGGAGCGACACCGATGCCGACCACGACCGCGTCGCAGGCGAGGGTCCCGCCGCCGCTCAGCTCCAGCTCCTCCACCGAGCCGTTGCCGCGAGCTCCCTCCAGCTTCGTCGAGAGCCTGACGTCGACCCCCTGGTCGGTATGCATTCCCATCAGGGTCCGGCCGATCCGCTCGCCCAGAACCGCCCCGAGCGGAGCCGGGAGCGCCTCGACGATCGTCACCTCGGCGCCTGCCGCACGAGCGGTCGACGCGACCTCCTGGCCGATGAAGCCCGCTCCGACGATGGCGAGCCTGACCCCCTTGCGGAGCTCGGGCCGCAGCCTCCGCGCGTCGGCGATGGTCCGCAGGTAGTGAACGTTCGAGTAGCCCTCGAGCTGGGGAAGGATCCGCGGTGCGCTGCCCGTGGCGATGACCAGGTCCTCATAGGCCAGCTCGCCGCCGTCGTCGAGTCGCACCCGGCGGCGCCTGGCATCGAGCCCCACGGCGCGGCGGAAGACCAGATCCACCTGCTGGTCCGCGTACCACCGCGCCGGGCGGAAGCCGACCTCGGATTCGTCCAGCTCGCCGGCGAGCAGCTCCTTGGAGAGCGGCGGCCGGTCGTAGGGCAGCTCGGCCTCGCCGCACACCATCGCGACCCTGCCCTCGTAGCCGCGCGCCCGCAGCGTCTCCAGGCAGCGCTGGGAGGCCAGGCCCCCGCCGACGATCAGGACACCGTCGCCCCTCATGCGACCGCCGGCTCCTCGATCTCGCGGCGGCGATGCCGCGGCGGGATCTCGACGTCGGGCGGAAGCTCGCGGCCGCTGCCCTCGATCGCCCCGCGCCGCTCGCCGGCCTTTCTCGCACGGGCTCGTCCCCGGCGGATCCCCTGGACGACGCGTGCCGCGAAGAGGACGGCGACGACCGCGACGCTGGCCACCACTGGCCAGAAGAGCCAGGGGCTCGAGGCGTCCGTTCCGGCGCCCAGCGTATGCATGACCCCGAGGGCGTAGACGACGATCGTCGCCTTGTGGGCACGCCGCCAGAGGCGTGGGCCGATGTGGCGGCGCGCGTAGAAGCTCAGTCCGAGCAGCGCCGCGAGCCAGCCGGCCGTGATCCCGAAGCCGACCCAGAGGGTCTTGTAGGCCATTACGAAGGGGATCGCGATCCCCGCGGGGCCCGGGTTGAGCCAGGGGTCGCCGAGAAGCGTGAGCCCGTGCACCGCGATCGCCACCAGCCCGGTGAGCGCGGTCTGTTCGTGGATCGCGCTCAGGACGCGCCCGGCGCCCGGCCTGCGGGAGAGCTTGCCGGCCATCATCAGGCCGAGGACGACGGAGATGGTGACCAGCCCGAGCGCGACCACGCCGGAGGCTCGGCTGGCAAGCCACCAGGCATGCTGGGTCAGAGCCTGGCTCATCGCCGGACACCACCCGCGGTCGCCGGGACGGCGCGAAGTCCGAGGCTTCGCCGGCCGACGAGCTTGGCGCTAACCGGCCCGACGAGCTCGACTTCGCCGGTCTCGTCCACCAGCATCCCGCCGCGTTCGGCGAGCAGCTCGCGAGCGGCCTTCGGGCCGCTCAGCAGGGCCGCCTTGGAGAGGGTCTCTGCCTCGAGGGCGTCGGCCCCAAGGGCGGTCACGCCGACGAGACCGGTCCAGGCGGGCTCGCCGGTGCTCGGGTCGAGAAGGTGATGGGCGAAGGAGCCGTCGTCGCGGCGCCAGACGCGGGTGTCGATGCCGGAGCTCGCGATTCCGCCCGTGGACACGTAGAAGATCGCCGCTGCCTCGCCGTCGACCGGATGGCGGGCGTGGATTGGAAACGGGTCGAGCTGGAGGGCGAAGCCCCCGACGCGCACGTCGCCGCCGCAGTCGACCACGTAGCGGGAATAGCCCCGCAGCCGCTCGGCGATCAGATCGGCCGCCAGCCCCTTGCCGCTGCCGCCGGTGTCGAAGCCGACTCCGGGCGGGCGGCGGATTGTGCCCGCCTCGTCGTCGACCTCGATCAGCTGCCACTCGGCGGTGCGGCGCGGGCGCGCGGGACGGCGCTCCGGGGCGAGTGCGAGTGCGTCCGCGAGCGGAACCGGCTGCTCGCCGGCTCGCGACTGCGAGTAGCCCGCGGCGACGATCGCGTCGAGCAGGGTCGGATCGACCAGGCCGCCCGTCCTCTCCGCCGCCCACAGACCCGCCCGGACCGCGTCGCGAAGAAGCGGCGAGGCGGAGACCTCGGGCTGCGGATCCTCGTTCAGCGAGGTCAACTCGCTGTCGGCGCGGAAGCGCGACAGAACAGCCTCGAAGTTTGCGATGAACGCCCGGCTGCGCTCGGCCGCGTCGCCGGCCGGAGGCGAGCCCGGCAGGGGCTCGCCGACGAGCACCCGGACCTCGCAGCCCATCGCGTCGAAGCTGAGGTCGTGGAGGGTCATGACGAGGAGGTCGCCACCGGCGCCGGCGCGGCGACTGGTCCGGACGTCGAGTTGCTGGAGGTGGAGGCGCCGGCGGTGCCACCGGTCGCCGGGATCACCTTGGTGATGATCAGCTTCTTCGCGGGCCTGGTGATCGGGTGTGGCTGGCCTGCCGCCACGGCCCCGACGGCCGGGTCCCTGCCCGAGCTCAGCTGGAAGGCGAGGAACTCGAAGGCGACGCCGAAGACGGCGAGCGCCGCCAGCACCGTCGGCAGGGGACGCGGCTTGCGCGGGCGGGTGCCCGCCTCCGGGCGCTCAGTCATCCTGGCCGCCCTGGCCGACCTTGGTGCTGCGCGGCAGCACCTGCGAGGCCGGCACGTTGACCGCCTGAGCGCTCGTGGCTCCGCTGGCGCCGGTGGTCACTTGAGGCGAGCTCTGCCCGCCCTGGGTGTGTGCCGCGGCCGGAGCGACCGTGACCGGCACTTGGCCGGCGGGATTCGAGGCCATCGCATAGCCACCGAGTCCGCCGAGGCCGAAGACGACCGCCGCAACCGCGAGTTTGGTTCTGAAGTCCTTCACCGCATCTGCTCCTTCGATCGTGCTGTGTTACGGCGAGTGTGCAGAGCACCCCTCAAGCGGCAGTGGAACTCCGGGTTAGGGTTTGGGAAGGGTTGGCGGGACGCGCTCAGTCGTCCCCGCCCTCCTTCTCGCCGCCGTCGTTGCCCGCCGCGCCGCCTGCACCGCCGGAGGCGCCGCTCGATCCGGTCGAGACGGGTGGCTTGCTCGAGCCACCGCCCGACGAGCCGCTGCTGCCGGTGTTGACCGGCTTGTGGTTGCTGCCGCCCGAGTGGCTTGACGATCCGCTGCTGCCGGTGTGCACCGGCCGGCCGCTGCCGCTCGATCCGGAGGACGTGGAGCCGCTCGAGCCGGTGGAGACCGGCTCGGAGGCGAGAGCCCGCCTGCTGGCGGCCGCCCGTGCCTGCTGGACGGCCTTCGGCGTCGGCTTCGGCTTCTTCGCGTGAATGGTCCGCCGGACCACCTTGGTGCCCTCCGCGAGCACCCCATTGCCGTCCTGCGAGTTCTTGCTCTGGCTCATCGCGTAGCCGCCCAGGCCACCCAGGCCCAGGGCCAGCGCGAACGTGGCGATCTTGATCCTCAGGTTCCGCACCTTCCACTCCTGACGTCCGTTGACGGGAGACCGGATTCTCAGTAGCGCGGGGCAAGGGCCCGGGGAGCGGCAGGTAAAGAGAAGGGAAGGGATGTCCCGGAGAGCCGGCGGCGATCGGATACGGCGCTACATTGGCTCGTATGCCCGGCTCACAGGCCTCGCGGCGGATTCTGTTCGTCGAGGACGAGGCCGCCATCTACGAGCCTTTCTCCAAGGCCCTGCGCCGCAACGGATTCGAACCGGTGATTGCGCGCACCGCAGCCGAGGCCGTGAGCTCGGCCGGGCAGATGGAACCCGATTTGGTCCTGCTCGACCTGAACCTGCCGGACGGGGACGGGTCCGATGTCTGCCGGACCCTGCGCAAGAGCTCAGACGTCCCGATCGTCATGCTGACCGCGCGGGGCACGGAGATGGACCGCGTCCTGGGCCTCGAGCTCGGCGCGGACGACTACGTGGTGAAGCCGTTCAGCTCCCGCGAGCTGATCTCGAGGATCCGCGCCGTCCTGCGGCGAGCGCGCTCGGACTCCCAGGCCCCGGCGGAGCCGATCGAGGTCGGCGCGCTGCGCATCGACCCCGGCGCCCGCTCCGTGCTGCTCTCCGGCGAGCCCGTGAAGCTCGCGCGCAGGGAGTTCGACCTGCTCGCCGAGCTGGCGCGCAACGCCGGCCAGGTGGTAACCCGCGAGGACCTGATGTCCCGCGTCTGGGACGTCAACTGGTTCGGCTCCACCAAGACACTCGACGTGCACATCCGGACGCTCCGCCGCAAGCTGGGAGACGACAGCGCGAATCCACGCTTCATCGAGACGCTGCGCGGGGTCGGCTTCCGCCTGCTCACGCCCGAGGACGGTTCGCCGTAAGCCTTCGGCTCGGATTGACGATCGCGGTGGCGTACCTGCTGCTGCTCGCGCTGGTCGCCTTCGGCGTGCCGCTCGGAGTCAGCCTCGGCAAGCGGGTCGACTCCGAGGTGCGGTCGCAGGCCAGAAGCCAGGCGGAGGTCGTCGCGGCGAGCGCCCCCGAGCTTGTGGAGCACTCCCAGACAGCAACTCTGCAGCGCCTGGTGGTCCGCTCCGCCGAGGCGCAGCGCGGCCGCGTGATCGTGGTCGACGCCAAGGGAACGGTCATCGCCGACAGCGGCATCCCCGCCGAGATCGGCGTCGACTACTCCTCCCGCCCCGAGGTGGCGAAGGCGCTCAACGGGATGACCTCTCAGGAGGTCCGCCGGAGCGCCACGCTCGGCGAGGACCTGCTCGCCACCGCGGTGCCCATCCTGCAGACAGGCAAGCCGATCGGCGCCGTTCGGGTGACCCAGAGCAACTCGGCGGTCAGCGACGCCACCCACTCGGCGATAGTCCGCCTGGTCGGCCTCGGAGCGATCGTGCTCCTGCTCGGAGGGCTCGCCGGAGCCCTGATCGCACGGGAGACGTCCCGGCCGATCGGGCGCCTCGAGCGAGCCGCACAGCAGGTCGAGGGGGGCGACCTCGGCACCCGGGCGAAGGTCGAGGGGAGCAGCGAGCAGCGCGCACTGGCGCGCTCCTTCAACAGCATGACCGAGCGGCTCGAGCGCCTGCTGGGAAGCCAGCGAGATTTCGTGGCCGACGCCTCGCACCAGCTCCGCACCCCGCTGACGGGCATCCGCCTGCAGCTCGAGGAGCTCCGCGACGAGGTCCCCTCCGGCGATCCGCGGGCCGCGGAGCTCGATGCCGCGCTCAAGGAGGTCGACCGGCTGGCGAGCATCGTCAACGAGCTCCTCATCCTGAGCCGGGCGGGCGAGCGGGAGATGCCCGCCGAGGTGATCAACGTCGAGGCCGGTGTGGACCAGGCGGTGACCCGCTGGCGAAAGGCGGCGGGCGACGCGGGCATCGAGCTGACCCACGCCCGGAACGGCGGCGCCCCGAGCTGCGTCTGTGCCCGCTCGGACTTCGATCGCGTCCTCGACTCCGTGATCGAGAACGCCGTGCTCTATTCGCCGCCGGACTCCGAGGTCAGCGTGGTGACGACGCCCGAGCGAATCGAGGTCCTCGACCGCGGGCCCGGGCTCGAACCCGGTGAGGAGGAGATGGTCTTCGAGAGGTTCCATCGCGGCCGGGCCGGCCGCAAGGGCCGCCCGGGGACCGGGCTCGGCCTCTCGATCGCGCGCGAGCTCGCCTCAGCCTGGGGCGGCGAGGTCACGATCGCCAATCGGGAGGGCGGCGGCGCCCGGGCGGTGATCGCCCTCCCCCGCCGCGCGGCCGCCGATTCCGGAGGTGCGCCGGGATGACCGCCTCCACCCTGCGCTGGCCCCTGTTCGCCCTGATCGGCCTGCTGGTCGCGGTTGCCGTCGCGCTGCTCGCAAACGGGTTGGTGAGCGAGAGCATCGGGATCACCTCCGAGCCGGTCACGGCGGGCGAATCGCTCTCGCCGAAGCGGGCTCATCGAGAGCATCGCCCACGCCGGCAGAGCCAGGCGCCCACGCAGACCACCTCGACCGCGGGACCGGGCTACACCGGAACCGTCTCGAGCGGCGCCGGCTCCGACAACTCGTCTTCGGATCAGCCTCAGGCTGACGATTCGAAGCCGAAGGGCAGCCTGAACTCCGCGCCGCCCACCCCAACGAGCCCGGCGCCGGCGCCATCCACCGGCGGGAGCTCTGACACCTCGACGAAGGCCGAGCCGGGCGACGACTGAACCTCGGCCCGCTAGCGGGATACTTGATCGGTGGACGAGGTCAAGACGATCGAGAGACGGCGGATCGTCGTACGCGGGGTCGTGCAGGGAGTCGGCTTCCGGCCCTTCGTCCACCGGCTCGCGACGCGTTGGGGGCTCGGCGGCTTCGCGCTCAACGATGGCCGAGGCGTGATCGTCGAGGTCGAGGGCGATCCGGTCGTGCTCGGGCTGTTCGAGGGCGAGCTGGTCGAGGAGGCGCCCCCGCACGCCTCGGTCGAGGAGCTCGCCACCTCCGGGGTGCCGCTGCGCGGAGAGCGGGAGTTCCGGATCGAGCAGAGCGCCGGCGACCCGGCCGGCGCCCTCATCCCACCTGACATCGCCACCTGCGAGGAGTGCCTGCGCGAGCTCTGGGACCCGGCCGACCGCCGCCACCGCTACCCGTTCATCAACTGCACCCGCTGCGGGCCGCGCTTCGCGATCGTGCGGCAGCCGCCATACGACCGCGCCAACACGACGATGGCCGGCTTCGAGATGTGCGAGGCGTGCCGCGCCGAGTACGAGGACCCGGCCGACCGGCGCTTTCACGCCGAGCCGATCGCCTGCCCCGAATGCGGGCCACGGCTTTCGATGCCGCTGGAGGAGGCCGTCGAGCTGCTGCTGGAGGGAGCGATCGTCGCGGTCAAGGGGCTGGGCGGCTACCACCTCGCCTGCGACGCGACCGACGAGAGCGCCGTCGCCCGGCTCCGCGCGCTGAAGCGCCGCGAGGAGAAGCCGTTCGCCGTGATGACCGCCGCCCCTGATCAGATCGCGCACCTCGACGAGCGCGAGCGGGAGCTGCTTGCCGGGTCTGCCGCGCCGATCGTCCTCGTCAGGCGGCGCCACAACACCGCGATCGCGCCATCGGTGGCCCCCGGCACCGAGTGGCTCGGCGTGATGGCCCCCTACACCCCGCTCCATCATCTGCTCTGCGCCGATGCCGGCCGCCCGCTGGTGATGACCTCGGGCAACCGCTCGGACGAGCCGATCGCGACCGGCGACGACGAGGCCCGCGAGCGCCTCGGCGACATCGCCGACGCGTTCCTCTCCCACGACCGCCCGATCCACCGCCGCTGCGAGGACTCGGTGGTGCGGCGGCAGCTGTACGTCCGGCGCTCGCGGGGTCTGACCCCAAAGGCGCTGCCGCTCTTTCGCTCCGGATCGGCTCCCATCCTGGCCACCGGGGCGGAGCTGAAGAGCACCTTCTGCGTCGTCCGGGACGAGCGAGCCTTCCTCTCCCCCCACCTCGGCGACCTCGACTCGCCGCTCGCCTACGAGGCCTTCCGATCCGATCTCGCCCTCTATCTGGAGATGCTCGGCGTGGAGCCCGAGGCGATCGCGCACGATCTCCACCCCGACTACCTCTCGACGCGCTGGGCTCTTGAGCAGGACGCCGAGACGATCGCCGTCCAGCACCACCACGCTCACGCTGCCGCCTGCCTCGCGGAGCACGGCGAGCCGGCGCCGGCGCTGGCGCTCGTCTTCGACGGCACCGGCTACGGGCCCGACGGCACGATCTGGGGCGGTGAGCTGCTCTGGGCCTCGCTCGATCGCTATGAGCGCCTCGCCCACCTCGACCCGGTCCCGCTCCCCGGCGGCGAGGCGGCGATCCGTGAGCCCTGGCGGACGGCGGCCGCCTACCTCGAGGCCGCGGAGCGCCCGGTCCCGTTCGAGCACTGGCCGGAGGTCCGGCAGAGCCTGAAGGTGAACGCCCCGCTCTCCTCCGGGATGGGCCGCCTCTTCGACGCCGCCGCCGCCCTGCTCGGCGTCCGCGAGCAGGTCAGCTACGAGGGCCAGGCCGCGATCGAGCTCGAGCTGCTCGCCGGCGACGCGCATGCCGATCCCTATCCCTGCCGGATCGAGAATGGGCGCATCATTGGCGCTGACTTGATCGCCGCGGCCCACGACGACCTGGAGGCCGGCCGCCCTCGCGACCGGATCGCGGCGGCGTTCCACGAGGGCGTGGCAGCCGTCGCGGCGCAGGTCTGTGCCGAGGCGACAGAGGCCCGGATGCCGGAGGGGCTGCTGCCGAAGGTAGTCCTCTCCGGCGGCAGCTTCCAGAACCTGCGCCTGCTCTGGAGCGTCAGCCGCAGACTCGGTAGCTTGGGGTTCGGTGTGCTGACCCACCGTCGCGTTCCCCCGAACGACGGCGGCATCAGCTTCGGCCAGGCCGCGATCGCGGCGAGGAGAGTCGATTAGCGATGTGCCTTGGGATCCCCGGCCAGATCGTCGAGATCGTCGACACGGAGAACCGCGTCGCCAAGGTCGACGTCTCGGGCGTGCGGCGGAACTGCGACGTCGGCCTGCTCTGGGAAGGCACGGAGGCGGTCAGCGTCGGCGACTGGGTGCTGATCCACGTCGGCTTCGCGATCTCCAGGATCGACGAGGGCGAGGCGCGCCAGACGCTCAGGGCACTCGAGGCCCTGGGACAGACCTACGAGGAGGAGCTCGCCGATCTCAAGACCAGCGCGATCGACTGAGCAGCCGCGGATCGGCTGCGCCTCCCTCGACGAGGCGATCGCCCAGCGCTCGCGCGTCGTCGGCGACTTCTTCCAGCGCGAGGCCGCCGAGCTCGCCCGCGCCTGCCACGCGATGGCCCGAGCCTTCGCGCGCGGCGGCACGCTGATCCCCTTCGGCGCCGGCCCCGCCGCGACCGACGCGGCCCACGCCGCCGTCGAGTTCATGCACCCGGTGATCGTCGGCAAGCGGGCGCTTCCCGCGATCGCGCCGAGCAACGATCCCACCGGCGCCACCACGCTCTCGCAAATCGCCGGCCCCGACGACATCGCCCTGGCGATCTGCCATGGCACTACCGACCCTCAGACCTCGCGCTTCATCGAGGCGGCTCGCGCCAGGGGGTTGCTGACCATCGAGATGCGGGCGGGCGATCCCGCGCCGGACAACGTCTTCGCCGTTCCCAGCGACGATCCCGCGATCGTGCAGGAGACCCAGGAGACCGCCTACCACGTGCTCTGGGAGCTGGTCCACGTCTTCTTCGAGCAGCCTGGGCTGCTGGAGGAGGCCGCGCCCGAGGCGACCGCCGCCGACGATCCCGAGGCCTGCATCACCTGCGGCGACGCCGCGGTGACCGTGAGGGTCGTCGAAGTGCAGGGGCCAACGGCCGTGATCGAGAAGGACGGCGCCTTCGAGCAGGTTGCGATCGACCTGGTCGAGGGCGTGCAGCGAGGGGACATGGTTCTCTGCCACGCCGGGGTCGCGCTGGAGAAGGTCCCGGACGAGCCGACGGACTTCCTCTACCCCTTCCAGGCATCCGGCGGGAACGGTCTGGACTCCGTGCTCGCCGACGTCGGAGCTTCCACCCTCGAGAAGGCCGGCGAGGTGACCGCCCTCCGGGCGGCGATCGACACCGGCGCGATCGCCCGCACCGCCGACAAGCTCCGCCGGCAGCTCGACGCCGGCGCCCGCCTGCTCGCCTTCGGCAATGGCGGCTCGGCGACCGACGCCCAGGACCTCGCCACCGACGCGCTCGGCCGGGGCTGGCCGGCGGTCGCGCTCAACAACGACGCGGCCACCGTCACCGCGGTCGCCAACGACATCGGCACGGAGCAGATCTTCGCCCGCCAGCTGATCGCCCTCGCCCGGCCCGGCGACGTCGCGATCGCCATCTCCACCAGCGGCGGCTCCCCGAACGTGGTCCAAGCGATCGATCAGGCCCATCGCCAGGGCATGACCACGGTGGCGATGGCCGGCTACGAGGGCGGGCAGCTCGCCTCGCTCGATGCCCTCGACCACCTCTTCGTCGTCCCCTCCGACCACATCCCTCGCATCCAGGAGGCCCAGGCGACGATCTACCACCTGCTGCTCGACGCGATCGGCGACCGCGGCGGCCCGCCCGGCGTATGAGGTTCGTCGACGAGTACCGCGACCCGGCCCTGGCCAAGCGCCTGGCGGCGGAGATCGCGGAGCTGGCCGAGCCCGGCCGCACCTACAAGCTGATGGAGGTCTGCGGCGGCCACACCCACTCCATCTACAAGCACGGCGTCGAGGACCTGCTGCCCGGCAACGTCGAGCTGGTCCACGGCCCCGGCTGCCCGGTCTGCGTGATCCCGATGGGCCGCCAGGACGACGCGATCGCTATCGCCGAGCGCCCCGAGGTGATCTTCACCACCTTCGGCGACATGATGCGGGTGCCGTCGTCGAACGGCTCGCTGCTCGACGCCAAGGCGCGCGGCGCCGACGTGCGGATGGTCTACTCGCCGCTCGACGCCCTGAAGATCGCCCGCGAGAACCCCGACCGCGAGGTCGTCTTCTTCGCGATCGGCTTCGAGACCACTGCCCCGTCCACCGCGATCACGCTGAAGCGCGCCCGCGCCGAAGGCATCCGGAACTTCTCGGCCTTCTGCAACCACGTCACGATCGTCCCGGCGATCCGGGCGATCCTCGACTCCCCCGACCTGCGCCTCGACGGCTTCATCGGCCCGGGCCACGTCTCCACCGTGATCGGCCTGCGCCCGTACCGCTTCATCGCCGAGGAGCACCGCAAGCCGGTGGTCGTCTCCGGCTTCGAGCCGCTCGACGTCCTCCAGGGCGTCCACCTGCTGCTCCGCCAGCTCGCCGAAGGCCGCTGCGAGGTCGAGAACCAGTACCAGCGCGTGGTCCGGCCCGAGGGCAACCCGGCCGCGCTCGCCGCGATCGCCGAGACGATGGAGCTCCGCACCACCTTCGAGTGGCGCGGCCTCGGCTTCATCTCCCAGAGCGCCCTGAAGGTCCGGCCCGAGTTCGCCGACTGGGACGCCGAGGTCCGCTTCGATGTCCCCGGCATCCGCGTCGCCGACCCCAAGGCCTGCCAGTGCGGCGAGGTGCTGAAGGGCGTGATCCGCCCCTGGGAGTGCAAGGTGTTCGGCACCGCCTGCACGCCCGAGCACCCGATCGGCACCTGCATGGTCTCCAGCGAGGGCGCCTGCGCCGCCTACTTCAACTACGGCCGCCACGCCGGACGGCGGAAGGACGAGAGTGTCGCGGTCTGAGGAGGAGGTCCTCGAGGCGATCGAGGCGCGCCGGCGCCGTCCGCGCCGCAAGGTCCTCGACGAGCGCATCACCCTGAGCCACGGCGCCGGCGGCAAGGCCTCCCACGACCTGATCGAGGGGATCTTCGTCCGCGAGTTCTCCAACGAGCTGCTGGCGCCGCTCGGCGACAGCGCCCTGGTCGGCACCGGCAAGGACCAGCTCGCCTTCACCACCGACTCCTTCGTCGTCCGCCCGCTCTTCTTCCCCGGCGGCGACATCGGCGAGCTCGCAGTCAACGGCACGATCAACGACCTGGCGATGACCGGCGCGACGCCGCTCGCCCTCTCGGCGAGCTTCATCATCGAGGAGGGCCTGCCGGTCGCCGACCTGGAGCGGATCGCCACCTCGATGGCCCGCGCCGCCGAGACCGCCGACGTCCGGATCGCCACCGGCGACACCAAGGTCGTCGAGCACGGCAAGGCCGACGGGCTCTACATCAACACCTCGGGGGTCGGCGTCGTCGAGCACGAGCACATCATCGGCCCCCGCGCGATCCGCCCCGGCGACAAGGTCCTCGTCTCCGGCCCGATCGGCGACCACGGCATGGCCGTGATGATCGCCCGCGGCGAGCTGGAGCTCGAGGTCGAGCTGGAGTCCGACACCGCGCCCCTCAACGGCCTGGTCGACGTCCTCCTCAACGACGTGGTCGGCGTCCGCTGCCTGCGCGACCCGACCCGCGGAGGCCTCGCCACAGTCCTCGCCGAGCTCGCCCTGACCGCCGAGGTCGGCATGACGATCCAGGAGTCCGAGCTCCCGATCCGCCCGGAGGTCACGGGCGCCTGCGAGATCCTCGGCATCGACCCGATCTACGTCGCGAACGAAGGAAAGCTGATCGCGATCGTCGCTCCCGACTCAGCCAACGCCGCCCTCGCCGCCCTCCGCTCGCACCCACTGGGCCGAGAAGCGGCGATCATTGCGGAGGTGACGCCGGAGCCGCCGGGCCTGGTCGTGCTCGAGACCAGCTTTCGGTGGCTCGCGGGTAGTGGACATGCTGGCCGGAGACCCGCTGCCCCGTATCTGCTGATCCCGCCGCTGCCGCTTTTCGCGCGAAGCGACAGCGAGAACTAACCCTTCTTGCGCTTCTTCTTCAGCTTCACCTTCACCGACTGCGTGCTCGGGTCCCCGCCGGTAGGTGTGTAGGCGACGGAGACGTTGAGCTTGACCTTGCCCTTCTTCTTGAGCTTCTCTTCTTCTTCTTTCCCTTCGCCTTGATCAGCAGCTGCGCCGGACCGGCGGCGACCGCCTTGCTGATCGCGGCGGAGGCCGCCTTGACGCCCTTGCCCGAGGCGCTCAGCTCGCCCGAGTTGGGGAGCGTGAGGTTGAGGGTCACGGTGCCCTTCTTCTTGTTGCGGGTTAGCGTGCCGAGGGTGAAGGCGTTGGTGGGCTCGACGACGGCGCTGATGTTGAATCTCACGCTGTCATCGGGCATGCCGAAGGCACCCGAGTCGCCATCCTGCAGGCCGGGGATCAAGGTGCCGTCCGGCAGGGCGGGGCCATGGATGATAATCGTGTCCCCGGGAGCGGCTCCGAAGCCACACGCGGTGGCAGTCGGTGAGCGGGTGTTGAGCCCGAGCACGTCGCCGGGCTGCACGGCGATGTTGGTCGGGAACGTGTTGAGGACTCCCCCGGTCAGATTCCGAGGCCCGTCGTGGCCGACGACCTGGTAGGTCGCGGGGTCGGCGACCTTGCGGAAGACCTTCATCGTCAGCTGTTGCCCGCTGGCGGCGCGGGCATTGTGGCTCCAGGAGGTGAGCGTTCCGGCCGCCGGGACGAGGTAGCTGGTGCCCGAGGTAATGCTCGCCTGCAGGCCATCGAAGTCCTGGGTGGCGCAGGTGGTTGTCGGTACACCGGGGTCGAGCTGACCGATCGTCACCGCCGCCGAGGCCGGCGAGGCGCTCGCGGCCAGCGAGAACCCGGCAAGCGATGCGGCAAGCGCGATACGCCTCAGGGCACGGCGTTCCCGACCTGTCGGTTGAACGATGCTCCCGGACCGTCGCCGCATCTCAATCCTCCCTCTAGCTGGATCGTTGTGGGAAACCTAGCGTCTGCGAGCCGGCTCTTGCAAGCCTAGGCTCCTGCTTTCGCGTGAAAGCGGGCGCCGCGCCGCACGCTAATCCGATGCCTACACATGATGATCCGGGCGAGGCGCCAGAGGATCGTCGCCCGGAGGCCGTCGAAGACGAGCCAGACGATTGGGCAAACCTTTCGGAACCGCCGCCCGTAGCTCTCTTGGGGAGACGTAACCACAGGAGGGAACGGATGCGAATCTCGAAGCGGATTCCGACCGCCGTATTCGTCGCCGCGCTCGCCGCGCTTACGACCGCGTTCGCGGTCGGGGCGTTGAGCGCGCTCGGCCAGGAGCATGGGAAACGCGACGGCGATCATGGCGGGCAGCTGATCAGCGAATCGCTCGCGCCGTCGGTGCCCACCGATCCGATGTTCCACGGCGTCGCCCCGGGTGGCGCGCCCTGGGTCCTGAAGGAGGGCCAGGTGCGGCTCAGCGAGCGCGGCAGGCTGGACCTGCGGGTCAGGGGGCTGGTGATCCCGGTCGCGCCCGGCAACGGCACGCCCGGTCCGGTGACGACGATCAGCGCCTCGCTCTACTGCGGCGCCGATTCGGACACGATGGCCGCGGCAACGACCGGCCAGGTCCCGATCGCGCGCGATGGCGATGCGCGGATCGTCGACCGCGTCACCCTGCCGGCGACCTGCCTGTCGCCGGTGATCCTGGTGAACCCGAACGGGAACACGGCGGCCTACATCGCGCTCGACGGCTGGCGCACGTAGGAGCTGGCGCGGGGGCGGCCGGCGCCGAGACAGTCGGGACCGGCCGCCCCCGACTCCTCGTCACACTTGGGCAAGGTGACCCACACGTGACAGGAGGCGAGGATGGACGCGAAGGAGACGATCGAGGCCGCACGCGAGTCGCTGACGGTGCGACGCGTCTACGGCGAGCCCTACGAGCGCAACGGGGTGACGGTGATTCCGGCCGCCTCGGTTCAGGGCGGCGCCGGTGGCGGCAGCGGCGAGGAGGAGGGCAAAACGGGCGGAGGTGGCGGCTTCGGCCTGCGCGCCCGGCCGGTCGGGGCCTATGTGATCCGCGGCGAGGAGGTGCACTGGGAGTCCGCGCTCGATCTGAACCGGGTGATCCTCGGCGGGCAGATCGTCGCGCTGGTCGCCCTGCTGGTCCTGCGCTCGATCAGGCGGTCCCAGAGACGGTGAAGGTCCCGCACTGATCACCCAGAGGATTCGAGTCGCTTACCGCAGGACCGCGAGCAAATCCCCCACGTCGCGCTCCTCGGCGAGGGGGTGGGGTAGCGGCAGTTTGGTCTTGACCTTGTATTGGTTGCGGCGGCCCCGCCGCTCACGGACCACGTAGCCCTCGTCGACGAGCTCGGACAGGATCCGGTGGGCGGCGCGCTCGGTGATGCCGACGGCGGTGGCGATGTCGCGCAGGCGGATGCCGGGGTCGCGAGCCACGCAGACCAGGACATGTGCGTGGTTCGTCAGAAAGTCCCAGCGGGGAGCGCTTTGCTTCGAGTGTTGCTCCATTTCGCTAGAAAAGTATTTCATGAATCAGTGGTAGGGTGTCTACATGGCCACGGAACTCACACCGATTCCTCCGGCGTCTCCGATTCCAGCTGCATCGCCGATGCCGGCCGCCACACCGATCCCGCCCCCCTCAATCGTCCCGGCGGGGGCTCCAGGAATGGAGACACAATGACCACTGCCACGATGAACGAGCCGTTTGCCGGCTACGACAAGCTCAAGGACAAGGAAGTGGTCGCGTCGCTCTCAGACCATTCCCAGGTCGAGCTGGCGGAGGTGGAGAGCTACGAGCGCTCTCACCAGGACCGCCGCGTGGTGTCCGACAAGCTCCGCTGGATGCGCCAGGATGAGCCAATTCCAGGCTACGACGCACTCGACGTGGACGGGGTCATCGCAGCGCTCGACAAGGCAGACGTCGACACGATCAAGCGAGTGCGTGGGTACGAGCGCAAGTTCGGCACCCGCCGTGAGGTTCTGGACGAGGTCGCCCGGCTCCATCGGGAGCGCCGGGCCCCACTCGTCCCACGCGACGTAAACCGCTAGCCGAAGCCGGAGCGCCGAAGCTGTCCAACTCGATTGGAAGGAACGAACTCATGCCCACAATCATCGTCAGCAGCAACGGCAGCGACGACCGAGAATCTGCCGTGACGCTCGCCGAGAATGTTCAACCGGAGCACCTGGCCAGCGACCACCACGCCGCGCAGCTGATCGAGCGCGTCGGTTGGGCGGTCACCGATGCGAAGGACGCCGAGGACTCCGCCTCTACCTAGACGGCCAGGAGGCGCTCGCGCCAAGGATCGACGCCCTCGCCCGTGCGGGCGCTGACCCGGAGCGTCT
>CAVVFJ010000004.1:0-46496 GCA_963747425.1 uncultured Solirubrobacterales bacterium
CGTCGGCGGCCTCCTCGCGCAGCCGCTCCCCCAGGTGCTGGGTGGCGGGGTTGCAGACGACGAGCACCTCCTCCCCATCCTTTACGGCGAGGCAATCCCGCACCACGGCGCGCACGGCTCGGGCGAGGTCGTCCATGCGGGCAGCCTATTTACCGCCGCCCTTCCGGCTCAGAGGAGCGCGCGCGCCGGCCGACGACCCCGGAGCGCCCGGCGTCCGCGCCGAGCCTGCGGCAGCGTGAACCTGACCCGCGTGCCGCCGCCGTGCTCGTCGAGCCAGATGCGCCCGCCGTGCACCGCGATGATCGCCCGGCAGATCGAGAGGCCGAGGCCCGATCCGCCGCTCGCCCGCGAGGCGTCGCCCCGGAAGAAAGGCTCGAAGACCCGGTCGCGATCGCCGGCCGGGATCCCGCTGCCTGTATCGGCGACCTCGATTTCGATCGCCTCGCCGGCCCGTTCCGCCGCGACCATCACGCTGCCGTCCGCTGGCGTGTGGCGGATCGCGTTCTGGATCAGGTTGAAGAGAACCCGCTGGAGCTTCTCCGGGTTGGCCTCCGCGGGTGCGAGCCCGCTGGGGATGCGGGCTCTAACCGAGATTCCCTTGGCCGCCGCCTGCGGTCGCATCGACTCGACCGTCTCGCCGACCAGCTCGTCGAGCCAGACCCGTTGCATCGACCACTGGATCTCCCCCGCCTCCAGCCGGGTGAGCTCGAAAAGATCGTCGACCATCGCCGTCAGCGCGCCAACGTGCAGGCTGATCTCCTCCGCGAGCCGCGCTCCCCCGCGCGGGAGTCCAGCACCCCGTCGTCGATCCCCTGGGCCAGCAGCTGGAGCGAGGTCAGCGGGGTTCTCAGGTCGTGGGAGATCGCCGCGATCAGGTCCCGACGAGCGTGCTCCGAGGCGGCGCGTCCGGCCTCGTGCTCGGCGAGCCGGCCGCTCATCTACTCCGCGGCGCGCGCGAGCTCGGCGATCTCGTCCCGTCCGCCGGTCTCGATGGCGCCGCGCGGAGGTGCGCCCTGGCCCACTGCCCGCAAGGCGTCGCGGACGATCTCGACGTCCGCCCTGATCCCGCGGCTGATCAGCCACGAGGAGTAGACCGGCAGCGCGCAGGCGAAGGCGAGCAGGGTCGCGAGCAGATAGGCGTCGTGGCCGAGACGAACATCAGGAGCGCCACGGCGCCGACTCCGCCAGGGCGAGGCCGAAGATCAGAGCCACGCCGGCTGCGAACTGATGCGAGAGTGAACCGAGCCGCCGCCGGTGGCGCGCAAGCAGGTGGGAGAGCACAACCACCGGGAGGCCGCAGACGGCGAGGAAGACCGCGGCGGCGAGCAGGTGCGCCCTCATGGCTGGAACCGGTAGCCGACGCCCCAGACGGTCTGCAGCCAGCGGGGCTCGACGGATCGAGCTTCGACCTTCGCCCGCAGCCTGCGCATGTGGACGGTGACGGTGGAGGTGTCGGTGTAGAAGGCGTAGTCCCAGACCGCGTCCATCAGCTGGTCCCGCGAGAAGGCCTGGCCCGGATGGCGGACGAGGAAGAGCAGGAGGTCGAACTCGCGCACGGTGAGCTGGCGGGCCCGCCTCTGACCGTGACCGTGCGGGCGGCCGGGTCGATCTCCAGGTCGTCGAAGGCGATCGCCGGCTCGCGCTCGGGCTCGGGATCGCCGCGTCGGAGCACAGCGTCGACTCGCGCAACCAGCTCGGCGGGGGAGAAGGGCTTGACCACGTAGTCGTCGGCGCCCCTCTGCAGGCCGGCGACGCGGTCGCTCGACTCCCCCTTCGCGGTCAGCATGATCACCCGGGTCGGCTGGCGCGCGTGCAGCTCGCGCAGGACCTCGAAGCCGTCGAGGCCCGGGAGCATCAGATCGAGCACGACCAGGTCGGGCGCCGCGTCCGTGGCCAGCCTGAGGGCCTCGAGGCCGTCGGCGGCCACGCGGGTCGAGTAGCCGGCCCGCTCGAGGTAGCGGGAGACGACGTCCGTGATCACCGGCTCGTCGTCGACGACGAGGACGGAGCCGCGTGTCCCCCTGGCGGTCACTCATCGTCGGTCCCGGTCGGCTTGGTTGCGTTACAGGCTGTCATGGCTTCTGGGGCCGCGGGTCTGGGCGGCCCGGCCGAGAGGTGGCCGGGCCGCCCGTTCCCGTGGATCTACCGCGCGGCGAGCCCCACTGCGCTCGCCGGCACGCCGCCGACCTGGTCGACGGGCTAGAGACCGCCGTTACCGGCGACCCTGAAGGCGCCGACCGAGCCGGTGCCGGGCAGCAGGGCGAACAGCACCCGCGCTCCGGCCGACTGGGCCAGATCGGTCGGTGTGCTGCCGTCGCCGGTCGCAGCCGCGACCTGAGCCAGCAGGCCGAGCGATCCGTCATGACCGACCGAGTAGCTCGAGATCGAGCCGCTGCCGGTGTTGGTCGTGTAGGCGAATCGCCCGTTCTTCGTCACCGCGACCCAGCAGGCGGCCGCCTGGTTGTCCGGGATCGACGCGCTGATCGTGCTGAGCGCGCCGTCGGAGCCGACCGAGTACGAGGACAGGGTGCTCGCGCCGGGCGCGCCACCGAAGGCCTCGGACACGATCAGGTGCCCGCGCTTGTCGAACTCGAATCCGAACGGCGTCTGCCCCTCGGACGGATGAGAGACAGCCGGTCCCGGCAGGCCGTTCGAGCCCACCGTGAACGTATCGATGGTGTTGGTGTTCTTGTCGGTGACCACCAGCACGTCACCGCGGGGCGAGAACTCGACCTGGGCGGGTCCCGATCCGGCGATCGGCGTCGTCGAGCCGGCCAGTGGGCTGAGACTGCCGTCGTGGGCGACCCGGAACCCGCTGATCGTGCCGCGCCGGCGTTCAGCGCGTAGAGCAGCCCGCGCCGAGCCGTCAGGCTGATCGGCTGGTCGCCGCCCGACGGCGCCGTGCCCCTGAGGCGGAGCCCGTGGGGACCCACGGCGAACGCCGAGATGCTGTCGCTGCCGGCGTTCACCGCGTAGAGGAACTGGCCGCCGCGCGTCAGCGCGAGCGCCCCCTGGCTGCCGAGCCCCGCTCCGGTCCCGGTGCCGCCCGTCGCAAACGACCCGTCGGGCCGGAGCGAGCCGTTGCCGGCTCGATCGAACGCGAGCACCTTGTTTTGAGAGGCGCTGTTGCTCTCGGTGTAGACGGCGCTCCTGCCGGCGGCCGAGGCCGGTCCCGCCGCCGCGGCAAGCGCGGCAAGCGCCAGCGCGCCGCCGAGCACCGCGCGTTTCATCGTCGTCATTGGAACCTCCATTCCTGGGTTGGCCAAGCGCGCCAACCTAGGAACAGAAGGCTTCGAAACCCTTACGTAAGGGCTACAGGACGCGAAACACCGACGCTGCCAGAATCGGGCCCGTGGCGAAGACGCAGTACTTCTGCGCGGCGACCCTCGACGGATTCATCGCCGACTCAGACGACCAGATCGACTGGCTGACGGGATTCGAATCCGGCTATCAGGGCCCGGGCGAGAAGGTGCTCGACGCCATCGACTCCTACATCGAGGGGGTCGGCGCCCTGGTGATGGGCTCCTCGACCTACGAGTACATCCTCGGACATGACTGGCCCTACGGCGAGCGACCGACCTGGGTTCTGACGAGCCGCGAGCTGCCGCCGACCGAGGGCGCCGACATCCGCTTCCACAACGGTCCGGTCGCCGACATCCATGCCGAGATGGTGGCCGCCGCCGGCGACCGCGACCTCTGGGTCGTGGGCGGCGGGCCGGTCGCCTCCGACCTGGTGGATGCGGGCCTGCTCGACGAGCTCCTGTTGACGGTCGTTCCGGTCGTCCTCGGCTCGGGCAAACCGCTGTTCAGCCGCCCGATCGAGAGGGGCATGACGCTGCTCGGAAGCCGGCCCTTCGCCAACGGGATGATCGAGCTTCGCTTCTCATTGGCGACCTGACCGCCGGTACGCTTTTCGTCCCCGCCGGAGTAGCTCAGTCGGTTAGAGCAGCGGAATCATAATCCGCGTGTCGGGGGTTCGAGTCCCTCCTCCGGCATGAAGTGCCTGCAAATCGGCGTTTCTGAATCTCGATCAGCACGCGAAATTCTTTTCCGGCTCAGAAATCCGCGCATTGAGATCAGCGCGAATCGTGCCTGGCGAGCGGGGCGACAACACGCGATTTCCTGACGCACCGACGCATGGTCGCCATCTACCGCTGGCCCGCAAGACGATTGCTCGGAACGAACACGATGGCCGCCGTCTGAGCGGGACGCCCGGTTTCACGCGAAAGCGGCAGGGACGAACCCTGACCTCCGCAAGCCAACCAGCGCACACTGGTTGACGAGCTGCGCAACCATCTGCTTGTGACGAAAGCGACGATCAGGGATTACGAGCCGGGCGACCTCGGTCGAGTCTTGGATCTTTGGGATCGCGCCGACGAGTCCGGGGAGGCCGGTGGGCTGACCCTCGACCAGGCGGTCGATCTGATGAGCTCGGCCCCTCCGTCACCGTCGTCGCGGAAATCGAAGGCGACATCGTGGGCAGCGTGATCGGGAGCTCCTCCGCGGCAATCGGCTGGGTGCATCGCCTCACCCTGC
Source organism: uncultured Solirubrobacterales bacterium (assembly GCA_963747425.1). Classification (GTDB taxonomy): domain Bacteria; phylum Actinomycetota; class Thermoleophilia; order Solirubrobacterales; family 70-9; genus DASUPK01. The sequence continues at coordinate 4,537 of CAVVFJ010000004.1, forward strand.
TGCCCGGGCTCTCCGAGGAGACAGCGATCGCCGATGGGCTGCTCGCCCGGGTCGAGCAGTTGCTTGCCGGGCGGGGAGCGCGACGCTTGGGCGCGCTCGTGACCGACAGCGAACGAAGCCGCAAGCACCTCGAGCGCTGGGACTACCGGCCCAGCGAAATCGGCTATCTGGAGCGCCCGGTCACCGCGACCACATCGGTCCCAACCGACCTCGCGGCGGTCTGGGGACGGACGATCAACCCGGGTCTCTGGAGCGAGCTGAAGGGCCTCGAGGACGCCAAGCAGATCATCGAGCGCCGGGTGATTCTGCCGCTCGAGGAGCCGGCGCTCGCCTCCCGGCACTCGGTCGCGCCACCGCGCGCCATAGTCCTCTTCGGTCCACCTGGGACCGGCAAGACGACGTTCGCCAAGGGCATCGCCTCGCGGCTCGGCTGGCCCTTCGTGGAGATCCAACCCAGTGAGGTGGCCGAGGAAGGAGCCGACCGCACCGCGACCATGCTCGCCGCGGCTTTCGACCGCATCCTCGAGCTCAGTGCGGCAGTCGTGTTCGTCGATGAGGTCGAGGACTTGGCGTCGGACCGTCATGCGGAGCGCCGGGTCAGCCCGAGCGTGACCAACGAGTTCCTGAAGCAGATACCGAGGCTCCGCGAGGCCCCCGAGCACCTGCTGGTGTGCGCCACGAACTGGGTCGGCCGACTCGACCCGGCCTTTCTGCGGCCGGGGCGGTTCGACTACGTGCTCCCGGTCGGCCCGCCGGACCCTGCCGCGCGGCAGGCCATCTGGGGTCGGTATTGCGAGGAGATAACCGACCGTCAGATCGATCTGTCCGCACTGGTGAAGGCAACCGACTTCTTCACACCCGCGGACATCGAGTTCGCTGCCCGCAAGGCGGCCCAGGCGGCTTTCGAGCGCGAGGCCTTCGGCGAGGGCAGCCATCGAGCCACCACCGATGACTTCCTTGCCGCGATCACCCAGACGCGACCCACCCTGTCGAGAGAGCTCGTGAACCGCTTCGACGACGACACGGACCGCTTCGCCCGCTACTGACTACTCCTTCGGCCGGGACGCTGCCCGCGCTCGCTTTGCACGAGAAGGAGCCGCGAACCTCAGTCGCGCCCTCTCCTCAAAGGAGCTTGCGCAACTGGTCCAAGCTGAGTCCGGCATCGCGCAGGATTCCAGCAAGGGTTCCCTTCCTGACTTCTTTGTGGAGCGGCACCACCAGGGCGTGTCGGCGCCCCGGCTTCTTCAGCCGTACGTGACTGCCGCGTTGGCGGACAACCGACCAGCCGTCTCGCTCGAGCGCACGCACGACGGACATTGCCCGAGACGACCGGCTGTCTAGGGCTCACGCTGGCAGGGCGAACTTCCGGCGGATCACACCGGTGTCGAGCGACCCGCCGTCCTCGCGAACGCCCTCGACGTAGAGGGCCAGCGCTTCCTCGGCATTCCTGGCGGCGTCGTCGATGTCCTCGCCCTGGGTGTGCAGACCCGGAAGATCGGGGGCGTACACGTGGTAGCCGCCTTCCTCAAGCGGCTCAAAAACCAGCTCGATTTCTCGGGATTCGCTCATCGCGATCCAAGGGTACGAAACGCAGCCGCTGGATCCAAACCGTGCGTCGAATTGCGCGTCCAACTCCCGACTTCAACACGAACTGAGGGAACCTCACGACACCCGAGCCGTGCCTATCCGGCCTCAGATGACCCCTCCTCGCCGTCATCATAATCCGCGTGTCGGGGGTTCGAGTCCCTCCTCCGGCATGAAGGGCCTGCAAATCGGACTTTCCGCAACGTGCGAACACGCGGATTCCGAGTCCGCGTCAAGAATCCGCGTGTTGGGGAGATTCGTCAGCTGAGATCGGCTCAGTTCGGTCGGCAATGACAGGCTCTGGGTTCGCGAATCTGCTCCATGGCAAACCGTGCGTCGAACTGTGCGTCGAACTCAGTCGGGTCAAGGGCCGGGAGGCCATGGGACCAGTCTCATCACTCATTCGACGTCACTGGGGCGGGCCGCCCTGCGGCGTCGAGGGGAGCAGGTTCTGGCACTTGGCACTCGCTGCTTTGAACTTCGGGTCGTTCTGGTTGACCTTCGACGAGTCGAACACGGGCCCGTTTCCTGAGGTGTTCGGGCTGGGGAGGTCATAGCCGTTCTGGCGAACGCAAGCCACGTACTGGCTGATCTGCTTGCGCATCGCCGGAGGGGTCGAAGTTCCCGCCGCGGCCCTGGGGCCCATTGGGAAGGCTGACGCCACAGTCCTTGAAGGCCTGCTGCATCTTCTGGAAGTCCTGACCGTTCGCGCCGCCTGCGGGCGGACCTCCTGATGGGGGCTGGCCGCCGGAGCTCGGGCTCGGGATCGTGACTCCCTTGCCCTCGACGCAGGAGCGCTGTGCGTCGGTGAGCTGAAGACCACCGGGACCGCCGCTGGCCGTCGTCGAGGCGCTGCCGCCCGAGGCATTCGAGCTGGAGGCGCCGCCGCAGGCGCTGAGGCCTACGACGAGCGCGCCAGCCGCGACTAAGCCCGCATATCGGTCTCCTTCGGAGCCGTTTCGTCCTTGCATTCATCTGATTCCTCTCTTTCACTTGGATTGATCCGTTCAGGCTCCGAGCATGCTCAGTTCCCGAAAAGCTGGTTGAGCGGCGCTCGACCCCCCGCCCGAGCTCGCCGAGCCCCCACTGGACCCGCCACCACTGGTGATGGCGCCAGTCGAGGCCCCCGAGGCCGTGGCGCTGATCGACTGGGCCTTGACGGTGCCGCTCTTCCGCGCCGCGCCCTGAATCACCACGGAATCCCCGGGATGGACGTCATGGGCCTTGCTCTCGGTCGTACGGGTGACCTTGGTCGCGCCGGTGGTCAGGACCTTGACCGTCTTGCCCTGAGCGTCAGTCACGTAGAGCGTCGCCGGCGACCGTCGCGAGACAGTGCCAATCGTCGAGTTGCCGGGGCCGGCACCGCCGCTGAGAAAGGACGGGAGGCCTCCGGACCCGAACGGATCGCCGAGCTGCTCCCGCCATCGCCGCTGCCCTTCTGCACCAGGACCCCGCCGATGAAGCCGGCGACCAGGATCAGTAGGCAGAGCAGACCAACCCGGAACGGGGTCAGCATGCCTGTGAGGCCGCGCCGGCGATTGATCGGCGCGTGCTCGGCCTCGGCCCAATCGCCATCCTCGAGCAGCGGATCGGACTCGAGAAACTCGGTCGTTTGCTCGGCTTGGGTTGTGGTCTGCTCACTCAAAGCGCAATGCCTCCATCGGTCGCAGGCGCGCGGCGCGGCCGGCGGGATAGGTGCCGAAGAAGAGCCCGGCAGCGGACGCGGCGCCGAAGGCGAGGAAGATCGAGTAGGTCGCGATCACGGGCTGGACGCCGGCGATCCGGAAGCGGCTGGCGACGATCCCGGCGGCGACCCCGGCGAGACCGCCGAGCACGCGAGACGAGCACGGCCTCGGCCAGGAACTGGGCGAGGATGTCGCCGCGCCGCGCGCCGATGGCCTTGCGGATGCCGATCTCGCGGGTCCGCTCGGTGACGCTGACCAGCATGATGTTCATCACGCCGATCCCGCCGACGAGCAGCGAGATCGCCGCCACGGCGCCGAGCAGGGTCGTGAAGACCTCGCTGGTCGAGCTGAGGCCTCGAGGATCGAGCCCTGGTTGATGACCTGAAAGCCGGGGTCGGTCGGGTCGGTGACGTCGTGGCGGTCGTAGAGGATCGAGGTCACCTCGGTCTGGGCCGCGTCGAGCTGGTCGCGCGGACGTCGCCTGGACGATGATCTGAGTTGATGTCGCCATAGCCGGTCAGCGTGTCCTGCGACCGCGGTGATCGGGACGATCACGACGTCGTCCTGGTCCTGGAAGCCGTTCGAGCCCTTCGACTTCGTCACGCCCGATCACCTGGAAGCTCGAGCCGTTGATCTGGATCGTCTGGCCAACCGGGCCCTGGCCGGCAAAGAGGCTCGAGGCCACGGTCGGGCCGATCACCGCGACCCGCTCGCGGCGTGTCGACCTCGCTGGTCGGTGATGAACTGGCCGCTCGCGGCCTGGTAGTCTGCGGCCTCGGCGTAGGAGGCCGTCGTGCCGACGACCTGCGAGGGCTGGTAGCTCGTCGAGCCGTTGACCAGGGTCGCCGACTGGCGTTCACGACCGGGCGAGGCGCTGGCGACGTCGGGGGCCTGGGTCGGGTCTTCGAGCGCTTCGGCGTCGTCCAGGGTCAGGGAGACCGAGGCCGAGCTGCTCGTGCTCGGAGGCCGAATCCGCTGCCGGCCGTGGCATCACGGTCAGGGTGTTGGTGCCCGAGCCTCGAATGCTCGACTGCACCGCCTTCGAGGAGCCGTTGCCGACCGCGATCAGAACGATCACGGAGCCAACGCCGATCGTCATCCCGAGCACGGTGAGGCCCGAGCGGAGCTTGTTCGCAGCGAGCCCGGCGAGCGCGGTTCGGAGCGTCTCGCGCGCCATCAGCCGCTCAGCGCCTCTCGCTTGCGCCGAGCTGCTCGCCGTGGGCGCCGACGGGCCGTCGCTCGTCGCCGACGATCGGCCGTCGGCGAGTGTACCACGTGCGCTGAGCGCGGGCCGCGACCGGCGTGCTCGTGGGTGATCAGGACGACCGTCCGGCCCTGCGGGTTGAGGGCCTCGAAGATGCCCGAGCACCTCCTCGCTCGAGCGCGAGTCGAGGTTGCCGGTCGGCTCGTCGGCCATGATCAGGCCGGGTTGGTGACGATGCGCGCGCGCGATCGCCACCCGCTGCTGCTGGCCGCCGGAGAGCTCGGACGGGAAGGTGGCGGCGCGGTCGAGCATGCCGACCGAGCTCCAGCGCGGCCTCGGCCATCGCGCGCCGGCGCTCGCGCGCCGGACGCCCGCGTAGCCGAGCGGCAGCTCGACGTTGGCGAGCGCGCTGGTGCGCGGAACCAGGTTGAAGCTCTGGAAGACGAAGCCGATCTTGCGGTTGCGCAGGTCGGCCAGGCCGTCCTCGTCGATCGTGCTGACGTCGATCCCGTCGAGCAGATAGCGGCCGCCGGTGGGCGCATCGAGGCAGCCGAGGATGTTCATCATGCGTCGACTTGCCGCTGCCCGATGGGCCCATGATCGCCACGAACTCGCCGCGCTCGATCTGCAGGGAGACCCCGCGCAGGGCCTGGACCTCGATGCCCGGCAGGGTGTAGGTGCGCTCGAGGCGCTCGAGTTGAATCAGAGGCCCCCTCATCCGCCTGGGAACCCTCCTGGCGGCCCGCCGCCTCCGCCGATGCCACCGCTGAGACCGCCTGGAGGGCCGCCGGACGGGAGGCCGGAGGCGCCGCCGGCGCCTCCGAGGGCGGACTGGGTCTGGATCGCGACCTTGTCGCCGGCGGCTAAGCCGCTGGTGATCTCGGTCGTGCTGTCTCCGACCAGGCCGGTCGTCACCTGCTTGGTGACGCTCTCGCCATTCTGCTCGACCTTGACCGAGTTGCCGGTGAGCGCCGAGCTTGGGATCCCGATCACACCGTCGGCCTGAGCCACGACGATCTTGGCCGAGCCGGTCATGCCGGGCTTCAGCTGTGAGGAGTCCTGGGTCAGGACCAGTGTCACCGGATAGCTGACGACCCCGTTGCTGGAGCTGGAGACCAGCCCGATCTCCGTCACCTTGGCCGCGAACTGGCGGTCTCCAAGCGCGCTCACCGTGACGCTGGCCGGCTTGCCGACCTTGATGTCGGCGATGTCGGCCTCGCTGAAGTCGACGCTGAGCTTCATCTGGTCGAGGTTCTCGAGCACGACCACTGCGCTCGTGCTGCTCGACGAGGACGAGCTCGTGGACCCCGACGAGCTCGAGGTGCTGGATCCCCCGGTACCGCTTGCGCTGGCCCCGGCCGAGGTGCCGGAGGTTCCGCCGGTGGCTCCGGAGGTGCCGCCGCCCGATGAGGAGGTGTCGAGGTTCGTTCCGGCCGTCACGGCCTGTCCGGCTTCGCCGGACACGGAAGCGACCAGGCCATCCATCGTCGCCCGCAGCTTGGTCTGCTCGAGAGTGGACTCGGCGTTGTCGAGAGCGACCTGGGCGCTCTCGAGGTTGGCCTCGGCCGAAGCGATATTGGCCGCCTTCGCAGCAGGGGATTCGGTTGATCCCGAACTCCCGGTGCCGCTGGCGGTTGGACCGCTGCTCGTGCTCTGCGTCGTGGAGGTCGAGCCGACCTTGGCGCTGTGCAAGCTGGCCTGAGCCGAGTCCAGATTGGCCTGGGCTTCGGAGACCGACGCCCGCGCGTCGGTGTCGTCGAGAGTGGCCAGCAGCTGGCCCTTCTGGACGTGCTCGCCGGCATGGACGTAGACCCGCGAGATCGTTCCATTGGTCTGGAAGTTCAGGTTGGCGGTGCTCGCTGCTTCAAGCGAGCCGCTGCCGGTGACGGTCTTCTGCACCGTGCCGCGCGCCGCCGTCACGGTCGTCGCCGGGGCCTGCTTGGCGGAGGCGGGGCCGATCACACCAACAGCGACCCCGACCGCGATCCCGCAAAGGACGAGCAGGATCGCGGTCGGGACCGACGGACGACGGAGGGCGGTGCGTAGCTCTCTTGCCTTCGCTGACATCGCCGGCCAACGCTCGCCGAGGAAGCTGAAAACAGCTCAAGGGATCGCTGGGAGTTAGCTGAGAGCTTCTGGCCAGAGGCAGAGGGCCCCCGGGATGTAAGGGAGCCCTCCGCCCTTTGGGGGAGGCGCCGCGACCACACGCAGGCCGCAGCGTCCGCCTTGGCCGGTCTTGCGGGTAGGGAGGGATCCCGCGACCAAGGCTCCAGTGCATCCCACTGATGGAACCTGAAACTTCGGTTATCGGCCGCTGAGAGAAGGCTGGGAATCCCGCCCGGCAGGCGGGACGGCCTCCTCGACTGAGGCTTTGCTTGGCAATGAGATCGCGAACAGCGCCCCGCCGCCCTCGGGTGAGGAGGCCGAGCAGGAGCCGCCGTGAGCCGAGATGATCGCGGCGACGATGGCGAGGCCGAGACCGGAGCCACCGTCGGCACGTCCACGCGCGGCGTCGCCGCGCCAGAAACGCTCGAAGACGGTTTGCTCGGTGCCGGGCGGAAGCCCCGGCCCGTGGTCGTGAACGTCGAGCTGCACCTTGCCCTCGCGCTCTTGGACGGAGACTTCGACCGGCGTTCCCTCGGGGGTATGGCGAATCGCGTTCGAAAGCAGGTTCCGGATCGCCCGCCGCAGTTGGGTGGCATCGCCGATGACCTTTGGGTCGCCGCTCACGCGAACGGCAATCGATCGCTCGGGCGCATTCATGCGGGTGTCGTCGCCGAGTTCCCGCATCAGCCCGGACAGGTCGACCGGTTCGCGCACCGGCTCACGAATCTGGTCGAGCCGGGCCAGGGTGAGCAGGTCGTCGACGAGCTCCCCCATGCGCTCCGACTCGCCCTCAATCCGGCCCATCGCCTTGGCGAGCTCCTCGGGATCGTCGGCCATGCCGAGCCTGAAGAGCTCCGCGTAGCCGCGCATCGAGCTGAGCGGGGTGCGCAGCTCGTGGGAGGCGTCGGCCAGGAAGCGGCGCATCCGCTCCTCGCTGGCCTGGCGCTTGGCGAAGGCGTCCTGGATCCGCCGCAGCATCTCGTTCAGCGCGATACCGAGGCGCCCGACCTCTGTGCGCTCGCTCGCCGGCTCGACCCGCTTGCCGAGATCGCCAGCAGCGATCGTTCGCGCCGCACGCTGCATCCGCTCGAGTGGAGAGAGCCCGAGCTTCACCACCCAGAGCGTCAGCAGGGCTGCAGCGAGCAGCACCCCGCCCGAGACGATCAGCTCGATCGTCCCGAGACGGGAGAGCGTCTGGTTCATCTCCCGCTCGGGCAGCGCCACGACGACGGTCCCGCCGTCTCGCGGCAGCGCGAAGGCCGCGACCCGAAAATCGTCGGAGCCGGAGGCGGAAGACGCGGAGACAACCTTCGCGGAGCCGGGCGTGGATACGGGGACATCGGCCGGGAGCTCGACGGTGGGAAGGTCCCTTTCACCATACGAGAACCGCTTCCTTGCGAGCAGCTTGCCGCCCTTGTCGCGCAACTCGCCGTAGGTGCCGGGCGGCAAGCCCGCCTGGGCGTCCTGACGGGCACCGCTCGGCGGCCTCAGCTTGCTGCCATTCGGCAGGGTTCCGAACGGCTTCGCCTTCCCGGATTCGATCGCGGAGGCGATCAGCGAACGCCCGACCGGCTCCTCGGCGCTCTCCACCTGCTGGTCGAGACGATCGGAGAGATATGACCGCAGGGCGGCGTGCGAAACGAGAGCGGTCGCGGCGAGCCCGGAGGCGGTCAGCACCAGCACGCCGATCAGAAGGCGGAGGCGGATCGACATCTCAGTCGCGCGGCTCGCGGAGCGCATATCCCACGCCGCGCACGGTGTGGATCAGCGGCGGCCCCTCGCCGTCCACCTTCTTGCGCAGGTAGCTGATGTAGGTCTCGAGGATGCGTGCGTCCCCGCCGAAGTCGTAGTTCCAGACGTGGTCGAGGATCTGGGACCTCCTGAGTGCACGACGCGGGTTGGCGAGCAGGAACCGGAGCAGTCGGAACTCGGTGTGGGTCAATTCGATCGACCGGCCCGCGCGGAAGACCTCGTGGGTGTCCTCGTCAAGCTCCAGGTCGGCGAAGCTGAGCTTCGCGTCGTCCGCACCACCCGCCCGTCTAAGGATCGTGTGGACGCGCGCGATCAACTCCTCGACGCTGAAGGGCTTCGACAGATAGTCATCGCCGCCGAGAGTGAGCCCGCGGATCTTGTCTTCAGTTGCGTCCTTGGCTGTCAGGAAGACGATCGGGACCTGGTGGTCCGAACCGCCACCGAGCCGGCGGGCAACCTCGAACCCATCGACGTCGGGGAGCATCACGTCGAGGACGATCAGGTGAGGGCGGCGCTGGCGGACGCGACTCAGAGCCTCCGAGCCGCTGGCGGCCGTTGCGACCTCGAAGCCGTCGTAGCGCAGCGCCGCCGAGACCAGTTCGGCGATGTTGAGCTCGTCATCGACGACGAGGACACGGGTGGGGCCGTTTCCGTCACTGCCCGATGCCACCAGGCGATCTTGCTACTCGAACCTGGGAGGAGCCTGAGAGTCCCCCGTTACGAGCTCGGCCCGGATGAACCGTGCGTCGAACTGTGCGTCGAACTCCCGACTTCGGACCGAACTGAGGCCACCTCACGGCACCCAATCCGTGCATAGTCCCCCTCAGACGACCCCTCCTCGCCGTCATCATTGTCCGCGTGTCGGGGGTTGGAGTCCCTCATCCGGCATGAAGTTCCTGCTTTGTCGATCGGGACGTCTTCCGATATTTTCGGTGCCTGGTGGAAGGCACAGGAAAGCCGCGCATCTTCCTGGGCTCTTCAGGCAAGCAGGAGAAGCTCCTCCAGGCGCTGACGCGTGGACTCGAAAGCGTTGCGGAGGTGGAGCCCTGGACGACTTCGTTCAATCCGGGGACGACGACATTGCAGCGGCTGATCGATCTGACGCGCGAGGTCGATTTCGCGGCGTTTGTGTTCGCACAGGACGACTGGACGACCGAGAGCGACCCCACCACCGATCCGCGAGCAAGGCCAGGCCTCGCCGCGCGACAACGTGGTCTTCGAGGCCGGTCTCTTCGGCAGTGCCCTCGGAATGCGCCGCACGTTCATCCTCCACGCGAACGGCGCGAAGCTTCCCAGCGACCTCCTCGGCCTCACCAGCGTGCGCTACGACCAGGCAACGACCGCCGCTGAGGTGAGAAGCGTCAACGACAAGCTCCGGAAGGCGATCGAGAGCGAGGGCCGACTCGCCCGAATCGAGGGTGCCTGGTGGCAATTCTCGCTGACGGAGCGCAGCTCGGACGAACCATCCGCCGTGAGCCTCTTGCGGATCTCGCGGGATCGTGACGGGACATTGGGCGTGGCCGGCCGCTCGTGGCAAGATGACGGCAAGCTGTCAGCGCGGTACTGGAGCGAGGCGTCGAAAGAGAAGTCAGACCCTGCGGGTGTCTTCTACTACTGGAATGGGGAGCGGCCTCGGGACCCCAACGCGCCTCAGCTCGACGGGACGGGACAGATCCTGATCGAGACGCCGGATCGCGCTGCCGGGTACTGGACGACTCGATCCGAGTCTTCGCCGGAACTGAACGTTCGAACGTCCGGTGTCTATGTGCGCGCCGATCCTGAGGACGTGAGCGTCCTCGACGGGGACGACGATCGGAAGCGCGCCGAGCTCATCGCGGAACGGCTCACGCGCTGGAAGTCGGTCGCGAGCTCCTGAATCAGGTGCCAGGTCAAATTAGGATCGACACGCAAGCTTTCGATGGTTGCTACTTGTTCGCGAGGCGGCAGATCAAGACGGGAACATCGGCATGGTGGGCGACCGCGGTGGCGACGCTCCCCATCGCGACGTAGCTGACTCCGCTTCGCCCATGCGAGCCGATCACGATCACCCCGGCTCCACGGTCCTTCGCCACCTCGATGATCCGCTTCCAAACCGGGCTGCCTTCGATCACGAAAGCCTCGGCCTCGAAGCCGGCCTCCTTGGCCAAGGCTGCGCCTTCGGCGGCGATCTCGCTTGCCTGCTGCTTCGCCTCCTCGGCGAAGCCGGCGGGCACCCTCGCGTATGCGACTCCCCAGAAGGGGAGCGCCTCCAAGGGCTCGAAGACCGAGAGGACGACCGCGGCTCGCGGCATCTGGAGCTGCCGGCCGGCCTGCGCTATCGCCGCCTTGGCGTAATCGGAGCCGTCGTAGGCGATCAGGACCGGCGCGTCGGATCTGGCTTCTTCGGCCATGAAGTCCTTTCTGAGGCTAGTCGAGGCTAACGAGCCGCCTGGCTGCCGTCCTGCCCGTCGGACCGGAGCATCTGCTCGATCAGCTGCATGTACTGGGCCAGATGCCGGGTCCCGAGGAACGAGCGGCGAACGCGCTCGCGGGCGTTCTCGCCGATCCTCCGGGCCCGCTCCGGGTCGTCGAGGAGCCGGTTGATCGCCTCTCCCGTCGCCGCCAGGTCCGCGGGGTCGTCGACCAGCACTCCGGACTCCCCGTCGACGATCTGGTCCTGGATCCCGCCGACGCGGGAAGCGACGACCGGCTTCGACTTCCACATCGCCTCGGCCACCGTCAGTCCGAAGCCCTCGGCGAGGCTCTTCTGGACGACGACGTCCGCGCGCCTCTGGATCGCGTTGACCATCGCCGCGTTCTCCTGCACGTCGTCCAGCGGCAGGCAGGCGAGGTGGACCCTGCCCCGCGCCTCCGCGGGAAGCTGCTCCAGAGCCCGCGAACCTCCGCCAGCACCTCGGCCCCCTCCGGATCGTCCGCCACCCCCGTCACCGACGGCCCGGCGAGGAGCAGGTGCGCCTCCGGGCTGGCGACGTGCTCCGCGAAACAGCGGAGCACTCCGACCGGGTCCTTGAGCCGGTCCCAGCGGGAGACCTGGACGATCAGCGGAGCGTCCTCGGGGATCGGCCCCTCCTGGTCGAGCTCGGCGGCGCGATCGACGCGCGCCGTGCTGCCGTCCTACGCGCTCGAAGACAGCCTGCTTGAAGTGGTCGCCCTCCCCCAGGCCGATCACGTTGAGGATCGAGCGCGCCGCCTGCGGGTCGAGCTCCTCGTTCTTGGGCGAGAAGGCGTCGATCGAGGGCGGCACCAGCCAGAGCCGCTCCGATTCGAGGCCATCCCAGACGAACTCCTTGCGGGAGAACACCAGAGCGTCGGCCTCGTCGACGTAGGGCCGCAGAAAGTCCCAGGCCTCTCGCGCCCGCCCGTTCGGGTGGTCGACGCCGACGTGACAGCGCCAGACGATTTCGGTGCCCGCGCTCTTCACGTGCGGGATCAGTCCGGCGGGCTGGGGGTCGTGGATGTAGACGATGTCGCCGTCGCGGACCAGCTCGACCAGCTCGTCGGCGGCGTCGAGCAGCGTGCTGTTCGTAGATCTTGCGCTCCGCGGGTCCGAGCCCGCCGCCGTCGCCATCGGAGGCATGCAGCTGGTTGTGGATCCGCTTGGTGACGCGGAAGAAATCCGGATTGCCGCCGATCGTGAGCCAGCGCACGTCGACCCCGGCCCCTCGCGCGTAGGCGAGCAGCGACTGCAGCATCTCGGCCACTCCCCCTCCGCGGGCGGTCGAGTTGACGTGCCAGATGACCCGCCCGGCGAGCAACTTCTGCGCGATGCTCGTCGCCTGATCGACCGCGGCATAGTCCTCTCCCACGAGCGCCCGAAACCGCTCGGGCGACGCGGGTGCGACGGGAACCTGGGTGAGGGCGGGCACCGCTCGCCAGACACTAGAGGCTGGGATCATTCCCGCCGATGCTCACCGTGGTCGCGCTCGGCACTGCGACGGCGCTGGCCACCGGCCTCGGCGCGATTCCCGTGTTCCTGCTGCGGCCCCGCACCATGGGTTGGGAGCCCGCTCTGTGGGGTGTGACCGCGGGCGTGATGTCCGTCGCCTCGATCGTCGGCCTGCTGCGACCGGCGATCCACCGGGGCTCCGCTGCCGCCGTCGCGGGTGGGCTGGTCGCAGGCGTGGCCTTCCTCGTCCTCACCCACGTCCTCCTCCGCCGCCGCGACGTCCACGTCGGACGGCTCAGGGGAGCGGACGTCCGGACCGCGGTCCTCGTCTTCGCCGTCCTGTTCGCGCACAGCCTGCCGGAGGGGCTCGCGGTCGGCACGGCCTACGCGTCCGGCACCGCCGGACTGGGAGCCTTCGTCATCCTCGCGATCGGGCTCCAGAACATCCCCGAGGGCACCAGCGTGGCGATCCCGATGTCGGAGGCCGGATTCAGCGGGACCCAGCAGTTCTGGGCCGCCGTCCTCACCAGCTCCCCTCAGCCCGTGGGGGCTGCGATCGCCTACGCGCTGGTGGAGACGGTCGAATCGCTCCTCGCCGTCTCCTTCGCGTTCGCGGCCGGCGCCATGCTGGCGCTCGTGGCCTGGGACCTCCTGCCCCGCACCTTCTCGCCGCTGGGCTGGAGCGGCCCGCTGGGACTGATCGCGGGCGGCCTGGTGATGCTCGCGCTGAGCGCAGCGCTCGGCGTCAGCTGACGTTCGGGGGCTCCAGAGGGTCGATCGCCATCGGCTGCTCGTGCCACTCCAACGGCAGCGCCACCTCGACGTCCAGGGAGCGGCGCGGCGGCTCCGGGTCCTCGCGCGCCTCGCCGTGGTAGAGCAGGGGCGCGAGGTAGCGCGCGCTGATCTTCTGCGGCGGCCACCAGAGGGCATCCAGTGAAGCCTCCCCCTCGCCACCCCCGCCGGCGACCTCGGCCTGGAGGCTGACCGACTCGTCCCCGGTCAGGACCTTCCCTCGCAGAACTGGGCGGAACGGCTCCGGGGGCGGGACGGCGCCGACTCTATGCGCGATGTCCTGGGCGGCGACGTCGGCCTGCTGAGTGGCCAGGCCGCCCTGCTTGATCGGGAAGGTCGTCCCGTCGCCGGCCGCGTAGACGTCGTCGAGCTCCTTGACCCGGGAGTAGTCATCGATCGGGATGAACCCGCCGGAATCGGCAGGCAGGCCCTCGATCCCTGGGCCCTCCATCACCGGCAACGCGACAGCCTCCGCGGGACCGAGCGCGCGGTCGCCGGGGGTCAGCCGGATTCCGCCCTCGCCGACCTCGCGAACGCTCGAGCTCGCGATCACCTCGATCCCCCTCCCGCGCAGCAGATCGCCTATCGCCGCACTGGCGGTGGGGCCGAAGATCGCCAGCGGACCGGATTCCGGAGTGACGATCGCAATCTTGACGTCTCCGCCCCTCGCCGCGGCGCGACGCTGGGTCATCAGCGCGATCTCGTAGAGCGGCAGCGACCAGGTCACGCCCGGGGGGACGATGAAGGCCAGCCGGCGATACGTGCTCTCGGCCCGGTCGAGGAGCGCATCGGGGTCGAAGGGCTCCTTGCCGGAGGGAAAGGTTGTCGCACCCTCGAGCGCCGGGACGAAGCGGCCGCCGGCGCAGACGACGAGGTAGTCGTAGTCGAGCGCCGAGCCATCGTCGAGGTCGACGGCGTGATCCTGCGGCCGCACGGCCTTGACCGCCCGCTGGACGAAGGCTGCGCCCCTCTCCCGCGCCAGGGGCTCGAGCTCGTAGCGCGCCGCCGGGCCGAGGTCGAACGGCTCCTCGACCAGCAGCGGCTTGTAGAGGAAGTCCGGCTCCGGGGCGACCAGCGTCAGCGCTGCCCGATCCCCGGCGAGGTCGGAGAGGGCGAGAAGCGCCTCTACGCCCGCCACGCCACCGCCGACGATCACCACGCGAGTCCCGTTGTTGCCCGTCGCGTCGTTGTTCACGCCCGGGAACCTACCCACTCAGGCGTGAGACCCGATCGGTGCTGCGCACCGGGCCGGCTACGTAGTTCGCCACACCCACAAGACCGGTGTGCCGCGCGGATGGAACACGCACACGCCGTGCGTAGATTTGACGCAACGAACCCGACCACGGAGGGATCCGCAAATGGCCGTCGCAACCGCTCTGCTTCGCCGCTTCGAGGACCTGTCCAAGCAAGACGTCGACTACGCCGGCGGCAAGGGCGCCAACCTGGGCGAGATGACGGCGGCCGGCCTGCCGGTCCCCCCTGGCTTCGTGGTGGGCGCCTCGTCCTATGCGCTGTTCTGCGACGTCGGCGGGCTGCGCGACCGGATCGAGGAGCAGCTCTCCGCTGTGGACGTCGACGACACCGCCGCGCTCGACATAGCCACCAAGGAGGTCCGCAAGATGGTCGAGGCGGAGCCCATCCCCGACGAGGTCGCCAGCGAGATCCGCACCGCGTACCTCGAGCTCGCGGGCGACCGCGACAACCCGCCTGTGGCCGTCCGCTCCTCTGCGACCGCGGAGGACACCGAGGCCGCCTCCTTCGCCGGCATGAACGAGACCTTCCTGAACGTCCGCGGCCCCGATGAGGTCGTCGACGCCGTCCGTCGCTGCTGGTCCTCGCTGTTCGGCGCCCGGACCGTCTTCTATCGCGCCAAGCAGGGCTTCGGCCAGGCGGACATGGACATCGCCGTCGTCGTCCAGATCCAGATCCTCTCCACCCGCGCGGGTGTCATGTTCACCATCGACCCGGCCTCGGGCGACCGAGATCACCTCGTGATCGAGGGCTCCCTCGGACTCGGCGAGTCTGTCGTCTCGGGCCAGGTCTCCCCCGATCGCTACGTGGTCGAGAAGGAGTCACTCCACATCCTCAAGCGCGACGTGAAGCGCAAGGAGCTGGTGATCGAGCCGCTCCCCGACGGCGGAACCCGCACCCGCGAGCTCTCCGGCGACGAGTCGACGAAGCCTGTGCTGAGTGACGACGAAGTCCTTCAAGTTGCCAAGCTCGGAATCCGCGACGAGGAGCACTACGGCACCCCCCAGGACACCGAGTGGGCCTTCGACGAGGAGGGCCTCGCCTGGATGCTGCAATCACGCCCGGTCACCGCCTCCGGCGGCGACAAGAGCGAGGAGCTCGCCGAGCATGAGGGCGAGGCCATCGTCCGCGGCCTCGGCGCGGCCCCCGGCATCGGCCATGGCGAGGTGAAGATCGTCTCCGACCTCGCGAAGGGCAATGACCTGAAGGAGGGCGACGTCCTCGTCACTCACATGACCGCCCCGGACTGGGTTCCGCTGATGCGGCGCTCCGCGGCGATCATCACCGACTCCGGCGGCATGACCTGCCACGCCGCAATCGTCTCCCGCGAGCTCGGCATCCCCTGCGTCGTCGGCGCCGCCGACGCGACCACGAAGCTGCGCGACGGCGAGCTCGTCACGGTCGACGCAACCCATGGATCTGTCTACGAGGGCGAGGTCGCCCTGGTCGGCGAGGCGGACGACGGGCCCGCCCCCCTAGGGGGTGGGGCACCCGTCACCGCCACCCAGCTGCTCGTCAACCTCTCGGAGCCCTCCCAGATCGAGCGGGCGACGAAGCTCGACGTCGACGGCGTCGGCCTGCTGCGCGCCGAGCTGATGGTGATCGAGGCGCTCGAGGGCCGGCACCCGCGCCTGCTGATCGAACAGGAGAAGGGCGATGAGTTCGTCGACCGGATGGGCGAGGCCTTGACGAAGTTCGCCGAGGCCTTCTCCCCCAGGCCGATCACCTACCGGATGATCGACTTCCGCTCGAACGAGTTCGGGGGCCTCGAGGGCGGCGATCGCTTCGAGCCCGAGGAGGCAAACCCGATGATCGGCTACCGGGGCGCCCTCCGCTACATGCTCGAACCCGACCTCTTCCGCCTGGAGCTGGCGGCGATCCGCAAGGTCTGGGACGCGGGCCACACGAACTTCCACGTGATGCTGCCCTTCGTCCGCACACCGCGCGAGCTCACCGCCTGCCGGGACATGATGCGCGAGGAGGGTCTCCTGGACCGGCCCGGGTTCGAGCTCTGGGTGATGGCGGAGGTCCCCTCCGTCTACTTCCACCTGGAGCGGTACGCGGAGCTGGACGTGAAGGGCATTTCGATCGGCTCCAACGACCTCACCCAGCTGATGCTCGGCTCCGACCGCGATTCGGGGACGCTCTCCGAGCTCTTCGACGAGCGGGACTCCGCGGTCACCGACTACCTGCGCCTGCTGATCCCGAAGGCGAAGTCACTCGGCCTCGCCACCTCGATCTGCGGCCAGGCGCCCTCGGTGCATCGCGAGTATGCCCAGCTCCTGGTCGAGGCCGGCATCGACGCGATCTCGGTCAACATCGATGCGGTCGACAAGGCGAGGCGGCTGGTCGCCTCGGCAGAGCGCAAGGTCATCCTCGACAGCTCCAGAGCGGGCTAGGGCCGATGGGCGAGCAACTCACCGCCCTCGACGCGACCTTCCTCGAGCTCGAGGAGTCCGACCAGAGCGCCCACATGCACATCGGCGGGGTCATGCTCCTCGAGCCGCAGCCCGGCGGCGGGGCACCCCCGATCGAGCTGATTCGCGAGGACGTGATCGACCGCCTGCCGGACCTGCCTCGCTACACCCAGCGGCTCTCGGCGCCCCACACGGGCGGGCTGCACTGGCCCAGCTGGGAGGAGGACAGGCGATTCCGGGTCGAGCGCCACGTCAAGGTCGCCGGCCTCCCCGCTCCGGGCGGCGTCGACGAGCTGAGGGAGTGGGCCGGCGATTACTTCTCGCAGCGGCTCGATCGGGCGAACCCCCTGTGGGAGATGACGATCCTGGAGCTCGCCGACGGGCGCTGGGCGATCGTCACCAAGACTCACCACTGCATGATCGACGGCGTCGGCTCGGTCGATCTGGCGACCATCCTGCTCGACACGGACCCGGAGGGCCGGGCGGCGCGGAACGGATCCTCGAAGGGCTCGCCCGCCCAGCACCACGCGAACACGGACGTGACGCCGATTCGGGGCTGGCGGCACACCGCCGCCCTGCTCGCGAAGCCCTACCTGGCCGTCGGCCACGCGGCCCTGCGGACCGCGCAGGCCGGCCTCCACGCGGCCGAGTCCGCGGTCGGCATGGCGACCCACCCGAGTCGCGCCCGCGACGCCGCCCATCGCTCCCGTGCCCTCGCCGAGCTGATCGTCCGCGACGAGCTGGTCGCGGCGCCTGAGTGCAGCCTCAACCGGCCGATCGGCGCGGGTCGCCAGCTCGCGGTGATCACCGTGCGACTCGAGGAGCTCAAGGAGATCAAGAACGCCCTCGGCGGCACCCTCAACGACGTCGTCCTGGCGGCGGCGGCGGGCGGGTTCCGCCGGCTGCTGTCGGACCGCGGCGAGGTGATCCCGAAGCCCGGCCTGCGCGCGATGGTGCCGATGAACATCCGGACCGCGGCGGACCACCTCTCGATGGGCAACCGGATCTCCTCCCTCTTCGTCCACCTGCCGGTCGCCGCCGCAGATGCGGCCGAGCGCTACCGGCTGCAGGTCGAGGAGGCCGAGACCCTGAAGGCCGGGACGCAGAGCGAAGGCTCCAGCGTGCTGCTCAACCTCGGCAACCACATGCCGCCGGTCCTGCACAGCTTCGTGGCGCGCTCGCTGTTCGCCACCCGCCTCTTCAACGTCACCATCACCAACGTCCCCGGCCCGCAGCTGCCGCTCTACTACTTCGGCTCCAAGGTCCGGGAGATCTGGCCCCTCGTGCCGATCGCGGCCTCCCACGCCATCGGCCTGGCCGTCTTCAGCTACGACGGGAAGCTCTTCTTCTGCATCAACGCCGATCGCGACACCGTCCCCGACCTCGAAGTGCTCAACGTCGGGATCGCCAAGTCGCTCGCTGAGCTCGGCGAGCTCGCCGGCTCCACATCACGGGTCGCGCAGTCGCGCGCCCTCGGATCTACCCCCGCCTGAGATGTTCCAGGTGCGGATCCACGGACGAGGCGGCCAGGGAGTCGTGACCGCGGCGGAGATGCTCTCGATCGCTGCCTTCGAGGACGGCGAGCACGCTCAGGCCTTCCCCACCTTCGGCTCGGAGCGGACGGGCGCCCCCGTCACGTCCTTCTGCCGGATCGACGACAAGGCGATCCGCGTGCGGGAGCCGATCTCGGAGCCGGACGCTCTGATCATCCAGGACCCCACGCTGCTTCATCAGGTGAAGGTCTTCAGCGGCCTCAGCGAGGGCGGCTACGTCCTGATCAACACCTCGCGCAGCTTTGATGACCTCGGGCTGAGCGAGTTCGCCTCCGGCTTTTCCCCCGGGCGGCTGCTCACCGTGCCGGCGAGCGAGATCGCCAACCGCCAGCTGCACCGCCCGATGCCGAACACCGCGCTGCTCGGCGGGTTCGCCGCGATGACCGGGGCGGTCTCGCTGCAGGCAGTGGTGCGGGCGATCGCCCAGAAGTTCTCGGGCGAGGTCGCCGACCGCAACATGCTCGCCGCCGACGTCGCCTACGAGCTCGTGCAGCACGAGATCAGGGAGCTCACCCGTGCTTAGGCAGGAGGAGGGCTCCCGAGCCGTCGCCGAGGCGGTGGCGCTCTGCCGCCCCGAGGTGATCAGCGCCTATCCCATCTCGCCGCAGACCCACATCGTCGAGCACCTCTCCGACCTGGTCAGGACCGGCGACCTTTCTCCGTGCGAGTACCTGATGGTCGAGTCCGAGTTCGGCGCCATGTCCGCCGCAATCGGGGCATCCGCCACCGGGGCCCGCACCTACACCGCGACGGCCTCCCAGGGCATCCTCTTCATGGCCGAGGCCCTCTACAACGCCTCGGGCCTGGGGCTGCCCATCGTGATGACGATCGCGAACCGGGCGATCGGCGCCCCGATCAACATCTGGAACGACCACTCCGACTCCATGTCGATGCGCGACTCCGGCTGGATCCAGCTCTACGCCGAGTCCAATCAGGAGGCGCTCGACATGCACATCCAGGCCTTCCGGATCGCCGAGCAGCTCTCGCTGCCGGTGATGGTCTGCATGGACGGCTTCATCCTCACCCACGCCTACGACGAGGTCGACATCCCCGACCAGGAGAAGGTCGATGCGTTCGTGCCGCCGTTCGAGCCCCAGCAGCTGCTCGACCCCGCCGACCCGATGACGATCGGGGCGATGGTCGGTCCCGAGGCGTTCTTCGAGGTCAAGTACCTCGCCCACCACAAGCAGATGCAGGCGCTCGACGTGATCCCCGAGGTCGGCCAGCGGTTTGCGCTGGACTTCGGGCGACCCTCCGGCGGCCTGGTGCGCCGCTACCGGACCGAGGGCGCCGAGACGATCATCGTCGCGCTCGGCTCCGTGCTGGGGACGATCGAGGAGGTCGTCGACGAGATGCGCGACGCGGGTGTCAGGGTGGGCGCACTCGGCATCAAGTCCTTCCGCCCGTTCCCGCTCGAGGAGGTACGCGAGGCTCTGGCCGGGGCCTGTCGCGTGGTCGTCCTCGAAAAGGCCCTGGCCCCCGGCCGCGGCGGCATCGTCTCCACCGACGTCCACGAGGCGATGGTGGGCGGCCACGCGCGTTGCAGCACCGTGATCGCCGGCCTCGGCGGGAGGGCGATCACGCGCGAATCGCTGGAGAGCCTTCTCGAGCAGGCCGGGCGCGACGAGCTCGAGCCGCTCAACTTCCTCGACCTGGACACCGAATTGGTCCAGCGCGAGCTCGCCCGCGAGCGCGACGGCAAGCCGCCCGGTCCCCATGCCGAGAACATGCTCCGCGACGTGGGCGTCGTCGCGGCGGAGCCCCACTGATGCCCTACCAGGACGTCAAGCTCTACCAGACGGGCACCTACGCGGTCGGAGGCCGGCTGCTCGATCCGGAGAAGCGCTCGGTGCAGGCGCGGATGGAGCGCTCCAACACGCTCACCTGCGGGCACCGCGCCTGCCAGGGATGCGGCGAGGCCCTGGGAGCTCGATTCGCCCTCGACTCCGCGATGCGGGCCACGAAGGGCAAGCTGATCGCCGCCAACGCCACCGGCTGCCTCGAGGTCTTCTCCACCCCCTATCCGGAGAGCTCCTGGCAGCTGCCCTGGATCCATTCGCTGTTCGGCAACGCGCCGGCGGTCAGCACTGGGATCGCCGCGGCGCTGAAGGCGAAGGGCCGCGAGGACATCCGCGTCGTCGGGCAGGGCGGCGACGGCGGCACCCTCGACATCGGCTTCGGCTGCCTGTCGGGGATGTTCGAGCGAAACGACGACGTGCTCTTCATCTGTTACGACAACGAGGCCTACATGAACACCGGCGTCCAGCGCTCGGGCGCCACCCCGCCGGCGGCGCGTACGGCCAACACCAAGCCCGTCGGCGACGAGCCGGGGAACGTCTTCGGCCAGGGCAAGAACGCGCCGCTGATTGCGATGGCGCACGAGATCCCATACGTCGCGACTGCGACCGTGGCCGAGCTGCGGGACCTCGAGTACAAGGTCGAGAAGGCGATGGAGTTCAGGGGCGCCCGCTACCTGCACGTCTTCGTCCCCTGCCCGCTCGGCTGGGGCTCCGCCTCCGCCGACACGGTCAAGATCGCGCGCCTCGCCAAGGAGAGCGGCATCTTCCCCGTCTTCGAGGCCGAGGACGGCGAGCTGGTCGGCGTGTCGAAGATCCGCAAGAAGGTGCCGGTCACCGAGTACCTAAAGCTGCAGAAGCGGTACGCCCATCTCTTCAAGGACCCGCCCCAGACCGAGGTGATCGAGGCGATCCAGGCCCGCGCCGACGCCAACATCAGGCGCTTCGGCCTGAACGGCGGCTACGGAACGCTGCCCGATCTGCTCGCCGACTCACCACACGGACCGCAGTGATGGCCTCGCATCCCTACGCCATCACGCTCGACGTCGGCTCCAGCCTCGCCAACAAGACCGGCAGCTGGCGGACCGAGCGCGCCCAGTACGTCGACCGGCTGCCCCCGTGCAACCACGCCTGCCCCGCCGGCGAGAACTGCCAGGCCTGGCTGTACGAGGCCGAGGACGGCGGCGAGGGCTACGAGCGCGCCTGGCACAAGATCGTTGAGGACAACCCTTTCCCCGCGATCATGGGGCGCGTCTGTTACCACCCCTGCGAGTCCTCCTGCAACCGCGGCGAGCTCGACGAGGCCGTCGGCATCCACTCGGTCGAGCGCTTCATCGGCGACGAGGCGATCAAGCAGGGCTGGTCCTTCGATCCGCCCGCCGAGTCCTCCGGCAAGCGTGTGCTGGTCGTCGGCGCCGGGCCCTCCGGGCTGTCCGCCGCCTACCACCTGCGCCGCCTCGGCCACGAGGTGACGATCCACGAAGCCGGCCCGATGGCCGGCGGCATGATGCGCTTCGGCATCCCGACCTACCGGCTGCCCCGTGACGTCCTCGACGCCGAGGTCGAGCGGATCCTGGCGATGGGCGTGGAGCTCGAGCTGAACAAGAAGGTCACGGACATCGAGGAGGCGATGACCGACGGCGGCTTCGACGCGGCCTTCCTGGCCGTCGGCGCCCACATCGGCAAGCACGCCGACATTCCCGCCGGCGAGGCGGCGCGGATCCTCGACGCGGTGTCCGTCCTCGAGTCCATGGAGTCCGACGAGAAGCCGCTGCTGGGCCGCAGGGTCGTCGTCTACGGCGGCGGCAACACCGCGATGGACGCGGCCCGCACCGCGAAGCGGCTCGGCGCCACCGACGCGGTGGTCGTCTACCGGCGCAACCGCGACAAGATGCCCGCCCACGAGTTCGAGGTCGCCGAGGCCGAGGAGGAGGGCGTGATGATGCGCTGGCTCGAGACCATCAAGCAGGTCGATGGCCACACCATCACGGTGGAGAAGATGGAGCTCGACGAGACCGGCTTCCCGCAGCCCACAGGCGACGTAGAGGAACTTCAGGCCGACTCGGTGATCCTGGCGCTCGGCCAGGAGGCGGACCTCTCACTGCTCGACGGCGTCTCGGGCATCGAGATCGAGGACGGCGTCGTCCAGGTCGAGCCGAACATGATGACCGGGCACCCGGGAGTCTTCGCCGGCGGCGACATGGTCCCCGCCGAGCGGACCGTCACCGTCGGCGTCGGGCACGGCAAGAAGGCGGCCCGCAACATCGACGGCTGGCTGCGCGGCGAGAGCTACGACCCGCCGCCGAAGCACGAGGTCGTCAGCTTCGACCAGCTCAACACCTGGTACTACGCCGACGCGCCGATGACCGTCCAGCCCCAGCTCGAGGCGGCGCGCCGGAGCTCCACCTTCGACGAGGTCGTCGGCGGGCTCGACGACTCCAACGCTCTCTATGAGGCGCGGCGCTGCATGTCTTGCGGCAACTGCTTCAGCTGCGACAACTGCTACGGCGTCTGCCCCGACAACGCCGTGATCAAGCTCGGCCAGCCCGGCGAGCTCTACGAGATCGACCTGGACTTCTGCAAGGGCTGCGGCCTCTGCGTCAAGGAGTGCCCCTGCGGGGCGATCGAGATGGTCCCCGAGAAGATCTGAGAGGCTGAGCAAGTGGAGATGAGAGAGACATTCGCGAGATTCCGGGTGGCGTTCTGGGTCTTCGCCGCGGGTGTCATCGGCCTCTACCTGTACGGGCTGATCTGGGGGGCCTACAGCCCGCTCGAGCTCGGGGCGCTCAGCTTCGTCTGCGTCGGCCTGCTCGTCCTCTTCGTGTTCCACGAGATCCGCCTCCGCATCGAGCTCCACAGGCACCCCCGGGAGGTCGACCACACCGACAAGGAGCGCCGCGGCTTCTGACCTAGGGGTAGACGGTCTCGCCGGTCTCCGAGTCGATCACCTCGATCGCGAGGGCGGGACAGGCCTTCGCGGCCTTCAGGATCTCCTTGTCCGACCCCTCGCCGATCACCTCCGCGGTATCGCCCAACGCGAAGACCCCGGGGGCGATGTCGACGCAATCACCGTGCGCGCTGCACGCGCTCCGGTCCACCTTTGGTATGTAGCTCATCGTTTCTCCTTTTCGCTGGATTCGCTGGCAAAAGCTCGGTCGATCTCCTTCCGGATCCGCGCGAAGGCGCGCGGCTCGTCGACGGTGAGGACGCCGACGGGACGCCCCTGCCGGGTGTAGGCGACGGAGAAGCGGCGGTCGGCGGGTCGACCCTCGATCGTGATCTCGTCGGCCAGATCGGCGTGGCCGAAGTACTGGATGCGTATCCCGTACTGGTCGCTCCAGAAGCTCGGCAGTGGCCCCGCCTGCGGCCGCTCACCGACGATGGCCCGCGCGACGTCCGCGCCCTGTCGCGCCGCCGAGTCCCAGTGCTCGCTGCGCCGGTGGGTGCCGAGGCGATGATCGAAGCTGATGGCGACGTCGCCCGCCGCGAAGACGTGTGGAACCTGCGTTCGCCCGGCACCGTCGGTGATCACTCCGTCCGTTCCGAGTGGGCTTCCCTTCAGCCAGCCCGAGTCGGGAGCGACACCGATGCCGACCACGACCGCGTCGCAGGCGAGGGTCCCGCCGCCGCTCAGCTCCAGCTCCTCCACCGAGCCGTTGCCGCGAGCTCCCTCCAGCTTCGTCGAGAGCCTGACGTCGACCCCCTGGTCGGTGTGCATTCCCATCAGGGTCCGGCCGATCCGCTCGCCCAGAACCGCCCCGAGCGGAGCCGGGAGCGCCTCGACGATCGTCACCTCGGCGCCTGCCGCGCGAGCGGTCGACGCGACCTCCTGGCCGATGAAGCCCGCTCCGACGATGGCGAGCCTGACCCCCTTGCGGAGCTCGGGCCGCAGCCTCCGCGCGTCGGCGATGGTCCGCAGGTAGTGAACGTTCGAGTAGCCCTCGAGCTGGGGAAGGATCGCGCGGTGCGCTGCCCGTGGCGATGACCAGGTCCTCATAGGCCAGCTCGCCGCCGTCGTCGAGCCGCACCCGGCGGCGCCTGGCATCGAGCCCCACGGCGCGGCGGAAGACCAGATCCACCCGCTGGTCCGCGTACCAGCGCGCCGGGCGGAAGCCGACCTCGGACTCGTCCAGCTCGCCGGCGAGCAGCTCCTTGGAGAGCGGCGGCCGGTCGTACGGCAGCTCGGCCTCGCCGCACACCATCGCGACCCGGCCCTCGTAGCCGCGCGCCCGCAGCGTCTCCAGGCAGCGCTGGGAGGCCAGGCCCCCGCCGACGATCAGGACGCCGTCGCCCCTCATGCGACCGCCGGCTCCTCGATCTCGCGGCGGCGATGCCGCGGCGGGATCTCGACGTCGGGCGGAAGCTCGCGGCCGCTGCCCTCGATCGCCCCGCGGCGGGCGCCGGCCTTCCTCGCGCGGGCTCGTCCCCGGCCGGATCCCCTGGACGACGCGCGCCGCGAAGAGGACGGCGACGATCGGGATGCTGGCCACCACTGGCCAGAAGAGCCAGGGGCTCGAGGCGTCCGTTCCGGCGCCCAGCGTATGCATGACCCCGAGGGCGTAGACGACGATCGTCGCCTTGTGGGCACGCCGCCAGAGGCGGGGGCCGATGTGGCGGCGCGCGTAGAAGCTCAGTCCGAGCAGCGCGGCGAGCCAGCCGGCCGTGATCCCGAAGCCGACCCAGAGCGTCTTGTAGGCCATCACGAAGGGGATCGCGATCCCCGCGGGGCCGGGGTTGAGCCAGGGGTCGCCGAGAAGCGTGAGCCCGTGCACCGCGATCGCCACCAGCCCGGTGACCGCGGTCTGTTCGTGGATCGCGCTCAGGACGCGCCCGGCGCCCGGCCTGCGGGAGAGCTTGCCGGCCATCGTCAGGCCCAGGACGACCGAGATCGTCACCAGCCCGAGCGCGACCACGCCCGAGGCTCGGCTGGCAAGCCACCAGACATGCTGGGTCAGAGCCTGGCTCATCGCCGGACACCACCCGCGGTCGCCGGGACGGCGCGAAGTCCGAGGCTTCGCCGGCCGACGAGCTTGGCGCTCACCGGCCCGACGAGCTCGACCTCGCCGGTCTCGTCCACGAGCATCCCGCCGCGTTCGGCGAGCAGCTCGCGAGCGGCCTTCGGGCCGCTCAGCAGGGCCGCCTTGGAGAGGGTCTCGGCCTCGAGGGCGTCGGCCCCGAGGGCGGTCACGCCGACGAGACCGGTCCAGGCGGGCTCGCCGGTGCTCGGGTCGAGAAGGTGATGGGCGAAGGAGCCGTCGTCGCGGCGCCAGACGCGGGTGTCGATGCCGGAGCTCGCGATTCCGCCCGTGGACACGTAGAAGATCGCCGCTGCCTCGCCGTCGACCGGATGGCGGGCGTGGATTGGAAACGGGTCGAGCTGGAGGGCGAAGCCCCCGACGCGCACGTCGCCGCCGCAGTCGACCACGTAGCGGGAATAGCCCCGCAGCCGCTCGGCGAGGAGATCGGCCGCCAGCCCCTTGCCGCTGCCGCCCGTGTCGAAGCCGACGCCGGGCGGGCGACGGATGGTGCCCGCCTCGTCGTCGACCTCGATCAGCCGCCATTCCGCCGTGCGGCGCGGGCGCGCGGGACGGCGCTCCGGGGCGAGTGCGAGGGCGTCCGCGAGCGGAACCGGCTCCTCGCCGGCTCGCGACTGCGAGTAGCCCGCGGCGACGATCGCGTCGAGCAGGGTCGGATCGACCAGGCCGCCCGTCCTCTCCGCCGCCCACAGGCCCGCCCGGACCGCGTCGCGAAGAAGCGGCGAGGCGGAGACCTCGGGCCGCGGATCCTCGTTCAGCGAGGTCAACTCGCTGTCGGCGCGAAAGCGCGACAGGGCAGCCTCGAAGTCCGCGATGAACGCCCGGCTGCGCTCGGCCGCGTCGCTGGCCGGCGGCGAGCCCGGCAGGGGCTCGCCGACGAGCACCCGGACCTCGCAGCCCATCGCGTCGAAGCTGAGGTCGTGGAGGGTCATGACGAGGAGGTCGTCACCGGTGCCGGCGCGGCGACCGATCCGGACGACGAGTGGCTGGAGGTGGAGCCGCCGACGGTGCCGCCGCTCGCCGGGATCACCTTGGTGATGATCAGCTTCTTCGCGGGCCTGACTGGTCTGTGGGTGCGCCGGCCGCCACGCCGGACCCGACGGCCGGGTCCCTTCCCGAGCTCAGCTGGAAGGCCAGGAACTCGAAGGCGACGCCGAAGACGGCGAGCGCCGCCAGCACCGTCGGCAGCGGACGCGGCTTGCGCGGGCGGGTGCCCGCCTCTGGGCGCTCATGGGCGCTCAGTCATCCTGGCCGCCCTGGCCGACCTTGGTGCTGCGCGGCAGCACCTGCGAGGCCGGCACGTTGATCGCCTGTGAGCTCGTGGCTCCGCTGGCGCCGGTGGTCACCTGGGGGAGCCCGGCGCGCCCTGGGTGTGGGCCGCGGTCGGAGCCACCGTGATCGGCGTCTTGGCCGGCGGGGTTCGAGGACATCGCATAGCCACCGAGTCCGCCGAGGCCGAAGACGACCGCCGCAACCGCGAGCTTTGTTCTGAAGTCCTTCACCGCATCTGCTCCTTTGATCGTGCTGTTACGGGAATTGTGCGGAGCACCCCTCAAGCGGCAGTGGAACTCCGGGTTAGGGTTTGGGAAGGGTTGGCGGGACGCGCTCAGTCGTCCCCGCCCTCCTTCTCGCCGCCGCCTTGCCCTCGCCGCCGCCCGCGCCGCCGGCGGCGCCGCCGCTCGATCCGGTCGAGACGGGTGGCTGGCTGGAGCCGCCGCCCGACGAGCCGCTGCTGCCGGTGTTGACCGGCTTGTGGTTGCTGCCGCCGGAGTGGCTCGACGATCCGCTGCTGCCGGTGTGCACGGGCCGGCCCGCTGCTCGATCCCGAGGACGTGGAGCCGCTCGAGCCGGTGGAGACCGGCTCGGAGGCGCAGAGCCTGCCTGCTGGCCGCCCGTGCCTGCTGGACGGCCTTCGGCGTCGGCTTCGGCTTCTTCGCGTGAATGGTCCGCCGGACGACCTTGGTGCCCTCCGCGAGCACCCCACTGCTGTCCTGCGAGTTCTTGTTTTGGCTCATCGCGTAGCCGCCCAGGCCACCCAGGCCCAGGGCCAGCGCGAACGTGGCGATCTTGATCCTCAGGTTCCGCACCTGTCCACTCCTAACGTCCGTTGACGGGAAACCGGATTCTCAGAAGCGCGGGGCAAGGGCCCGGGGAGCGGCAGGTAAAGAGAAGGGAAGGGATGTCCCCGGAGAGCCGGCGGCGGTGCGGATACGGCGCTACATTGGCTCGCATGCCCGGCTCACAGGCCTCGCGGCGGATTCTGTTCGTCGAGGACGAGGCCGCCATCTACGAGCCTTTCTCCAAGGCCCTGCGCCGCAACGGATTCGAACCGGTGATCGCGCGCACCGCCGCCGAGGCCGTGAGCTCGGCCGAGCAGATGGAACCCGATCTGGTCCTGCTCGACCTCAACCTGCCGGACGGGGACGGGTCCGACGTCTGCCGGACGCTGCGCAAGAGCTCCGACGTCCCGATCGTCATGCTGACCGCGCGGGGCACGGAGATGGACCGCGTCCTGGGCCTCGAGCTCGGCGCGGACGACTACGTGGTGAAGCCGTTCAGCTCCCGCGAGCTGATCTCGAGGATCCGCGCCGTCCTGCGGCGAGCGCGCTCGGACTCCCAGGCCCCGGCGGAGCCGATCGAGGTCGGCCCGCTGCGCATCGACCCCGGCGCCCGCTCGGTGCTGCTCTCCGGCGAGCCCGTGAAGCTCGCGCGCAGGGAGTTCGACCTGCTGGCCGAGCTGGCGCGCAACGCCGGCCAGGTGGTCACCCGCGAGGACCTGATGTCCCGCGTCTGGGACGTCAACTGGTTCGGCTCCACCAAGACGCTCGACGTCCACATCCGGACGCTCCGCCGCAAGCTGGGAGACGACAGCGCGAATCCACGCTTCATCGAGACGCTGCGCGGGGTCGGCTTCCGCCTGCTCACGCCCGAGGACGGTTCGCCGTAAGCCTTCGGCTCGGATTGACGATCGCGGTGGCGTACCTGCTGCTGCTCGCGCTGATCGCCTTCGGCGTGCCGCTCGGCGTCAGCCTCGGCAAGCGGGTCGACTCGGAGGTGCGGTCACAGGCCAGGAGCCAGGCGGAGGTCGTCGCGGCGAGCGCTCCCGAGCTGGTGGAGCACTCCCAGAAAGCCACTCTCCAGCGCCTGGTGGTCCGCTCCGCCGAGGCGCAGCGCGGCCGCGTGATCGTGGTCGACGCCAAGGGGACGGTCATCGCCGACAGCGGCATCCCCGCCGAGATCGGCGTCGACTACGCCTCCCGCCCCGAGGTCGCGGCGGCGCTCAACGGCCAGACCTCCCAGGAGGTCCGTCGGAGCAACACGCTCGGCGAGGACCTGCTCGCCACCGCCGTGCCCATCCTGCAGAGAGGCCGGCCGATCGGCGCCGTTCGCGTGACCCAGAGCAACTCGGCGGTCAGCGACGCCACCCACTCGGCGATAGTCCGCCTGGTCGGCCTCGGGGCGATCGTGCTCCTGCTCGGAGGGCTCGCCGGAGCCCTGATCGCACGGGAGACGTCCAGGCCGATCGGGCGCCTGGAGCGAGCCGCACAGCAGGTCGAGGGAGGCGACCTGAGCACCCGGGCGACGGTCGAGGGGAGCAGCGAGCAGCGCGCCCTGGCGCGCTCCTTCAACAGCATGACCGAGAGGCTCGAGCGCCTGCTGGGAAGCCAGCGAGATTTCGTAGCCGACGCCTCGCACCAGCTCCGGACCCCGCTGACTGGCATTCGCCTGCAGCTCGAGGAGCTCCGCGATGAGGTCTCGTCCGGCGATCCGCGGGCCGCGGAGCTTGACGCCGCGCTCAAGGAGGTCGACCGGCTGGCCAGCATCGTCAACGAGCTGCTCATCCTGAGCCGGGCGGGCGAGCGGGAGATGCCCGCCGAGCTGATCAACGTCGAGGCGGGTGTGGACCAGGCGGTGACCCGCTGGCGAAAGGCCGCGCGCGATGCGGACATCGAGCTGACCCACGCTCGGAACGGCGGCGCCCCGAGCTGCGTCTGCGCCCGCTCGGACTTCGATCGCGTCCTCGACTCCGTGATCGAGAACGCGGTGCTCTACTCGCCGCCGCACTCCGAGGTCAGCGTGGTGACGACGCCCGAGCGGATCGAAGTCCTCGATCATGGGCCCGGGCTGGAGCCCGGTGAGGAGGAGATGGTCTTCGAGCGGTTCCATCGCGGCCGGGCCGGCCGCCACGGCCGCCCGGGGACCGGGCTCGGTCTCTCGATCGCACGGGAGCTCGCCGCGGCCTGGGGCGGCGAGGTCACGATCGCCAATCGGGAGGGCGGCGGCGCCCGGGCGGTAATCGCCCTCCCGCCGCAAGGGGATGCCGGCGATCTCGGAGGCGCCACGAGATGACCGCCTCGACCCTGCGCTGGCCCCTGTTCGCCCTGATCGGCCTGGTGGTCGCGGTGGCCGTCGCGCTGCTCGCAAATCAGTTGGTGAGCCAGAGGATCGGGATCAGCTCCGAGCCGGTCACGGCGGGGGAATCGCTGTCGCCCAAGCCGGCCCATCGAGAGCATCGCCCACACAGGCAGAGCCAGGCAAGGCCCGCGCAGACCACCTCGACGGGGTCGAGCTACACCGGAACGGTCCCCGGCGGGGCAGGCTCGGACAACGCGCCCTCGGACCAGCCCCAGGGTGACGACTCGAAGCCGACGGGCCGCCTGAACCCCGCAGCCGCCCAGCCGCACCGAGCCCGGCCCCCGCGCCGTCCACCGGCGGGGGCTCTGACAACTCGACGCAGGCCGAGCCGGGCGACGACTGACCCTCGGCCCGCTGGCGGGATACTTGGGCGGTGGACGCCGAGGTCCAGACGATCGAGAGACGGCGGATCGTCGTCCGCGGGGTCGTGCAGGGAGTCGGCTTCCGGCCCTTCGTCCACCGGCTCGCGACGCGCCGGGGGCTCGGCGGCTTCGCGCTCAACGATGGCCGAGGCGTGATCGTCGAGGTCGAGGGCGATCCGGTCATGCTCGGCCTGTTCGAGGGCGAGCTGGTCGAGCGAGGCCCCACCGCACGCCTCTGTCGAGGAGCTCGCAACCTCGCGGGTGCCGCTGCGCGGAGAGCGCGAGTTCCGGATCGAGCAGAGCGCCGGGGACCCGGCCGGCGCACTCATCCCGCCCGACATCGCCACCTGCGAGGACTGCCTGCGCGAGCTCTGGGACCCGGCCGACCGCCGCCACCGCTACCCCTTCATCAACTGCACCCGCTGCGGCCCGCGCTTCACGATCGTGCGGCAGCCGCCATACGACCGCGCCAACACGACGATGGCCGGCTTCGAGATGTGCGACGCGTGCCGCGCCGAGTACGAGGACCCGGCCGACCGGCGCTTTCACGCCGAGCCGATCGCCTGCCCGGATTGCGGGCCGCGGCTCTCGATGCCGTTGGAGGAGGCCGTCGAGCTGCTGCTGGAGGGAGCGATCGTCGCGGTGAAGGGGCTGGGCGGCTACCACCTCGCCTGCGACGCGACCGACGAGCGCGCCGTCGCCCGGCTCCGCGCGCTGAAGCGCCGCGAGGAGAAGCCGTTCGCCGTGATGACCGCCGCGCCCGGATCAGATCGCGCACCTTGACGAGCGCGAGCAGGAGCTGCTCGCGGGCTCCGCGGCGCCCATCGTCCTCTCCAGGCGGCGCCACCGCTCCGCGATCGCGCCCTCGGTTGCGCCGGGGACCGAGTGGCTCGGGGTGATGGTCCCCTACACCCCGCTCCATCATCTGCTCTGCGCCGACGTCGGCCGCCCGCTGGTGATGACCTCGGGCAACCGCTCGGACGAGCCGATCGCGACCGGCGACGACGAGGCCCGCGAGCGCCTCGGCGACATCGCCGACGCCTTCCTCTCCCACGACCGCCCGATCCACCGCCGCTGCGAGGACTCCGTGGTGCGGCGGCAGCTGTACGTCCGGCGCTCGCGCGGCATGACCCCCAAGGCCCTGCCGCTGCTTTCGCTCCGGATCCGCTCCCATCCTCGCCACCGGGGCGGAGCTGAAGAGCACCTTCTGCGTCGTCCGGGACGAGCGGGCCTTCCTCTCCCCCCACCTCGGCGACCTCGACTCGCCGCTCGCCTACGAGGCCTTCCGCTCCGATCTCGCCCTCTACCTGGAGATGCTCGGCGTCAAGCCCGAGGTGATCGCGCACGACCTCCACCCCGACTACCTCTCCACGCGCTGGGCCCTGGAGCAGGACGCCGAGACGATCGCCGTCCAGCACCACCACGCCCACGCCGCCGCCTGCCTCGCGGAGCACGGCGAGCAGGCGCCGGCGCTGGCGCTCGTCTTCGACGGCACCGGCTACGGGCCCGACGGCACGATCTGGGGCGGCGAGCTGCTCTGGGCCTCGCTCGATCGCTACGAGCGCCTCGCCCACCTCGACCCGGTCCCGCTCCCCGGCGGCGAGGCGGCGATCCGCGAGCCCTGGCGGACGGCCGCCGCCTACCTCGAGGCCGCGGAGCGCCCGGTCCCGTTCGAGCGCTGGCCGGAGGTGCGGCAGAGCCTGAGGGTGAACGCGCCGCTCTCCTCCGGGATGGGCCGCCTCTTCGACGCCGCCGCCGCGCTGCTCGGCGTCCGCGAGCAGGTCAGCTACGAGGGCCAGGCCGCGATCGAGCTCGAGCTGCTCGCCGGCGACGCCGCATGCCGATCCCTATCCCTGCCGGATCGAGGACGGGCGCATCATCGGCGCGGACCTGATCGCCGCGGCCCACGACGACCTGGACGCCGGCCGCCCTCGCGACCGGATCGCGGCGGCGTTCCACGAGGGCGTCGGCAGCCGTCGCGGCGCAGGCCTGCGCCGAGGCGGCAGAGGCCCGGATGCCGGAGGGGCTGCTGCCGAAGGTCGTCCTCTCCGGCGGCAGCTTCCAGAACCTGCGCCTGCTCTGGAGCGTCAGCCGCAGACTCGGTAGCTTGGGGTTCGGTGTGCTGACCCACCGCCGCGTTCCCCCGAACGACGGCGGCATCAGCTTCGGCCAGGCCGCGATCGCGGCGAGGAGAGTCGATTAGCGATGTGCCTTGGGATCCCCGGCCAGATCGTCGAGATCGTCGACACGGAGAACCGCGTCGCCAAGGTCGACGTCTCCGGCGTGCGGCGGAACTGCGACGTCGGCCTGCTCTGGGAGGGCCCGGAGGCGGTCGGCGTCGGCGACTGGGTGCTGATCCACGTCGGCTTCGCGATCTCCCGGATCGACGAGGGCGAGGCGCGCCAGACGCTGCAGGGCACTCGAGGCCCTGGGACAGACCTACGAGGAGGAGCTCGCCGATCTCAAGACCAGCGCGATCGACTGAGCAGCCGCGGATCGGCTGCGCCTCCCTGGACGAGGCGATCGCCGAGCGCTCGCGCGTCGTCGGCGACTTCTTCCAGCGCGAGGCCGCCGAGCTCGCCCGCGCCTGCCACGCGATGGCCCGCGCCTTCGCGCGCGGCGGCACGCTGATCCCCTTCGGCGCCGGCCCCGCCGCGACCGACGCGGCCCACGCCGCCGTCGAGTTCATGCACCCGGTGATCGTCGGCAAGCGGGCGCTTCCCGCGATCGCGCCGAGCAACGATCCCACCGGCGCCACCACGCTCTCGCAAATCGCCGGCCCCGACGACATCGCCCTGGCGATCTGCCATGGCGACTACCGACCCTCAGACCTCGCGCTTCATCGAGGCGGCTCGCGCCAGGGGGTTGCTGACCATCGAGATGCGGGCGGGCGATCCCGCGCCGGACAACGTCTTCGCCGTTCCCAGCGACGATCCCGCGATCGTGCAGGAGACCCAGGAGACCGCCTACCACGTGCTCTGGGAGCTGGTCCACGTCTTCTTCGAGCAGCCTGGGCTGCTGGAGGAGGCCGCGCCCGAGGCGACCGCCGCCGACGATCCCGAGGCCTGCATCACCTGCGGCGACGTCGCGGTGACCGCGAGGGTCGTCGAGGTGCAGGGGCCAACGGCCGTGATCGAGAAGGACGGCGCCTTCGAGCAGGTTGCGATCGACCTGGTCGAGGGCGTGCAGCGAGGGCGACATGGTTCTCTGCCACGCCGGGGTCGCGCTGGAGAAGGTCCCGGACGAGCCGACGGACTTCCTCTACCCCTTCCAGGCATCCGGCGGGAACGGTCTGGACTCCGTGCTCGCCGACGTCGGAGCTTCCACCCTCGAGAAGGCCGGCGAGGTGACCGCCCTCCGGGCGGCGATCGACACCGGCGCGATCGCCCGCACCGCCGACAAGCTCCGCCGGCAGCTCGACTCCGGCGCCCGCCTGCTCGCCTTCGGCAATGGCGGCTCGGCGACCGACGCCCAGGACCTCGCCACCGACGCGCTCGGCCGGGGCTGGCCGGCGGTCGCGCTCAACAACGACGCGGCCACCGTCACCGCGGTCGCCAACGACATCGGCACGGAGCAGATCTTCGCCCGCCAGCTGATCGCCCTCGCCCGGCCCGGCGACGTCGCGATCGCCATCTCCACCAGCGGCGGCTCCCCGAACGTGGTCCAAGCGATCGATCAGGCCCATCGCCAGGGCATGACCACGGTGGCGATGGCCGGCTACGAGGGCGGGCAGCTCGCCTCGCTCGATGCCCTCGACCACCTCTTCGTCGTCCCCTCCGACCACATCCCTCGCATCCAGGAGGCCCAGGCGACGATCTACCACCTGCTGCTCGACGCGATCGGCGACCGCGGCGGCCCGCCCGGCGTATGAGGTTCGTCGACGAGTACCGCGACCCGGCCCTGGCCAAGCGCCTGGCGGCGGAGATCGCGGAGCTGGCCGAGCCCGGCCGCACCTACAAGCTGATGGAGGTCTGCGGCGGCCACACCCACTCCATCTACAAGCACGGCGTCGAGGACCTGCTGCCCGGCAACGTCGAGCTGGTCCACGGCCCCGGCTGCCCGGTCTGCGTGATCCCGATGGGCCGCCAAGACGACGCGATCGCTATCGCCGAGCGCCCCGAGGTGATCTTCACCACCTTCGGCGACATGATGCGGGTGCCGTCGTCGAACGGCTCGCTGCTCGACGCCAAGGCGCGCGGCGCCGACGTGCGGATGGTCTACTCGCCGCTCGACGCCCTGAAGATCGCCCGCGAGAACCCCGACCGCGAGGTCGTCTTCTTCGCGATCGGCTTCGAGACCACTGCCCCGTCCACCGCGATCACGCTGAAGCGCGCCCGCGCCGAAGGCATCCCGAACTTCTCGGCCTTCTGCAACCACGTCACGATCGTGCCGGCGATCCGGGCGATCCTCGACTCACCCGACCTGCGCCTCGACGGCTTCGTCGGCCCGGGCCATGTCTCCACCGTGATCGGCCTGCGCCCGTACCGCTTCATCGCGGAGGAGCACCGCAAGCCGGTGGTCGTCTCCGGCTTCGAGCCGCTCGACGTCCTCCAGGGCGTCCACCTGCTGCTCCGCCAGCTCGCCGAAGGCCGCTGCGAGGTCGAGAACCAGTACCAGCGCGTGGTCCGGCCCGAGGGCAACCCGGCCGCGCTCGCCGCGATCGCCGAGACGATGGAGCTCCGCACCACCTTTGAGTGGCGCGGCCTCGGCTTCATCTCCCAGAGCGCCCTGAAGGTCCGGCCCGAGTTCGCCGACTGGGACGCCGAGGTCCGCTTCGATGTCCCCGGCATCCGCGTCGCCGACCCCAAGGCCTGCCAGTGCGGCGAGGTGCTGAAGGGCGTGATCCGCCCCTGGGAGTGCAAGGTGTTCGGCACCGCCTGCACGCCCGAGCACCCGATCGGCACCTGCATGGTCTCCTCAGAGGGCGCCTGCGCCGCCTACTTCAACTACGGCCGCCACGCCGGACGGCGGAAGGACGAAAGTGTCGCGGTCTGAGGAGGAGGTCCTCGAGGCGATCGAGGCGCGCCGGCGCCGTCCGCGCCGCAAGGTCCTCGACGAGCGCATCACCCTGAGCCACGGCGCCGGCGGCAAGGCCTCCCACGACCTGATCGAGGGGATCTTCGTCCGCGAGTTCTCCAACGAGCTGCTGGCGCCGCTCGGCGACAGCGCCCTGGTCGGCACCGGCAAGGACCAGCTCGCCTTCACCACCGACTCCTTCGTCGTCCGCCCGCTCTTCTTCCCCGGCGGCGACATCGGCGAGCTCGCAGTCAACGGCACGATCAACGACCTGGCGATGACCGGCGCGACGCCGCTCGCCCTCTCGGCGAGCTTCATCATCGAGGAGGGCCTGCCGGTCGCCGACCTGGAGCGGATCGCCACCTCGATGGCCCGCGCCGCCGAGACCGCCGACGTCCGGATCGCCACGGGCGACACCAAGGTCGTCGAGCACGGCAAGGCCGACGGGCTCTACATCAACACCTCGGGGGTCGGCGTCGTCGAGCACGAGCACATCATCGGCCCCCGCGCGATCCGCCCCGGCGACAAGGTCCTCGTCTCCGGCCCGATCGGCGACCACGGCATGGCCGTGATGATCGCCCGCGGCGAGCTGGAGCTCGAGGTCGAGCTGGAGTCCGACACCGCGCCCCTGAACGGCCTGGTCGACGTCCTCCTCAACGACGTGGTCGGCGTCCGCTGCCTGCGCGACCCGACCCGCGGAGGCCTCGCCACAGTCCTCGCCGAGCTCGCCCTCACTGCCGAGGTCGGCATCACGATCACCGAGTCCGAGATCCCGATCCGCCCCGAGGTCGCCGGCGCCTGCGAGATCCTCGGCATAGACCCGATCTACGTCGCGAACGAAGGCAAGCTGATCGCGATCGTCGCCCCCGACTCAGCCAACGCCGCCCTGGCCGCCCTGCGCTCGCATCTCCTGGGCCGCGAGGCCGCGATCATCGCGGAGGTGACCGAGGAGCCCCCGGGCCTCGTAACCCTGGACACCGCGTTCGGGGGCTCGCGTGTCGTCGACATGCTGGCGGGCGACCCGCTGCCACGGATCTGCTGATCCAGGCTCCGGGTCGCACTCCTGCTCGTCGCGCAAGGGAGCTGCGATTCGCGCGCGGCGCCCCTTTCCCTCCCTCGAACGAGAGCTCTTACGTCACCACCTCGAGCTTTCGTGGTCGACTGCGGCCTCTCGATCGCCTCGTCACCCCGGAGTAGCCGGCACACGGAGCAGCCGGCACGTTCAGGGCCGCGCGGCCAGCAGCCCGCGGATCACGCGGGCGACGGTCGCGACCAGGACTCCCGGTGAGGACTCCCGGTGGGAGTTAGGATACGCATGGTATGTGTTCTGAACGAAGCCGAGTGCGATGAGCGCAGTGCGCGAAATCCAGCGCACCCAAGCCGAGCGCTCCGCGGCCACGGCCGCTGACCTCGTCGCAAGCGGCCGCAGGTTGTTCGCCCGCCAGGGCTACGCGGCAACGTCGACAGACCAGGTGGCCGCGGCCGCAGGCGTAACCAAGGGCGCCGTCTACCACCACTTTGCCAACAAGAAAGACCTCTTCGCCGAGGTCTTCGAGCGCGAACAGGAGGAGGTCAGCCGGCGCGTGAGTGGCGCCTATGTGCGCAAGCGTGACCCGTGGCAGGCTTTCGAGGCAGGCTGTGGAGCGTTCCTTGAGGCCTGCCTGGATCCGTCGGTGAGGCAGATCACGCTGCTCGACGCGCCGAGCGCTCTCGGCTGGGAGCGCATGCGTGAGATCGAGGCGAAGCACTCGCTGGCCCTGATGGAGACTGGACTCAGGACGGCGATGGACGCCGGTCGCATTCCCGTCCGGAGGGTGGAGATGTTGACCTATCTGCTCTTCGGCGCCCTCTGCGAGGCAGCGATGGTCATCGCTCGCGCCGACGATCACCGAGCCGCACTAAGGGAAGCGAATAGAGATCTGACGCTGTTCCTTGAGGCGATCGCGACGCCCCAGGCCCCATCCTGAGCCGCTCAGCGAGTCGACCCCTTATTCCTCGCCCCTGAGCGAGGCCGAGACACCGGCCTGGGCAACCAGGCTCGTTCAGCGGGAGGCCGAGTGCTGCGAGCCCCGGTGCTGCGGTGGTGGGTACTTACATACGCAGAGTGTGTAAGATGCATACGGCCAGTATGTTCTCAGCCAAAGGAGAGCAGATGAGCAGTCCGAAGCTGGAGCGTGTCCTGCGTGAGTACGCGGAGGCCAAGAATCGCCACGACGTCGACGCCCTCCTCGCCGCCTGCCATCCCGACTGCTACTACGAGAGCGCCGGGATTCCGGGACGCATTCAAGGCACGAAAGCGTTGCGGGGCTTCTATTCGACTCTCTTTGAGGCGTTGCCCGACTATCGGGGAGAGTTTGAGGGGCAGGCCTTCGCTGGTGAGACGGTCGCCGTCTGGGGGCATTTCAGTGGCACCGTCACCGGAGATTTCATGGGCAGACCCGCCGGCGGCGGACGGATCGAGGTGCCGGTGGTCTTCCTTTGCACTTTCAAAGACGGACTGATCGCCTCGGATACCGGTTACTTCGACGTCGCCAAGATGCTCGCGCAGGCTGGCGTCGATGATGCTCCACGGCCACTCGAGTCAAGCGGCGGGGCGGGCCCCGTAACTGAGCCGGCCGCCGAGTGGGTGGCGCGCTGGGCTGATGCGTGGTCAGATCCTGAGCCGTTCAAGCTTGCCGATCTAGTCCACCCCGATGCACAACACCAGTATCCCTTCACGGAAGGCCCGCTCGACCAAGCCGGTTTGGCAGAGCACTTCGAGCAGGTGCTTGTCCTTCTGCCCGACCTGAGAATCACGCCGATCGAGTGGGCCGCGACCGGCAACACGGTGCTGATCGAGTGGGCGGCGACCGCAACCGTCGGCGGCAGGCGAATGGAGTGGCAGGGTGCAGATGTCTTCCGCCTCCGGGACGGCCGCACTGTCAGTGGTCGCGCCTACTACGACACCCAGCCGCTGCGCGAAACGCTCAAGGCACCGCAGGCGAGCGCAGCTACGTCCTGATCCACCGAAACCCGTACGACCAAAGGAGACCTGAACATGAACCAGATAGGCGATATCCGCGAGGACACAATCGTTGCGAACGGACTTCGGTTCGGCTACTTGGAGGCTGGAGAGGGACCGCTTGTCCTGCTTCTCCACGGGTTTCCTGACAACGCATGGACCTGGTCGCGCCAGATCGAGGCGCTGAGCAGCGCCGGGTACCGGGCCGTCGCACCGTTCATCCGCGGTTACTTCCCGACCGAAATACCGGCCGATGGCCGCTACGACGTCGGCGTTCTCGGTGAGGACGTCGCCGCCCTCATCCAAGCGCTCGATGGCGGTCCCGCGTGCGTCGTCGGCAATGACTGGGGGGCGGTGAGCACCTACGCCGCGATGGCGCTATTCCCCGAGGCGATTCGCCGAGCGGTTGTCATCGCCGCCGGCCATCCAGCGACCCTTGCGCCGACTCTCCGCCATCCCGACCAGATGCATCACATCTTCCACTTCTGGTTCTTCCAGCTCCAGGATCTGGCCGCACCGGTGGTGCGAAGCGACCAGTTCCGCTTCGTCGACTACCTCTGGGAGCACTGGAGCAGCGACGGGTTCGAGGACACCGAGCACATCGCCCATGTAAAGAAGACGCTCGAGGGAGAAGGGGTGACCGAGGCCGCCTTGGCGTACTACCCGGCGCTTCTCGACCAGCGTGGGGCGCGGGGCGACGACGCCGAAAAGTTCCGCGGGACCACACCGGTGCCGACGCTCGCTGTATTCGGCGACGCCGACCCGGTCCGCGAGCTATCGCTTGAAGAGCACGTGAACTTCAGCTCCGAATATCGGCTCGAGATCGTGCCGGGCGCCGGGCATTTCGTCCACCGAGAGCAACCCGAGCGGTTCAACCGCCTCCTGCTCGACTGGTTCGGGGCCGAGCAGCGGGAGGGCGTCGCGGCCACGACCGGGACACGGGCCGACCGCGACTAATGCCCTGCGCTTCGTGTCTCCCGACCAACGGCGGAATCGAGCGGACCTCGCTTTTCATGCACCCGGGTCAGGCGGATGACAATGTGATCCGCAGTTTCAGGTTGCGCGTGGCCGCCAGCCCTGAGCGTGCGTCTTGAACGACCGCCGCTCAGTCCTCTTCCTCGCGCAAGGGAGCAGCCAGCGAGGGGCATCGGGTGTTCTCGCTGAGCCCGGAGCACGCCGCAGCGGAGTTGGTGGCCGATCGCCGTCACGCTACAAGCAGTGCGTCCATTTGGGCAATGGCCTGCTGCTGCCCCTCGAGCGTGCCCGTGCCCAACCACCTCTCCAGGTCCTCGCGGGATTCGAACTTCGAACGCGTCTCCATCCGCGTGCCGCTCTCGCCCTCGGTGAGCCGGACCCTGACCCTGCTGACGGGCATGTCCATGGTCGGCATTCCATTCGCATCGGCGAAGACGTCGGCGAACTCCAGCGAGGTCGGCGGATCGACGGCTGCGACGCGCCACAAGCCCCGGTGCCTCTCGCCCTCCGGACCGGTCATGTAGTACCTGACTTCGCCGCCCGGCACCAGGTCGTGCTTCTCGACGGTCGCCGGATAGTCGGGCGGGCCCCACCAGCGCTCGAGCTGGCGCGGATCCGACCAGAGCTTCCACACCCGCTCGATCGCAGCGGCGAAGTCGGCGACCACCGTGACCGCCAAGTCGTCGTGATCCGTGTGGACGCTGGTGATGCTCAACCCGTTCCCCTCGCCGTCGAGGCCTTGACTTCCGCCTCGGCGTCCTGAGGGAGCAGGCCAGACATCCGGTCGAACCGTCCGCGCCAGGTCGTCTCAAGCTCGTCGAGGACCTGTCGCACGCGGCCGACCGCCTCGGAATCGGTGCGCACCAGCTGCTCGCGCCCACGGCGTTCCTTGGTGATCAGGCCGGCTCGCTCCATGACGGCGACGTGCTTCTGCACCGCCGCGAAGCTCATCGGGTAATCGCGCGCGAGTCGCGAAACCGAGAACTCGCCCGTGGCGCTACGGCGAAGGATGTCGCGACGCGTCGGGTCAGCCAGGGCATGGAACAACTCATCGACCTTCTCCTCGGACTGGCCATCTACAACCATTAGGTTGTAGGTTACCCCACCCGACCCGACAGAAAGGACGAGGACATGAAATTGACGACCAACACCCAGGTCTCCATCGACGGCGTGATGCAGGCAAACGGCGGTCGAGATGAGAAGCTCGATCCCGGTATGGAGCGGGGCGGATGGGCCAGGCCGCTCTTCGACGACGAGGCCATGGCGTTCGTCAACGAGGCCTACGCGCGCGCCGACGCATTCCTCTTCGGCCGGCGTACCTACGAGCTATTCGCCAAATCTTGGGGAACCGGCTCATGGGGGGCAAATCAGGGCGACAACCCGATCTCAGTGGCCTTGAACACGAAGCCCAAGTACGTCGCCTCGAACACGCTAACCGACGCCGAGTGGTCAGACACGACGGTCCTCTCCGGAGACCTCGCGGCGGCGGTTGGCGAGCTGAAGGCCAAGCCGGGGGGCGAGCTGCAGGTGCACGGCAGCGGCGCCCTGATCCGATGGCTGCTCGAGAACGAGCTCGTCGACGAGATGACCCTGCTCGTCTGCCCCGTGATCGTCGGCCAGGGCGACCGGCTATTCGCCGACGCCGGCCCGGACCTCGCGCTTGACCTTGTCGATTCGCGAGCCTTCCCGCAGGGCATCACGAGCCAGGTCTACCGGCCGGCCGGAAGCCCGGAGTACGCAACCTGAAGCACTTGGCATAGGGACTGAACGTGTTCCTGTCCGCGCGCCTCCCTTCGCGTGAAAGCAGGCGATGCCGGCTATAGCGACCCGAAGTCGATGTTCCGAGCGTCGCGCCCGCCGCTCGCGCCTTGCTGATCGGCACGACCTCCCACCCGAACGGCACCAGCGAAATCATCACGAGCTTCAGGTGGCGAGGGTCAGCGGGATGCCGATGATCGTGATCGCCAGGGCGACCGGGCAAACCCTTCGGAACCGTCTCCCGTAGCCCTGGTGGGGAGAACGGCAACCACAGGAGGGAACGGATGCGAATCTCGAAGCGGATTCCGACCGCCGTATTCGTCGCCGCGCTCGCCGCGCTCACGACCGCGCTCGCGGTCGGGGCGCTGAGCGCGCTCGGCCACGAGCACGGGAAGCGCGACGGCAACCATGGCGGGCAGCTGATCAGCGAATCGCTGGCGCCGTCGGTGCCCACCGATCCGATGTTCCACGGCGTCGCCCCGGGCAACGCGCCCTGGGTCCTGAAGGACGGTCAGGTGCGGCTCAGCGATCGCGGCAGGCTGGACCTGCGGGTCAGGGGCCTGGTGATCCCCGTCGCGCCCGGGAACGGCACGCCCGGCCCGGTGACCACGATCAGCGCCTCGCTCTACTGCGGCGCC
The DNA here is from genome assembly GCA_963747425.1 of uncultured Solirubrobacterales bacterium. Lineage (GTDB taxonomy): Bacteria > Actinomycetota > Thermoleophilia > Solirubrobacterales > 70-9 > DASUPK01. The sequence continues at coordinate 45,765 of CAVVFJ010000004.1, forward strand.
GACTCGGACACGATGGCCGCGGCGACGACCGGGCAGGTGCCGATCGCGCGCGATGGCGATGCGCGGATCGTCGACCACGTCACCGTGCCGGCAACCTGCCTGTCACCGGTGATCCTGGTGCACCCGAACGGGATCAACACGCTCTACATCGCGCTCGACGGCTGGCGGATGTAGACGACGCGAGCGGGGGCGGCCGCTGCCGGCACGGCCGGGATCGGCCGCCCCCGACTCCTCGTCACACTGGGGTGAAGCGACCCCCACGCGAGACAAAGGAGACGGACATGGATGCGAAGGAGACGATCGAGGCGGCACGCGAATCGCTCACAGTGCGGCGGGTGTACGGCGAGCCCTACGAGCGCAACGGGGTGACGGTGATCCCGGCCGCGTCCGTGCAGGGCGGCGGCGGCGGAGGCAGCGGCGAGGAGGAGGGCAAGACCGGCGGCGGGGGCGGCTTCGGCCTGCGCGCCAGGCCGGTCGGGGCCTACGTGATCCGCGGCGACGAGGTGCACTGGGAGTCCGCGCTCGATCTGAACCGGGTGATCCTCGGCGGGCAGATCGTCGCGATGGTCGCTCTGCTGGTGCTGCGCTCGATCAGGCGGTCCCGGCGCTAGCGCCGGCGCCCGCGGAGCTCAGCAGTCGCTCGCGCCAGGCATCGACGCCCTCCCCGGTCCGAGCGCTGACCCGAAGCGCCTCGGCCGACGGGTTCACCTGATCCAGGTTCTCCAGGAAGCG
>CAVVFJ010000005.1:0-176208 GCA_963747425.1 uncultured Solirubrobacterales bacterium
CGGCCGACGGGTTCACCTGATCCAGGTTCTCCAGGAACCGCTCCATCGAGAAGTCGACGTGCGGGAGCAGGTCGATCTTGTTGATCACGACCAGCTCGCAGGTGCGGAACATCAGCGGGTACTTGAGCGGCTTGTCCTCGCCCTCGGTGACCGAGGAGATCATCCAGCGGCGGTCCTCCCCGACCGTGAACTCCGCCGGGCAGACGAGGTTGCCGACGTTCTCGATCACCAGCAGGTCGATCTCGTCCAGTGGGATCTGATCGAGCGCCGAGCGGACCATGTTGGCGTCCAGATGGCACTCGCCGCCGAAGGCCGGGTCCGTGTTGATCTGGGTGACCGGGAGGTGTAGGTGGGCGAGCCGGTCGGCGTCGAGGCTGCCGCGGACGTCGCCCTCCAGGACGCCGACACGGACGTCGCCGGTGTCCTCGAGTGCCCGCTCCAGCAGCGAGGTCTTGCCGGCGCCGGGGGCGCTCATCAGGTTGATGACGGTGACGCCGGCGGCATCGAAGTCGGCGCGGTTGGCCTCGGCGATGGTCTGGTTGGCGTCGAGCGCGCCCTCGGCGACGCGGACGGTGGTCTGGTGCATGTCACAAGGCTCTCACGGCTGCGGGCAAACCGGGGGTTAGCCTTGCTCTCTTGACCGAGCAAGCACAGGGATCAGCCGCGGCGAGCGCCTACCCGGGGCACCGGGAAGCGGACGTGGCGCTTCGCGACGGCTCGACTGTCCACATCCGCCCGGTCCGCGCCGGCGACGAGGAGGCGCTGCTCAGGTTCCTCGAGGAGCTCGATCCCGAGTCGCGGATGTTCCGGTTCTTCTCCGGCGGCGTCGACCTCGAAGCGGCCGTCGGCATGATGATGGACGTCGACTACTCGCAGCGCTATGGGCTGGTCGCCGTGCGCGGGGCCGGCGACGAGGTGGTTGCGCACGGGCTCTACATCGGTGGTGCGGCGGGGCAGGCCGAGGTCGCGTTCGCGATCGCCCACCGCCTGCAGGGCCTCGGCGTCGGGACCATCCTGCTCGCCCATCTGGCAGAGGTCGCGCAGGAGAACGGGATCTCGGTCTTCACCGCGGAGGTGCTGTCCCAGAACCACCGCATGATCGAGGTCTTCCGCGAGAGCGGCTTCCCCGTCGAGATGTCGTCAGAGCCGGGGACGATCCATGCGGAGCTGCCGACCTCGTTCTCGGATCAGGCCGTCTCCCGCTTCGAGGACCGGGACCGGCTCGCCGCGCAGGCCGCGATTCGCCCGATCCTCGAGCCGCGCGCGGTCGCGGTGATCGGCGCCTCGCGCGAGCACGGGACCGTCGGCGGCCAGCTCTTCCACAACGCGCTCGAGGCGGGCTTCGAGGGCGTCGTCTATCCGGTCAATCCCTCGGCCGACGTGGTGCAGTCGGTGCGGGCCTACTCGAGCGTCGCCGAGGTGCCCGACGACGTCGACCTCGCCGTGATCGCCGTCCCCGCGCCCGCGGTGATCGACGTCGCGCGCGAGTGCGCGGACAAGGGGGTGCCGGCTCTGGTGGTGATCTCGGCCGGCTTCGGCGAGACCGGCCCGGAGGGCGTGGAGCTGGAGCGCGAGCTGGTCGAGGTCTGCCGAGCGGCTGGGATGCGACTGGTCGGGCCCAACTGCCTCGGCGTCCTGAACACGGGCGAGCACGCCCGTCTGAACGTGACCTTCGCCCCCGGCACGCCCCCGCCGGGAGGGATCGGCTTCGCCACTCAGAGCGGGGCTCTCGGTCTCGCGCTGATCGACCTGGCGAAGGATCGTGGCATCGGCGTCTCCTCATTCGCCTCGATCGGGAACCGCGCCGACATCACCGCGAACGACTTCCTCGAGTACTGGGAGGAGGACCACGCAACCAAGGTGGCGCTGCTCTACATCGAGTCCTTCAGCGATGCCCGCCGCTTCTCGCGGGTGGCGAGGCGCCTGGGGCGGGAGATGCCGATCGTCGTCGTGAAGAGCGGCCGCTCGGCGGCCGGTCAGCGCGCCAGCACCTCCCACACCGGCGCGCTGCTGGCGGCCTCCGACGTGACGGTCGACGCCCTCTTCGAGCAGGCGGGCGTGATCCGCACCGACAGCCTCGCGGAGCTGCTCGACGTCGCCTCCCTGCTCGAGAACCAGCCGCTGCCGGCCGGGAGCAGGGTCGGGATCATCACCAACGCGGGCGGCCCGGGGATCATGTGCGCGGACGCCTGTGAGGCGAGCGGCCTCGAGGTCCCCGAGCTCTCCGAGGAGGTCCGGGCGCCGCTCCGCGAGCTCCTGGCGCCCGAGGCCTCGCTGCTCAACCCGGTCGACATGATCGCCACCGCGACCGCGGAGCACTACCGCCGCACGATCCACGCCCTCGCCGAGTGGGACGGGATCGATGCCCTGATCGTGATCTTCATCCGGCCCCTGCTGACCCGGGCCGAGGAGGTCGCCGACGCCATCCGGGAGGCAATCGACGAGATGCCGCGAGAGATCCCGGTGCAGGCCGTGTTCATGTCGGTCCAGGACCAGGCGGCGATGGCCGGCGGGCGGGTACCCACCTACCTGTACCCCGAGGACGCGGCGCGAACTCTCGGCCGGGTGATGCGTCACGTCGACTGGCGCGGGCAGCCGGCCGAGGAGCCACCGGAGTTCGACGACATCCGCGACGACGAGGCCGCCGCGGTGATCGCGGATGCGCTCGAGAGCGGCAACGAGTGGATGGAGATCGAGGAGACCGCGCGCCTCCTCGATTGCTACGGGATCGGGATCCCGAGCTGGAAGGTCGCCTCCGATCCCGCCGAGGCCGGCCGGGCCGCGGAGGAGCTCGGAGACCGGGTTGCCCTGAAGGCTCAGGGACCCGGGCTTCTCCACAAGACCGAGATGGGCGCCGTCCGGATCGGGCTTGCCGGATCCGCGGAGGTGACCGCCGCGGCCGAGGAGATGGACAAGGCGATCGCCGGCGCCGGGGCGAAGCGCGAGGCGTTCATCGTCCAGGCGATGGTCGAGGGCGGGGTCGAGCTCCTCGTCGGCGTCGTCGACGACGCCACCTTCGGCCCCGTGCTCGCATGCGGGGCCGGGGGCACGCAGGCCGAGCTGCTCAAGGACGTTGCCGTCCGGATCTGCCCGATCACCCGCGACGACGCCGGGCGGATGCTCCGCTCCCTGGCGACCTTCCCGCTCCTCACCGGGTTTCGCGGGGGCCCCGAGGCGGATCTCGACGCGATTCAGGAGCTGCTGCTCCGCGTGAGCGCGATGGTCGAGGCACGTCACGAGATCGCCGAGCTCGATCTCAACCCCGTGCTGGCCGGGCCCGAGGGCGCCCTCGCGGTCGACTTCCGGATCAGGCTGAAGGGCGCGCCGCCGCGCCGTCCCTGGCCCGCGACCTGGAGGTAGCCGGCCGGTGGGCTAGCCGGCGATCGAGACGCCCAGCCAGACGATCGCCAGCGAGAGCACGAAGATCGCGGCCTCCAGCACGTGCTGCTGGGGACGGCGGATGTGCCAGACGATGAGTCCGGCGACGACCGCCACGAGGGTCAGCTTCACCTGCAGCTCGGAGTCGCCCCATTTGTCGAGATGACCCGCCATGGCCGCGCCCGTTGCGATCAATACGGCGAGCGCCGTGAGGCTCCCCCAGCCGAAGCGCCGCGCGATGGCCCGCAAGCGCTGGCGATCCGGAGCACTCCGCTCGACGGGGACAACCGCGACCACGAGCATGAGCTGCCCGCCGACGAAGAAAGCCATCGCCAGTAGATGAAGCGCCAGGACCAGGTTCCAGCCGGTGCCCAATCTCAGGACCTGCGCACGGCCGGCTCGGTGACGTCAATCGACTCGACCACCAGCTCGTCGCCGCTGACGACGCGGTGGTCGGCGGACTCGCACTCGGGGCAGCGGAAGCGGACGACCAGCTGGTCCTGCTCGCGGGCGGGCGGCGGCGCCGGGTCCCACTCCTCCCCGCAGGCCGAGCAGCGCAGTCGGGAGTCGACCCGCTCCCACTCCAGCTCGGCGCCTTCGCAGGTCGTCTCCTTGGCGGCGATCTCGAAGTAGAAGGTCAGGTACTCGGGGACGACCTGGCGCAGGCGGCCGACCCGGACGCGGACAACGGAAACCGGGCGGCCCTCGGCGTGGCGCTCGGCCGCGGCGACGATCGCCTGGGCGACGGCGAGCTCGTGCATCAGGGCGCGCTCCCCTCCTGCTCCAGGACGCCCGCCGCCTCGAGGGCATCCCTCCTGTTCCAGAAGAGCTGGGTCCTTCCGACCTTCCCGCCTCTCAGCCAGAAGACGTACCAGGCTCGAGCCTTGAACTCGGAATCGGCACCCGAGGACGCCCTGAAGGTCCCGAGCACACAGAGCAGGACCACGGATTCGCGCACCTCCCCGATGTTGTCCACCTCAACGTCGAGGACCTCCCCTCCCACGCTCAGGAAGGCGTCCCACCAGTCGCGCACACCGTCCTGGCCGTGGTATATCCGCGCGACCCCGGGCCAGCCCTCGCGGTCGTCCCACTCGACGTCGCGGGTGAGGAAGCCCAGGAATGTGTCCCTGTCCCCGCGCGCGACGGCGTCGAGCATCCCCCGGATGACGCCGACGTTGTCGGGCGCGGCCATCAGGGCGCCCCCGGCCCCGGCTCGTCGATCACCTCGTCATCCGGCAGGTCGTCCCCGCCGAGCTCCTCGTGGAGCTCGGCGACCAGCGCGGAGACGGTCGCCTCGACGGCTGGGCTCAGCCCCTCCCCGGTCTCGAAGCTCTCGCCTTCGATTCCGTAGACCGCCAACCGGGGCGGGAGCCGATCGAGCTCCCGTGCGAGCTCGACCGCATCGCCGACGCCCAGCGCGTGCGTGGACGACCCGAAGGTCTCGACGGGCAGCGCCTCGTGGGTCGCGTCGAAGCGATAGAGGTCCCCGGGGTTGCCGCCCGTGCTGACCGCGTCGATGATCAGGGCCTCCTGCATCAGCTCGAAGCTCTGGATCAGAGAGGCCGGCTCGCCCTCCTCCTCGAGGATCCGGATCCCCGGCGGGCGCATCGCGCGCAGCCGCGCGGCGACTTCGAGACCCGCCGCGTCGTCCCGGCGGAAGCGGTTGCCGACACCGATCAGCGCGAGCCAGGCCCGATAGCCGGACTCCGGGGCGTGCGCCAGGGAGATCCGGAGGCCATGGGCCTTCCTCCGGGCCGCCTCGATGTCGCGCTCGAGCTGTGCACGGTCTTGCTCCATCACGGTCAGCGCCTCGCGCTGGTGGTCGAGGTACTTGCGCTCCTCACGTAGAAACGCGGGATCGCTGAGGCGCATCTCGCGATGGATGAAGTGCTTGACCACGGGCTCAACCTCGATCCACGTCCAGCTTCAGGAAGTGGGTCGAGCAGCTGATGCAGGGGTCGTAGTTGCGGATCGCCTGCTCGCACTCCCACTGCAGGCGATCGTCGGGCAGCTCGACACGCGGCCGGACGAACTCGAGCAGGTCCTGCTCGATCCGCGCCTGGTTCTGCGAAGTGGGAGGAATGATGCTGGCCTCGGCGATCGAGCCGTCGTCCGTCAAGCGGTAACGGTGCCAGAGCATGCCGCGAGGCGCCTCGCTCCAGCCGGTGCCGGTCGCGGCCTTCCCCTCGACCTCGACGGCCGGCGGGTCGGGCGGCTCGTAGGCCTCGATCAGCCGCAGGGCCTCGTCGAAGGCGTAGAGGATCTCGACCGCGCGGACGACGATCGACTTGAACGGGTTGCGGCACTCCTCCCCCAGCCCCGCCTGCTCCGCGGCCTCCCTCGCCACGTTCGAAAGCTGCGAGGAGTTGAGCGAGTAGCGCGCCATCGGCCCGAGGAAGTAGGTGCCGCCGTCGCTCATCCGGGACTGGAGCGCGGTCGAGTGCGGGACGTGCTGCTCGGAGAAGTGCTCCTCGTAGGAGCCCGGCCCGATGTCGAGTCCGGAGCCGGAGACCAGGCGGCCGTCCTCGATCGCGTAGCGGTCGGGGTGGCGAAGGGCGACGAACTCGTAGTCCTGCTCGAAGTCCGGGAAGTCGAGGCCGGCGACCCAGGCGACCGACTGGCGCGCCAGCTCGCGTGCCTCCTCCAGCCCGGGGACGAGCTTCTGCATCTCCGCCCTGCTCGGCGCCTTGTAGAAGCCGCCCACCCGCACGTTGATCGGGTGGATCGCGCGGCCGCCGACCGTCCGCAGCAGCTCGTTGCCCATCGCCTTGATCTTCAGGCCGCCCTCGACCACCTCGCGGTGATCGCGCGCCATCGCCCAGGCCGACTCGAAGCCGAGGAAGTCCGGGGCGTGAAGCAGGAAGACGTGGAGGGCATGGGACTCGATCCACTCGCCGCAGTACATGATCCGGCGCAGGGCGTGGATCCCGTCGCTCGTCTCGACGCCGAGCGCGTCCTCCATCGCGTTGAAGGCGCTGGTCATGTAGGCGACCGGGCAGATGCCGCAGATCCGCGCGGTGATGTCGGGGGCCTCCTGGAAGTCGCGGCCGCGAAGGAACGCCTCGAAGAAGCGCGGCGGCTCGTAGATCTGCAGCTCGACGTTCTCGACCTCGCCGCCACGGATCTTCACCTGCATCGCGCCCTCGCCCTCGACGCGGGCCAGCGCCTCTGTGCGGATCGTCCGGGTCTCGCCGTTCTCAGCCATCGCCGGCCAGCCTCTCGCTCTCCTCCTTGAACTCCTCGCGCGCGGTGTGGAAGGTCCGGTAGACGCGGATCACGTCGACCTCCTCCATGCCGAGCCCCTCGAACCAGCCGGAGAGCGATGGCGCGTTGGGCGACTCCATCGGCCCGAAGCAGCCGTAGCAGCCGCGATCGTAGCTCGGGCAGAGCGCGCCGCAGCCGGCATGGGTGACCGGCCCCATGCAGGGCGTGCCATGGGCGACCATCACGCAGACGTTCCCGGCCCGCTTGCACTCGATGCAGACCGAGTAGTTGGGGATCGCCGGCTTGCGCTCGTTGACGAAGGCGCTGATCACCTCGAGCAGCTGATGGCGGTTGACCGGGCAGCCCTGGAGCTCGAAGTCGACGTGGACGTTGTCGGAGATCGAGGTCGAGGTCTCGAGCGTCGAGATGTAGTCCGGAGTGGCGTAGACGACGGACATGAAGTCCTCGACGTCCGCGAAGTTCCGCAGCGCCTGGATCCCGCCCGAGGTCGCGCAGGCGCCGATCGTCACCAGGCGACGCGACTTGGCCCGGACCTCCTTGATCCGCTCGGCATCGTGCGGGGTGGTGATCGAGCCCTCGACCAGCGAGAGGTCGTACGGGCCCTCGACCTCGCCGCGGGTCGCCTCCAGGAAGTAGGCGACCTCGATCTGGTCGGGCAGCGAGACCAGCTCGGCCTCGAAGTCGAGCAGCGAGAGCTGGCAGCCGTCGCAGGAGGCGAATTTCCAGACCGCCAGCTTGGGGCGCTCCGCGCTCACAGCTCCCTTACCCCGAGCAGCGTCCCGATCCGCCCAACCGGGAAGACCGGCCCGTCCTTGCAGACGAAGCGGTGCGCGAGCTGGCAGTGGCCGCAGTGGCCGACCGCGCACTTCATGTTCCGCTCCAGCGAGACGTGGATGTTGTCCGTGGGAACGCCGCGCTCCTGGAGCGCCTGGGTGACGAAGCGCATCATCACCTCGGGGCCACAGACCATCGCCGTGGTTCGAGCGCCCTCGAAGCCGGCGATCGGGATCAGCTTCGTCACGAGCCCCACGCGATCGCCCCAATCCCCCGAGGCGGCGTCGACCGTGTACTTGATGTCGATCCCCGACTCCCGCCAGGCTTGAAGCTCGCTGAAGAACAGCATCTCGTCGGGTGAGCGGGCGCCGTAAAGGAGCGACACCGCCCGGTAGGAGTCGCGGTTCGCGATCAGGTGCCTGATCGCAAGGCGGAGTGGCGCCAGCCCGATCCCACCGGCGACGACGACCACGTCGCCTCCCTCCGCCTCGGCGAGCGGCCAGCTGTTGCCGAACGGGCCGCGGACGCCGACCTGGGCCCCGGGCTCGATCGCGCAGAGAGCGCTGGTGGCCGCGCCGACGGCGCGCACGGTGTGCCCGAGCCGCTCGTCGGCTCCGCCACCGCCGCTGACGGAGATCGGCACCTCGCCCGCGCCGAAGGCGTAGAGCATCGAGAACTGGCCGGGACGGAACTCGCCGACGCCGTCGCCGGCGACGGGCTCGAGCTCGAGCGTCCAGGTATCGGGCAGGTCCTGGCGCTTGTCCGCGACGAGGTACGAGACCGGCAGCATCGGGTCGGCGACCATCGCTCAGCCCGCGCCGACGTGCCCGTAGACGTCGAGTAGGCGCATCCGCGTGGCCTGCAGGCGCTCAACCATGACCGGGATGAAGCGGCGCATCAGCTCGTAGCCGAGCACCGGGTCGTCGTCGGACTTGCCGCGCAGGCACGCCGCGTCGAAGGCGACCGTATGGACGTTGCCCATCGCGCGGCAATCGAAGTCCACACGGAACGGCGGCATCAGCCAGGACCAGCCGAGCAGGTCACCGTCGTCGATCGTCTCGATCGTCAGGGCTCCTCGCTGCGGGACGAAGACCTCGAGGGCCACGCGGCCATACCGGATCACGTAGAACGTGTCGGCCGGGTCCCCCTCGCGCATCAGGTACCGGCCGTCCTCGAAGGTCCTGTTCTGCGCGCAGCCGGCGATCAGCTCCAGGTGCTCCTGAGACATGCCGTTGAAGGCCGGAGCCTCGGCGAGCAGCTGCTCAATGGTCTGCACTGATCCCCCTCTCTCCATCGGGGGCCGGGCCCAGATCGGTGGCGCGGATCGCCGCCGCCTCCTCGGTGATGTCGATCGCCACCGGGCACCAGGTGATGCAGCGCCCGCAGCCGACGCAGCCCGAGGTGCCGAACTGGTCGATCCAGGTGGCGAGCTTGTGGGTCATCCACTGGCGGTATCGCGAGGGCGGCGAGTTGCGGACGCTGCCGCCGTGGATGTAGGAGTGATCGAGCGTGAAGCAGGAGTCCCACTGGCGGGTTCGCTCTGCCTCCTCCCCGGCGAGGTCGCTGGTGTCCTCGACCGTGTGGCAGAAGCAGGTCGGGCAGACCAGCGTGCAGTTGCCGCAGGTGAGGCAGCGCTCGGAGACCTCGTCCCAGCGCGGGTGCTCCATGTTCCGGTAGAGCAGCTCCTTGATCCCGTCGGTGTCGAGCTCGCGGCCCATCTGGGACGCGCATTCCTCCGACACCGCCTGCGCGGCCGCCTCGTCGCCCTCATCGGCCTCGGCAGCCCCGATCTCCGCCAGGATCTCCTCCCCTCGCTCCGAGCCCGCCTCGACCAGGAACCGGTGCTCTCCCTCGAGCAGCTCGGTCAGCGCCAGGTCGTAGCCGGACTTCGCGCGCGGCCCGGTCTCCATCGAGACGCAGAAGCAGGTGTTGCCCGCCTTCGAGCAGTTGATCGCGACGATGAAGGCGTCGCGGCGGCGCGCCTCGTAGTCGGAGTCCGTGTAGGAGTCGCCGATGAAGACCTTGTCCTGGACGCCGATCGCGGCCAGATCGCAGGAGCGCACGCCGAGGAAGGCGTATCGCGGGCGCTCCTCGTCCTGCGGCTGCCAGGAGATCTCGCCCCCCTCGGCGCGGCGCGCCTTCCAGAGCGTCAGGTTGGGCGGGAACAGGTGGTGCTTCCAGGAGTTGGGCCCGTTGTTGAAGCCGAAGAGCGCGCCGTCGTCACGCTCCCGCAGCCGGTAGGTGCCGCCCTCCTGCTCATCGGTGATGCCCGCGGGAAGGTCCGCAGCCGAGGAGACCTCCTCGTAGAGGATTGCGCCGTCGCGGACCCGCGGCCCGATCACCGTGTAGCCCCGCTTCGCCAGCGCCGCGATCAGGTCGTCGAGCGCAGCGCTTCGGATCACGGACGCGGTCTCGGAGCTCACTCCGGCCAAGACTATGCCTCCGCCCGTCTATCCGCACGGGATCGGTGTGGACCACGGATCTGCGGCCCTTTCCATGTGAATAGGGTTGGGACATGGAACACAGCTACTTCGGACCGGCGTTCAAGGACGCCCAGGTCCATCACGCGATGCGGGTCGGGGTCGTCACCTGCCGGCCGGAGACGAAGCTGGGGGACGTCGCCCAAATGATGGTCGGCTACGACGTTCACTCGATCGTCGTGGAGAAGGTCGGCGAGAGACAGCCGTGGGGGATCGTCACCAGCCTTGACCTCGCGCGCTCGCCGGACAAGCTCGACTCGCTGACGGCCGGGGACGTCGCCAGCACCGACCTGGTCACGATCAAGTCGAACGAGCCCCTCCAGAAGGCGGCGGAGCTGATGGCCGAGCACGGCATCTCGCACCTGATCGCGGTCCAACCGGACATGGACGCTCCGGCCGGGATGATCTCCGCTCGCGACCTCGCCGCGGCGGTCGCGTACGGTCGCTCCTGAGGACGCGCGGGTAGAGCACGTCGCTCCGCGGTGATCGATCTGCACACTCACATCCTCCCCGCAATCGACGACGGGGCGATCGACCTGGCGGACTCGCTCGCCATGGGGCGGCTCGCGGCCCGCGACGGCACTGAGGTCATTGCCGCGACGCCGCACATCCGGCATGACCACGACGTCCGCATCCCCGAGCTCGCCGGGCGCGTGGAGGAGCTCAACGACGCTCTGGCGCGCGAGGGGGTCGCTGTCGACGTGGTCGCCGGCGGCGAGGTGGCCGAGACGGCCGTCGAAGGCCTCGAGGCGCCCGAGCTGCGCGCCGTCTCCCTGGCCGGCGGCGGGTGGATCCTGCTCGAGCCGAAGCCGGGTCCGCTCGGCGACAGCCTGCTCGAGGCGGTCGAGCGGCTGCACGAGCTGGGGTTCCGGGCACTGATCGCGCACCCGGAGCGCCACTCCTCCGAGGATCTCCCGTCCCGGATCGGGCAGCTGATCCGGCACGGCGCCCTGATCCAGGCCACCGCGGCCCATCTGGCCGGCGGGCCTGCCCGGGCTGGGATGCTGGCGCTCGCCGAACGGGGCCTGATCCACGTGCTCGGGAGTGACACCCACTCGTCCCACGGTGGCAGGCCGCCCCGGCTCTCCGAGGGGATCGCGGCGCTGGGGGAGGTGGAGGCGCTCCGGCCCCATCTCGACTGGATCGCCGAGGAGGCGCCGAGCGCGATCCTGCGAGGCGAGGCCCCGACGCCGCCGTTTGAGCCTGTCGGCTAGAGGGTTGATGGGGGTTAGGCGTGTGCGCGGTGGCGATCCAGCGAAGGGATGCGGCGTCATTCGCGTGCGCGTATAACCCACATCAGGCCTCTAGATCCGCCGCAGCTCGACCTCTGAGGTGAGCTCCTCCACCTCTCTGCGGGAGCCGGTGCCGAGCCCGTGACGAAGGAAATTGACCGCCCCCGCGGCGGCTCCCAGCACGAGGGCGTCCGGGAGCTCCCGGCCGCCAGCAAGCGCAGCCGAGATGGCGCCCATCATCGTGTCGCCGCAGCCCTCGCGCGAGCCCGCGTCGAACTTGGGCGGGACCAGCTCCCAGGCCTCGCCGCCAACCAGGGCGAGGGCGGGGTCGCCGGCGCGGGTGACGAGCACATTCCGCGCGCCGAGCTCGCGGAGCCTGTCCGCCGCGCCGCGCAGTCTCTGCGGCGTATCGACAGGTCCATTCACGTAGGCGGCCAGCTCCCAGTCGTTGAGCTTCACCAGCTCGGGCCCGGCCGCCGCCGCCGCCTCGATCCGCGGACTCGAAAGGTCCGCGACGACCTGGACCCCGGCCCCCCGCGCGTTCGCGACCAGGTCCCGGTAGACGTCGAGGGGGAGCGCCTCGCCCGGGTACGGGTTGCAGATGGCGAGCACCTTGCTGTCCAGCGCAACAGCCGTCGTCGCGGCGACCAACTCATCCGCCTCGTGCCTCGAGGGTAGGCCCGCGCGAGCGTGAGCGAGGACCTGCCGGTCCCCGTTGCGCCTATCGGTGACGTAGCAGCCGGTGGCGTCCGTCGACCGGACGAGGCGAAGATCTCCCGCCATTTGCTCGAGCAGCGGCTCGAGCACAGCTCCGGTCTCGCCGCCGATGAGCGAGCAGAGCACCGGGCGGGCGCCGAGCTCGGCGGCCATCCTGCTGAGCCACACTCCCTGTCCCGCCGGATGGCAGTGCACATCGTCGTCCCCCGCGCCTCGCCTTTCGATGGTCACGCTCAACATTGGGCTGGGACCGAAGACGGCGATTCGACCCTGCTGCTCGGTCATGTCGTGTCAGTGAAGATCGGCTGCGAGCTCTCGCGCAGAATCCGCCGGCACACGGGTGACGAAGTGGACCTTCTCCAGCCCGTCGAGCGCGAGGCCGCCCGCGGCGCCAGGGGCGACGTCGAGCAGACACCTCGGACGCCCGGAGCGCGCGTAGAGCCTGGCGTTCACGTAGAACGGCGCCCCGCCGATCTCGCCGAGCTTGGTGTCTTCGTCGCTCGGCAACAGCTCCGCCCGCGTCAGGCATGTCGCCGCGGCACCGTCATCGCAATCCCCGAACAGGAAGAACGCAACAGGGCCGTGCCTCTCGACGAGTCGCCCGACCAACTCGAGCGCCTCGGGAGTCGCTTGGACGCGCCTGATTGCGAACCTGGTCATGGGCTTGGTCATGGCCTGTAGCCAATCAGCGTGCCGGCGGGCATGGATCGGCGTCCGGCCCCGAGATGCATTACGTGTTCCCCACGGATATGCGCGAGCGGAGCGGGCTCGACACTTCGTCCCCGAGAGAAAACTCAGGACAACGGAGGACGATGATGACCACGAAGACCAGTGAAAGCGATGTCAGCGCAGCCGAGCACCTCGAGGATGCGCTCGAGGATCTGAACACGGCCCGCCAGAGCGCGCAGGAGGAGCTTCGCTCCTCAATCGATTCGGCGATCAGCCGGGCTCGTGAGGCCCTGGAGGATCTCCGCGCCGACACCGAGGAGCGCGCCGAGAACCTGCGGACGCGGGCGAAGAACCAGGCCGCGGACTGGCAGCAGACCCTCGAGGATGCGACCGAGGATGCTCGGCGCGAGCTCGGAGTCCGCGCCGTCCATGCGCAGCGCACCGAAGACGCGCTGGACGCGATGGCCCATGAGATCAAGCAGCAGAAGAAGAAGGTCGACGACTGAGGTGACTACCGTGCCGGGTACCAACATGATGTCCCCTGAGCAGAACGCCCCCAGCGAGACCGGCACGATCAGGATCATCCTCGCCGACGATCACGAGATCGTCCGCGACGGCCTCCGGAGGATTGTCGAGGCGGAGGGAGACATGGAGGTCGTCGCGGAGGCCGGCGACGCCGAGGCGGCGCGCAGGCGCACCTCGGGCCTGAAGCCGACCGTGCTGGTGCTCGACCTGAACATGCCGGGCGAGCCGAGCCTCGCCACGATTCCCTCGATCGTCGAGGGATCGCCGGACACGGCGATCGTCGTCCTGACGATGCAGGACGACCCTGCATTCGCCCGGGAGGCCTTCCGCCTCGGCGCAAAGGCATTCGTCGTCAAGCACGCGGCCGGCGCCGAGCTGGTCGACGCGATCCGGGCGGCGTCGCGCGGCGAGACCTACATCAACCCGCTCCTCGGGGCCCGCCTGGCGGCGGCGCCCGAGGGCCCGCCCGGCGGGCTCACCCCACGCGAGATCGAGGTGCTCCGCATGGTCGCGGGCGGGTACACGAATCCCGAGATCGCCGAGAAGCTCGTGATCAGCATCCGCACGGTCGAGACACACCGGGCGGCGATCCACCGCAAGCTCAACACGAGCAGCCGGGCGGAGGTCGTCGCGTTCGCCCGCGAGCACGGGCTGATCGAGGACCAGTAGGCCCGGCTAGGAACGCGGGGAGGGCTCGACCGGCTCGGCTATCAGGCCGCCCGTCCCGGCCTGATCGGGGAGCGACAGCTGCACCCGGACCTCCGTTCCCCGTCCCGGAGCCGACTCGATCTCCAGCCGGCCGCCCGAGAGCGTCACCCGCTCCTGCATCCCCACCAGCCCGAAGCTCCGCTCGGCCGCATCGGGATCGAATCCCTTGCCGTCGTCCGCGATCACCACGTGGACGCTCTCGCCTTCCCGGCTCACGGTCACGGAGATGCGATCCGGCTCGCCGTGCTTGATCGCGTTGTTGGTCGCCTCCTGGACCAGCCGGTAGATGGTCGCCTCCAGCTCCGCGGGAAGGCGGGCGGGCCCAGCGTCGCCGGCGGCCAGATCGACGTCGACGTCGATCTCCACCTCGAACCTTAGGCTCGACTGGCGCGCCAGCGCCTCGACGGCGGCACCGACGCCGAGCTCGTCCAGGGACGCCGGGCGCAGTTCCGTGATCAGCCCCTGGAGGTTGCGGATGCCGCGATCCACGTGCTCGATCGCCAGCCGGCGGGCCCCGGCGGAGAGCTCCGCCCCCTCCGATGCCTCGAGCAGTACGCGCAGCGCCCCCAACTCCTGGAGGGTCTCGTCATGAAGCTCGCGCGCCCAGCGGTGGCGCTCGCGCTCCGAGGCCTCGAGCGAGAGCTGCAGCTTCTCGGCCTCGACGGCCTGCACGGTGACGATGGTGGTCGCCGCGCTGGCCGCGAAGGAGCCGAAGACGCGCTCATCGTCCGCGTCGAAATGGCCGGAGCGCGACCCGATCGCCACCAGCAGTCCGCGCGGCCGGCCGCGGAGCTCGAGCGGCGACACCAACGTCGGCAGGCCGCGCAGGTCGGGCACGTCGGCCTGAATGTCGTTGAGCCACGCCTCTTCATCCGGCACCCGGCGCCCGATGATCGATTCGGGGCTTTCGCCCGCGGCTGCGACGACCTCGAGCTCTGACCCATCCGAGAGGAGCACCATCGAGGTTCTGGCCGCGACCACGCCGCGTCCGCGCTTTGCGATCAGCTCGAGGAGCTCCTCCAGGGCGATAGCGCTCGAGACCGTGCGGGCTATGTCCGCAGCCGCCTCCAGCCCGCCCAGCGCCTTCTCCAGCTCGGCGGCTCGCCGGTCGAGCCCCTCATACAGCCGGGCGTTCTCGATGGCGACCCCGGACCAGGCGGCGAGCACGATGACGACCTGCTCGTCGGTCTCGTCGAACTCCGCACCCCCTTTCTTCCCGGTCAGATACAGGTTGCCCCAGGCTTCGCCGCGCACCAGCACGGGGGTCCCGAGGAAGGTCTGCATCGGAGGGTGGTTCGGCGGAAAGCCGTACGAGCGCTGGTGGGCTCCAACGTCCTTGAGGCGCAGAGGGCGGGGGTTGCGGATCAGCTCGCCGAGCACGCCGCGGCCCCGGGGCAGCGGGCCGATCTCGCGACGAGTCTGCTCGTCGATGCCAGAGTGCACGAAGCGCTCGAGCCCGCTCTTCTCCCGGTCCAGGATGCCCACTGCTGCGTACTTGGCGCCGGTCAGGTCGCGGGCGGCATCGAGGACCCGGCGAAGCAGGGTTTCCAGGTCCAGCTCGGAGACAATCGCTCGCCCAACCTCGAGCAGCTGCCCGAGTCTCTCATCCGTGAGTTGAGGCTGAGGCTCGTTCAACCAATGCAGGGTAGCTACACGGACCCGCTCCGAGGCGAAAACCCGTTAACCGGGGCGGCCGCTCGCCCCAGCAGGCCCTCGAGATCGGCCTCGATGCCGGCGGTGAGGACGTCGACGTCGGACGCGTGGTCCAGGTCGCCGGTGACGCCGAAGTAGAGCTCGCCGTCGTAGGAGAAGATCGCCACGACGATGCGGATCGTGCCCACGATCGGGACATAGGGATACGACGCCAGCAGCTTGCGATCGAGCGTGTGCAGGGGGATCTGCGGGCCGGGGACGTTCGTCGTCGCTGTGTCCATGTTGAGACGCGCCGAGCGGGTCGCCATGCGGCTGCCGAGCGCCAGGAGCAGCGGCGGAGCGAAGCCCGAGAGCTGGGCGAGCGCGTCGCCGGCGACCGCCTGCTTCGAGGACTTGATCCCGTCCATCTGCTTGCGAAGGTTCGCCAACCGCTCCGCCGGATCCTCGATCCCGACGGGCAGCCTGGCGAACACCGCGGAGACGCGGTTGTTGTACTCGCCGCGCTCCCCCGGCGCCCGGACCGAGACGGGGACCATCGTGCGCACGACGCTGTCCGACGCGATCGCCTCGCCGCGTTCCTCCAGCAGACGGCGGTAGCCCCCGGCGATCAGCGTCAGCACCACGTCGTTGACGGTGCCCCCGAGCCCCGACCTGACCTCCTTGACGGCGGCGAGCGGGACATTCGCCCAGCTCCAGACGCGGTGCGGGCCGATCGCGCCGGTCAGCGACGACGTCGCGGGACGCATCGCCGGCGCGGCGACGGCGAGAGCGCGCGCGCCGCCGGCCACGGCTCGCAGGACCTCGGTCGGCGCCCGCAGAGCGAAGCGGAGCTGGGCCGCCGGGTCGCGCACCCGGTGGCGGGCGGAGTAGGCGATCAGCTCGAGCCCGGAGGGCTCAGGCTCAGGCAGCCAAACCTCTCCGTTCGACGGCCCGGGGCTCTCGCCGAACATCAGGGACATCATGTCCGTGGCGGCGACGCCGTCGACCATGCAGTGGTGGACCTTGGAGAGCAGCGCCCAGCGCTCGTTCTCGAGCCCCTGCACCATCCAGATCTCCCAGAGCGGCTTCGAGCGATCCAGATGCTGGGAGAAGACGCGAGCGGCGGTCGCCCGCAGCTGCTTCTCCGTGCCCGGCGAGGGAACGGCGCTGTGTCGCAGGTGGTAGTCGATGTTGAAGTGGGGATCGTCGACCCAGACGGGCTCGCCCAGGCCGAGGGGGACGAAGCGAACCTTCTGCCGGTAGCGCGGCGTCAGATGCAGCTTCCCCTCGACCATCGCACGCAGATCCTCGAACGGCGGAGGCGGTCCCTCGAAGATGCTGACGCCGCCGATGTGCATCGGGGTCACGTCGTTCTCGACGTGCAGGAACATCGCGTCCTGGGGGCTCATCGACTGGATGTCGCGACCTCCGTCCGGTCGAGCAGGCTCTCGAGCTCTCGATAGACCGACGGGTTCACGGCCATGCCGATGTGACTTCCGTCGACCTCCACGCAATCGGCGTGCGGGTCCAGGCAGGCACGCCAGTCCACGATCCCGTCGCTGCGCGAGTGCACCGCGAGCGCCGGCATGTCCGGTACGAGCGGGGCTACGAGCGACGCCCGGAAGTCCGCGCAGCAGACGCCGTCCATGCAGTCGCTCGAGAACACCCCCGGCAGGCCGAGGTCGCCGAGACGTGCCAGGGAGCGAACCGTGCGCATCACCGAAGGCGACACCGCCAGCGGGTCGAGGACGGGCGAGCCGAGCGTGACCAGGGCCGCGACGCGCTCCGGGTTTCGGGCGGCCAGCGCACGCGCCAGGGTCCCGCCCCGGCTCTGCCCGATGACGATCGCCTGACCGTCGAGCTCCCTCAATGTGTCCTCGAGCCGGCTGAGCTCGCGGCCCGCGCAGCGGACGTTGATCAGCATGCCGCTGCCGCGCACCCGATGGCCGCGTCGTCGCAGCCACCCGGCGAGCACGGTCAGCGACGCGTCGCCGGCCATGAAGCCCGGAATCAGCAGGACAGGCTGCGGGGCGACAGCGGGCTCCACGCCATGAAACCGGCGATCGGCCAGCAGCCTCGCCAGCTCCAGCCAGTACCGCAGCTCACTGCGAACCGCCGCCACCCTTGAGGAGGTTAGTCCTCCCGCAGGATCCGGTCTTTCGACTGCCAGAAGGCGACCTCGCCGCCATCGGGCGTCGAGACCACGCTTCGCCATCCCTCGGGGCCCTCGCGAGGCCCGAGGAGCACCTCGCCGCCAAGGTCGCGAGCTTGATCCGTGGTCCGGCTGACATCCGGAACGTTCACATAGGGGAGCCAGAGCGAGTGCTTGGACTCGCACTCCACCACCCCTCCCCCCACGCCGTTGCCCATCCCGAGGGCGAGATAGGAGCCGTCGCCCGCCCGGATCCGCTCCGGACGCCAGGCGAAGAGCTGCGTGTAGAACTCGACCGCGCCCAGAAGATCGCCGGTGTGGAGCTCCAGGTGAATCACCGGGTTGGCTGGGCGCGAATTCATTCCCTGCCACTGAGACCGGCCCATCGCGCGAAATTCATCGGTGACCGATGAGTTCAGATCACCCTGCCCGTCTACTCTGCATAGACGGGATGAGCACGATGCCGACAGAGTCGACCGTCGAGCAGAGAGAGCTGCTCGCGACCGCTCGCGAGGGCAGCGAGGACGCCTACGCGCGCCTGGTCGAGCCCCACCGCTCCGAGCTCCAGGCCCACTGCTATCGCATGCTCGGCTCCGTGCAGGATGCCGAGGACGCCCTCCAGGAGGCGCTCGTCCGCGCCTGGAAGAGCCTCGACAAGTTCGAGGGCCGCAGCTCGCTGCGCTCGTGGCTCTACCGAATCGCGACGAACACCTCGCTCGATGCGATCGAGAAGCGCCCGAAGCGGATCCTGCCGATCGACTACGGCCCGCCTGCCGACCCGCACGGCGGCGTCGGCGAGCCGCTCGTGGAGTCGGTCTGGATCGAGCCATACCCGGACGAGACGCTCGGGATCGAGGACGGCTACGCCTCGCCCGACGCCCGCTACGAGCAGCGGGAGTCTGTGGAGCTCGCATTCGTCGCCGCCCTTCAGCTGCTGCCGGCCAACCAGCGCGCGGTGCTGGTCCTGCGCGAGGTGCTCGGCTTCTCAGCCCAGGAGACGGCGGACACGCTCGATACCAGCGTCGCTTCGGTGAACAGCGCGCTGCAGCGCGCCCGGGCGACCATCGAGAAGAAGCTCCCCGAGCAGAGCCAGCAGGAGACGCTGAAGACGCTCGGCGACGAGAAGCTGCGCGAGCTGGTCGAGCAGTACGCGGATGCCTGGGAGCGCAACGACGTCGACACGGTGGTCTCGATGCTCGCCGAGGACGCCGCCTTCACGATGCCGCCCATGGCCCGCTGGTTCCAGGGTCACGACGGGATTCGCGGGTTCCTCGAGAAGTGGTCGATGCTCCCAGACTGGGGCTGGAGGTCGATCCCGACGACGGCGAACGGGCAGGCGGCACTCGCCTTCTACAGCTGGGACGAGGAGAAGCAGGTGCGGGTGCCGTTCGCGGTCAACGTGCTCACCTTCGAGGGCGAGAAGATCAAGGAGGTCGACGCCTTCATCCTTCGTGGCTCGCAGGACCCGGACCCCGAGGTCCAGGCCCGCACGCCCGAGCAGCCGGCCGACTACGAGAAGCTGGCCAGGGCCTATGGCCGGTTCGGGCTGCCTGCTACTTTGGATTGAGGCCAACTTCGGCTGCTTCTTGACTTCGAGCGCGGTCGAACTTGTACAAAGAACCGATGAGTTTCAGGGGGGTCGCCGGTCGTAACTGGAAACGATCCCTTTAGTGGCAGAGGAGGCCAATTCCAGATGACGCAGGCACAGGGTGGAACAGACACGAAGGCTGAAGCGATGAGCGACCGGTCCCGTTGGGTCGCGCTCTACGTCCTCTGCGCGGGGATGCTGATGATCGTCCTCGACATCACCGTCGTGAACGTCGCGCTGCCCTCGATCAAGGACGATCTCGGCTTCGACCAGTCGAGCCTGGCCTGGGTCGTCAACGCCTACCTGATCACCTTCGGCGGACTGCTCCTGCTGGCCGGCCGGCTCGGCGACCTGCTCGGCCGCCGGACGATCTTCATGTACGGCCTGGCCGTCTTCGTTGCGGCCTCGATCCTCTGCGGTGCGTCACAGAGCGAGGGCATGCTGATCGGCGCGCGCCTGCTGCAGGGAATCGGCGGCGCCATGACCTCCGCGGTCATCCTCGGCATGATCGTGACGATGTTCCCCCAGCCGGCCGAGCAGGCGAAGGCGGTCGGCATCTATGCGTTCGTCGCCTCGGCCGGCGGCGCGGTCGGCCTGCTGATCGGGGGCGTGATCACCCAGGTGATCAGCTGGCACTGGATCTTCTTCGTCAACGCACCGATCGGGCTCGCCACGGCGATCTGGTCCCGGCGGCTGCTCGAGAACGACAAGGGCATCGGCTTTCGCGAGGGGGCCGACCTGCTCGGCGCCGTGCTGATCACCGCTTCGCTCATGCTCGGCGTCTACACGATCGTCGAGCCGGCCGCCAAGGACGGCTGGGGCGCATCGACGACGCTGCTGCTGGGCGCCGGCTCGCTGGTCCTGGGCGCGCTCTTCATCGCCCGCGAGGCGACCGCGAAGACGCCCCTCATCCCGCTGCGGATCTTCAAGTCGCGGAACGTGTCCGGCGCGAACACCGTCCAGATCCTGACCGTGGCCGGGATGTTCGGGATGTTCTTCATGGGCTCGCTCTACCTGCAGCTCGTGCAGGGCTATGACGCCCTCCAGATCGGGCTGGCCTTCCTGCCGATCTGCATCATCATGGGCGTCCTCACCGGCCGGTACTCGGAGCCGCTGATCATGCGCTTCGGCGCCAAGACGCTGCTCTTCCCGGGCCTCGGCCTGGTTGCCGCCGGACTGGCCCTGTTCACCCGGGCGCCGGTCGACGCGAACTACTGGACCGACGTGTTCCCGGTCCTGGTCCTGATGGGCACCGGCATCGGCGTTTGCTTCCCGGCGCTGATGACGATCGCGATGTCCGGCGCGACCCGCGCGGACGCAGGTCTCGCCTCCGGCCTGGTCAACACCTCGGCCCAGGTGGGCGGGGCGCTCGGCCTGGCGGTGCTGGCCACCCTGTCGACGTCGCGCAGCAATAGCCTGGAGGACGCCGGGCACTCCACGGCGTCGGCCCTGACCAGCGGCTACCACCTGGCGTTCTGGATCGCCGCCGGCCTCGTGATCGCCGCGATCGCCATCGCGGCAGTCGTGATTCAGCCCGAGGAGAAGGCCGCCGAGCAGTTCGCGGGCGACGAGATGCCGGACGGCCTCCCGCAGGCCGAAGAGGTCGCTTACTCGGAAGCCGCTTGATGATCGAGCTCGGACCCGCGTGCGACCGGGGGCGCGCATGGCCGAGCAGGTCAAGGACGCAGGGCGAAGCCTTTGGTGGTGCCAAAGGCGAGCCCGAGGACGTAGAGCTGCGAAGCGCCAGGCGCGTCATCCGGGCGTGCGCGGGTCCGGGATCGGTCATCTAGTTGGACGAGGCTGTCCAGCGCGCCCTCGAGAACGATCGAACGATCGACATCACCACCACGGGGCGCCGCAGCGGAAAGCCGCGG
The DNA here is from genome assembly GCA_963747425.1 of uncultured Solirubrobacterales bacterium. Lineage (GTDB taxonomy): Bacteria > Actinomycetota > Thermoleophilia > Solirubrobacterales > 70-9 > DASUPK01. The sequence continues at coordinate 20,955 of CAVVFJ010000005.1, forward strand.
CGCCTCGAGATCTGGCGCTACCGCTACGACGGCAGGACGTTCCTGAGCGGATCGCCGGGAAGGCGCGACTGGTACGCCAACCTCGTCGAGAACCCGGAGTTCAGCTTCCACCTCAAGGGCAGCGCCCAGGCGGACCTGGCAGCCGTTGCCCGTCCGATCACCGACGAGGACGAGCGCCGCGAGGTGATCGCCGGAATCCTCGAGGACCTGGGACGCGGATCCGGGAGCCTTGACGAGTGGGTTGAGAGCAGCCCGCTGGCCGAGGTCGAGTTCTCCGAGCAGCCACCGGGATAAGGTTGGGCCGTGAGGTCCGTACCCGAGGCGGGAAGGCGGCGGCTGCTGCCGCTGTTGCTGGCAACGGCGGCGCTGGCTGCGCCGGCGGCCACCGGATGCGGGGAGAAATCGGAGCCTGCTGTCCACCCGCCGACGACGGCGGCCACCACGACGACCGCGCCGACCACCCCCGCGCCGACCACGGCGACGAAGCCCACCCCCACTCCCACCGCCCCGGTCCCGAAGACGACTCCCTAGTTAGCGTCAGCGCGACTGCGCGCGGAGGAAATCGGCGAGCTCCCTCGCCTGCACCGCCGGGTCGGAGGAGCGAGGAACCGACGCGGCGGGGGCCAGGCGCCGGGCGGCGCTGTCGGCCTTCGTCGGCGATCCCGAGTCACCCGAGCGCAGGAGGGCGATCACCCCAGCGGCCACGACGAGCGCGAGCGCGAGGATCGCGGCTATCCGGGCGGAGCGGCTCCATGGGACCCTCTCACGGGGAGCGGGCCAGCTCGCGGTGACCCCACCGGTGGCAGACAGCCGCTTCGTCGGATTGGCCTGCGACTTGATCCGCCGGACGACGCCGACGCCTCCGTCGCCGTCCACCGTCGCGAGCGCCTCGCCCAGTGAGCGGGCGTCGCTGAACCTCTGCCCGGGTTCCTCTCGGAGGCAGCGCTCGATGATCTCGCGGAGCTCCGGCGCCCGGGCCTGGGGCAGGAGCTCGTCCGCGACCACGCCGCAGGCGTAGACGTCGACCGCCGGCGTGATCTTGCCGTCGGCCAGCTGCTCGGGGGCCATGTAGCGCTCGGTTCCGATCACCTTGCCGGGCCTCGTCAGCCGTGTCGTCTCCTCAGCCGCCCGCGCGATCCCGAAGTCGGTGATCTTCAGGCAGCCATCGGACTCCCGCAGCAGCAGGTTCTGCGGCTTGATGTCCCGGTGCACGAGCTTCTTCGCGTGAGCATGGGCCAGTCCATCGCAGAGCTGGCAGAGCAGGCGCAGGGCCTCGCTTCGGGCGATGGCCCTCTTCCTGCCTTCGAGCCTCTCCTCCAGGGTGCCGCCCTCGACCTGCTCCATGACGATGAAGGGGCGCCCATCCTCCTCGCCGACGTCGTAGACCTGGACGACGTTCGGATGATCGAGCCTGGCGGCGACGCGAGCCTCGCGCGAGAAGCGCTTGCGAACCTCATCGTCCCCGGCGAAGTTGTCCGCGAGGAGCTTGATCGCGACCTGCCTGTCGAGCTTCAGGTCGCGGGCGCTGTAGACCGTCGCCATCCCGCCATGGCCCAGCCGGTGCTCCAACTCGTAGCGCTCCGCGCCCAGGTGGCGAATCACTCGGCCTCACCCTTGAGCTTCGCCTGCCCCGGAGGGACCTTGCCGCCGTGACCCGGGGGCGTGGGGCCGTGGTGGCCGCCCTGCTGGTCGCCCTCGTGATGGTCCTTGTGGTCGTCGGGCTTCTTCTTCTCCTCCGGCGGCGCGGGCGGCGGCGGGCAGTTGACCTGATCGACGAGGCCGACGGCAACCTCGTCGACGCCAGGGCGCAGGTTCGCCGGCAGGTCCGACGTCCTCGACGGCAGATCGCAGGTCGTCGGCCGCATGGGCCGCATGACAGGTGTCTCCGGAGTCCAGATCGGAGGCGATCCGGTCGCTCAGCTTGGCGAGCCGGCCGGCGGTGGCTGCCGAGACCGCCGGCTGTTGCGCGACGGTGGAGTCGCTCCCGCCCGAGCCGCATCCGCTCAGGCCGATGGCCGCCAAAGCGAGCAGAACCGCCGCCCCGGCGGTCTTCAGATTCCCCGTGCGCATCTCTCGAAGCTCCTGGTCAGCCATTACCCCTGCCTCCTTCCTGGAAACCGCGGCAGCTGGTGACCGGCAGCCGTGGATATCGCGGAAAGTCCGGATCGGTCTTGGAGCGCTCGCAGAGCGAGAACTCGGATCCCCGAGTGTTGCGTATCAGGCGCTGGTGCCGGCAGCGATCACAGAGGCCGGCGCTCGGACCCCTCACCGCTCCGCTTCGGCCTCCGCGTCAAGCGCCTCTTCCTCGGCGTCCACCGCGGCCTCCTCGGCGTCCAATGCCTTCTCCTCGGCTTCCAGCGCAGCCTGCTCCTCGCCGAAGATGGCCCGCTTGAGCGCGCCGGCCGCATATTCGCCGCCGCGCTGAGCGCGCTCCAGCGGCTCGGTCAGCCGGACGACGCGGGCGAGGAGCTCGTTCATCTTCTCCGCCTGCTCCAGGGCCTCGTCGGCCTGGCGGCGCATGACCTCGAGCTGCTCGCGCGAGACCTCCATCAGGTCGTTGGCCTCGCGGATGCTGCGCTCCATGCTGCGCGGCAGGTCGATCGCCGCGCGCGCCATCGAGATCGGCCAGGTGACGAACTCTCTCAGCACGACTCGGAGGGTAATGAAGCATGGCGGCGGTCTTTACTTCACTTTGTATAGTCGGTGTGTGCCCACCTTCCGCCGCCTACTCGGCTTCCTGCGTCCGTACCGTCGCCAGCTGATCGGCTCGCTGCTGCTCGCCTGGCTGGCGATGGGGATGACGGTGCTGATCCCGCTGCTCAGCGGCGCGGCGGTGAACGCCATCCAGTCCGAGCACCGGGACGACATCCTGCCGCTGGTCCTGGCGCTGCTCGGGGCGGGGATCCTGCGCCTCGCGCTCACGGTCGGGAGAAGGTTGATCGCGGGAAAGGTCTCCCTGGCGGTGGAGTTCGACCTGCGCCAGGCCTTCTACGAGCATCTCCAGAAGCTCGAGCTGGCCTTCTTCGACAGCCAGCAGACCGGCCAGCTGATGTCGAGGGCGACGGTCGACCTGCAATCGATCCGGTTCTTCCTCGGCTACGGGCTGATCTGGGTGAGCCAGAGCGCTCTGACCATCCTGTTCGCCGCTGTCGCGATGTTCGTGCTCGATCCGGTGCTCGCGCTGCTCGCGCTGGCCCCCGTGCCGTTCCTGGTGGCCACGGCGACGCGCTACAGCCGCCGCAACCGCCCGGCGGAGCAGGAGGTGCAGCAGCGGATCGGCGAGGTCACGGCTGGGGCCGAGGAGGGCATCTCCGGGATCCGGATCGTGAAGGCCTTCGCCCGCGAGCGGCACATGCTCGATCGCTTCCGGCATTCGGTGAACCGGGTCTTCGAGCAGAGCATGGTCTCCACGCGCCTGCAGGCGTTCTACACGCCGCTGATGGGGTTCCTGCCCAACCTCGGACTCGCCGCGGTGCTGCTCGTCGGCGGCCTGCAGGTCATCCACGGCCACACCAGCATCGGGCACCTCACCGCCTTCTATCTCTACGTGGTGCTGCTCTCCGGCCCCGTGCGCTGGCTCGGGATGTCCCTGAGCATGGCCCAGCGCGCCGTGGCGTCCGGCAACCGGATGTTCGAGATCCTGGACCGCGAGCCGTCCATGGAGAGCGCGCCCGACGCGCCGCCTCTGCCCGATGGCCGGGGCCGCGTCTCCCTGCAGCGGGTGACGCTTCGCTACGACGGCGCCGAGCCGGCGCTGACGGGCATCGACCTGGAGGTCGAGGCGGGCCGGACGGTCGCGCTGGTGGGACCCACCGCGGCCGGCAAGACCAGCCTGGTCGGGCTTCTGGCACGCCTCTATGACCCCAGCGAGGGTCGCGTGGTGATCGACGAGGCCGACATCAAGGAGGTGGACCTCGCGTCGCTCCGGTCCGAGATCGCATTCGTCGCCGACGACAGCTTCCTGTTCTCGGACACGGTCAGCGGCAACATCGCCTACGCGCGGCCCGAGGCGACACAGGATCAGATCGAGGCCGCGGCGAAGCGGGCTCAGGCACACGACTTCATCAGCCGTCTTCCGGACGGATACGACACCGTGATCGGGGAGCGCGGCCTGACGCTGTCGGGCGGGCAGCGCCAGCGCGTGGCGATCGCCCGGGCGCTGCTCGCCGAGCCGCGCATCCTGATCCTGGACGACGCGACATCCTCCGTCGACGCGCGCACGGAGGCGCAGATCAAGGCGGGGCTGCGCGAGGCGATGGAGGGGCGGACGACGTTCATCGTCGCCCACCGCCTCTCGACGATCTCGCTGGCCGACGAGATCGTCGTGCTCGACCGCGGCCGCATCGTGGACCGCGGCACACACGAGGAGCTCCTGGAGCGCTGTCCCCTCTACGAGGAGATCGCCGAGAAGGGGCTCGAGGACTCCGTCTACCTGCAGCGCGACCTCGAGGAGCGCGAGGAGCTGGCGAAGCTGTGAACGGTATGCGAGGGCGCTCCGATGAGGAGCGACCCGATTCACAAGGAGCCCAGAACTTCTTCGCCCTCTTTCGCTCGATCTGGCGGCTGATCCGAGGACAGGACGACCGCTGGCGGAAGGTGCGCTGGCTCTTCTCGCTGCTGCGGCCCTACCGCCGCCAGGTGCTGATGATGCTCGGCGCCCTGATCCTGGCGACCGGCGCGACCCTGGCTCCGCCGTATCTGGTTGGCCAGGCCGTTCACGTCTCCCTGAACGGGGACACCACCGCGCTCTTCCTGATCCTGGGAGCGTTCCTGGGCGCCGCCCTCGTCGGCTGGGGCACGTCGTACCTGCAGACGTATCTGGTCGGCTGGGTCGGCGAGCGGGCGCTCCAGGACCTGCGAATCCGGATCTTCACCCACCTCCAGCAGATGTCGATCGGCTTCTTCACCCGCAACCGACCGGGGGTGCTGATCTCGCGGATCACCAACGACGTCGACGCGCTCGACCAGCTGATCAGCACCGGGGTCGTGACGCTCTTCTCCAGCACGCTGACCCTGGTCGGGGTCGTCGTGATCATGCTGATCGCGGACGTTCAGCTGGCGCTGGTCGTGTTCCTGACGCTGCCGCTGCTGGCGATCGCCAGCCTGGTCTTCAGGATCGTCGCGGCGAGCGCCTACCGGATCACGCGTGAGCGGATCGCTGAGGTGACGGCCTACCTGCAGGAGACCCTGAGCGGTGTGCGGGTCGTGCGGAGCTTCGCCCAGGAGCGTCGCCACGTCGAGCGCATGGCGGAGCTCAACGAGCTCAACCGCCAGGCGAACCTGAAGACCGTCTATCTGAACGCGTCCTACTTCCCCGCCGTCGAGCTGCTCTCGGCGATCGGCACCGCTGTGATCCTGCTCTACGGCGGCTATCAGGCCCTCGACCTCGCGACCGAGTCCGCGCGAAACGCGCAGATCGGCGTCGTCGTCGCGTTCGTCGGATACCTCTCCACCTTCTTCGACCCGATCCAGCAGCTCTCCAATCTCTACACCACCTACCAGCAGGGAATGGCGGCGCTGGACAAGATCTTCGACCTGCTCGACACCGAGCCGGACATGATCGACAAGCCGGACGCGCTCGACCCGGGGACGCTGCGCGGCGAGATCGAGATGGAAGGCGTCTGGTTCTCCTATGGGCTGGACAAGTCGGCCGGCCTGAAGCGGTCGAGTGGCTTGATCGAGACGCTGGAGGAGGAGCCGGAGACCGACTCCTGGGCGCTCGAGGACGTCTCGATCCACGTCCCCGCCGGCCAGACCCTGGCGCTGGTCGGGGAGACGGGCGCCGGGAAGTCCACCTTCGCGAAGCTGGTCTCGCGCTTCTACGACCCGCAGCGGGGCCGGGTCCTCGTCGACGGCAACGACCTGCGGGATCTGAGCTCAACCTGCCTGCGCAGCCAGCTCGGGATCGTGCCGCAGGAGGGATTCCTCTTCTCGGGGACCGTCCGCGAGAACATCGCGTTCGGGAGGCCCGATGCATCAGAGGAGGAGATCGAGGCGGCCGCCGACGCAATCGGTGCCGGTGAGTTCATTCGCCGGATGGCGGATGGTTTCGATACCGAGGTCGGCGAACGGGGGGTGGCGCTCTCAGCCGGGCAGCGCCAGCTGATCGCGTTCGCGAGGGCGCTGCTGGCGGAGCCGCGGATCCTGATCCTCGACGAGGCGACCTCGAACGTGGACGTGCGGACCGAGCGCACGATCGAGCTGGGTCTGCAACGGCTGCTCCAGGGACAGGACGGCGATCGTGATCGCCCACCGGCTCTCGACGATTCGGGGCGCGGGAAGGATCGCCGTGCTCGAGAACGGGCGAATCGCGGAGAGCGGCACGCACGACGAGCTGATCGCGGCCGGCGGCCGGTACGCGGAGCTCTACGGGACCTGGGCGGACTTGGCCGCGGCTTAGATCAGCCGGGGCCGATACCGCCGGAGCTGCCCCCGGAGCCGCCCGACGAACCGGAGGTGCCGCTGCTGCCGCTCGTCCCCGAGCTGCCGGGGGTGCCGCCGGCGGTGCCGCTCGAGGAGCTCGGAGCGGTCGGGGTGACGGTGCCGCTGCTGCTTGCGCTCGAACTGCTGCTGCTGGAGCTCGAGCTCGTGCTGGAGGAGCTGATCGCGGCGCCGCACTGCTTGAACCCGTAAGCGGAGGCGGCCTGCTCGGCCTGGGACTTGGCGCTGTCGAGCTGGGTCTCGAACGCGGTCGGGTCCTCGCCACGCTGGACCGCCAGCCCGATCTTCTGCCCGGCGGAGACCTCGTCCGACATCGCCTTCAGGAACGCATCGAGATTGGTGTCGCTCGGCGGGTTGAGCTGCTTGATCGTGTCGATCACGCCCTGCCGCAGCTGCGCGATCTGGGCGGCCTCGCTCTCGCCCTGGCCGGCAGCCGCGAACTGCTCGATCGAGGCGTTCGCCTCGGCGCAGGCGGAATCGGCCGATGCGATGAAATCGGCCTGTCCCGTCGAGGCCTGGGACGTCTCGGTCGGGACCACGATCGGGGTCTCCGGTGAGCTGTCACCGCCGCAGGCCGAGAGGACAACCCCGGCGCCAACGGCGGCGGCCAGGACGATCAGGTGCCGCGCGCGCCACATACGGCCGCGCAAGGTAGCAAGGATGTGAAACGGAGCTAGGCCGCTTGCTCCCCGTCCTTCGGCTCGACCAGGCGCAGGTGCCGATCCGGCTTCCGATGCCCATTTCGGCCGCCGTAGGTGTCCGTTTGCGAGTGGCAGTTGGCGCAGAGGAACTGGAGGTTCTCGATGCGATTGTCGAGCCCGTCACCGTTCTTGTGGTGCAGCTGCACGTTCAGCGGTTTGCCTCGCCAGGTGGAGATCCCACATCGCTCGCAGCGGTTCTCCTTGACCCCCTCCTGCATCAGCCGGGTCTTCAAGTGATCCCGGCTGGTCTCTTCGGCCCTCGACGAGCAATTCTTCGATGGGCATTTTCGACGGACGAGGGACGATGTCCCCGCGTTTCACAGCGTGCAACCACGCATCGGGCGAGAAGCCAAATGTTTTCGATGCATTCAAGTCGCGACAGCCCGCTGTCGTAGGCGGCGCGGATCGCCCTCCAGTCATACCGTCTGGAGAATCGTGAATCGATCGGGACGTCGAGTCGGCGGGCGTGGTAGTTCACGGTGGTCTTGCCGACCCCAAGGCGCGTCGCAATCTTCTTTTGCGTCAGGCCCTGCTCCAGAAGCTCCCTTACGGCCTTCCGCATCAGACCAGGCGGAAGCTTTGGACCTCGCTTTTTTCCGTCTCCGCCCTGCATACGAACGTATGTTCGTATCCGTATCGGATGGAATTCCCTGGAAACAACGAAGAGTCGGCGACTGCCGATTCCTCTAGCTCCGGGGCTAGGACTCGAACCTAGGTCTCCGCCTCCAGAGGGCGGCGTCTTCCCAGCTAGACGACCCCGGAAAGCGCCCAAACGATAGCGACTCGCATTCGATCGAAATCAGGCCCCGGTGAGCTCGGCCAGGTCGCTGTCCTGGTCCCCGAGCAACGCCTTCGCCTTCTCGTCAGCGACGTCCACGCCCTCTGCCAGCAGGGTCCGCGCGTGCGCCAGCTCCTCCGAGCTCTCCACCGTAAGAGCGCCAGCAACCTTCCCGTCCTTGAGATAGAAGACCGCAAACTCGCCCTGCCTCACGGTCGCCGCGCCAGACCACCTCGTCCCAGTCGGTCGCCGGCCCAACGTACTCGAGCCCCGCCCAGTCGGCCAGGTCGCTGAAGAAATACGGCACGACCTCATACGGCTTCGCGTCGCCCATCATCGAGCGGGCCGCGTGCTGGCCCTGCTGCATCGCCACGTCCCAGTGCTCGACCCGAAGCCGCCTGCCGTGCACGCGGCTCTCGTAGGAGCAGACGTCACCCGCCGCGTAGATCCCCTCCACCGAGGTCTGCAGGGTCTCGTCGCAGACGATCCCATTCTCGACCTCCAGCCCGGCCTTCTCGGCCAGCATCACGTCGGGCTTCACCCCCGCGCCCACCACGACCACATCTCCCTCGACCACCTTGCCGCTCTCGGTGACGACTCCCTTGACGTCGCCGTCACCCTCGAACGCCTCCAGCGTCTCTCCGCCGTGGATCTCGATCCCCTTCGACTCGAGCAGCTCATGGAACCAGCGACCCGCCTCGTCGCCGAAGGTCCGGGACAGGGCCACGTCCTCCATCATCACGATCGCGCAGTCGGTCCCCTTCGACTTCAGCGAGGCCGCCACCTCGCAGCCGATGTAGCTGCCGCCGATCAGCACGACCCGCTCGGCGCTCTCCGCCGCCTCCCGGATCCCGTCCGAGTTGCCGAACGCCCGCAGATAGTGAATCCCCTCCTGCCCCGCGCCCTCGACGCGCAGGATGTTCACGTTCGCGCCGGTGGCGAGCAGCGCCTTCTCGAAGCCGACCTCCTCCCCGCCCTGCAGCTTCGCCGTCCGCGCCTCGAGGTCCAGGGACATGACATTGGTCCCGGTGCTCAACTCGACCCCATTCTCCTCGTACCAGGAGACCGGGTTGACGTAGGCGTCCTCTCGCTTCGACTCCCCTCGCAGGTACTCCTTGGAGAGCGGCGGCCGCTCATACGGCGGCTCCGGCTCCCTCCCGACCAGCAGGATGTCGCCATCCGCACCGCGCTTCCGCAGCTCGGCGGCGCAGTAACCGGAGGCAAATCCCCCGATCAGCAGATACTCGACCTTTCTCATCTCAACATTCGTGTCGCTCGGGCCCGATTTCTTACCCGGCGGCCGCACCGTCCGAGCCGAAGAACACCTTCAGCTCCTCCTCGAGCCCCGGATCGAGCACCGCCAGCACCTCGTCGCCCGCCTCGAGGACGGTGTCCGGCGTCGGCACGAACCCGCCCTGCCCCTCGCGCAGGATCGAGATCAGCAGGCTGCCCTCGGGCATGCTGAGGTCCCCGACCCGCTGTCCCGCCACCCTGCTGTCGTCGGCGAGCAGCATCTCGATGATCTCCAGCCGCTCCTCCGGCAGGTCGAGCAGGTGCACCAGGCCGTACTCCGGAACCTCGTGCTCCAGCAGGCGCAGGATCAGGTCGGTCGCCGACACGTAGGGCTTGATGCCCAGCAACTCGAAGTGCGCCCGGTTCCGGGGGTTGTTGACCCGGGCGATGATCCGGTCCACCAGGTACTTCTCCTTCGCGACCTGGCAGATCAGCATGTTGTCCTCGTCGTCGCCGGTAACCGCGATCACCATGTCGGCTCGGGATATACCCGCCCGCTCGAGAACCCAAAGCTCCGAGGCGTCCCCGAACTGGATGTTGTGCTCCAGCTCCTGCTCGACCGTCGTGTACCGGTTCCGGTTGTCCTCGATCACGGTGACCTCATTGCCCTTGTCGAGCAGCTCTCGGGCGAGGTTCCAGCCCACCTTTCCGGCCCCGGCGATGATGATGTACTTGCCCCCGCCCATCAGCTGGACCCAGACCCGGCGGCCTCCAGGACCTCCTTCTCGAGCATCTCGATTGCGACGCGGGTCGGGCAGACCGTGTTGACGCCCTGCTTCTCGTACCACTCGGCGCGCAGCGGATCGAGGATCCGCGCGATCACGGTCGGGACGTTGAACTTCCGCTTTGCGATCTGGGCGATGACGATGTTCGTGTTGTCGCCATCGGTCGAGGCGATGAAGGCGTCTGCCCGCTCGATGCCGGCGGAGGTGAGCGCCTCCTCCTCGAGACCGGTGCCGACGGTGAACTGACCGCCGGAGTCCTCCCAGGAGCGGTCGAGATTGACCTCGAGGCGCGCGTGCGCCTCCGGATCCTCGTCCAGGCACGAGACCTCATGCCCCTCGCGGAGCATGGTCCGTGCAACGGAGGACCCGACCCTCCCGCAGCCAACGATGAGAACGAACATTCGGTTCGGATCTTAGTCCTGTGTTCTGCGGCGCCGGGGCCCGGGCGATCCGGGACAACTACTGACTTCAGCTGGTAGTTCGACCCCTTGTAGAAAAGTGGGGTCGAATCCACACTTCAATGACGGTTCACGCGCACCGGTACGCGCGGCGAGCTCAAGGGGGGATCGCCGACGAGCCAGCATGACTTCGATCCCAATCCAAGAGGGCAGCGACAAGCGACCCGAGGCCGATATCGCCCGCGCCCTAGGCGACGGGGAGATCCAGGCTCATTTCCAGCCGAAGGTGGACCTCCGCAGCGCCCGCGTCGTCGGAGTCGAGGGACTTGCCCGATGGGCCCACCCGAGTCTTGGGCTGATCTCCGCCAAGGATTTCCTCGACCCGGTCGAGGCCGGCGGCCACATGCGCGCGCTGACCGAGCGCATGATCGAGTTCTCGACGCGCGCGGCCGGCGACTGGTGGCGGTCCGGCCTGGGCATGCAGCTCTCCCTGAACCTCCCTCTCGGCCACACCTTGGGCTCTGACTGGAACCTCCCCGAGTTCGTCGCCGGCGCCCTCGCGGCGTCCGGCCTGCCCGGGGAGGCCCTCCAATTCGAGGTCACCGAGGACGGGCTGCTCGGCGATGCCGGCCTCGCCGCGGAGCTGCTCGGTGAGCTGAGCGAGCTGGGCGCAACCATTTCCATCGACGATTTCGGAACCGGTCATTTCTCCCTCCGGCAGCTGCAGAGCCTTCCGATCGAGGAGCTGAAGCTGGACCGCTCGCTGGTCGGCGCCCTGAGCGAGGACGAGCACCGGATCATCATCCGCTCGACGATTCACCTCGCCCACCAGATGGGCCTGGCGGTGCTGGCCGAGGGCGTCGAGACGAAGGAGGCCTGGCGACAGCTGCGCAGTATGGGCTGTGAGCGCGCCCAGGGATTCCTGATTGCGAAGCCGCTGCCGGCGCGCGAGGTTCCTGCCTGGCTTGCGACCTGGAACCAACGCGCCCGCGAGCTCACCGCCTCGAAGCCGGTGCGGCACCGCGGCATCAAGGCAAACGGGCAGCGCTCCCCCGCCGGCGCGGAGGCGCCGGCCTGATCACGCCTCTTCCGGCGGGGCCGTCAACAGGACGCGGCAGGGCGCCCGCTTCAGCACGTATTCCGTGACCTCGCCTATTTCCTCGGGGCGCGCGCCCCCGATACCCCCGAGGATGGCGCCGCCCCTGATCCTGGTCGGCGGCTCCGCTCCCATGACGATCACCTCCGCCCCTCTGTCGCGTGCCTCCTGGATGATCCCCGACCCCGTCGACCGGGCGAGGATGAGGTTCGTGGTCACCTCGACGTTCTCGTACTCGTCGCCGACCTCGCGGGCACGCTCCAGCGCACGCTCGCCCTGCTCCTTCACGGACCGCGGCAGCGGGGAATCGAGCGGGACCGTGAGCGGCACCTGCGCCACGTAGACGACGTCCAGCCGCGGCGGCCGCTCGCCCTTCTCGACCTCGGCGTCGGCAAGCCTGCCCGCCGTGCTGACGATGTCGTCGTCGAGCTGGGTGCCGAACACGGGCACAAGGATCGTCGAGTACTCCACCTCCGCCGACTGCTTCTTCAGCGAAGCCTCGGGAACCTGAACGCGTCGCGTCAGCGGCGTCCGCTCCACATAGCGGCGATAGATCACGTAGAAGACGAGGCCGAAGAGCATCCAGCCGCCCCCGATATAGACGGCGGTGTGGTGAAGAAAGAAGACGCTGACCCAGGCGAGCCCGCTGATCAAAGCCCCCGCCATGGCCGGCAGCGGCAGCTGGTGCGAGCCGAACCGGACGTTCCACGGCACGCTGTACGGCCGCTCGAGGTCGGGCTCGACGACCCGTAATCGGACGATCGAGATCTGGGCGATCGTCACCGCGAGTAGGGCCCCGAACGCGTAGACCCGAGCGAGGAAGCGGATGTCACCCGGTATCGCCAGGGCGAGCGCGAGGACCGCGGCGATCACGATCGCGATGTAGGGCGTCGAGTAGTTCCGCTCCAGCTTCCCCGCCCAGCTCGGGATCTGCCGGTTGGTCGCGAGGACGTAGACGTGACGGGAGAGGCCGAGCATCGCCGTGTTCGCCGCCCAGAACAGGACCGGCACGGCCACCAGCATCACCGCCCACTTCATGAAGTCGGCGACCCAGCCCGGGTCGTAGTTCGCCACCACCCCCAGAATCGGCTCCTCGATGTACTGGCCGGCGAGCGCCGTCTCGGGTCCATGCGGCCCCGGCACGACCGGCACCGCCATCAGGGCGACCACCGCGATCCCCGCATAGATCAGGGGGATGGCGACCGCGCCAACCCCAAGCACCCGCTTCAGATCGCCCGGCTCGAACTCGAGATCCGGCGCCAGGTCGCTTGCTGCCTCGATGCCCGCGTAGGCGATCGTCGCGATCACCAGCGAGTAGACGATGTCCTTGACGCTGGGCGACGTGAAGAGATCCAGCTGGTCGGTGAGCCGATCCGGATGAAGGACGACGATCAGGCCCACGATGATCACCAGCAGCTGCAGCCCGAGCTCGGCGAGCGCCAGGACCACCAGACGGACCTGGCGGTTGCGCCCGGTGACATCGGCGATGTTGAGGATCGCGGCAAGGCCGATCACCACGATCGCCACCGCGAGCTCCACGTCCCCCCCGCCGAACCTGCCGGATATCGGAGTCAGGTAGTGGGAGACCGTGATCGCCGCGGCCGCGATCACGATCAGGTAGTCGATCAGGATCGCCCAGCCCGCGATGAAGCTGATCAGCTCGTTGAACGCGTGGCGTGCGAAAGTCGCCGACCCTCCCCGCTCGCGGAGCATCGCGCCGCCCTCGACGTAGGAGAGCGAGGTGAGCGCGAACATCAGCCCCGCCGCCAGGAAGATCAGCGGGGTCAGCCCGAGTCCGCGGTCGGCGACCACCCCGATCGAGAAATAGATCGAGAAGCCGACCGCGGCGGACGCGGCCGAGTACAGGAACGGCACCCCGAGCCAGCGCTTCGCTCTCATCTCCCCAACTCCCTCATCCGCGCATCGACAGGTACAGCCTCCCTGACCCGAGAGCGATGAACAGCAATCCGAAGAGCACCCCGACGGCCAGGGGGCCTCCTCCTCGCGCCAGCGTGAGCACAAGCATCAGCAGGCCGAACCCGATGATCACCACGGAGAAGATCCGCACGGCGAGCTGGTAGCCCTCGTCGGGCGAGGGCCGCTTGTTCATTCGATTGGCTACAGGCCGAGGCTACAAAGCAATGATCGGGATGATCAGGATGGCGACGATGTTGGCCACCTTGATCATCGGGTTGATCGCCGGTCCCGCTGTGTCCTTGTAGGGATCGCCAACCGTGTCGCCGGTGACCGCGGCCGCATGGGCGTCAGAGCCCTTGCCGCCGTACTCCCCGTCCTCGATCAGCTTCTTCGCGTTGTCCCATGCGCCGCCTCCGGCGGTCATGGAGATCGCGGAGAAGATGCCGACCACGATCACGCCCATCAGCAGCCCGCCCAGCGCCTGGTAGGAGATCAGCCCCACGACGAGCGGCACCACGATCGGGATCAGGGAGGGAAGGATCATCTCCTTCTGGGCCGCTGCGGTGACCAGGGCCACCGCGTACCCGTACTCGGGCTTTTCCGTCCCCTTCATGATCCCCGGCTTCTCCCGGAACTGGCGGCGCACCTCCTCGACCACCTGCCCCCCGGCGCGGCCGACGGCCTCGATCGCCAATGAGGAGAAGAGGTAGACCATGATCCCGCCGATCAGCAGGCCGATCAGCACCGGCGGATCGGAGATCTGGAAGCTCAAGACCTTGTCGCCGGCCTCGGCCTGCAGCTCGTGGGTGAAGGCGTTGAAGAGCACCAGCGCGGCGAGAGCAGCCGAGCCGATCGCGTATCCCTTGGTGACGGCCTTGGTGGTGTTGCCGACGGCGTCGAGCGGATCGGTGATGTCGCGGACGTCCTGAGGCAAGTCCGCCATCTCGGCGATGCCGCCGGCGTTGTCGGTGATCGGGCCAAAGGCATCGAGGGCGACGATCAGCCCCGTCAGTGAGAGCTGCGCCATCACGGCGACGCCGATCCCGTAGATGCCGTCGCTGCCGCCCCCGGCCAGCTTCCAGGAGCCGAGGATCGCGAGCGCGATCACGAGCACGGGCAGGGCGGTCGACTGGAGGCCCTGCGCCAGCCCCTGGATGATGTTGGTCGCGTGACCGGTCTGCGAGGCCCGGGAGATCGTCTTCACCGGCCGGAAGCGAGTCGACGTGTAGTAGTCGGTCAGGACGAAGAGCAGCGCGGTGACGCCGACGCCGATCAGCCCGCAGAGCCACAGGTCGGTGACGCTGGTGTTGCCCAGGGCTCCGCCGCCCAGCGGATCGTCCATCAGCCACTTCGTGATCGGGTAGAAGGCGGCCGCCGAGAGCACCGCCGAGACGGCCAGGCCGCGATAGAGGGCGGCCTCGACATTCCCGGTGCGGGTGCGCACCGAGAGCGCGCCGATGATCGAGGCGATGATCGCCACCGCGCCGATGGCGAGCGGGTAGATCGCGACCTCGCGGGTGAAGCCCGTGAAGGTGATCACGCCGAGCAACATCACCGCGACTGCGGTGACGGCGTAGGTTTCGAAGAGGTCGGCGGCCATGCCGGCGCAGTCGCCGACGTTGTCGCCGACGTTGTCCGCGATCACAGCGGGGTTGCGCGGATCGTCCTCGGGGATCCCCGCCTCGATCTTGCCGACCAGGTCCGCTCCGACGTCCGCGGCCTTGGTGAAGATGCCGCCGCCGAGACGCGCGAAGACTGAGATCAGCGAGCCGCCGAAGCCGAGTCCGACCAGCGCGTCGACGCAATCCTTGTCGGAGAGGTCGGTGAAGATGAGCAGCGCACCGAAGTAACCCGCCACGCCCAGCAGCGCCAGGCCCACCACCAGCAGGCCGGTCACCGAGCCGCCCTTGAAGGCGATGTCGAGCGCCGGCGGGATACCGCCGCGGGCGGCCTCGGCCACCCGGGCGTTGGCGCGAACCGAGAGGTTCATGCCGATGAACCCGGCCGAGCCGGAGAGAACGCCGCCGACAATGAACCCGATCGCCGTCTCGACGTTCTGCAGCGGCACCAGCAGGATCGCCACGATCACGCCGACCCCGGCGATGATCATGTACTGGCGCTTCAGGTAGGCGCTGGCGCCTTCCTGCACAGCGCCCGAGATCTCCTGCATCAGCTCGTTGCCGGGCGACTTGGCGAGCAGGCGCTGGGTGACCAGCAGGCCGTACATCACCGCCGCGGCCGCGCAGCCGAGCGCGACGACGACTCCATAATCGGTCAAGAACTTAGTCAACTGAGACTCCCGTCAGGTTCGTGTGAAAGCGGCGCGGCAGTCTACCCGTCAACCGGATGTCGGGGGCGTCCAGAGCCCCGAGTCGCCCTTCGGCTGCTCGGAAGACCCCTGCTCAGGAGCAGGTTCCGCCGATTCCTCCGCGGTCTCCTCACCCGCGTGCTTGGCATAGAGCACCTGCAGCTCGGAGATCGCCTGGCGAAGCTGCGGCTGCGCCTCCGCGCTGACCAGGTCGACCAGCGCCCGCCCCGCGTCGATCCCGACCTTGGCCTGCTCCAGGTCGCGCTCGTCGTCCTTCGCGATCCGCCTGGCGGACAGGTTGAGAATGCTGACCACGCTCTGCAGGACGACGTCCTCGACCCGCACCTTCCGGATCTCGTCCTCGAGCTGGGCGCGCATCTCCTCCTCACTGGGCTGATTCACGCTTCGCCCTGAATCGGGTGGCTCCTCGGCTTCGCCTGCGGAGCCCCCTCTCATCGACTGCTGCTCTTCATCTGCCACTGACGGCTCCCTCCGGTGCGTAGGTTTTCCGGGTCTCCTCGACTGCTCGCCGGTAGATCTCCTCGATCGGGGCGCCCTCCGCGAAGCGCGCGTACGCCCGCTGGGCACCATTGTCCTCTGGTATCTCCACCTCGAGCGCGAGGGCCTGCCGGGCGGGCTCCGTCCACGACAGCAGATCCTCGAGCACCGCTCGCGTTGGCTTTACCCGCCCCTCACGGAAGTCGATCATCTCGCCATCCATGCCATGGCGGATCGCGCGCCAGAGGTTCTCCTCGATCTCGCGCTGTCTCAGCGGCTCGGAGGCATGCCCCTCGTCGATGTCGATCGCCGACTGGGCGACGCAGGCGGCCATCAGGGCCGCCAGGTTCAGCGACTCGTCGCCACGGGTCTGCGCGTCGCAGATCCTCACCTCGACCGTGCCGAACGAGTGGTGCGGGCGCACGCTCCACCAGAGCTGGGTCGCCTCGACGATCGAGTCTGTTCGCTGCAGGAGGCGGACGAAGTCCGAGTAGGTGCGCCAGTCGCCGAAGGGCTCGTGGACGCCGCAGCGCGGGAAGGTGCGGGTGAAGATCTCCGTGCGCACCGAGTGCAGGCCGGTGTCGCGATGATCGAGGAACGGGGAGTTCGCGGAGAGGGCGAGCAGGGGCGGCAGCACCTCACGCATCCGGTCGGACACGGCGACCGCGCGGTCCGGGCCCTGGATCCCGACGTGGACGTGAAGGCTCCAGGTGTTATTCCGCTGGGCGACCCAGCGCAGGTCCCCCTCGAGACGGCGGTAGTGCTCGGTCTGGATGATGTGCTGGTCCAGGTAGTTGGCCCACGGGTGAGTCCCCATCGCCGCCAGGGCCACTCCCATCTCATCCGCGATCCCGAAAAGCCGCTCGCGCCGGGCCCGCTGCCGTTCGGCGGCGTCGGCGAACGACTCGCCGCGGCCGGAGCGGATCTCGATCTCCGTGTCGATCAGCTCGCCCTTGACCGCGGGGGCGAGCAGGTCGTCCCGCAGGCAGGCCGACTGCATCTCCTCGAAGCGGTGCTCGAGGTCGAGGACCGCCGGATCGAGGATCGCGAACTCCTCCTCGATCCCGATTGTGAAGTCGGCGGAGGACTCGAATCTCTCCCTGACCTCGTCGAGGTTCAGCCCGTCGTGCTGTGGATCCGGATCGGTTGTCACCGTCTCGGGGGTGCGACCTAGGCCAAATAGAAGTAGAGGGCGTAGAGCAGGTCAACCGCCGGGCTGGAGGTGTGAACGGTGACGTCAGGCGGGACCTGCAGCAGGCGCTCGGAGTAGTTGAAGATGATCTTCACCCCAGCCTTGACCAGTCGGTCGGCAACCTCCTGGGCCGCATCTGCCGGCACAGCGAGGACGCCGACGACCACCTGCTCCCCCTCGACCACCGAGTCGATGTCGTGGAATGAGCGCACCTCGAGCCCGCCGACACGACGACCGATCACGCTCGGGTCGACGTCGAACATCGCCACGATCCTGAATCCGTGGTCGGCGAAGATGTCCGAGCTCGCGATCGCCTGCCCCAGGTGGCCCGCGCCGAACAGTGCGATGTTGTGCTGGCCCGCGGTCCGGAGGATCTTGCGGATCTCCCGGACCAGCGAATCGACGTTGTAGCCGACCCCGCGCTTGCCGAACTTGCCGAAGCCCGAGAGGTCTCGCCGGATCTGCGTCGAGTTGATGTGGGTGTAGTCCGAGAGCTCCTGTGAGGAGATCGTGTCCTTCCCCATCTTCCGCGCCTGGGTCAGCACCTGGAGATAGCGGGAGAGCCTCGCGGCGACTCCGAGTGAGAGGCGGTCCCCATCCGTGAGCTCCGAGGCCTGCTCGGCGGTCTCGGCCGCCACGTCCTCGATCATTCGGACAAGGTATCGAGCCTTGCCCGCAGGCCGTCCGCGTCCAGCCACAGCTCGGAGACGATCTCGCCGTTCAGCTCGACCACGGGGATCCGCTCGAGGTAGCGGCGGAGCAGCGCGTCGTCGGATTCGATATCGATTTCCTCCAGCTCGAACGAGGCGCCGTCCGCCAGCAGCTTCTCCAGGCCGGCGCGAGCCTCATCGCAGAGGTGGCAGTCAGGCCGCGCGTACAGAACCAGTCGCGAAGGCATCAAACCCGAGGTAGTCGGGATACGGGATCCGCTCGGTGAATCGGGCGGCCGAGGCGATCATCGCCGCGTTGTCGGTGCAGAGCGAGATCGGCACCAGCTTCAGACGCAGGCCGAGCTCGTCGCAGAGCGCCCCGGTGCGATCCCGAAGCTCGGCGTTCGCCGCCACGCCACCGCCCAGCGCGATCGCCGGCCAGTCGCCCGAACCGGCGGCGCGCTTGAGCTTGGCCATGAGCTGATCGACGATCGCCCGCTGGTATGAGGCGGCAAGATCGGCTCGCCGGCGCTGGGTCTCCTCCGCGCCCAGATCGCGCGCCCGGTAGACGAGCGAGGTCTTCAACCCGCTGAAGCTGAAGTCCAGGCCGCGTTCGCTCATCGCCACAGGAAACTCGAAGGCCTCCGGGTCGCCGGAGTCCGCGGCAGTCTGGATCGCAGGCCCCCCCGGATATCCCAGGCCGAGCAGGCGAGCGCCCTTGTCGAAGGCCTCTCCGGCTGCGTCGTCGACCGTCGAGCCAAGGGCCTCGAACGAGCCATGCTCTCGGACTCCCGCGAGCAGCGTATGGCCGCCGCTCGCGATCAGGCAGAGGAAGGGGGGCTCCATGGCGTCGGGCTCCAGGAAGTTGGCGGCGACGTGGCCGTGCAGATGGTCGACCGGGATGAGCGGCCTGCGATGAGCCGCGGCGAGCGCCTTGGCGGAGCTCAGCCCGACCAGCAGCGCACCGATCAGGCCGGGGCCCTGGGTGACCGCGATGGCCTCGGGGTCGTCGAGGGTCGCGCCCGCATCCTCGAGCGCGGCCGCCACCACCGCGTTGACGAGCTCGAGATGGTGCCGTGAGGCGACCTCGGGGACGACCCCTCCGTAGCGCTCGTGGAACTCCGCCTGAGAGGAGACGACGTTGGAGAGAATCCGGGACCCGTCGACGGCGGCGGCGCAGGTGTCGTCGCACGAAGTCTCGAGGGCGAGAATCAAGCCACGGAGGCGCCCTCGGCGGCCTCCAGCCACATGATCAATGCGTCCTCGCCGTTGTCGTGGTAGTAGCGGCGACGGCGGCCGGCCGACCGGAACCCGAAGCGGCGGTACATCTCGATCGCCGGGGCATTGGAGACGCGGACCTCCAGAGTGAAGCGGGAGCCCTCGCCGGCCTCGTCGAAGAGCCGCTCGATCAGATCGGTCGCAACTCCGCGCCGGCGCCGCTCGGGATGGACGGCGACGTTCATCAGGTGCCAGACGTCGTCGTAGCGCGCGCAGACCAGGTAGCCGATCAGGCCGTCGGCATCCTCGGCGGCGAGGCAGATGCCGGATGGCTTGGACAGCTCCAGCACGAACATCGCGAGCGACCAGGGCGTCGGGAACGACCGGCGCTCGATCGAGATCACCGAGGGCAGGTCCCCGTATCCCAGCCGCCGCAGCCTCAGATCACCCCGCTCATCCCCCGGGGACTCCATGATCTCGCTCAAGCCATTTCTTTGCATCGGGCGGTCTCAGATACAGGGGTTGGATCTGGTCCGGTGGCGCCTGCGATGCCGCCTCCCCCACCGCGCAAACGTCGATTGCCGCTAGGCGGTGGATTGGGTCCTCGGGCGGGGCAACCGTGGCGCCGGCGGCCTCCAGCTCTGCGGCGAATCGTAGCGCCCCGTCCCCGGCCGCCAGGCACGGTCGATCGAGGCTCCGGACGCGATCGGCCAGCTCCGCGGGTGGCGCGACGAACGGCGGCCAGCGCTCGGTTCCCTCGTGATCGATCAGAGCTGCAAACGCCTCGCCGCGGCGGGCGTCGAATACCGGCAGGGCGAGCGGCTTGCCATCGCCTGCCTTTAGGAAACGGGTTGCTCCTCGCTTCGCTCGGAGCGCCCTCGCATCAATCCCGCGTCCCAGGGCGACCAGGGAGCCCACCGGGACGATTGGGATCTCCCTCGCCTGGGCAAGCCCGCGCGCGGTGGCGATCCCGATCCGCAGGCCGGTGAACGAACCCGGGCCGATTCCCACGGCGATCCTCTCAATCGCCTCCCAGCCGCCGGCGGCCTCGACGCTGCGCTCGATCTCGGGCAGGAGGACCTGGGAATGGCGTGGACGGCCGTCGGGCCCAGGATCCACGCGCGCCTCGCGGATTGCCTCACCGTCCGCGGTCACCCCCACCACCGCGTCGGCGGTCGCCGTATCCAAACCCAGGACGACCACCACTACAGTGCGGGAGGAAGCGGTTCGGCGTCCATCGACCCCGCGAGAAGGAGAGACCCCATGTCCGAGCAGTCCAGCAGACCAACGCCAAACGGGTCGCGCTGGCGCGCGGGCGCGGCCGTGGCGGCACTCGCGATCGTCGCCGTCGGCGCGGCCGGATGCGGCAGCGACAACAACAGCGACAGCGTCAGCAACGCCATCAACAGCGCCGGCTCACAAGCCCAGAGCGTGTTGAGCCAGGCCTCGACCGCCGTGACGAACGCCCAGCAGCAGGCGCAGAGCGTCCAGAGCCAGGTGCAGAGCGTCCAGACCCAGATCCAGCAGAACCAGAACCAGAACAGACCAGAACCAGAATCAAAATCAGAACGGCGGCGGCAGCAACTACGGCTACTAGCCGAGAGGGGCCCTAGAGGACGATCTCGCGTTCGTCCTCGCCCGCATGGCGAATCTCGACGCGTCGGGTTACCTTCTCCAGCCAGGGCTCGGCGGCGCCGGGCCACTCGATGAACGCGACCGCCTCCGGCGTCACGTAGTCCTCGAGCAGCGCCGGGTCCTCCTGGTCCAGCTCGGCCAGCCGGTAGAGATCGAGGTGGGAGACCGGCAGCCGCCCTTTGTAGGTGTGCCCGATCGTGAAGGTCGGCGAGGTGACCGGGTCGGTCACGCCAAGCGCGCGGCAGGCGCCGCGAATCAGGGTCGTCTTTCCCGCCCCGAGCTCGCCGCTGACCAGGACGACGTCGCCGGGCCCGAGATCGGCGGCGAGGCGCTCTCCGACCGCCTCGGTCTCCGCGGCGCTACCGGTCTTCAACCGCCGAACAAGCCCATCTGATCCGGCTCGGGTTCCCGCTCGGCAACAAGGGGCTCGGGCTCAGGAACAGGCTGCGCCAGGAGGTCCGGGATCTGGCGGAAGTCCTCGCGCAGCTGCTCGGCCACGCGCGGCGTCCGCAGGCCGGCGGCCGGGTGGAAGAGCGGCAGCAGGAACAGGTGCCGCCCGCCGATCAGGTGCTGCTGCGGAGTACCGCGGACCTTGGTGATCCCGGTCTGATTGGCGGTGAGGAGCTTCGTAGAGAAGTTGCCGAGGGTGCAGATCACCCGCGGCTGGATCAGGCCCACCTGTTGCTCCAGGTAGGGACGGCAGGAATCGATCTCCTCGGGTTGCGGATCGCGATTGCCGGGCGGCCGGCACTTCAAGACGTTCGCGATGAAGACGTCCTCGCGCTTCATCCCGATCCCCTCGAGTAGCTCCGTCAGAAAGCCCCCGGCTCGGCCGACGAACGGCAGGCCCTGCCGGTCCTCCTCGGCGCCGGGCGCCTCGCCGACGAACATCAGGTCGGAGTCGGCGTTGCCCGCCCCGAAGACGACCCTGTTGCGGGTCTCGGACAGGGGACAGCGCTCGCAGACGGAGGCCTCGTTGTAGACCTCGACCAGCGCCTGGCGGCGTGACTCGGCGTCGCTCAAGAGCCCCCTCCGCCGCGCCGCGCGGCCGCGCGCTTCTCGGCCGCCCGCTGCTCCTTGAAGCGCTGCTTGGCGCCTCCGCGGTCGGTCCCGCGCTCGTCCTCCGCACGGCGACGCTGGTTCGGAGTCATCTGCCGGTGGAGCGGCGCGTATGAGCGGGAGAGCTCGCGCTCGATCTTGGTCGACCCGCACTCCGGACAGGCCACCTCGGCTTCCTCCACGCCCACATGGGAGCCGACCAGCTCCTCGAAGCGGTGGCCGCACGACTCACACGCGAACTCGTAGATCGGCACCGGGTTGATGGTAGTTCGGGCGGACGACCTCCTGGGCCGGTTTTCGAGCCGCAAATTGGGCCGATTCACGCCATTCAGAGTCAGCGTGCAACTGGCTGAGGGGCCAGGATCGCTCTCTATACTTCGCCGCGGGCCGTGACTCGAACCCAGCGCGGACCCATTCGAACCTCAAAGCACCGAACCCAAACTCGTCCCACTAAAGACAACCGTCTGGTATCTCCAATGCGGGAACTGGAACGGGATTCCCTCCCCTCCCCCCTGAGCGCCGCGCCGCTGGTCGTCGTTGGCCGTGGCCGCGTGGGCGGTTCGCTGGCGAAGGCCGCCGAGCTGGCGGGGATCGGGGTGCGCTCCGCCGGCCGTGACGACTCCGTGGAAGGCGCCGGTGCGGTCCTGATCTGCGTCCCTGACGATGCGATCGCAGAGGTCTGTGCCCGCATCTCGGCGGCCGCTCCTCCATTGGTCGGCCACGTCAGCGGGGCGAGCACCCTGGACGCCCTGGCGACCGCTCGCGAGCGCGGCGCCTCGACGTTCTCCCTGCACCCGCTGCTGACCTTCGCCGACGGCGAGACTCCGGTCGAGGGCACCCCGGCCGCGATCGCCGGCTCCGACCAGGCGGCGAGCTCCTTCGCGCGGTCGCTGGCCGAATCCCTCGGCATGAGGCCCTTCGAGATCCCCGAGGAGAGCCGCGCCGCTTACCACGCCGCTGCGGCGATGGCGTCGAACCTGCTGGTCGCGCTCGAGGAATCCGCCAGCGAGCTCGTCGAGCGGCTGGGCGTCGAGGACGCGCGCGAGCTCCTCGCCCCTCTGGTCCTGCGCACCGCGGCCAACTGGGCCGAGAGAGGACCGGCGGCACTCACGGGTCCGATCGCCCGCGGCGATCGCGCCACCGTCGAGAGCCATAGGGCTGCGCTTGCCGAGACCGCACCCGAGCTGCTCCCGACCTATGACGCGCTCGCCGAGCGTGCGGAAGCGGTCGCCCGTGAATCCGCGAGCGAGGCAACTGCATGAGAACCGTCCGCACCAGGGGGGAGCTGCGCGAGGCACTCATCGGGCCCCGGCGCGAGGGCAAGCGCATCGGGCTGGTCCCGACGATGGGCTACTTCCACGACGGCCACCTCTCCCTGATGCGGGGTGCGCGCCGGGAGTGCGATGTCGTCGTGGTCAGCCTGTTCGTCAACCCCACCCAGTTCGGCCCCGGCGAGGACCTCGACTCCTACCCCAGGGACGAGGACAGGGACGCCGAGCTCGCCGCGCTGGAGGGTGTCGATCTGCTGTGGACGCCGGACGCCGAGCAGATGTACCCGGAGGGATTCGCCACCTCGGTCGAAGTGGCCAACTCGCTGGCCGGGGTGCTCGAGGGCGACCCGGAGCACCGCGGGCCATCCCATTTCCGCGGAGTCACCACGGTCGTCGCCAAGCTCTTCAACTCGGTTCAGCCTGACGTCGCCTACTTCGGCCGCAAGGACGCACAGCAGGCCCTGGTGATCGAGCGGATGACCAGGGACCTGGACTTCCCGGTCGAGATCTCCGTGCTGCCGACCGTCCGGGAGGAGGACGGGCTGGCGCTGAGCTCCCGCAACGCCTACCTGACGGCGGACCAGAGGGAGCGAGCGACCGCCATCTCCCGCGCCCTGAGCGCCGCGGTGGAGGCGGCCCGCGCAGGCGAGAGCTCCACGCGCGCCCTGGTGGAGGTGGCGGAGCAAGAGCTTCGTAGGGCCGGGATCGAGCCGGAGTACGTGGAGGCGCGCGCGGCGGAGGACCTATCGCCGATCGCCGAGCTGAACGGGCGGCCCGTGCTGGTGGCGGTCGCGGCCCGGGTCGGCAAGGCCCGCCTCATCGACAACGTCCTGATCAATCCGAGAACGGAGGCCTGATGCAGCGTCAGATGCTCAAGTCGAAGATCCATCGCGCGACGATCACGGACTGTGACGTCGACTATGTCGGCAGTATCACCCTCGACCCGGAGCTGATGAGACAGGCGGACCTGCTGGTCAACGAGCAGGTGCACGTCTGGGACATCGACAACGGCGCCCGCTTCGTCACCTACGCGATCGAGGGCGAGCCGGGCTCGGGCACCGTGCAGGTGAACGGCGCCGCCGCCCGCCTCGTCCGGACCGGTGACAAGGTCATCATCGCCAGCTTCGGCGCCTTCGACGAGAGCGACCTCGAGCGCTATTCGCCCGTCGTCGTCCACGTCGATGACAGCAACGAGGTCATCGCCGTCGACAGCGACCCAACCGTGCTGCTCGGGGAAGGCGTTATGCGAGGGGGCTCCGCAGGCGGAGCCGAGGAGCCACCCGATTCAAGTCAGGAGGCGCTCCTATGAGCACCGAGCCCCGTAAGACGTCCTCGCAGGGTGACCGCCAGCAGGTGACGCTGCCGCGCATCGCTGAGATGAAGCGCGCCGGTGAGCCGATCGTCATGGTCACCGCATACGACTACCCCTCCGCCCAGATCGTCGACGAGGCCGGCGTCGACATCGTGCTTGTGGGCGACACCGCGGCGATGGTCGTGCTCGGCCACGACGCGACCACCCCGGTCGGCATGGACGAGATGCTGATGATGACGAGCGCCGTCCGCCGCGGGCTGGATCACCCGTTGCTGATCGGCGACATGCCCTTCGGGTCATACGAGGGCTCGAACGAGCTTGCGGTCGAGAACGCGCAGCGCTTCGTCAAGGAGTCGGGTTGCGACGCGGTCAAGCTCGAGCGTGGCGGGCCCTCCGTGGACCGCGCCCGCGCGATCGTCCGCTCGGGAATCCCGGTGATGGGTCACGTCGGACTCACGCCTCAGACGGCGACCGCGCTCGGTGGCTTCAAGGCGCAGGGGCGGACCGCCGAGGCCGCCGCCAAGCTCTCCGAGGAGGCGCTGGCTTTGCAGGCGGTCGGCTGCTTCGCGATCGTCTTCGAGGCAATCCCCTCGGCGGTCACCGAGGCCCTGATGCCCAAGCTGGAGATCCCGGTGATCGGCATCGGCGCCGGCCCGGCGACCGACGGGCAGGTGCTCGTGCTGCACGACCTGCTGGGCGTCTACGCCGGCCACAAACCGAAGTTCGTGAAGCGCTTCGCAGACGTCCGCGGTGAGTCGCTGAAGGGCGTTCGCGCCTACACCGAGGAGGTCCGCGCCGGCACCTTCCCCGACGACGAGCAGCACACCTACTCGATCCCGCAGGAGGAGCTCGAGGAGTTCGCCCGCTACCTCGAGGAGGAGACGCTGGTGGGCACGGATACGCCCTGGGATTGGTAGGAGGGCTTCCCGGCTTCGCCATAAGAAGGGTTGCTCCTCGGCTACGCTCGGAGCACCCTCGCATGATCGTCGGCGTCACAGGAGGCGACACGAACGTGCTGCATGACATCTTCGGATCGGGCACGTTCCTGGACGTCGTCTACGCCGTGATCGGCGTCGCGGGGCTCGTCTACATCCCGAGGCTGCTCGTGGCGCTTCACATCGGCGCGGGTCCCCACCCGCGCGGCGTCTAGCCGCCAGCCGAACAGACCAACCCGAGCCGGGCCAGGTGCCCGGCTCGGCCTTTAGATCGCGTTGCGCCGCCGACGCCCGGTTACGGGCGCGGGCTCGGGGCAGGAGCCGTTGAGGCGTCCGGAAACTCCCGTGCCGTCTGGCGACGCAGGATCTCTATGCCCAGCACCGCCAGGCCGGCGAGAACCAGGACTATCAGCACCTGGCCGATGTTGTTGATCGTGGGAAGGAGTGTCAGCCAGAGCAGGAAGATGAAGGCCAGGACCGCATAGACGACAACCGGCCGCTCACGCAGGTACGGCGCCAGGAAGCGCCGCACGGCGACCTCATGCCGGCCGGGCCCGGCGAGGAGCCCAGCGCCGATGAACCCCAGCCCTATGACGAGCACGAACAGCGCACGCTCGCGCAGGCTGGCGGAAATGATGTTCCAGACTCCGGTGATGGCAGGCTTGACCGCGTCGGAGCTCGCCACCGAGTCGATGACCCCATTGCCGATGATGTGCCTCACCAGCAGGACGAGCAGCGTGGCGCCCAGGATCCCGCCGCCGGCTCCGATCAGTGCCTCCCGCCGCCAGTTCTTCGCCAGGTAGATGGCCGCCAGGTACAGCACGAGCGCCAGCAGCGGCAGCACGAAGCCGAGGTTTCGCAGCGCTTTCACGAGGTCCTGGAGACCGCTCAGCCCATCGGACTTCATCACGACGAGCTCTCCGGGGTGCTGAATCGCCTGACGGTTGAGCAGGGTGGTGACCTGCGTCTGGAGCGAGGCGAGCGTAGGGTCGAGCTTGAGGATGTTCGCCTGGCTGGGATCCTTGAGCACCGCGGCGGCCTGTCCCTGCACTGTCGCCAGCCGCTTGTCGAGCGTGGTCAGGCGGCCCTGGAGGTCGGACAACCGGCTCCGGAGCTGTGCGGGGGCCTTCGGCTGAATGCCCGCAATCTTCTGCTCGAGGCTGGCGACGGTCGTGTGGAGCTGGGCGGCATCCGTTTCGAGAGTCGTGAGGTTCTGCTGCGCCTGCGGGGTGAGCGTGCCCGCCTGCGCCTGAGAGACCGTTGCTCGCGTGGACTCGATCTTGCTCTGCATCGTCGTCAGACGCTGCTTGAGCTCCGTCGAGGACTCTTGGATGAAGCTCTGGATCTGGGAGATCGTCGAAGGGTCAACACCCAGGCGGGTGGCAAGGTCGGCGACGAAGCTCCCATATTCAAGGGTGACGTCGCCGCCCTGGGTCGAGACGAATTGGCCCTTGTTCTCGATCAGGCTGACGAACCGCTGCTGCGCCCCATTGATCGCGGTGGCAACGAGATCCTGAACCCGAGGCGAGGCGAGCGCCGTCTTCGCCACGTTGGTAGCGAGTTGTCTAGTCGCCGCCGTGACCGGAGCGGCAAGCGGCTGGGCGGCGGGCGGCAGCTTCTGCGCGATCTGGGCCTGCACGTCGACGTTGGCGTAGAGCTGATCGACCGCAAAGATGCTGAGCTGCTCCTGGACGTCCTTGTTCTGGAGGATCTGCTCGGTGTTGTTGGAGAACTGGCCGGAGTCGAGGACCTCGGTCTGAACCCAGTTCGCGATCATCGAGACGACCAGCACGATCGACGCGAGCACGACGAGGGCCCACACGAGGTTGCGGTGACGATGCTTCGGCTCTGCTGCCGGGCTTGCGGCGTTCATCGGTGGCGGGGACACATCGGGGGCCGCCAGTCTTTCATTCACCACGATCCTCGCATCGCCCGAATGGGGTGATACCCGAGCGGCGAGAGACCGTCCGCTAGCGTGGCCCCGTGAGCGTATTCAGCGCGGAGTCGACCTACTCGACGCGGGGGGGCGCCGATGTCATCGACATCACCGCCGACGTCCAGCGCCTGGTGGCCGAGGGGCCGGTGGCCGACGGCATAGTCACCGCCTTCGTGCGTGGCTCCACGGCCGCGATCACGACCATGGAGTTCGAGCCGGGCGGGGTCGCCGATCTACGAGCCCTGCTTGACCGATTGATCCCTGTGCAGGGCGACTACGAGCACAACCGGCTCAATCACGACACCAACTCACACGCGCATCAGCGCGCGTCGCTGATCGGCGCCTCCGAGCAGGTGCCGGTGATCGGCGGGAGCCTCGCCCTCGGGACCTGGCAGCAGCTCGTCCTGATCGACTTCGACGACCGCCCCCGCGATCGCACCGTGGTCGTGCAGGTCGTCTCCTGAGCGGTCAGGCTGGGAGCTTCCTCCGGGAGATCCAGATCTGCGAGGCGAGCGTCATGCTGCCCGAGACGATCAGCAGCGTGACGTTGACCGCGAGCACGACCGCGGCCCCACCGGCCTTGTCGAAGTCGCCAAGGCCGAGCGCGACGCCGAGCAGCGCGGATGCGGGGATCGTGGTCACCGAGATCGCTACTCCGACAGCCGCGGCGGCTCGCGTCTCGAAGGAGAGCATCGCCGCCACCCCGGCTGCCAGGGCGATCAGCACCGTCGAGTAGTCAGTGGTGCCAAGCGTCCGCAGTCCCCCGGCGCCGAGGTGAAGCTGCCCGTCGATGACGTCTGTTGCGTCGAGGACGGCGGCGAGCCCGCAGCCGATCACGGCGATCAGGAACAGGCCGAGGATCAGGGTTGCGGACGCCCGACGTCGTCAACCCCGGGCGCCTGCCGACGATCCCGACACAGGCGGCGCAGATCGGCAGAAGGTCGGGGCTGATGGCCATGGCGCCCACGATCAGGATCGTGTTGTCGGTGATCACGCCCAGGGCGGCGACAACCGCCGCCACGGACATCAGGGCGAAGTAGCGTCCGAGCGGTCTGGAGTGGATCCTCGCTTCACCCATCACCTCCACCCAGGCGAATCCCTCCTGTCCGCGGAACCGCCCGTGGCCATGCGGCTCCGGAGCGATCACCTCCTGGCGGGTGAGCAGGTAGTCGTTTTCGGAGACCTTCCAGTCGCGGATCAAGTCCATGACCTGGTCCGCGACCGCCGGGCGGACGTCGGCAGCGAGCACCACGCCCGAGCCGGCGCGCTCGGGATTGAGGGCAACGATCCGGTGGACTCCCCCGGTCCGCTCGAGGGCCTCGGTTACGGCGTCCGCGCGGTGGTCCTCGACGGCGAGGCGCAGTCGGAGCATGGCGGCAACTGTAAGGAGACGCCGGGACGCCTTCGGCATCAGATCGCGACCGCAGGCGGCCGCCCCACTCTTCCTTAGACGGGTCGCGCTGTCGCGCGCCCTCGCATTGAGGGCTTCGCCCTTCGCTCCTAAGTGGAGCGGCCTGGCGGCCGCTTGAACTCGATCTCCCTGATGACCTTCGCGGGCGCGCCCGCGGCGATTACCCCAGCGGGCAGGTCGCGTGTGACCACCGAGTTGGCTCCGATCACGCAGCGCTCGCCGATCTCGACGCCTCCGGTGACCACGCACCCGACTCCGAACCAGCAATTCGAGCCGATCCGCACCGGGCCCTGGGGCTCGAATCCCTGCCACGTGATCGGCTTGGTCGGATCGTCATAGCGATGGTGCGAGTCGCCGACGAAGCAGTTGTTGGCGAACATGACGTGGTCGCCGATCTCGATCAGCTCGAGCGCGGCGAGCATCGTGTTGCGGTTGAGGAAGCAGCCCTCCCCGATCCGGATCCGGGCCTCTCCTGAGAGGGTCAGCCAGCAGCCCGGCTCCAGCAGGGTGCCCTCGCCAATCTCCAGGCGCCCGGAGTCCAGCGCCTCCAGCACCTCGCCCTCGATCGGGTAGCGGATGAAGAAGCCGCCGTCGGCCGCGTGCCGGTTGAGCCGCAGCCGGCGGCGCCGGCGGTTGTTGCGCTCGTACCAGCGCCGTTTTACCCGCCAGGTGCGCCATTGCCTCCAGGAAGCCACTGAGGGAGCTTCGCAAAAGACCCGGTTGCCGCTGGATATGGTCTGCGACGTGAGCGCCGACTCGAAGCAGGCAGCGCGCGGGGGCATCGATCTGGGCGGGACCAAGATCCAGACCGTGGTCGTGGATACCGCCAACAAGGTCCTCGGCCAGTCGCGACGGCCCACTCCGGACACCGGCGGTCCCGAGGACGTGGCACGCGAGGTGGCGGCGACGATGCGAGAGGCGGCGGCCCAGGCGGGGCTCGGTACCCGCGACCTGAGCGGCGTCGGCATGGGCTCTCCCGGCGACGCCGATGAAGAGACAGGCGTCGTCTCGGACGCCCGGAATCTGCCGGGCTGGACCGGCTCGTTCCCACTCGGCGAGACCCTCTCGAAGGATCTCGGGGTGCCGGTTCGGATCGGCAACGACGTCTCGGTCGCCGTCCAGGGGGAGTTCGAGCTCGGAGCCGGCAAGCCGTTCAAGACCGTCCTCGGCGTCTGGTGGGGAACCGGCGTCGGCGGCGGCCTGATTCTCGACGGCAAGCAATGGCTCGGACGCGGAGCGGCGGGTGAGATCGGGCACGTCGTCGTCAAGCGCGGCGGCGCGCGCTGCACCTGCGGGCGCAAGGGCTGCATGGAGGCCTACGCGGGACGGCTGGCGATGGAGATCGAGGCGCGGAAGCGGGCCAAGAAGGGGACCAAGACCGACCTCTTCAAGATCATGGAGGAGCACAACCGTGATCGCCTCACCAGCGGCATCTGGGAGCGCGCGCTAAAACACGGCGACGATCTGGCCACGACGCTGATCGACCGCGCCGTGAAGATGCTGGGCGTCGGCATCGCCTCGGCGGTGAACCTCCTCGACCCGGAGGCGGTGATCATCGGCGGCGGCCTCGGGGAGCGGCTCGGGAACAAGTACGTCCACCGGATCGCGCAGCGCATGCATCCTCATCTTTTCGTCGACGACCGCCCGCCGGAGATGCGCCTCGCCGCGCTCGGCGACCTCGGCGGAGCGATCGGGGCGGCCCTGCTCGCCGAGGCGTAGGGCTCGTCGATCGACGCCCTCAGGATTCAGTGCTGAGAGCAAATCGCGGGAGCCCGGCCGCAGGCCGGGCTCCCGCGAAAACTCGCTCAGAGTCCGGCTGCCCTCTCGTCCTCGCCGAAAATGATGATTCCGTAGACCACCCACACGCAGAGGAAGAAGATTCCCAGCTCCCAGAACGGGTGGTGGTCGCCCATCGACAGAAGCGCGCCGATCGCACCGACGCTGCCGCCGATGATCCCAATGACGCGGCCGTACGCGTTACCCGCCATCAGCGAGAAACCGCCGGTCAGCTGGATCACGCCGAGAATGATCAGCACCCAGCCCATCGTGTGGAGGTTCGTGAAGATGTACCGGGTGTCGTCTACATAGAAACTGGCGTCGCTGACGGCGCCGATGCCGTAGATGATGTTCAGCACCCCAATCATCAACAGCAGAATCGCTGCAAACACAACTCGACCCGCACCTCTCATCTGGGTCTCCTCTCCATTTGCCGGCCGCCCCCGAAGGCGTCCGTATGAGCGCGAGGCTACTCCTCCGAGCGGCCGGAGCCAGGGGCGCGCGGGCTGGGCAGGGACGGCGCCCCGCCGATCAGGTCCTGAAAGCGCCGCACCCGCTTGTCGTGTCGGGCCTTGCGCGCCTGTGCCTTGACCAGCTTGCCGCTCCCGGGCTTGTAGCGGTGGTTCGCCCACCACGAACCGGGCCGCGCCAGCCGGATCGCTCCGACCCACGCCACGGGCGGGATGAACATGCCGATCACGGCCGTGCTCAGCTTGCCCTTCAGGGCCACGAAGGAGCAGAGGGTCAGATCGATGAGAACCGTGGTGACGATCGCGAGGGTGGATCCACCGTCGCCGGCGTCCAGCGGGACGAAGCCGACTATGAGCGCGCCGCCGATGATCGCCACGAAGATGACGGCGTCGACCGAGCTGCGCCCCTCCTCCGCCCAGTACACGTCCTCGAGGTAGAGCCAGAGCGCGAACTCGTCCAGCGTCAGGCCCATGCCGATGCCGAACAGCCCGGCGAGGACCTCGAACCAGGGGCTCGCCGGCGAGAGCACGAAGCTGAGGAAGCCCGCGATCATCATCGCGACGATCCCGAAGACCAGATGGTGGATGTGGACGCCGCCCGGCGTCACGTTGCCCGGCCACCAGGAAACCTCGGCCCTGATCATTCGGGTGCTGAAGCGGATGAAGCCGAAGGAGAGC
Source organism: uncultured Solirubrobacterales bacterium (assembly GCA_963747425.1). GTDB lineage: Bacteria > Actinomycetota > Thermoleophilia > Solirubrobacterales > 70-9 > DASUPK01. Next base: position 52,653 of record CAVVFJ010000005.1, read on the forward strand.
AGCATCGAGCCGAGCAGGATCAGGCCCGCGCGCTGATCGGCGGTGTCGAGCGCCGCGCCGCTTTGGATCTTGAAGCTGAGCGCCCCTAGCAAGCCCTCTTCCATCCGGCCAGTATCGCGCCTGACGGATCAGACGACGGGGTTGTACGTGACGGCCTTGATGGCCGGGGTCGGATCGACGTTGCCGGCCGCGTCGCGAGCCCGGACTCGGAAGATGCGGCGCCCCGGGCGGATGTGCCACGAGCGCTGCCCCGGGAGGCAGCGGCGCCAGCGGGTCCAGCGGCATTCGAAGGTCGTGTATGGCTCGTCGCTGCTGAACACCGGGGTCACCGTCCCCTTGGCCCGATTGAAATGGAGCCGCTTGATGAAGGTGTGCGGCGGGCGCGAGTCCTCGACGTAGGTGATCGGCGCCGAACACGACGAGACGTTGCTCGAGGCGTCCTCGGCGGTTGCGCTGAAGGTCGTCGTCGAATCGTCCGGGACCTGGACCTGGAGGCCCGGCGACGCGAAGCTCGCAGCGGAGCCGGGCGGATACGGTGGCCCGGAGCAGTTTGCATCGGGGTAGAGGCTGACCGTCGATCCGGCCTCGGCAGTGCCGAAGACGAAGACGCTGCTGGCGTTGGCGGGCGAGGCCGGATTGGTTCCGCTCAGCACCGGCGGCGGCGGCGCTGCGACCGCGACTGCCGCGAGCACCGAGCTCAGTGCGCAGGCGGATACGAGGGCGATGATGGCCCTTCGCACCCGCTTGTTGCCCCATGGAGAAGCCATCCTTGGCCTGCCGCGCACACGCGGTCTCCACTCTCTTCGGCTGAATTGGGGTAATCCCTTAGCCGGAGGCGTCTTCAGGCGGCGATCGGCGCCTTGCGCCTGCCCGCGCGCCTGACCTTCACCTGGGGCTCGACCAGGCCGGCGAGGAACTCGCCCGTGTAGGAGCCCGGGGTCGCCGCCACCTCCTCGGGGGTACCGATCGCGAGCACGTTGCCGCCCTCCTCCCCGCCCTCGGGCCCGAGGTCGATGATCCGGTCCGCGGTCTTGATCACGTCGAGGTTGTGCTCGATCACGATCACCGTGTTGCCCGCCTCCACCAGGCGGTCGAGCACGTCGAGCAGGCGCTGCACGTCGGCGAAGTGCAGCCCGGTGGTGGGCTCGTCGAGGATGTAGAGGGTGTCGCCGGTCGCGACCTTGGAGAGCTCGGTGGCGAGCTTGACGCGCTGCGCCTCGCCGCCGGAGAGCTGGGTCGCCGGCTGGCCGAGGCGGATGTAGTCGAGCCCGACGTCGTGCAGCGTGTCCAGGCGGCGCGCGATCTTCGGGATGTCCTTGAAGAAGGCGCAGGCGTCGGCGACCGACATCTCGAGCACGTCGGCGATCGACTTGCCCTTGAACCGGACCTCGAGCGTCTCGCGGTTGTAGCGCTTGCCGTGGCACTGCTCGCAGGGCACGTAGACGTCGGGCAGGAAGTGCATCTCGATCTTGATCTGGCCGTCGCCCCGGCAGACCTCGCAGCGCCCGCCCTTGACGTTGAAGCTGAACCGCCCGGGCTTGTAGCCGCGGGCCCGCGCCTCGCGTGTCTGAGCGTAGAGCTGGCGGATGTGGTCGAAGACGTTGGTGTAGGTCGCCGGGTTCGACCGAGGGGTCCGCCCGATCGGCGACTGGTCGATGTTGATGATCTTGTCGACCTGGTCGATGCCGTCGATCCGGTCGTGTGAGCCGGGCCGCAGCTTCGCCTGATGCAGCCGGTTGGCGACCGCCGGGTAGAGGGTCTCGTTGATCAGCGTGGACTTGCCGGACCCCGAGACCCCGGTGACGCAGCAGAAGACGCCGAGGGGGATCGGCACGTCGATCTTCTTCAGGTTGTGCTGCCGCGCCCCCTTGACGATCAGCTCGCCGCGGGGGTTCCGGCGCTTCTCCGGAATCGCGATCTCTCGCTCGCCCGCCAGGAACTGACCGGTCATCGACGCCGGATCGGCCTCGATCTCCTCCGGGGTTCCCTCGGAGATCACGTGGCCGCCGTGCTCTCCCGCGCCCGGGCCGAGGTCGACGATGTGGTCCGCCGAGCGCATGGTGCCCTCGTCGTGCTCGACCACGATCACGGTGTTGCCCAGGTCGCGCAGGCGCTCCAGGGTCTGGATCAGCTTGGCGTTGTCGCGCTGGTGCAGGCCGATCGAGGGCTCGTCGAGGATGTAGAGGACGCCAACCAGGCTGGAGCCGATCTGCGTCGCGAGGCGGATCCGCTGCGCCTCGCCGCCCGACAGGGTCCGGGCGGAGCGCGCCAGGTTCAGATAGCCGACGCCGACGTTGTCCAGGAAGGCGAGGCGCTCGTTGATCTCGCGGACCAGCAGCCGGGCGATCGCCTGCTCGGTGTCGGTCATCTCGAGCCCGTTGATCCACTCCAGCGCGGCCCGCGCCGAGAGCTCGCAGTACTCGGAGATCGAGATCCCGCCGACCTGGACCGCGAGGCTCTCCGGCCTCAGCCGGGCGCCCTTGCAGTCGGGGCAGGGCTGCTCGGCCATGTAGCCCTCGACCCGCTCGCGCACGCCGTCGGAGTCCGTCTCCTCATAGCGGCGCTCCAGGTTGTTGACGATTCCCTCGAAGCGGACGCTGTAGGAGCGCCGCCTGCCGAAGCGGTTCGTGTAGTTGACCTTGTGACGCTCGCCGCCGGTGCCGTAGAGGAAGATCTCGCGGTCCTCGTCGGAGAGCTCCTGCCAGGGGGCGTCCGAATCGATTCCGTAGTCCTCGGCGACCGCCTCGACCAGCCGCTTCCAGTACCGGGAGTGCCCGACCCGCCAGGGCTGCAGCGCGCCCTCGGACAGGGAAAGAGTCGGATCCGGCACGACGAGCTCGGGGTCGACGACACGCTGGAAGCCGAGACCGTGGCAGCGCTCGCAGGCGCCGTGGGGCGAGTTGAAGGAGAAGATCCGCGGCTCCAGCTCCGGGATGGATGTACCGCAGTTCAGGCAGGCAAACCGCTCGCTGAAAGTCAGGCGGTCGACCACGCCCTCCGGAAGCTGACCTGCTCCCTTAGCTCCCTTGACGCCGCCGACGTTCTCGCCCTCGGCACGCTCCGTCGCGTCGCCGGTGCTGCCCTCCGCCAACACGTCGACTTCGACGACACCGCCCGCGAGCGCGGCCGCAGCCTCGACCGACTCGGACAGCCGGCGGCGCAGATCGCCCTTCATCACCAGGCGGTCGACGACCACCGAGATGTCGTGATTGAACTTCTTGTCGAGCTTGATCTCCCCACGTTCAGAACGGGTTGCTCCTGACGGAGCACCCTCGAGTAAACGCACCTCGTTGTCCACCCGGACGCGGCTGTAGCCCTCCAGCCGGAATTGCTCGAAGAGCTTCTCGAACTCGCCCTTTCGTCCCCTGACCACGGGCGCCATCACCATGAAGCGCGTGCCCTCGTCCAGGGTCATGACCCGGTCGGTGATCTGCTCGACCGACTGGCCTTCGATGGGCTCGCCGCACTCCGGGCAGTGGGGCTTGCCGATCCGGGCCCAGAGGAGCCGCAGGTAGTCGTAGACCTCGGTCACGGTCCCGACCGTGGATCGCGGGTTGCGCGAGGTCGTCTTCTGATCGATCGAGATCGCCGGCGAGAGGCCGTCGATCGAGTCGACGTCCGGCTTCTCCATCAGGCCGAGGAACTGCCGCGCGTAGGCCGAGAGCGACTCGACGTAGCGCCGCTGCCCCTCGGCGTAGATCGTGTCGAAGGCAAGGCTCGACTTGCCGGACCCGGAGAGGCCCGTCATGACGATTAGGGCGTTCCGCGGCAGCTCGAGGTCGATCTCCTTGAGGTTGTGCTCGCGCGCCCCACGGATGACTATGCGCTCGGATGGAGCCACTACGTCGATGATAGGAGCCGAACGGACGTTCCCCGCTCGGGCACGCTCAGATGGTGGCGCCCGAGCCAGGTCGCGCACACGGTGATCAGCCCGCCGGCAAAGCCCACCGCCAGGCCCGCGTGCGGGCTGGCCTCGGTCACGGCCACGCCCGCCGCGGCATTGCCGAGCGCGGCCCCGCTGACGATCGCCGTCAAGACCCAGCCGGTGGCCTCGACGGCCGTCCCGGTCGGCGCCATTGAGTCAAGCAGCAGATAGATAACCGAGATCGTCGGCGCAAGGGCCAGGCCGCTGAGTGCCATCAGGGGAAATGCGGCGGCCAGCGACGGGACTGCGGCCAGTGGCGCCAGGCAAAGCGCAAAGACGAGCGCGGCGCCCGGCAGCCGGCGGCCGGGCGGCAGTTGCCAGGTCCTCGCTCCGAACCACAGGCCTCCCACGACGCTGCCGACTGCCTGGACCGCAACCAAGGTCCCCCCGAGCTCGGCCGCTCCATGCTCCGAGGCGAATGCCGTAATCGCGATCTCCGTCGCTCCGACTGCAGTGCCGACCCCGAGCGCGGCGCCCATCAGCACCAGCACTCCGGGGGACCGGAGCGGGCTCCCCCCACGCTGATGCGCCGGTGCTCCGCGCCACGCACGCGAGGCCTCCGAGGCGGCGAACACGGCCGAGCCGATCAGAGCAAGCGCCACGCAGAAGAGCAGAGAGGCGGATGGCGACGCCAGGGCGATGAGTCCTGCCGCGATCGTAGGCCCGACGATGAAGGCGGCGTCTATCGCAACCGCATCGAGCGCGAACGCCGCTTGCCGCAGGTCCGGATCGGGGACCAATCGGGTCCACAGGCTCCGCATCGCGGCGCCAAGTGGAGGGGTTCCCAGTCCGGCGACCGTGGCCACCGCCGCCATCGCGACCAGCGGCGCGTCCGACAGGGCCAGTGGGACCAGCAAACCGAGCCCGGCCGCGTTGACCAGCGTGACGACGACGATGACCCGCGTTTGGCCGATGCGGTCGATCACGCGACCCTGGATCGGCAGGGATATCGCGCAGGCGATCGCGTAGCAGGCCTCGACCAGGCCGGCGGCCGCGAAGGACCCCGTCGATCCATGGACCAGCAGGATCGTCGACAGTGGCTGCGCAGCGATCGAGAGCCGGCCGATCGTGACGCCGGTGAGCGGCGCGGCGACGCCGCGCGCTCCGAGAACCCGTCTGTATGTCTCGGGAAACATCCCGGCCCAGGTTAAGCTCGCCGCGTGGCCACCCCGCCGCCCGTCACCGGTATCTCGGAGCTCGTCCTCGAGGTGGACGACCTCGATGCCGCGCGGCGCTTCTACCGGGATGTGCTCGGCTTCGAGGAGACGCTCTACGGCGAGGGCGCCGAGGGTCGCTACTGGTACCTGGTCGGCGAGACGGCCAGGCTCGGGCTCTGGACCGAGCAGGTTGGGCTCGCCGGTGGACGGGGCGGCGCGCACGTCCACTTCGCGTTCAGCGTCGCCGACCGGGAGATCGACCCCCTCAGGGAGCGGATCGAGCATGCGGGCGCGGAGGTCGAGGGGCCGATTCAGCTCGGTCCCGGCCGGGCGATCTACGTCACGGACCCTGACGGCAACGTCGTCGAGTTCTGGAGCCAGGATCTGGCCGAGTACACGGAGGGCGCCCGCGCCGGCGGCGGCCCGGGGACCTTCCGCGGCGGATGAACGAAGCACCCAGAGGCTTAACCAGGAAGCAGCTGCTGATCGGACTGGCCTTCGCGGCGGTGTCGCTCGGCGCGCTCTACATCGTCCTGCCGAACATCGCCGGCCTCGGCGACACCTGGAGGAGGCTCGATCGGGGCGAGCCCGGGTGGCTGACCGCCGGCCTGATCCTCGAGATCGCCTCCTTCTTCTGTTACGTCGCGCTCTTCCGGGGCGTGATCGGCCGTGAGGCAAGGATCGGCTGGGCCCAGAGCTATCGCATCACGCTGGCGAGCCTGGCGGCCACCAGGCTGCTCGCGGCCGGCGGGATCGGCGGCATCGCGCTGACGGCCTGGGCGCTGCGACGGGACGGGCTGCCCGCTCCGCTGGTGGCGCTTCGCATGGCGACGCTGCTGGTGCTCCTCTACACCGTCTACATGGGCGCGGTCTTGCTGACCGGCCTCGGCCTGCGGAGCGGGATCCTCTCGGGGCCGAGTCCGGTTGCATTCACCCTGATCCCCGCCATCGTCGCGGGGCTGATCATCGTCGCCGCCCTGCTGATCGGGTACTTCGGCGGCGAGCTGCACGAGACCACCGAGCGCCTCCGCCATCCGAGCCGGCGAGAGCGCTGGCGGGCGGCGCTGGCGACAGTTCCGAACACGCTTGCGGGCGGCGTGCGCGGCGCGATCGCGATCGTCCGGGAGCGCCCCGTCAACGGGCTCTGGGCGGTCGGCTGGTGGGGATTCGACATCGCCGTCCTCTGGGCCTGCCTGCACGCTTTCGGCTCGCCGCCGCCCGCGGGCGTGATCGTCGCCTCCTACTTCATCGGCATGACCGCGAACCTGCTGCCGCTGCCGGGTGGCATCGGCGGTGTGGAGGGCGGCATGATCGGCTCGCTGATCGCCTTCGGCGTGCCGGGGGGCCTGGCGATCGTCGCGGTGCTCTCCTATCGGGCCTTCTCCTTCTGGCTGCCGACGATCCCGGGCGCGATCGCCTACATCGGCATCCTGCGACGCGAGCCCGCGGCGGCGACCGCCTAGCGGGCGGCGCGGCTGAGCACTTCGTCGAGCAGTGACGAGCGGTCGCCTGCGCCGAACTTCCGGCTGAGCTCGGCCTCGATCGCGGTGCGGTCCTTGCCCTCCACCGCCAGCTTCATCGCCACCAGTCGCTCGGCGGCGTCATCCCCGTTCGCTGCGGAGGGACCGACTGGCTCCGGTTCCGGCGCGGGTTCGGTCCGGGCTCCGGTTCCGGCGCGGGTTCCGGCTGCGGCTCGGGCTCTGCCGGGACGCTCTCCGCACCGGGAATCGCGGCCGTCGCGGCGGCCGCCAACGTGCCTCCGAGCTCGTCGAGCGCCCTCTTGGCGGCCTCGATCTGGCCGCGAGCGTCCGCCTCTGCGCGCTCTCGGATCTGCGACGCCTCGGCCTCGGCCTGCTCGCGGATGCTGCCGGCCTTGGCCTCCGCCTCGCGGAGAATCTCGCCGGCGCGGTCCTCCGCCTCGGCGACCACGCGCCGCACGGTCTCTGCGGCCTTCGCGGCGAGGTCGTCCGCTTGTTGTCCGGCGCTCATGTCCGAAAGCGTAGTAGGGCGTACGCTGGGCCGGCGCCACCTGCCTCCATCGTGGACTCGACCAAGCCCGAAGCGTCCGACTCGCAGGCCTCGACCGCCCCCCAGCGGGCTGGCTGGGTGCTCGCATCACTGATCGCGGTCGCGACCGTCGCGAACCTGGGGCTGGCCGTCGCCAATGTTGCCCTGCCCGACATCGGACAGCACTTCGACGCGTCGCAGACCGATCTGAACCTGATCGCAATCGCCTACTCCCTCGGGCTTGCCTGCTCCGTTCTCTACTTCGGCGCTGTCGGCGATCGCTACGGCCGCAAGGGAATCCTGCTCGTGGGCATGGCCGTCACGATCCCGGCCGACCTCATCGCGGCCTTCGCTCCCTCGATCGAGGTGCTCTTCGCGGCGCGGATCGTCGGCGGTCTCGCGGCGGGGATGGCCTACCCGACCACCCTCGCGCTGATCACGGCGCTCTGGTCAGGCCCGGCCAGGACGAAGTCGATCGCGCTCTGGGCGGCGACCGGAGGGGCGCTCACCGCGCTCGGCCCCCTGCTCGCCGGCATCCTGCTCCAGCACTTCTCGTGGGGGTCCCCGTTCCTGCTCACCCTGCCGTTCGCCGGACTCGCCCTGTTCATGGCGCTGAGGTTCATCCCTGCCAACGTCAACGAGACCACGGAGCCGGTGGACCATCCCGGTGGCGTGCTGACGATCTTCCTCGTCGGCGCCTTCATCATGGCCATCAACTTCGTCGTGGTCCCGGGCAAGGGGTCACTGGCAATCGGGTTGTTCGCGATATCCGCGGCCGCCCTGGTTGCCTTCTTCATCAGGGAACGGCGTGCGCGCAACCCCCTCTACGACCTCCACGTGGCGTCCCGGCGCACATTCTGGGTGGCCGCGGTCGCGGGGATCATCGTCTTCGGCTCACTGATGGGATCGATGTACATCGGGCAGCAGTTCCTCCAGAACGTCCTCGGTTACTCGACCGTCGGTGCGGGAGCGGCGATCCTGCCGGCCGCGGTATGCATGGTGCTCGTGGCACCCCGCTCGGCCAACCTCGTGGAGTCCAAGGGCGCCAGGACGACCCTGCTCCTCGGGTATGCCTTCGTGCTGCTCGGCTTCCTCACCATGCTGCTCCTCTGGAAGGAGGGCATCCCGTACTGGAAGGTGGCGCTGGGGTACGCCTTCATAGGGATCGGCGTGGGCCTTGCCGGCACTCCGGCATCGCACTCTCTGACCGGGTCAGTCCCGGTGAGGAGAGCCGGCATGGCTTCGGGAACAGCCGACCTCCAGCGCGACCTCGGCGGCGCGATCCTGCAATCGATCATGGGGGCCTTCCTGACAGCGGGCTATGCGGCCGCCGCTTCGGCGGCCATCGCCGGCTCCGGCAAGAACGTCTCGGACAACGTCCAGAGCGAGCTCACCAAGTCGTTCTCGAGCGCTTCCGACGCGGCGAAGCAGTACTCACCCTCGATCCAGGACAACATCGTCGCCGCCGCGAAGACCTCGTTCCTCAAGGGGGATGAGGCGGCGTATCTGGCCGGGATCGTCGCGGTCCTGCTCGGCGCGGCCGTCGTCTTCTTCCTCTTCCCCAAGAACCAGGAGGAGCGGCGGATGCTCGCCGAGTTCGCGGCTGAGGACGCGGCCGCCGCCACGGAAAGGTCTTCGGCCTAGGCGATGCGCAAGTGGATCCCCATCGTCATCCTCGCCTCGGGCCAGTTCGTCATGACGCTCGACACGAGCGTGATGAACGTCTCGATCTCCCAGATCACCGCCGACCTCAACACGTCGATCCAGGGGGTGCAGGCGGCGATCACCCTATACGCGCTCGTGATGGCCGCCCTGATGCTCACCGGCGCGAAGCTCGGCGACATCTACGGGCGCAACCGGATGTTCGCGATCGGGCTCGCGGTCTACGGCGCCGGCTCCCTGATCACGGCCCTGAGCCCCAATCTCACCGTTCTGCTCGTGGGCTGGTCCGGGATCGAGGGGCTCGGAGCGATCATGGTGATTCCCGGAATCGCCGCGCTGACCGCCGCCAACTACCAGGGCAAGGACAGGGCGCTCGCCTACGCGCTGATCGGGGGCATCACCGCGGTCGCCGTCGCGGCGGGCCCGCTGATCGGCGGCTGGGTCACGACCAACGCCAGCTGGCGCTACGTGTTCGCCGGAGAGACGGTGATCGTGACCGGGATCATCCTGGTGCGGGGACGGATCGCCCAGGCGCCCAAGGCAGAGCACCCCCCCAAGATGGACGTCATTGGGTCGGTGCTCTCCATCGCCGGCCTGGGACTGGCCGTCTTCGGGATCCTGATGGGCAGCAAGTGGGGCTTCGTGAAGCCACTCGCGGCGCCGGAGATCAACGGAAGCGAGGTCACCCCGCTCGGCTTCTCGGTGGTCCCCTTCATGGTCCTTGCCGGGCTGGGAATACTGGCCGGATTCGTCCACTGGGAGGAGCGGCGGCACCGCCTGGGCCTCGACCGTCTCGTTGACACAGCCCTGCTGAAGATCACGCAGCTCCGTGCCGGGCTCACGACGCTGATGGGCCAGCAGCTGGTGCTGATGGGACTGTTCTTCGTCGTCCCGGTCTACCTGCAGGTCGTGGTCGGGCTCAACGCGTTCGAGACGGGCAAGCGGCTGCTTCCCCTCTCCGTGGCGATGCTGGTCTTCGCGATGGCCGGTCCCAAGATCGCCGGGAGGCGCTCGCCGAGGACCGTCGCGCAGGCGGGCCTCGTCCTGATCAGCGCCGGAGCCGTCGTAATGCTCGCCACGCTCGACGTGAAGCTCAACGACACCGGGTTCAAGATCGCCATGGTCCTGGTCGGCGCCGGCGGGGGCTTGCTCGCCTCGCAGCTCGGCAACGTGATCATGTCGTCGACCGACCCCTCCAAGGCGAGCGAGACCGGAGGCCTGCAGGGGACGGCCCTCAACCTCGGGGCCTCGCTCGGCACCGCCCTGATCGGCGCGATCCTGATCCTCAACCTGATCAACGGGTTCAACGACAACATCGCCGACAACCCGCAGGTGCCCGCGCAGGCGCGCGAGACGATCGCCACCAACACGGAGGAGGGCATCGACATCGTGCCTGCCGCCCAGGTCGAGCAACAGGCGCTCTCGAAGGGCCTCTCGGAGGACCAGGCGAAAGCGGTGGCCGGCGACTACGGCGACGCCCAGCTCGACGCGCTGCGTATCTCCATCGGCGCCGTTGCGGCCATCGCGCTGCTCTGCCTCTGGTTCACGAGGAAGCTGCCGACCTCGGCCGTCGCGCCCGCCACGGAACCGGACCGAGCCGCGGCGACAGGCCCCGCCTGACCCGTTCCGCCCAGCGGCAGGAAAGCCTTCAGGCGGCCCGAACCGTCGGAAGTGGCCCGAGATCCCGGCCAACGGCGAGAAAAGAGGCGGGCGCTGGATTCTCGCGCCAGCCGGGCGAGCGCTGGGGGCAGTTCGCCGCGAGGGTCGCGAACGCCTTCGGGCTGGTGCTGTTCCTGGTGATGGCGACCTACGCCCTCGGTTCGCTGACCGCCTTCCGAGGATGGACCGGGGCGCTCACGACCCTGGTCGCCGCACTGGCCGGCGTCGTTGGGCTCGCGGGGGCGGGCGTCCGGCCGGCGGTCGTTCGCTGGGCGGCGATTCTCGCGTTGGTGGCCGTCATTCTCGCCGTCCTGGCCAAGTCCCTCGACAACATCCATCTGCTGGGTGCCAGCTCGTTCGTAATCGTCAGCCTCCTGCTGCTCGCGGCGGGGGCGATCCTGCGGGCGGTCCTAATGGAGACCGAGGTGGGATTTCGCACGATCCTCGGCGCCATCAGCGTCTACACGATCCTGGGACTCCTCTTCAGCTTCCTCTACGCGGCGATGGACCGCGTGGAGTCGACCCCGTTCTTCGGCTCCGGCGTCTCCGTCAAGGGCGGCGACTTCCTCTTCTTCAGCTTCACCACGCTGACCACCACCGGCTACGGCAACCTGGTTCCCGCGGGGCAGCCGGGGAAGATGTTCGCCGGGCTCGAGATGCTGATGGGCCAGATCTTCCTGGTCACCCTCGTTGCCGGACTGGTCAGCCTCTGGCGCCCGGGGCTGCTGGCGCGCGGGCGGAAGGGCTCCTAGGGCCCAGGATGGGAGTGGCATAGGATCGTTCGCCGTCACTGAAAGGTCGCGACTTGTCACCGACCACGACACAGCTCCAGATCGTTCCGCTGGCCCTGATCATGGTGATGGGGCCGCAGATCCTGACGGCCATCTTCCTGGTGACGAGCAAGGAGCCGGTCAAGAACTCGGTCGCGATGCTGCTCGGGGTGCTGATCGCGGCGTCGCTCAGCATCCTGATCTGGTTCGGGCTCTACGACCTCCTCAACATCAAGCCCCCGTCGGGGTCGGGGCCGAGCACCGCGGACTACGTCGTCGCCGGCCTCTTGGCGCTCGCCGGCATTCACACGTTCCTGGGCCGAAAAAACGCCTCGGTCCCGAAGTGGATGAGCGCCCTTCAGACCGCCGAGCCGAAGCGCGCCTTCAGCCTCGGCTTTCTGCTCATCCTGCTGATGCCAACAGACATCGTCGCCGTGATCTCGACCGTCCACTGGCTCCACAACGGCCACCTGAACGTCTTGCACGCCTGGCCGCTCGCGGCTGCGACAATCCTTCTGATGGCGCTCCCGATCCTCGCCTATCTGCTGCTCGGGCCACCGGGCCCGGGATGCGATGCCGGGCATCCGCGACTGGCCGACCACGAACGCCTGGGTGGTCAACCTCGTCGTGATCGTCTACTTCATCTACCAGCTGGTGAAGTAGGCGCTACTCCGCGGGCGACGAGCATGTCCGCGATTCCGAAGCCCGGCTCGTGCGAGGCAGAGTCGGCCTCCAGGACGGCTCCACGGAGCGGAACGACTCCGGGTCCGCGTCGATGATCCCGACCAGCACCTCGCCCACGATCCGGCCGCCGACCGGCCCGAGGCGATCGCCGTCCTGGAGCACCTCCGCCTCCTTGAGCACGTAGAGCCAGAGCGGCGTCTCCTGCTCCCAGCCGCCGGCGAGGCCGACCTGGTCCGGCGACAGGGGCTCGACGCCGAGCTCGCGCGCAACCGCCTCGCCGGACGGCAGGCCGACCGCCTGGCCTCGCTGCAGGTCGCGGTTGGCGAGCGATGCGTAGGCCGAGCCCTCGTCCTCGCCGCTGATCTGGCGGGGCAGTGAGATCAGCGACCGTGGCAGCTTGCCGTCGATCTTCTTCGAGCGCTGCGCCGGCTCGAGCGCCGGGAACGTCGAACTGCAGCGTCCAGTCGATCGCGTGATCGACCGGCACCGCACCGAAGCCCATCAGGTCGGGGAAGACGGGGACCGGCCCGAAGTCCCTGTTGACCCGGTAGGCGTCGCGAACCTGGCTGTGGCCGTACCGGTAAGCGGCGTCGGCGAACTCGAAGGGGATGTACGGGTCGTCGCCCGGCCTGAACACGTCGCGCCGCCGTCGAGCAGCTCGCCGACCAGTCGCCGGCCCGACCAGCAGAGGCAGGAACTCCCTCAGGATCACCCACTGGTAGTGCCAGGTGGTCGCGCGCCTCGCATCCTCGAAGACCTCGGCCTCGTCGACGCCGTCCTCGCGGAGCCGGTCGACGAGCCGGTTGTGGGTCTTGATGAAGCCGACCTGCATCTGGCTCATGAACAGGTGCGTGTCGTTGCGCTGGTCCCCGACCAGCGCGATTCCCTCGTGGTTGCGCGGCACGTCGTGCCCGCCCTCGCCGAGCAGCAGCTTCGCCGGGTCGTCCTTCTGGAACAGGTAGGGCGAGCCGGTCGGGCCGGCGCCGTAGACGCCCTCGAGGTTGGCGCGCGGGGTCCGGAAGTTCTTGATCTGCTCGGGTCGGCGCGGTGGCCGAGCGGCGAGCGGTCGGCGGTGATGTCGTGCGCGATGAACTGGCCGAAGAACGGCCAGCCGGCGGCCATCTCCCCGTCGGGCGGGATCCGCGGTCGCGTCATCGCAGATCCCGCCCGGCCCGCCGAGCGCGTGCAGCGCGTCGTCCTCGGCGTCCAGCGCGGGCAGAGAGTCGAACAGCCGCCGGTAGCGGCCGCCGTACACCGGGTCGCCCGACCCGCTCGGGGGCCAGGCACTGGTCGCGGGCGATCGCCTTGGTGCTCACGCGTAGGTCGGGGTCGGCGGGATCTCCTCACCCGCCTTCACGGCCTCGACCACCTTCTCGGCGTCCGGCAGCCGGTACTCCTCGCCGTAGACGGCGCCGGGGCGGCGCGGCATCTCCATCACGGCGGCGTCCTCGTTCCGGCCGACGTCGACGGGCGCGTAGCCCGCGTCGGCGATCAGGCCCATGACGACCTGCTTGGCTGCGACGTCGTCGCCGCAGACCCACTGGACGATGCGCTCGGCCTCCGGCCGGAACGCCGCCTCGGCCTGGAAGGCGGAGGTCAGCGTGTTGAAGCTCTTCGTGTAGCGGGCGCCGTCGACGCGCGCGGCGTGGAAGCTGGCCGCCGTCTGGCCCTCGGCCGGCATCTCGGAGCTGCCGTACTGGTTGGTCGTGTCGATCACGATCTTGCCGTCCAGGGAGCCGGCGGCCGAACGGCGTCGTCGAAACCGTCCCAGGGAACCGCGAAGACCACCACCTCGCCGAACTCGGCCGCCTCCGCAGGCGTCCCGACACTCGCGGCCTCACCGATCTCGGCGGCGAGCGGCTCGAGCTTCGACGGATCGCGCCCGCTCAGCTTCACCTCGTGGCCGCCCTTGGCGAACTGCACCGCGCAGTTGCCGCCGATCCTCCCCGCCCCGACGATTCCGATCCTCATCCTGAGCCCCCTTCGTGCGAATTGGACAACTCCTGGATCGTAGGAAACGGCCGACCTCGGCTTTGTGCGATTCGCAGCTAAGCGCGGATCGCGTCCAGGTCCGCCTTGAGCTCCTTGAGCTCGTCGCGGATCCGCGCGGCCTCCTCGAAGCGGAGGTCGTCGGCGGCCGCGAGCATCTCCTCCTCCAGCTCGATCACCAGCTTCTCCAGCTCCTCCGGTGTCTTCGTGGCCGTCTCGCTCGCGGCGGCGCCGGCGGCGGCGAGGCGCGTTCGACTCCATCGCCAGGAACTCGGCCATGTCGGAGATGCCCTTGGTGACGGTCGCGGCGGTGATGCCGTGCTCCTCGTTGTAGGCGAGCTGGATGGCGCGGCGGCGGTCGGTCTCGGAGATCGCCTTGCGCATCGCGTCGGTCTCCTTGTCCGCGTACATCAGGACCCGGCCGTCGACGTTCCGCGCCGCGCGGCCGATCGTCTGGATCAGGCTGGTCTCGCCGCGGAGGAAGCCCTCCTTGTCGGCGTCGAGGATCGCGACCAGCGAGACCTCCGGCAGGTCGAGGCCCTCGCGCAGCAGGTTGACGCCGACGAGCACGTCGTACTCGCCGAGCCGCAGCTCGCGGATGATCTGGATCCGCTCGAGGGTGTCGATCTCGGAGTGCAGGTAGCGGACCCGGAAGCCGTGCTCGAGCAGGTACTCGGTCAGGTCCTCGGCCATCTTCTTGGTCAGGGTCGTGACCAGCACCCGCTCGTCGCGCTCGGCGCGGACCCTGACCTCGTTCATCAGGTCGTCGATCTGGTTCTTGGTCTCGCGGACCTCGACCTCGGGGTCGACGATTCCGGTCGGGCGGACGATCTGCTCGACGACGTTGGAGGACTCGGCCCTCTCCCACGGCCCCGGCGTCGCCGAGACCAGCACCATCTGGCCGATCCGGTCGAGGAACTCGTCGAACTTGAGCGGGCGGTTGTCGACCGCGCTCGGCAGCCGGAAGCCGAAGTCGACCAGGGTCGACTTGCGCGAGTAGTCGCCCTCGTACATGCCGCCGAGCTGCGGGATCGTCTGGTGCGACTCGTCGACGAAGAGGACGAAGTCGTCCGGGAAGTAGTCGATCAGCGTGTACGGCGGGCTGCCCGGCGGGCGGCCATCGAGGATCCGCGAGTAGTTCTCGATCCCCGGGCAGAAGCCGAGCTCGCGCATCATCTCCATGTCGTACCGGGTGCGCTGCTGGAGCCGGTGCGCCTCGAGCTGCTTGCCGTGCTCCTCGAAGTGGGCGACCTGGTTGCGCAGCTCGCGCTCGATCTCATCGACCGCGCGCTCCATCGTCTCCTCCTTGACGACGTAGTGGCTCGCCGGCCAGACCGAGACGTGGTCGATCACGTCGAGGATCTCGCCGGTCAGCGGGTCGAAGTGCTGGATCGCCTCGATCTCGTCGCCGAAGAGCTGGATCCGGTAGGCGGACTCGGCGTACGCCGGGTAGATCTCGAGCACCTCGCCGCGCGCCCGGAACGCGCCGCGGGCCAGGTTCTGGTCGTTGCGGCGGTACTGCATGCCGACCAGCTTGCGGAAGACGTCCTGGCGGTCGATCCAGTCGCCGACCTTGAAGAGCTGCATCTGCTCGCGGTAGAGCTGCGGCGAGCCGATCCCGTAGATGCAGGAGACCGAGGCGACGATGATCACGTCGTCGCGGGCGAACAGCGAGGCGGTCGCGGCGTGGCGCAGGCGGTCGATCTCGTCGTTGATCGAGGAGTCCTTCTCGATGTAGAGGTCCTGCGCCGGGACGTAGGCCTCGGGCTGGTAGTAGTCGTAGTAGCTGACGAAGTACTCGACGGCGTTGTCCGGGAAGAACTCGCGGAACTCGTTGCAGAGCTGCGCGGCAAGCGTCTTGTTGTGGGCGATCACGAGCGCCGGGCGCTGGACCCGCTCGATGGTCGCCGCCATCGTGAAGGTCTTGCCGGTGCCGGTGGCGCCGAGCAGCGTCTGAAACCGCTGCTTCGACTCGATGCCCTCGGCGAGGCCCTCGATGGCCTTCGGCTGGTCGGCGGTCGGCGTGTAGGCCGGGTTGAGCTTGAACTTGCCCATCGGTTCCAGCGTACTGGGGCGCCCTCTCGGACCCCCCGGGTCAGACCCCGGTTAGTCCGCGGCCGCGATCCCCTCGGCGGTTGCGCCCAGGGCCTTCACCAGCATCTCGACCATGGCGTCGCGGTCCGGAGCGCCCTCCTCGAGCCAGGTCAGCATCGCCGCCTCCACGTAGGAGGTCCACGCGCGCAGGCCGACCCGGACAGCCGGCTGCCGTGGATCCAGCCCCATCGCCTCGGCGAGCCGGGTGACACGCCACCAGCGCGCGCGCTCCAGGGCGTCCCGCACCTCGCTGAATGCCGTGGCCCGCGTCATCAGGTTGCGGTAACCCGCCGGGTGCTCGCTGATCGCGTCGGCGAAGTTGCGGAGGCCCTCGCGCAGCCTCTCCACGGGAGGCAGCTCGGGATCGGGCTCCACCCGGGAGCGAAAACCCTCGATCAGGGGCTCCAGGCAGGCGACATAGAGGCCCTTCTTGCTGCCGAAGTACTGGAAGACCAGGCCGTGGGAGACGCCGGCCGCCTCGGCGACCTCGTCGACGGAGACCTCGTCGTAGTCGCGATCGCCGAAGACCTCGAGGGCGGCGGCGAGGAGCTGGGCGCGGCGCTCGCCGGCCCGCTCCGTTGTCAGGGGACGTGAGGCGATGGGCCAGGATAGTCCGGGTTGACTTTGGGTCAACACCCACTAGTTGGTGACCGGGCGCCCGGGGCCGCTGGTAATGTCCGGCGCGGTCGTTGACTCCGAGTCAGACTCCGGGGTCGCAAGGAGGAGAGAGTGGGAAACTCGCGCAAGGAAGCGCGAACTCGATGCAGGGCGACCGAGGGCCGCGGCGTTCGCGGCGCTGCTCGGCGCGCTCGGCGTGCTGGCGACTGCTCCCCGCGCCTGGCGCCTCCGCGGCCGGCGCGAGCTGCAGCCTGCACCGCGACCTCGGGGACCAAGAAGACCTACACCTGCAACATGCCCACCGGGACGATCGGCGGCTACGAGGTGCGGCAGTGGTACGCGCGCGTCCCCAACCCGACGCCGGAGGGCGGCTTCATCACCCACATGGAGACGGACATCGTCGATGCCGACACCGGCGCCCAGGTGCCGATCCAGCGCCTGATGCTCCACCACATCGTCTTCATCAACCTGAACCGCCAGGACAGCACCTGCGCGGGCAAGGGCTACCTCGGCTTCGACAGCCGCAAGGACTTCGGCAGTACCTTCGCGCCGCAGCGCTTCTACGCCGCCGGCGAGGAGCGGGCGAAGATGTCCCTGCCCGACGGCTACGGCTACGTCACCCGCACAGCGACCACTGGGGGGTCGTGGCGATGGTGATGAACCACCGCTCCACCGCCGACCACGCCTAGATCCACTACGAGGTGACGATCGACTCCAATCCCGGCCTCAAGCCGGTCACGCCCTATTGGCTCGACGTCCGCAACTGCCGGGCCGACCCGATCTACAACGTCCCGAGCGTCGCCCAGAAGGCGAAGCGCGCGAAGAAGAGGAAGGGGAGCAAGCAGGCCTCAGCCGCCCGGAAGCACAGGAAGGGCAAGCACCGGAAGAAGCACAAGAAGAAGGCCGCAAGGGCGACCACCGACGAGACGGCCGACTACACCTGGCCGCAGAGCGGGTACCTGATCGCCGGCGGCGGGCACATCCACGGCGGCGCCATCGGCTTGAAGCTCACCGAGCCGAGCTGCGGCAACCGCCAGGTCGCCGAGTCGACGCCCACCTGGGGCCTGCCCAGACCACCCCTTCTACAACGTCAGGCCGGTGCTGCACGAGCCCGGGCCGATCAACATGAGTGCCTTCAGCGACACCACCGGGCTGCCGGTCCACGCCGGGCGAGACGCTCAGGCTCAACTCGATCTACGACGACTCTCAGCCGCACGTGCGGGTGATGGGGATCATGATCGTCTACTTCGCGCCGAATCCCGCCGTGACGCAGAACTGCGGCCCGATTCCCAACTGGACGGTCCTGAAGACGGACGAGCCCGGCCGACCGGGCCGATCCCGTTCACGATCCCGCTGACCGGGCTCGACGCGAACGGCCAGGCGACGACGATCAACGGGCCGCCCGGGGGGCTGCGGAAGGCGGCCTCGGGCACCGTGATCCCGGTGGGCGACCGCTTCTTCGGCGATCCCAACCTGCGGGTGAAGCGAGGCTCGACCCTCACCTGGCAGTTCGGCGGCCAGGAGCTCCACAACGTGACCCTCGCCAACGGCCCGCTCGGGATCGGCTCCGACAACCTCGACGGCAACCGCACCTTCACGCAGAAGTTCAACCGCCCCGGCACCTACCGGTTCTTCTGCGCGCTCCACCCGGTGCAGATGCAGGAGCGGGTCGTCGTCACCGGCAAGAAAGAAGAAGCACAAGAAGAAGCACCGGAAGCACTAAGCGGCCTGGTGGCCGCTAGCCGGCGTCGATGAAATCCAGGCTGGAGGAGACCCTCGAGTAGACGGTCGGGGCCGCGGGCAGGCCGCAGAGAGCGCCGCCGAAGGAGACGGTCCCCACCTCGATCGGGCCCGTGGCCGTATTGGCAACGAGCGGCCCGCCGCTGTCGCCGGAGCAGGCCGTGGTGTGGATCTTGAAGCGCCCGGCCTTCTTGCGGCGGGCGCCCAGGGCGCAGATCATGCTCTCGGGCGCGAACAGATCCCGTGTATACGCCTTCAGGCATCTGCGGTCGGTGCGGACCTTTTCCGTCGTCGACTTCAGGAAACCGGAGAGGCGCGTGCCGAACGGATTGGTGGCCCCGAATCCCGCGACGTGGAGCAGAGCGCCGGCCGGTGTGGTCGCCGCGTTCAGATCCGGCGTGGCCAGGGGGATCGGGGCTGCGCCGGCCGGCTGAGCAAGGTTGAGGACGGCCACGTCGTGTAGGCCGGTCTGCTCGAAATCCGGGTGAACGCGCCCGGAGACCACGCCGATCGCTTGGCCGACCGCCACGTCGCGCAGCCTGGGCCGCCCGATGATCACCTGGAAGTTGGCGAGATTGAAGCCCGCAACGCAGTGCCCGGCGGTCAGGACCTCGGTCGGGCCGATCACCGAGCCGCTGCAGTGCATGTGCCCCTTGCGAAAGATGGCGACGGCGTAGGGCCACTCGGCCGGGTTGGCGGCGTGACCCCCCACGATCGAGGAGTGCGCGCGCGGCGCCGCGGCGGCTGGGGTGGACGGCAGGGCGCCGGCCGTCAGCGCGGCGGCACACGCAACGGCTGCCAGCAGGCTGCGATTTCTTGCGCTCCGCTTCATTGGTCCTCTCTCCCGTGTCCCGCCTCAGTCGAGGCCGAGCTCGTGACCGTAGTGCCGCGCGTACTCGTCTCGCTTCTCGAGCACATTCTCTACGTAGTCGCGGGTCTCGGGGAAGGCGATGTCGTCAAGGCTCAGGCTCGAACCGCCCCAGGCGGCGACGTTCGTCTCGCCGGCGTTGTAGGCGGCCAGAGCCGCGATCTCGTTGTCGCCGAACTTCTGGATCAGGTAGTGGAGGTAGAAGGTCCCGTAGCGGATGTTGATGTCGGGGTCGGAGAGGTCGTCGAACTTGAAGGTCTGTCCTCCGCTCAGGCCCTCGATCACCTTCGCCGTGCTCGGCGTGATCTGCATCAGGCCCCGGGCCCCCGCGTGGGAGGTCTGATCCCGGAAGTGGGACTCCGAGTAGATCACTGCCGCGATCAGGTCCGCCGGCACGTCCTTCTGCGCGGCCTGCTGGCGAATGATGTCCTCGTGCTGGAGTGGCAGGGTGACCTCCTCCAACGTGCGCTGGAAGCGGTCGCTGTTGGCGATCAGGAAACCGCCCAGCGCACCGACGACCAGCGTGCCGCCGATGACGAGAGCGCGGCGGCGGCGCTGCGAGCGACGCCGGGCCTTCGTCTGGGTCCCGCGGCGGCTCTTCGAGCGCGTGCCGCTGCGCCGCGAGCGGGTGCGCGCGGAGCGCACCGACGTGCTCGGGCTCATTCGCTCTCCCCGGTGCTCAATTCGGCGATCAGCTCTTCCACCTCTCTATCCAACTCCTGGAGCGACGCATCGTTGCGGATGACGTGGTCGGCACGGCGCACCTTCTCCCCCTGGTCCAGCTGGCGCTCCTCCCTGCCCTCCAGGCCCGGCTGGCCGCGCTCCCGCAGGCGGGCGTCCCGGGTCTCGTCGCCGGCGACGACGGCCAGGGTCGCGTCGAAGGCGTCCTCCATGGCGGTCTCGAAGAGCAGGGGGACCTCGATCACGGCAATCTCAACCTCGGGCCCGAGGCTCTGCCGCCACTCCATCACCTGCGCTCCCACACGCGGGTGCGTGACGCTCTCGAGCCAGGCGAGCTCTTCGGGGTCCCGGAAGACGATCTCGCCGACCTTGTTGCGGTCCACGCTCCCTCCGGGTGCGATCGCATCGCCCCAGCGCTCGATCAGCGCTGCCTTCACCTGCTCGTCATCGAGGATGTCGTGTGCGACGCGGTCCGTCGACAGCGTCGCAGCGCCATGCCTCTTGAACGCGGCCAGCGCCTCCGACTTTCCCGCCCCGATTCCCCCGGTCAGTCCTACGAAACGGGTCAATCCTGCGCGGGAGGTGGCTCCTCGGCCGGAGCATCCTCCGCGGGAGGCTCCTCACTCGGGGCCTCGGCGGGCTCCTCCTCCGGGGTGGCCTCCTCCGGCGGGGCCTCGGGCGCCACCTCTGCATCCGGCGCGGCTCGACCTCGGCGCGGCTTCGACCTCGGGCGCGGCTTCGACCTCGGGCGTAGCTTCGGCCTCGGGCGCCGATTCGGCGTCCGGTGCCGCTTCGGCCTCCGGTGTGGCCTCGGGCGCCAGATCCTCGGGCGGCTCCGCGTCCTCGATGACGACGTCGTCGCTCACCTCGCGGGTGGGGAGCTCCTGCCCCTCGACCCGCTTGACGCTCAGCGAGAGGCGGCGGCGAGAGTCGTCCACCTCGAGGATCTTCACCTGAAGCTCGTCGCCGGGGCGCACGACCTCGGCGGGGCTCTCGACGTGGTGCTGCGCAAGCTCGGAGATGTGGACCAGGCCCTCGACCCCGGGCAGGATCTGGACGAACGCGCCGAAGGCGACGATCTTGGTGACCTTGCCGTCGACGACGTCGCCCTCCTTGTACTCGTTCAGGACCTTCTGCCACGGGTCCTCCTGGGTCTGCTTCAGCCCCAGCGAGATGCGCTGACGATCCCTGTCGATGTCGAGCACCTTGACCGTCACCGTGTCGCCGATCGAGACGACCTCCGAGGGATGGTTGACGTGGCTCCAGGAAAGCTCGGAGATGTGGATCAGGCCGTCGATGCCCTCGAGGTCCACGAAGGCACCGAAGTCGACGATGTTGGAGATCTTGCCCTCGACGATCTCGCCCGGCTGCAGCTTGCCCAGGATCTGCTCGCGGACCTCCTTGCGCTCCTCCTCGAGGACCGCGCGGCGGGAGAGCACGACGTTGTTGCGGGAGCGGTTGAGCTCGATCACCTTGCACTCGAGCTTCTGTCCCATGAACTCGTCGAGGTTCTGCACGCGGCGAATGTCGACCAGCGAGGCGGGCAGGAAGCCGCGCACGCCGAGGTCGAGGATCAGGCCGCCCTTGACGACCTCGATCACGGTTCCCTCGACCGGCTCGCCTGAGTCGGCGGCCTTCTCGATCCGGCGCCAGGCCTTCTCGAAGCGGGCGCGCTTCTTGGAGAGGATCAGGCGCCCCTCCTGGTCCTCCTTGGTGAGGACCAGGGCGTCGACCTCCTCGCCCAGCTCGACCTCCTCCGAGGGATCCACCGACTTGCGGATGGAAAGCTCGTTGGAGGGGATGACCCCCTCCGACTTGTAGCCGATGTCGACGAGGACCTCGTCCTGGTCGATGCGCACGACCTTGCCGCTGACCACGTCCCCCTCGCTGAAGGGGTGAATGGTCGCGTCGTAGTTCGGAATTAGCTTGCCGTCGACCTCAATCAGGAAGTTTTCCGAGCTCGCGGCGCCGTTGCCGGCGCTCTCGGGCTGCTCGGTTTCGGGCTCGACCTGCTGCTCGGCCTGCTGGTCGGTTTCGGTGGTTATGTCGGTCTCGGGCACGGCCGCACAGTGTGGCAGACGTATGCCTGGCGTACGGTTCCGCTGAACCGGGAGCGCCCGGGCTTCCACTACCGTTGCGAGGGATGCCGCAACGCCAGACCAAGCGAGGCGACGAGCGCACTCCGCTGAGTGGGAACCACGACGTGATCGTCTGCGGGGCGAGCTTCGCGGGCCTGACCGTCGCACGGCAGCTGGCCGGGTCCGGGGCAAGCGTGCTCGTGCTCGATCGCTACGAGATCGGCGAACGGCAGACCTCCGCCTGCGGCGTCCCCACCGCCTGGCTGGAGACGATGGGCCTCCAGGCCTCCGCCAGGCAGGAGTTCGGCGAGCTCGTCGTCCACACCCCGCGCGGCACCTCGCGCTACCAGCTCCCCTGGACCTTCTCCACCTTCGACTACCGCGAGCTCTGCCGGCTGCTCTGGGAGCAGTGTGACGCGCGGTTCGAGACCGCCAAGGTCAACGGGCGCACCGGCGAGACGGTCCACACCGACCGCGGTGACGTCTCGGCGCCGCTGATCGTGGACGCGCTCGGCTGGCGCCGAATCCTCGCCTCGGATGGCGGCTACCAGCCACCCGATGCGCCGCTCTCGCGCGGGCTCGAGGTCCATCCCCAGGGAGGCGGGAACGACCTCGAGGTCTGGATCGACCGCCGCTATGTCCCGGCGGGCTACGGCTGGAGCTTCCCCGCGCGCGACGAGCGGCGGATCGGGGTCGGCTCCTTCGATCCGCGCTTCCACGTCAAGGACACGACGGTCCTGCTCGCCGACGACCTGGAGCGCCCCGCCGTCCGCTACCAGGGCAACTGGATCCCCCACAAGCTCCGCCCCGGAACGGAGGACGGCATCTTCTTCGTCGGCGACTCGGCCGGCCACTGCATCCCGTTGACGGCCGAAGGGATCAGGACCGCCTTCTACTTCGGGATCAAGCTTGGCGACGAGCTGCGCGCGGTCGTTGCCGGCGAGCGGGACCGCGAGGCGGCCCTGCGCAACTACGCCGAGTTCGTGGACGCGCACGAGTGGAAGTTCCGCTGGCTGCTCCGGGCGCAGAAGCTGCTCCCCAAGCTCCCCGCGCGCGTGCAGCGAGCGGTGATCCGCGCCTGCGGCCGCAAGCGCTTCGTCGACTGGGCCTTCGGCCATTACCTCCGCATCGCACCGCCGGGGTTTGCGGGCCCGGCGCCGGAGAAGCGCGGCGAGCGCGAGCCGCTCTCCGCAGCCGCCTAGAAGTTAGAACCCGCGTCGCTCCCGGATTCGCTGCACCTCCCGCGTCATCGAGTCGTCGCCGTGCTCGTGGAGCTCGTGGCTCACCCGCACCTGATGGATCACGAACAGGGCCCCGAGCGCCGCGACGATCAGCGTCAGCCAGATGACGTCGCCCGGCGAGAAGCCGCCCATCACGACGAAGAAGGCGAAGAGCGCCACCGCGCCGACGCAGAGGGCCCAGAGGAAGTTGAGCAGCCCACTCATTCGAACCACCTCCATGGGGGATGTACCGCTCGTCACAAGCAATACCCGCTACCTAACGCAAGGCAAACCGGCTTCGCCATCAGTCGCGGCCACAGGTGGCCGCTAGCGCACGACCAGGTACGTGCCGGCGAGCAGGAGGACCACGCCCGCCACTCGGCTCGCGGTCAGCGGCTCCTGATCGAGGCCGAGGAAGCCGATCCGGTCCAGCACCACGGAGGTGGTGAGCTGGCCCGTGACGGTCGCCGCGGCGACCGCGCCGGCGCCGATCTGGCTGACCAGGACGAGCGCCGAGAAGACGTACGCCGCACCGAGTGCGCCGCCGAGCAGGTAGTACCACTGGACGTGGGCCACCTCGCCGATCCCACCGGCCTTGCCGCTGAGCGTCACGATCGCGCCCAGCAGCAGCGTCCCGACCGCAAATGAGACCGTCGCAGCGGCGAAGCTGCCGGTCGACTTGCCGAGCCCGGCGTTGATCGGCGCCTGCAGGGCGATGCAGCCGCCGACGAGGGCCATGATCAGGACCGCGAATCCCCTGTCCATGGCCGGATCCTCTCAGACGATCGGCCTGTCTACTTCGCGGCCAGCCAGTCCTTGCCGACGCCGACGTCGACCGCCAGCGGCGGATCGAGATCGAAGGCGCCGCACATCGCCTTCTCGACCAGCTTGGAGGCGGCTTCCATCTCGTCCGTCGGTCCCTCGAAGAGGAGCTCATCGTGGATCTGGAGAACCAGGCGGGTCTCCAGGTCCGACTTCTCGAGCTGGCGCTGGGCCTCGACCATCGCGATCTTGATGATGTCCGCGGAGGTGCCCTGGATCGGCATGTTGACCGCGAGCCGCTCGCCCTGGCCGCGGACCTGCGGGCGACCGGATCGAAGCTCCGGGATCGGGCGACGGCGCCCGAGCAGCGTGCTCACGTAGCCGTGCTCCTTCGCGGACTCGACCGTGTCGGTGATGTAGCGCTTGACCGCCGGGAAGCGCTCGAAGTAGCGGTCGATGTAGGCGCCCGCCTCCTCCTGCTCGATGTTGAGGCGGTCGGCCAGCCCGTACGCGGAGAGGCCGTAGGCGATGCCGTAATTGACCATCTTCGCCTTCGAGCGCTCGCCTGGTGTGACCTTCTTCGGGTCGGAGCCGAGCACCTCCGCGGCGGTGGCAGCGTGAATGTCCTCCCCGCGGGCGAAGATCTCTCGCAGCGCTTCCTCGCCGGCGATGTGGGCGAGGATCCGGAGCTCGATCTGGTTGTAGTCGGCCGAGAGAAGCCGGTGGCCCCGCGGTGCGACGAAGCAGGAGCGGATCGGGCGGCCCTCCTCGGTTCGGATCGGGATGTTCTGGAGATTCGGGTTGGTGCTCGAGAGCCGTCCGGTCGCAGTCGCGGTCTGGTTGAAGGTGGTGTGCAGCCGCCCGGTGTCCGCGTCGATCAGCTCGGGCAGCGCGTCGAGGTAGGTGCTCTTCAGCTTGGTGAGCTCGCGCCACTGCTCGACCTTCGCGACGATCTCGTGCTCCTCCCGGATCTGGGAGAGGACGCGGGCGTCGGTGGAGAAGCCCGTCTTGCCGCGGCGCTTCTTCGTGAGGCCGAGCTCGTCGAAGAAGACCTCCGCCAGCTGCTGCGGGGAGCCGATCGTGAACTCGTGGCCGGCCAGCTCGAAGATCTCGGCCTGCAGGGTCTCGATCCGCTGCTCGAAGCCCTCGCCGATGTCCGCGAGGCGCTTCTGGTCGAGCAGCACTCCGACCTGCTCCATCGCCGCCAGCACCTCGATCAGCGGCATCTCGACCTCGTCCATCAGCTTCTCCAGCCCGCCCTCCTTGATCCCCTTTCTCTGCAGCTGGGCGATCTCCCAGACGAGGCGGGCCTCCGCCGCCGGATCGGGTGGCGGCTCCTCCCCCAGCTCGAGCTGGTCGCCGTCCGCGCCGTCCGACTCCTTCGCGGCGGCGGCGAGCCCTCGCTGGGCGGCGATGTCGACCAGGTCGTAGGTGCGCCGAGCCGGATCGAGCAGGTAGGCGCCGACCATCGTGTCGTGGCGCAGGTCCAGGCCGGCCGGACCGGCCGCGGCGAGCACGCCGTGCCGTGCGCCCCCGCCGAGGCTCTTCAGATCGTGGCCGATCAGCTTGCGCTTGCCGAGGGATGCGGCCAGGGCGGACAGGTCGGGACACTCGCCCTCGACGAGGTGCTTGCCGTCATAGCCCGACCAGGTTCCACCCGCGATCGCCAGGGCGACCTCTCCCTTGGCCAGGTCGCCGATCGAGCCTTCCTGGGCGGTGGCATCGAGCTCCTCCTCGGCCTTCCCCTCCGGGACGAAGTCCGCGCCCAGCTCCTCCTCCAGTCGTTGCAGGATCACCCGGAGCTCGAATTCGCGGGCAACCTCACGCAGCCGGCCGCGATCCATCTTCTTCGACATCAGCTCGTCGAGGTCGAGCTCGATGTCGATGTCGGTGATGGCGGTCGCGAGCTCCTTCGAGACTCGAGCGTCCTCGGCGTGGTTGGTGAGGTTCTCCTTGCGCTTGGCGCCGGAGATGTTGTCGATGTTGGCGAGCACGCCCTCGAGGTCCCCGTACTCATTGAGCAGCTGGGCGGCGGTCTTGTCGCCGATCCCGGGGACGCCGGGGATGTTGTCCGAGGTGTCGCCCTTCAGCCCGATCAGGTCCGTGACCAGCTCGGGCGGAACGCCGTATCGCTCGACGACACCCTTGCTGTCGTAGATCTTGGTGTCGGTCACCCCGCGGGAGGTGGTCATCACCCGAACCCCGTCCTCGACCAGCTGGTAGACGTCGCGGTCGCCCGAGACGACCATCACGTCCAGGTTCTGCTCCCGGGCCCGCTTGGTCAGCGAGGCGATCACGTCGTCGGCCTCGTAGCCGTCCACCTTGATGTTGGTGAAGCCGAAGGCCTCGGCCAGCGGCATCAGGTGCGGCCACTGGTCCCGAAGCAGGTCCGGGCGGGGCTTGCGCTGGGACTTGTAGGGCTCGTAGGTGAGCTCGCGGCCGGACCAGCCGGCGTCCCAGCAGACGACCACGGCCGCGGGATCGAAGTCGATCAGCATCTTGGCGAACATCGAGGCGAGCCCGTAGATGGCGTTGGTCGGGCCTCCCATCGTGCGTCGCGATCGACTCCGGCAGCGCGAAGAAAGCCCGGTAGGCGAGGGAATTGCCGTCGATCAGGAAGAGCTCTCCGTCCGGCTTCTTGGCGCCCTTCTTCGGGCCGGCCTTGGGCTTGGTCGCGGGCATGCCCCGATCCTACGCGCCGCCGTAGTCGATGCCGGAGTCGATCAGAGCGCGGGGACCCGCAGCGTTCGGGTCAGCGTCCTCACGTTGCCCTGACCGTCCTCCACCGTCAGCTTCACCGTGACCCGCTTCCCGGCCAGGCGGCGGCCGATCGGGAACGACAGAGTTCGCTTCCCGGGCGCATGGCCCTTGGTGCGACGCTTGGCCCGCGCCTGCTTCCCCCGCCGCAGCACGCCGCTCACGGCCACGTACTCGCGGGCCTTGACCCGCGCCTTCAGACGAGCCTGGGCGCCGCTGAGGTCGAAATGGACAGAGGCGAGCGACGCGACCACGGAGGAGTCGACCTTCTCGCCGGGACGGAGCTCGTAGAACCCCTGCGGCGGATTGGCGTTGACGACGCGCCCGGGCTCGCAGGTTGCGCGAAACGGCGCGAAGCGGGTCGATGGATGGTGGGCCGTGAACCGGTAGACCCCGGCGGGCACCACTGGCCAGACCACGCCCCCGTCGATCGAGGAGTCGGTTCGCGAAGCGTCGGGAATGACCGACTCGTTGAAGTAGACGGGGTTGGGCAGCGCCGGGCTCGCGCCGGCAGTCGCCCATGCGACCCCGTGTGCTCCGTAGGCGACGAAGTCGTTGAAGCTCAGGTCGCGCACATTGACGGTGCTGAAGGTCGAGACGACCGCGCAGTCGACGAGCTCGTTGTTCGCGTCGCGCGGTGCCTTGAGGATCGACGCAAGCCCGTTGTAGGCCGTATCTGTCGGCATCTGGAAGTTGACCCGCTCGAGGTCCTTGCCCTGGCTGACATAGGTCTGCAGGTAGATCCGGTGGTGGCCGGTGGCGTCGGCGTAGGGCGTGAGCTGGGTGCCGTCGGGAACGAGGAGGTCATAGCTGCCATCCGGCCCCGTTTGGGCGCTCAGGCCCGGGGAGCTCAGCGACCCGTACGGTGGCGCCCGCAATCGGGGTCTGGTCGTCGAACGTGTAGGCCGTCCCGCGGACGTGAACGGGCGGCAGACCTGCCTTCTTCTTCGCCAGGGCACCACCCGGAGCGGTCAGAAAGAGCAGGGCGTAGAGCGCGGCTACGGTTGCGACGCCGGTGGCGCGGCCGTGCGGGGCGCGGGGCATCTACGAACTCCTTTTCGTCGAGCCTCTGGGATCGAATCGCCGCCTCTGGACATCCCTCCCGGGGCAGCGCCGGCCAGCGTAGCGGCTCGGCGGAGAGCGGCCGGACAAGCGCCGCTGCCTATGATCCGCTCGCCATGGCTGCCTCCGCTCAGTACAGCGTCACCGTCCGCGTCGAACTCGACGCGCGCCAGGAGCCGCTCGGCAAGATCACGGCCCAGATCGCCGAAGCCGGCGGGGCGCTCCAGTCCGTCGACCTGATTCCGGGCGCGGGGCCGGAGGGCAAGCGCGTACGCGAGTTCACGATCGACGCCAACAGCGCCGAGGCCTGGGAGCAGATCCTGCGGTCGATTGGCTCCACGCGGGGCGCACGAGTCCTCGGCTTCACCGACCGGACCTTCGAGATGCACAAGAGGGGCAAGATCGAGCAGCACAACAAGTACCCGCTGAAGACAAGGGACGACCTCTCGATGGCCTACACGCCGGGAGTCGCCCGCGTCTGCGAGTACATCGCGGAGGACAAGACCAAAGCCTTCGACTTCACCATCAAGGCCAACACCGTCGCCGTGGTCTCCGACGGCTCCGCGGTGCTCGGCCTCGGCGACATCGGCCCCGAGGCCGCCATGCCGGTGATGGAGGGCAAGGCGATGCTCTTCAAGGAGTTCGCCCAGGTCGACGCCTTCCCGATCTGCCTGGACACCAACGATCCCGAGGAGATCATCCAGACGGTCAAGCTGATCGCCCCGACCTTCGGCGGGATCAACCTCGAGGACATCTCGGCCCCGCGATGCTTCGAGATCGAGGAGGCCCTCAAGGAGGAGCTCGACATCCCCGTATTCCACGACGACCAGCACGGCACGGCGGTCGTCGTCATGGCGGCCTTGTTCAACTCGCTGAAGATCACCGGCAAGCCGATCGAGAGCCTGCGCGTGCTCGTGCTCGGCACCGGTGCGGCCGGCGTCGCCTGCACGAAGATGATGCAGGAGTCCGGGATCACCCAGATCATCGGCTGCGATCGCCGTGGAGCGATCTCGACGGACCGGGCCGACTACGCCGACGACTCGATGTCGGGCATCAAGCGCTGGTTCGCCGAGAACACCAACCAGGAGAGACTCGCGGGCGGCCCCAACGAGGTGATCGAGGGCTGCGACATGTTCATCGGCCTCTCCGGTCCGGGCCTGATCGAGCCCGCCTCGCTGGCGAAGATGAACGACGACGCGATCGTCTTCGCAATGGCCAACCCGACGCCGGAGGTGATGCCCGAGGATGCCGAGCAGCACGTCCGGATCATGGCCACCGGCCGCTCCGACTACCCGAATCAGATCAACAACGTGCTCTGCTTTCCCGGGATCTTCCGCGGCGCGCTCGATGCCGGTGCACCGCGGATCACCGAGGAGATGAAGCTTGCAGCAGCCCGGGGAATCGCCGAGGTCGTCACCGATGACGACCTGGCCGAGGACTACATCATCCCGTCGGTCTTCAATCGCGACGTAGCGACAAGCGTTGCGCAGGCCGTGGTGGAAGAGGCGAAGGAGGCGGGCCTGGCCCGTTTCTCAGAGGAAACCGGTACCTATGAGATCGTCGACACCGAAGGAAGCGCCGATGACGGGACGGGCACCTAGGCGGCAGGGTCTGAGCTCGGGACCTCGAGCCTGTAGCGAACCTCCGTGTAGGTGCTCCCGGCGAAGGTCTTCTCCCGGGTGGCGCCGTCCAATGACCAGCCGTTCACCTCGTAGAAGCCTCGCGACGTGTTCCACTCCGCCGTCCACAGGGTCACCTCGCAGAAGCCGCGGGACGCGATCTCCTCGATGGATGCCGCGAGCAGGGCCTGGCCCAGCCCCCTGCGCCACTGCGCGGGCTCGGTGTAGAGCCTGTCCAGCAGGGCGACGACAGCCGGGTCCGCGTCGTCATCGGGGCTCGGGCAGAGAACCGCGAAGGCCGCGACCGCGCCTCTGCGCTCGGCGACGAGACAGACCACGGCGGGATCCGTGATCAGCCTCTCCCACTCCTCGGGAGGCGAGGTGACACCGGCAAGGCCGACCGGCGACAGGTGCCGAGCCCAAGCGGCGCGACCGGAGCCGAGAAATATCTGTGCGAGCCGAGCTCCCTCACCCGGGCGAGCCTCTCTCACGTCGACGGCCATCAGCAGAACCTAACCGGCGCTCGCGGTTAGCATCCGCCGCCGAATGCGCGTTCTCGTCACCGGAGCGACCGGGTTGATCGGTTCGGCCCTCTGCGACGCCCTGCTCGCCCGAGGCGACGAGGTCGTGGGCCTGACCCGCGATCCCGGCCGCGCCAAGCCGAGCAACCCCACCGTTCGCTGGCACGCCTGGCAGGCGACCACCGAGCGCCCGCCGCCGGAGGCGCTCGAAGGGGTCGACGCGGTGGTCAACCTGATCGGTGAGGAGATCAACCAGCGCCTCACGGATCGGGCCAAGGTCGCGATTCGCGAGAGCCGCCTGGTCGGCACGCGCAACCTGCTCCAGGGGATCGAGGCCGCCCCAGAGAAACCCCGCGTCTTCATCGGCCAGTCCGCGATCGGCTACTACGGCGACCGCGGCGCGCAGATCGTCGACGAGGAGTCCGAGCCGGGAGAGGGCTTCATGGCCGAGATCCCGATCGACTGGGAGCGGGCCGAGCGCGAGGCGGAGGGAGCCGTCCCGCGAGTGGTGATCTTCCGGACCGGCCTCGTGCTGACCAAGGATGGCGGCCTCGTGAAGCAGCTCCTCATCCCCTTCAAGCTGGGCGTCGGCGGGCCCATTGCGGGAGGCGAGCAGTTCATGTCCTGGATCCACATCGAGGACGAGGTCGGGCTTCTGCTCTGGGCCCTGGACAACGACCGGGTCTCCGGCACGTTCAACGCGACGGCGCCCAATCCGGTCACCAACCGTGAGTTCTCCAAGGCGCTGGGCCGCGCCCTACACCGTCCCGCCTTCATGCCGGTGCCGAAGTTCGCCGTCGGCGCGATGCGGGGAGGCGAGCTGGCCGATGCGGTTGCCGGTGGCGCACGCGTGCTGCCTCGGCGGGCCCTCGACGGCGGTTACGAGTTCCGCCACCCGGAGCTTGACGAGGCCCTGCGCAGCGCACTCCGATAGGTCAAGATGGATCGGATGAAGCTCGAGGGCGTCCACCACATCACCGCGATCACCGGCGACGCCCAGAAGAACGTCGACTTCTACGCCGGCGTGCTGGGTCTGCGGCTGGTGAAGAAGACGGTCAACCAGGACGACCCGACCGTCTACCACCTCTTCTTCGCCGACGAGAAGGGTGACGCGGGCTCCGATCTGACCTTCTTCGAGTACCCCGGCGCCCCTGCCGGCCGCGCCGGCGACGGCATGATCAGCGGGATCCGCTGGCGGCTGGGCAGCGACGAGGCGCTCGACTTCTGGGCGGAGCGGCTGGACAGGCACGGCACGGAGACCCGGCTCGAGGACGGTCATCTGCGATTCGAGGACCCCGAGGGCCTGGCTCACGCCCTCAAGGTGGTCGAGACCGATGACGAGCCCCTGATCGCCGATCACCCCGAGGTCCCTGCCGAGATGGCCCTGCAGGGCTTCGACGGCGCGCTCGCGTACTCGAGCAACCCGGAGGCGAGCCGTCCGCTGCTCGAGGAGGCGCTCGGCTTCGAGCCCATGGAGGGCGCCGACGGCCGCGGCTGGGAGGTCCGGGGCGATTCGCGCGGCGGCCTCTGGGGATACGCCGAGCCGCCCGCGGAGCGCGGCCTCCAGGGCGCCGGCAGCGTCCACCACATCGCCTGGGCCTCCCAGATGGACGACCACGAGGCCTGGCGCGACCGAGTCATCTCGGCGGGCGCGCACCCCACGCCCGTGATCGACCGCTTCTACTTCCGCTCGATCTACTTCCGCGAGCCGAGCGGCGTGCTCTTCGAGATCGCCACGCTCGGCCCCGGCTTCACCGTCGACGAGCCGCTCGAATCGCTGGGCGAGAAGCTCTCCTTGCCGCCGGACTACGAGCACCTCAGGGAGCAGGTCGAACCGGTCCTGCGGCCGATCAACAACCCGCGTGTCCACGCCTGAGCGGCCGCCCGGCGACCGGCCGGGTCAGGTCGTCGAGCTGATTCACCTCACCCGCGAGCCCGCGGGCGAGCCGGAGGGCGCGCTGATCCTGTTGCACGGCCGCGCCGTCGACGAGCGCGACCTCTACCCGATGCTCGACGAGCTCGACCCGGATCACAAGCTCTTCGGGATGACCCCGGGTGCGCCGTTGACGAACGTCCCGCCGGGAGGCCGCCACTGGTACGTGATCGAGCAGATCGGTCACCCCGACGAGCAGACGTTCATCGACACCATGGAGAAGCTCTGCCGGTTTCTCGACGACGAGCTCCGCCACCGCGGGATCCCCTGGGAGAAGACGGTGATCGGCGGATTCAGCCAGGGCGCGGCGGTCGCCTGTGCGGTCGCGCTGGGCATGGGCCGCCCGAGGGCCGCGGGCCTCCTGATGATGAGCGGCTTCTACCCGATGGTCCGCGGCTGGAAGCTCGACCCGCGCGCGAAGCGTGGGATGCCCGTCTACGTCACTCACGGCGTCTACGACCCCGTCATCCCGGTCGGCTTCGGCCGCAAGGCCCGCGACCTGCTGGAGGAGGGCGGGCTCTACGTCACCTTCCGCGAGGCCAAGGTCCAGCACTCGATCGACTTCGCCCTGATCCCGGAGATGCGCGACTGGGTCGCCTCGGTGATCTCCGGGCAGCCCGTGATCGAGGGCCCGCCCTCCACCCGCTAGCGGGGCGGGCAGGGGGCACCCAGCGGCATCCGCGCAGCGCCGGCCACTCGGTAGCGCTGGACCATGCACTCGGTGCTGTCGCCGTCCGTGGTGATCGCGTAGCTGCCCAGGACCGTGTCGTCACGGTGCGCGCCGAGGACGCCGTTGCGGACGTTGTCGCGGAACGAGGAGGCGTCGTCACCCGCCCCTCGGATGGCCTGCAGCGCCAGCTCCATCGCCTCGTAGCCGTATGCCGCGAGTGGGCCCGGCGACCGCCGGAACCGCCGCTCGAACTGGGCAACGAAGTCACGGCCCGGGAGGCGGCTGGGGTCGAGCTCGGCGCTCACGGCGAGGTTCTCGGGTGCGGAGCCGTAAATGCCGAGGCGCTGCGCGCCGGGCTCGTACACGGCCTGCTTGCCGGTGTCTCCGGTCACCGCGACATTGCCCGGCGGCTTGCCGGGCATCACCTGAAGCCCGTGCTCGGCGGCCGAGGACTTGAACTCGGAGGCGGCGAGATTCTGGAAGGCCGAACCGTCGGAGGTCACCGCCGCGCTGGTCGCGCCGAGCTCGGACGCCCAGCTGGCCGCGGCGTCGACGACCACGTCGTCGCCGGGGACGATCCGAGCGAAGTTGGGCGAGCCCGAGGGCCGGTAGCGGTCGGGCGAGTTCGGATATCCGGCCGCGGGAGCGGTCAAATCGACCGCGCCGGCACCGGGGGAGACCTGCACCAGCCCGGCGTCGTTCGTGATCGGCACCGAGGCGCGGGTGGGCTCCGAGTCGAGCTCGCCGATGTACGCCGCAGCCGATGAGTCCTGAACCGCCTGCCGGGCGTTTGCCCCAACCGCCACCGGGTCCCACGGCTTCCCCTTGGCGTCGTCCAGGAACCGGTCCTGGACCTCGATTGGGCCGGCTTTGCCATGGGCCTGCTCGAGCGCCAGTCGCGCGCCGTCGGCCGCGTCCCGTCCGTCCGGCCCGCGTGGCCCTGTCAGCGGCAGACTGACGTACACGGTCACCGGCGCCTCGACCTTCGCGGTCCCGGCGATGCCGCAACCGGCGGTGACGAGTGCGAGCACCAGCGCGGCCGGCGCCAGGCGGGGCATCACCGCATCAGCCGAAGAAGACCTCGGCCTCGCGGTAGAGCGACTCCGGGACCGTCTTCAGCTCGGCGGTCGCCTCGGAGAGATCCACCAGTTCGATGTCGGTGCTGCGGAGCGCGGTCATCTTTCCCCACTGCCCGTCGTGGGCGGCGTCGATCGCGTGCAGGCCGAAGCGCGTGGCGAGCACCCGGTCGAACGCGGTCGGAGTGCCGCCGCGCTGGACGTGGCCCAGGACCGTGGCTCGCGCCTCGTGGCCGGTGCGCTGCTCGATCTCGCCCTCGAGCCAGTGCGCGATCCCCCCGAGCCGGACATGCCCGAAAGCATCCGTTGGCGCGCCATCGGCGTCCGGCATGCCGCCCTTGGGCGTGGCGCCCTCGGCGACCACCACGATCGGGGAGTACTGGCTCTCGAAGCGCCGGACGATGTACTCACAGACCCGGTCGAGGTCGAAATCGATCTCGGGGATCAGGATCACGTTGGCACCGCCGGAGAGCCCGGCGTGGAAGGCGATCCAGCCGGCGTGTCGCCCCATCACCTCGCAGATCAGCGTCCGCTTGTGGCTCTCCGCCGTCGTGTGAAGCCGGTCGATCGCCGACATCGCGATGTTGACCGCGGTGTCGAAGCCGAACGTGTAATCGGTGGCGGAGAGGTCGTTGTCGATCGTCTTCGGCACCCCCACGACGTGGACACCCTCCTCGTGCAGCCTGGCGGCCGCTCCGAGCGTGTCCTCTCCTCCGATCGCGATCAGGCCGTCGACCCCGTCGGCCTTCAGGTTCTCGGTGAGGCGCTCGGCGCCGCCGTCCTCCTTGAAGGGATTGGTCCGCGACGAGCCGAGGATCGTGCCGCCGCGCGGCAGGATCCCGCGAACCTCCGGAATGCCAAGCGGCGCGCCGAGGCCCTCGAGCGGCCCAGCCCAGCCGTTGCGATAGCCGACGAAGTCGTGGCCGTACTCCCCGACTCCCTTGCGCACGATGGCGCGGATCACCGCGTTCAGTCCGGGGCAGTCGCCTCCACCGGTGAGAACGCCGATCCGCACGCGGTCAATCTACCTGGGCCGCGCAACCGGTCGGCTTAGGCCAGCGCTACGGGCGGGTCAGCCAGTCGATGAGCGGCTGGGCGTAGCGGAGCAGCGCGCCGGTGAAGACGCCGCCGAGGAAGAGGAGGGCGTCAACCGGGCCGGGGATGCCCAGTGCGTAGGCGATCACCATCACGCAACCGCCCAGGACTGTGAAGAGGACTACCTGCACGGCCCGGAAGCCTATCTGGCGAGCGCGGCGCGAGTTTCGCTCAGGAAGCCGGTGACGGCGGCGACCGCGGCGTCGCGATCGGGTGCATCCGCCACCTCGCGGACGAGCCGGGTGCCGATGATGATCCCGTCGGCGATCTCGCCGACGCCTGCCGCCTGCTTCGGCGTCGAGATCCCGAAGCCGACGGCGACCGGGACGCTCGCCGCCGCCTTGGTGGCCGCGATCAGGTCCGCCAGCTCGCGCGGAAGCTCTTCGCGCTCGCCGGTTACGCCCTTCGTCGAGACGAGGT
Organism: uncultured Solirubrobacterales bacterium; assembly: GCA_963747425.1. Classification (GTDB taxonomy): domain Bacteria; phylum Actinomycetota; class Thermoleophilia; order Solirubrobacterales; family 70-9; genus DASUPK01. Next base: position 87,720 of record CAVVFJ010000005.1, read on the forward strand.
AGACGAAACCCTCAGCACGCGAGCAGATCTCGGCGCGGCGCGCCGGTGGGGTGTTGGGCGCGACCAACGGGATCAGCGCGAGGCCTCGCTGACCGAGGGCATCGGCTAGGGGCTCGCGTTCCTCGAGCGGCAGGTCCGGGACGATCACGCCCGCTGCCCCGGCATCCGCTGCCTGGTCGGCAAGCTCGGCATGGCCGGCGGCCAGAACCATGTTCGCGTAGACCATCAGCGCAACGGGGACGCTCTCGGAGACGGCCTTGCAGGTCTCCAGCACGGACTCGAGAGTTGCCCCGGCCTTCAATGCTGCGGTATCCGCGGCGTGGATCACGGGCCCGTCGGCGAGCGGATCGGAGAACGGAACCCCCAGCTCGATCAGGTCCGCACCGGCGTCGACGTAGGCGCGGGCGACGGCGGTCGCGGTCTCATGGTCGGGGAATCCGCCCATCAGGTAGGGCATCAGCGCCGCGCGACCGTCCTCGCGTGCCGCCGCGAACGCGCCTTCGATTGAGGTGGTGGTCGCTTCAGCCATCGAGCTCGGCGAGCTTCGCCGTCACCTCGTCCATGTCCTTGTCACCCCGGCCGGAGAGCGTGAGGACGTCATAGCCGTCCCCACCTCCATTCTCGAGGAGCCAGGCGATCGCATGCGATGGCTCCAGCGCCGGGATGATCCCCTCCAGCCTGGCGAGCTCCCGAAATGCGCGCAGGGCCTCGACGTCTGTGGCGGAGTCGTAGGTGGCGCGGCCGGAGTCGCGCAGGAAGGCGTGCTCCGGACCGACGCCCGGGTAGTCGAGCCCGGCGGAGACCGAATGAGCCTCGAGGATCTGGCCCTCGGCGTCGGCGAGCACGGACGAGAAGGCACCGTGCAGAACGCCGTTGCTGCCGGCGATCAGCGAGGCGCCGTGGTGGCCGCTGTCCAGACCCTCGCCGGCGGCCTCGATCCCGATCAACTCGACGGGATCGCCGAGGAACGCATGGAAGCTGCCGATCGCGTTGGAGCCGCCGCCGACGCAGGCGATCACCCGGCCGGGCAACTCACCCTCGGCTTCGAGGGCCTGCGAGCGGGCCTCGTCGCCGATCACTCGCTGGAGGTCGCGGACGAGGGCCGGATAGGGCGCGGGCCCGACGACCGAGCCGATCACGTAGTGAGTGCTGCCGACCGTGGCAACCCAGTCGCGGATCGCGGCACTGACAGCCTCCTTCAGGGTGCGTGCTCCGGCCTCGACCGGGATCACCTCGGCCCCGAGGAGCCTCATCCGGTCGACGTTGGGCGCCTGGCGGCGGATGTCCTCGGTGCCCATGTAGACGGCGCACTCGAGGCCGAACAGGGCACACGCGGTGGCGGTCGCGACGCCGTGCTGCCCGGCCCCGGTTTCCGCGATCAACCGGGTCTTGCCCATGCGCCGGGCGAGCAGAGCCTGGCCGACGGCGTTGTTGATCTTGTGGGCGCCGGTGTGGGCGAGATCCTCGCGCTTCAGGTAGACGCGGCGGCCGACCCGATCGGAGAGCCGCTCGGCGAGGTAGAGCGGAGTCGGGCGGCCGACGAAGTCGCGACGCAGCGTCGACAGCTCGGACTGAAAGCCCTGGTCCTCGCGTGCCTCGGCCCAGGCCGCGCTGAGCTCATCGAGCGCTGCGATCAGCGTCTCGGGCACGAACCGCCCCCCATAGGGGCCGAAGCGCTCCTCGACCGCGGAGGTCACGGCGACGCGGCCTTGGTGGGCAGCTGAACCCCGGCGGCCTCGAGGAAGGCCTCGACCTTGGCGTGATCCTTGCGCCCCGGCTCCGCCTCGACTCCGCTGACGACGTCGACCGCGAACGGCTTCACGCGTTCGATTGCCTCAGCGACGTTGTCCGGGGTGAGCCCGCCCGCCAGCACCATCGGGATCTTGGAGCGGCGCTTCGCGACCAGGTCCCAGTCGAAGCTCTGACCGGTGCCGCCGTGGATGCCGTGCCAGTAGGCGTCGAACAGGTGGAAGTCCGTGCGAAAGGCCTCGGCAGCCTGGACGTCGGCTGCGCTGGTGACCCGCATCGCCTTCATCACCTTGGCCCCGGTGCGGCGGCGCGCTTCCACGCAGAATGCCGGGCCCTCCTCACCGTGGAACTGCAGCAGGGTGAGGTTCTCGCGCTCGGCGGCGTCGATCACCTCCTCCAGGGTCGCGTTGACGAACACGCCCGCGATCTCGCAGCGGCGCTTGAGCGCCGCGCCGATCTCCTCGGCGACCTCGGGGCGCACGAAGCGGGGGCTCTCGGGGTGATGAATCAGCCCGATCGCCCAGGCGCCATGGCTCGCCGCGTGCTCGGCGTCGGCGAGGTTCGTCATTCCGCAGACCTTGACCTTCATGCATCCAAGAGTAGGCGGATTCACCGATTTTCCATGCGAGCAGGCATTCCGGGAGTAGGCTGCGGGTCGATGACCGCCATCGAGGGAGCCGCAAGGCGACTGGCTCTGAGCGCTTTCTCCCGCATACACGGCGGGCGACTGGAGCTGATCGAGCCCGATGGCCGGAGGCTGGGGTTCGGCGACCTCGGCGCGGACCTCGCGGCCACCGTGGAGATCCACTCGACGAAGTTCTGGCGAGCCATCCTCGGCGGCAGTGCCGGTCTCGGTGAGGCGTATCGCGACGGCATCTGGGACTGCAAGGACCTGGTCGCGCTGATCCGGATCGCCTGCCGGAACCTCGGCTCGCTCGATGCCTGGCGTCGTCGCCTCCACCCCCTGCTCGTGCCCCTCGAGAAGACGCTCTGGCGGGTGCCGCGAAACAGCCGCGGCGCCTCGCGGCGGCACATCTCGGCCCACTACGACCTGGGCAACGACCTCTTCGCGCTCTACCTCGACGAGTCGATGATGTACTCGTCCGCGGTCTTCCCCGATCCTGAGGCGAGCCTCGCCGAGGCCCAGCAGCATCGGCTTGAGCGGATCTGCCGGACGCTCGAGCTCGGCCCGGATGACCACCTGCTCGAGATCGGCACCGGATGGGGCGCGATGGCCGCGTACGCGGCGAGCAACTACGGCTGCCGGGTGACCAGCACGACGATCTCCCAGGAGCAGCGCGAGGGAGCCCTGCGGCGGATCCGGGACGCGGGAGTCGAGGATCGCGTCACGGTCCTGCTCGACGACTACCGGGACATCCGCGGCCGCTACTCGAAGCTCGTCTCCCTCGAGATGATCGAGGCGGTCGGCTGGCAGTACTTCGACCTCTTCTTCCGGCGCTGCTCGGAGCTGCTCGAGCCCGACGGCCTCTTCTTCCTGCAGGCGATCGTGATCGACGACCGGCTCTACGAGCAGGAGAAGGCGGCCCGGAGCTTCTCCAACAAGCTGATCTTTCCGGGGGGATGCCTGCCGTCGGTGGAGGTGATTCAGAGCTGCGTCGCCCGCGAGACCGACATGAGCACGGTCTGGCTCGACGAGATCGGGGCCCACTACGCCCGTACGCTCGAGCTCTGGCGCGAGCGCTTCATCGCCAACTCGGATCTCGCCGGCGAGCTCGGATACGACGAGCCGTTCAGGCGCCTGTGGACGCTCTGGCTCGCGATGAGCGAGGCGGGCTTCCGTGAGCACCGCCTGCGGGACGTGCAGGTGCTGTTCGCGAAGCCGCAACACTCGACTACGGTCACGGACGAGGCATGGCCGAGGGCGACGGCAAGACAGTCCTAGTTACCGGAGGGTCCGGCTACCTCGGCGGCTGGTGCGTCATCAGCCTGCTCCAGCGCGGCTACCGGGTCAGGACGACGGTCCGCAATCCGTCGCGAGAGCGCGACGTCCACGCCGCCGTCGAGTCGCAGGTCGATCCCGGCGGCCGCCTGACGGTGCACCAGGCCGACCTGATGAGCGATGAGCATTGGCCCCACGCGATCGAGGGCTGCGACTACGTGCTACACGTCGCCTCGCCCTTCCCCGCCAAGCAGCCGAAGGACCACGACGAGCTGATCGTCCCGGCGCGCGAAGGCACCCTGCGGGTGCTGCGCGAGTCCCTCGATGCCGGGGTCAAGCGGATCGTGGTCACGTCGTCGATCGCGGCAGTCAGGCTCGCAAGGGGGGGCGACGCCCACACGCTGACTGAGGACGATTGGACCGACCCCGACGAGCCCGGCCTGACCCCGTACGTCCGCTCGAAGACGATCGCGGAGCAGGCCGCCTGGGACCTGGTCAACCAACGCAGCGAACAGGATCGGCTGGCGGTGGTCAATCCCGGCGCGATCATCGGCCCGGTGCTGAACGACGACATCTCCTATTCGATCGAGTCGATCCAGCGGCTGCTCGAGGGCATGCCGGGAGTACCGAGACTTGGCTTCAGCTTCGTCGACGTCAGGGACGTGGCGGACCTGGAGATCCGGGCGATGACCGCTCCTGAGGCCGGCGGCCAGCGCTTCATCGCGGTCAAGAAGTTCCTCTGGTTCGCGGAGACCGCGGAGATCCTGCGAGACCGCCTCGGCGACGCCGCCTCCAAGGTCCCGACGCGGAGGATCCCGGACTTCGTGGTGCGCGGAATGGCGCTGTTCGACGGTGGCATCCGCTCGGTGGTCGGCGGCCTCGGCAAGAAACAGGAGCTCTCCTCGGAGAAGGCAATGACCACCCTGGGCTGGGCGCCGCGACCGATCGAGGACACGATCGCCGAGACGGGCGAGAGCCTGATCCGGCACGGCGTCGTCGACGCACCCGCGCCGGCTTCGGCGGGAGCCAGATGACGGGCCCCGGCCGCGAGAGCGCGACGGCATTCGTCGAGGGCTATGGACAGGCCTGGGGGAGCTGGGATATCGACGCGTTCCTGAGCCTCTTCTCCGAGGACGTCGTGTACGTGGCCCATCCGACCGAAGAGACCGTGCTGGGAAGGGAGGCGCTCGGCGTGTATCTCCGCAAGGAGCAGGCCGAGCAGGGTGACGTACGCGTGGAAATGGGGATGCCAATCGTCGAGGGAGATCACGTCGCGGCGGAGTTCTGGGTGACAGCGGTCAATCCCCGGGAGGCGACGATCCCCGGCTGCCTCGTGGCGCAACTGGAGGCCGACGGTCGCTGCACCCAGTTCCGCGAGTACTGGTTCGACGTCGACGGGCATACCGCCGCACCAAGCGGCTGGGGGAAGTAGGAAGGGGCCCAGCGCCCGATTCGTCTACGGCAGCGAGCTGGAGCTCGAGTCCTGGACGTGTGACGGCCGGTCGCCGAGCTTGACCGTGACGTCCTTCTGCTGCCCGCCGCTGAAGACTGTCAACGTGATCTCGTCGCCGGGCTTGTGGTCGTTGACCGCCGAGACCACGTCGTCCATGCCGCTGATCGCCTTGTCGTCGACCTTCGTGATGATGTCGCCGCCGACCGGGAAGGTCTGTCCGGCGATCGTCGCCTGACCGGTGGCACCCTTGATCCCGGCGTCGGCCGCCGGGCCGCCGCTGAGAACACGCTCGATCAGGACGCCCTGGGTGACGGGGAGGTTGAGCGCGTGGGCGATATCCGGGGTGATGTCTCCGCCGGAGATCCCCAGATAGGCCTGGTGGACCTGGCCGCCGTTCTCGAGCTGCGAGACGACGTCGGCCGCGGTCTTGATCGGAACGGCGAAGCCGATTCCGACGTTGCCGCCGCTCTGGCTCTCGATCTGGGAGTTGATCCCGATCACCTGGCCGGCGCCGTCGATCAGCGGACCGCCGGAGTTGCCCGGGTTGATCGCGGCATCGGTCTGGATGACGTCGCTGATCGAGAAGCCGTTGGGCGCCTGGATCTGGCGCTGGAGCGCCGAGACGATCCCGCTCGTCACCGTCCTGTCGAGGGCGAAGGGGTTGCCGATCGCGACCACCGGGTCGCCGACCTGGACCTTCGAGGAGTCGCCGAGCTGCAGCGGCTGGGCGCCCTCGGCGTTGTCCACTTTCAGGAGGGCGACGTCGCTCGAGGGATCCGTGCCGACCACCTGGGCATCCTGCTCGGAGCCGTTGCCGAGCTGGACGGTCACCTTCTTGGCTCCCTCGACGACGTGGGCGTTGGTGAGAACGTGGCCGTCGTTGTCGATCAGGAAGCCGGACCCGGTCGCCTCGCTCTGCTGCTGCTGCGGGAAACCGAAGACCGACTGCGTCTTCTGCACGATCTGCGAGCGGATGAAGGCGACGCCTTCGGCGTCACGCTGGTAGATGTCGTGGACCGTGAGGCCCTTGCTCGAGTCGCTCGCCGGCCTGGCGAGGGCGGCGGGCGCGATGGTGGGCGACGACGAGCTGTCCTTGCCGTCGACGACCCCTGCCTGGATCAGGATGAGGCCGGCGATCAGGACGACGAGGCCGCCGCCGATGGCCGATCCGAAGCTGGTTGAGAAGAACCTCCTCAGCGATTGCATGGGGGCAGTGTCGGACCCGCCGCTTAATCGCCTCTAAGCCCCTGCTTCGGGTTTTCTAATGACTCAGGGAAGCAGGTGCTCGCGGGTCGAGTCCTCATCCGCGATCAGCTCTCTGAGCTTCGCGCCGGGGTCGTCGGCCCGCATCAGCGCCTCGCCGATCAGCACCGCGTCGACACCCACCCTCTCCAGCTCATCCAGGGTCCCTCGATCGGCGATGCCGCTCTCGGAGACGACGGTCTTGCCCGCGGGCACATCCGTGATCAACTCGAAGGTGGTCCCGATGTCGACGGTGAAGTCGTCCAGGTTGCGGTTGTTGATGCCGAGCACGTCGGCGTCGACCGTCAGGGCGGTCTCCAGCTCATCCTCCTTGTGCACCTCGACGATCACGTCGAGGTCGAGGCCGCGTGCCTCCTCGTAGAGCGCGGCGAACTCCTGACCGCTGAGTGCCGCAATGATCAGCAAGATCGCGTCGGCGCCGGCGACCGCCGCCTCGTAGAGCTGGTAGCGGTCGACCGTGAAGTCCTTCTGCAGAACGGGCAGCGCGCAGGCGGCACGCGCCTCGCGAAGGTCGTCGAGCGAGCCGCCGAAGTGCTGTTCGTCGGTGAGGATGGAGAGCGCCGCCGCCCCACCCTCTTCATACGCCGCCGCGATCCCGGCCGGCGTGGCGCCCGCCTGAATCTCACCGGCGCTCGGTGATTGCCGCTTGAACTCGGCGATCACCGACAGACCGGGGCGCACCAGCGCCTCGCCGAACGGGCGCTGCTCCGGGCGTTCGTCCAGACGCCGCTCGAGCTCCTCGAGCGGCGTCTCTGCGCGTCGCCGTTCCGCACCTGCCCGTGCGGACGCGACCAGCTCTTCGATCATGCCCATCTCGTCCGCTGGACCTTAGCTCGCACCGGAGAGCTCGCGGGAGCGGGAGACCAGACGGCCGAGCACGTCGAACGCGGCGCCCGAGTCGACCGCCTGCGTCGCCTTGGCGATGCCCTCACCCAGGTCGGCCGATCCGCCGGCGACGTAGATGGCGGCGCCCGCGTTGAGGAGGGAGACATCGCGGGCGGGCCCGGCCTCCCCCTCCAGTATCCGGGTGACGATCGCCGCATTCTCGGCCGGCTCGCCACCCGGGATCGCCTCGAGCGGCGCGGTTTGAAGCCCGAGCTCGGAGGCCTCGACGAACCACTCCTCGGTGCCGCCGTCGGCCACCTCGATCACCCGGGTCCGGGAGGCGAGGCTGAGCTCGTCGATGCCGTCGTCGGCGTTGACCACCAGCGCCCGCGAGCAGCCGAGCTGAAGCAGGGCGTCGGCCATGATCTCCTGGTAGCCGCGGTCGGAGACCCCGAGCAGGTGGGCGTTGGCACCCGCCGGGTTGGTGAGCGGACCGAGGAAGTTGAAGATCGTCCGCACCGCGAGCTCCTTGCGGACCGGCACCACGTGGGCCATCGCCTGGTGGTGCTTGGGCGCGAACATGAAGCCGAAGCCGACGTCGTCGATGCAGGTCGCGACCTCGGCCGGCGAGAGCTCGATGTCGACGCCGAGCGCCTCCAGCACGTCCGCCGAGCCCGAGCGGCTGGTGGCGGAACGGTTGCCGTGCTTCGCGACCAAGCAGCCGGCGCCGGCGGCGATCAGAGCCGCGGTGGTCGAGATGTTGAAGGTGCTCGGACCGCCTCCGGTGCCGGCGGTGTCGAGCAGGCCCGGCTTGTCGATCTCGACATGGGCGGCCAGCGAGCGCATCGTCCGCGCCAATCCGACCAGCTCGGAGACGGTCTCGCCCTTCGCCCGCAGCGAGATCAGGAACGCCGCCGTCTGCACCTCGCTCGCCCGGCCCTCCATGATCTCGGCCAGCGCCGCGGAGGTGTGATCGGCCGTCAGATGGGTTCCGGCACAGATCTCGTCGATCGCGCGTGTGAGGATTTCGTTGGGCATATCGAGGCGGGTCAGTCGAGGAAGTTGGCCAGGAGCTTCTTGCCCTGCGGGGTGAGGACCGATTCGGGGTGGAACTGCACGCCCTCCGCCGGCAGTTCGCGGTGCCGGACCCCCATCACCACGTCGCCGTAGCTGGAGGTCAGCTCGAGCTCATCCGGCAGATCCGGGTCCGCGATCAGCGAGTGGTAGCGGCCTGCGACAAGCGGGTTGGAGAGACCCTCGTAGACCGTCCTGCCGTCGTGCTTTACCTCGGCGTCCTTGCCGTGGATCGGGTCGCCACGGACAACCTTGCCGCCGAAGGCCTCCACCATCGACTGGTGCCCGAGGCAGACACCGAGCACGGGCGTTCCGGCCTCGGCAAAGGTGCGAATAGCCTCGACCGAGATCCCCGCCTCCTTCGGCGTGCAGGGGCCGGGCGAGACGACCAGCCGGTCGGGCTTCAGCCCAGCGAGCTCGTCCACAGTGGCCTTGTCGTTCCTCACGACGCCGACCTCCGCCCCCAGCTCCCCCAGGTACTGGACGAGGTTGTAGGTGAAGGAGTCGTAGTTGTCGATGACCAGCACGCTGCTCCTCGCACCTGTACTTCGCGCTCCGCTTCGCTCCGCGCTCACGGCCACTCCGGCTGCTCGGCGGCGAGCTGGACCGCGCGGAAGACGGCCTTGGCCTTGTTGACCGACTCGTTGTACTCGTAGGCCGGTTGCGCGTCCGCCACGGTGCCCCCGCCCGCCTGCACATGGACGAGCCCGTCCTTGACGACGACGGAGCGAATGTAGATCGCGGTGTCGAGGTCCTTCGTGTAGCTCAGATATCCGACGGCACCGCCGTACGGCCCTCGCTTCTGCGGCTCGAGCTCGTCGATGATCTGCATGGCCCGGACCTTCGGGGCGCCGGACAGGGTCCCCGCCGGGAGGATCGAGCGGAGCGCGTCCATGGCGCTGACGTCATCCCGCAGCTTCCCCGACACCTGGCTGACGATGTGGAGGACGTGGGAGTAGGTCTCGACCACCATCAGCTCATCGACCGTGACCGAGCCGTACTCGCAGACGCGGCCGAGGTCGTTGCGGCCGAGGTCAACCAGCATCACGTGCTCGGCGCGTTCCTTCGGGTCCTGGAGCAGCCGCTCCGCCGCCAGGCGATCCTCCTCCTCGTCGGCGCCGCGCGGATAGGTGCCGGCGATCGGCCTGGTCTCGACGCGGTCCCCGGTGACCTTGACCAGGGGCTCGGGCGAGGCGCCGGCGATCTCGAAGTCGCCGAAGTCGAGGAAGTACATGTAGGGCGAGGGGTTGACCGTTCGCAGGCCCCGGTAGATCGAGAAGGCCTCGACCGGGCAGGGCGAGGTGAAGCGCTGGGAGGGGACGACCTGGAAGGCGTCGCCGGCATGGACGTACTCGATGATCCGGGAGACGGTCGACTCGAACTGCTCGCGGCTCATGTTGCTCTGGAACTCCACCGGGGGCTTCTCGGCCGCCGGCTCGGCGACGGGAACCGGCTCGCGCAGGCGCTCGCGGACCTCGCCGATCGTCTCGACGGCCCGCGCGTAGGCCTCCTCGATCCCGCCGTCCTCGACGAAGGCGTTGGCGATCAGCGTCACCTCGTGACGCTGATGGTCGAAGGCCACCAGCACGTCGGTGATCATCAGCGCCATGTCCGGGAGCCCGACCGGGTCGGGGTTGGGCGCGGCGAGCGGCTCGACCGTGCGGACGAGGTCGTAGCCGAAGAAGCCGACCGCCCCGCCCGCGAACGGCGGCAGCTCGTCGGGCTCCGCGATCTCGTAGCGGCCGAGGTATTCGGCGGCGGCCGCGTACGGATCGGGCGCCTCGATCACACGGTCCGGCGCGGCACCCGAGCCGGACTCTGCCGCCGTCTCCCCGCCCCACTCCGAGAGCTGGCCGTCGATCCAGCGCAGAATCGCCCTCGGGCGAAAGCCCAGGAAGGACCAGCGACCGAGCCTGCCCTGCTCAGCGGACTCGAGCAGGAAGGCAGGTCCGTCGCCGCGCAGCTTCAGGAAGGCGCTTACCGGCGTTTCCGTGTCGTCGATGAAGCTGTAGCGGACCGGCACCACCGTGGCGCTCCGCGCCAGCTCGCGGGCGCGGTCGAGGTCCGGCTCGAGGCCGGGAAGGCTGGTCGCCCCAACGGTGTTCATCGAGACCGCCGGCGGCCGTTCAGGACGTGGAGCACCTCGGCCATCGAGACGCCGCGGGAGAGCAGCAGCACCGCCAGGTGGTAGACCACGTCGGCCCCCTCCTCGGCGACCCGCTCCTCGGACTCGGAGTTGACGGCCTTGACGACCTCGGCCGCCTCCTCGCGGACCTTGTCGCCCGCGAGCTTCGAATCCTCGAGCAGCTCGACGGTGTAGCTGCCCTCGGGCCGCTTGCGCTGCCGGGTCACCAGGGTTCTCTCCAGGGTCGACAGGGCCTCGTACGGCAGCAGCGTGGGCTCGCCGACGACTCCGGGCGCATCCACCCCGGGGTCTGCCTTTCCCTCCAGATCGCGGTAGAAGCAGGAGCGCTCGCCTGTGTGGCAGGCCGGCCCGGCCGGGTCGACCAGGGCGACGAGCGCGTCACCGTCGCAGTCGTAGCGAATCTGGCGAACCCGCTGGACGTTCCCGGAGCTCGCGCCCTTGTGCCAGATCTCGCGACGGCTGCGGCTGTAGAGGTGGACCTCCCGCGTCTCGAGGGTGAGCAGCAGCGACTCCTCGTTCATGTAGGCGAGGGTGAGCACCTCTCCCGAGCGAGCGTCCTGCATCACGCACGGCACCAGTCCGCGCTCGTCGAAGCGAACCTTCGCCGCATCTCTGGCGGTCTGGACAACCATCCGGCGATTGTACGAACCACCCGCATACGCGCCTGAAGGCGCGGGTTCAGCGGCTATTCGATCCCGAGCCGGTCCAGCAGGCCCTCGTCCTTTCGCCAGCGCTTCCGAACCCGGACCTGGAGATCGAGGAAGACCCGGCCGCCGAGCTCCCGCTCGAGCTCGGTGCGGGCGGCGGTCCCGATCTCCTTGATCTTCTTGCCCCCCGCGCCGATCAGGATGCCCTTCTGGGACTCGGCCTCGGCCCAGATGTGGGCGTGGACCTCGACCACCCCGTCCTCCCGGTGGGCCACCTCGGAGACCTGGACCTCGACGGCGTGCGGGAGCTCGTCGCGGGTGCGGCGGAGAACCTGCTCGCGGATCAGCTCAGCCAGCAGCACCTCGCTCGGCAGATCCGAGCGCTGCTCCGGCGGGAAGAGGAAGGGGCTCTCCGGCAACAGCTCGACGAGCTTCGAGATCAGCGGCTCGAGGCCGTGCCCCTGGCGGGCGCTGACCGGAAAGATCTCGTCGACGCCGCCGATTTCCCCCACCGCCGCGAGAACGGCCGCGGTCTCGGCGTTGTTGAGCCGATCGACCTTGTTGACGGCACAGACGACGGGCGTGTCGAGGCTCGACTGGAGGAGCGCCTTGCTGATGAAGCGGTCTCCCGGGCCGACTCCCTGCTCCGCGTTGACGACGAAGAGCACGGCGTCCGAGTCCGCGATCTCCCGCTCGACCCGCCGCTGCATCCGCTCCGTCAGCGCGTCGCGGGGCCGCTGGACGCCGGGCAGGTCGGTCATCACGAGCTGCCACTCGGCCGCGAGATCGGTGGCTACGCCGCGGATCGCGCGCCGGGTCGTCTGCGGCCGCTCGGAGACGATCGCCACGTGGGCGCCCACGATCGCGTTGACCAGGGTCGACTTGCCGACGTTGGGGCGTCCCGCCAAGCCGACGAAGCCGGCCCTGCTCACAACGAGGCCATGACCTTGGCCTGCAGCTCGAGCATCTCACCGGCGTCCGTCTCGTGGTCGAAGCCGCAGAGGTGGAGCGCTCCGTGGACGGCGGCCTCGGTCACGTCGGTCGCCTTCTCCGGGCAGATGAAGACGTCGCCGAGCTCTCGCGGCCCCGTCTCGTGAGCTTGGTCGTCGATGGGGAAGGCGAGCACGTCCGTCGCCTCGTCGACGCCACGGGCGGCGTAGTTGAGCGTCCGCATCCTCCCCTCGCCGACGATCTCGACCCCAAGGTGGCCGTCGTCCACCCCGGCTGCGTGCAGGGCCGCCCCGACTGGCCGCCTCAGATCGCCCGGGACGTCCGAGAGGTCGATGTCAGCCGCCCCCATCGTCCTGGTCCGGCCGGCTCCGGCTCTCGGCCTCGCCGTACGCTGCGACGATCCGCTGGACGAGCTTGTGGCGAACGACGTCCTCGCCGCCGAAGCGGATGAAGTTGATGTCCTCGACCCCGGTGAGGATGTCGCCGACCTCGATCAGGCCCGATCGCGATCCCCGCTCGAGATCGATCTGGGTGATGTCGCCCGTCACCACGAACTTCGATCCGAAGCCGAGCCGGGTGAGGAACATCTTCATCTGCTCGGGGCTCGTGTTCTGGGCCTCGTCGAGGATCACGAAAGAGTCGTTGAGCGACCGGCCCCTCATGAAGGCCAGCGGAGCGACCTCGATCGTGCCCCGCTCGAAGTAGGAGTTGACCTTCTCGGGGTCGAGCATGTCGTATAGCGCGTCGAAGAGGGGGCGCAGATACGGGTCGACCTTGGCCTGGATGTCGCCCGGCAGGAAGCCGAGGCGCTCCCCGGCCTCCACCGCCGGCCGAGTGAGGATCACCCGGCTGACGTCGCCGCGCGAAAGGGCGGCGGCGGCCATCGCGACGGCCAGGAAGGTCTTGCCGGTCCCGGCCGGCCCGATGCCGAATGTGATCGTGTGCCTGCGAATCGAGTCGACGTAGGCCTTCTGGTTGACGGTCTTCGGCGCGACGCGCGTGTTGCGGTGCTGCCAGACGACGTCCTCGAGGATCTCCGCAGGGCTCTCGTGCTTGTCGATGGCGCCGGTGACGGCCTCGATCGTCCCAGGTGCGATCTCATGGCCCTGCTCGATCAGGTCGACCAGCTCCCCGACCACGGTTTCCGCGGTCCGAACCTCGGTCGCGTTGCCGTCGAGGGTGAGAACGTTGCCCCGCAGGTAGAGGTCGACGTCGAGATGGCCCTCGAGGGCGCGGAGAACCGCGTCCTCGGAGCCAGCCAGCTCCGCGGCGACGGTGTTGTCGATCTCCAGCTGCCTACGCGCCAAGCTTCTCGCGCACCGCCTGGCTGACCCGCTTGCCGTCGGCTCGTCCGGCGACCTTCGGCATCAGCACCTTCATCACGCCCCCCATGTCCTTGGGCTCGCTGGCGCCGGACTCCTCGACGGCGCCGGCCACGAGCTCAGAGAGCTCCTCGTCCGAGAGCTGCTCCGGCAGGTATCCCTCGATCAGGGTGGCCTCGGCCTCCTCCGCCTTCGCCTGATCCGTCCTGTCGCCCTCCCTGAGAGCCTCGGCTGCATCGAGCCGCCGCTTCCGTTCGCGCTGGAGAGCTGCGACCTCGTCCCCCTTGCCCTCCTTCTCCTCGGCCTGGAGGGCGTTGACGAGCATGCGCAGCTGGCCGACGCGTTCCTTCTCGCCGGCCTTCATCGCCGTCTTCACGTCCTCCTGAACCTGTTCGAGGATGCTCATCGGCTAAAGCGTAGTCGGCGGCGTGGCTGCCCCGTTCGTGTCGAGGCCCGCCGCCCGGAGGACAAGCGCGAGCGAAGCCTCGGGGCCGGGCCAGGCGGCGCGCACGAGCTCCGTGCCGCCGCCGTGGACGACGAGGCGCAGTGCAAGGCCGAGGAGCACGGCGTCGTCGAGCTGGCCGATGCCGGGCAGGAAATCGGGCACGAGGTCGATCGGCAGGGCCAGATAGCCCAGGACACCGAAGAGGACGACGCGGCGCGGGCGCGAGATCCGCGGGTCACGCGCCAGTCGACCCACCAGGACCAGGCAGTCCGGGATGAACCCGGCCAGGGCGCGGGCGTCCTCGCGGCGTCCGGCGGCAATCAGGGCCGCGACGGCGACGACATACAAGCCCATGGCGATGAGGAGGACGCCCCATGGCCAAAAGGGGACCTCCTCAGGTCTGATGCCCGCCGCCATCAGGGTCTTGGAGAGTTGTGGTCGCTATAGCGCGCAAATGCTCCGAAACTCTTCAGGGGAGCTCCACCAGCTCGATGTCCCCAAGGGGCATCTGGAGGAAGCGGGTGCCGAGCTCGCGGAAGGAATGGGGGTCACCCGTGCAGAGAAACCGATAGGTCCCCTCTTCACTGCCGGTTTTCGAGATTCCCGACTCCTCGAGCACTCGCTGCGCCGTGGCGGCGATCGCGTGTCCCGCGGTCACCAGCCGGACCTCGCGGCCGAGGACGCGCTGCAGCATCGGAGCAACGAGCGGGTAGTGCGTGCAGCCGAGGATCACGGTGTCCACCTCCGCCCTCTTCAGCGGCGCGCAGTAGGAGCGGACCATTTCGACGACGCTGTCCGAAAAGGGGAAGCCTCGCTGGATCACCGCGGCGAGATCCGGCGCCTCGACCTCGGTCACCGTCAGGGCACGGTGCTGCGCGGACAGGGCCTGCAGATACGAGCCGCTCCGCACCGTGGCCGGCGTCGCCAGCACGCCGACGTTCCCCGACTGGGTGAGCGCGCCGGCGATCTCCGCCTCGGGCTCGATCACCGCCACCACCTCGATGCCGGCCTCGGCCGCGATCTCCCGAGCGACACCCTGGCCGGCGGACGCGGCCGAGTTGCAGGCGATCACCAGCAGCTTCGCGCCACGTTCCAGCAGGTACCGGGTGACCTGCCCGACGTGATCGCGAAGCTCGTCGTTGGTTCGAGCGCCATAGGGAAACCGGGCGTCGTCACCGAGGTAGACGTAATCCTCCTCGGGCAGCGAGACGAGGCACTCGTGCAGCACGGTCAGCCCGCCCACCCCGGAGTCGAAGACCGCGATCGGCAGGTCTGGGCTGAGCTCGGGGGTCATCGCGAGCCAGCGCCGTCGCGCCGCATCAGCAGCGCGCCCCAGCCGTTGTCGATGCGGCGCTCGGACTCGGCGAGGCCGGTTGGAGCGAAGGCCGCGGCCACCTCGTCGACCTCGGCCTCCAGCATTCCCGAGCAGACCAGCGTGTCCGGGGCCTCCCCTGCCGTGACGAGGTGGCCGGCGCAGTCTCTGAGCAGGTTGCCGGTCAGGTTCGCGACGACGCCTGGCGCCACCGGCGGCGGACCCTCCCGGACGTCGACGCGCTCGATCGACATCTCGACCCCGTTGGCCTCGGCGTTTGCCTGCGCCGTCGCGAGAGATGGCAACTCGCGGTCGCAGCCGGTCACCGGAGACCAGCCGAGCTTTGCAGCTGCGATCCCCAGCACGCCGCTGCCCGTCCCCCAGTCAGCGATCGGGCCGGATGCCTCGCCGGCCTCCTCCAGCGCCACCAGCAGTGCCAGGCAGAGACGGGTCGTCGGATGCCCGCCGGTGCCGAACGCGCGGCCAGGGTCGACGACGACGTCGATCAGCCCCTCCTTCGGGTCCCACCACGAGGGACGCACGCCTATCCGTCCCGAGACCTCGATCGGCCGGTGGAAGTCGGCCCAGCGATCCGCCCAGTCGTCCGGGACGGAGGTCGTGGTGACGTCGACCAGGCTCCCGCCCGCAGCCGCCTGGACCTCACCCATGTCCGGGACCTCGCCGGGAGGTCCGTAGATCGCGAACTCGACCCAGCCGGGGCCGCGTTCCTCCTCCAGCCCGTTCGGCGCGAGCTCGAGTAGGTTCGCCATCACCGCCTCCGCGTACTCCGGAGCGCAGCGAACCGCGAGACGGATCATCTCCGCTGGGGCGTCTGTTGACCGAGTGCCTCGGCGAGGCGCTCGGCGGCCTCGCGCTGATCGTCATCCAGATCGGTCGGGACCACCAGCTCGAAGACGACGTGCTGGCTTCCCCGCCGCCCCCCGCGGAGCGGCGGCAGGCCACGGCCGGTGAGCACGGTGGTCTCGCCATGCTGGGTCCCGGCCGGCACCTCGACTGCAAGCTCCCCGTCGAGCGTCGGGACGAAGACCTCGCCCCCGATGATCGCGGTCGTCACCGGCACCTCGGCGCGCGTGATCAACTCGGTTCCCTGGCGCATGAACCGCTCGTCCGGCTCGACGCGAATCTCGACGTAGAGGTCGCCCTGCCTGCCTCCGGGCGCCCCAACGTGCCCGGCGCCCGCGATCCGCACCCTCTGGCCGTCCTCGATCCCCGCCGGGACGTCGACCTCCCATGTCCGAGTCTCGGACACCCTGCCCGCACCGCCGCACCGCTCGCACGGCGTCTCCGGGATGCGCCCGTCGCCTCCGCAGCGATCGCAGGGCATGGCGCGGACGACCTGGCCGAAGATGCTGCGGCTCACCTCGCGGATCTGCCCGGCCCCCTCGCACTTCGGGCAGGTCTCGATCGGCGTCCCCGGCTCGGCGCCGTTGCCGCGACAGTGGTCGCAGGTGACGACGGCCTCGAAGGCGACCTCCCGGGTCTGGTCCTCGAGCACGTCCTCCAAACCGATCTCCACCACGGCCCCGATGTCCGCGCCGCCCGCCGGGCCGCCTCCGAACCCGCCGAAGGGATCGCCGCCACCGAACAGGGAGTCGAAGATGTCCTGGATGCTCCCGAAACCGGCGCCCGGATCGAAGCCGCCCGATCGCAGCCCGTCGTGACCGAAGCGGTCGTAGGTCTGGCGTCGCTCGGCGTCTGACAGCACCTCATAGGCCTCCGCCGCCTCCTTGAACTTCTCCTCGGCCTCGGGGTCGTGGGCGTTGACGTCCGGATGCAGCTCGCGAGCCAGCTTGCGGAATGCCTTCTTGATCTCCCCGTCGGAGGCGCTCCGCTCGACGCCCAGCACCTGGTAGTAGTCGCGCTTGGCCATGCGAGTCAGTGGCTACTCGTCGTAGACCGTCTCGAAGAAGCGGGAGAGCTCGCCGGCGGCGCCCCGGACGTTGGCGATCGCGGTCGCGTAGTCCATCCGCAGCGGGCCGATGATCCCGACGGACCCGAGGTTGCGATAGCCGAGGCCGTAGTTGGCGCCGACCACGCTCACCGAGCGCAGCTCGGGCGCCGGGTTCTCGCCCCCGATCCAGACGAAGACCGAGCGGCGATCGAGCGCTGTCCGGAGGGCGCGGAGGACGTTCACCCGGCGCTCCAGGGCGCGCATCAGATCGTCGGCGTGCGGCAGGTCGGCGAGATGCTCCTCGGAGAGCAACCGAGCCGTGCCGTCGACATAGAGGGTGTCCTCCCCGGACTCATCCAGATCGGTGAAGGCGCTGGAGATCTCCGCCAGGAAGCCCGTCTCGGCCGGGCCGAGCTCGGGGTCACGTAGGCGGTCGGCGGCCATCCGGGCGCCGAGGCCGAGTCCCGCGAGGCGCTCGTTCAGATAGCTCGCCGCCCACTCGACAAGGCCGGTGTCGACCTCCTCGTCGAAGGTGAAGACGCGCTTGGTGACGCCGCCGTTCGAGGCGATCACCACCACCATCACGACCTTCGGCTGCAGTCTGAGCACCTCGATCCGGTGGATCGTGGCCGTGTGGAGAGGCGGTGCCGTGACCAGCGCGACCAGGTCCGTGACCTGGGAGAGGGTCGTCGTGGTCTCGCGGATCGCGGTGTCGACCTCGCGCCTCATCCGAGAGATCCCGAGCTCGTTCGAGGCGGGCTGCGGCAGGCGGTCCTGGTGCGCCAGCAACCGCTCGACGTAGAACCGATAGCCCGTGTCGGTCGGCACCCGGCCCGCGGAGGTGTGCGGGTGGGTGAGGAAGCCCTCGTCCTCCAGGCTGGCGAGCTCCGCACGCACGGTCGAGGCGCTCCAGTCGATGTCCGGCCGGTTGGCGAGCGCGCGCGACCCGACGGGGCGGCCCTCGTCGACGTAGCGCTCGACCACGGATCTCAGGATCTGGCTCTGGCGTTCGCTCAGCACAGAGCTGATGATAGGAACGCGGCGCGCGCTAGTCCGCGCTCAGCTCTGCCTGGGCGTTCCTGATCACCTGGTTGTCGCCCTGCGCGGCGACCGTGTCGATCACCACGCGCCCGTCCGAGACCTCCTTGACGGTGCCGCTCACGACCAGCTCCTGCTCGGGGAAGCCCATCCCGCGGAATTGCACGGAGAGTCGCTTGAGCGCCCGCGGGTCGCCGTCGGCCAGCGCGGCATTGCCGCGAGCGACCTGGGCCATCATCCAGAGCCCGTGCAAGATGTTGCCGGGCAGCCCGACGGCCTTGGCGAACTCCGGGTCGATGTGGATCGGATTGAAGTCGCCTGATGCGCCCGCGTAGCGGTGCGGCAGGTACTTGTCGGGCGTCACCCGGAGCTCAGGGATCGAGTCGCCTTCTTTGAGCTGGTCAAGATCGGGCACGCTCAGACCCCCCTGACGATGTTGGTCCAGGTCCCCTTCACTGCCTGCTTGCCGTCCTGATTGGCCGACACGGTCTCGAAGACGTAGAAGCCCTTGCCGTCCTTCTCGTAGATCTCTTTGCAGGTGGCGGCGGTCTCGATCACGTCGCCATGGCAGACCGGCTCGTCCCACTCGAACTCCTGCGAGCCGTGCAGCATCGTGGCCAGGTTGATGCCGACGTCCGGGTCGAGGATCGCGGGGCCCATCGCGCGGGCGCTGTAGACGACGCAGAACATCGGAGGGGCGACCAGATCGCGGAAACCGGCCGACTTGGCCGCCTCGTGGTCGCGGTGCACGTCGCTCCCCGCCCCGATCGCGTCGGCGAACTCGCGGATCTTCTCGGCCCCGACCTCGTACGTGATACCGGGCCACTGCTTGCCGATTGCATCGGTCTTGACGGGCATAAGGCGGGCGATTCTAGGCAGAGAGCGCTGCCGCGCGCCGCTTCGCTGCGGCGCGGCTAGGGTAGAAACCGAGTGTGTCCTCGTTCCTGACCACCACGGATCCCGAGGGTGGAATTCGCTTCCGCTCCTTCGCGATCCCTCTGATCATCGCCGTGATCTGCTCCGCGATCGTGGCCTCGATGGCGCTCGCCGGCCTCGTGGGCGCGGGGCTCGGCATGGCGGTCGGGGCGGTCGCCGCCACGTCGCTCGTCGTGTTCGCCTCCCGGGCAAAGCCCGACCGGCGGCTCGAGGTCGCCGAGTCCGCGGACAGCGGCCACCGTGTCCTGGTGGTCGCCGTCACCGAGGCGACCGCAGACGCCGCGCAGCGCATCGCGCGGCTCGCGGGATCCGCAGAGGATGTCCGCGTGGTCGTGCCCGTCCCGAGCCACCGGCTCGATCGCTGGCTCTCTGCGGAGGACGACGCCCGCCGGGAGGCCGAGGGCAGCCTGGCCCGCTCGGCCGGCGCGCTGGTCGCCGCCGGCCTGCCGGTGAGCGGCTCAGTCGGGGACCCCGACCCCGCCCAGGCGATGGAGGACGAGCTTCGCGACTTCGCCGCCGACGAGGTGATTCTGCTCATCGCCAACGGCAGGGACCCGCTCGCGAAGGTCGAGGGCCGCCTCGGCATCCCGCTCCGGCGCGTCGGCGTCTAGGTCCTCTCCCGCTCCTCCGCCATCCGGAGCGCCTCCTCCCGCGTCGGGAGCATCGCCAGATAGGTGCACATCCGGTGGTCGTTCACGTCGAAGAGGAAGGCGATGTCCATGCTCACGGCGATCCCCCCGCGACCTCGTCCCTCCTGGTGAATGGCCGTGACGACGTGCCGCTCCCCGACCGGGATGTTGTCCGTCACCTCGGCTGTGATCCTCTCCCAGGCGTCGGTCCAGGAGTGGATCCAGGAGACGAAGCCGTCGTGGCCGCTGTAGGTCCCGGAGTTGATCAGCTCGGGCGAGGCGTGCACCTCGACATCCTCCGTGAGAACGGCCAGCATCCCCGGCACGTCGCCGGCGTTGAAGGCGTCCATGCCGCCCTGTGCCAGCGCCCTCCGCTGCTCGCTACTTGGCATCTCCGTCCATCTCCAGGACGGCGAGGAACGCCTCCTGCGGGACCTCGACCGCACCGACCTGCTTCATCCGCTTCTTGCCCTTCTTCTGCTTCTCGAGCAGCTTCTTCTTCCGGGTGACGTCGCCGCCGTAGAGCTTCGCGGTGACGTCCTTTCGCACCGCCTTGACGGTCTCGCGGGCGATCACGTTCGCGCCGATCGCGGCCTGCACCGGGACGTCGAACTGCTGTCGCGGGATCGTCTTGCGAAGGCGCTCGACCAGGTTGCGGCCCTGGTCGTACGAGGCCTCCTTGTGGACGATCAGCGAGAGCGCGTCGACCTTGTCCCCGGCGAGCAGCACGTCGAGCTTGACCAGGTCGGAGGGCCGGTTGTCGATCGGCTCGTAGTCGAGTGAGGCATAGCCCTTGCTGCGCGACTTGAGCTGGTCGAAGAAGTCGAGCACGATCTCGGCCAGCGGCAGGTCGTACTGGACCTGGACGCGCGTCGGCGAGAGGTAGTGGAGCCCGACGTGCTCCCCGCGGCGCTTCTGGCAGAGCTCCATCACCGGTCCGACGAAGTCGTTGGGGGTGATGATCGTCGCCCGGATGAAGGGCTCTGAGATCGACTCGATCGAGGCGGGATCGGGCATGTCGGTCGGGCTGCGGACCTCGACCACCTCCCCGGTGTTGATCATCGTCACCTCGTAGCGGACGTTGGGCGTGGTGGCGAGCAGCTCGAGGTCGTACTCCCGCTCGAGCCGCTCGCGGACGATGTCCATGTGGAGCAGGCCGAGGAACCCGCAGCGGAAGCCGAAGCCGAGCGCGTCCGAGGTCTCGGGCTCGTAGGAGAGCGCTGCGTCGTTCAGGGCCAGACGGTCGAGCGCGTCGCGCAGGTCCGAGTAGCGGTCGGTGTCGATCGGGAAGAGCCCGCAGAAGACCATCGGCCGCACCTCCCGGTAGCCGGGCAGCGCCTCGGCAGCCGGCCGCTCCCGGCTGGTCAGCGTGTCGCCGACGCGCAGCTTGGTGACGTCCTTGATGCCGGTGATCACGTAGCCGACCTCCCCGGCCGCCATCCCCTTCGCGGGCGTCATCTTCGGAGTGAAGAACCCGATGTCGTCGATGTCGGCCTGCGTGCCGGCCTGCATCGCCTTGATCGGCTCCTCCTTGGTGAAGCTCCCATCGACCATCCGCACGTACGCGACGACGCCGCGGTACTGGTCGAACTCCGAATCGAAGATCAGAGCCCTCGGCGGCGACTCGGGCTGGCCCTCCGGCGACGGGATCCGCTTGACGATGGACTCGAGCACGTCGGTGACGCCCTCCCCCGTCTTCGCGGAGATCCGCAATGCCTCGCCCGGATCGCCGCCGAGCAGGTCGGCGACCTGCGCGGCGACGCCGTCGGGGTCGGCCCCGGGCAGGTCAACCTTGTTGAGCACCGGGATCAGCTCCAGCCCGGCGTCGATCGCGGCGTACGCATTGGCGACGGTCTGGGCCTCGACGCCCTGGGCGGCATCGACGACGAGAAGCGCGCCCTCGCATGCCGCCAGGCTTCGCGAGACCTCGTAGGAGAAGTCGACGTGGCCGGGGGTGTCGATCAGGTGCAGGTGGTAGGTCTCGCCGTCCGCCGCCTTGTAGGCGACACGCACCGCCTGCGCCTTGATGGTGATGCCGCGCTCCCGCTCGAGCTCCATCGAATCGAGCATCTGCGGCACGTGCGTGCGCGCGTCGACGGCCCCGGTCAGCTCGAGGATGCGATCGGCCAGCGTCGACTTGCCGTGGTCGATGTGGGCGATGATCGAGAAGTTGCGGATCCGGTCCATGGGCGGAGTGGAAGGGTAGATGCCAGCTTCGTAGAGTCCGTATGTATGGAATGGGGAGCCGGCCGATACGAGGTGATCGCCGAGCAGCTGCTGCCGGCGGCGGAGGTCGTCGTCGGCCTCGCCGGGCCGCTCGACGGCAAGACCGTCGTCGACGTCGGCTGCGGGACAGGGAATGCGGCCCTGCTGGCTGCCGAGGGGGGAGCGAGCGCCACCGGGATCGACCCTGCACAGCGGCTGCTGGACGTGGCCTCGGCCGAGGCGGCGAGACGAGGGCTCGACGCGACCTTCACCCTCGGCGAGGCGGCTTCCATTCCCCTCCCCGACGCGAGCGCCGACGTCGTGCTGTCCGTCTTCGGGGCGATCTTCGCGCCAGACCCGAAGGCCGCGGCCGCCGAAATGGCCAGAGTGCGGGCGCCGCAGGGCCGGATCCTGCTGGCCGCCTGGATTCCGGGGGGCGCGGTTTCACAGGCGGTTCGCTTCACCCGCGAGACGATGGCGGAGGTCCTCGGACAGCCACCGCCCTCGCCACCGTTCGCGTGGCACGAGCTCGAGACCTTGTCGGGCTTGTTCACCCCGCATGGGCTCAACGCGTCGCTGACGGAATACGAGATTGCCTTCGGCGCCCCCTCTGTCGACGAGTTCATGCGGATCGAGGGAGAGAACCATCCTCTTGCGATCGCCGCCCGGCCGGCACTCGAAGAGGCCGGCCGTGCGGACGAGGTCCGCGAGGGAATGCGCCGGATCTATCTGGAGGCGAACGAGGACCCGGAGGCGTTCCGGGTCACCAGCCGCTACGTGGTCGCCGACATCGCCCCGTAGCGGGCGACGATGCGGTCATAGTTGAGCCGCATCAGCTCGATCACGTCGCGGACGTCGTCGTCGGAATCGATCCGGCGGGCGGCCATCGCGTTCTTGCCGGGAAAGACGGGATGATCGACCACCCTTCCCTGCTGCCGGAGCGCGCTGCCGACCTCCTTGCCGAAGCTGAAGTGGGCGGCGTGATCGCCGTGCAGGTGGCCCACCTCGTGGCCGTTGACCCGGAAGCCCCACTCGCCCCGCTTGCCGTATCCGGCCTCGACCCCCGGCCAGGAGGTGACCTCGTCGGTGATGACTTCGCTCGCCGTCTGCCTGCTCATCGTGCCTCCTGGGGAGTGGGTGTGCCGCTCAAGCTACAAGCTCAAGTGAGCTTGAAGTCAAGGGCGATCCATGCTTCGCTGTCCTGATGGATGACCATGACCTCCTGACGATCAGCGAGGTGGCGAAGCGCAGCGGCGTGGCGGCCTCGGCCCTCCGCTTCTACGAGGATCGCGACCTGATCAGCTCGGAGCGCGCCGGCTCGGGCCACCGCCGCTACCCCCGTTCCGTGCTCCGGCGAATCGCGTTCATCGTCTTCGCGCAGCGAATCGGCCTGACGCTCAGCGAGATCGCAGGCGAGCTCTCCAAGCTCCCTCCCGACCGGGCCCCCACGCGCAGCGACTGGTCTCGGCTCTCGAGCGGCTGGACCTCGCGGATCGACGAGCGGATCGCCGAGCTCGAGAGGCTGCGCGCCGGGCTCACGGAGTGCATCGGCTGCGGCTGCCTCTCCCTGGATCGCTGCAAGCTGGCCAATCCGAACGACCGGGCGGCCGGCTCGGGGCCGGGCCCGCGCTACTGGGTCGGCGACCCGCGCCCCGCCTAGCCCCCGTCACGCGCGATAGGCGCTGCCTAGATGTGCCGGGCGAGGCGCGTGATCTGCCTCGCCTCGGGGACGCGCAGCGCGAGCACGGCGCCGGAATACGTAGCGAAGCCGGCGGCGAGGGCCGCGCCGAGCGAGACGATCTGGGCGATCGTGCTCCTCCCCAGGGCGTCGTCGAGGCCGTGCCAGACGAGGTAGCTCACACCCGCGAGCAGCGCGGCGGCAGCCAGGACCCGGGCGGCCGTTGCCGCCAGGCGCGTCAGCTCCAGCCCATCGAGCTGGCGCCGCAGGATCACGACCTCGGCCACCACGCTGGAGACGGTGGCGATCACGGTCGCCGCGACCACTCCGCCGACGCCGAACGGCGAGTAGAGCGCGAACGAGAAGATGATGTCCACGACCAGGTTGGAGCCCGCCACGGCGGTCGGGATCCATGGCCGCTGGAGGCTGAAGAAGGTCCGCGTCAGCATCAGGTAGAGGCCGTTGAAGGGCAGCGAGAACGCGAACCAGAAGAGCGCCTGAGCCACGAGGTGCGTCTGTGCGGCGTCGAACTCGCCGCGCTGATAGATCAGCCGGGTCATCGGCACCGACAGCACCAGGATCGCGGCGGCCGCGGGGATCAGCAGAAGGAGGATCTGCCGCATCCCGTTCGCCATCGTCGACCGTAGGTTCACCCACTCCTGCCGCGCGGCGAAGCGGGCGAGGGTTGGGAACGTCACGGTCGCCACGGCGACCGAGAAGATCCCCTGCGGCAGCATGTAGATGCGGAACGCCTTGTCGATTGCCGCGGGCGCCTCGTTCGAGACGAGCGTCCCGACGATGCTGTTGAGCAGCAGGTCGAAGTTGATCAGCCCGAGGCTGAGGGTCACCGGCAGCATCAGGAGCAGGACCCTCTTGACCTCCGGGATGTGCCAGTCGAAGTCCCTCGTAAGGCGGAACGGCGTGTTGCGCAGGTCCCACGCCGGGATCGCGAGCTGCACCACGGTTCCCACCAGCACCCCGATCGCATACGCGTAGATCCGGTCGTTGCCGTGGAAGAGCGGCTCCAGCAGGACGAGCACGGCGATGATCACCACGTTCCAGAAGAAGGGGGAGACCGCGAACGCGGCAAACCGGTCGTAGCTGTTCAGGACCCCGACCACCATCCCCGTCGCCCCGAGCAGGATCAGGATCGGGAAGAGGATCTGCGAGAGCGTGACGGTGAGATCGAGGATCTCTCCGCTGAAGCCGGGGGCGAAGATCGGCGTGATGACGGGCGCGAGCAGGATGAAGAGCGCGGTGATCGCCCCGAGCACCAGGGTGACCAGATAGATCAGCGTCGAGGCGAGCCTGAACGCCTCCCGCTTGTTGCCCTTCTCCAGCTCCTCGGTGAAGACCGGGACGAAGGCCGCCTGGATCGCGGCGTCGGCGAACAGGGAGCGCACCAGGTTCGGCACCTGGAACGCGATCGTGAAGGCCGACATCGGCCCCGTGATGCCGAAGTAGCTCGCCGCGACGATCTCCCGGACCAGGCCGGCCACCCGAGAGAAGGCGGTGGCGATGGAGAAGAACGCGGTCGAGCGCCCGAGGCGCCCCTCCTTCTCGTCGAAGTCCGGCGGGACGAACGGAGTGGTCGGGGTGGGCGCCGGGATCGCCATGAAGGTCGAGGTGTCCATCGAGACCGCCTCATGGCGGCGCTCGATCTGCTCGGCCTCCTCGGCCTCTCTTTGCTCGACGGCCGGGAACTCGCGCGTCGAGGGATCGAAGGGCTCCGCCGGCACCGGCGGCTCGCCCCCAATCCCGTCGTCGCCCCTCTCGGTCATTGCTCTATTCTCTTCGCCGCCCGCCTCGCGGGTCTTTTCATGGCCAACATCGCCTCACAGAAGAAGCGGAATGCGCGCACCGAGCGTGAGCGGGTCGAGAACCTGCGCTTTCGAAGCTCCGTGAAGACTCATTTCAAGCGGCTCGAAGCGGCCGTCCAGTCGGGCAACGACGAAACCGTCGCCTCGGAGCACAAGGCGCTGATCTCGCGGATCGACAAGGCCGTGCAGAAGGGCGCCCTGCACCGCAACACCGGCGCGCGCAAGAAGTCCCGCGCCGCAGGCCTCGTCGGCGCCGCCAACACATAAACGGGTGTCTCCTCCAACATTTGACGGGTCGCGCTGTCGCGCGCCCTCGCATTGACGGGGACCCCTCGCACCCCGGGCTCACTGCAGCGCCCAAGCGAGTGGCTCGGTGTCGTCGGCCACCAGGCCGACCGCCCTGCGCAGCGAGAGCGTGAAGGCAACTCCCTCCGAGTAGTCCGAGCCGCCGCGAGACCACAGCTCGAGGTCCGCGAGGGCGCGAATGGACGCGTCCATGTCCTCGGGCGAGCGTCCCTTCACCTTCGAGACGAGCATCTTCGCGGCGTAGGGATGCATCGAGAGGCCCTTTGCGACCTCGCCGGCAGGCTTTCCGGCCTCCAGCTCGGTGGCGGCACGGAGCGCCTGGCGCAGACGCGGAGCGAGGGAGTAGACGATCCTGGGCAGAGCCTCCCCCTGCGCGACGAGGAGCTCGGCGACCCTCATCGTCTCGGCTTCGTCTCCGGCGACCACGGCATCGGCGAGCGTCCAGATGGCCTCCTCGGACGTGTCGGCGACCATCGCCTCCAGATCCTCGACGCCGACGCGGCCTCCCTCCCCGCTCCAGAGCGCCAGGCGCTCGAGCTCGGTTCGGAGCCGCATGGGCCTGGGCCCGAGGCGCTCGACGAGCAGCCGCGCCGCGGCCGGCTCGAGCTCGAAGCCGAGCTCTCGGGCGTCGGCGACCAGCTGCTTGGGGATCTCGCGCTCCCTCGGCGCGTCGAAGGCCAGGAGCTCGCCGCCAGCCGCCTCGACGGCCTTCGCGAGCCCGGCCGGTGCCTTGCCGTGCGCGACCAGAGCGACCGTCGTCTCGGGCGGGATCTGCGCCAGCGCCTCGGTGGCGCGCTCCGCGTCAGCCTTTCCCCAGCCGTCGACGCCATCCACCAGCAGGTAGCGGCGAGAGGCGATCAGCGAGATCGCGGCCAGCGAGGCGATCAGCGCATCGACGTCCGGCGAGCGACGCCCATCGCCCGCCTCGAACAGCTCGAGGGCACCCGGGCCACCCTCGCGCTCGGCCCGCTCCCGCAACCGCCCGCGAGTCCGGGCGATCTTCGCCTCGTCGGTTCCGGCGATCAGATACGCGGGCTTCATCTCGGGCTCGGCCATGGGGTGAGTCTAGGTGCGGGTCGGGATGCGAGTTCGATCCGGGCCCCGCGTTTACTACGGCGCCGGCGGCGCCCCCTGCACTGGGAGCGCCGTGCTCTGATTCGCCTTGCAGGTCTGCTTGGCGCCCCTCGCCCGCACCTTCCGCTTGTCGACCGTGACGTAGTAGCTCCCGGTGAAAGCCGGCTTGGTCAGGTCTACCTCGTAGGAGCCCTTCCCACCGCTGCGATGCACCGAAAGCGGCTGGGTCTGGAGCGTGTTGGGGTCCGTGTAGTAGAGCGTCACGACCCGCATGCCCTTGCACGCGCCCAGCTTCGACGCCACCTTCCCGGTGAACTGGTTGCTCGAGGACTGCGTGACCGTCACCGTCGTGTGCCAGCTCCGCTTCCGGTGGTGCTTCTTCTTGGCGCCCGCGCCGGCGCCGCCCGCGCCGAGCACGAGAACCAGCACGATCAACAGGGCCCCCGCCCGTCTGAAACCGGCCATCGCTGTGAAGGCTAACCGCGACCGGGGGTCACCGTCCACCGGGAACCGTTCGCGTCGATGTCGATCTCTCCCTGCCGGTCAGTGCGCATGATCGGCACCCGGTGGGAGGCGAGCTCGTCGATGGTGCGCGACGTGGGATGGCCATAGGGATTGCCCGCCCCCACCGAGATCACCGCCAGCTTCGGGACCGACCGGTCCAGCAGCTCGCCCAGCCCCGCGTCCTCCGAGCCGTGATGCGCGACCTTGAGCACGTCGATCGGGCCGGGATCCATGGGGACGGCCTCGGCCTCGGCGTCGCCGGTGAGCAGCATGGTGAAATGCCGCCACTGAGCCACCAGGACCAGGCAGAGCAGGTTCGGGTCCTCGCGGGTGTCGCCGAGCAGCTCGCGCGGTGGCCAGAGGGCCGTCAGATGGAGAGCGCCCGAGTCGAGCTCGCCTCCCTCCGCCAGCCGGTAGGGCTGAGCGCCGGCCGCCAGCGCCGCGCCACGCAGCCGAGGGTCCGCGCGGCCGTAGACCAGCCGGTCGACGTGCACCGAGTCGAGCAGCTCGCCTAGGTCGCCGGCGTGATCTGACTGGTCATGGCTGATCACCACCGCGGCCAGGGAGCCGATGCCGAGATCGCGCAGCCGGTCCCCGACGCCGTCGCCCGGCGGGCCCGTGTCGACCAGGATCGGGTCGGCATCGGGCGGGTCGAGGAGGATCGAGTCTCCCTGGCCGACATCCAGGACGCGCACCGCCAGGTCGCCTTCGGGCGGCGTCGGGGGGGAGTCGGAGCCGAACGGCCAGGCCGGCAGGAGGACGACGACGGCGAGCACCACCAGGACGGGGACCGCGAGCGGCGCCCTCGGAAGGCGCCGCAGGCGGAGCAGCAGCTCCATCGCCGGCAGCAGAGCACCATATGCGGCGGCCACCGACCAGATCGATCCCAGGTGGACGGAGAGCAGGGCCCAGCGCGGGGTGGCGAGCCAGTGCGCGATCTGGGCGATGTAGGCGAGGCAGAGGGAGTCCAGCCAGTTGAGCGGCTCCACCGGCAACAGCTGGAGCTGGCCGGCGATCCCGGCGAGCATGCCGAGCCACATCGCCGGAGCGACGGCGGGCAGTGCCAGCACGTTCGCGGGCAGCGCGGCGGGCGAGAACTGGTCGAAGGCCTCGGCCATCACGGGCGCCGTCGCCACGGTCGCCGCCACGGTGACCGCCGCTCCCTCGACGAGCGCCCGGCGGACCGACCCATGGGCGGCATCGCCGGAAATCGCGGATGCCATCCGTCCCGCCCACAGCAGGATCCCGATCACCGCGGCGAAGCTGAGCTGCCAGCCGACGTCGCCCTCCGCCCGCGGGTTGATCGCGAGCGTGATCGCGACAGCGAGCAGCACCGCGTACCAGCGGGAGCGTGGCCTGTCGGCGAGCGCGGCGATCAGGCCGGCGGCTCCCATCACCCCCGCGCGCTGGATCGAGGGACCCGCCCCGGTGACCGGCACGTAGACCGCGATCAGCAGCAGCGCCCCGATCAACCTGGCGCGCAACCTGAGCCCGAGCAACGCCAGCAGGGGCCACGCCAGGATGCAGAGCAGGATCACGTTTTCTCCGCTGACCGCGAGCAGGTGGGTCAGGTTCGATCGCTGGAAGTCCTCGCGAGTCCCGTGGTCGATCCGGTCGTCCTCGCCGAGGACGAAGCCCCTCGCCAGTGCCGCCTCCCGCTCGGGCATCCCACGCCCCAGCGCCCGCTCCGCCCGGTTGCGGATGCCGTCCACCCACCCCGAGATCCCGCGGCGGCGACCGGGCTTCGAGTCGATCCGGTCGGCCTGCAGCGTCATCGAGATCCCCAGCCGGCGCAGATATCCCGTCCGCCAGGGCTCCGGCTGCTCGAGTACGCCCTCCGCGCTGATCTCGGAGCCGATCGGGAGGTCGCCCACAGGCCCCGGGGCCACCACCAGCACCCGGCCGGCCGGTGAGTCGACGCGCACGTCGACCTCGTCTCCGCTGCGGCGGGGAACTCCTGCGACGAATCCGTCCACCGTCGCGTGCAGCCCGGGCCGGGCCCGGAGGGCGCCGTCGTCGATGGCGTGCAGCCGCGCTCCCCCGCAGAGCAGTCCCGCCAGGGCGGCGACGAGCCCCACGACGGCGAGCCAGGCGAACGCGGCCGTCCCGCCACCATCTCGCGGACGCGCCGCGGCGAGGCCGATCACCGCGATCGGAGCGGCCCCGACCGCGCCCATGGACGGGTCCGGAGCGGCCGGCGGCGCCAGGGCCAGGCCTACCGCCGCGCCCGCCAGCGCCGCGAAGCGCCACTCTCGCGTCCAGCGACCTTCGCTCGGTTCCACCGCGCGGCCCGGTTTCACCCAGTGGACACGTGGTAACCGAAGAAGTCAGCCTTCGACGATGGAGGAGCGATGACCACGAACCGCGAACAAACGAAGCGCGGTGCGGAACAGCGCACCCACAAGGAGAAAACCGTTCAGGCCCGGCTCGACCGGCGCCGTGCGGACATGCAGGCGGCCGAGGGCCACGCGGGCAGCATCCCGCGGGGCAACCAGCAGCCCGAGAAGGAGAACGTCGGCAACCGGCGAGGAGAATGGGACCGGGTGCTCGGCCACTGATCGATGCTCAGGGCTGAAGCGCGGCCCTGAGCGTCTCCATGGTGGATGGACCGATGCCGTCGACCTGGTCGAGTTGGTCGATCGAGGAGAGCCCACCGTGCTGGTCGCGGAACTCGATGATCTTCTGCGCCGTGACCGGGCCGATGCCCTCGATCCCGTCGAGCTGCTCGGCCGAGGCGCTGCCGAGACTGATCGGTCCCGACTGCCCTCCAGCCGCAGAGCCGGCGGCAACCGTGCCAGGACCGGGGACGACCACCTGCTGCCCGTCGCTGAGCCTCGCCGCCAGGTTGATCGCGTCCTGGTTCGCGCCGCCCGCGAAGCCGCCAGCCCGCCTGACCGCGTCCGTCACCCTCGAGCCGGCGGGTAGCCGGTAGACGCCGGGGCGCCGGACGTCACCCGCAACATGAACGACGACGTCCCGCGTGCCCTCGGCCTCGTGCGACGAGTCCGCCGCGAAGCTCACCTCCGTCCCGCCCGTCGACCCTCCCCCGCTCGAGCGAATCCAGCGAGCGCCGATCACCAGGACCGCAACGGCGATCACCCCGTAGACGAGGAGTTGAGAGCGGCTCAGCTCCGGCATGCGCCGAAGCTCACCGCGCGAGACGCAAGCGACAAGCCCGGTTCGTAAAGGATCAGCGACCGGCGAGGGTCATCTCAGCGAACCTCGAAGCCGGTCAATCCCTCGGGCGGCTCGTCCCCCACCTCGACGGACGCGACCTCTGCCCGGCTGGGCCCCCGCCGGCAGAACTCGACCATCTCATCCACCGCAGCCGGCTCGCCCTCGAAGACCGCCTCGACCGCGCCGTCGGCCCGGTTGGCCACCCAGCCGGCGACCCCGGCCGCTTCAGCTCTGCGCCGAGTGGTGTCCCGGAAGAACACCCCTTGGACCCGCCCGCTCACAACGACCCGCTTGCGGGTCAGGGGCTACTCCTCTTCGTCGTACTCGGAGGCGCCTGCCGCGACCGTCCGCCCGAAGACCTCGGAGGAGGTCACCGGAGGCGACTGGACCGAGACGCAGCACAGGTCCGAGGAGTTCCCGTTGGAGATCGAGTGATCGGTGGCCGGGGGGACCAGGACGAGGTCGCCAGAGGCGACCTCCTGGGTATCGCCGGCCACGGTCATCGTGCCGCTGCCGCTCACCACGATGTAGACCTGCTCGGCCTCCTCGTGAGAGTGGAGCTCCTGGTCCGTACCCTCGGGGACCTCGAGCCAGGTCACGGACATGTTGCGGGAGCCGAGCTCACCGGCGTCCATGAGGATGCGATTTCGAACCCTGTGCCACTCCTCCGTGGGAGCGTCCGCGAGCCGCCTGACCAGCACGCGGCCTTTCTAGCAGATCAGCCTTTTACGACCAAGTTGACCAGGCGGCCGGGGACCACGATCTCCTTGACGATCGCCTTGCCGTCCAGGTGCCGCTGGACGTTCTCGCTGCTCCGGGCGAGCTCCAGCAGCTGGTCCTCCGAGGCGTCGCTCTCCACCTCGATCCGGTCCCGCAGCTTGCCGTTCACCTGCACGACGAGCATGTAGGTGTCGCGCTCGAGCAGCTCAGGGTCCGCCTCCGGCCAGGGCTGCTCCCAGAGCCGCTCCCCGGCCAGCCACTCGTACACCTCCGTGGTGAGGTGAGGCGCGAAGGGGAAGAGCAGGGAGACCGCCGTGATGGTGGCGAAGCGCACGGCCGACGCGCCCGTTGGATCCTCGTAGAGGCCGTCCTTGAGCCGGTAGACCTCGTTGACCAGCTCCATCACCGCCGCGATCGCGGTGTTGAACTGGAAGCGGGGCTCGATGTCGCGGGTCGCCTTGTCGATCGCCCAGTGCGCCTTGGCCAGCAGCGCCCTCGCCTCCCCCGCGGCTCCGTCGGTGGATCCCGGCTCGGTCCTCTCGGCCACCTCCCGCCCGAGCCGCCAGAGGCGCCCCAGGAACCGGAAGATCCCCTCGACCCCCTCATCGGACCAGTCGCCGCCCTTGATCGGCGGGCCCATGAAGCAGATGTAGGTGCGCAGGGAGTCCGCCCCGAAACGCTCGACGTATTCAGCCGGGCTGACCGTGTTGCCCCGCGACTTGGACATCTTCGCCCCGTCGCGGGTGATCATTCCCTGCGTGAAGAGATTGGCGAACGGCTCCCGCGCCTCCAGCGACCCGATGTCGTGCAGCGCCTTGATGAAGAAGCGCGCGTACATCAGGTGGAGGATCGCGTGCTCGACACCGCCGATGTACTGGTCGACCGGCATCCAGTAGTCGGCCACCTCCCTCGCCCAGCACTCCTCGTCGTTGCGGGGGTCCAGGTAGCGCAGGAAGTACCAGGACGAGTCGACGAAGGTGTCCATCGTGTCGGTCTCGCGGCGGGCCTCGCCCCCGCAGGACGGGCATTCGGTCTTGACCCAATCCTCGGCCGCGGCCAGCGGGCTCTTGCCCTTGGGCGCGTATTCCTCGATGTCCGGGAGGAGCACGGGCAGCTGGTCCTCGGGCACCGGGACCATCCCGCACTCGTCGCAGTAGACGATCGGGATCGGCGCGCCCCAGTAGCGCTGGCGTGAGACCAGCCAGTCGCGCAGGCGATAGTTGACGGCCTCCTCGCCGCGGCTCTCCGAGGAGAGCCAGGCGACGATCTCGTCGTAGGCCTCGCGGTTGTGCTTGCCGTCGAAGCGGTCGGAGTTGACCATCTTCCCGTCGCCGCTGTAGGGAAGGCCCTCGTCGTCGCGTGATTGCTCGGGGTCGGTCCCCTCGATCACGCGGCGGATCGGCAGCTCGAACGCTTTGGCGAACTCGTAATCGCGCTCGTCGTGGGCGGGGACGGCCATGATCGCCCCCGTCCCGTACTCCATCAGCACGTAGTCCGCGACGAACATCGGGATGCGCTCGCCGTTCACTGGGTTGACGACCTCCCGGCCCAGGGGGACACCGGTCTTCTGCCGCTCCTCGTCGGCGCGCTCCTCGGCGGTGACCCTGGCCGACTCGTTGACGTATTCGCGGACCGCCTGCTCATGCTCTGTCCCCGCCGCCAGGCGCTCGACCTCGGGATGCTCAGGCGCAAGCACGAAGAAGGTCGCGCCGAACAGCGTGTCCGGCCGCGTGGTGAAGACCGGAAAGTCGAGATCGAGCTCGTCGCAGCGGAAGATCACCTCCGCCCCGTCCGAGCGGCCGATCCAGTTGCGCTGCATCGTGATCACGTTCTCGGGCCAGGACTCGAGCAGCTCGAAGTCGTCGAGCAGCTGCTGGGCGTACTCGGTGATCCGGAAGAACCACTGCTCGAGCTGGCGCAGCTCGACGAGCGTCCCGCAGCGCTCGCAGTGGCCGTCGATCACCTGCTCGTTGGCGAGCACGGTCTGGTCCTTGGGGCACCAGTGCACCGGGGCCTCGTGGCGGTGGGCGAGTCCGCGCTCGAACAGCTTCAGGAAGATCCACTGCGTCCAGCGGTAGTAGCTCGGCTGGTGGGTGCCGATCTCGCGCGTCCAGTCGATCGAGATGCCCCAGCGCATGAACTGCTCGCGGAAGGAGACGATCGACTTCTCGGTCGCCTCGCGCGGGTGCTCGCCGGTCTGGATCGCGTTGTTCTCGGCGGGCAGCCCGAACGCGTCGTAGCCCATCGGGTGGAGGACGCTGAAGCCGCGGCGGCGGCGGAAGTGGGCGATCGCGTCGCCGACCGAATAGGTCTTCAGATGGCCGACGTGCGGCTCACCCGACGGGTAGGGCAGCATCTCGAGCACGTAGCTCTTCGGCTTCGTCTCGTCGAACTCGGGGGAGCCGGGATTGGCCACCACCCAGGTGTTCTCCGCTTCCCAGACGAGCTGCCACTTGCGCTCGATCGCCTGCGGGTCGTACCGCTCGGTTGTATCCGGCTCGGGCATGGCCGGGCCAGTTTAAGAGCGGCGTATATTGAGTCGCAGGCGAGAGAAGGAAGGAGGGTTGCCGATGTCGAGGTTGATCAGGCTTGACCGGACAGGGCATACGGAGCTGGCGATCTGGAGCGCCGAGGACGTGGACTCGCAGCAGGCCGCGATCGACGCCTTCCGCCGCGAGCTGGACGAGGGCATGCTGGCGAGCGCCACGCTGCCGGACGGGTCGGCCGAGGTCGTGCGCGAGCTGCCACTCGACGCCGGGCTGGTCGTGATGCGCCGGCCAATCGCCGGCGGATAGATGGAAGCGGTTCTGGCCGAAGCCGCCGCGATGCCGTGGCGGCGGCGGGCCAGCGAGAGGAGCCTCGGCCGAGAGGGCAGGATCTGGACGCTCTGGAGCGTTGGCGTCCTGGTCACGTTCGGGCTCCCCGCCGCGCTGCTGATCTGGATCGAGCCGCTCGCCTTCCCCGTCTCAGCGATCTTCCTAGGCCACGGGATCGCGGTCCTGCACCTGCAGGCCCGGCGCGGCGCCCGCGGCGTGAAGCCACTGGGCACGGCCGAGACGCCCGAGGATCGGACCGCGCTGGGGCTGCTCGGAGACCTGGTCGGCCACGACTCGCGTGAGCTGCTTGCGGATACCGGCCTGGCCCTCGAGCGTGGCCGGCTCGGCGCCTGGCTGGTCGGGCAGGAGGGCGCGATCCTGGTCCGGCCGGGCGGCCACCGCGTGCATTGCTTCTGCGTCCGGGTCGGTGAGGCGGGCGACCTGCCGTCCGCCGACCGCGTCGCCCATCTGCTTCTTGCGCTGCGGGAGGACGAGCGGGGGTTCGCCACAGTCGCGAATCGCAACTTCTCGG
Source organism: uncultured Solirubrobacterales bacterium (assembly GCA_963747425.1). Classification (GTDB taxonomy): domain Bacteria; phylum Actinomycetota; class Thermoleophilia; order Solirubrobacterales; family 70-9; genus DASUPK01. The sequence continues at coordinate 122,154 of CAVVFJ010000005.1, forward strand.
GGGCGCGCTGGCGGCTCCGGGTCGAGTTGTCCGAGCGGGTCCGCCCGGCTCTGAGGATCGCCTCCGCCTCTACTTGAACCGGTGGAGGCGGGTCTTCCTGACCTGCTCGAGCTTCTGCTTGAGGCGCTCGAACTCCGCCTGCTGCCTGGCGTTCCGCTGGAAGCCCGGGTAGGCGAGGTTCGTCGTCTCGAGCGGGTCGTGCTTGAGGTCGTACATCTCCCACTGCGGCGGCTTCTGGCGTTTGACGTCGTAGTACTTCGCGAGCTTCCAGCGGCGCTCGCGGATGCTGATGATGTGATTCGGCGGCTTCGGGTACGGCTTGCTCTTCTGGCCCGACTGGTAGTCGTCGTAGGTGAAGACGATGTAGTCCTGCGGCGGCTTCGCCTTCCCGTCGTTGAGGACCAGTGACGAGTAGTCGACGCCCTGCCAGTCGGCCCGTGCGCTCAATGGCGCACCCGCCAGGCTCGCCAGCGTCGGCATGAAGTCCACGTGGGAGACCATCGAGTTGGTGGAGACAGGGCGCGGGAAGAGCCTCGGGTTCGAGTAGACGAGGGGCACCCGGAGCGCCTCCTCGTAGAAGTTGAAGTTCTTCTGGCGCAGGCCGCCGTGGGCCAGCCCCATCTCGCCGTGGTCGGCGGTGCGGACGATCAGCGTGTTGTCGTAGAGGCCCTGCTGCTGGAGCAGGTTGAGCACCTGGGTGAGGTAGTAGTCGGAGGAGCGCATCAGGTTGCCGTAGTAGTTCAGATAGGCCCGCTTCTGCTTGTCGTTCTTGGGCTTGCCGGTCAGGTTGAAGATCTTCAGGAACTGGTTCTGGACGGTCGGCTTCGTCGAGAGGTCCTCTCCATTGGTCCGCGGGATCTGGATGTCGCCCTTGATCCACGAGCTGTCGTAGCCCGACTGCTCGAAGGTCGTGCCCGGGTAGAAGAGGACGTCGTGGGGGTTGACCAGTGAGATCACCATGAAGAACGGCTGCTGTCTCGCGGCGGCGGTCGAGAGGTACTGGAGGATGCCCTCGGCACTGTCCGCCGGATTGCCCACCGAGTCCATGTAGCGGCCGTCGTTGTCGGTGAACCCGCCGCCGGCCTGGGGGATGCTCTGGTCCGCGCCGGCGTCGGGCGGGTTCCAGCGGCTGAAGCCGTACCGCGCGAGGTCGGCCGGGGCGTCTTCCTGACCGGGCGGGGGCTTGGAGCAGTGCCACTTGCCCTTGTAGACGGCGTTGTAGCCCGCCGCCTGCATCACGGTGGCGAGGTTGGGCAGGGTCCTGGGGAGCGGCAACTCGACCTGCGGATAGCCCTGGGAGGCGGGCATGTCCTCCTCGAGCGTGTACTTGACCCCGTGCTGGGCGGGGAAGTAGCCGCTCATCAGGGTCGAGCGCGCCGGCGAGCACATGCAGGCGTTGGTGAAGGCCCGCTCGAAGCTGAGCCCGTGGCTGCGCAGCCGCATCATCCCCGGCAGGTTGCGCTGCATCCAGCGGGGCGGGAAGTGCTGGATCGCGCGCTCCTGGTCGGTGAGGAACAGGATCACGTTCATTCCCTCGATCGGGTTCCGCTTGGCCTGGGTCGCGGCGAGCGCGTTCCCGAGGCCGCTCTGCGCGAGCAGCAGGCCCGCGGCGGCGCCCGCGCCGGACTGCAGTAGCTCCTTGCGGGTGAGCCCGTCATCGCGGTCGTGCGTTTCGCTCATCCTCTCCTCCTGAAGACGTCGACTGCATTGCTGGCGAACGAGGTCGAATAGACGAAGCGGCCGTCCGGGCTGATCGCGATCGAGCTGATGCCGCGGACCGCGCGTGCCCCCGCGCAGCCCGGGCGCTTGCGAGCGGCGAGGCAGCCCGGTCGCCCGGGCCTCTGCAGCACGCGGCCCGTGACGCGGTTGCGCGTAAGCACGTCCAGGGCCCCGGTGCCGAAGGCGGCCACGTACACGTTTCTGCCGTCCGGAGCTACCGCGAGTCCCTCCGGCTCGCTCATCGCGCGACCGAATGAGCAGCCGACCGCGCGGAGCAGGACGAGGCAGCCGGTGGTGCCTTGCTTCTGGGTGAGAGTCCCGTGATTGAACGAGGTGACGCTGTTGCTGAACAGGGACGTCACGTAAGCCTGGGTGTCACCGGGGCTCAGCGCGACCGCGTTGGCGCCGGCGAGCTGGACGCCCGTTACGCAGTCGCTGAGTGGCGCGTCGGTGATGCAGCCGGTGCCGTCGGTCGCCTGAGCGAGGACCCCGGTGGACGGATCGCGTGTGATGATCGCGACGGCGTTGGAGAGCGCGCTGCCCGTGTACAGGCTCGTGCCATCCCGGGTTATCGCCAGGCCCTCGACGGCGCCCAGGGCGATTCCCGGCGCGCAGGCCGCGTTCGACTCGGCGATGCAGCCCGCGGCTCCCGCGGGCTGCGTCAGGGCGCCTGTGGATGGATCGCGCGTGAAGGTCGCTACGGCGTTGCCGAAGAACGCGCCGGCGTAGACGTTGCGGCCGTCAGCGCTGGCCACGACCACATCCGGCGCCACCAGAGCCTCGCCGCCCGTGCATCCCGGCAGCGGGAGCCCGGAGAGGCAGCCGCCGGACAGCTGGCGGAGGGCGCCGGTCTTGCGGTTTCGAGCGAAGGCCGTGACCGCGCTGCTGTCGCGCGCGGTGGCGTAGACGTTGCGCCCGTCGGCGCTGATCGCAACCGAGTTCGCGCCGTCGAGCCCCACGGCATGGGCACAGCCGTCCCTCCCTCCGCTCGCGATGCAGCCGCCGCCCCCGCGGGGCTGGGTGAGGACACCGGTGCTCTTGTCTCGGTCGAAGATCGCGATCGCGTCGCTGCCCGACGACGCGACGTAGACGTTGCGCCCGTCAGAGCTGATCACGATTGCCCGCGAGCCCATGAACGGGCCGGGGCCCTTCATGGCACGGGCCGTGGCGCACCCGGCCCGGCGGGCCCTGGGCGCGCCGACGCACCCGGCCTTCCCGCGCAGCTGCTTGAGGGTCCCGCGAGCCGATGAGGTCTTGGCATCCGCCGTCGCGGTGACGGCGATCAGCCCAACGAGGAGGGCGAGTGTCCCGGCCTTACGAATGCGCGCGACGCTAGCCAGGAGGACGGACGTTTACAAGACCCTCCTCGAAGATGCCAAACAAGAGCGGGCGCTCAGCTCATGCCGGTCACTCGGCCTTGCCGAACGCGGCGATCTCCTTTTTCTCCGCATCCGAGAGCTCCCGCGGCTCGTCGCCGCGGGACACCTTCTCGCTCTGGACGTGGTGCTGGATCTCGTCGACGATCTCCGGATTCGCCAGGGTGGTCACGTCACCGACATCGGTGAAGTTCGATACCCCGGCGATAACGCGGCGCATGATCTTGCCCGAGCGCGTCTTGGGCATGTCGGGGACGATCCACACCGCCTTGGGCCGCGCGATCTTCCCGATGTCGTGCTCGATCGCCGCCGTGACCTTCTGCTCGATCTTCTCACTGGGCTCGAGACCTGGCTTGAGCGACACGTACATCTCGACGACCTTCCCGCGGACCTCGTCGACGACCGGAACCGCCGCGGCCTCGGCGACCTCGTCGACGGTGAGCGCCGCCGACTCGAGCTCCTTGGTCCCAAGCCGGTGGCCGGCGACGTTGATCACGTCGTCGATCCGGCCCAGGATCCGGAAGTAGCCATCCTCGGCCTCGACCGCGCCGTCGCCGCACATGAACGGCCAGTCGTGCCAGTCCGTGCTCTTCTCGTCCTGGCAGTACTTGGCGTAGTAGGTGTCGACGAAGCGGTCGTCGTCGCCCCAGATCGTTTGCATGATCCCCGGCCACGGGTTGCGGATGCAGATCCGGCCCGCCGTGCCCGAACCGCGCTCGATCACGGTCCCCAGCTCGTCGTAGATGATCGGGTAGATCCCGAGCACACCCGGCCCGCAGCTCCCGGGCTTCATCGGCTCCAGCCCCGGCAACGTGCTTCCCAGGAACCCGCCGGTCTCGGTCAGCCACCAGGTGTCGGTGATCGCCGCCTCGTCCTTGCCGACGACCTCGTGATACCACCGCCAGACCTCGGGCTCGATCGGCTCCCCGACCGTGGTCATCGTCTTGAAGTGGTAATCGTGCTTCGCGGGCTCGTCGGGACCGAGCTTGCGCAGCATCCGGATCGTCGTCGGGGCGGTGTGGAAGATGTTCACACCGAGCTTCTCGGCGATCCGCCACGGCCGGCCAGCATCGGGGTAGTTCGGCGCACCCTCATAGAGGACGCTCGTCGTCCCCAGCGCCAGTGGCCCGTAGACGATGTAGGAGTGCCCGGTGATCCAGCCGATGTCGGCGAAGCACCAATAGACGTCGTCCGGGTGGATGTCCTGGTAGTACTTCGCGGTCCCGGCCACGTAGGCGAGATAGCCGCCGGTTCGGTGGCAGGCGCCCTTCGGCTTGCCCGTCGTTCCGCTCGAGTACATGAGGAAGAGCGGATCCTCGGCCGACATCGACTCCGGCTCGACCTCCTGCCCTTGGTAATCCCCGAGCAGGTCGTCGACGAAGAAGTCGCGCCCCTCCACCATCTCGCTCTCCGAGTGGTATTCGCCGGGCTTCCGCCGCCAGACGAGGACCTTCTCGATTTCCTGGCCGCTCTTTTGCGCCTGCTCGATCGCCTCGTCGGCCTTGACCTTGTGGTCGAGCAGCTCGCCTCCGCGGTAGTAGCTATCCATCGTCACCAGGATCGTGCTCTGAGAGTCCGCGATCCGGTCGCCGCAGGCGGAGCCGCTGAAGCCGGCGAACACCTCGGAGTGGATCACGCCGAGGCGGGCGCAGGCGAGCATCGCGATCGGGAGCTCCGGGAGCATCGGGAGATGGAAGGTCACCCGATCGCCCTTCTTCACCCCGGCGAAGTCCCGCAGCAGCGCCGCGAACTCGTTCACCCGCTCGTACAGGCGCTGGTAGGTGACCTCAGCGGTCTCCTCGTCCTCCGGCTCGGGGATCCAGATGAAGGCCGGCTTGTCGGCACTGGTCTCCCGGTGCCTGTCGACGCAGTTGACGCTCGCGTTCAGCTCCCCGCCGACGAACCACTTCCAGAACGGCGGCTTGCTGGTATCGAGGATCGTGTCCCACTTCTTGTTCCAGGTGAGGAGGTCGGCGTACTCCTCGAAGCACTGGGGGAAGTTGTCCTCGCTGAAGCGCTCGCGGATCGCCGGGTCGCTGGCGTTGGCCTGCTTGACGAAGTCCTTGGGAGGCTTGACGTACTCCTCTTCCCGCCAGTGGACGGCGATCTGCGCCTCGGAGAGCTCACCCGAGGTGGCCGAGCCCGAGTCCCCGTTGCTCTTCGGTGTCATGACTCAAATCCTTTCTCTGTCTCTGCTCGATGCATGCAGTCTGTCGAAAAGCTTTGGCGACGGGGGGCGGCGCCGGTCGAACCGGCGCCGCCACCATCCGTCTTCCAATCACCTAGCGTCCCGCCGGGTCCATCTCCTCTCCCCGGGATACCTGCAGTGGCATCACCGGCGCCACCGTGCGGCCGAACGTCGAGTTGATCACGGCCGCGAACGACGCGTACCAGGCAGCGACTGCGGTCGCCAGACCGATGTAGCCGCCCCAATGGATCACGTTCTCGTTACCACCGGAATTTCCGGCGCCCAACAGGATGAACGTGATCGACAGCAGGAAGAACACCAACGCGACCGCGCCGGTGGTCCTGAGCGATGCGACGAACATGTAGGTCGTGAAGATCGCCCACGCCCACAGGTAGAGGCCGACCGCTTTGCCCGCGTGGGACTCGGGAATATCCGAGACGAAGAACGTCACCAGCGCCCAGAACGAGATCCAGAAGGCGCCGTATGACGAGAAGGCGACCGCACCGAAGGTGTTGCCGGTGCGGAACTCCCACATGCCCGCCAGCAACTGGGCGATGCCGCCGTAGGCAAGCGCCAGGCCGAGGACCACGGGCTCCCCGGCGTCGCTGACGATGTTCGCGTTGAACATGCTGAGCACGAACGTGGTCATCGCGAATCCGGCGAGCCCGAGCGGCCCCGGATCGGCTGGAACCCACGACGCACCTGACCTCGAAGACTCCATCTTCTCTCCTCTCTGCACCGCTCGAAGCGACCGGTGCAACCTCTCCAGGACCGGCAAACCGGGTATCCGGCGCCGATCACTGACCTGTGCAGTGACCCTATGCCCGGGGAGGCGGCCCGCAAACAGCGGTCGGTCGAGGACCTCGAGTAGACGACGAGCGGCGTCGAAAACACGATGAACGGCAGCCGCGCAGCGCGGTGGCTCCTCTATCCTGGGCTTTCCGTTAGGAGGACGGAGGAGAGATGGACGTTGCTCTTGGAGTCCTGGCCGGCTTCGCCCTTTCGGCCTCCGCCTTGGCGGCGATGCGGCTCTTCACCCGGCCGAGGGTGATCAACCCGGAGCGCCAGGCGATGCATGCCGGCCTCCACGCCGCGGTGGCGACCCTCCCCCACCTGAGCAAGGGGCTGGCGGCTGACACTGCCCAGCAGGCGGCACCTGATCTGCGCGCCCTGATCCAGGCGCCGGCGATCGCCGTCGCCGATCGGACTCGGATCCTCGCCTGGGACGGTGAGGGCTCCCATCATCACCGACCCGGATCTCCGCTCGCCGAGCTCGTCGAGAGCGCCCATGACGATCGGCTCCAGGTCGAGCCCGTTCTCTGTGACGACCCCGACTGCGTTCTCGGCGCGGCGGTTGTCGCTCCATTGGAAGTACAGGGCCAGAGGGTTGGCAGCCTGATCGGCCTCTTCCGGGGCCTTGGCACCGTCAGGCCAGAGGACACGCGCGGGGTCGAGGAGGCGGCACGCCTGGTGAGCGCGCAGCTGGCGCTCGCCGGACTCGCCGACCAGGAGAAGCGGCTCGCGCAGGCCGAGCTGCGGGCTCTGCGCGCGCAGATCTCGCCGCACTTCATCTACAACGCCCTCGCCGCCGTGGGGAGCTACATCCACACGAGCCCTGAGGAGGCTCGCGAGCTGCTCAGCGAGTTCGCCGAGTTCATCCGCTACGCGTTCCAGACGGAGCGCTCCTACGTGACCCTGGCCGAGGAGCTTCGCTACGTCGAGAAGTACTTGAGCCTGGAGAGGGCTCGCTTCGGCGATCGCCTCGAGGTTCGGCTCGAGGTTCCACCGGAGGTCCTGCAGGCCCCGCTGCCCGTCCTCTCGCTGCAGCCGCTGGTCGAGAACGCGGTACGGCACGGGGTCGAGGGGAGCGCGAGTCCCAGGCGCATCGAGGTGCTGGCGGTCGACCTGGGCCGCGACGTGGAGGTCCAGGTCTCCGACGACGGGGTGGGAATGGACCCGCGGGCAGCGCAGGCCGCGCTGGCCGGCTCCGGCGGTGGGATCGGCCTCTTCAACGTCAGCGAGAGGATGCTCGCCACGTTCGGGGAGGGGTACGGCCTGGACATCCGCACGGCGCTCGGGGAGGGCACCACGGTCACCCTGACACTGCCCAAGTCGCTCCCCGGCGCCCGCACGGTGGTGGCCGCGCCATGACCGAGGGGCTGTCGGTGCTCGCGGTCGACGACGAGCGCCCGGCGCTGACCGATCTCGTCCGGATGCTGCGCAGGTCGCCCGCGGTGCACCAGGTCGACGTGGCCGAGACGGGGAGCGTCGCTCTGCGCCGGCTCAACGCGGCGGAGCATCCCTACGACGGTGTCTTCCTCGACGTGCGAATGCCGGATCTGAGCGGGACCGACGTGGCCAAGGTGCTGACGCGTTTCGCCACACCGCCCGCGGTCGTCTTCGTGACCGCCTATCCCGATGCGGCGGTCGAGGCCTTCGAGCTTCGAGCGGTCGACTATCTCGTGAAGCCGGTCAGTCACAAGCGCCTCGAGGAGGCGATCGCGCGAATCGGCGAGCTCGGCGGCGTCACGGTGCACGAGGACTCAGCCGACGGCACATCGCCCTCGAACGGCGACCAGGAGGGCGGGCGGCCGAGCGACGGTGAGATCGTGCCGGTCGACGGCCTGCGAGGCGCCACCCGTCTGGTGCCACGAGGCTCGATCCTCTATCTGCAAGCTGCAGGTGATTACGTGCGCGTTGTGACCGAGGACGGGCGCTTCCTGCTCCGTGGGACGCTCAGTGGCATCGCCGGTCGCTGGCGCGCGTTCGGCTTCGCGCGGGTGCATCGCCAGTTCGTCGTCAACCTCGGCCACGTGGTCGAAGTCAGGCCGAAGCTCAACGGCACGGCGACGCTGCGTCTGGCGGGCGACCACGAGGTGCCGGTGGCCAGGAGGGAGATCGGCGAGCTCCGCCGGAGGCTCGGCTTGTGAGGGAAGCGGGTCGCGGCCGGGGAAGGCGTACCCCGCGCGACGAGCTGGCCGAGGCAACTGCCCACGGTGACGTCTACCTGCGACGCCTCGTCCGCGCTCAGCTCGCGCTGTCGATCTCCGCCCTGATCGCCTTCATCGGCCTGCTTGGAGCCCTGCCGCTACTGCTGTTCCTGGTCCCCCACCTGGCCTCGATCACCATCGCCGGCATTCCTCTGCCGCTGGTGCTCGTCGCGGTGCCGCTCTTCCCCCTGTTCGTCGCCATCGGCTGGGCGTATCAGCGGCGTGCGGACGCGCTCGACGAGGCCTTTCGCGACCTGGTCGGCGGCCCTTGATCGCGATCCTCGCGGTCGCGGCGGTGACCGCTGGGACCCTCGGACTCGGCACCTGGACGGTCCGGCTTGCGCGGACGACGTCGGATCTGTTCGTTGCGTCTCGCGCCGTCAGCCCGTGGTGGAATGCGGCCGCGATCTCGGGCGAGTACCTGTCCGCGGCCAGCTTCCTGGGCATCGCGGGGCTCGTCATGAAGCTCGGGGCCGTAGCCCTTTGGCTGCCGGTCGGATTCACTGCCGGCTACCTGACGCTCCTCCTCTTCGTCGCCGCGCCGCTGCGACGCTACGGCTCGTACACGATCTCCGACTTCGCAGATGCCAGGCTCGGGTCCCCCAGGATGAGGATGCTCGCCGCCGCGATCGTGCTCGGGATCACCGGCTTCTATCTCGTACCGCAGCTGAAGGGCGCGGGCATCACGCTCGAGCAGGTGACGGGCGCTCCCTATTGGCTGGGCGTGGTCGTCGTCGGCGGGATCGTCTCCCTGAACGTCGCGCTGGGAGGAATGCGCGGGATCACCTACGTGCAGGCGTTCCAGTTCTGGCTCAAGACCTTCGCGATCGCTCTGCCGGCTTGCCTGCTGCTGATCTACCTGGGGGGCCTGCCGGACCAGAACACGCTCTTCGGTGACGGCGTCCCGCGTGCTCCGGCCGATGGCCTGAGCGTGCACCTCGACGAGTCCAGGGATGTCGTCTTCCCCGCCCGGTCGAGGTACACGGAGGGCGGGGAGATTCAAGTCGTGAGGAAAGGTCAGCAGGTGACGCTCCCGGCGGGTGAGGTGCGCCTGCCGCCGGACGCCGCGGTTCCCGTCTCCGTCGACGCCGATGCCGGCTCGGGCATTGCCTGGTCTCGCCCGGTCGGGGATGGTGGATCGGAGGGTCCGCTGTTCGTCTACTCACTGCTGATCGCCACTGTGCTGGGGACCATGGGGCTGCCGCACATCCTCGTCCGGTTCTACACCGCTCCGGACGGGCCCACGGCACGAAAGACGACGGTGCGGGTGCTGGGCCTGCTCTGGCTCTTCTATCTCTTCCCGGTGGTGTACGCGATGCTCGGCCGGGCCCTGGCGCCGGCCCTGTATGTGACCGGGCAGACTGACAGCGTCGTCCTGCGCGTGCCCGAGCTCGCCTGGCCCGGCGAGCCGGGACAGCTCCTTTCGGCCCTGGTCGCCGCGGGCGCATTCGCGGCCTTCCTCTCCACCGCCTCGGGCCTGCTCGTCTCGATCTCGGGCACCCTCTCCTATGACCTGTGGGGCCGGGTCCGTCGGCCGCGCGGGGTGGTCGACCGGCGGCGCCGCTTCCGTGCCTCGGCCGCCGCGGGAATGGTGCTCCCCGTCGCGGTCGCGCTGGGCGCGGCGGGACTCGACATCGGAGTGCTCGTCGGCTGGGCGTTCGCGATCGCCGCCAGCACGTTCTGCCCGATGTTCCTGCTCGGGGTGTGGTGGCGAGGGCTGACCGCCCCGGGCGCGGCCGCCGGCATGTCGGTGGGGGCGCTGCTTGCGACCGGCGCCATCTTCGCGGGACTCGCGCTCGATCCCGGACCGGGGGCCGTGGCCACCCTCCTCACCCAGCCGGCCGTGGTCTCGGTGCCAGTGGCATTCGCGACGATGATCGCGGTCTCGCTCGCCACGAGGGAACGCCGCCCGGACGCGGATACCCAGCTGCTGGCGCTTCATGCCCCGGAAGGACTCGGCCTGGCACAGCTCGAGCGCACCGTGCCGGCCGGCGAGCCGGAGGCACCGGCTCAACCAAGCCGGGCGTAGGCGCCGAGCCACCGCCCGATGGAGTGCGCGGCGCTAGAGGCCGGCCGCCTCGGCGAGCAGGCCGACCTGAGCGGGATCGCTGCTGGCCGGGAAGAGGATGAGCTCGTCGCAGTTCCATTCCTCGTATGCCTTGATGACGGCCTTGACGCTGTCGGCGTCCTTGGGGGCGCCGGAGATGATTCCCTGGACTGCCTCGTCACCCAGCCAGGCGTAGTAGTCGCCCACGTAGGCCTGGACGTTCGCCTCGGCGTCGGGCCCGAGGCAGAAGTAGCCCAGAGCCAGAGTCCGGGGTTGGCCGTCGCGGCCGGCCTTCTTCCAGGCCTCCTCGAGGTTGGCGAGGTCCGCTCCGAACTGGGCGGCGCCGGACCCGCCCTGGGTCCAGCCGTCGCCGTACTTGGCGGCGCGCTCGAAGGCCTTCTGCACGTACCCGCCGACCATCAGCGACGGGCCCTTGCCGGAGGGACGGGGGCCGACCTTCGACTCGAGCTCGCCGTCGCCGTTCCAGATGGCGCGGATCTTGGCCAGGGCATCGTCGAGCCACTTGCCGCGCTCGGACATGTCGAGGCCGCTGATCGCGTAGTCGTCCTCGCGCCCACCGACCCCGATGCCGAGGACCGCCCGGTCGCCGCCCGCGATGGCGTCGAGCGAGAGGAACTGCTTGGCGATCGTTGCGGGGTTGACGCGCAACGGCCCGAGCAGGATGTCGGTGACGAGCTTGATGCGCTCGGTGACCGCGGCGGCCGCGGAGAGTGCGACGACGGGCTCGTAGTTCGGGAAGACGATGCGGTCGATCGTCCCGAGAGAGGAGAAGCCGGCGTCCTCGGCGGCGCGCGCCCAGTCGGTGAGCTGGTCGCCGGTCGTTCCCGGCACGGTGTTCGGCAGTCCGATTCCCAGTTCCATCCCGATCCTTTCGTCGACCTACAGTTCGTTGGTGGCCTTCGATCAACCTACCGAGTTAGTTGCATGGGCAAACGAGTTGCTGGAGAGCGAGCGGGTCGGGCACCTTGGTTTGCTGGACGACGAGGGGGCCCCGCGGGTCTTGCCGGTGACGTTCGCGGTGGCCGAGGGGCGGATCTGGAGCGCGATCGACCAGAAGCCGAAGCGGGCTGGTGAGCCGGCGCGGCTGGCGTTTCTGCGGCGGGATCCGAGGGCGGCGCTGACGGTCGATCGCTATTCGGATGACTGGGAGGAGCTGGCCTGGGTGCAGGCGTTGGGCTCGGTGCGGATCCTCGATGTGGGCGAGGGCGCGGTGGGGTTGGAGGCGCTCAGCGCGAAGTACGAGCAGTACCGGGAGGAGACGCCTCCGGGTCCGCTGCTGGCGCTGGAGCCGGAGCGGTATCTGTGGTGGCGGGCGGCGGATCCGGAGGGCCGAGGCGGGCGTAGCGGCGGCCGCGGCGGGTGATCAGGATTTCGTCGCCGGCGGCGGCGCGTTCCATCCAGTAGCCGAAGCGATTCCGAAAGAGATGAGCGCCGACGGTGATTTCGGTGCCATCACCGTCGGCCTTGGGAGTGGAGCTGAGGGGGCTCGAACCCCTGACCTCTGCCATGCCATGGCAGCGCTCTCCCAACTGAGCTACAGCCCCAGAGAGCAGGTATTGCTCCGCCCAGTTTATCGCCGCCTGCTGAGCATTCTTGGTGGGAGCGATCCGAAGATAGAAACTCGCGCGGCCGGCGATCTCGGATACGGGGAGCAGGTACACCGAATTGAGGGGCTCACAGTAAGCGGCAACCGCGTCAATCTCGTGTGCGCCGTAGGTGGTCCTTACCGGGCCCGAGCTTGTCCATCGATAGCCCACGAGGTTGACGCAGATCACGGCTCCCGCCAGGCGAGCCCATTTGCACTGGACGCGGATGATTCGGTCCCTGAGATCGAACGCGAGGTCATAGCGGCCGTGTTCGGCGATCGGCCTGAGGACGTCGACGCCGAGCTTGACTGCCTCCAGTGCGATCGCCGCCTCTGCGATATTGCCCTTGTCGTTGGAGGTGAGCACCTGCCGATACTCGCGCGTCGCGAGTGGCGCGGGACATGCCGAACGTCAGGGATACGTGGAGAAAGTGTGCCCTCAGCGTTACGCCGCGCGGCCCTGCTCGGCTCCGCCCTCGTCCACGTCGAGGATCAGGCCGTTGCGGCGCGTGTCGCGCACCACGAAGTCGAATGGCGCCTTCTCCTCGAGCTCGCGCAGGAGGTCGATCGGGTTCTCCAAGTTCATCGAGACCCACGCCCGGCCGCCGGAGAAGCGCTTGACCTTGATCTCGGAGGCACCCTCGATCCCGGCCGCGGCATCCTCGAAGCCCGTCAGCTGCGCGAAGTCGGCGAGCGGCCCAACCTCAACCTCGACCTCTCCCGCGTAGACCCCGGACTGGGCCGCCTCGGTGCCGACCGGCGACCGGTTCTCCTCCTCGATCCCGAGGCGAACACGCGCCACATCGGCCAGCTCGGTGACCCGCGCCCCCAGCTCGTCCCTGAGCCCGGACAGCTCGGTCACCCGGTCCGCCATCTGCACCGCATCCTCAAGCGCCTTCATCCGGATCCGCGTCGCCTGCCGGCGCGCCTGCCCGTAGATCTCCTCGACTGATGAGAGGGCGCGCGACAGCGCGACCCGATTAGTGTCAGCAGTCGCCGCCACCGGCCGCTTCAGGGCATCCTGGAGCTTCTTCTCGCGCTCCACCACCCGCTCGGCCAATCGCTGCGCCTCCCGCTCGAGGCGGGCGAGCCGGGCGTCGCGCGCCTCAAGCGCGGCATCGACCTCATCGGGGTCGTAGCCTCGCAAGGCGCGCGAAAAACGCTCCTTCGACACGAGCGGGAGGCTAAGAGCGGCTTCGGACGCCTATTTATGCAGCGCCGCGGGCGCCCGACAGATCCAGATCGAGGTGCCCCGCCTCGCCCCAGAGCTGCTCGAGCCGATACCGCTCGCGTGGCTCAGGCGTGAAGACGTGCAGCACCGCGTCCAGGTAGTCCATCAGCACCCACTCGGACTCCCTCTCCCCCTCGACGCGAGCCGGCAGCCATCCGTCACGCTTGAGCTGGTGGTAGACCTCGTCGTGGATCGCCTTCGCCTGCCGCTCGTTCCGCGCAGTGCAGATCACCAGGTAGTCCGTGTAGCCGACCAGCCGGCGCACGTCCAGGGCGACCAGGTCGGTCGCCTTCTTCTCGTCGGCGATCGTGGCAAGCCGGTGCGCCAGCTCCTCGGAGCTCATCTCCGTTCCGCGCGTCACCGGTACAGGCCCTTCTCCGCGATTGCCTTGATCACCGGATCCGGAACCAGATGCCGGAGCGGCTTTCCCTCCCGCGCTCGCTGCCTGACTGTGGTCGAGGACGCTCCGCAAAGTGGCATGTCGATTATCTCCGCCCTGTCGGATGCACCGAGCCGCTCGAGCGCCGAGTTGACAGCTCCCAGTCCGACACCCGGCCGCGGCACCACCCCCACCCTTGCCAGCTCCACCACTCGTTCCGGCTCCTTCCAGCTCGCCAGCCCGGCGGCCATGTCCGCGCCCATCAAGAAGAACAGCTCGTTGTCCGGCTCGGCCTCGGCCAGCAGCTCGAGGGTCCGGTAGCTGTAGGAGACCTCATCCCGCTCGACCTCCAGGCCCGACGCCTCCACCCCCTCCTCGCCGCCCGACGCCAGCATGGCCATCTCCAGCCTCACGTCCGCGCCGGGATCGTCCTCGATCTCCTTGTGCGGCGCCCGCCCGGTCACCATCAGCAGCACCCGGTCCAACCCGAGCTGCCAGCGCGCCTCCTGGGCGAGCAGTAGATGTCCCACGTGGGGCGGGTTGAAGGCCCCGCCCAGGACCCCGATCCGGGCGACGTCGCTACTCCCTGATCTGTCCGCTGCCGTGGACGACGTACTTGGTGGTGGTCAGCTCGCGCAGCCCGATCGGCCCGCGCGCGTGCAGCTTCTGGGTCGAATTGCCGATCTCCGCGCCCATCCCGAACTCGTAGCCGTCGGTGAATCGCGTGGAAGCGTTCACATAGACCGCGGCCGAGTCGACCGCATCCGTGAACTCATCGCCCACCTGCCGCGAGCTGGTCACGATCGCGTCCGAGTGACCGGTCCCGTGCCGGTTGATGTGATCGACCGCTTCGCCGAGCGAGTCGACGACACCGACCGCCATCTTCAGGCCGTGGTACTCGGTGTCCCAATCGGCATCCGTGGCCTCGCCGACGGACAACGCGCCGGCCGCCTCGCGGGTGGCCCGGTCGCCCACCAGCTCGACTCCCGCATCGCTCAGCTTCGCGAGCAGATTCGGAAGCACCTCTGCGGCGACATCGCGGTGCACGAGCAGCGTCTCGGCCGCGTTGCAGACCCCCGGCCGCTGCACCTTGGCGTTGTACGCCACCCGCTCGGCCATCTCCAGATCGGCGTCCTGATGCACGTAGACGTGGCAGTTTCCGGCGGCCGCGTACATCACCGGCACCTTTGCGACCTCCTTCAGAGCGTTCTTCAGCCCCTCACCCCCGCGGGGAATGATCAGATCGACCACGCCCTCGGCGGTGGCAAGCTCAGCCAGCTGCTCATGGCCGCCACCCGAGAGCAGGACGACGGACGCGGCCGGCAGCTCGGCCGCGGTGAGCGCATCGGCCAGGAGCCCCGCCAGATAGGCGTTCGAGCTCTCCGCGCTGCTCGAACCCCGCAACACGGCCGCGTTGCCGCTCTTCAGGCAGAGGGCTGCGGCATCGATCGTCACGTTGGGGCGAGCCTCGTAGACGACGGCCACCACGCCGATCGGAACGCGCTTCTTGGCCACGTCCAGCCCGTTCTCCAAAGTCCAGCCCTCGACCACCTCGCCCACCGGATCCGGCAGCTCGGCGATCTCCCGCACGCCCTTGGCCATCTCGGCCACCCGCGCCTCGGTCAGCGCCAACCGATCCAGCAGTGCCTCGTTCAGGCCCTCCTCGCGCCCGGCATCGACATCGGCCCGGTTCGCCTCGAGCAGGCCATCCACCGCAGCATCGATGCGGTCGGCGAGGTCACGCAGGCAGGCGTCCTTCTCGTCCCTGCTCGCGCGCGCAAGCAGGTGCGAGGCGCCCTTGGCCTCACGACAGGCCTCGGCGACGGTCTTGGCTGCGGTGGCCACCCTCTAAGAGTAACTGCGAGCTTCCACGCGCCGAAGGCGCCGCTCTGCATGAAAAGCAGCGTTCTGGGCGAGCGGGACACCCGCCCAACCGCTACGAGATGTGCGCCTTCTCGCTCTGCTCCCGGTGCACGCCTTCGGCGAACTCCTCGACGATCTTCGAGTTGAACGCCGGGATGTCGTCGGGCTTGCGCGAGGTCACCAGCCCGGAGTCCACGACGACCTCCTCGTCGACCCAGTTCCCGCCGGCATTGCGGATGTCGGTCTGCAGGCTCGGGAACGAGGTCACCTTGCGGCCGTCGATCACGTCCGCCTCGACCAGCATCCAGGGCGCGTGGCAGATCGCGCCGACCGGCTTGCCGGCGGCGAAGAACTCGCGCAGGAAGCGCACCGCATCCTTGTCCGTCCTCAGGTTGTCGGGGTTGGCGACACCGCCCGGCAGCACGACGCCGTCGTAGTCCTCGGCCCTGGCCTCGGACGTCGTCTTGTCGACCTCCCAGGTCTTCGCCTTGTCGAGATGCTCGAATCCCTGGACCTGCCCGGACTCGGTTGAGATCACGTCGACATCGGCCCCCGCCTCCTCGACCGCCTTGCGCGGCTCGAAGTACTCGACCTGCTCGACGCCCTCATTGGCCATCAGAAAGGCAATCCGCTTGCCCTTCAGCTCATCAGCCATCTGGTTTCCCTCCTTCTCATCGGGTTCCCGAACCTGGTACCCGGCGAAGCGGGAGTGCGAAACCGTGGGTTAGAGCTGAATGCTCTTCACCTCGAGGAACTCCTCGAGGCCGTAACGGCCGAGCTCGCGGCCATGGCCGGACTGCTTCACGCCGCCGAACGGCGCCAGCGGGTTGAAGGTGGCGCCGTTGATCTGCACCTGGCCGGTGCGCATCCGCCGCGCGAACGCCTTGGCGCGCTCGGGATCCGCCGACCAGACGCCCCCGTCCAGCCCGTAGATGGTGCTGTTCGCGATCTCGGCGGCCTCGTCCTCGGAGTCGTACGGAATGATCGAGAGCACCGGGCCGAAGATCTCCTCCTGGGCGATCGTCATGTCCGGCTTCACCTCGGAGAAGACGGTGGGCTGCACGAAGTACCCGGTCTCGAGCCCGTCGGGCGGCTCCGCGCCTCCCGCGACCAGCTTCGCGCCCTCCTCCTCGCCCTTCTTGATGTAGCCCCGGACACGCTCCTGCTGCGTCTCGGAGACCAGCGGCCCGAGCCTGCTGCCATCGTCGAAGGGATCACCCGGCGTGGCCCTCTCCGCCGCCGCGGCCGCGATCTCCGTAGCCTCGGCGAGCTTCTCGCGAGGAACGAGCATCCGCGTGTGGGCGCTGCAGACCTGGCCGGAGTTGAGACAGACGTTCGCGACCCCGTAGCCGACGGCCGCCTTCAGGTCGGCATCGTCGAGGATCACGTTCGCCGACTTGCCCCCGAGCTCGAGCGCGACCCGCTTGACGGTTCCGGCCGCAACCTCGCTGACCCGCTTGCCGGCACGCGTGGACCCGGTGAACGAGACCATGTCGACCCCGTCGCTGGCGGCGATCGCCTCGCCCACCACCGGCCCGTACCCGCTGACCAGGTTGAAGACCCCGGCCGGCAGGTCGAGCGAGTCGATGATCTCGGTCAGGATGAACGAGGTGAGCGGGGTGACCTCGCTCGGCTTCACGATCACGGCACACCCGGCGGTCAGGGCCGGTGCCACCTTCGCGCAGATCTGGTGGAGCGGGAAGTTCCAGGGCGTGATGCAGCCAACGACGCCGATCGGCTCCCGGACGACGAGTGAGTTCCCGATCTGCTCCTCCCAGACCACCTCCGACGCGACCTGAGCCTGCGAGCCGAAGTCCATCGCCGGCAGGCCCGCCTGGATCGTGCGCGCCTGGGCCAGCGGCATCCCGACCTCCGCGGCCACGAGCGCGGCGATCTCGTCCCCGCGCTCTGCGAGCGCGGCGCCGATCGCGGTGCAGACGTCGACCCGCGATTCGACCGGCACCTGCCGCCAGGCCTCGAAGCCGGCGCGAGCAGCTTCGGCTGCCCGATCCACGTCCTCGGCCGTCCCCTCGGGAATCCGCCCGATCACCCGCTCGGTGGTCGAGTCGATCACGTCGATCGTGCCGCTTCCGGACGGCTCGACCCAGTCGCCTCCGATGTAGAGGCGGTCGCGGACGATCTCTTCATCGGGGTGCCCGACCTGTGCGGGGGCAGCGGTTTCAGTGGCCAAGGTCTTGCTCCTTCACTTTCGAGGTTCTTAGATCCGCCGGCGGGTCCTGTGGCCGACGTTCATGCAGTTGCGGCTTCGGCCGGCTTCGCCTCGCCCGACGCGCCCGCATCGTCGGCAATCGCCTCCGCGGTCCGGTGCGCCAGCGACATGATCGAGATCATCGGGTTGGTTCCCGACGAGGTCGGGAAGGCGCTGCCGTCGCCGATCCAGACGCCCTTGGTGTCATGCAGCTCGCCGAAGGGGCCGGCAACCGACGTCTCCGGGTCCGCCCCCATCCGGCAGGTGCCCATCTGGTGGGCGCTGAAGAGCTTGTAGCCGCCGGCTCGGAAAGGGATCCGCTGGACGCCGGCGATGAAGGCCTCGAGGTCGTCGCCGCGGCGCCAGGTCGGCGCACCCTCGGCGAGCGGACCGATCTGGTGGGCACCGGCCGCCTCGTGGAGGCGGATCTGAACCTCGATCCCCTGCTTCAGGTTCTCGAGGTCGAGTGGATCGATCACCGAGTACAGCGGGACCGCCTCGCCGTTCGCGTCGACGCCCACCGAGCCCGCCCCGCGGTCGCGGGTGAGCGAGATGAAGGTCCCGGTGAAGGGGAACTCCTCCATCCGCTGCTTGTGGTCGAGCCCTGAGATCCAGGGCGTCGCCGAGCCGATCAGCCCCGGCGCGTACTGAGCCGTCTCGATCAGGAAGCCATAGCCCTCGCCGGTGTCGGCGAACTCGTCGCAGAGCCCGGCCTGGGGCGGGCCCCACCAGGCCTGCTGGTCGGTGCCGTACGCGGCTCCGACGACGCTCGAGGGATGCAGCCGCAGGTTCTGGCCGACCGCCGGCCCGCCGATGCCCGAGCGAAGCAGCAGCGCCGGCGACTCGAGCGATCCGCAGGCGACGACGACGCGCGCGGCCTTGACCGTCACCCGGGCGCTGCGGCCGTCCGGCGTCTGCCAGACGGCCTCGACGCCGGTCGCCCGGCCGCCCTCGGTGAGCACCCGCGTAGCGCGTGTGAAGGTGAGGAACCTGGCGCCATGCTCCTGAGCGTCGGCCAGCCAGGTGCGATCCGCGCTCCGCTTGCTGCCCGACTGATCGCCGAAGCCGAGATAGCCCGCCTGCTCGGGGGTATAGCTCTCCGGGTCAGTGTTGCGGACGATGGTCTCGAAGCTCCAGCCGAGAGCCTCGGTTCCCTCGCGCAGCCGCTGCTGCGTGCCGTTCAGGTCGCTGCAGCCGTCGTTGGCGCTGACGCGCTCCAGGACCGCGTCGAGGTGGCGGTCGAACTCGGGGCCGTCGACGCCCTCCAGGCCGTGCTCAGCCCACTGCTCGCGGACCGAGGGCCGGGTGCGCAGGCAGTTGGTCCAGTTGATCGTGGTGCCCCCGCCGAGCGTGGTGCCGGCGACCAGGCTGACGTTGCCGTCGGCGGTCGGGTTGGGGCCCCCTCGCCAGAACATCTGCTGGTAGGCGGGCAGCTCGAGCTGGGTGAAGTCCGATTCGTTGTAGTAGCCGGCGGCCTCCAGCACGACCACGTCCAGGCCGCGCGACGCGAGGACGGCGGCGGCGACGGAGCCTCCCGAACCCGAGCCGACGATGCAGACGTCGGCCTCCAGCGTCTCCTCGGAGCCCTGCGGCTCATGGATGTGCAGCGGCTTTGAGACCTGGGGCGGAGCGGAGATGGGGCCTGGGTACCCAAAGGTCTTCCAGTTCGGGTTCTGGCCGGTCTCCGGGTCGGGCGCCCCGTAGTGGAGGAAGAGGGTCATGTTGATCAGGGCGCCGATTCCCGCGGCGGCGCGCGGATCCGCGAGCGCGGTATTGCGGAGGATCTGCTCCCTCGACTCCTGCGAGGGGGCGCTGGTGATCCCCTGGCCGCCGAGAGCGTCGATCAGCTGCAGCAGGCCGCCCTGGAGCTCGGGATCCGGGATCTCGGAGATCAGCTGTGCCGCGCCGGCATCCACGCCCAGGTCGCTCGCCTTGCGTGCCCAGAGCCCCTCGGGGTCTCGGTCGCGCGGCAGCGAGGGCACGACCGTGTCGCAAACCGCGGTCAGGATCGCCTGCTGGGAATCGCTGAGCACGGTGCCAGCTTCCTCTCCGGAGCCCATCGACACGAGACTCTAGTACTCCGACTGGCTAAGCAGCCAGTCGGCGTCGCGCAGAGCCCGCGAGCACGACAGCCAGGACCGCGGCGATCGTCGCTGCTACGAAAGCGGCCGATGCCCCGCCGGACTGGGCGAGCGGCCCGGCCAGGGCGTTGCCCGCCGCCGCCCCCGTCGCCAGCGAGGTCGACTGCCAGCCGAAAGCCTCGGCCGCCGCCGCGCCGGCGTGATCCTCGACCAGCAGCGCGACGGTCGTCACGACCGGGTTGAGCGCGGCGCCAGCGAGCAGCAGGGGGACCACCATCAGCGCGAAGGACGGAGTCGCGATCAGCGGCGCAATCGCAACGGCATAGACGGCGAGCAGCAACACCAGCCGCGCGGCGGCCGTCAGACCCCACCGCCGGGCGGCGTAGAGGGTTGCGCCGAGGATCCCACCCACCGACATCACGCCCAGCAGCACCCCGCTGAGCGCCGGCACCCCGCGCTCGCCGGCCAATGCCGGAATCCCCAGCTCGACGCAGCCCAGAGCCAGCGCGAAGCAAAGGTTGACGGTGAGGGCCAGGCGAACGCCCGCCGATCTCAGCGCGCTGCCCCGGCCGGCCGGCGGATCGGCGTGCAGCCGTCGCGGCATCACCGCCGCGAGCAGGACTGTCCCGGCGCCGGCCAGGCCGGCGACGACCAGCACGGCGGCGGCCGCCGAGGCGACCGCGACGATCGCCGCCAGCAGGAGCGGCCCGAGCAGAACCGCGATCTCCTGGGTCAGGGTGACGACGCTGTAGGCCGCCGTTCGGTCCTCGGCGTCCGCCATCCGCCCCCAGGTGATCCGCATGCTCGCCGAGACCGGCGGCTCTCCCAATCCAATCGGAATGGCGAAGACGAGAACCGGCCAGGTCGCGCCGACGAGCTGGGTCCAGGCGACGAGCGCACCGAAGCCCGCGAGATGAAGCGCCGCGCACGGGATCAGCACCGCCGGCGGCCCGTGGCGGTCGATCAGGCGGCCCTGGACGGGGCGCGCGGCTCCGGTCGCGATCAGGAACGCGCCCGCGGCGGCGCCCGCGAGGGACAGCGAGCCGCCCGCCTCCCGGATCACGAGGATGATCCCGAGCCCGGCGGCCGCCTGGGTGAGCTGCGCCACCAGCCCGGCGGCCCCCTGCTGGAGCGCCCGGCGGTCGCGCAGGAGATCCCGCATCGACGCTCAGGTCAGCACGAAGTAGTCGCGGTGCACGGCCTCCTCGGAGGCATGCGGAAGCAGCTCCCGGACCTTCTCGGTCCGCATCCCCTTGATCCGGCGGAGCTCATTGGCGGAGTAGTTGACGATGCCCTTGCCGATCGTCTTGCCATCGCAGGTGACGTCAACGGCATCGCCGGCATCGAACTCGCCCTCGACCTCGGTGATCCCGACCGGCAGCAGGCTGCTGCCACTCTCGCGCAGGACGCGAGCGGCGCCGTCGTCGACGAGCAGCTTGCCGTGGCTCGGCTTCGCGTAGCGGAGCCAGAGCTTGAAGCTCGGCGTCCGCTCCGGATGCGGGCTGAAGCGGGTGCCGGTGGCGTCGCCGCGGGCGGCCGCCAGCAGCGTTCCCTCGGCTGTCCCGTCGCAGATCACCGCCCCGATCCCGGAGGCGCCGGCCATCCCGGCTGCCGCCACCTTGCTGCGCATGCCGCCCAGGCCGAAGGGCGAGGTGTGCTCGCCGATCTCGTATCCGGCGAGCTGCCCCTCCGCGGTCACCTCGGTGACGAGCTCGGCGTCCGGGTTCTGCCGGGGGTCCTTCGTGTAGAGGCCGGACTGATCGGTGAGCAGCACCAGCAGCCGGGCCTCGAGCATGATCGCCACCTGTGCCGCCAGGAAGTCGTTGTCGCCGAAGGTGATCTCGTCGGTCGCGGTCGTGTCGTTCTCGTTCACGACCGGCACGACGCGCCAGTCGAGCAACCTGCTGAGCGTCTGGCGCGCGTTCAGGTAGTGGGTCCGCAGCTGGAGGTCCGAGGCGGTCAGCAGGACCTGCGCCGCGCGGACCTCATCGTTGGCCAGTCGCTCCTCGTAGGCGCGGAACAGGCTCCCCTGCCCGACGGCCGAGGCGGCCTGAAGCTCGTCGATCGCAGAGGGCCGCCGCCCGAGCTCGAGCACCCGCATGCCGCGGGCGATCGCGCCCGAGGTGACCATCACCACGTTCTCGCCCCCAGAGTGGAGCTCCGCGACCTGCGCGCAGACGCGATCGAGCACGTCGCTGCGGAGCGCGCCCTGATCTCCGGCGACGATCGACGAGCCGAGTTTCGCGACCACGGTCATGGCGCGGCGATTGTAGGTTCGCGGGGGTTGACGGCTGCAGGCCCGGGCGCAGGCCTAGCGTGGATCCAGCTCGAACTCCAGCTCCCCGACCACGACGTCGTCACCGGGCTCGAAGCCGGCCCTCTCGAGCGCCGCGATCACGCCGATCTCGCGGAGCCGGCCCTCCAGGTAATCGAGAGCCTCCTCGTTCTCGAGGTCATGACGCGCCACCAGCAGCTCGATGCCGCGTCCCGCGATCCGGAACCTCCCGTCGCCCTCCGGGACGACGTCGAAGCCCTCTTCCTCCCCGGGCCGGTAGACGCGGTGCTCTGCCTCGAACTCCCCGGCCGAACCCGGTGCCGTCAGCCGCTCGGGCAGCGCGGCGAAGATTTCCCGGACCAGCTCTTCGAGGCCGGCCCCCGTGGCCGAGGAGATCCCGACGATCGCCGGGGCTTCCACTCGCAGCCGCTCACGCCATTCGGCGATCAACGGGTCGAGCTGATCCTCCGGCAGGAGATCGATCTTGGACAGGGCAACGACCTCGGGCAACCCGTTCAACTCGGCGCCGTAGTCGGCGAGCTCGTCACGGATCGTCCGGTAATTCGACTCCGGGTCCCCCTCCGCCGGCGCAACCTCCACGAGATGAACGAGCACCTGGCACCGCTCCACATGAGCGAGAAAATCGTGGCCGAGCCCGGCTCCCTCCGCCGCCCCCTCGATCAGGCCGGGGATATCGGCCAGCACGAGCTGCCGGTCCTCCAACTCGATCGTCCCGAGATTCGGTTCAACGGTCGTGAAGGGGTAGTCCGCAACCTTCGGGTCAGCCCTTGTCAGCCTGGCGAGCAGGGAAGACTTGCCCGCGTTCGGCAATCCGATCAGCCCGACGTCGGCCAGCAGCTTCAGCTGCAGCTCGACCTCCCCCGACTCGCCCTCGAGCCCACGCTCAGCGAAGCGGGGCGCCTGACGGGTGGAGGTCGCGAAGCGCTTGTTGCCGTGCCCACCGGACCCGCCGCGTGCGATCACCAGCCGCTGGCCGTCGGCGAGCAGCTCGGTCTCGGAGCCGTCGAGCCCGTGGACGACCGTCCCGGGCGGGACCGGGATCACCCGGTCCTCCCCGCTCTCGCCGTGCTGCCGAGCGCCCTTGCCGTGCTTTCCGCGGCCGGCGCGAAAGTGCCTGCTGCGGCCGAGCGAGGCGAGGTCACGCCGCTGGGCGTCGCAGACGAGTACGACGTCCCCGCCGCGGCCGCCGTCGCCGCCGTCGGGCCCGCCGCGCGGCACGTGCGCCTCGCGGCGAAAGCTGACCACGCCGTTACCGCCGCGGCCGCCCTCGACGTAGATCTTGGCTCGGTCGAACAACATCGGAGCGAAGTTAGCCCCCGAGGCACCTCAGCGATGGGCTAGCTCGTGCCGGCGGCGGGCTTCGGCCGGGTCAACCTGAGGCGCCGGCGCTTCCGCTCTCCGACGCCCTCCGACTCCCGGGCGCCGAGGTCGAAGTAGAGGAGGGTGCGGCCGATCGCGATGTAGGGGATGAGCAGAGCGAAGACGATCGAGCCGATCAGGTTGACGAGGACCGCCGAGAGGTTGGCGAAGATCAGGAAGAAGCCGAGGACGGGGCCGGTGACAACCCCGAGCACGGAGAGGAAGCCCGCGACCAGGACCGTGCGCCAGAAGTGGCCGCGCACGAGGGCATGGCTTCCCTTCAGGGCCTCCCGGATCGAGCAGTCCTTGAAGAGGATCTCCTGCTGGACGAGCTGCCAGGCGACGTAGAAGTAGATGCCGAAGGGGATGCCGATCAGGGTGAAGATCATCGCGACCACCAGGACGGTCACGAGCAGCTGCCCGCCGACGACGCGCCAGAGCCGCTCGTAGATCGCCCGGAAGGAGGCCCTCAACCCGGTGTCCCCGCCCTGATCGAGCTGGCGCATGAATGCCACCACGGCGCCCGAGACGAAGGCGAAGCCGATCGGTTCGGCGATGCCGCCAAACGAGCCGTCGAACCTGAAATCCGCGCCGCCAGGGCTGATCGAGACCGTGAAGTTCTGGCTGCCGTTGAGCTGGGTGAACAGGTATTGCAGTCCCTGGATCGCTCCGAGGATCAGGAACCCGGCCAGGGCGATGAGCAGCATGATCCGCCAGTGGCGGCCATAGAGCTGGCGCGCGCCGCGGACCAGCTGCCCGAAGCTCCAGGTATGCCTGAGCGTGGAGAGATCCACCGGGCGCCAGCGGGTGAACAGCGGCGGGACGACGATCAGGAGGAGCAGAGCCAACCCCAGGCCGATCGCCCCGAAGGTCGTCTTCGCCTCGAGGTTGATGAACTCCGAGACGCCCTCGATCGCGCCGCAGAACGCCGTCGAGGCGGCGGGCCCGAGGATCGCTCCGCCCGGCAGCCGCGGGCTGTCCTGGCGGACCCCGTCCATCCAGGTGAACGGCAGCAGCCACTGCTTCTTGGTGGTGGGCCCCTGCGGGCCGATGTTGAATCCCTTCTCCCGCTGGCCCCAGTGGCCCAGGTAGCTGAGCCACTGGAAGTCGCTTCCCGGCGCCGCGGCCGTGGGCACGATGACCGGCGCGGGGTCAGACCGGATCAGCGGCTCGGAGGTGTTGTCGCATCCCACGCCGGAGCCGTGCGACCCGTTCTCGATGTAGATCGCGTTGTCGTAGAAGGTCGCGTGTGACCCGGCGGCGGAATAGACGATCGGGTGATTGCCGTCCTTCTGGACCTTCTTGTCGCTCCAGTCGGCGCGCTCCCCCCCGGCGTGCTGGAACAGGGCGACCTTCGAGGGCCCCTTGGCCAGCGCCCCCGCGGCGGTGTCGGCGTCGAAGGCGATCTGCATGCCCTCCCAGTCGCCCTCGTGAAGGTCGTTGAACTGGTTGAAGTAGTAGAAGAAGAAGTACTGGACGACGATGCCGGTGTAGCCCGGCTCTCGTGCGATGTGGGCGTAGGTGATCGCCGGCGCCTTGCCCTCGTCCCTCAGCTTCTTGTAGTCGGTTCCGTAGTCGCAGCCGGCGTCGAGGGGATCCCCTGGGAGATCGAGGTAGTAGTCGTCACCCAGTCCGGCGACGTCGGCGGCGGTTGGGGCCCTCTTGACCAGCACGTCCTTGCCGTTGACGTAGTGGAGGAGCCGCACCCCCGGGTTGCCGAGCACGGTGTCCACCGTGGTCGGCGGGTTGAACTGCTCCTCCCTGATGTTGCAGTTCTTCGAGTCCGTCTGCTCGCGCAGCATCAGGATCGGCGCGTACGCCGAGACGAGCTGTTGCTGCTCTGTGGACGAGGCGGCCTCGGCGCTCGCCGCGACGAAGGCGCTTGCGGACGCGGCAATGACGAGGCACGTCGCCAACCTTCCTGGCCGGCGGAACACGGGATCAAGCTAACAGGGCGTCAGGCGCCGGACCTCCGGGTTTTCCCGCGCTCTATGCGGGGATCGGAATGGGCTCGGCGCGAGCCGAGTCGTGACGGCTCGCCGCCTTGACGAAGCTCCGGAACAATCGCCCGTGCTCCGGCGTCTCCCCCTCGGCATGCCACTGCACGCCGATCACGAAGTCGCGGTTGATCGCCTCGATCCCCTCGACGATCCCGTCCGGCGACCAGGCGACCGCCCGCAGCTCGCGGCCCAGCTCGTCGGCCGCCTGGTGGTGGTACGAGGGAACGTCGAGCGCGGTCGCGCCCAGGGCCTCGGCGAGCAGGCTGTCGGGCTCGATCTCCACCGAGTGGGCGACGTCGGGCCCGTAGTCGCCCGGGCGATGATCGACCTCTCCCCCGCCCTCGGGCAGGTGCTGGAAGAGAGTTCCCCGCCGCGCGACGTTGAGCGCCTGAGCGCCGCGGCAGATCGCCAGGATCGGCAGGCCGCGCCGGTCGGCGGCGCGGGCCAGCGCGATCTCGGCCAGGTCGAGCTCGCGCCAGGTCGGGCCGAGAGCCGGGTGGGGATCGGCGCCGTACGCGGAGGGGTGGATGTCAGGCCCGCCGGAGAGGCAGAGGCCGCTGAGCCGCTCCACCAGCGGGGTGATCGCCTCCGGCCCAAGCGGAGGAATCGCGACCGGGATTCCGCCGGCGCGCTCGATCGCCTTCAGGTAGGTAAGCCCGAGCGCCATCTCGGGTCGCGGGGGCTCGCCCTCCGCGGCCCGGTGAACCTCCTCGGCGACACGAACCTCGGAGGTGGTGACGCCGATCAGCGGGCGAATCGCCATGGATCAAGGCTAGGAAAAGCCCCAACCCGCCAACACCGCCCGGCTGTCCAAAGCTGCCGGACAGGCGGTCCAGCGCGCTCTACGCCTGCTCGCCGATGCTGAAGTTGACCTGATCGCCGACGACGGTCGCGTCCAGCTCCTTGTCCTCGAGGATCGCCGCGGCGCTCGGCTCCACGGCGACGGCTACCTCATCGCCCTCGACGATCTTGTCGTCGGGCGGCGCCTCCTCGATGACCGACACCGTCAGGCCGGCACCGGGTGCGGATCCGTCCTGCGGCTGTGGGCTGATGCGGAACATCGAGCCGTCGGGCACATCCGACGCGTCGAGGATTCCGCGGATGGCATTTGATGCCTCTGGCGTGATCGTGAGCACAGCCCACCTCCTGGTCGAGAGCGTGAGCTTTCCCGCTTACCCGGCATCCCGGCCGGGAAACACCTTGTGGTGCCTAGCTGCTCTCGATGACCGAGATCGTGCGGCCGCGGCGCCCGGTGCTGAACTGGACGACGCCCGGTCGCGTGGCGAAGATCGAGTGATCCCGGCCGATCCCGACGCCATCGCCGGGCCGGAACCGGGTGCCCCGCTGGCGGACGATGATCTCCCCGCCGTTTACGGCCTGCCCCGCGAAGACCTTGACCCCGAGGTACTTCGGGTTGGAGTCGCGGCCGTTCCGGCTCGATCCGAGTCCCTTCTTATGAGCCATCTGTTGCCTCCTTCTTCGCCGCGGGCTTGCGTTTTGATCCGGCGGCGGATTTTGTGGCCGCCGACTTCATGCTTAGGTCGGTGATCTCCAGCCGAGTGAGCTCGGAGCGGTGCCCCGCGCGCTTGCGGTAGCCCTTCTTGGCCCGGTACTTGAAGACGCGGATCTTGGGACCGCGCTCGTGGCCGGCGACCTTCGCCTCGACCTTGACCTTCTCGAGGTCCTTGCCGAGCACCATTTCCTTGTCGCGGAAGGCAACGGCGCGGAGGTCGACCTTGTCGCCCTCCTTCGCGGACAGGCGATCGACGAGGAGGGTCGAGCCCTTCTCGACGCGGTACTGCTTGCCGCCTGTCTCGATCACTGCGTAGCTGGCCATGTCAATTTGATCTTCCTGATTCGGCGGCGGTGTTTGTGGCCGCCGTTGACGTTGATCTTCTTTCGCCTAGTTCTTGCTGCCACCGCCGGCACGGGAACGTCGCCTTCCGCCCCTGCTTCCGCGACGCCGACGCCCACCGGAGGCCGAGGATTCTAGCTTCTCGCCGCCATTTCCATTGGCACCGGGCTGCACCACGTTTCCCTCGCTGTCGAGCAGCAGGGCCGTCGCGGCGGAGCGCCCGACGCTCTCGATGCGCACCATCCGCTGCTCGCCCACGTGAGGGCCCGCCCCGGCCACGCTGACGATGTAGGAGTCGACCCGGGCGACGGCATCGTCGACGTTGTACATGTGGGGCTCCTCGATCGAGACCAGCACCTCCTCCCCAACCTGGAAGGGCAGGGCTCGCTCCTCGATCTCGTCGCGCCCGCCGCTCTCGACCACGTGGAACGTGTCGAGCGGCAGAGCATCGCCGCCCTCGAAGTGGAAGCGCTTGCCCGTCTCCTCCTCGAGGTCCGTGAGGCCGGAATCGGGCGAGAGCAGCTCGGCTGCAACCCTGGGGTTGACCCTGACCAGATAGGCCTCCGGGTCCGGGTTCTCGTCCACGACCTCCTGGAGCTTGCGGACGATCGTGATCGCGACCGTCTCCTCCGAGTTGACGACGCCCTCGCCGTCGCAGGTCGGGCAGCGCTTTGTGAGGATCTCGCGCACGCCGTCGGTGACGTTCTGGCGGGTCATCTCGACGAGGCCGAGCGGCGAAACCTCGACCACGTAGGTCTTGGTGCGGTCCTCATCGAGAGCCGTCCTCAGGGTCTTCAGCACCTGGTCGCGGTTCCTGGCCCGCGCCATGTCGATGAAGTCGATGACGATGATCCCCCCGATGTCGCGCATCCGAAGCTGCCGGACGACCTCGTCGGCGGCCTCGACGTTCACCTTGGTGATCGTGTCCTCCAGGCGGCCCTTGCCCTTGCCGGTGAAGCTGCCGGTGTTGATGTCGATGACCGTGAGAGCTTCCGCATAGTCGATCATCAGGTAACCGCCCGAGGGGAGGTCGACGCGGCGCGAGAGCACGGAGTCGAACGCCTCCTCCACGCCCCACTTCTCGAGCGGCGACTCCTTGCCCTTGTAGAGCTCGACCCGCTCGGCCAGCTCGGGCGCGGTGCGCTGGAGGAACTTGGTGACGCGCTCGTGCTGCTTGGGGTCGTCGATGATCGCTCCCTCGAACTCCTCGACCAGGACGTCGCGGACGACGCGGATCGAGAGGTCTGCCTCCTGGAAGACCATCTGGCCTACGTCGGACTTCTCCGCGCGCTCGCTGACCACCTCGTTGAGGCGGTGCAGGTAGGCGATCTCGCGAACGAAGTCCTCCTTCTTCGCGCCCTGGGCGGCGGTGCGGACGATCGCGCCGCCGTCGCCGATGTCCACCTTCTCGATCAGCTTGCGAAGGCGGGTGCGCTCGCCGTCCGGGAGGCGCTTGGAGACGCCGATGCCGCCTCCCTGCGGCATGTAGACGAGGTAGCGCCCCGCGATCGACAGCTGCATGGAGAGCCGCGCGCCCTTCGTCTTCAGCGGATCCTTGACGACCTGGACGATGATCTCCTGGCCGGGCTTGATCAGCTCGTCGATGCGGCGACCGCGGCCGCGGCCGCGCTTGGGGACGGCCTTGCCGTCCGGCAGGACGATCTCGTCGACGTGGAGGAAGCCGTTTCGCTCCAGGCCGATGTCGACGAACGCCGCCTCCATCCCGGGCAGGACGTTGTCGACCTTGCCCTTGTAGATGTTGCCGACGATCGACCGGCGGCCGCGACGCTCGACGTAGAGCTCGGCCACCTTCCATTCATTTGACGGGCTCGCCTTCTTGCGGCGCTTGCCCTCGGTGGGGCTGCCCTTTGCCTCGAGCACGGCGACGCGGGTCTCACCGCGGTCGACGCTGACGAGGATGTTCTTCTTCATGTGTTTCCTTTCTTCTGCGCGAGCGGCACAGCCCACAGGTACGCGGGACCGCCGTGGGCGGATCCGGGTACAGGGGTGTTGGTGTGGGTGTGCTCTTGGTGGCTCAGCGCAACAGTGGGATAGGCGCCCTGCTGCGTGTGGAGCTGAGCCGCGCTTGTGCGTGGATGCTCTGTAGGAGCCCGATCGCCAGGAAGGTGGCAAGCACCGAGGATCCCCCGTAGGACATCAGGGGCAGGGTGATGCCGGTAACCGGCATGACGCCAAGGGTCATGCCCACGTTGACCAGGATCTGGAACATGAGCATGACGGCGATGCCGCCGGCGATCAGGGTCCCATACAAGTTCTTGGAGAGCGTCGGAATGCGCAGCATTCTCCAGATCAGCAGGGCGTATAGGGACAGTACGAATGCGGCTCCCGCAAAACCGAAGCGCTCCCCGATCACGGCGAACACGAAGTCCGTGTGCCGCTCGGGGAGGAACAGGAGCTTGGTCTGAGTCGAGCTGTCGCCGCGTCCGGTCTTCTCGCCGGACCCAATCGCGGTGACACTCTGGTTGACCTGATAGCTCGCGTCGCTCGGGTCATTGCTGGGATGTAGAAATGAAGTCAACCGGTCCTGCTGATAGCCGTGAAGCGGGCTCGGCAGGCCGGTCGCCGGGGCGATGAGGAGGACGAAGCTGACCGCGAGGGCCGCCAATCCACCGATGACCGCGAAGTGCGGCCAGGGCACCCCGGCTAGGAAAAGAATTGTCAACGTGATGGCCACCAGCACGATTCCCGTGCCGAGGTCGGGTTGCAGGAAGACGAGTCCGGCCGGGGCCAGCCCGAGCGCCAGGATGCGGAGCGTCTGGCGGACGGGAGTGCCGCGGCGGGTGCGCTCGATCACGAACGCCGCAAGGGCGACGACGAGCAGCAGCTTGGCCAGCTCCGAGGGCTGGAAGCGGAAGTAGGGCAGCTCGATCCAGCGGCGCGAGCCGCGGGCCGCCGCCCCGAACAGCAGCACGAGGCAGATCGACCCGATCATCAGCGAGTAGATGCCGACCCGGATCTCCCGGAAGCGGGAGTAGTCGATCTTCGCGACGGCGAACATCAGGGCGATGCCGATCAGCGCGTAGATCCCCTGCCGCATCGCGAAGAACAGCGGCTGGCCCGGAACGTCGTTGGGCGTCGCCACCGCGAGGGTGAAGCAGCTGAACGCGACCAGGGCGAGCGCAGCGCCGAGCAGGACCCCGTCGAAGTAGGCGAGGCCAAGGCGCTCGCCGACGCGGGCGCGGGCTGGTCTGAGCGTGAGTGGTGCTGCCTCCATGGCTACGCGGCGCCCGTGAAAGGGCCGCTCACACTCAGGGTAGAGGTCCGGCGGGATCCCGCCGCCATCACTCCTGCGTCTTCCCGGTGCCGGCCGTGGGCGTGATCGGCAGCTTGAAGTAGTGCTCGAGCATGCGGGCGGCGACCGGCGCGGCGGTATCGACGCCGAACCCGCCCCGCTCGATCGTCACCGCGACCACGATTTGGGGGTTCTTCGCGGGCGCAACCGCGATGTACCAGGACTGGTCGGGCTGGTTCGGCCTCTGCGCGGTTCCGGTCTTGCCCGCGATCTGGAAGGGGAAGTGGCCGAAGACGGGATACGACGTCCCGCCCGGCTCCGTCGCGGCGCGCGTGAGGCCGGTCATGATCGTGTCGCGGGTGGACGGGGAGAGGTGCATCTGGTGGCGAAGGCCCGGGCGGATCTCCTCGATCACCCTGCCGGTCGCGCTCTCCACGTCGTCGCCGAGATGCGGCCTCAGGACCTTGCCGCCGTTCGCGAGCGCCGCGTAGGCGACCGCCATCTGCAGCGGATCCGCCTCGAGGTCGCCCTGGCCGACCGCCAGGTTGATGTTGTCGCCCGCGCTCCAGGGGCGATCGGTGAGGTGCTCCCGGTAGAGGCGGTTCCGCCAGGCGGGGTCCGGGATCAGGCCGTCGACCTCCGCCGGTAGGTCAATACCGGTCTTCTCGCCGAGCCCGTACTGGCGCGCCCAGTCCTGGATCATGCCGCCGCCCTTGGAGGCCTTCGCGTGGAGGCCCAGGTTGTAGAAGTAGACGTCCGAGGAGACCTTGAGCGCGTCGCTCATGTCGATCGGCCCGTTGATGGCGTGTCCCGCGTTGTGCAGTGTCTGGATGTCGACCTTGAGCGTGCCGGTGTCGTTGAAGATCGTGTTCGGGGAGATCAGGTGGTCCTGGAGGGCAGCGGTCGCCGTGATCGGCTTGAAGGTCGAGCCGGTCGGATAGAGCCCCTGGATCGCGCGGTTGGCAAGCGGCGCGTCGGTCTTCTGAGAGGTGAGCGCTCGGTACTGGCGCTGGGTGATCGGGTGCGTGAAGATCGACGGGTCGAAGCTCGGGGCCGAGCCCATCGCCAGGATCTCGCCGTTCTGGGCGTTCATCGCCACGAAAGCGCCCGGCAGCCCGAACGAGTCGAGCGCGCCCTCCGCGTAGCTCTGCAGGCCGGAGTCGATCGTGAGGCGCACGTCGTCGCCGGCCTGGGCCGGCCTGCTTCTCAGCTGATCCGTCGGCCTGCCCAGGGCGTCGACCTGGACGCGATCCGTCCCGGCCCTGCCCCTCAGAAACCGGTCGTACTCGTACTCGATCCCCGACTGGCCGACAGCGTCTCCCTGATGGAGGCCCGCGTAGCGCGGCTCCTTGAGCTGCTCGGCGGTCACCTCGCCCACGTTGCCGAATAGATGAGCCGCGACGTCCCCGTCCTTGTACTCGCGGGTGAACACTCGCTCGACGCTCACCCCGGGGAAGCTCGACTGGTTCTCCCGCAGGTAATAGACCTTGTCGACGCCGAGCCCCTTCTTCAGGATCACCGGCCCGCCGGGCGCCGCCCTCTCGCCACCGGTGAGCGCCTTGTGGATCTCGACCCTCGACATTCCCGTGACAGTCGAGAGCTGGTGGAGCTCCCGGGAGCGCGTGCGGCCGGGGCCCGGCAGGTCCTCGGGGCTGACCTCCACGGCGAGCTCGGTGCGGTTCGCCACCAGCACCTTGCCGTTCCGGTCGAGGATGTCACCGCGCGGGGCCTGCACGCGGATCTCGCGGATCCGGTTGTCGTTGGCATCCGCCCGGTACTTGTCCCCCGAGAGAACCTGCACGTACCAGAGGCGGAGGAAGAGGACGGAGAAGATCGCGATCGCGAGCCCCGTCAGGATCGAGATCCTCAGTGCGAGCGGAGAGGTCCGCCTCTCGGGCTCGGATTCGGGTGTGCGCAGATACATCACGGCTGGATCTAGGGCGCCTCGACGGCCCGCGGCCCGGTGGGACGCCTGGCCGTCCGTCGCTCGTCTACGAGCGCGGAGCGCACGGACAGTCTGACGAGCAGGAGGACGGGAATCGAGAGAGCCGCGCCGATCATGCTCTTGAGGACCGCATCACGCACGACCAGGAAGCTGACATTCGCGTCCACGCCCGTGCCGATCTGGATCGCCGCGATCACCAGCGCACCGAGCAAGGTCAACGCGGCGCCGAGCAGAGCGACCGCGCCGCGGGTCGGACGGCCGACGGTCTCGCGATAGCGCCCCGCGACGTAGCCCACGGACAGCAGGGTGAGCGCGAACCCGCCGAGGGTCTCGAGCAGGAGGCAATCCATCAGCAGGCCCACCGAGAAGCCGAATACAGCCCCGGTCAGGCTCCCGCCCAGCACGCCCACAGAGAACACGACGAGCAGCACGATGTCGGGATTGGTGGCGAAGACGTCCATCTTCGAGAAGCAGACGACCTGCGCAACAGCGGCGAACGCGCCGAGCGCGGCCAGCCGGGCGATGATGCCGGGCGTGAGGATCATCCGCTGCCCTTTCCGGAATGGGTCGTCAGCACTTTGACGAAATCCATGTCGCGGAGGTCGGCGAACGGCGAGAGGTGCACGCGCTGGTAGGCCTGCTGCTCCTCCACCGTGGCTTGAGTGATCTTCCCGATCGGGATCCCGGGCGGGAAGATCGACCCCAGGTTTCCGGTCGAGAAGCCGGCGGTGACGACCATCTGCCCCTTGGCGATCTGCGATCCGCGCTCGAGGAAGTCGAGCTGCAGGTCGTTGGGGTTGCCGACGTTGGGCTCTACGACCCCCGTGGCGCCGCTCGGCTGCACTCGCGCTGTGACGGCGCTGTCGGCGTCCGTGATCAGGGTGACCTGGGCGGTGTTAGGGGTCGTCTGGGTGACCTTCCCGGCCAGACCCTGAGCGGCGACCACGGGGTCGTCCACCCGCACGCCGTCGCTGGAGCCGCTGTCGATGGTCACGGTCGAGTACCAGACCGTCGGCGACCGGCCGACCACCCGCGCCGTGACCGGGTCCGTGCCGTCGGGGACGATGCCGCCGCTGGTCAGCTCGTTCAGCGCTGAGAGCTCCTTGGACTCGGCCTGCTGGGTCTGCTGCCGTGAGAGCTGGTCGCGGAGCGTCGCCACCTGGTCCTGCAGCCGTGCCTTGTCCCCGCGCGCGTCGAAGGTCTCGTGGAACCAGTTCACGGTGTCGCGAACGGGTTTGAGCGCGCGGTCAGCGATGCCCTGGATCGGGGAGAAGATGGTCGAGACCACGTTCTCCGCGCCATGCAGCGGCCCCGCGTTCCCCTCGCGGTAGTAGAGGCTCAGCAGTGTCAGTGAGGCGGCGACGAGCAGCAACAGCACCGCCCGTCGACGACGCACCTGCTTGCGGTACATGTCTTCCTGTTATTCGAGGGTGCTCCGAGGCGCAGCCGAAGAGCAACCCGATTTGTGGCGAAGCCGTGCATTTCTGGACGCGGCGAGCGTAGCGTCTAGCTTCAACGGCACTGAAAGAGTTCCCCCCCACCTCAATCCCGTGCCTGGGCGTGGACGCTCTGCAGCAAGCCGAGCGCCAGGAACGTGCCCAGCACGGATGAGCCCCCGTAGCTGATCAGGGGCAGCGTGATCCCGGTGACGGGCATCAGGCCGAGATTCATGCCGACGTTGACGATCACCTGGAAGGTCAGCATCGCGACCACCCCGCCGGCGATCAGCGTCCCGTAGAAGCTCGATGAGATCCGGATCACCCGAATCGCCCGCCAGAAGAGCACCGCGTAGAGGAAGACCACGAAGGCGGCGCCGAGGAAGCCGAAGCGCTCACCGATCACCGCGAAGATGAAGTCAGTGTGCCGCTCCGGCAGGAAGAGGAGCTCAGTCTGTGTTGCGTCGTCTCCCCGGCCCACCTCCTCGCCGGAGCCGACCGCGATCACGGACTGGTTCACCTGGTAGCTGGCGTCGCTCGGGTCGTCGCTCGGGTGCAGGAAGGCAGTGAGGCGGTCCTGCTGGTAGCCGTGGAGGAAGCTGACGCCCGCCGCGGACCCGGCCGCATACGCGCCTCCGGCGATCAGGGCCACGGCCGCGCCGATTGCGGCGAAGTGCTGCCACGGGATGCCCGAGATGAAAAGGATCGTCAGCGCGATCGCGACCAGCACGATCCCCGTCCCGAGATCGGGCTGCAGGAACACCAGCGCCGCCGGGGCCAGCCCGAGGCCCAGCAGGGTCACCGTCTGGCGAAGCCCGAATGGCCTCCTGATCCTCTCGAAGACGAACGCCGCCAGAGACAGGCAGAGCAGAACCTTCGCCAGCTCGGACGGCTCGAACTGGAAGAACGGCAGGTTGATCCAGCGGTTCGAGCCGCGCACGGCGGTCCCAACCAGGAGCACCAGCGCGATGGAGCCGACCATCGCGGCGTAGATGGTCAACCGCAGGTCGCGGAAGCGCGTGTAGTCGATCCGGCTGATCGCGAGCATCAGCGCGACCCCCACCAGCGCGTAGAGGGCCTGACGCTCGACGAAGTAGAGGGGACGCCCGGCGATCTCGTTCTCGGTCGAGGTCGCGAGGGTGAAGACGCTGAAGGCGATCAGGCCGATGGCGGCTCCCATCATGATGCCGTCGACTCCGGTCAGGCCCAGCCGCTCGGCCAGTGGCCTGCGCGGTGCAATCGTCAGCGGGGGCTTCGCGGCTTCCATCAGCCAGGACCGGCGGCTCTGGCGGCGGCAGCGTTGACGCCGCCGGCCGAGCCGCTGTTGAGGTTGAAGTAGCGCTCGAGGATGGTGCGCGCGATCGGCGCCGCCGACTCGACTCCGAACCCGCCCCGTTCGACCGTCACGGCGACGACGATCTGCGGGTTGTCGTAGGGCGCGATCACGCTGTACCAGGACTGGTCCTGCTGGCCATCACGCTGTGCCGTTCCCGTCTTGCCGGCTACGGGGATGGGGAAGCTGCCCATCACCGCATCCGAGGTTCCGCCCGCCTCGTCGGCGGCCCGGTGCAAGCCCCCGAGGATCACGTTCCGGGTCTCCTCCGAGATGTGCAGGTGGCGGCTCGGCGCCGGCCTGATCCGCCGGACGGTCCGGCCGTGGACGTCCACGATCCGACCGCCGACATGCGGGGTAACGAGCGTGCCGCCGTTGGCGAGCGCCGCGTAGGCCCGCGCCAGCTGCAGGGGCGTCACCTGGACGTCGCCCTGCCCCACCGCCAGGTTGACGTTGTCGCCCTGCGTCCAGGTCCGATCGATGTATGGATTGGAGTGATCGCGGTAGACGCGGTTGCGCCAGGCCGGCGTCGGGATCAGGCCGGCGGTGGCGTCCGGGATGTCGATCCCGGGCTTCTGGCCCAGCCCGTACGCACGGGCCCAGTCCTGTATCTGGCCACCTTTGCCGCTCGCGCGGGCATGCAGCCCGAGGTTGTAGAAGTAGACGTCCGAGGAGATCTTCAGCGCGGTGCTCATATCGACCGGGCCGTTGGCGGCGCCGCCGGCGTTGTGGAGGGTGATCCCACCGATGTCGAGCGAGCCGGTGTCGTCGAAGATCGTGCTGGGTGAGATCAGGTTGTCCTCCAGCGCGGCGGTCGCGGTGATGGGCTTGAAGGCGGACCCGGTCGGGTAGCCGCCCTGGTCCGCGCGATCCACGAGCGGGTCGCCCGGGCGGTTGCCGAAAGCGTCGTACTGCGCCTTCGTGTGGGGCCGCGTGTAGAAGGACGGGTCGTAGGTGGGATAGGAGCCCATCCCGAGGATCGCGCCGGTGTGCACGTTCATCGCCACGAAGGCGCTCGGCAGCCCCTTGGCGCGCAGCGCCGCTTCGCCAACCGCCTGCAGGCCCGCGTCGACGGTCAGGCGGAGGTTGTCGCCCGCCCGCGCCGGCTGGCTGCCGAGCCGGCCCCTCGGCCGGCCCAGGGCATCGACCTGGATCCGCCGGCTACCGGCGGTGCCGCGGAGGAACTTGTCGTAGGTGTACTCGACGCCCGCCTGGCCGATGATGTCGCCGGGCTTCAGCGACGGATACGCAGGCCTCGTCAGCTGATGCGGGGTGATCTGCCCGACGAGGCCGAGTATGTGGGCGGCCAGCGAGCCATTCTTGTACTGGCGGACGTAGGTGCGCTCGACGCTGACGCCCGGGAAGCTCTCCTTGTTCTCGAGCATGTAGAAGAGCAGGCGGCGGTCGACCCCCTGCCTCAGCACGACCGGGTACCCGGCGTACTGCGGCGTCTCGCGGACCCTGCGACGGATGGCTCCTTGCGAGAGCCCCAGCAAGCTCCCGAGCCGGCGGAGCTCGGCCCGGCGCTCCGCACGCGAGCTCGGCAGGTCAGAGGGCCTCAGCTCGAGGTCCATCACCGTCCGGTTGTCCACCAGGACCCTGCCCGTCCGGTCGAGGATCTCGCCCCGTGGCGGGTGCACCCGCACGTTGAGAACGCCATGGTCGTTGGCGAGCGCGCGGTAGTGCTCGCCCGAGAGGATCTGCAGCGACCAGAGCCTCAGGGTCACCATGGCGACGGCCGCGATCACCACTGCGGTCAGGACCGCCACTCGGACATTGAGGCGATTGGTCAGGCGCGGCGGGATGTCCTCAGGGCGCTGTAAGAGGTACATGGCCGCGCTTCCCCCTTAGTCGGTCACCTCAGAACCGCCTCCGCACCCGCGAGTTCTTCAGCGCTCGCTTGATCGCCTCGAACTCCTCGAGAGCCTGGCCGGATCCGGTCGCCACACAGGTGAGGGGCGACTCGGCGAGCCTGGCGGGCACCTGGCATTCCTCGCTCATTCGCTCGGCGAAACCCTGCAAGAGAGCCCCACCCCCCGCGAGCGTCATTCCCCGCTCCATCAGGTCCCCGGCCAGCTCGGGCGGAGTCCGGTCGAGCGTGTCGCGAACGGCGGCGATGATCTGAGCAATCGGCTCGTCTACCGCCTTGCGGACGTCCTCGGAGTTGAGCTTCACCGCTCGCGGCAGGCCTGAGCCGAGATCCCGCCCGCGGATCTCGATATCCACCTCCTGACTCAGGGGCGCAGCCGAGCCCGCCTCGTGCTTGAGATCCTCGGCGGTCCCATGGCCGATCAGCAGTTGATGCTCTCGCTTGCAGTAGTTGACGATGGCTTCGTCCATCTCGTCACCGCCGACGCGGATCGACTGGGAGACCACGATGTCTCCGAGCGAGATCACGGCGACCTCGGTCGTCCCGCCGCCGATGTCCACGATCAGGCTGCCGGTCGGCTCGCTGACGGGAAGGCCGGAGCCGATCGCGGCCGCCATCGGCTCCTCGATCAGGTAGGCCTCGCGGGCTCCGGCGCCGAGACAGGCCTCCTCGACCGCCCTCTTCTCGACGCCGGTCACGCCGGAGGGAACGCAGACCACGACGCGCGGATGGGTGAAGCGGCTGGGGTTGGCGCGCTTGATGAAGTACCTCAGCATCGACTCGGTCACCTCGAAGTCGGCGATCACGCCGTCCTTGAGCGGACGCATCGCGTTGATCGTCGACGGCGTGCGGCCGAGCATCTGCTTGGCCTCCGCTCCGACGGCGTGGACCTCGCCGCTGCCGACGTCGACCGCCACCACCGAGGGCTCCGAGACGACGATGCCCCGGCCCCGGACGTAGACGAGGGTGTTCGCCGTTCCGAGGTCGACGGCCATGTCGCGAGCAGGGGATATCGAGGTGAGCAAGTTCATGTGGATACCCAGTAACGGCAAGTCGAGCGCAGCCTAGCGGCTCGGATTAAATGCCCAAAATGGGCAAGAACTCTGCCGTCAGCTCGTCGCCAGCTCCGGAGCGAGCCGCAGCAGCAGCCCAACCGGCAGACCGATCACGTTCGAGACGTCGCCGTCGATTCCTGCGACCAGCGCGGAGCCCAATCCTTGCACGGCGTAGCCGCCCGCTCTCTCCCGCCACTCGCCGCTGGCGAGATAGCGATCGATCAGCTCGGGGCCCAGCTTCGCGAAGGTCACCCGACTGGACTCCAGACCGGTCCGGACGGCGAGCTCCCCATCGACCAGGTCTGGGCCGATCAGAGCCAGCGCTCCGAGGACCTCGTGCGAGCGGCCCGAGAGCGTCTCGAGACACCAGCGCGCCTCACCCTCCAGCGCCGGCTGGCCGATGGCGCGACCGTCGACGACGACCTCCGTGTCCCCCGCGATCACCAGCGTGCCGCGGCGCCGCCGCGCGGCGACCGCCCGTCCCTTGGACAGCGCGTTGGCGAGCACGACCTCCCGCGGGTCTCCCTCGGTCGTCTCCTCGACATCCGACGCGATCGCCCTGAAGTCCACACCCAGCGCTTTCAGCAGCGCCCGGCGCTGCGGGGACTTCGAAGCGAGGACTATCCGGGTCGGGGCCACGAGCGGCCGCCCAGTCCATCACACGGGTCGCGCTGTCGCGCGCCCTTGCACCTGCGGCTCCGCCGCCGCTCCGAAGTACAGCGGCCCGGTGGCCCCTACAGCTCGGGGAACCAGATCCCGATCTCGCGCTCCGACGATTCCGGCGAGTCCGAGCCGTGCACGAGATTGAACGTGACCTCGGTCCCGTACTGGCCGCGGATCGAGCCCGCCTCGGCCTCCACGGGGTCGGTCGCGCCGATCACCTGGCGCGCGGCCTTCACGGCGTTGGGGCCCTCGAGGACCATCGCCACCAGCTCGCTGCCGGTGATGAACTCGACGAGCTCGCCGAAGAACGGCTTGTCCGCGTGCTCCTCGTAGTGGACGTTGGCGATCTCGACGTCGGCCTGCATCAGCTTCAGCGCGACGAGGCGAAGCCCCTTGCGCTCGAAGCGGGCGATCACCTCGCCGGTCAACCCGCGCTCGAACGCATCGGGCTTCACCAGGATCAGGGTGCGTTGGTCGGCCATCGGCGGGGCAAGCTACACGCAAACGGTGGTCCGCGGCGCTCGAGAGACCAAAACCGGCAGTGAAAGGGGGAGAGATCGGGACCTTTGTCGACTTACGTCCGGACGTGCGGACGAAACTCGACAAATCGGATCCGGACGCGCTCATCACCCGCATTGCCACCTCTCAGTACGGCGTTGTTTCCCGCGACCAGCTCCGACACGCCGGCCTGTCATCGACAGGTGTTGCCCGCCGAGTCGCCGCCGCTCGCCTGCACCGCATTCATCGCGGTGTTTACGCCGTCGGCCACCGCAGCCTCGGCGATGAGGGCAGATGGATGGCGGCCGTCCTCGCTCATGGCGAAGGCGCCGTCCTCAGTCATCGGAGCGCAGCGGTCCTTTGGGGAATCCTGCGCCCGCGCAACGGACCTGTCGACATCGTGGTCACAGGCACGGCCGGGAGAACGACTCGCGCCGGAATCACCCTCCACCGCTCCACCACCTTGATTGCCTCGTCTTGCACAAACCGCCGGGGCATCCCGGTGACCACACCGGCTCGAACCCTTGACGACCTTCGTCCCCTCCTTTCCCCAGCCCAATTTGCGTCGGCCAAGCGGGAGGCAGAATTCCGGCGTCTGTCAATCGGCGATCAGGAGGACGACGGGGCACGAACGGAGCTCGAGGCCAGGATGCTCTCCCTCTGCCGGCGACACCGCCTTCCCCAGCCCGGGGTGAACGTCTCGGTCGACCGCTACGTCGTGGACTTCCTCTGGGCTGATAGGTCCCTCATCGTCGAGGTCGACGGCTGGGAATCCCACCGGACACGTTCGGCCTTCGAAGAGGACCGCGCCCGGGACGCGCGGCTGGCCGTCCTCGGTTACGAGGTGGTCCGCTTCACCTGGCACCAGGTCACCGGCGACGCGGGCGAGGTCGCGAAGACGATCCGCGCGCTCTTGACGGCGCGCGCATAGCTCGCCCGTCGATTTTCGTCCGGACGCCCGGACGAAGATCGACAATCAGCGGCTGGAGCTGCTCGGGCGCTGCTGGGGGCGCGCCGCCACGGCGGAGCGGTCCTGGCGGCGGGTGGGCCCGTCCGAGCGGGATGAGCCGGCGGCCTGACGCTGGGCGGAGGCTCGGGCCGTTCGCTGGCGGTCGGTGCGGCGCGTCTCGCGCTCCGGCCGTTGCTGCTTGCGGACCTCGGTCTCGCAGTACGGGCAGATCCCCCAGCGCGGGTCGAGCGGCTTGTGGCACTTGCGGCAGGGGTTGCGCAGGCGCCGCTCGCAATTCGGGCAGCGCAGATAGGAGCGCTCGATCGGATATTCGCAGTGGGGGCACGATTGCTCGATTCGCTGTCGCAGCTCGAGCTCGGCCGCTCGTAACTCCAACTCCCGCTCCTCGCGGTCCTCCAAGTACTCCGGTGGGCGCAGGATCGTGTAGACGACCGTCCCCAGGAAGGGAAAGACCGACGCGGCAGTCGCGCAGGCGATCAGCACAGGGTCCTCGATCCGCCGGCGGGCGTCGAGGTATGTCCAGTAGATCAGCGCCAGATAGACGACGATCAGGAAAAGGACAACCAGTTCGACGACTAGGCCGAGGCCGCCGTCAATTCCGAAGAGTGCGAGAGGCATAGGAAATTGGGAGCCGCGAGTGTACGTACTTCCTTATTGGGGCGTGAAACCCTGCCTGGCATTGGAGTCAGAGGCTTTCGTTGGCGCCTATAGGAAGAGCAGACCGAACACGTAGCCGAAGGCGAAGAAGACCAGGATCACCACCGCGACGACGATGGCCACCAGGCCCATCATCGTCAAGAGCTCTGAGCGGGCCTCTCTGTCCATAGGCACGCCAGAAGGTAGTGGCTACCGGCCGCGAGCGCGACCCCGCCCCGCGCTTTGGCCAAATCGCGTGCACGCGCCCACGCAGGGACCGGGTCGGCGATCGCCTCGGCCTCGACGCCGGCCTTCTCACAGAGCGCGGCGAGCTCGAGCGCCGGCCGTGCCCGGCCGCCAGGCCTGCCGGAGCCCTCGATCGCGTCCGCCGGTATTTCCGTGCAGACGAAGTGCGAACAGGCAGGCGCCAGGGCATTGACAATGCCGGGAGCGTCCTTGCCCTCCAGGACAGCGAGACAGCAGACGACGTCGGCGCCGTCGGTAAGCCCGGGAAGTGCTTCAGCCAGAGCTCGGGCACCGTCGGGGTTATGAGCTGCGTCGAAGATCGCTGGCGGATTGCCGGGGATCAGCTCCGCGCGCCCACGAATCAGGAATTCTCGACTTGCGAGCCTCTTGATGAAGTCGGCCGTGGCTCCCGGGTCTAGGGGGCCGAGCACCTCGCCTGCTGCGGCCTGCGCCAGCGCCAGGTTCCTCCCCTGATAGCCGGGCACCATGTTGTTGGCGACGCTGACCGCCCAGCGGCTCGTTGCGTGACGGCCCTCAACCTCTCGCTCGACAACCGCATCGGCCTCGGGGGGCATCTCGCCCTTGATCAGCGTTGTGTGGCCCCGCAACACCGCCACCTTCTCCGCCGCGATCTCCTCGACGGTCTCCCCCAGCCACTCGGTGTGATCCAGCCCGACGGAGGTGAGCACCGTCAGCTTCGACGGGATCACGTTCGTTGCGTCGAGCCGGCCGCCGAGCCCGGCCTCGATCACCGCGTACTGCACTCGCGCCGCCGCGAAGGCGACGAAGGCCGCCGCCGTGAGCAGCTCGTACTGGGTGACAGGGCCCTCTTCCCCGGCCGACCGATCGGCGACCTCCGCCGCCTGCTCGGCCCGCTCTAGCGCCTCAACGAACGCCTCCTCCGAGATCGGCTCGCCCCGGATCATCACCCGCTCGCGCCAGGAGTGGATGTGCGGCGACAGATAGGCGCCGGTCGAGACCCCGTGCACCTCGAGCAGCGCGGCCGTCATCCGCGTCACCGAGGTCTTGCCGTTGGTGCCGACGACGTGGATCGAGGCGAAGCGGTTCTGCGGCATGCCGAGCAACGTGCAGAGCCGCCGCATTCGCTCCAGCCCCAGCTTCCAGCCGAGGACCTCGCGCCGGCGCAGGATCTCGTCGGAGCGCGCTATCCGCCCAGTTCCTCGAGCTCCGCGCGGTAGGCGGCGAGCTTCTCCCGCTCGGCGTCGACCACGTCCGCCGGCGCCTTCGCGACGAAGCCATCGTTGGAGAGCTTGCCCTCCCCGCGCTTCACCTCGGCGCGCAGCTTCTCGCGGCGCTCCTCGATCCGGGCGGCCACAGCCTTCGGATCGACCCCCTCCGTCTCGAGCAGCTCCACCCCGCCGACGCTTGCCATCGGCTCGCCGCCATCGTCGGAGAATTCGACCTTGGCCAACCGGGAGACCAGATCGTGCGGCTTCTCGTCGTCGGCGCGGGCGACGAGCACCTGCTTGACGGGCACCTCCGCGAGCTGCCGCCAGCGGCGCAGCGCGCGTGTCAGCGCGATCGCTTGGCCGATCTCCGACTCCGCCGCCTCGTCGATCAGCGCCTCGTTCACCTCCGGGAACGCATGGATGACCAGGGCCTCCGCCGGCCGGTTCGGCAGGTACGAGTAGATCTCCTCCGTGACGAACGGCATCAGCGGGTGGGCCAGCGCCAACACCTCCTCCAGCGCCCAGAGCAGGGTCGCCGAGGCGTCCTCGTCGCCGTCGTAGAGGCGGGGCTTGACGATCTCCAGGTACCAGTCGCAGAGCTCCGACCAGAAGAAGTCGTAGAGGTCGAGCGCGGCGTGGGCGAAGTCGTACGCCTCGATCGACTCCGTCACCGACCGGATCGCGCGCTGCAGGCGCGACGCGATCCAGCGGTCCTCGACACGGTCTGAGCGCGGACCCGGCTCGACGTCGTCCCGGGCCTCCATCAGGACCAGCCGCGAGGCGTTCCACATCTTGTTGGCCAGGTCGCGGCCCTGCTGGACGCGCGCCTGGGAGAAGCGGACGTCCTGCGTCGAGGTCATCGCGAGCAGGCCGAAGCGCAGGGCGTCGGCGCCGTGCTCGTCGATCTCGTCGAGGGGGTCGATGCCGGTGCCGAGGCTCTTCGACATCCGCCGCCCGTCGGGAGCCTGGATCACCGAGTGCACGTAGACGTCGGAGAACGGGACCGCGCCGGTGAATTCGAGCGAAGTCATGATCATCCGGGCGACCCAGAGCGCGATGATGTCCCGGGCGGTGACCAGCACGTCGGTCGGGAAGAACGCGTTGAATTCGGGCGCGTCGGTGTCCGGCCAGCCGAGAGTCGCGTAGGGCCAGAGCGCCGAGCTGAACCAGGTGTCGAGCACGTCGGACTCCTGCTCCCAGCCCTCCCCCTCCGGCGGTCCCTCGCCGACGTGGGTCTCGTCGCCCCGGTACCAAACCGGCAGCCGGTGACCCCACCAGAGCTGGCGGGATATGCACCAGGGCGGGATCCTCTCCATGGAGTCGAGGTACTGGCGCCGCGCGCCGTCGGGGGTGATTCGCACCTTGCCCTCATTGACGACGTCGATCGCGCGCCTCGCCATCTCGTCCATGCGGCAGAACCACTGCAGCGAGATCAGCGGCTCGATGCGCTCGCCGGAGCGGTGTGAGAACGGGACCGTGTGCGAATAGGGCTCCTCGCCCCTGATCAGCCCCTGCTCGTGGAGCTCCGCGACGACGGCCTTCTGGGCATCGGCCGTGGTCATGCCACGGAAGCGCTCGGGTGCCTCATCGGTGATCAGCCCGTCCTCACCGATCACGCTGATCGCCGGCAGGTCGTGCTTGCGGCCGATCTCGAAGTCGTTCGGGTCGTGCCCTGGGGTGATCTTGAGCGCGCCGGTCCCGAACTCCGGATCGACGTGCTCGTCGGCGATCACCGGCAGGCGCCGGTCGACCAGCGGCAGGATCGCGTGCTTGCCGACGACGTCGCGGTAGCGCTCGTCATCGGGGCTGACCGCGACCGCCGTGTCGGCCAGCATCGTCTCCGGGCGCACGGTCGCGACGATCAGCTCGCCGCCGTCCTCCAGCGGGTACGCGATCTCATAGAGCGTGTCCGTGACCTCTCGGTTCTCGATCTCGAGGTCCGAGATCGCCGAGTGCAACCCCGGGTCCCAGTTGACCATGTAGTTGTCGCGATAGATCCAGCCCTTGCTGTAGAGCTCGGCGAAGACGCGGTAGACGGCGCTGACATATCCCTC
Source organism: uncultured Solirubrobacterales bacterium (assembly GCA_963747425.1). Lineage (GTDB taxonomy): Bacteria > Actinomycetota > Thermoleophilia > Solirubrobacterales > 70-9 > DASUPK01. The sequence continues at coordinate 166,502 of CAVVFJ010000005.1, forward strand.
GTCGAGCGTGAAGCGCTCGCGGTCGTAGTCGCAGGAAGCGCCGAGGCGCTTGTACTGCTCGATGATCGTGTTGCCGTAGCGGTAGCGCCACTCCCAGGTCTTCTCGATGAACTTCTCGCGACCGAGCTCCCGCCGCAGCGTCCCCTCATTCGCGAGCTCCTTCTCGACCACGGACTGCGTCGCGATCCCGGCGTGGTCGGTGCCGAGGATCCACATCGTGTTGCGGCCGCGCATCCGGTTGAGCCGGACGAGGACGTCCTGAATCGTTCCGTTCAGGGCGTGGCCCATGTGGAGCGCGCCGGTGACGTTGGGCGGCGGGATCGCGATCGAGAAGTTGTCCTCCGGCGAGCCCTCGGCCGGCGGATGAAACCAACCTCCCTCGATCCAACGGTCGAAGACGCGCTCCTCGACCGCGCCGGGGTCCCAGCGGGTGGTCGCCTCGAGCGTTCCGCGGCTGGTCGCGTCCATCGGCGCGATGTTAGTTGCGGCCACGAAGCGGACGGGTGCCGAGATCGGCAGACTGCAGCTCCGTGGGTCAGGGACGAGACCGCGACGAGCAGGGCCTGAGCAGACGCCGGTTCATCGGAGCCGGGGCCGGCGCGGCAGCCGGTGCCGCGCTCGGCGGCTACCTGTCGCCGGGTGCCCTCGGGGAGCCGGCCGCCGAGGAGGCCAAGGCCGGGAAGCCGAAGAACCGGCGCCGGAGGCGGCGAGCGGACGTGATCGTGATCGGGGCAGGCCTCGCAGGACTGACCGCGGCACGCGAGGTGCTGCGAGGCGGCCACTCGGTGCTGATCCTCGAGGCGCGCAACCGCGTGGGCGGCCGCACCCTCAACCACAAGATCGGGAAGGGCAAGATCGCCGAGGTCGGCGGGGAATGGGTCGGCCCCACCCAGGACCACCTGATGGCGCTCGCCGGCGAGCTCGGCATCGGGACCTTCAAGACCTACAACACGGGCAACAACGTCTACTGGGCGAACGGCGTCCTCACTCCGTATGCATCGGGCGGGCCGCTCGGGCCGATCCCCCCGGATCCGACCGCCATAGGGGAAGTCTTCGCCGCGGTCACCAGCCTCAACAAGATGGCCGGCACCGTCCCGGTCGCGACGCCATGGACGGCGCCCGACGCCGCCGCCTGGGACGGCCAGACGCTCGAGACCTGGAAGCAGGCCAACATGCACGTGCCCAACGCCCGCGCGCTCTTCGACAGCGGGATCGGCGCGGTCTTCGCCGCGGAGTCGAGCGACCTCTCCCTGCTCTTCGCGCTCTTCTACATCGCCTCGGCGACCAACGAGACGACGGCCCCGGACCTGAACCGGCTCTTCAACGTCCCGGACGGCGCGCAGGACAGCCGCTTCATCGGCGGCTCCTGGCAGATCTCGAAGCGGATGGCGAAACGGATCGGGAAGAAGCGCATCCTGCTGAAGCAGGCGGCTCGCCGGATCGAGCAGCACCGGCACGGCGTCCGCGTCTTCACCAAGAACCTGACCGCGTCGGGCAAGCAGGTGATCGTCACCGGCCCGCCGGTGATCACCGCCCAGATCCACTACGACCCGCACCTTCCCGCCGACCGCCGCCAGCTGCTCCAGCGCTTCCCGCAGGGCACCACGATCAAGTGCCAGGCGGTCTACGACAGGCCCTACTGGCGGGACTCGGGCCTCACCGGACAGGCGGTGGCGCTCGACGGCCCTGTCCGGGTGACCTTCGACAACTCTCCGCCCGACGGCAGCCCCGGCGTCCTGCTCGGCTTCATCGAGGGAGCCGCCGCCCGCGACTACCAGCGCCGCTCCGCGGGCGAGCGCAAGGCGGCGGTCCTCAATGCCTTCGCCACCTACTTCGGCGAGGCCGCCCGCCACCCGCGCGAGTACTTCGAGATGAACTGGACCCACGAGGCCTGGACCCGCGGCTGCTACGAGGGCTACCTGGGGCCGGGCGCGCTGACCGCCCACGGCACGGCCCTGCGCGCGCCCTTCAAGCGCATTCACTGGGCGGGCGCCGAGACCTCGGACTACTGGTACGGGTACATGGACGGCGCCGTCCGCTCGGGACAGCGCGCCGCCGCGGAAGTCCTGGCCGCCCTCTAGCTGGGCTCTTCGAGCGACTCGAGCACGCCGAGGAGCTCCCCGACGCGGCAGACCAGCAGGCGCTCCTCGTCGATCTCGACCCAGACGCCCGCCGAGGAGGGAAAGACGACGTGGTCACCGGGCTGGACCGGCATGTCGACGCCGGCGTTCTCCCACCAGTCGAGGCCGGGCCCGACGGCGAGCACGATCCCCTGCTGGGGGGGCGGCTCGTCGGTGCCGGCGGGCACCACGAGCCCGGACCGCCGCATCCGGTCCTGGTCCAGCTCCTTCAGGACCACCTGATCGAACAGGGGCCGAAGCTGGTGCCTGACGGTCTCGAGTGGCTCACGAGAAGAACGCGTGCTCATGCCGACAGGATAAGTCCCAGCCGCCCGAGCGAGGCGAACAGCCCGCTGCGATCGTCGGGCGGGTGGCGCCGAAATTGACTTTCGACACGCGCCCTTGCGCGTGTCGATCAATTTCGGCGACAGGACCCGCCCGCCGATACCTAAGCGGTCTGCTCGCCGAGCGCCGGGTCCTCGAGCACGACCTCGTGCTCGCCGGTGGCGTCGGTGACCAGCATCGGGCGCTGGCCCTTCTCGATCGTCTCCTTGGTGACAACGCACTTCTGCACGTCGCCGCGTGAGGGCAGCTCGAACTGGACGTCGAGCAGCGTCTCCTCGAGGATCGAGCGGAGGCCGCGGGCGCCGGTCTCGCGCTCGAGCGCCTTGTCGGCGATCGCGCCGAGCGAGTCGGGCGCGAAGACCAGGTCGATGTCGTCGAACTGGAAGAAGCGGCGGAACTGGCGGGCCAGCGCGTTGCGCGGCTCGGTCAGGATCGTGATCAGGTCGTCGCGGGTGAGCTGGTGGATCGCGGCGACGACGGGGAGGCGGCCGATGAACTCGGGGATCAGGCCGTACTCCATGAGGTCCTCGGGAAGCACGTGCTCGAAGTCTTCGCCGGCGTCCTTGTGGGCGGCGGACGTGATCTCGGCGCCGAAGCCGACGCCGTGATTGCCGATCCGCTTCTCGATCACCTTGTCGAGCTCGCCGAAGGAGCCGCCGCAGACGAAGAGCACGTTCGACGTGTCGATCGTCAGGAACTCCTGGTGCGGATGCTTGCGGCCGCCCTGCGGCGGCACCGAGGCGGTGGTGCCCTCGAGGATCTTGAGGAGGGCCTGCTGCACTCCCTCGCCGGAGACGTCGCGGGTGATCGACGGGTTGTCGGCCTTGCGGGCGATCTTGTCGATCTCGTCGATGTAGATGATCCCCGTCTCCGCCTTCTTCACGTCGAAGTCGGCGGCCTGGATCAGCTTCAAGAGGATGTTCTCGACGTCCTCGCCGACGTAGCCGGCCTCGGTGAGCGCCGTGGCGTCGGCGATCGCGAAGGGGACGTTGAGGATCTTCGCCAGGGTCTGGGCGAGCAGCGTCTTGCCGCAGCCGGTTGGGCCGAGCAGCAGGATGTTCGACTTCTGCAGCTCGATCGGGTCCTCGCCCTGATCATCGGACGAGGCCATCTGGACCCGCTTGTAGTGGTTGTAGACGGCGACGGACAGCGCCCGCTTGGCGCCCTCCTGGCCCACGACGTACTCGTTCAGGACCTCCCAGATCTCCTTCGGCTTCGGGAGGTTCTCGAGCTCGAAGGTCGGCGGGGTGGTGAGCTCCTCGTCGATGATCTCGTTGCAGAGATCGATGCACTCGTCGCAGATATAGACGCCGGGTCCGGCGATCAACTTCTTGACCTGTCGCTGCGACTTCCCGCAGAAGCTGCAGAGGAGCTGCTCGTTGGATTCGGTGGGACGTGCCAGCGGATTACTCCCTCGGTCTCGCTTCGCCCGGCCGGCTCCTTCCTCGCTGAGAAAGCTTAGACGCCCGCCGACCTCGGCCTGACGAAACCTGGTTACGCCGCTGGCAGCCGGTTTCCTGCTACAGCCCGCGGTCGATGACCGCCTGGGTGACCTTGTCGTCGATCGAGCTGGTCGGCGTCTCGATGCCGACCCAGGGCTCGCCGTCGAAGTACTTGCCCATGATCTTCTCGGCGGTCCGCGTGGCGAGCGCCTGGGTGGTGAGGGTCGGGTTCGGCCCGCCCAGGCAGTTGGCGAGCGCGGAATTCGAGGCGATGAAAAGACGGTCAACAAAGCGTGCCTCGGCATTGGCGTCGAGCACCGAGTCGGCCGGATCCGAACCCATCCGCATCGTCGACTGCACGTGCAGGATGAGCGGGGGCCAGTCCATGCGGATGACCTTCGTCGCTCCCGCGGCGCGCAGCAGGCGCGCCGCCTTATCGGCGCAGTACTCGCGGTTGGCCTGCGTCCGAGCGGTGCGCTGGCGCTGCTTGAAGATCACCTTCGGGATCGGGCCCTGCTCGTCGCCCGGCAGTGAGGACCGCACGACGCGGTTCTGGGCCTCGACATCGTCGTCGGTGATCACCAGGACGTTGAGCATCTTGTCGACGTCCGAGAGGATCTCCTTCAGCTCATCGCCCGGGACGCGGCCGGTCTTCCCGTCCCAGGAGCCGCTGAAGCCGCGGCCGTTGTCGTAGTGGCCCTGGATCCCTGAGTCCGAGAAGGCCATGCTGAACGCCTGGAGCGCCGGGGGCAGGCCCACGTTCTCGAGTCCCCCGTGGCCGGGGAAGTCGCAGCGGGCTGACGATCCGACGCCCTTGGAGCTGCCGGTGTACTCGTCGAATACGCCGAACACCCAGTCGAAGTAGTGATCGGTGTATCCGCGGCCAACCCAGTCGTTCGGGTTGGGCAGCCCGCTGTTCAGATAGAGGCGCGGATCCTCGGTGCAGCCGCCGGCCATCACCACGACCTGCGCGGTCTCGGTGTGGGCCTCCCCCGTGTTGGTGTCGTGCCACCGGACGCCCGTCGCAACCGTGCTGGTTCCCCGCTGCTCGTAGAGGATCTCGTCGACGTAGGAGTCGGGAAGCAGCAAGACCGACGATGAACAGATTCCGCGATCTGGGTGGCGACTTTTGGAGGGGCCTCGGGGCCACCGTTGTTCTACCGGGGATAGGGGTTCTCTACTTGCTTGGCCTGGTTGCGTTGCTCCTCGATCAGGCGTTCTTCGGCGGCCGGTCGGCAGATCAACATGGGGAGTGGACCGCGGGAGGCGCTCTCTTCCTGGGATTGGCGACCGCCTATGGCTACTGCTGCGGTTACTTCGTTGGGCGCAATGATCGGCGCTAGCAAGTCTCCCGCGCGGCGCCGCTGGATGAGAAGCGCCGGTTCGGCAGGAGTAGGCTCGATACGTGCCTGGTTGACGTTGACCCCTTGCCTACGACCTGTTTCCCCGTCCGCCGCCTGGAAGGGACACTGACTCGTCATGTCTGCCCCACTGATCGAGTTCCCCGCCGACGATCCTGATCGCGCCCGGAGATTCTGGAGCGACGTGCTCGGCGCAGAGCTCGCGCCCAGACCCAGCGATGCCGGGGAGGGCTGGGAGATGGAAGGTGGCGACCTCCGTATCGGAGTGCACCAGCGCGGACCGGGTCCCGGAGACACCGCTTCGCTGCCCTATTTCACCGTGCCCGATCTTCCTGCCGCCCTTCAGAGGGTCCAGGATCTCGGCGGTTCGGTGATCCATCCGGGTGAGCGCTGGGCCGTGTGCCGTGACTCCGAGGGCAGTCCCTTCGGACTCTCGGCCGGTTCGCCCTAGCTGTAGCGGTCCCAGGCCCGCAGGAAGGGCAGCGGGTTGATCGGCCGCCCGTTGCGATGGATCTCGAAGTGGAGGTGGCAGCCGACCGTCCGCGCGTTTCCCGTCTTGCCGACATAGCCGACGGTCTGGCCGACGTGGACGAGGTCTCCCTTCTGGAATGTCGAAGGGTGAGCCATGTGGGCATACCAGTACTTGCGCCTCTCCCCCAGGCCGCGGAGCACGATGAAGTTGCCGTCGAGGCGCGGGTCATACGCGCGCTTGACGATCGTGCCGGTGACTGCGGCCGCGAGCGGCGTGCCGCAGCGCGCGACGACATCGAAGCCCTTGTGGACACGGCCGCCGTTCCGCGGCGCGCCGAACTCGCCGACCGCGCCGCGCGTCCCGTGGGGGCCGCGGACCGGGAAGAGGTGACGGTGCAGCTCTACGCTCCCGGCCTCCTTCTCGTTCCCACCCGCGACGGCGACGATCACACGGTAGGTCCCGTCGGCCACGAGCCGCCCGCCGTTGGTCAGCCCGTCCCACTTGACCATCTTGTCTATTGCGGGCTGAACCCCGGGCAGGTCGATCCGCCGGACCTCGTCGCCCGACCCGGCGATCCTGATCGTCACGTCGGCCGGGGCTGAGCCGCTCAGCCTGAACTCGATCCGTACGCCCTTGGCCGAATCGGTGAAACCGCGGTCCGGAGAGACCGAGGCCTCTGGACAACCGCACCGTGGGCGACCGCCGGGGGAACAAGCAGGACCGCGCCGAGCGCGATCAGGAGCGGAGCGAGATGCCTACCGATGCTCGATCACGCGGTCGACGATCTTGTACTCCTTCGCCTCCTCCGCGCTCATGAAGTAGTCGCGCTCGGTGTCCTTCGCGACCTTCTCCAGATCCTGACCGGTGTGCTTGGCGATGATCTCGTCGAGCCGCTGGCGGACGTCGATGATCTCCTTGGCGTGGATCTCGATGTCGGTCGCCTGGCCGGAGAAGCCGCCCGAGACCTGGTGGATCAGGATCTTCGAGTTGGGCAGCGCCATCCGCTTGTCCGGCGCGCCGCCGGCGAGCAGCAGGGCGCCCATGCTCATGGCGACGCCCACGCAGATCGTCGACACGTCCGGCTTGATGAACTGCATCGCGTCGTAGATCGCGAGGCCGGCGTAGACGGAGCCGCCGGGCGAGTTGATGTAGATCGAGACGTCCTTGTCCGGGTCTTCGGACTCGAGATGGATGAGCTGCGCCACGATCAGGTTCGCGATGTCCTCGGTCACCGGGGTGCCGAGGAAGATGATCCGCTCGTTGAGCAGGCGCGAGTAGATGTCGAACGCCCGCTCGCCGCGGGACGTCTGCTCGACCACCATTGGGACCAGAGGACTCATGAGGTGCGCCAGCATAGCGACCGGCATCGGCGGGCCGAACCGAGGAGAATCCTCCGGTGGCGTCCGGATCGGAGATCCTGACGGTCGGTCATTCGAATCACGAGGAACAGGACTTCCTCGAGCTGCTGCGCGGGGCCGGCGTCGAGCTGATCGCGGACGTGCGCGCCAACCCCCGCTCCCGCTACCCACAGTTCAACCGCTCCGCCCTCGCAGGGACGATGAAGGCCGCGGGGATCGGCTACGCGCCGCTCGGAGCGGACCTCGGCGGCCGCCGCGTCCCGGAGCAGGGCACGACCAACCAGGGTTGGGACGTGGAGGCGTTCCGAGGCTACGCGGACCACATGGCGAGCGAGCAGTTCGAGGCGGGGCTCGGGATGCTCGAGGACCTGGCGCGGGAGCGCCGCACCGCGGTCATGTGCGCGGAGGCCGACTGGACGCCGCTGCCACCGCCGCCTGCTCGCCGATGCCCTCACCGTGCGAGGCTGGCGCGTCCTGCACCTGGGCCCCACGGGCTCCTTCACACCGCATGAGCTGACCGAGTTCGCCGTGGTCGAGAACGGCGTCGTCACCTATCCGGCGCAGCAGACCTCGCTGGGGATCTAGTCCGCGGCCTCGAGCGTCTTCTTCACCACGCCTACCCCGGTCTCCATCGACTGGTCCGTGAGCTGGACGACCTCGTCGTCGGCGAGCAGGTCCGTGGTCCAGACGAAGCGCGTGCCGCCGCCCTCGTCGAAGACCTGAGCGGCACCGTTGTGATGCCGGTAGGGGCCGTCGACGATCGACCAGACCAGGCGCCGATCCTCATCGTCGAGATCGATGAGCACCTCTCGCATGACCGCTCCCGTGGCGAACGTGACGATCCGGTCCTCCCCGTCCATCCGGCAGTCGGTGACGAATCCAGGGACGAGACGCGTGTGCAGCGCGCCGAAGTCGCGGAGCGCGTCCCAGACCCGATCGGGCGGCGCATCGATCTGGATCTCCTTGCGGATCGAGGCCACTAGTCGGAGCCGGGCGTCCAGAGGGCGCCCTTCTCTTCCTGCTCCTTCTCCGGGGTCCAGATCTCCTCGCGAGCTTTGGCCTGCTCCAGCGGGATCGGATTCGCCTGCTCGGCGATCAGCTCGAGGGCGCGACGCATCCGCAGATCATCCTTGAGGAGCTCCTCGCGACCTGACTCCCGGATGTCCTTGAGCGCGTCGGCTGGCTCGGGATGCCCGTGGTCCTCGTGCCCCGGAGGGACCTGCAGGGCCTCGAGCATGTCCTCCTCGGTGACGTCGATTCCCTCGGCCTCGGCGACGGCCTCCAGGACCGCCTCCCGCTTCAGCGCCTGCTCGGCTTCGGGGCGAGCCTGCTGGATCATCTCCTCGCGAGTCTTTCCCTGAATTTGCAGGTAGTTCTCGGGTTCCATGCCCTGGCGCTCCAACGAGCGCTCGACGCGTCGCCACATCTCGGCGGCGCGCGCCTCGACCACCGGCTCCGGCAGCTCGACCTTGGCGTTGGCGACGGCGGCGTCCAGCGCGGACTCACGGAAGCGCTCGGCGATCTGGCCGTCGAGGATCTCCTTGATCTGGCCCGAGATGTGGTCGTGCAGCTCGGCGAGGGTGTCGAACTCGGAAGCCTCCGCAGCGAAGTCGTCGTCGAGGTCGGGCAGCTCCTTCTCGCGAACCTCCTTGACCTTGACCTCGAACTCGGCGGTCTTCCCGGCGACCTCCTCGGCGGGGTAGTCGTCCGGGAAGGGAACGCTTGCCTGTCGCTCGTCACCGGGATTCGCGCCCACGAGCGCCTTCTCGAGCTCGGGTAGCACGCGTCCCTCGCCGAGCTCGAGCAGATAGTCCTTCGCGGCGCCGCCCTCGAACGGCTCGCCGTCGATCTTGCCCTCGTAGTCGATCAGGACGACGTCGCCCTCCCTCGCCTCCCGCTCCACGGGATTGAGCCGGGCGAAGCCCTCCTGGAGGCGCTTCAGCTCGGTCTCGACGGCGTCCTCGGGCACCTCGGGCTCGTCGCGGCCGACCTCGAGGCCCTTGTACTCGCCGAGCTCGGCACCAGGCCGCACGGCCACCTCGATCGAGAACTTCAGCGGCTTGCCCTCGTCGGGGAGGTCGGAGAGGTCGAGCTTCGGATCGCCGACCGGGTTGACTCCGGACTTGAGCATCGCGCGCTCGTACCAGTCGCCCAGCGAGGACTCGAGCGCCTGGGTGAGGACGGTCTCGCGGCCGAGGCGCTGGACCACCATCTCCGGCGGCACCTTGCCCTTGCGGAAGCCCGGCAGCTTCATGTCCTCGCCGAGCTGGGCGGCGGTCTTCTTGATGCTCCCTTCGACGTCCTTCGGGTCGACGTCGACGTCGACGCGGACCCGCGAGTCGGGAAGCTCCTTTACGGTCGTCTCCATGAAGGAGACCTTAGACACCACGCGACGCGAGCGGCTGGGCGCTTGGCTCTACACCGGCGCACCCGGGCGCCTCGCCTCCTTCTCGATTGACCTCGGCCTCTCGCTGGCGGCGCTCGGGATCTACGGCGCGCGCCGGGCCTGGCAGCGGGTTGCCCCTAGCTCGAGCCCTCGGTCTTGATGCGCTCCTCCAGCCTCGCCCCCTGCCCGGATGCGGCGGCGCGCGACGCGCGCGCGTCGCTGA
>CAVVFJ010000006.1:0-14537 GCA_963747425.1 uncultured Solirubrobacterales bacterium
GAAGGTCACCGAACCGCTGGAGTCCATGGGCCATTCGGTCGAGACCCTCGATCTGCCCGGCGCCGGCGACGACCACACGCCGCTCGAGGAGATCAACCTCGATCTGTACGCGGAGCGCATCTGCGGGGTGCTCGGCGAGAGCCCCGAGCAGGCCGTTCTGGTCGGGCACAGCATGGGCGGCATGGCCGTCACCCAGGCTGCGTCACGATGCCCCGGTCGCGTCGCGTCGCTGATCTACCTGGCCGCCTTCCTCCCCGCGGAGGGGCAGAGCCTGGTCGGGCTGACGGAGCTTCCCGAGGGAGAGGGCGACCATGTCCAGAAGACGATGGTCGTCTCCGGTGAGCCACCGCTCGCGGAGCTCTCGGAGGAGAACCTGATCACCGCCTTCTACAACCTGACTCCGCCCGAGCTGGGCAGGTGGGCAGCCCGGATGCAGCGGCCGCAGCCGGCGGTTCCGATGCTCGACCCCGCCAGGCTGAGCGAGGGGTACGAGAACATTCCTCGTAACTACATCCACTGCACCCTTGACCAGGCCAACATGCCCGCGCTGCAGCGACGGATGATGAAGGAGCGGGGTGTCGGCACGGTGATCGAGCTCGAAACCGATCACACCCCGCATCTCTCGGCCCCGGAGGAGCTCGTGGACGCAATCGACCAGCTCGCCCGCCAGGAGGTGACCGCATGAGGTTGGTCCTTGTCCACGGAGCGTTCGTCGGCAGCTGGATCTGGGAGCCGCTGTCCGAGAGACTCGAGGAGCTCGGCCACACGGTCAAGGCGCCCGACCTGCCCGGCTCCGGCGATGACCCCACCCCCGCGGCGGAGGTGACCCTGGACGCCTACGCGCAGCGGATCTGCGAGCTGCTCGACGAGAGCGAAGAGCCCGCGATCCTGGTCGCCAACAGCATGGGCGGCATCGTCGTCTCCGAGGCGGCCGCCCGCCGCCCCGACCGGGTCAGGCGACTCGTATACGTGGCGGCCTTCCTGCCCGCCGACGGCCAGAGCCTGGTCGACCTGACGGGGCTCCCGGAGGGCGCCGACGACCTCGTGCAGCAGACCGTCGTGGTCTCGGGCGACCCACCGGTGGGAACGCTGCCGCAGTCCACCTGCGAGGCATCGAATCAGGACTGCACGCGCGAGGTGATGGATTGGGCTGTGGCGAGGACGGGATCCCAGGTCTTCATGCCTCTCACCCAGCCCGTCTCGCTCAACCGGGAGTTCGAGCGCATTCCCCGCACCTACGTGATCTGCACCAGGGACCGCATCGTCCCGCCGGCGCTCCAGCGCAGGATGGTCCGGGATCGGAAGGTCACGGACGTCGTCGAGATGGACGCGGGACATCACCCGCAGCTCTCTCGAATCGATGAGCTCGCGGGCGTTCTGCACCGTCGCTCTCGAGAACAGGTGCCGGCATGAGCGCGGGTGCCGTCCGCCCCGCGTCGGGGTTGTTCGCCGACCCGCGGCCGATCGAGACGCTGGGCGACCTGTTCGCCAACGTGTGGCAGGTCTGTTACGTGACGCCGGACCTCGACCGCGGAATGGAGGAGCTGCGCGAACTCTTGGGGATCGAGAACTCCACCGAGGTGCCGGTCGAGGGAGCGACCTTCATGAAGCGCGGCGAAGAGGTCGAGTGGGAGCCGCGAGTCGCGATGGGCGCTCGCGGAGGCCTGATCGTCGAGCTGATCGAGCCGGTCGCCGGCGAGGTCGAGTTCTACCGGCGGGAGTTGCCACGGGACGGCGGAGTGCTCGGCTTCCACCACCTCGCGATGCTGGTCCCGCTCGGCGATGACTCCTGGGACTCGGTCCAGAAGCTGCTCGGCGAGAACGACATGTCGTTCGAGTACACCATCCTGATCCCGGACCGGGCTCGGCTCGCCTACGTCGACACGAGGGCCCAGCTCGGCCACTGGATCGAGCTCTGCCAGCTGCAGAAGGCGGACACGGACTTCTTCAGCGGCCTGATCGCCGACAGCGCCTAGGCCTAAGCGGGCGCTCGCTCGGCGGCGAATTCCACGAAGGCATCGAGCGCGGCCGGGTCGGCGAGCGCGTCGCGGCTCGCGACCTTCTCGGGCGGATCGCCGAGCAGGATCCGCTTCACGGGAAGCTCGAGCTTCTTCATCGTCAGGGTCTTCGGAATCGCAGGCACCGCCGCCACCGTGTCCGGGACATGCCGTGGCGAAAGCGTGCCGCGCAGCTCGCCGGCGATCCGCGAGCGCAGCTCGTCGTCGAGCTCGATGCCATCGGCCAGCACCACGAACAGGATCAGCTCTCCCGGGCCGCCGCCGGGGTCCTCGATGTGGACGACGAGGCTCTCCGTCACCTCGTCGAGGCCCTCCACCACCGAGTAGACCTCGCCGGTGCCGAGGCGCACACCGCCGCGGTTGAGCGTCGCGTCGGAGCGGCCGGTGATCACGCAGCTCCCTCGCTCGGTGAAGATGATCCAGTCGCCGTGGCGCCAGACCCCGGGGAAGTGCTCGAAGTAGGCGGCGCGGTATCGCTCGTCTCCCGGGTCGTTCCAGAAGCCCACCGGCATCGACGGCATCGGCTGGCGGATCACCAGCTCGCCCAGCTCGCCCACCACAGGCTGCGCGTCCTCGTCGTAGGCGGCGACGTCGACCGCCAGGCAGCGCCCGGCGATCTCGCCGCGATAGACCGGCTGCATCGGGCTCCCCTGCACCATGCCGGTGCAGACGTCGGTCCCCCCGCTGCCGACGTTGAGCAGCACGTCCGGGCCGAGCTGCTCGTAGATCCAGTCGAACCCCTCCGGAGGAAGCGGCGAGCCCGCCGCGCAGAACTGCCGGATGCTGGACAGGTCCATGTCGCGGAGGTCGACGCCGCCCTTGCGGCAGGCCATCAGGAAGGCGGGCACCCCTCCCATCAGCGTCGGGCGCAGCTCCTCGGCGAGCCTCCACTGGGCGGAGAGGTCCGGGTACATCGGATTGCCGTCGAGCATCACGATCGAGGCTCGGAGCAGCAGCGTGTTGACGAGCGCCATCCACATCATCCAGGCGGTGGTCGTGAACCACATCAGCCTGTCGCCCGGCTGAAGGTCCCAGCTCAGACCCTCGTTCTTGAAGGCCTCGATCAGGATGCCGCCGTGGCGATGGACGATCGCCTTCGGCAGTCCGGTGGTCCCCGAGGAGAAGAGCACACAGAGCGGGTGGTCGAAGTCCACCGGGTCGAATTCGAGCGGCCCGGACTCGGCCATCAGCTGATCCCATTCGGTGGCGTCAGGGAGCTCGTCATCGGGACCCCCCAGGTACGGGAGGTGGACCACGTGTTCGAGCGACGGCAGCGCGGCACGGACCTCGGCGACCTCTGCCCGCCGGTCGATCGGCTTCTCGCCGTAGCGGTAGCCGGCGATCGCCAGCAGCAGCTTCGGGTCGAGCTGGCCGAAGCGGTCGATCACGCTGCGCGGCCCGAACTCCGGCGCGCAGGTCGCCCAGATCGCACCGAGGCTGGCGCTCGCGAGGAAGGCGATCAGCGTCTCGGGGACGTTCGGCAGATAGGCGACGACGCGGTCCCCGGGGCCGATCCCGAGGCGCTGGAGCCCCGCCCGCGCCCTGGCCACCTGTTCGCGCAGCTCGCCGAAGGTGAGATCGAAGTCGTCGCGGGTCTGCGATCGGGCGAGCACGGCGACCTCGTCGGTGTCCTCGTCGTTGCCCACCATGTGCTCGGCGTAGTTGAGACGCGAGCCGGTGAACCACTCGGCGCCGGGCATCTCGCGGGAGCCGAGCACCCGCTCGTACGGGGTGTGGGCGCGGATCTCGAAGAAGTCCCAGAGCGAGCCCCAGAAGCCCTCCAGGTCGTCGACCGACCAGCGCCAGAGCTCGTCGAATCCGGCGTGGTCGATCCCCCGGGTCTCGCGCAGCCAGTCGAGGTAGCGCCCAAGCTGGGTGGTCTCCCGCACGTCGGCGGGGGGAGTCCACATCACCGATCCGATCTCCTGCACCCGGCTCACCCTGACCTGGGATATTGTCAGGTTTTCTGACACTTAGCCTTCAGCAGCCGACCGAGTGGACCGACGAGAGGCGGGATCAGTTACTGCGCTCTCACGTCGAGGAGATCTACGACGAGCTCACCGACGGGAGGGCGCGGGCGCTTCGCGACGACCAGCTGCTCGCCGCCGCAGCGGAGCGCTATCCCGGCCTGGTCCCCAGCGCGGCCGAGATGTCCGCGGAGGGCGAGCGCAGGCTGGCGGACAAGGAGGGCCTCGAGATCGCCCAGGGACTCTTCATCTCCCACGTCCTCGCCTCTCCCCGCGCCGGCTCTCATCTGGTCTGGGCGATGCTCCGGCCCACCGCCGAGGCCCTGGAGCGCATCGACGACTTCCGGGCCACCGGCCTTGCCGACCTCGGCACGGTCGAGGTGCGGCGAGAGGGGAGGGTCGGCCGCCTCGAGCTCCGCAACCCGCGCCACCTGAACGCCGAGGACGACACCACCCTGTGGGCGACCGAGTGCGCCGTCGACCTGATCCTGCTCGATCCGGAGATCGAGGTCGGCGTGATGCGCGGCGGCGTGGTCGAGCACCCCCGATACGAGGGATCGCGGATCTTCGGCTCGGGCCTCAACCTGACGAGGCTCTATCTCGGCCAGCTCCCCTTCATGTTCTTCATCACCCGTGACCTGGGCTACGTCAACAAGATCTACCGCGGGCTCTCCGGGCCCGAGCACCGCCCCGGCGCGCCCGAGGAGACGACCGAGAAGCTCTGGGTCGCGGCCGCCGAGGTCTATGCGATCGGCGGCGCCTGCCAGCTCCTCCACGTCATGGACCACGTGATCGCCGCGCGCGGTTGCCGGCTCTTCCTGCCGGCGCGCAAGGAGGGGATCATCCCGGGCGCCTCCCCCCTCCGGCTGCCGCGCTCGGTCGGCGACCGGCTGGCTCGACAGGCGATCATCTCGGGCCGCGAATTCGAGGCGGGCGTCCCGCCGGCGGAGTTGCTCTGCGACGAGGTCGTCGAGCCCGACGGCGTCGATCAGGCAATCGACGCCCGGACCGAGGCCCTCACCAGCTCGGGCCTGATCAACGCGGCGGCCAACCGGCGCGCGCTCCGCGTCGGCGAGGAGCCGCTCGACGTCTTCCGGCAGTACATGGCGACATTCTCGAGGGAGCAGGCCTATTGCCACCTGAGCCCCGCCCTGGTCGAGAATCTCGAGGAGCACTGGAATGCGCACCAGCGCAGCGTCTGAGCAGGCGATCTGGGACCCGATCGAGACCGGACCGCGTGAGCGACTCCGCGAGCTCCAGCTGGAGCGCCTGCGCGCGACGGTCGCGCGCACCATCGAGGGTCAGGCGCCGTTCGCGGCGCGCCTCGCGGACGCCGGCATCGGCGATCCGGGAGAGGTCCGCTCCATCGACGACCTCGCCCGGCTTCCCTTCAGTCGCAAGTCGGACCTGCGCGAGAACTACCCATTCGGCCTGCTGGCGGTCCCGCGAGATCAGGTCGTGCGCGTCCACGCCTCCAGCGGCTCGCACGGCAAGCCGACGGTGGTCGGCTACACCCGCGCCGACCTCGAGGCGTGGACCGAGGTGATGGCCCGCTGCATGACGATGGCCGGGGTCCGCCCCGGGATGGTCGTCCACAACGCCAACGGCTACGGGCTCTTCACCGGCGGCCTCGGCTTCCACTACGGCGGCGAGCGGATCGGCGCCACCGTGGTGCCGGCCTCGGGCGGCTTCACGGCCCGCCAGGCGATGCTGCTCGCCGACCTGGGCGGGCAGGCGCTCTGCGCCACGCCCTCCTACGCCCAGGTGATTGCGCAGGCGATTCGGGACGCCGGGATCGACCCCGGCGACCTCGCCCTGGAGATCGGCCTGTTCGGCGGCGAGCCCTGGACGGATGAGATGCGCCGCCAGCTCGACGGCGAGCTGGGCATCCAGGCGGTCAGCTTCTACGGCCTCTCCGAGATGTGCGGGCCCGGCGTCGCCGCGGAGTGCCTCGAAGCGCGCGACGGGCTGCATGTGCAGGAGGACCATTTCCTGGCCGAGGTCGTGGACCCCCAGACCGGCGAGGGGCTGCCCGAGGGAACCGAGGGAGAGCTCGTCTTCACCGCACTCGCCAAGGAGGCCCAGCCGCTGATCCGCTACCGGACCGGCGACATCGGGTCCATCAGCGCCGAGCCCTGCGCCTGCGGCCGCACGATGGCCCGGATCACGGCCCTGCGCGGCCGGCTCGACGACATGCTGATCATTCGCGGGGTCAACCTCTTTCCCTCGCACGTCGAGACGCTGCTGCTCGGCGTCGAGGAGGTGGGCCCCCACTACCGCCTGATCGTCGAGCGCCCGGCCGAGATGGACGAGGTGAGCGTCGAATGCGAGCCCGCCTCTCCCGAGATCGATCGCGCCGCCCTCACCGAGCGCCTCGAGGTCCTCCTCCGCGATCACACGGGGATCCGGATCCCCGTCTCGGTGGTCGAGCCCGGTGTCGTGCCGCGGAGCGAGGGCAAGGCGGTCCGGGTCGTGGACCGCCGTCAGACGAGGCGATAGCCCTACGCCGCCGCGGCCGAGGTGCCGGCGGCCAGCTCCCGGAGCCTCTCCAGGGTGGGCAGCGTGTCGCCCCGGCGCCAGGCGAGGGCGATCCCCATGGTCGGCTCTGGGGAGGCGAAGCGGCGGTAGACGGCCCCTGGGATGCGCAGGCTGCGCGAGCGCTCGAGCATGATGAAGGAGATCCCCGCCCCCTCGGCGACCGCAGAGACGATCCGCTCCTCCTCGGGCTCGGTGCGATCGATCGGGCGCCAGGGCGGGTCTCCATAGACCTCGCGGCGCACCTCCCGCCACGCACCGGGGCCATGGCTCTCGGGCCACCAGACGAGCGGCTCGTCCCGGAGGTCCTCGGGACGCACGGTGGTCCGCCTCGCCAGCGGGTGATCCTCGGGGAGCACGCAGACCATCGGCTCCCTGCCCAGGACCAGCTCCTCGAGGGCGGGCTGCTCGAGTGGCGGACGGACGAAGCCCACGTCGATGTCCCCCTCGAGCAGCTGCTCGATGTGGAGCATGGTGTTGCCGACGCTCAGCTGCAGCTCGACTTCGGGGTACCGCCTGCGGTACTCGGCGACGATCGCGCCGGCGATTCCTCCGGTCAGCGACCGGGTCAGGCTGAGGCGCAGGCGGCCCCGCTCGCCCGCCCCGGCAGAGCGCGCCTGATCGGCGGCCTGATCGGCCCGGGCGAGCAGCTCACGGGCCTCGGGAAGCAGCGCCTCGCCGGCGGCCGTGAGGGCGGCGCCCCGGCGATTGCGCTGAAAGAGCTGGACCCCGAGCTCGGCCTCCAGCATCCGGATCTGCTGGCTGACGCTCGGCTGCGCCAGGTGGAGCCGCTCGGCGGCGCGGCGAAAGTGGAGCTCCTCCGCGACGGCGACGAACGATGAGAGCTGCCGCAACTCCATGCCGCCCATGATAGGCGCCGCCTTTCACAGGCGCTGGGATCGAGTCTTGATCGGAGTCCCGCCCGACCGTAACGTCGGTGTCACGGAGAGCCACGGAGGAGGTTGAGATGTCAGCTGCTGCCGAGACCGGTGTCCAGGGGTTCCTGAGCCCCTTCGAGGTGCCCGAGCCCGACGGGTGCGAGGGCTGGGAGTCGATGTTCCCGTACTACGCGCTGTTCAGCGACGAGCGCCGCGCGAGCGAGGAGACGCGCGGGTGGTTCCGGGACGGCATGCACTTCCCGGAGCCGATGTTCCCCTTCGACTTCGTCACCGCCGATTCCCCCTACCTCTCCCTCGGCCAGGCCAACTCCCGGATCTTCCTGGTGCCCCCCGCGCTCGGCATCGACCACCGCGTCCTCTACGGCTGGGTCTACATGAGCGCCAACCCGGTCACCGACGAGGAGGAGATCGGGCGCCGCGCGCAGGAGTTCGAGAAGCGCGCGGGCTTCTACTTCCAGAACTGGGACGAGCTCTACGGCCGCTGGCAGCAGAAGGTCGAGGAGGAGATCCGGGGGATGGAGACGCTCGAGGTCCCGGACCTGCCGGAGGTGGAGGACGAGGCGGTCGTCACCGAGGCGCGCGGGCTGGGGTCGAGCCACGCCCTGCTGGTCGCGTACAACAGGCTGCTCGAGAGCGTGGACCGGATCTGGCAGTACCACTTCGAGTTCCTCAACCTCGGCTACGCCGCATACCTCGTCTTCTATGAGCTCTGCAAGCGCTCGTTCCCCGACATCTCCGACCAGACGATCGCGACGATGGTCTCCGGGATCGACGTGGTCCTCTTCCGCCCCGACGAGGAGCTCAAGCGCCTCGCGGAGCGGGCGGTCGAGGACGGGATCGGAGACGCCGCCAGGTCGGCTTCCGATGAGGAGTCGCTGCGCGCCGCCCTCTCCGGCAGCGACGAGGGCGAGGCCTGGCTCTCGGACTGGGACGCGATCAAGTCGCCCTGGTTCAACTACTCGAACGGCAACGGCTTCTACCACCACCATCGCTCCTGGATCGACGATCCCGCCATCCCGATCGCGGGCGTCCGCTCCTACATCGAGCGCCTGCAGGCCGGAGATCAGATCGCGCGGCCCCTGGATGCGGTGACGGCGGAGCGTGACCGCGTCGCCTCCGAGTACCGGGACCTGCTCCCCGACGACGAGGCCCGCGAGGCGTTCGACCAGGCCCTGGGCCTCTCGCGCACCGTGTTCCCCTACGTGGAGAGCCACAACTTCTACGTTGAGCACTGGTACCACACCGTCTTCTGGAACAAGGTGCGCGAGTTCGGCGAGCTGCTCACGCGGAACGAGTTCCTGGACGACGCGGAGGACATCTTCTATCTCCAGCGCCACGAGGTCTCGGATGCGCTGGTCGACCTGAGGCTCGCGTGGGCCGCGGGCTCGATCGGGCGCGGTCCCGGCTACTGGCCTCCGATCGTGGTCGAGCGGAAGCGGATCATGGAGGCGATGCGCGCCTGGTCGCCGCCGCCCGCCCTGGGGGCGGTGCCCGATGCGATCACCGAGCCGCTGACGATCATGCTCTGGGGCATCACGACCGAGCGGGTCCAGGAGTGGGCGGCGGCGGACGGCAATGGCGGAGGATCCCTGAGCGGCTTCGCGGGCTCGCCCGGGGTGGTCGAGGGTACGGCCCGCGTGATCCTCGACGTGCGCGACATCGGTGACCTGGAGAACGGAGAGATCCTGGTCGCGCCGGTGACCTCCCCGAGCTGGACGCCGGTCTTCGGAAAGGTCGCCGCGGCGGTCTCCGACATCGGCGGGATCATGTCCCACGCCGCCATCGTCGCCCGCGAGTACGGGATGCCGGCGGTGGTCGGCACCGGCAGCGCCACCGCGCGCATCAAGACCGGCGACCGGATCCGCGTCGACGGCGGCGAGGGCGTCGTCACCATCGTCTCTTGAGCGACGCCCGCTATGACGCGGTCGTCGCGGGCGGCGGCCACCACGCCACGATCATCGCCTGCTACCTCGCCCGGGCGGGGATGAGCGTCTGCGTCCTGGAGCGCACCCCCCACTTCGGCGGGGGCGCCTGCACCAGCGAGGGCCCGGCGCCCGGATACCTGATGAACCACTGCAGCCACTGGACCCGGTTCTACGGGCACCCGGCCTACCGGGACTTCGACCTCGCCGAGGAGGGGCTGCGCTACGTCTTCCCGGAGCAGAACGAAGGGATGATCTTCGACGACGGCTCGTCGTTCATCGGCTACTCCGCCTCGCGCGTGGTGGACCCCTCGACGGGGAGGCAGGAGCGCTCCGATCAGAACGTCCAGCGGACTTTCGAGCAGATCTCGAACGTCTCTGCTCGCGACGCCGACACATACCTGTCGCTGCTCGATGCCTACGAGCGGCACTGGAAGCGAGCCTTCCGCAGGCATCGCTTCAGCCCCCCGCCGCCATGGGGCACGCCCGACCCGCTCGAGGAGCTGCTCGAGATCCCTGACAGCCGCATCGAGCCCGTGCACCAGCTGATGACCCTGCGCCAGCTCGCATTCGACTTCTTCGACAGCACCGAGATGCGCATCCTCTTCATGCGAGCCGCGACGACCTCCACGGGCTGCTACCCGGACGACGTCCCGGGTCTCCAGGGGCTGATCCACGTCCTGCCCCTCGCCCTCTCCTTCGAACCGGCTGCGATCGCCGTGGGCGGCAGCCAGGCGATCACCGACGCGCTGATCTCCGCCGGCCGCAAGATGGGGGTCGAATACGTGAGCTCGGCCGAGGTCGAACGCATCGTCGTCGAGGATGGCCGGGCCACGGGAGTCGAGCTGGGTGATGGATCCCGGATCGACGCCGAGATGGTGGTCAGCGACCTCGGGCTGCCCCAGACGGTCCTGCGCCTCCTGCGCGACCAGGATGTCGACGCGGGCCTCGCCAGGCGAATCGGGAACATCCACTACGACCGGGGGCAGCTGCTCTGGGCCAACCTCGCGATCCATGAGCCGCCGAGCTACGTCGCCGAGGCGGCCAATCCCGGGGTCGGCGAGCAGCCGCGCCTCTACTGGGGGCCGAAGGACATCGACTACCTGACGCTTCGCTACCAGCCGGAGATCTTCACCGAGGGGTTCGCCCGCCGGCCGTACGTGCTCTGCTCGGTCGACAGCATCTGGGACGAGACCCGCGCCCCGGCCGGCAGCCACATCGTCGGGGTCGAGGAGTTCGCGGCGCCAAGGCGGCTCTTCTCCGACTCTGGCTGGCAGCGAGGTCAAGGACCGCTTCATGGACAACCTGCTGCGCGAGTGGGAGCGCTACGCGCCCAACATGACCCGGGATAACGTGGTCGCCTCTCGCGTGTACGGCCCCGACGACATCGAGCGCAAGCGCCCGGACATGGCCGAGGGCGGCTACTCGGCGGGCAGCACGATCGCCTCGCAGCTGGGGCGCTTCCGGCCGATCGCGGGCGCGGGCTCCTACCGGCTGCTGCTCGACAACGTCTACAACTGCTCGGCGAACCTGCATTCCGGGCCGGGCATCGGCCGCGGCTCGAGCTGGAACTGCTTCCAGGAGATCGCGAGGGACCTCGCTCTCGAGGCGCCCGAGCTCGCCGCCCGATGAAGCTCGAGGCCGGGCGGGTCCTGGTCACCGGCGCCGCCCGGGGCCTCGGGCTCGAGCTCGCGCTCCATCTGGCCGGCGAGGGCGCCCGGGTGCTGGGGGCGGACCTCTCGGAGACCCCCGCGGAGTTGAAGCGCGCCGGAATTGAGCTCGTACGGGCGGACGTCAGCTCGCAATCCGACGCGGAGGGACTGGCGGACGCCGCCCGGGAGAAGCTCGGAGGGCTCGATGCCCTTGTCAACAACGCGGCAGTGGTGGACCTGGAGAGGAGGCCGTTCTGGGAGATACCGGTCGACGAGTGGGACCGGGTCCTCTCGGTGAACGTTCGCGGGCCCGTGGCTCTGCTCGCGAGCGCTCCTGCCGCTCCTGCGGGAAGCCGGCGGCGGCGCGATCGTGAACCTTGCCTCGGAGACCGCCTTCACCGGCTCTCCGGGCCTCGCTCACTACGTCTCCTCGAAGGGCGCACTGGTCTCGCTCACCCGCGCGATGGCGCGCGAGCTCGGGGACGATGGGATCCGGGTGAATGCGGTCGCCCCCGGCTACGTCCCGACCGAGGGATCCCGCAGCCTCGCCCCGGGCGGGTATGACCCGAGCGCGACCCCACTCGGCAGGGTTGGGGAGACGAGCGACCTGCTCGGCGCCATCGCCTTCCTGATCTCCGACGAGAGCGGATTCGTCACCGGCCAGACCCTGCTGGTCAACGGCGGCCGGTTGATGCGCTGAGAGCCCCATTCTGCGCATAGTGACGGGGAGAACGCCTACGGCGCCGCCTCGAGCGCGGGCTCGAACGGGACCCGATCGCACCAAGTCTCATTGATCAGCAGGGCGCCGATTCCGCAGGCCGCGATCGTGATTCCCATCGGCAGCGCGTTGTGGTTGCCGGCGACTCCCGCGAGCGGAGCGAGGATCGCTCCCAGTCCGAACTGGCCGAGGCCATAGAGCGCCGACGCGCTGCCGGCCCTCTCGCCCTGATGGGACAACGCGAGCGCCGTCGAGTTGGGAACGATCAGCCCGATCGCGCTCACCATCAGCCAAAGGCCGATCAGCAGAGGAGTCAGGCCCGCATCGAGGAGGACGGCGAGCAGGGTGGTGGCGCCACCCGCCGCGCTCATCAGCGCGCCGGCACGGAGCAGCACGCTCGGGCCGATCCGCTCCACGAAGCGTCCGCTGACCTGCGAGAGCGCGACCAGACCTGCGGCGTTGGCGGCGAAGGCCAGGCTGAACTGCTGTGGGGAGAGGCCGTGGATGTCCTCGAGCACGAACGGGGCCCCGGCGATATAGCTGAACATCGCTGCGAAGCCAAGGCTCCCGACCAGCGCATAGGGAAGGAAGGTCCGGTCACCGAACAGGCGGCGAAAGACGCGGAGCTTGGTCCTGATGCCCGGCTCGTGTCGCAGATGGTCGGGCAGGGTCTCGACCAGGACGAGGTTCGCGACCGCCAGGATCACCGCGCTGATCACCGCGAAGACGACGAACAGCCCGCGCCAGCTGGTGAACCGGAGCACCTGGCCGCCGATGATCGGGGCGACGACGGGCGCGACCCCGCTGATCAGCACGAGCCGCGCGAACATCCTCGCGCCCGCGGAGCCGGTGTAGAGGTCCCGGACGATCGCGCGCGCGATCACGAACCCGACGCCCGCAGCCGCGCCCTGCACCAGCCGCAGGAAGGTCAGCGTCCAGATCCCGGGCGACAGGCCGCAGAGGAGCGAGGAGGCCACATAGGCGATCAGGCCGGCCAGGACCGGTGTGCGCCTGCCGACGTTGTCGCTGATCGACCCGGCGACCACCTGGCTGAGGGCGAGTCCCAGCAGGAAGGCGGTGAGGGTGAGCTGCCCCGTGGAGGCGCTGGTCCCGAGGTCCGACGTGAGCTCAGGCAATCCCGGGATGTAGGCGTCGATCGAGAGGGGCGCGATCCCGGTCAGAGCTCCGACCACGATGAAGATCGCCACCCGGCTGCGAGAGGCAGCCATCGCCCTCGCTTCGGTCACCTCACGAGGCGGGGGTTGACGCAGCCGCCGCCTGGTCCTCAACGACGAACTCGGCCACTCGCTCGCCGATCAGGACAGAGGGGGCGTTCGTGTTGCCCGAGGTGACCGCCGGCATGATCGAGGCGTCGGCGACGCGCAGCCCCTCGATCCCGCGCACTCGAAGCCGGCTATCGACCACGGCCTGATCGTCGACCCCCATCCTGCAGGTGCCGACCTGGTGGTGGTAGGTGATCGCGGACCGGCGGATCCAGTCTTGGAGATCCTCCAGGGAGGCGACCTCAGGTCCGGGATAGAGCTCACGGGCGCCCCACTCCTGGAGCGCCGGTGCCGCGCCCATGCGCCGACAGAGGGCGACCGCCGCCTCCATGCTCGCCATGTCCGCCGGCGCGGAGAGGATCTGCGGGTCGATCGCGAGCTCGTCGTCCAGCTCCGGTCCGGTTAGGCGAATCGATCCGCGGCTCTCTGGGCGGATCATTCCCGCCATCAGCGAGAAGGCGTTCTCAGGCCCCTCCATCCACTCCTCGTAGAGCGGCACCATGAAATGGAGCGGCTGGAGGTCGGGGCCTGGCAGGTCAGGCCTGCTGCGGGCCCAGAGGTGACTCTGGGCGGCGAACAGACCCGGCGTCGGCGGGCCGATCTCACGCTCGGCGCTGAAGATCACCGGGGAGAGCAGGTGGTCGTGGAGGTTCTGGCCCACGCCGGGGAGATCGATCGCGACCTCGACCCCGATCTCGCGCAGGTGGCCAGCCGGCCCGACCCCCGATCGCATCAACAGGGGCGCCGACTCGATCGTGCCGCAGGAGACGACGACCTCGGCGGCGGTTGCGCTCTCTGCCTGGCCGTCGTCGGTCACCCACTCAATGCCCATGCAGCGATCTCCCTCGAGCAGCAGTCTGCGGGCGTGGGCGCCGGTGACGATGCTCAACTTGTCGTCGCCGGCCACGGGCTTCAGATAGGCGGTCGCGGTGCTCTGCCGGATGCCGTCCCTGATCGAGAGCTGCGTGTAGGACACGCCCTCGATTTCGGGCCCGTTGTGGTCCGGGTTGAACGGGATCTCGACCTCCTGGGCGGCGGCCACGATTGCCTGCTGCACAGGGGCCGGCTGGTAGTCGGAGATCACCCGGACCGGGCCGCCCTCGCCGTGCAGCTCCGAGGCGCCGCGGTCGAAGTCCTCGATGCGGCGGAAGACCGGCAGGACGTCATCCCAGGACCAGCCATCGCATCCCAGCTCGGCCCAGTCATCCCAGTCGGCCCGGGTCCCACGCACCCAGATCATGCCGTTGAGGCTGCTCGATCCACCCAGGACCTTCCCCCTCGGCCAGTGCAGCCGCCGGCCGGCTGCGTGTTCCTGCGGCACGGTCCGGTAGGCCCAATCCTCGTCCGCGAACCACAGCTCGTGCGCTCGCGTCGGGTCATGGATGGCGGGATTCGTGTCTCTTGGCCCCGCCTCGAGCAGCAGGACCTTGAGCCCCTGGTCCACCAGCCTGCGCGCAGCCGCGGCTCCGGCGGAGCCCGCGCCGACGACGACCACGTCCGGCTGGAAATCAGCCAACCGTCACCCCCCCTCCGCGTGCGTCGG
>CAVVFJ010000007.1:0-20970 GCA_963747425.1 uncultured Solirubrobacterales bacterium
CCAAGGTCCGCTTCAAGGAGCTCGTCGAGCTGATGGTCGACGCTGATGTGGAGGCCCTGGAGGACCAACTGTCGGGCAAGGTGACCCGCTAGAGCCATGGCTCGGTCCGTACTGGTCGCCGGAGCCGGAGGCTTCATCGGTGGCCACCTCGTCGGGGAGCTTCTTCAAGACGGGATCTCGGTGCGTGCCGTAGACGCGAAGCCGAGAGAGCGGTGGCACCAGCTCCACTCGAAGGCGGAGAATATGGAGCTCGACCTGCGCCTCCTGCCCGATGCTCGGGCGGCGATCGCGGGAGTCAATGAGGTCTTCAACCTCGCCTCGGACATGGGGGGGATGGGCTACATCGAGAGCAACAAGGCGAACTGCATGCTCTCGGTACTGATCAACACCCACCTCCTTCAGGCTTCATATGACGCGGGCGTGGAGCGGTACTTCTTCTCGTCGTCGGCGTGCGTCTACGCCGAGGGCAAACAATCCTCCGCAGCGGTTGAGCCGCTCAGGGAATCGGATGCGTACCCGGCGATGCCCGAGGACGGCTACGGGTGGGAGAAGCTCTTCAGCGAGCGAATGTGCCGCCACTTCATGGAGGACTTCGGTCTCGTCACGCGGGTCGCGCGCTACCACAACGTCTATGGCTCCCATGGGACCTTCGAGGGCGGCCGTGAGAAGGCGCCGGCGGCGATCTGCTGCAAGGTCGCCGAGGCGAAGCTCTCCGGGAGCCACCAGATTGAGGTCTGGGGTGACGGCGAGCAGACGCGGAGCTTCAGCTACATCGACGACTGCGTCCATGGCACCCGCCTGATCATGGGCTCCGACATCGCGGACCCGATCAACCTCGGCTCGAGCGAGCTGGTGACGATCAACCAGCTCGTCGACACGGTCGAGGAGATCGCCGGGATCGAGGTGGAGCGCAACTACGACCTCTCGGCGCCTCAGGGCGTAAGGGGTCGCAACAGCGACAACACCCTGATCAAGGAGAGGCTCGGCTGGGAGCCATCGATCCCTCTGAGGGACGGCATGGCGCACACATATCGCTGGGTATACGAGCAGCTCGCGGTTACCCGCGATACCGGGTGAAGACGCCGTCGATCTGAAGGACCTCCCCGGTCCGCGGGTCCTCGAAGGCAGGCTCGAGGCGCTCCGGGTGAAATCCACGCTCCTGCAGGTAGGAGATCACCTCGGTCCAGTCCGGCGCTCCCTCATACAGGGGCACTAGGGACAGCTCCGCTTGAACGCCTTCGATGGCCGGGAGGGATCGCTCCGCCCCGTGGAGGGCCTCCAGCTCGAATCCCTGGACGTCGAGCTTCAGAAACACCGCCTCGCCCTCGCTGACGACCCTGTCCCAGATTTCATCGACGGTGCTCAGCTCGATGGTCTCCGTCCCGACGTACACGGACAGGGGGTCGCTGCGGGCGTGCCTCTCGCCCATCTCCAGGAGTGAGCTGCTGTCGGAGTTGCCCGCGACGTTGATCTCCGCCTCTCCGGGGTGAGCGCCGATTGCCAGGCGAAGGCAGGACCAGTCCGGATCGTCCGCAGCCAGCTTCTCGAGCCTCACGAATGACGCGCGCAGGGGCTCAAACGAGCAGATCCTTCGCTCGAATCCGCCCGCCCGGATGGTCCTGGCGTAATTTCCAGTGGATGCACCCACGTCAAGGACGAGGTCGAAGTCCCGGTTCGCGAGGAAGCTGCCCAGGGGCCTCGCGGGCGGGTGACGCGGCTGCAGATCCAGGCCGCCTAAGCGCACCAGGCACTGCAGGAAGTGAAAGATCCGCGCCTTCAATCTGGCCCACACGGACGAAGTCTCTCTGAATTCAGCCAACATTCCTGTCCAGGATGATGGTTAGACCTGAGCGGGTCCTGGTGGCGGTGATGGCCGAGACCCGTGCCTGGGAGATCACCGCGGAGAGCTTTTTCTCGAACGTGATCGAGGTCCTCGATGCGGACCTGGCACTGTGCGTCGGGGACCACGAGAGCCCGAACCCTCTTTACGAGAGGGCGACGTTCCTCTGGCGGGTCCCCGAGCCCGACGACTGGGGAGAGCTGTATGACCGGCAGGCCGGGAGCTCGCGTTGGCGGACACTGCTCACGCCGGGATCCTTTCTCCTCGGCGGCATCGAGGACCCTGAGATCCATGAGCCCGGCTCCGGAGCGATCGTCCTCTACTTCCGGCAGTTCCTGAAGGAGTCGATCGAACGGGCCGGAATCGCGGACGATTACGACTGGCTGATCGTGACGCGCTCGGATCTGGTCTGGCCGATCCCTCATCCCAGCACGCGATTCCTCTCAGGACGCCACATCTACGCGCTCGACGGGGAAGGGTACGGCGGGGTCGGGGATCGCCACCTGATCGTGCCCCGCCGGCATCTCAGCCGCTTCCTGGAGGTGCCGGACCCGATCTTCTCCGAGCCGGAGCGGCTCAAGCGCAAGCTCGCCCGTAGGAGCGTTTCCCAGGATTGGCCGTTCCTGAATCCCGAGCGCTTCCTCGCCGCGCGTCTCAAGGACCTCGGGCTGTCGCGGCACGTGAGGTTCCTCCCCTACGTCCCCTACGCGATCCGGCTCCCGGGCGGCTCCACGCGCTGGAGCAAGGGGGTCTTCGACGAGGAGTACGGCTATTACGTCAAATACCCGCCCGAGCTCGAGCGCTCGCGGATCGCTCAGCGTTTCGTCTACGACCAGAAATCGTGGGGGCGCTACCTCGCGCCCATTCGCGGAGCCCCTCTGCGGCGGGAGCTCAGAGCCGCTTACCGCGAGCGCGACCTCTACGAGCGGCCGTTTCCTCTGCGCGAGGTCCACGTGCGGGCCGCTCGCAGGCTGCGTCGCTTCGCCGCCAGGGCGCTTCGGCGGATCCCGGGGGTGGCACCGCTGCTGGACGCACGGATTCGGCGGATCCGCCGGCGCGCGGAGCGACGTGCGGCCAGTCGGTGATAGTCGAGCTTCTCTCTCTAGAGTGCCCGCGATGATGAGCCCCTCTCTCGGGTACTGCAAGCTGTGCGAGCTCGAGGACTTCAGGAATCCCGATCTGCACAGCGTGATCAGGGACATGGCGGGAGTGGGTCCCGAGCGCCCCGACTACCCGGACGGAGAGGAGCACCGCAAGCCCTGGGAGGTGGCGATGACCGCGCGCGCCCTGCGCGACTTCGGCGCGCTGCGCGAGGACGCCGAGATCCTCGGAGTCGGAGCGGGCACCGAGGCGACCATCTTCTGGCTCACCCGGCACGTCAAGCGGGTCTTCGCCACCGACCTCTACCTGACCGAGGACTCCTGGTCGGCTATGGACTCGGGTGCGGGGATGCTTCATGCGCCCGAGAGGGAGACGACGCTCGACTGGAACCCGCGGCGGCTGGTCGTCCAGCACATGGATGCGCTCGACCTGCGCTACGAGGACGACTCCTTCGACGGGATCTTCTCCTCCGGGTCGATCGAGCATTTCGGTGACCTCGACAACATCCGGAAGAGCGTGGAGGAGATGTACCGGGTGGTGCGTCCGGGAGGGGTGGTCGCCGTGGCGACGGAGTTCCGCCTCGCGGGACCGCCGCCTGGGATGCCCGGCACCGTGCTGTTCGATGAATCGGAGCTGCGCCAGGTGCTGCTGGACGGCATGGACTGGGAGCCCGCTTCGCCCTTGGACTTCTCGATCTCGGAGGAGACCATGAGCAGCCCGGTCGACTTCGCGTCACTTTTCGAGACGGTCGGCCGGGGTCCGAGCATCGTGGATCGCGTCCGGGCGCGCTTCGGCAAGGAGCTGCCGCCGCCGGCGATTCGCCATCTGCCGACGCCCTATCCGCACATCGTGCTGCGCCTGGACGACCATCTGTGGACCAGCCTGCATGTGGCCCTGATCAAGCCCGAACGCGACTGAACGGTCCGGCTCTGGCCCGCCCCGGACTTCGACTGGGTGCACGAGCTGCGTCCGAGGTGATCGAGCAGGTCGCCGAGCGCTGCGCGGAGCTGCTCGAGCTCTGACCGCGCTCGCCTAGCCCGGCGTGCGGGCCGGGTCGGTGATCGCGTCGAAGGCGGCGGTGCTGACGGCGTCGAGGGACCAGGTGTGGTCGACGAGCACGGTGCGGTAGTCCATGATCCCCTCCTGGGTGCCGCCGCGGCCGTGGAAGTCTCCGCCGGCGACGGTCAGCTCTGAGACGTGGTTGACGGCGTCCATGCGCTCCGCCCCGGCGTCGGCACGCAGGTCGACGTAGTACTGGCCGGCGGGCAGTGGGCAGCGGTGCACGGTGCAGCGCAGCTCGCCTCGCTCCGGGATCTCCGTGAAGGTCGTGCCTGTCGCCGCGGTGTCGAGGTCCAGCAGCGGCGTCTGTTCGCTCAGGGTGAGGATCGTCAGGTTGAAGCGGGAGCCCCGTAGCGCCTCCTGGGTGTGCTTCTCGAAGCTCAGCACCATGTCGAAGTCCGCCCCGGTGGTCGGGCTGTCGATCACCTGCCCCTCCTGCTCCAGCCGGAAGTCCACGAAGCGAAGCTTGCCGTTGCCGTGACGCCGCCGGTCCTTGAGCCCACGCTCGAGATCGGAGGTGACGTCGCCGACGTAGGCGTCGATCACGTCCCCGACGTTGCCCGCCGCCGCGACCCGGCCATCCGCGAGCATGATCGCCCGGTCGCAGAGGTTCACAACGGACGGCAGGTTGTGGCTGATGAAGACCACGGTGCGTCCCTCGCGCGACGCCGTCTCCATCCGGCCGAGGCACTTCTGCTGGAAGGACAGGTCCCCGACCGAGAGCACCTCGTCGACAATCAGGATCTCGGGCTCCAGGTGGGCGGCGACCGAGAAGGCGAGCCGCAGCTGCATGCCGCTCGAGTAGCGCTTCACCGGCGTGTCGATGAACGGGCCGATGTCGGCGAACTCGACGATCTCCTCGAAGCGGCTCTGGATCTCGCGCCTCTTCATGTCGAGGATCGCTCCGTTCAGGAAGACGTTCTCCCGGCCGGTCAGCTCGGGATGGAAGCCGGTCCCGACCTCGAGCAGCGCCCCAACCCGTCCGTGCAGGCGGACCTCCCCCTTCGTCGGCGGGGTGATCCTGGAGAGGATCTTGAGCAGCGTGCTCTTGCCGGCCCCGTTGTGACCGATGATGCCGATCGTCTCCCCGCGCTTGACCTCGAAGTTGACGTCCCTGAGGGCCCAGAACTCCTGGGGCTTCTGGCGCCGGCCCATCGACTTGAACCGCTCTGTGATGCGCTCGGTGAGCAGCAGGTAGCCGCCCTGGTCCGCGCTGATCTCGTAGCGCTTGCCGAGGTCGCTGACCTCAATGGCGTTGTCGTTGCTCATATGACGTCCGCGAAGAAGCGCTCGGCGCGCCGGAAGTAGAGGATCGATCCGAGCAGGAGGAGGACGGCGCTGACGACGGAGATCAGGACCTTGGCGGCGCTGGGCGCCGGCTGGTCGAGGAGAGCCCAGCGCGTGCCGTCGAGGACCGAGGCCATTGGGTTGACGTAATAGGCGTAGGACCAGAACTTGCCCGCCTGCTCACCCACCGTCGTGCCCGAGTAGAGCACCGGGCTGACGAAGAACATGATCTGGACCAGCATCGGGACCAGCACCTGGACGTCCCGGTACTTGACGTTGAGCGCCGCGAGCAGGGTTGCCATCCCGAATGCGGTGAAGACGCCGAGCAGCAGGAAGGCCGGAACGAGATAGACCGTGGAGGCGATCGAGACCCCGTAGGCGAGGGTGACCACGACGACGACGACCAGTGCGATCGCAAGGTCGAGGATCAGTCCGAGCGCCTTGGAGATCGGCAGGGCGAGGCGGGGGAAGTACACCTTCGAGATCAGGTCCGAATCGAGCACCAGGCTCGAAGCCCCCGCGGTTATCGCCTGTGAGGTGAACTGCCACGGGACGATGCCGGCGACCGCGAAGACCGGATACGGGATATCACCGGGGATATTCACCTTCAGCACCAGTCCAAAGAAGAGCGCGAAGACGAAGGCGAAGACCAGCGGCTGCAGGACCGCCCAGCCGATCCCGAAGAAGCTCTGCTTGTAGCGGATCTGGACCTCGCGCTTGGTCAGGAAATAGATCAGCTCGCGATGAGCCCAGAGCTCGCCCAGCCGAAAGGCGCTCCAGCGCCCCGGCGGGGTGATGACGAGCTCTGGGTATCTCCGCGGTATGTGCTTGTGCGTCAGCCATCGGGGGTGAAGGTACAGCGCAGGCTAGCCATAGCTAAAAAGGCTGGCCCATGAGGCCGCTCCGCGTGTGCATCGACGCCAGGATGGAGACCGGCCTGCTCGGAGGAGTCGATCGGATCAGTGAAACCGCGGCTAGACGAGAAGCAGGTGCACGCTCGTCCAGGCATGCTCGCCCTGGCGGTCCACGACAGCTGAAGACGCCGCCGTATCGAGCGGATTGGCGATCGCCCAGGTGAGTCCGCCACCGAGCACGGCCTCCCTCAACTCGGCTTCGTCGAGCAAGAGGGTCCCGGGCGGTCCCGGCGGCGGTCCCTCGAGCCGGAACGGCGCGGCGACCGCGGCGACCCCGCTACGCCGGAGGACGCGGTGGAGCTCAACCATCGCGTCTTGGCCTCTTCAAATCCGCTGAGCCGCTCGAGTGCCGAGGAGCAGCGCACGATGCCGAAGGACTCGTCGTCATGGTCCAGTCGCAGCCGATCGGTGGGGGCGGGCAGGTGGTGCACGCGACCCACCCTCCTCCTCATCCAGTCGACCGCCTCGGCGTCCTCGCCGACCACGAGGACCTCCGCGTCCTCCGAGAGGACTTCGAGGGCATCGAATGCCCGCATGGCCATGCCCCCTTCCCAGCGCCGACGTTCCTCGCCCTCACCGGGGCGGTAGAGCTCCTCGATCAGCCCCGGAAGCCGCTTGTCTCGAAAGTCGTCGCGCTCGTAGAGCTTGCAGCGCAAGTGCTGATCCGAGAGCGTCCGCGCCAAGGGTCGATGAGTATAGGTACGGCTTCTCGCTAGCCCGGCGCGAGCGCCTCGAGGTCAGCCCGCACCATCATCTCCACGACCTCCTCGAAGGAGACGCGCGGCTTCCAGCCGAGCTTGTTCCGCGGCCTTCGCCGGGTCGGCCACCAGCTCCTCGATGTCGGCGGGCCGCGCCAGCTCCGGGTCGATGCGGACATGGTCGTCAGCGCTTCAGGTCGACGCAGGCGAAGGCCGCGTCGACGAGGTCCCTCACGGAGTGCGAGACGCCGGTCCCGATCACGTAGTCGTCGGCCTCGTCCTGCTGCAGCATCAGCCACATCGCCTCGACGTACTCCTTGGCATATCCCCAGTCGCGCCTCACGTCCAGGTTGCCGAGCACGAGCTCGTCGCTCAGCCCGAGCTTGATCGAAGCGACGCCGCGGCTGATCCGCCGGGTGACGAACGCCTCGCCGCGCCGGGGCGACTCATGGTTGAAGAGGATCCCCGAGCTGGCGTGCAGCCCGAAGCTCTCGCGGTAGTTGACGGTGATGAAGTGGCCGTAGACCTTGGACACGCCGTACGGGCTGCGCGGATAGAAGGGCGTGCTCTCGCTCTGGGGCGTCTCGCGGGCCCGGCCGAACATCTCCGACGACGAGGCCTGGTAGAAACGCGCCTCCGGGCAGGCCTCTCGGATTCCCTCGAGCAGGCGGGTCACTCCGACCGCGGTGTACTCGGCGGTCGCGACGGCGAGCCGCCAGGACTCCGCCACCGAGGACATCGCCGCCAGGTTGTAGATCTCGTCCGGGGTGGAGTCCCGGAGCACGTCGACCAGCGAGCCCTCGTCGAGCAGGTCGCCCGGGTAGAGGGTGAGACGGTCCGCGATCGGCTCCAGCCGCTCGAAGGGGCGATCGGCGGACCCGTGGACCAGGCCGTGGACCTCGTAGCCCTTCTCGATCAGCAGCTCGGCCAGGTAGCTGCCGTCCTGTCCGCTGATGCCGGTGATCAGGGCGCGCTTCATGGAGCCGGCACCTCCACCCGGTCGAGCGGCATCTCGAGCGCGCGCTCGTAGCCCTCTAGCGTCCGTCGCGCCACCCGCTCCCAGGTGTAGAGCTCCACGCGCCGGCGCGAGCGCTCGCGGAGCGCATCCAGCTTGCCCGGCGTCTCGAGGACCTCGCGGATGCAGCGGGCGATGTCCACGGGGTCGGCGGGGTCGAAGGTGGCGTCGAGGTCGCCGAGCAGCTCCGGCATCGCGGAGGTACCGCTCGCCGCCACCGCCGCTCCGCAGGTCATCGCCTCCAGGATCGGCAGGCCGGCTCCCTCGTAGAGGCTGGGGAAGACGAAGAGCTCACAGCTCCGGTAGAGCGCCGCCAGGTCCCGGTCCGTGACGAACCCGGTGAGCAGGAGGTTCCGGGACTCGACGCCGAGGCGGCGGGCGAAGATCCGCAGGTTGAAGCGCCGATGGGTGGCGAGGTTGCAGGCGATGACGAGCTGGTGCGCGTCGCGCATCGGCGCCGGCAGCTCCGCGTATCCGCGGATGGCGCCCTCGAGGTTCTTGCGGTAGTCGACCCCCCCGACGTAGAGCAGGAAGCCGGGCCGGACCTTCGGCAGCGCCGAGCGCAGGACGGAGTCCGCCTGCTCTCGGGACTTCACGAGCGAGGAGAAGCGGTCGGACACCCCCGAGTCGATCACTGTGATCCGCTTCTCGGGGACGTTGAGGTGCTCCATCGCGTCGTCGGCGGTCTGCTGCGAGATCGTCAGGATCTGCTGGGCGGAGCCGAGCAGCCCGAGGCGCGCGATCCAGGCCGTCGCCATGTAGCCCCACTCCGCGTTGTAGTGCTCGCGCATGATCAGCGGGATCAGGTCGTACAGGGTGACGACCAGCCGGGATCCCCGGCTCCAGTGCGGCCAGATCTCCTCGAGGTCCAGGTCGGCCTCGAAGGGCGACATCACGTGGTAGATCGGCGGGAGACCGCCCGCGGGTCCTCGGTCCCGGGTCTGCCACGCGGACCTCCCGGAGTCGCGCAACGGCTCGGCGATGGGCGGGACCGGAAAGTCGGGGCTGAGCCCGATCCCGCCGATGGCCTCGGGGGCGAGCTCCAGCAGGGCCCGGGTGTGCTCGGTGACGTAGCGCGCTATCCCGCGCTCGGCATGACCAACGCTCTGGGTTCCCCGGGCATCGAGCCAGACGGACCCGGGATCGAGCGTCGTCATCTAACCGGCGTGCGGCCGGGCCTCGAGGGGCTCGTCGTCCTCGGCGGAGGAGCGATCCCCGCGCTCGAGCAGCTCCCGCAGCGCGGCGAGCTCCCGCTCGATCGCGGCGAGCCGCTGATCCAGCGCGCGCACCTCGCTGCCGAGGTGGGTGACCGCCTCGACCGAGGCCGAGCCGAGTCGCTCGGTCTGCTGGTCGATGTCGCGAAGCCGGTCGCGGAAGACGACCTGGTAGACGCTCGCGAGCATCCTCCGCACCGCCGAGAGCACGCCCGCCAGCGCGCGCTGGAGCACGGAGACTGCGCGCTTGTCCGAAGGTCCGGTGTCCACGTCGGTGAGAAGGCCTGCGTTCAGGCGGGAGGCGGAGCCGCCAGAAGGATACGGTCTTCCTCTGCAAGGGTCCGCCCGCCGATCCGCCGGTAGTGGGCGCGAAAGAGACGCGCGGTGCGGTCCCAGCTGAAGAGCTCGCTGCGCTTGCGGGCGCGCTCGGCCAGGTTGCGCCGCAGCTCCTCATCGGTCCAGATTCGCCGCACCGCATCGGCCATCTCGCCGGTGTCCTCCGGGTCGAACAGCAACCCGGCGTCGCCGACCACGTCGGGAAGGCCGGTCGCCGTCGACGACGCCACCGGGAGCCCGGCGTCGAACGCCTCGCAGACCGGCAGGCCCCAGCCCTCGAACCTGCTGGGGAAGACCAAACCGGTCGCCAGCTCGTAGAGGCCGCGGAGCTCGAGGGGGGTGACGAAGCCCGGGAAGCGGGTGAGCGACTCGAGGCCGAGCCGGCCGATCAGGTCCTGGATCCGGCGGTAGTCCCCGGTCTGCTTGCCGGGGCAGACCAGCGGGACGCCGACCCCGTGCTCGTCCCGGATCGAGGCGAGCGCCTCCAGCAGGCGCTCGTGGTTCTTGTGGGGCCAGGTCTGCGCCGGATAGAGCAGGAATGACTCCGGGCAGCGACAGGCGCGAGCGCAGCTCGCCGAGGTCGCGGTCGGTGGGGGACGGGTACTCGCGCAGCACCGATCCGCCGGGGACGACGGCGACCTTCTCGGCGGGCAGGTCGTAGCTCGTGACGAAATCGCGCTTCCCCCACGAGGTCATCGCCACGACCATCGCCGCCCGGGCGCTGTGTGTGCGGTAGACGCGTTCGCGCTCGCCGCACCCAGGGGCTGAACAGCTCGGGCAGGTGCAGGTGCTGGAGATCGTGCGGCTGGTAGATGCTCGGGACGTCGGTGGTGAACGCGTCCTGGAACGGGAAGTGGACGACGTCGGCCCCGGCCCGCTCGACGGTCCCGTCGGAGGGGCGCACGGCGAAGGAGAGGCCGATGCCCGGCAGGCGCTCCATCAGGCCGCGGGCGATGGCGCGCGAGCGCCGAGACAGACGGCCGCGGCGCGGGATGCAGGAGCGCGGCAGGGGCCGCCGAGGTATGGGCGGAGCCACTCATCGTGCTCCGGAAGGGTGAGGAAGAGGTACTCCTCGTCGCCGTCGTCGAGCCTGGAGAGGCCCCCGGCGAGCCCGATCACCACCTGCTCGACCCCTCCGAAGCGGCCCTCGCCGAGCCGGGCGTCGATGCAGACGCGCAGGGGTTTGCTCGCCGGCTGAAGCGGGGTTGCCATCGCGGCGAGGGTAATCCGCCAGGTACCCTCATGCCTCGATGGCCGACGGCACTCCAGACCCGCGATTCTGGTCCGGCAAGCAGGTCGTCGTCACCGGCGGCGCGGGCTTCCTCGGCGGGCCGACGGTGGCGATGCTCGGTGACCTCGGCGCCGAGGTGAGGATCACGCGATCCGCAGAGCACGATCTCCGCGATCGCGACGCCTGCGTCGCCGCGCTGGAGGGCGCCCAGGTGGTCATCCACCTGGCCGCCAACGTGGGCGGCATCGGCTACAACCGCCGCAACCCGGGCCCGCTGGCCCACGACAACCTCGCCATGGGGTTGAACGTCTTCGAGGCCAGTCGCGAGCTGGGCGTCGAGAAGCTCGTCGCCGCCTGCTCGGTCTGCGCCTATCCCAAGTTCACCCCGGTCCCGTTCAAGGAGGAGAACATCTGGGACGGCTACCCCGAGGAGTCGAACGCGCCCTACGGCCTGGCGAAGAAGATGCTGCTCGTGCTCAGCGACTCGTATCGCCGTCAGTACGGCCTCGATTCTTGCGCCCCGGTGATGGCCAATCTCTACGGGCCAGGGGACAACTTCGACCTCGAGGACTCGCACGTGATCGCGGCGATGATCCACAAGTACGTGCTGGCGGCCGACCGCGGCGACCCGGAGGTCGTTCTCTGGGGAACCGGGAAGCCGTCGCGCGAGTTCCTCTATGTGGACGACGCCGCCCGAGCGCTGATCCTCTGCGCGGAGCGGCTGGGGACCTCGGAGCCGGTCAACATCGGCACGGGCAAGGAGACGAGCATCCGGGAGCTGGCCGGGATGATCTCGGAGCTCGCCGGCTTCGAGGGGAAGACCGTCTGGGACGAGGCCGCCCGGACGGGCAGCCGAAGCGCTACCTCGACACCTCTCGCGCGCGCGAGCTGATCGGCTTCGAGTCCGAGACGCCGCTGGCGGAGGGGCTGAAGCGGACGATCGAATCGTTCCGCGCGGCCGACCTGTCGACGGTCGGCTCCTCCGCTTAGCCTGCCGACATGAAATCGGCCATTGGCCGACTTGACCGGCTCGCCGGCTCCGCCTTGTTCGCTTACGCCTCGATCTTCCTGATTCAGGCCAAGGTCCTCTGGGGAATCTGGGAGCACCGGGACCTCACCTCCGGCGATACGACCCACTACTTCGTCGATGCGAGTCGGTGGACGCACGGGCTCCATCTCGATCCAATCTGGTCCCCGCTCTACGCCTTCCTCTGGGGCTCGCTGCGCTGGGTCTTCGACGATCCGTACACAACCACGATCCTGCACCGGGTCCTGATCGTCTTTGCCGCGACGCTGCTGGTCCTGGCCGTGCTCCGCCGGCTGCTCTCCCCGGGGATCGCGTGGGCGCTGGCGGTCTGGTGGGCGATCCTGCCGATCAACTACGACGTCCTCTACGAGATCCATCTCTTCGCGCTTCTGCCTGAGCTGCTGGCCGTCCTGATCGCGCTCACCTGGTCAGGTCTGCGGATGCGCGCTGGCGTCTTCGCGGTGCTGCTGGCGTCGACGATCCTGGTCCGCAACGAGATCGCATTGCCCTGGCGGTCTGGGCCGCGGTGTGGATCGCCTACGAGGTTAGGCTCCGGCGCGTGGCGAGGGCACCGAGCTGCGCCCGGAGCTCGCGGCCGCCGTCGTGCTGCCGATCCTGGCAACGGGGCGGTCACGGGCGGCATGCCTCAGCTCCCCGAACGACGACTTGGTGGGCGCTTCGAAGATCACCAGGCGCTCAGCGTCTGCCAGGCCTACGCCCTTGGCTACGAGCAGCGAAACAGCGACTTCACCGGTTCGCCGTTCACCGGCTGCGAGCCCCTGATGGACCGTGACTTCGGCAAGCCCATGCCGACAATGCTCGCCGCGATCCGCGCCAACACGGGCGCGATGGGCGAGCACTTCCTATGGAACGCCCGGCTCCTTCCCGTACGGCCTGCAGCTGATGCTCTTCGACCGGATCTCGGCCGGCGGTCAGAACCGGGATCCGGACTACGTGCCCGTCACGGCGGAGTCGAGCCGGCCCTGGCCGGATCGCGTTCGTGGTCGGATTCGTGCTGGGCGGGCTCGTGCTGCTCTGGCGGTACGGCCGCCTCTGGTGGAGGGACTGGATCGGCCCACGCGCCTGGGGGTGGGTGGCGCTCGGTGCGCTGGTGGCCACGGCGGTCCTGGCGGCGCTCTGGCAGCGGCCGCGGCCGGAGTACCTCTATGGCCTCTCGGTCGCCATCCTGGCGGCAATTGGCCTCTGCGCCATGGCCTACGCTGATCACTGGCCGGTCCTGAAACGGTGCGGCGCCCCGATTCCGATCGTGGCGCTCTTGCTGCTGCTCTTGCTCCCAGTGCACTACGGCTCCGGTTACGTCACGCCGCAGGTGGGTCGCACCGGCCGGCCCAAGAAAGAGATGGTCGACAGGCTCTACCCGATCCGGACTGACCTTCGAGGGGATCGGGTGAAGCTGCTCGCAACCTCCGCGGGGCGGGCTGCGCCTACCTCGGCGGCGACGACCCGTGCAAGCCGGTCGTCTGGAAGCCGATCCTGAGCCGGCGACTCGGGTGACTCGATCCGCGATGTGCTCAGCGACCCGCCGGGTCGACTTCATCTACGCCGACGAGACGGACCTCGAGAATCCCGCGATCGCGGTGGTGGTCCGGCGGCGAGGCCGCCGGATGGACCCACGCCGCGCCGATCGCCCGGGCAAGTTGGATTCTGCTGAGAAGCCGCATAGAGCCCCCCAGGCCGCCGCGTTCGCGCTCAACATCGTCGCCGTCAGCACGATTCCGGGCTACGGCCATCACCGCGACGCGTACTGCGCCGCGGCTCACTGAGCGATCCGGGCTCAGGGCCCGGATCGTTGACGACCGGCTCGAGGCCGATCGGCGATAGAAAAGGGCTTCGGCGCGCGCTCGGATCGGGGGGCTCCATCGGCCGCCTTTTCGCGACGCGGTCCCGCGTCCTGATCGGAGGCCGCCAGCGCTCGGGCACGTGCTCGAGCAAGTCGCCGCCCCAGGTCAGGGCCGGGGTGACCAGCCGTCTCTTCAGCGGCCCGAGCACGTAGTGGATCAGAGGCTGCATGACCCGCCATCGCACCCAGGCGACCGGGGTCGCCGCGCGGGACATCCGGGAGAAGCGCATCCGAAACCGCTCGCGCGGGGTGAGCCGCGGGTAATAGATGTCGACGAACCGGCGGATCTCCGGCCAGGAGTTGGTCATCTCGTAGGTCTTCTGCTCGGGATGGACCGAGCGGACCGAGAGGAAGGAATCGGGCAGCAGCTCCGGTAGCTCGTCTTCGAAGGCGAGCCTGAGCATGAACTCGGCGTCGAAGGCGTAGTGCATGTCAAGCCTGAAGGCGCCAAAGCGGTCGAACAGATCACGCCGCCAGAAGGACGATGGCTGGGGCACGTGCCAGGGCACGAGCATCCACCAGTGCCGACCTCTGAGCTGCCCCTCGCAGTAGGAGGGCGGCTTGGGTCGCCAGACGCGCAGCCTCTTCGGCGGATCCCCCTCCTCGATGTCGAATGCACCGCCGGCAACCCAGCTGCGGCCGCTTCCCTCCAGGGCGGCAACCGCCGTCTCGAAGGCGCCGGGTAGGTAGTAGTCGTCGCTGTTCAGATAGGCGACGATCTCGCCGGAGGTCCGCTCGATGCCCTTGTTGATCGCATGGGACTGGCCGTCATCGGGCTCCGAGACCCACCAGGCGAGCCGATCCTCGTAGCGGCGAATGATCTCGACCGACTCGTCGGTGGAGCCGCCGTCGACGATCACATACTCGAGGTTCGGATAGCCCTGGTCGAGGACCGATCGGATGGTCCGCTCGATGAACCTCCCCTGGTTGAAGGACGGCGTGATGACCGTGAGCTTGGGCCGCACGCGCGCCGCGAGTATAGGTCGCGCTGTCAGGAGCGACCAAACGCGATGCGCCTGACCGCGATCGAGAGCTGCCGGTCGTCGTGGCTGGCGGGGTTGATGTCGCAGGGCCGGACGGTGCGGTCGACCTCGACGGTCACCCTGGTTGCCTTGCCCGGCCGCGCAGCCGCCGGCGCTTCAGCGGGGCTGGCGACGACGGCGCCGTCCGACTCCATCAAGGCGTGAGGGAGCCTGCTCCCGTCCACCGAGATGCGGAGGCCGTCCAGGATCGCCTGGTCGAGGACATGGGCGATCTCGACCGCCAGGGAGTCCGCGCCGCGGTCGGGAGCGAGCTCGACCCAGGCGCGCCTTCGTGTCGCCGATCCAGCAGATGGAGGGCGCATCGCCGATCCGCTCTCTCGCCGACCCAGCCGCCGCCCCGGATGGCCTGGTCGAATCGCAGGTCCGCCGACCACGGGGGCGTCGGCGATCTCCGCGGAGTGGTCTCGGGGACGGTCCCGCAGGCCGCTCCATTCGGCCAGCTGGCGCTCGTAGCGCTCGACCCCAAGCCGATAGAGCTCGCGATCGACCGAGGTGAGCTCGAGCAGGGCGTCCAGCCCGCTCGGAGAGAGCTGGTCCCGGCGGAGCCTGACGCAGTCACGTTGATCCTCGGCAGGGGAGTGATCTCACGCCAGCCGAGCCGGCGGGCGAGCCACGCCGCCGACTCGTCAAGGCGCTCGGTCAGGCCGACGAAGTCGCAGCGCTCAAGCCCCGCCAGAGCGCGATCGAGGCGCTCGTCCCCGCCCTCCGGCCTGTAGTCGCCCAGCACTCGGGACTGCCGGTTACCGAAGAACTCCGCGGCGATCCCGGGGGCGCGCTCGATCAACTCCTCGATCGAGTGTGAGCGGGCGAGTCGGAGGCATTCCTCGAGCCCGCTCGTATGCCTCGGGCCCGCGCCCGAACAGCAGGATCTGCTTGGCGAACTCCGGGGGCCGGGTTCGGTAGAAGGAGTAGGCGGAAAGGGCGCGCTCGACGGGGTCTCTCAGAAAGGTGAAGAGAAGGGGCGGTCGCGCAGGTTGTCGACGAAGGAGATCGGGACGTGGCCGGAGATGTAGCGGAACGAGTCGGCGTCGCTCACGTCCGGCTCGGGGAGTAGTAGATGGGCAGACACTCGTCGTCGGCGAAGCGATTCGAGATGGCGC
The DNA here is from genome assembly GCA_963747425.1 of uncultured Solirubrobacterales bacterium. Taxonomy (GTDB): domain Bacteria; phylum Actinomycetota; class Thermoleophilia; order Solirubrobacterales; family 70-9; genus DASUPK01. Next base: position 15,727 of record CAVVFJ010000007.1, read on the forward strand.
CGGTGAGGGTCGCGCCACCTGTCTTCTGCACATGCAGGAAGAAGAGCGTTCTCTTCATAGGCTTTGAGCGTGACGGACTCGGCGCAAGACGAGCACCCGGTCCCGCCCGAATGGGAGCGGGTCGGCCACCCGGAGACGCTGGAGTGGTGGGAGGCCCGCCATCGCGACCATCGTGGCTTCGACGCCGTCGGGTACGCGGGCGCAGGTGAGGCGTACAACGCCTGGCTCTATCGCGTCCGCCGCAGCCTCTTCCGGCGCCACGTTGCGTCGCTGGCGCGGCCGGACACCTCGGTGCTGGACGTCGCGTCGGGGAACGGCTTCTACCTGGACCGCTGGATGGAGGCTGGCGCCGGCCGGGTTGTTGGATCTGACGTGTCCGAGACGGCGGTGCAGCGGTTGAGGCGGAGCTTTCCGGGGACGCGGATCGATCGCTTCGACGTCTCCGGTCCGCCCCTCGAGCTGCCCCAGGGCCAGTTCGACCTGGTCTCGGCGTTCGATGTGCTCTTTCACCTGGTCGACGACGCCGCCTATCGGCGCGCCCTTTCGAACCTGGCATTGCTGGTGCAGCCCGGCGGCACACTGGTGATCAGCGAGAACTTCCGCCGGGAGGGGCCCCGCCGGTTCGCCTCCGTCCAGGTCAACCGGGAGGAGGGGGAGATCCTCGAGGCCCTGCATCGGGCCGGATTCGAAGTCATGGAGCGCCACCCGATGTTCGTGGTGATGAACGCGCCGGCTTGCGGCGGCGGCCGCCTCCTCCATGCCTGGTGGCGCCACGTGCACGAGCTGCTGACCAAGCGGCCACGCGCAGGCACGGTGCTCGGGCCGGCGCTCTATCCGGTCGAGCTGGCCTGCCTGGAGGCCGTCCGGCGCGCGCCCTCCACTGAGCTCGCGATCTGCCGGAGGGTCTAGGCCCGGCTCAGCTCGAGCTCCACCACCGGCATGCCGAGCCGCCGGCGATCGCTCGACCCGTTGCGGGAAGGGACCAGGGGTCGGCTGATGATTACCAGGCCCGAGTCGGCTGCTGCGCTCGCGAACGGCGGAGACAGCCGGACCTCGAGCGCCTCGCCATTTGAGGCGATCAAATCGCGAGGGATCTGCATCGAGCCGGCGTAGACGCCCAGCAGGTAGCCGGACGGGTCGCCCCGGAGTCCGCCCGTCTCCAGCCGCAGGACAGCGCTGTTGGCCGGAGAGCTCACCCGCAGGAGTGCCACCGGCTCCGTCCAGCGGAAGCTCCGATCAGAACCCTCCTCGAGGCCTTGGGTGCCGATCAGTACGCCGTCGAGATCCGAAGCCCCGATCGCCCCGGCCGCGCTGTCAACCGGCGGCAACCACCTCTCCCCAGCGATCTCCTCGAGCTGGGTGGCGCGGACGGTTCGATGTTGGGCGGAGACGTAACTCCGCCAGCGCGTCTCGAAAGGGATCACCCCGGCAGCGGCCATGGTTTGGTGGAGGCGAGCCGTCGTTCGCTCCCAGGCGAGCCGCGGGCGCGCACCGGCGAGCCGGGCGGGCATACGAGCCGCAAGCTCGCGGCTCAGCCATCTGCGGTCGCGCGGATGGTTGCTGATCGCCGAGCGGAGGGCATCGACAACCGGCCGAGCGACCTCGCCGCTGTAGGCATAACGTCGCTCCCAGAGTCCGGGTGGCCCGAAGTAGCGTTCGCAGAACTCTGGGCTTTGCTCCCGTAGGACGATGCATTCCCCGCGCGCGAAGTCGGCACCCAGCTCCAGGGCGAAGGCCATCTCGGTTTCCAGCTCATGGGTGATCACCGCATCCTCGAGGTGCTTGATGCGGGCGCCCTGTTCGGCGAGATGGGCCGACATCAGCGAAGGGGCATAAAGCCCGAGGCGCTCGTCGAGTCCCCCGACGCGGGTGTAGGTCTCGCCCCGGAGCGCTACAGCCGTTGTGTTGAGCCGGATCCAGCCCGCCCGATCCCATTCGTCGAACGACCGCGGACCATCGCTCGCTCAACGGGCTGATGCCGTCGGACGGGCTCTGGACGTGGGTCAGGGTGGCGGCATCGAGATCGAAGTCGACGGCGAACGCCTGCGCCACAACGGCCAGGCACTCTCGAGGTACCGCGCGGACGTGCGCTTCGGTGAAAAGGAGCACCGGCGCTTGCGCGGCGCGTGCTCCCGCGTCATAGAGGCCCATCAGCGGGGCGCCGGTCGCCGCCGACGATCTCGTCCTGCGGGGCGAGCTCCGACGCCACCTGGCGCTCGAACTCCGGATGCCGCCCGTCCGCGCCCAGGACGACCTGAAAGCGCTCGCGCGGGAGCGTCTGGCTCCGGGTCCAGGTGCGGAGGTGCTTGACGACGTCGCCCCGCGGGTCCTCGAGCGGGATGACGACGGCGAGTTCCAGGGGAACCGTCTTGGGCTTGCCCGCCTCGAGCGACGGAGGCCGCTGAGTGGCCGGGTGAGCGCGGGCGGGAGTCGGATGGGTGGCGCGGAAGCTGGCCGTTTCGGTTTCCAGCCGGGCAACCGTCTGCCTGGCCTCCTCCGCCTCGCGCTCCGCCGCGGCCGCACGCTGTTCGGCGTGGGCGGCCATCTTGCGGGCTTGCGCCGTCTCCTCCTGCAGCTGGGATCCCTCGCTGTTGCGACGATCGCGGGCTAGACCGCCAGGAGCTTGGCCTCGTGCTCGAAGCCGAGCGCGCGTGCGTCGGCCTGCCACTGCACCCGGGTCAGCCTGCCGAGCTCGTCGAGGGGCGCCGCCGCCGGCTCGCCGCGAGGCGCGATCTGGCCAAACATCTCGACGATAGCCTGGCAGTGCGAGGTGGCACTGTGGCGGGTGACGGCGAGGTCGCGGTTGGCGGCGCCCATGTCCGCCCGGTAGGCGCGCAAGTCCTCACGCAGGGAGACGGTGTCGCGGGACGGCGTGTCGACCTGCCAGTCGAAGTTGACCGCCTCGAGCGCCGTGTAGCTGGACGGGGTTACCCAGCCGTCCCCCCCGTGGTGGTCGTAGACGTACGCCGCCCGGCCGCATGAGCATGGCCTCGACGATCACCCGTGACTTGCCTATGACGATGTCGCTGTCGTTCATCTCCGCCTCTGGTGCGACCGAGAAGCCGCCGCCCTGGAGCCCGCGCCGGGCGACCTCGATGCCCGCTTCCGAGCAGGCTCGGCTGATCAGCTCGAAGCGGTTGCCGGGGACCACGTAGTTGCCCAGCACCAGAGCCCGCTTTGGCTCCTCGCCGATGGGCCCACGCGGCGAGAAGCGGCGGGTGTCGACCGGCTGCTGGAGCCGAACCACCTGGGGGACGTGCCCCAGCGCCTGGGCATGTTGCGCCGCTCGGTCATCCCCCGTAGCCATTAGCGCGCTGGTCACGCCCGGCAGCTGCGGAACCAGCCAGCGATCGTCGTGCTCGATCGCATGCAGGCAGAACGCCTGGGGGACGCCCCGATACCGGCTCGCAAGCGTATAGGCGCTGGGAGCGTCCTGCGCATAGATCGCGTCGCAGGTGTCCGGGAGCCCCAGGGCTCGGTGACGACCCGAAGGCCACGGCCCTCCGCGACGGCGGCCATTTCACCGGTCTCCTCCGTCAGGACGGTGACGCCATGGCCCATGCGCTCGAGCTGCTCCGCGACCGTCACCAGGTAGGTGCCGACGCCGCCGATGGTTGTCAGCTCTTGTACGGGTGCCGAGAACGAGGTTCACGGGCGGGCGAGTATAGGACCGCGGTCCCGGGCGGATGGGTGCCGGGATCGAACCGCCAGCTGCGTACACTCGCGGCGCGTGTCGGAGCCTCCGCGAATCTCGGTGCTGCTGCCGCTCACGGACGAGCGCGGCGCGGGCGTCGAGCTGCGTCCGGGCCTGGGCGGGACAGTCCGTCGATCCCGACAGCTTCGAGATCGTGGCGCTGGCGCCCGGCGAGGACGGTGAGCTCGAGCGGGCCGGTGCGACCGCTGCTCCGGGCGCACGATCGCTGGATCGTCGCCCCGCGGGAAGGACGAGTACGAGCTGCTTCAACCTCGGAGCGCAGGGAGGGGAGTGGGAGAGTTCGTATTCGTCACCGAGGCTCATTGCGTCCCGGAGTCGGGACTGCCTCGGCGGCGATGCTCGAGGAGCTCGACCGCACCGGGCGCGCCGGGTGTCCGCGGGCAGCAGCGTGCCCGAGGCCGCGGGCGCGCTCGGCGTGCTCGAGCGCGACGCGTTCGAGGACGCCCTGCGGATCGAGGAGGACCCGCGAGCACTGGCGCAAGATCCTGATCCACAGCCTCGCGATCCGGCGCGAGCCTCTACCTCGAAGGCGGGTGGTCTGCCCGGCCGTGTATGGAGACTTCGCGCCCGTGGCCGCTTGGCGATCGCTCTGCACTCCGGAGGTCAGCGACTCGTGTTCAGCCCGCGTCCGCGGGTCCGGCACGTCTACGACGGCGATCTGGGCCAGCTCGGCTCCCACGTCCGCAGCTTCGGCCGCGGGGAGATGCGCTACCGCAGCGAGGTCCCCGCGGAGGTCGCTGGGCGCTATCTGGACCCGGCCGTGGAATGGGAGCAGCGTCTCGGGCACACGCGCGCCGGCGCCCTGCGTGCGGCTGCGGGCTGCGATCGTGCTGCGCTGCCCCGGGACCATCCGCGAGGCATTGCGGCACGCCGGGGTTGCCGTCTTCGGTCCGCGCCTCTCGATCGCGCGACGCCCGGTGTCGGTGCGGCGCGGGCGCGGCGGCGGGCGAAGCGCTCGCGCGACCGGGAGCGGGCCCGGCGGGGCTTCCGGGAGTTCTGGCGCCTGACCAGCCGGCGCGGGCGCATCGAGGGCCTGGCGGAGGCCCGGCTAGGTGAGGTTCCGGCATCGCCGCCCGCTCGAGAGCTCGACCTGGGTGAATCGGTGGCAGGTCGGTCGATCGGCTTCTTCCACCTGGAGGACGTCGGCGGCGGCGAGTCCGTCCGCTGGACGGCGCCGCTGGCGTCGATCAAGGTCAACGTTCCCGGGACGGGCCTGGCACGTGCGCACCTCGGGCTTCTACCGCTCGAAAGGCCGAAGGGTGTCTCCGCCCCGAGGCCGCGTGTCGCGGTCGACGGCCGGGTAGTTCCAGCGGCAGTTGCGGATGCGGCGGTCGAGTTCGAGATCGCCGGCGGTGAGCACTGGATCTCCATCGCCTGCCATCCGTTCTGGCCGCGACAGCACGGCGTCGACGATCCCCGCGCACTCGGGGTTCCCGTGCGGTCGTTGAGCTTCGATCCCACTGAGAGGCTGGTCGGGTGACGGAGACGCTGGGCGCCCTGGCCTCGGAGATCACCTCATGCGCCCGGTG
>CAVVFJ010000008.1:0-798579 GCA_963747425.1 uncultured Solirubrobacterales bacterium
GGTTGGCGAGGAAGGCGAACGGATAGGCGATCGCAAACCCCGCGGCGATGCTGCCGTAGAAGAGAGGGTCCCCCAGCCCGGCGCCGAGCGCGCTTGGAATCAGGATCACCGTGAGGTTGTCGATCACCTCCATGATCGTGATCGACACGGTGTCGGCCGCCAGGGCCGTTGAGACGATCGTGCGCCGAGGGAGCCGAGCGCGGATCAGCGGCAGCGAGGTGAGCAGGAAGCCGAAGAAGTAGGCCAAGGCGATTGCCAGCGATATCTGGGCGACGTTGCCCCAGCCGAAGGCCGTGGCGATCGCCATGCCGGCGACCTCCCCGATCACACAGCCCGTCAGGCAGTGGTTCGTCGCCGCGACCGCGAGCCCGTTGAGTTCCGAGCGATCGGTCTGCTGAGTGTGACTGGAGGCTTCCATCTAGTGAGCGTGGGCCGCCGCATGCTCGTGGTCGCGTCCCGCGCCCCCGCGCCGGTAGCGCTCCGGGTCGGCCTCGAAGGCGTGCCAGCAGTCGTCGGAGCAGAAGTAGAAGGTCTCGCCGGCGACCTCCTTGCGCACCGCCCGCGAGCGGTCCACCTTCATCCCGCAGACCGGATCGGTCGATCCGCGGCGGGCGGTCAGGTAGAAGAGCGCCCCGAAGATCGCGAGACCCAGCACGTTGAGGGCGAGCTTGTAGTCGAGCTCGATCAGAGCCGAAGATGTCGGCCCGGGATGGGCGTGTGTCCGGGATCAGGCCCACCGCGCCGAAGAGCAGGTCGACCACCAGCGCCGAGAGCACGATGGTCACGAACATCAGCGCCGTGATCCGCAGCGCGAAGGGGCGGCCGTAGTACTTGATGTAGGCGGCGACGATCGGCAGCACGATCAGGTCGGCGAAGATGAACGCGATCACGCCGGCGAAGCTGATCCCGCCGGACCAGAGCACCGCCGCGAGCGGCGCGTTGCCCACCGAGCAGACGAAGCTGAGCACGGCGATGATCGGGCCGACGATCACGTTCTCGATCGTCTTGATCGCCGCCGGCGCGTCCTCGATGAAGAGGAAGTTGAAGAAGTCGTTGCCGAGCAACCCGATGAAGCCGGCGAGGAGGAAGCCGATGCTGATCTCCTTCCAGAGCATCTGCCAGTCCCCCCGGAAGTTGTGCGCGACGTCGGACCAGGCCCGGGCCGAGGTGAATCGCTCCCGCCAGCTCATCTGCTCTCCCACCGCGTGGTGAAGGTGGTCGACCTGGGCGTGCTGGGCGTGCTCGCGCGCACCTCTCCTCGAGCCTCGGTGAGACGAACCTCCGGAGCAGGATCGCCATCAGGGCGATCATCACGAACCCGCCGACGAACTCGGCGAGGGTGAACTGCCAGCCGAGCAGGATCCAGATCACGAGGCCGAGCTCCCAGACGAGGTTGGTCGAGGCGAACTGGAAGGCGAGCGCGGTCACCGCCGAGGCGCCCTTCTGGAAGAGCGACTTGGCGATCGCGATCGCCGCGTAGGAGCAGGAGGAGGAGGCCGCGCCGAGGCCGGTGGCCTTGGCGAGTGGCTTGAAGCCGCTCCCAGACATCGCCGACTCGACCCGCTCCCGCGGCACCCAGGCCTGGACGATCGCCGAGATCGCGAAGCCCAGCACCAGGGCCCACCAGACCTCGTAGGCCATCAGGAAGGACTGCTTGAAGCCCTCCCCGATCGTCGAGATCACGTCCGCCACGGTTGACGACTATACCCCATAGGGGTATGCTCCTGAATATGACCGATACGAAGACACCGGGATACAAGGCTTCCAAAGAAGAGCTGTTGAAGCGACTGGCCCGCGTCGAGGGACAGGTCGGCGGCGTCGCGCGGATGGTGGAGGAGGACCGCTACTGCATCGACGTCCTCACCCAGATCGAGGCCGCCCAGGCGGCCCTCAACAAGATCGCGCTGGGACTGGTCGACGACCACGTCCGCCACTGTATGCGCGGCGGCAAGGGCGCCTCCGAGGAGCAGGTGCAGGAGCTGATGGGCGCGGTCGGCAGGCTGGTCTCCTCGTAACGGCTCCGGTCCGCCGGCCCGGCGTTTACACGTCACCGTTCGGGTAGAAAGCGGGCATGCAAGGGGCGAAGATCCGGCGCTGGGCCCTGGTGATCCTCGCGCTGCTGGCCGCCGCCTCGATGTTCCCCTCCTTCGGCGGCAGCGACTCAGGCCACCCACACCGGGCCAATCCGCAACCGCACAAGCATCAGGCCGTGGCCTCGAAGTCGCGCCCCCAGATCCGCGCGAGCTTCCGGATCAACAAGTAGCTCGCGGGCACAGTCGTCCAGCGGGGCCCCCGCCAGCACCCGGTAGATCGCGCCCGGGGTCCGTAGTAATTGCGGTTGCCTCCACTTGTGGAAGCGACGTAGGGTCGGACCCGCCGGGGCTTAGAGCGAAGGAGATGACTATGGCTGTCCAGACTCTGACCGAATTCGCCGAGCAGGTGGATGGCGATCAGGCCCTACAGGATCAACTGAAGAACGACCCGGTCAAGGCGGTGAAGGCGGAGGCTGAGAAGGCCGCAGCCGCCTATGAGTCGGACAAGACCTTCTACCGGATCGCCATCGGGGGCTGGTTGGCGTAATCGTTCTCGTCATCGTCTCGGAGGTTGTGCTTCAGATAGACCAGCACAAAGACATCACTGACTGGATGGCCGCCCTCGCCACGGCGGCGTTGGGGGGCCTGGTTGGACTCTTTGCGAAGCCCCCGGCCTGAATACGATCCCCTCAGTCGTAAAGCGTGAACGCCGCCAGCACCACGTAGATCGCGATCAGGGCCATGCCCTCGAACATCTGGGCCTCGCCGTCGCCGGTGATCTGCCAGATCGCGATCGCGGTCAGGAAGAGCGCGCCGATGTAGACGGGCGCCAGCGCGAAGGTCAGGTGCGTGGTGAAGAGCAGCGAGGTCAGCACCAGCGCCGGGAAGAGGAAGGCGGCGATCTGGGCGACCGAGTTCTTCACCACCGAGATCGCCAGGTCGGACTTGCCCTTGGCGGCGAGGAAGATCCCGGTGAAGTTCTCGACCGCGTTGCCGGCCACCGCGACGATCACCAGCCCGGCGAAGGCCTTGGAGATCCCGAGCGAGGCGACCGCCGGGTCGAGGGCGTGGATGAACCAGTCCGAGACGAAGGCCGCGCCGACGCCGGCGATTGCCAGCAGGACGACGGCGAACGCGAACGGGAGCCGCGGCTTGGCCTCCTCCACCCCGGACTCCGCGGTCGCGGTGTCCGATCCCAGATAGCGCCAGGCCCAGGCGGCGTAGACCACCAGCAGGCAGATCGCCCCGACATTCGAGAGCCCCTCGATGTGATGGCTCGCCTGATCCGAGGAGGCGATCGAGAGCCCGATGATCACGATCACGAACAGCGAGACGAGCAGCAGCGTCGCCGTGTCCTGCGGGAGGCGATGGCTGAAGCGCATGCACCCGTCCTCGGCCCGGATCGACCCCGCGACGATCACCAGCCCCAGCACCAGCAGCGCGTTGGCGAAGATCGACCCGATCAGCGAGGTCTGCGCGACCACCACCTCGCCCGACCCGAGCGCGAAGAGGACGATGAAGAACTCGGGCAGATTGCCAAGGGTCGACTGCATGAAGCCGGTGACGGCCGACCCGAAGCGGAGACCGACCTGCTCGGTGGCGAGAGCGACGACCCAGGCGAGTCCGGCAAGGGCCAGCGTCGCGGCGGCGAAGGCGAGCACGGCCGTCGCGTCCGAGTAGCGGAGCACGCCAGCGACCGCCGTGATCGCCGCTGTGGCCCCAAGGAACAACTTCTCCCTTCCGGTCACGGCCGAGAGACTTTCAGGTTCTGCATGGCGCTATAGGGTCAGCGCGACCACCGCGTCGCAAGCGGGTTTCAAGGAGGAGCAACAGGAGGGAGAACCCAGTGCATCTCCGACGGCATCTCAATTACGCCAATGTGGCTGCAACCGCGGCTCTGATCATCGCGGTTGCGGGCATTCCCACCGCGATCGCAGTCAGCAAGGGCGCCAAGCGCAGCGACATCAACAGCAAGGGCAAGATCCGGACCGGTCACGTGACCACCGCGAAGCTCGCCGACGGCAGCGTCACCGCGGCGAAGATCGCCGGGATCGACGTGGTCCAGGCGCAGCGGCGAACGGCGGCGCCACCGCCAACTGTCCGGCGGGTGAGCGGTTGCTCGCCGGCGGCGGCGATATCCCGAGCGGCGGTGGAGCCGCGCTGCAGACCTCGCGACCCGACGGGCAACGGCTGGCACGCCGCGCAGCAACGCCGGCACGGGCAACTCAGTAGCGTCACCGTCTACGCGCTCTGCCTCAGGGACTAGGCCCCGCCGAAAACATGCGAAACGAAACGGGGACCGGCGAGAGCCGGCCGCCGCTAGGTCAGCCGCGCACCATGCACCTTGCGCTTCCGCGAGGCGCCCCGGCTGTAGGGGTAGCCGCCCTGCTTCTTGACCACGGCCCGAAAGACGTAGCGCACCCGACCGCGGGTCTGGGTGAAGCGGTACTTGCCGCGGAACCGGCCGCTTGGGTCGGTCTGGAGCTGCTTGAAGCTCCGCCACTTCTCGCCGACCTTCGCCTGCATCGTCACGGCCCGTCCATCGGCATTTGGCCCCGGGATCCGGCCCCGGAATCCAACCGAGTGGCGGTTCCTCAGCCTCGACTTGGTCACTTTGAACGTCGGCAGCACCGAGGAATCCAGGTACATGCTGGGCGACTCGAGTTGGTGGTCCGTGTAGCGGTAGGCGACCCGGAAGCTTCGGGAGGGACCACCGGGGATCTCGACTCCGAAGTTCCCGCTCGAGCTCGACTTCGCCACCTGCACCAGCTGCTCGATCCCGGCGGGCTCGTCGACGGTCTCGTAGACGCAGACGCTCGCCGCCTTCACGGGCGAGCCCGCGGATCCGCTCAGTCTGCCCCCGCAGAGCGGTTCCCTGGCTCGAGCGCGCCGTCCTGGTCCGCTTGAGCTGACCGCTCTTGGGGTCCTCGAGGCCGACGTTGATCGACCGCGCCTGGCCGCTGGCGCCACTCGAATCGGGGCAACTGTTGTCGACGGACACTGTGCGCTGCTTGCAGACCGTGTTGGGCTCTCCCGGCCCAGTCGCGACGTCGGACGCGCAGACGCGCACGCTGTTCTGCCCGTCGCGCCATGGCGTCTTCTCGGTGTCGAGATGCAGCGCAGTCGACAGGTTTCCGCAGGGGCGAAAGCGCGTCGCCCATGCTGCGCCGGGCGCGATCCCCGGGCAGCTCGTGTCCGGAGTGGCGACGGGGACACCGTTCACCTCCACCGTCACCCTGCGCACGCCGCCGCCCACGTCGGCGGAGTCGATATCCAGCGCCGGTGTCCCGTGCGCGATCTGGCTGGCGAAGAGCGAGCCGGATATACGCAGCGTCGGCGCCGAGGAGTCCACCAGGGTCACGTCGATGTCGCGGATCGCAACATAGTCGTAGTACCAGTCGTTCGGCGAGGTGGAGTGGACGCAGAAAGAGCTGCAGCTGATGTCCTCCCAGATCCTCGTGCAGCTAGTGCCGCAACTCGTCCACACCGAGTAACCGGCGTTCGGGCTCGCCCCCATTGGATAGGTGTTGTGCGGCGTGCGGCCGTGCCCTACGTAGGCGGCCGCGTAGTAGCAGTTGCCGTCGCTGCAGGAGTATCTCGCCCCGATATCCCAGCGAAAGCCACCCGAGTTGAAGTAGGTGCCGGCCGGCGCCCTGAGCTCGGCTGTCCCGTTGCGCGGACTGGAGCTGTATTCCGACGGGTGAAAGACGATCCCCTTGCCCCAGCTAGCTGGGTCCGGGATCGTGCAGGTCTTCCCGTACTGGAGCCCCACACCGTAGTGCCCGCTGACGTGCAGGTCTGGGGCCGAGTAGACGTGCGCGCCCGGGTGGCACTCGACCACCCGGTAGCCACTGTCGGCGAAGGCCTTCGCGGCAGTCAGACCCAGAATCGCGATCGCCAACACTGGAACGGCAAGCAGGAGACGGCGCCGCCTGCGTCGGACCCCGCTCCTGACCTCTGCCGTAACCCCTTCCATCTCCGTCTCCTTCGCTCGTGATCTCATCGCAGGCTCGCCGGGTTGATCCCGCAGCCTCCGAACTTCTGCCCCTCAGGCCTCATTTCTCGATTCCGAATCCGCCGCTCGAGCCACCCCCACCCCCGCCGGAGCCGCCCCCGCCGCTCGACGGGCCACCGAACTCGCTCCCGCCGCTGGACGAGGACGAAGTGCTCGGAGTGGCCTCGATGCCGAGCTGGCTTGCCTTCTGTTGGACCGGTGTGGGCTGGGGGGTTGGTTCCGCAGGCTGCGTCGTTGTCGAGACGACCGGGTCAGCCACCGGTGCCGCGGGCTGCGCCTGCGGGACGGTCGTCGTCGTCGGGTCCGCCGGCCGTTCCAGGGTCGGCCTGCCATCACCGGTGTCAACCCCGAGTGCACCTGGGTCCACGACCCCGGTCGCCACGCATGTGGCACTCCCAGCCGCGGTGGCACCGCAGATCGCAAGCACCTTGGCAACCGCGGCCATCCCGGCACCTCGGGTTCCGCCGGCGGTTGCCACTGATGCGGCATCACCTCCACCACCGCCCCCACGCGACAGGAGCGAGTAGCCCATCTCGCGAATCTTGTCCGCGGCGGCCCCCGCCCGCTCCGCGATCCACTCGTGCGGCCGCCCTCCCATCGACTGGTCGAGCAACGGCCCGGCGGGCATAAACTCGAACACCTTGTCCGGAATCGCGCGGTAGGCCCGGAGCTTTGCCCTGCAAGCGGCGCAGCTCCTGAGGTGGAACTCGAGCGCGTCCGTTTGCCCATTTGCACCCTCGCCGTCTGCCAGCTCGGAGAGCGCCGCCGCGAGCTCCTCGCAGCGGCGGCCCTGTTCGATGTCGGCGAACACCTGCAGGAAGCGCTTCCTGCCCTCGGCCATACAGCGGTTGATCTTTGTATACGTCCAGCCCGTGATCTCGCCGATCTCGGCGTAGGAGTAGCCCTGCGCCTTGAGGGTGAGCGCCCGAACCTCCTGGGGCTTCAGCGACTGAAGCGCCTCCCCGCTGCGGACGACGCGCTCGTGCCGGGCCGCGTGATCGTTCGGACCGGGGCTTTCAGAGGCGATTGATTCGAGTGGATCCCGTTCGCCATCGCCGTCGACCTTCGATCGCGGGGAGCCCAGGAGCCGCTCACGTTGACGCCGCACGGCGAGCGCCTCGCGCTTGGTGACCGTCTGCATCCACCGGACCAGCGAATCGCCCTCGATCGGAGGCGCCTTGGTGAGCAGGATCTCGAGTGCGCGCTGGTATGCGTCCTCGGCATCGTCCGCGCAGATGGAGTACCTCCGGGCCGTCCGGCGGAATACTGCGTCATGGCTGTCGACCAGGGCGCTTGCGGCGCGACGGCGCGACTCGTGGGAGGCGACTGCCTCCCCGGCCTCACTTGCGGATCGAACGTCGGCCCCAGCACGACCCGTTGTTCCTCCCAACAAACCCAGACGGCTCACCTCCGACACCTCCGGGTGAGTTGAAAAGTGCCACGACTCGCCCCGCTTGAGCGGCAGTGCAGTCCGCAATTTGCGCAACTGGCCCAACAAAATCGGCGCAAATTGCGGGATGCCTGAATCTCTCATCCGAAGCGGTGACGCCCTTGCCGACCGGCCCCCGCCCTGCGATAGTCAGCCCGTGTTCTCAGGGAGGGGAAGACGAGTGCTAACCGCCGCAACGGCCGCGCTGCTGGCGTGCGCGCTGATCCCCGTGACGTCCGGGATCGCCGGTCCCACCGCCGCCCACACCTCCTCGAAGAAGAAGCTCAAGTTCATCTTCCTGAAGGCCCGGGTCGTCTCGGACGGGATCGTCACGCCGGGCCAGCTCGAGACGATCTCGATCTCGCGGATGGCGCCGAAGGCGCCGATCAGGGTCTTCGTCGAGGCGCCCCCGATCACCCTGCAGTGCGGGGAGCTCTACTTCTGCGATCCCGCGCCGACCTCGCCCGCGCCCGGCACTCCGCCCTACCGGGCCAACCGCAAGGGCAAGGCGACGCTCACCTTCGTCATGCCGGACATCTACTACCTCGAGACCAATCCGTTCGACCCGAAGGTCCAGCAGCCGGTGACCTTCGCGAACCAGCAGCGGATCCACATCGACGTCGAGGGGATCTCGACCATCAAGCGAGTGAGGCGCGACAGCTTCGGCTTCGCGCGGGCGACCGTGCAGCTCCCGCCCTCCTAGCTGCGATCCAACTTTCTCCGCGGCCCGGCTTCCTGGCTATGCTCGCCCGCCATGAGTACCTGCATCGTCACCGGAGGCGCGGGGTTCCTGGGGTCGCATCTGTGCGAGCACCTGCTCGGCAGTGGCCACCGGGTGATCTGCATCGACAACCTGGACACGGGCTCGCTCGAGAACATCGACCACATCCGGGACGAGGGCTTCGTCTTCTCGAACCAGGACATAACCGAGCCGGTCCACATCGACGAGCCGGTCGACTTCGTCTACCACCTGGCCTCGCCGGCGAGCCCGATCGACTACGCGCGGCTGCCGCTGCACACCCTGAAGGTCGGCTCCTACGGCACCCACCACATGCTCGGCGTGGCGAAGTTCAAGCGGGCGCGGATCCTGGTCGCCTCGACCTCCGAGGTCTACGGCGACCCCGAGATCCACCCGCAGCCCGAGGACTACTGGGGCAACGTCAACCCGATCGGCCCGCGCGGCGTCTACGACGAGGCCAAGCGCTACGCCGAGGCGATGACGATGGCCTACCACCGCCAGCAGGGAGTCAACACCTGCATCTCCCGGACCTTCAACACCTACGGGCCGCGGATGAGGGCGCACGACGGCCGCGCCATCCCCACCTTCCTGCGCCAGGCGCTCCAGGACAAGCCGCTGACCGTCTTCGGCGACGGCAGCCAGACGCGGAGCTTCTGTTACGTCGACGACCAGATCCGCGGGCTGGTCGCGCTCTGCGAGTCCGACGTCCACCTGCCGGTCAACATCGGCAACCAGGACGAGTACACGCTGCTCCAGCTCGCCGAGACCGTGATCGAGGTGACCGGCTCGCGCTCGGAGATCGTCCACGAGCAGCTGCCCGTGGACGACCCGAAGATCCGCCAGCCCGACATCACCCGCGCCAAGCAGCTGCTCGGCTGGGAGCCCCAGGTCTCGCTCCAGGACGGCCTGAAGAAGACGATCGACGAGGCCGGCGTCGAGCGGCTCGTCGGCCAGCCCGGCTAGGGCAGCGGCCTTCCCGGGTACTGGAGCTGCTGGACGGCCCAGCCGTTCCCGTCGGGATCCTTGAAGAAGACGAAGCGGCCCCAGGGGAAGTCCTGGACCTCGCTGACCTCGACGCCACGCTCGGCTAGCTCCGCCCGGGCGGCATCCGCGTCCTCGACGACCATCTGGATTCCGTCGATGCTGCCGGGCTTCATCTCGTGGGCGCCCGTGGTGAGCGCGATCGAGCAGGCCGATCCGGGGGGGGTGAGCTGGACGAATCGGATCTCGTCGCTCACCGTGTGGTCGTGATCGTCGTTGAACCCGGCCTTCTCGACATAGAAGGACTTGGCCCTGTCGATGTCCGAGACCGGGATCTGAATCAGCTCCAGCTTCATTTCGACCTTCGCCATCTCGAATCCCCTTTCGGTCGGCGGAGCCCTCTAAGCTCCCCCTTGTTCGGTGAGTTACTTATCTGCTAAACATCTTAGTATCTAAGAGATTATCACAATGGCACAACGTCGGAGGAAGAGCGAGCAGATCGACGAGCTGGTCCGGGAGTTCCGGACCAGCGGCAATCAGGACGACGCTTTCGACAACCTGGCCGCCCAGCGCCTGGGCGTGAACGAGACCGACCTCCACTGCCTCAACATCGTCGAGAACAGCGGGGGCCTCACTGCCGGGGAGCTGGCGGACGCGGCCGGACTGACGACCGGGGCGGTCACCGGTGTCATCGACCGGCTCGAGCGGGTCGGATTCGCGCGCCGCGTCCCGGATCCCGGCGACCGGCGCCGGGTCAAGCTCGAGGTGACGCCGAAGTTCTACTCCCGCGCCGAGAAGATCTGGGGGCCGGTGGCCGCCGACTGGTCGAAGGTCCTGTCACGGGAGTTCAGCGCCGAGGAGCTCGAGCGGATCATCGAGTTCCTGCGGACGACCAACGAGCTGAACCGGCGCCACCTGGACCGCCTCAGGGAGATGAAATGATCGAGGGGTGGCGACGCAGCAGGAGAAGGGCGAGGCCCTAGTCGCTCTCCACGAGGGCGAGCCCTTCGTGATTCCCAATCCCTGGGACGCGGGATCCGCCAAGATCCTCGCCGGGCTCGGCTTCAAGGCGCTCGCCACCACCAGCAGCGGCTTTGCGTTCACGCTCGGACGGCCGGACGGCGCCGTCGACCTCGACGAGGTGGCGGCGCACGTGAGCGATCCTCACGAAGCCACGGACCTGCCCGTATCCGTCGATCTCGAGAACGGCTACGGCCCGGCGCCCGAGGATGCCGCTCTGGCGATCACCCGCGTCGCCGAGGCGGGCGCCGTCGGCGGCTCGATCGAGGACTACGACCGCGACGACGGCGAGCTCTATGAGCTCGAGCGGGCCGCCGAGCGGGTCGCGGCCGCGGTGGAGGCGGCCAGGGCGCTGGACTTCCCGTTCACCCTGACGGCCCGAGCCGAGAACCACCTCCGCGGCAACCCGGATCTCGACGACACCATCGCCCGGCTTCGTGCGTTCGAGGAGGCCGGGGCCGGCGTGCTCTACGCGCCGGGGCTGCTGAGCGTGGAGGAGATCAAGGCCGTCTGCGACGGCGTCTCGAAGCCGGTCAACGTCCTCGCCTTCGGCCGCCTCGGGCTGACCTTCGATCAGATCGCCGAGGCGGGCGCCCAGCGCGTCAGCGTGGGCGGTGGGCTCACCTGGGCGGCCGTGAACGGCGCCATCGAGGCGGCCGAGCGGGTGATCGACGACGGCGACTTCTCCGGCATGGGCACGCCCGGCCGGGTGAAGGAGTGGCTCGGCGCCTAGCCGAGCGGGGTGACCCAGAGGCGGCGCTGGGAGAAGGTCGCCCTCGTGCCGCTGCAGCCGCAGTAGGCGTAGCGGAGCTCGTATGTGTGGCTGCCGGCCGTGGTGACGAACATCACCGGCGCGGCCGGACCGGTGGTGCCGCAGCCGCCGGTGATCGACTCGATCGAGGCCGGCGTGCCCCAGGTGCCCGAGATCAGGTCGGCGGAGGCGAACAGCGCGGGCCCCGGGAGGCCGGCGACCGTCTCGCAGACGTCGCTCTGCCCCGGCATCGCCGAGCCGTCCTGGAAGAGAGCCACGGCTCCCGCGTCTTCGCCGAGGCGGGCTTGCGCCGCGACCTCGATCAGTCCGGTGCCCTGCGGCGCGTTGGTCGCCTGCGGTACGGAGACCGTCACCGAGGGGCCACCGGAGCGGGCGACGTAGGCACTCGTGCTGGCGGTCGTGACCGCCCCGCTCGCCTCGGCGAACACGGGGGCGATGCCGGGGGCGGGGGCCGGGGCGCCCGCCGTCGCGGCGAGCTTCCGGGCGAGCTTCAGCGCGCGCTCCGCGCGCTTCCTGGCCTTCTTCGCCACCCCCAGTGCGTGGCGGGCCTTGGTCCGGGACGCGTTGGCGATCTGGTTCGCGTCGAACAGACGCGGCTCCCTGCCACCCGAGACTCCAGCCAGGGCCGGGACCGCCACTGCGACGATCGCCACCAGGGCGAGACCAGCGAGCATCCAGCGTCGTTTCATCCGGACCAACCCCCTTCGAGTCGCTTGATGGGCCGACCGTAGAGGCCGGGGCGGTCGTAAAAGCCCCGTTGGACGACTGTTCGCCGTGGCGGGCCGGCCGCCGCGCTAGCGCTTCTTGCCGCTCAGCAAGACCCGAGGGGGTTCGCCCCGGCTACTTCGCCGGGACGTCGGTCGGCATCTTGGTCTGCCGGGCGAGCACCTTGGAGAAGGTGCGCTCGGGCAGGTTGCCCTTGAGCCGGGCGGCGACCTTCGCGTCGGTGCCGACCAGGTAGCGGTGCTTCGGCTTGTCCGAGCGGATCGCCTTGTGGATCACCTTGGCGACCTTGTCGGGGTGGATACCCCGGTCGGCGGTCTCATTGAGGACCTCGCCGAAGCGGGTCAGCTGCTTTCCGTAGAGACGGCGGGCGGCAGGCGAGAGGCCCTTGACCTGATCGGACGCCGTATCGGCGCCCTTCGCCCAGATCGCCGTGTCGATCGAGCCAGGCTCGACCACGGCCACGTCGATGCCCCAGGGCTTCACCTCCGCCCTCAGCGCCTCGCCCAGAGCCTCGATGCCGAACTTGCTGGCGTTATATGGAGAGAGGAAGGGGGTCGCGATGCGGCCGCCGATCGACGCGATGAAGACGACCGTGCCCTTGGCCTTTCGAACCATTCCCATGAAGGCCTGGGTCACGGCGATCTGCCCGATCAGGTTCACCTCGAGGGTGTCGCGGAAGCTGTCGAGCGGCATGAACTCGATCGGCCCGCCGCCGCCCACGCCGGCGTTGTTGACCAGCCCGACCAGTCCCTCCTTGCCGACCGCGCGCTGAACCTTTCGCTTGGCCGCTGAGATCGAGCGCTCCTTGGTGACATCGATCGTGATCGGGGTGAGCCGGTCCGAGCTCTCCTCCGAGAGCGCCGTGGCGTCGGCCTGCTTGCGGACGCCCGCGAACACGCGGTAGCCCTTCTTGTCGAGCAGGAGGGCGGCGGCGCGGCCGATCCCGGTCGAAGCCCCGGTGACCACAACCGCGCCGCTTTCGTTGCCGGCCATACGCCCGGGGGACACTACCGAAGCCGATCCAGCCGCTAGGTTGCTCCGCTGTGACTGCCAGCGTGCTCGCGGTCGTGGGGGCCCGGCCCAACTTCGTCAAGACGGCCCCCGTCGTCGCCGCCCTGGAGCAATCCGAGGGGATCTCGCTCCGGCTCCTTCACACAGGCCAGCATTACGACCGGGCGCTCTCGGATGGGTTCATCGAGCGGCTCGGGATGCGCGAGCCCGACGCCAACCTGGGCGTCGGCTCCGGGACCCATGCGGACCAGACCGCGGGAGTCCTGACCGGGGTCGAGGCGGACCTGCTCTCAAACCCGGCGGACCTGGTTCTGGTCGCCGGCGACGTCAACTCGACGATGGCCGCCGCGCTCGCCGCCACCAAGCTCGGGGCGGCGGTCGCCCACATCGAGTCGGGGCTTCGCTCGAACGACTGGGAGATGCCCGAGGAGGTGAATCGCGTCGTCACCGACCGCGTCTCCGATCTCCTGCTCTGCACCTCGCAGGACGCCATCGCCAACCTGGCGGCGGAGGGGATCGAGGGCGACGCGGTCCAGCTGGTCGGGAACACGATGATCGACAGCCTCTTCAGGCTGCTCGAGGACGTGAACCGGCCGGCGGTGCTCGGCAGGAACGCGGTGAAGAGCCGCGAGTTCGTGCTGGTCACCCTGCACCGCCCCGCGCTGGTGGACGACCCGGAGAGGCTCGGCCCGACGATGGAGGTGCTCGCCGGCATCGCGGACTCGATCCCCGTGGTCTTCCCGGTGCACCCGCGCACGAGAGAGCGGCTGGCGGGGACCGGGTCCGGCTGGGGAAAGGTGATCCTGACGCCGCCGATGGACTACGACGACTTCATCGCCCTCGAGGCGGAGGCCCGGATGGTGATCACCGACTCCGGCGGCATCCAGGAGGAGACCACCGTGCTCGGCGTCCCCTGTCTCACCTACCGCACCACCACCGAGCGGCCGATCACCCTCGAGCTGGGCACCAACGAGCTGGTCGGGGTCGACCCGAAGGCGCTGCAGGAGGCCGCCCAGCGCACGCTCGCCGCCGAGCCGCCCGCCCAGGCGCCTGAGATCCCGCTCTGGGACGGCCAGGCGGGCCCCCGTGCGGCGGCCGCGATCGAGGCCTTTCTCGCCCGCTGACCAACCCCTGGGGTCGGGTCTTGCATCCAACAAGGCGTATTGCAAGACCTGACCCCCTTGGAGGAGCAGGCACGGACCACACGAATGCCCGCACCATGAAGACCGCAAGCCGCACCCTGGTCAAGTCCCCGCCCGAGGTCTGGGAGCAGATCGACCAACCCGGGCGAATGCAGGGCCTGATGTCCGCCCTGGTCGGACACGCGACCGACGTCAGCGTCTACGAGCGCGAGGAGGAGTCCAAGCTCGCCTGGAAGGCAGCGTCCGACGAGGCCCGGATCGAGGTCGAGATGGCCGAGAAGGGCTGGGGGACGAACGTGAGCGTCAGCGCCGAGAACGGCCAGGCCCCAACGAAGCTCGAGGGCTGGCTCGACGCCGTGCTCGACGAGCTGGCCACGCCTACCAAGCGCCCCTTCGAGGGCATGAGCGATGGGACCGAGCCCGCGCCCGAGCCCGAGGCACCGCAGCCCGAGATCGCGGTCGTCGAGGAGGCACCTGCCGAGCCTGAGCCCGAGCAGCCGCCTGAGCCCGAGCAGCCGGTTGAGGAAGAGGCCCCCGCGGCCGAGAGCCCCCCGCCGAAGAAGAAGCGCCGCCGTTTCTTCGGCTTCTGATCCGCTCGCCGCTCGGTAGGTACTCCCTATCTATCCTGTCCCGATGGCCACCAGGCCAAAGGACGAGGCGCAGACCGAGGGGACCGACGGCGCAAAGGCAAACGGCGCGCCCGAGGCCGAGCAGCAGGCCGCGGTCGACGAGGACCTCCACCGCTACATCGCCCCGGTCGTGGGGCCCGACGACGAGCGGGAGATCACCGACTCCGGGATCGAGATCAAGCGCCTCTACGAGGAGGACGACGTCGCGCCGGGGCTGCAGGAGCGCCTCGGGGAGCCCGGCGAGTACCCCTTCACCCGCGGCATCCACCCCGGCATGTACCGCGATCGGCTCTGGACGATGCGCCAGTACGCCGGCTTCGCGAGCCCGGAGGACACGAACGAGCGCTACCGCTACCTGACCGAGCACGGCTCGACCGGCCTCTCGATGGCGTTCGACCTGCCGACCCAGCTCGGCCGTGACTCCGACGACCCGCTTTGCGCGGGCGAGGTCGGCCGCACCGGCGTCCCGATCGACACGGTCGAGGACATGCGGATCTGCTTCGACCAGATCTCCCTGGCCGAGGTCTCGACCTCGATGACGATCAACGCTCCGGCCGCGATCCTGTTGCTGCTCTACGAGCTGGTCGGCGAGGAGCAGGGCGTCCCCTCGAAGGAGCTGCGCGGCACCGTCCAGAACGACGTGCTCAAGGAGTACGTATCGCGCGGCAACTACATCTACCCGCCCGAGCCGACGATGCGGCTCACCACCGACATCTTCGGGTACTGCGACGAGAACGTCCCGAAGTGGAACACGATCTCGATCTCCGGCTACCACATGCGCGAGAAGGGCTGCTCGGCCGTGCAGGAGGTCGCCTTCACCCTCGCCAACGCGATCGCCTATGTGGAGGGCGGAATCGCGGCCGGTCTCGACGTCAACAAGTTCGGCCAGCGGCTCGCCTTCTTCTTCAACGGACACAACAACGTCTTCCAGGAGATCGCCAAGTTCCGGGCCGTCCGCCGGATGTGGGCGAAGATCATGCGGGACCGGTTCGGCGCGACCGACGAGAAGGCGCAGACGATCCGCTTCCACACGCAGACCGGCGGCGTCACCCTCCAGGCCCAGCAGCCGGAGGTGAACATCATCCGGGTCGCCCTTCAGGGCTTCGCCGCGGTTGCCGGAGGGACCCAGTCGCTGCACACCAACGGCTTCGACGAGGCGCTGGCCCTCCCCACCGAGCGCTCGGCTCGGATCGCCCTTCGCACCCAGCAGGTGCTCGCTCACGAGTCCGGCGTCGCCGACACCGTCGATCCCTTCGCCGGCTCCTACTTCATCGAGTCCCTGACCGACGAGGTCGAGGAGCGCTCCTGGGAGCTGATGAAGAAGGTCGAGGACCTGGGCGGATCGGTGAACGCCCTCGAGTTCATACAGAAGGAGATCGAGGAGTCGGCGATCTCGTACCAGGAGCGCTACCGGACCGGGCAGGACATCATCGTCGGCGTCAACAAGTACGTCAGCGACCAGGTCGACGACGTCGACATCCTCAAGGTCGACCCGGAGTCCGAGAAGCGCCAGCTGGCTCGCCTCGCGAAGTTCAAGGAGGCGCGAGACCAGGCAGAGCTCGACAAGCGCCTCGAGTCGCTCCGCGACGTCGCCCGAGGCGAGGGCAACCTGCTGCCTCCGATCAAGGAGGCGCTACGGGCCGGCGGCTCGATCGGCGACGTCTGCAACGCGATGCGCGACGTCTTCGGCGAATACCGCGGCGGCGCTTTCTTCTAGGTTCCTGCCATGAGAGAGAAGAACCCGGTCACCCACGAAGAGAAGCTCGCCTACCTGCGGGAGCTGCGCGAGGAGGCGGTCCACGCCGGCTCCGAGGAGGCGGTCGAGAAGCAGCACGCGAAGGGCAAGCTCACCGCGCGGGAGCGGATCGAGAAGCTGCTCGACCCCGGTTCCTTCGAGGAGCTCGACACCTTCGTCCGCCACCGCACCCACGAGTTCGAGATGGACAAGCGACGCCCGTACGGCGACGCCGTGGTCACCGGCTACGGGACGATCGACGGCCGCACCGTCTTCGTCTTCTCCCAGGACTTCACGGTCTTCGGCGGCTCGCTCGGCGAGGTGATGGCGGAGAAGATGGTCAAGGTCATGGACCTGGCCGCGAAGGTCGGGGCGCCGGTGATCGGGATCAACGACTCCGGCGGCGCGCGGATCCAGGAGGGTGTCGTCTCGCTGGGCGCCTACGGCGACGTCTTCGTCCGCAACGTCCAGTGCTCGGGCGTGATCCCGCAGATCAGCCTGATCATGGGCCCGTGCGCGGGCGGCGCCGTGTACTCCCCCGCCATGACGGACTTCATCTTCATGGTCAAGGAGACCTCCCACATGTTCATCACCGGCCCCGAGGTGATCAAGACGGTCACCGGCGAGGAGGTCGAGTTCGAGGAGCTCGGCGGGGCGATGAGCCACAACACGAAGTCGGGCGTCGCCCACTTCGCCGCCGACGACGAGGAGCAGTGCCTGGAGGACGTCCGCTACCTGATGAGCTTCCTGCCGCTCAACAACCTCGAGCTGCCGCCGCGCGTTGAGCCCACCGACGACCCCGACCGCGAGGACCCCGAGCTCGACACGATCGTCCCGGACGATCCGCAGAAGCCCTACGACATGCGCGAGGTGATCTCGAGGATCGTCGACGACGGCGACTTCTTCGAGGTCCACGAGCACTTCGCCAAGAACATCGTCTGCGGCTTCTCCCGCCTCGACGGCCACCCCGTCGGCGTCGTCGGCAACCAGCCCGCCTTCCTCGCCGGCGTGCTCGACATCGAGTCATCCGAGAAGGCGGCGCGCTTCGTTCGCACCTGCGACGCGTTCAACGTCCCCCTGCTCACCTTCACCGACGTGCCCGGCTTCCTGCCCGGTACATCGCAGGAGTGGGGCGGAATCATCCGCCACGGCGCCAAGCTGCTCTACGCCTTCACCGAGGCGACCGTGCCCAAGCTGACCGTCGTCACGCGCAAGGCCTACGGCGGCGCCTACGACGTCATGAACTCCAAGCACATGCTGGCGGACTTCAACTTCGCCTGGCCGACCGCAGAGGTCGCCGTGATGGGCCCCGAGGGCGCCGTCAACATCATCTATCGACGCGACCTGGCCAAGTCGCCGACGCCGGACGAGCGCCGCTCGAAGCTGATCGACGACTACAAGGCGCACTTCGCCAACCCCTACTCGGCGGCCGAACGCGGCTACATCGACGACGTGATCGAGCCGCACCAGACCCGCCCGAAGCTGATCCGCGCGCTGCGCACCCTGCAGACAAAGCGGGTCGAGGGGCCGAAGCGCAAGCACGGCAACATCCCGCTCTAGTGGCCCGCAACGGCAGGCAGAGCCCTCCCCGTCCCAGGATCGAGATCCGGAGCGCCGCCGCCGCGCCCGACGAGGCCGCCGCGATCGCCGCGGCGCTCGAGCGCTTCCTCCGGGAGACAGCACCGTCGCCGCGTCCGGCCGAGGTGAGCCGCTGGCAGCGAGCCGCGCTCGCGGAGGGGATCGGATCGAGGCCGGGCCTCGGCAGCGGCTGGGGAATCCCGCCCGGGGCGTGAGCGGGACTTGTGCCCGGAGCGCAAGTGCAATAGAACACTTGCCGCAAACCCCATCGCGCTCAAATGAGGAGGGCTCGTGGCCGTCGTAAAGATTCTCGAACTGGTCGGAAGCTCCAAGAAGTCTTCGGATGACGCCGCACAGCAGGCGCTGAAACAGGCGCAGGGCTCGCTTCGGAACATCCGCGCGATCGACGTCGTCTCGACCGGCCTGCGCGGGGAGAACCTCGATGAGTGGCGCGCCCACGTGCGGGTCGCGTTCCTGGTCGAGGGCAGCGACGTCGACTGAGTTTGGGAGGAGAGTGTGGCGGCGGGCGCCGGCAGGGCGACGCCCGCCGCCGCTTGATTCACCCCGCAACGCGGCCTACCCTGGACCCTCAACGGACCAGGGGGTCGGTCATGTGCGGACGGAACCGCACCAAGGGATCAAGGCGAATGCTGGCGGGACTCGCGGTCACGGTCGTCGCCGTGCTCGGGACCGCCGGGGCGGCGAGCGCAACCCCCCTCTCATTCACGTTCGAATCGGGCAATCAGGGCTGGACGCAGAAGCAAGACAACGCGATCGCCGACTCCGACCCCGCGGGGTTCATGGCGACCGGGGGAAATCCTGGCGGCCATCTGAGCGCCGTCGACACCGGCCCGGAATCGGGCTGCCCCGACTCCAGCCCGTGCGAGCTCCTCACCTTCTTCAGCCCGTTCGTCCTCCCGCTCGGAGCCAACTACGGAGGTACCGGCTCCTTCGACCTGCGATCCAAGGACGTCGACCCCGAGTTCGGCGCGGAGCTGTTGCTGCTGCCCCCGGGCGACAGTTATCTGGACGGCTTCATTCCGGATGACGTCGGGAAGGGCTACCACCACCTCTCGATTCCGCTCATGGAGACCGCCCGCCTGACCGGGAAGCTCAGCTGGGCGGTGTGCCCATATGCGGGGGGAGCCTGCATCGCCCCCAGCCACGCACAGTTCCGGAGCCTGTTGGGCGCGAGCGACGAGATCGCTGTGATCGTTGACGTCGGCCCGAACATGACCGGCGAGACCTATGACCTCGACAACCTCACGGTGACAGACCCCCCGCCCCTGCCGCCTCCGGCGCAGCCGCAGCCGCAGCCGCAGCCTCCGCCTCCCGGTCCGCCCGCCAAACACAAGAAGAAGTGCAAGAAGAAGGGGAAGAAGAAGCACAAGCACCGCCGCGCTGCCGCGGCCAAGAAGAAGTGCAAAAAGAAGGGGAAGAAGAAGGGGAAGAAGAAGGGGCACCGGCGCGCCGCGGTCGCGCGCTTCAGAGGCTGACCACCGGGGCGTCGATGTCGCCCTCCCGCCAGCGCTCGTAGACGGCCCGGCAAATCGCCAGGTCCTGGATCGCCAGGCCGGTCGAGTCGAAGAGAGTGATCTCGTCAGGGCCGGCGCGACCCTCGGCGCGCCCGACGAGGACGTCGCCGAGCTGCGTGACCCGATCGCGCTCGATCACCTCGGCCTCGACCCCGTTCGCCAGCTCCCCGCCCGCGCTCGCCTGCTCCCACTCGTCGCAGAAGAGGCGACAGCGCCCGATCGCCTCGAGCTCGACCTCCCGCTTGCCGTGTGCGTCGGCGCCCAGGACGGCGACGTGCTGGCCCTCTCGCAGGTCGCTCGCCAGGAACACGGGCTCGTTCCCCGGCGTGACGGTGACGACGACGTCCTGCGCAGCCGCCTCGGCTCTCTCACCGACCCGCCATCCGAGCTCGTCCGCCAGGGCCTGCGCCGCATCAGCGCGAGGGTCGGCGCAGACGCCCGGCCCGAAGCCGGCCGCGGCCAGGCACCGCGCCGACCAGGTGCCATTGACGCCGCAGCCGATGATCCCGACCGTCTTGGCGTCCTCGGCGGCGAGCACCTGCGCGGAGACCGCCGCCGCGGCGCCGGTGCGCAGCGAGGTGACCGACGAGCACTCGATCACCGCCAGCTCCTTCCCGGTCTCTGCGTCCGAGAGGAGAGCCTCGCCGCGAACGACGGGCATTCCCTTGGCGCTGTTGCCGGGAAAAGAGGTCACCCATTTGAGCAGCGCCAGCCCGTCGCCCCGAGCGGGCATCGCCCTGAAGTCGCCGTACGGCGGGCTGTCGAGGTAGACCTTGGCCGGCATCGCCCATTCGCCTCGGCCATAGCGCTCGAACGCCTCTCGCGTGCGCTCGATCGCGGCCTTGGGATCGATCGAGTCGAGGACGGCCCGCCCAGAGATCACCGGAATGTCGGTCACGTGACGATCTATACGCGAAGCGGCAACACCGTGCGGACCAATCGCGATAGCCGTCCCGCTGGGATTGATTCGCGCGGAGGGTGAGATCCCGAGGTGGGATGCGCAACCCAGAATTGCTGCGGCCGGTCCGGGAGGGCTGGTTCTGGTTCGAGTCCAGCGCCCTCCGCGCCTACACTTGAGAAATTCTGGGTTGTGCGCGGGGCTCAGGTCCCGTTTCACCCAGAGCGGCCCGCGCAAAGCGGGCCGCTCGCTTCTCGCGGCGGGCGATGACTTGCGAGCAAGACCCCGGTCCTACTTGTGCGCTCACCAACGAGAGGAGCAACGTGGCAATGCTGATCTATTCAGCCATCACCTCGCTCGACGGCTACCTCGAGGACGAGGCCGGGAAGTTCGACTGGGCCGCGCCGGACGAGGAGGTGCACAGGTTCATCAACGACCTGGAGCGGCCGGTCGGCACCTATCTCCTGGGGCGCCGGATGTACGAGACGTTGGCGGTCTGGGAGACCGACCCTGCGCTCGCCGCCGACTCGGAGGTCACGCGGGACTTCGCTCAGATCTGGCAGGCGGCCGACAAGATCGTCTACTCGAAGTCCCTGGAAGAGCCCTCGACGAGCCGGACGCGAATCGAGCGGAGCTTCGATCCCGAGGCGGTCGAGCGGATCAAGGCGTCGGCGCGAGGCGATCTCACGGTGGGCGGCCCGGACCTCGCCGCTCAGGCGTTCCGAGCCGGGTTGGTGGACGAATGCCAGCTGTTCCTCGCGCCGATCGTGGTCGGGGGCGGAAAGCGATCGCTTCCCGACGAGGTCCGCCTGAAGCTCGAGCTGCTCGACGAACGCCGCTTTCGCGGGGGCTTTGTCTATCTCCGCTACCGAATCACCTGAAACTCGATCAGGTTTGCTAGATTGCTGAGGCGGTACACGCTCGGGCAAGGCTACGTCGACGAAAGGAACGCCGGTTCCATGGAGCCCGTCTCCACCCCTGAGAAGAAGGGCGCTTCGCCCAAGGCCAACGGCGCCCCCGCGAAGCCCAAGAAGCTCGCAGACCCCGCCGAGCTGAAGCAGGATCCCGGCAAGAAGCAGCACGGCAAGGGCAAGCTCGGGTCACTCGAGAACCCGGAGGTCTACGACAACGTCCCCGGCCATGTGATCCCGATCCTCGAGCGGGAGTTCGACGACTTCGACACCGAGGCGGCCAGCTTCCTCCGCGGCGAGCAAACCGAGGAGCAGTTCATCGGCTTCAGGCTCAAGCAGGGCGTCTACGGCCAGCGCCAGCCCGACGTGCAGATGATTCGCGTGAAGCTCCCGTACGGCGGCGTCAGCCCCGAGCAGATGGAGGCCTTCGCGGACGCGATCGAGGAGCTCGCGCCGCTCAACAAGGGCCACATCACGACCCGCCAGAACATTCAGATCCACCACATCCCCCTGGCGGACGCGGCAGAGTTCATCCGGCAGATCAGCCAGGCCGGTCTCTCCTCGCGCGAGGGATGCGGCAACACGATCCGCAACGTCACCGGCGACCCCTGGGCGGGTGTGGCGGATGACGAGCCGTTCGACGTCACTCCATATGCCGCCGCCTACGCGCGCTATTTCGTCCGCCATCCCACCACCCAGCTGATGCCGCGCAAGGTGAAGACCGCCTTCAGCGCAAGCGATGCCGACCGGGCGATCACCGAGATTCACGACGTCGGCTTCATTCCGAAGGTCAAGGAGGTCGACGGCAAGGAGGTTCGCGGCGTCGAGGTCAAGATCGGCGGCGGCACCTCGATCCAGCCCCGCGTCGCCCCCACCCTCTACGAGTTCGTCGAGATCGACAACGGCGACTACCTGAAGGTCACCGAGGCCGCCCTGCGGATCTTCGACCGCCAGGAGTGGTTGCGCGAGAATCGCATGCGCGCCCGGATCAAGGTGCTGGTCGACAAGATCGGCATGGACGCCTTCCGCGAGCTGGTCGAAGAGGAACTCAAGGGCGACTGGGTAGACGAGCGCGACTTCTCCATCGATCATCTCCTCTTCGTCCATGACGAGGAGGCCGACGCCCCCGCAATCCCCGAGAGCTACGGCTCGCCACCACAAACGGCGGCCACAAACACCGGCGCCGGATCTAAGAGCGAGTTCGATGCCTGGGCCGACGAGAACGTCGCGCCGCAGCGCCAGGACGGCTTCGTCACCGCCACCGTCAAGGTCACCCGCGGCGACCTGACTCCTCGTCAATTCAGGGGCCTGGCGGCGATCATGCGCGACTTCACCGGCGGCTACGCCCGCACCACCGTGCAGCAGAACCTGGTTCTGCGCTGGATCCGGCGCGAGTCCCTCTACGACCTCTGGACCCGCCTCAAGGAGCTCGATCTCGGCGAATCCGGTGCCTTCCGGATCACCGACGTGGTCAGCTGCCCCGGCACGGACAGCTGCAAGCTCGGCATCACGGCCTCGATGGGCCTGAACGCCGAGCTCCAGAAGCGGCTCGAGGAGATGGAGATCACCGATCCGCTCACCAAGCAGATCCACATCAAGATGAGCGGTTGCCCCAACGGGTGCTCGCAGCACCACATCGCCACGATCGGCTTCTACGGGGCGTCCATCAAGGTCGGCGAGCACACGATCCCGGCCTACATCCCGCACATCGCCGGCAACTTCGAGGGCGGCGACGTCGTCTTCGGCCACCGGCTCAAGGCGCGGCTGCCCGCAAAGCGGGTGCCCGAGGCGGTCGAGCGCTGGATCAAGCACTACGAGGAGAACCGCAACGACGGTGAGAACTTCAACGCCTTCGTCGACCGCACCGGCTTCGATGCGTTCGAGGAGCTGATCTCGGACCTGAAGCTGCCGGTCGAGTTCAGCGCCGACAACCTCATGTTCTTCATCGACTGGAACCGCTCGGAGCCCTACAAGGTCGAGCGCGGCGAGGGAGAGTGCGCGGTCTAGATGGCGGCGCCCGCAACCGAACACGCCGCCGTTCCTGCGGCGGAGCTCGACGGACTCGGCTTCGACCCCGAGGCCGTCGCCGCGGACCTGGAGGACGCGAGCGCCGAGGAGGCGCTCGGCTGGGCTCTCGACACCTTCCACCCGGGGATGTACATCGCCTGCTCGTTCCAGAAGACGAGCTCGGTCACCGTCCACATGGCGCACTCCATCAACCCCGACGCACGCTTCTTCTACCTGGACACGGACGTGCTCTTCCCGGAGACCTACGAGACGAAGGACCAGCTGGAGGAGCGCTACGGCATCAGCTTCCACCGATACAGCTCGATCACCCTCGAGCAGCAGAAGGGGCTATACGGCGACGAGCTCTGGGGCCGCGACCCTGACGCCTGCTGCGGGATCCGCAAGGTCGAGCCGATGCGCTCGGCGCTATCCGCCGTCGACGTCTGGGTCTCCGGAATTCGCCGCTCCGACTCCCAGACCAGGGCCGGCGCTCCCAAGTTCGCCTGGGACAAGCGCTTCGGCCTCTGGAAGCTGAACCCGCTCGCCGACTGGTCGGAGAAGCAGATCTGGTCCTACATCCTCGAGCACGACATCCCCTACAACGCCCTGCACGACCAGGGCTATCCCTCGATCGGCTGCACCCATTGCACCAAGAAGCCGGGCGCCGGCGAGGATGACCGCGCCGGGCGCTGGGCCGGCCTCGACAAGACCGAATGCGGGCTGCACGGTTGAGGACCCTGCTGCCGTAACCGGTGGCCTTCGCTACCCTTCCCCGCTTCCTGACCGACCTGATCACCTTTATCCACTCAAGGACGCCATGACACAGACCGCTCTCAAGCTGCAGCTGACCGATCGCCAGACCGCCGACTTCGAGATGATCGGCAACGGTGGCTTCGCTCCACTGACCGGCCCCCAGGGCTCCGAGGACTGGAAGGGCGTCGTGGAGAACATGACTCTCACCAGCGGCGAGTACTGGCCGATCCCGATCACCCTCGCAACGGACCTCGACGTCTCAGAGGGCGACACCGTCGAGGTCTCGAGCGACGAGGGCAAGCCCCTCGGCCGCCTCAACGTGACCGAGGTCTTCGAGCGCGATCTCGAGGCCGAGGCCGAGAACGTCTACCGGACTTCCGACAAGGAGCATCCGGGCGTGGCCGCCATCTACGAGGAGGGCGCCCGCTGCGTCGCCGGCACCTACGAGGTCGACGAGCTGCCGGACCACGAGGAGGCCTTCACCAAGCGCCAGCTCAGCCCGGCCGAGTCGAAGAAGGCCTTCGAGGACCGCGGCTGGAAGCGGATCGTCGCCTTCCAGACCCGCAACCCGATCCACCGCGCCCACGAGCACGTCACCAAGACGGCGCTCGAGATCACCGACGGCCTGATGATCCACCCGCTGATCGGCAAGACCAAGGCCGGTGACATCCCCGCCGAGACGCGGATGCGCTGCTACGAGGTCCTGATGGAGGACTACTACCCCAACGACCGCGTGATCCTCAACGTCTTCCCGTCGAAGATGCACTACGCGGGCCCGCGCGAGGCGATCCTCCATGCGATCGCCCGCCGGAACTACGGCTGCACCCACTTCATCGTCGGCCGCGACCACGCGGGAGTCGGCGACTACTACGGCACCTACGACGCCCAGGCGATCTTCGACGACCTGGACATCGACAAGCTCGGCATCCAGCCCCTCTTCTTCGAGCACACCTTCTGGTGCAACAAGTGCGAGGGAATGGCGTCGGGCAAGACCTGCCCGCACGGTCAGGAAGACCACGTCTTCCTGAGCGGCACGAAGGTGCGGGAGATGCTCGGCAACGGCGAGAAGCCGCCGCAGGAGTTCAGCCGCCCCGAGGTGGCTCAGATCTTGATCGACGAATACGCAAAGGAGCAGCAGTCAAATGGCTGACGAGAAGGGATTCACCCTGTGGTTCACCGGGCTTTCGGGCGCGGGCAAGACGACGATCTCCCACATCGTGGAGCAGGAGCTGCGGGATCGCGGCTCGCGAGTCGAGGTGCTCGATGGCGACGTGGTCCGGGAGAACCTGTCCAAGGGCCTCGGGTTCTCCAAGGAGGACCGGGACACCAACATCCGGCGGATCGCGTTCGTGGCGGACCTGCTCTCCCGCAACGGCGTCCCGGTGATCACCGCCGCGATCTCGCCATATCGCGAGCTCCGCGATGAGGCGCGGGAGACGATGGGCGACCGCTTCATCGAGGTCTTCGTCAAGGCCTCTGTCGAGGTCTGCGCGGAGCGCGACGTGAAGGGCCTCTACGAGAAGGCGTTCAAGGGCGAGATCAAGGAGTTCACGGGCGTCTCGGATCCGTACGAGCCCCCGCTGAGCCCGGAGCTCACCCTGGACACCGAGCACGACTCGGCTGAGGAGGACGCCGCGAAGGTCCTCTCGCTGCTCGAGGAGCGGCAGCTGATCCCTGCGGCCCAGCCCGCCTGATGCGAGGGTGCTCCGCAGGCGAAGCCGAGGAGCAACCCGTTTAAGGCTTGGGCGGCAGCTCGGGTTCGCCGAGGTCGTAAGTCGGATAGGACAAGAAGGAGTCGAACATCTTGTGGGACGGGCCGTGAAAGTCAGAGGAAGCGGTCGCCGCAAGGCCACGATCCCTGCAGACCTCCAGCAGGAACCTGGTCTGCGCCCGGTCGTGCGCCGGATAGAAGCACTCGACTCCGTCCAGGTCGAGATCGTCGATCAGCGCCGCCACGTCGTTGGGGTCGTCCATGTCCCAGAAGGGGTGCGCCAGTACGGCGGAGCCCCCCGCGCCATGGATGATCTCGACTGCCTCGGCCGCGTCGGGCCAGCTCCGCGAGACGAAGGCCTTCGCGCCGGGAATCAGCCATTCCTCGAAGAAGGCGCTCATCTCGTCGGGCTTGACGCCGGCCGCCTTGGCGATGTGCGGGCGGCCGACGGACGAGGCATCGCCCGCCTGGGCGATCGCGTCCTCGAATCTGACCGGCACGCCCTGGGCGTTGAGGCGCTCGACGATCTCCTGGGCGCGCGTGACCCGCTCGCGCTGGGCGCGCTCACAGGCCGACGCCATCGCGGTCGTGTCCACCCAGTAGCCGAGCATGTGCATGTCATCGATGCTTCCGTGAATGCAGGACATCTCGGCCGCCGGCACCAGCACGATGCCTGCCGACCTGGCCGCCTCCGAGGCCTCGGCAACGCCATCGACGGCGTCATGGTCGGTGAGCGCGAGCGTCGTCACCCCCGCCTCCACGGCGGCCGCAACCACGCCGGCGGGCGGCAGCTCACCGTCGGAGAACGTCGAATGGCTCTGCAGGTCCATCATCGGCGGCGGAGCATATGAGGATCTCCGCGAAAGCCGACTACGCCGTGCGCGCCGCGGTCGAGATGGCGGCGGCCGGGGACGAGCCGGTCAAGGGCGAGAAGCTGGCGGAGGCGCAGGGAATTCCGCTCCAGTTCCTCGAGCACATACTGCTCGAGCTGAAGCACGCCCGGCTGGTCAGAGCCCGCCGGGGCGCTCGCGGTGGCTACTGGCTCGCCCAGCCACCCGAGGAGATCACCCTCGCGAACGTGATCCGCGCGGTCGAGGGGCCCCTCGCCAACATCCAGGACCAGGCCCCGGAGCAGACGAAGTACCCGGGCAACGCGCAGCAGCTCAGCGAGGTCTGGATCGCGGTCCGCGCCTCGCTGCGGCGCGTGCTCGAGCACGTCACCATCGCGGACCTCCGCGACGGCAAGATCCCAGCCGACGTCCTGGAGCTCACCCAGGACGAGGGCGCGCGAATCACCCGCTAGGCCGAATCGTCACAAGAAAGTCCAGCTATTAGGGGGAAAACCCCGGCTCGGCTATAGTGCCGCCTTCGCCTTTAGGACTCTTTCGGTCAAGAAAGGGAACAAGGTGGAAAAAGCGGCTTCGTCCCCTCGCCGCCTCCCCTATCTGACAAATGGATCCAGCAATCATCTTCTTCGGCTTCGGCGTCGGCTTCCTGGTCGGGATGACCGGGATGGGCGGCGGGTCCCTGATGACGCCGCTGCTCGTCCTGGTCTTCGGGATCAAGCCGACGACCGCGATCGGCACCGACATCTTCTACGCGGCGGTGACCAAGACCGCCGGCAGCTGGCGGCACCTGAAGCTGAAGACGGTGAACCTGCCGCTGGTCTACTGGATGGCCGCCGGCAGCGTCCCGTCCGCGATCGCGGGCGTCTGGTTCCTGGACTACCTGAAGCGCAGGCTCGGCGACAACCTGGATGAGACCGTGTTCGCGATCCTCGCCGGCTGCCTGTTGGTAGTCGGCGCGGCGACCCTCCTCCGCGGCTTCTTCCTCGCGGACAAGATCCAGGAGCGAGACGACTTCGAGATGCACACCCGCCACAAGGTCGCCGCCGTCGGGATCGGCGCGACCACGGGCTTCGTGATCGGGCTGAGCTCGGCCGGCAGCGGCACGCTGATCGGGATCATGCTGATCGCCGTCTACCGGCTCACCCCGAGGAAGGTGGTGGGCACCGACGTCGTCCACGCAGCTCTCCTGCTCTGGGCGGCATCGATCGCGCACATCGTCAGCGGCAATGTCGACTTCGGCCTGGCCGCCAACATCATGGTCGGCTCGGTGCCAGGCGTGGTGATCGGCTCGAACCTCTCGGTGAAGTGGCCGCAGGGCGCGCTGCGCTACGCCCTCGGCGTGGTCCTGATCGGCGCGGGGATCACGATCATGAACAAGGCCAATACCGACCTCGTCCCCTGGGTCGTGGGAGGTGCGTCCCTCGCGATCGTGGCGCTGTTCGCCGTGCAGATGGCGCTGACGAAGGAAGTCGAGCACGACCCGGAGGAACAGGCGGAGCTGGAGCGCAACGCGAGGCTCGAGCGCGAGCTTGCGGCGCGCGCCCACGCCAGATCCCGCCCGGCGGCGGCAGCAGCCAAGGACTAAGAGCCAACATCCGGGGTGCGACTTGATGGCGAGGCCGTCTGCCGGAACCGGCTACGCAATACTCCCCCGCCGTGTTCGAGAAAGTCCTGATCGCAAACCGCGGCGAGATCGCGATCCGCGTCGCCCGCACGCTGAAGGAGATGGGGGTCGGCTCGGTCGCCGTCTACTCCGAGATCGACAGGGATGCTCCGCACGTCCGCGAGGCCGACGAGGCGTTCCTGCTCGGCCCCGCCACGCCGGCTGAGAGCTACCTCAACGTCGAGAAGATCCTCGAGCTCGCCTCTACCGCCGGCGCCGAGGCGATCCATCCCGGCTACGGCTTCCTCGCGGAGAACGCTGCCTTCGCCTCAGCCTGCGAGAAGGCCAAGATCACCTTCATCGGCCCCCCGCCGAAGGCCATCGAGGCGATGGGCTCCAAGACCCGCTCTCGCGAGCTGATGCAGAAGGCCGGAGTGCCGATCGTCCCCGGCGCGATCTCGCCAGTCGAGGACGTCGCGGCCGCCAAGAAGCAGGCCAAGGAGATCGGCTATCCGATCGCCTGCAAGGCGGCCGGCGGAGGCGGTGGCAAGGGCTTCCGAGTGGCCGTCGACGAGGAGTCGCTTCCGGATGCCTTCGAGGGCGCCGCCCGCGAGGGCGAGAAGTTCTTCAGCGACCCCACCGTCTACCTCGAGCGCTACCTGGAGGACCCTCGCCACGTCGAGGTCCAGGTGCTCGCCGACGCGAAGGGCAACGTCATCCACCTCGGGGAGCGCGACTGCTCGGTCCAGCGGCGACACCAGAAGCTGATCGAGGAGTCTCCCGGGCCCAAGGTCGACGAGGAGATGCGCGAGCGGATCGGCAAGATCGCGATCGACGCTGCAGCGGCCGTCGGCTACCGCTCGGCGGGGACAGTTGAGGGACTCCAGGTGGGCGACGACTACTTCTTCCTCGAGATGAACACCCGCGTCCAGGTCGAGCACTGCGTCACCGAGATGGTCACCGGCATCGACATCGTGCGCGAGCAGGTGCTAATCGCGGCCGGAGAGAAGCTCTCCATCTCCCAGGAGGACGTTGAGCTCCGCGGCCATGCGATCGAGTGCCGGATCAACGCCGAGGCGGCGCACAAGAACTTCGCCCCCGCCCCCGGCAAGATCGTCGCCTACCGCGAGCCCGCCGGACCAGGTGTGCGCGTCGACTCCGGGGTCGAGGCGGGCTCCGAAGTCACCCCGATGTACGACCCGATGGTCGCCAAGCTGATCGTCTGGGACGTCGATCGAGAGCACGCCACCCGGCGGATGCTGCGGGCGCTCGGCGAGTACGAGGTCGATGGCGTCACCACCCTGATCCCGTTCCACAAGGCGTTGCTGGCGACGAAGCAGTGGGCCAACGGCGAGACCTGCCACGACCTGGTCGGCGACAAGAAATGGCTCAAAGCCCTGGCCGCAGAGGAGACCGCCGAGACGGCCGTCCCGGCCGGCGAGGACGGAGCCAAGGTCTCGCGCGACTACATGGTCGAGGTGGGCGGAAAGCTCTTCGACGTCAAGGTGATCGGCGAGGCCGCCTCCGCTCCTGCGGCCGCCGTTGGCGGCGGCGCGGGCCTGAAGCGGCCCCCAAAGCGGGAACGGTCTGGCGGAGGCGGCAGCGCCGCATCCGGCGACGACCTGGTCTCCCCCCTCCAGGGCAACGTCTTCAAGGTCCCCGTCGAGGAGGGGCAGGAGGTCTCCGAGGGAGATCTAGTCTGCGTGATCGAGGCGATGAAGATGGAGAACGAGATCACCGCCCACAAGGCCGGCAAGATCACGTCCCTCGCCGCCAAGGAGGGCGCCTCGGTCAACCCCGGGGACGTGCTCGCCCAGATCCAGGGTTAAACGGGTCGCGCTGTCGCGCGCCCTCGCAGCACCTACTTCGCGCCGAGCTTCGCAGCGGCCTCGCGGAGGTTCTTGACCGTCGCGTCCGGGGCCTTGCGCCCCTCGAGCTTCTCACCGTTGCGATTCACCCAGATCACCGGCACGTTCAGCTTCAGGGCGGGCCCGACGTCGGACTCGTAGCCGGCGGCGATGTGCACCCAGCCCTTCTTGCCGCCTATACGCCTTGCGCACTCGCGCAGGTGGGTCGGGTCGGGCTTGTAGCTGCGTACCTGCTGAGCGGTGACGACCAGGTCGAGCTCGGTCCGGAGGTGGCGGCGGGAAATGCCGAGCAGCTTGTCGTCCACGTTGGAGATGATCCCGATCTCGTACCGCTCCCGGAGCCGGTCCATCGCGGCGTTGGCCTCGCGAAAAGGGGGCCACGACGCCACGCTGTCGGGAAGGAACTGCGCGCGAGAGGGCTCGATCGTCCAGTCGATCTCCTCGGCGGCCTGCACGGCTGCCCTGCGCAGGACTTCCGCGTAGAGCTCGTAGGAGCCGGACATGATCTGCGCCTGCTTCTCGAAGAAGCTCTGCAGGAACGCCGCCGAGTCGATCGTGAGGCCATCGCGGTCGGCCTCCTTCTTGAAGGCATCGGTGATGCCCTTCTCCCAGTCGATCAGGGTGCCGTAGCAATCCGTGGTCACCCACTTGATGTCTTTCAGCTTTGGAAGGGCCATGAGAGCCGCGGGAGTATTGCAATTTGCATTCTCCGGGCGAGGCTGACCCCCCTCGGCGCACCCGATCGGCCCTCGTGTACCCTCTCGCGGCCTTGGATCTGCTCGAGTATCAGGGAAAGCAGCTCTTCGCCCGCCACGGGGTCCCCGTACCCGAAGGGCGGGTCGCCGACACCGTCGAAGCCGCCGTGGAAGCGGCTGAGGAGATCGGCTATCCGTGCGTGATCAAGGCCCAGGTCCAGATCGGCGGGCGGGGCAAGGCCGGCGGGATCAAGGTCGCGGAAAACCGCGCCGAGGCCGAGGAGCACGCCAACGCCATCCTGGGGATGGACATCCGCGGCCCCCGAGGTGAGGGCCCGTTCACGGTTCATCAGGTCTGGGTCGAGAGCGCCTCTCAGATCGACGCCGAGTACTACGCCTCGATCATCCTCGACCGTTCCGCCAAGAAGCTGCTGGCGATGCTCTCGACCATGGGCGGCATGAACGTCGAGGAGATCGCCGAGAAGGACCCGGACGCGCTGGTCCGCCGCCATGTCCAGCCGAACGAGGGTTTCGGGGAAGCGCAGGCCTCCGCTCTGGCCTCGGATGCCGGGGTCCCGGAGGACGCCCGCGAGCAGACCGCCGCCATGCTCACGAAGCTCTACGGCGCGTTCAACGAGAGCGACGCGACCCTGATCGAGGTCAACCCGCTGGTCGTGACCAAGGGTGGCGACGTAGTCGCCCTCGACTCGAAGGTGACGATCGACAACTCCGCGCTCTACCGGCACGAGGACCTGGCGGACCTCGAGGAGAGCTTCATCGAGGACCCCCAGGAGCGAATGGCCAAGGAGAAGGGCCTCACCTACGTGAAGCTCGATGGGGACATCGGGATCCTCGGCAACGGCGCCGGGCTCTGCATGTCCACCCTCGACGTCGTCGCACAAGCCGGCGGCTCCCCAGCCAACTTCCTCGACGCCGGGGGCGGCTCCAAGGCGGAGGCGATCATCGACGCCCTCACCGTGATCACCTCGGATCCGAAGGTCGTCGCGATTCTCTTCAACATCTTCGGCGGCATCACGCGCTGCGACGAGATCGCCAAGGGCATCATCGAGGCCTCGCAGCAGATCGAGATCGGCGTGCCGCTGGTGGTCCGCCTCGACGGGACCAACTCCGAGGAAGGGCTCGGCCTGCTCGCCGACGCCGACCTTCCGAACCTCCACGTGGAGAAGACGATGATCGGCGCCGCCGAGAAGGTCGTCGAGCTCGCCAAGGCGGAGGCCTAGAGCCGTGTCGATCATCGTCGGCAACGAGACGAAGCTCGTCATCTCCGGCCTCACCGGCCGCGAGGGGACCTTCCACGGGCTGCGCAACCGCGACTACGGCACCGACGTCGTCGCCGGAGTCACTCCGAAGAAGGGAGGCCAGGATGTCGAGGGCATCCCCGTGTTCGACACGATCAAGGAGGCCGTCGACGAGCGCGGTGCGAACACCTCGATGATCTTCGTTCCCGCCCGCTTCGCCGCCGCATCGATCAACGAGGCGATCGACGCCGGCGTCGGGACGGTGATCGCGATCACCGAGCACATCCCGGTCCACGACATGCTCACCACCTACTGGAAGGCGCGCGACGCCGGTGTTCGACTGATCGGCCCGAACTGCCCCGGCGTGCTCAGCCCGGGCAAGGCGAACGTGGGGATCATCCCGGCGCAGTTCTTCGAGCAGGGCTCGATCGGCGTAGTCTCGAAGTCGGGCACGCTGACCTACCAGATCGGCAACGAGCTGAAGCAGGCCGGCCTCGGCAACTCTTCGATCGTCGGGATCGGCGGCGACCCGATCGTCGGCTCGGACTTCATCGACGTCCTCACCCTCTTCGAGGAGGACGACGAGACGGAACTGATCGTGATGGTGGGCGAGATCGGCGGCGACGCCGAGGAGCGCGCCGCCGAGTTCATCGCCGAGAGGATCTCCAAGCCGGTGGTCGCCTACATCGCCGGCTTCACGGCCCCGCCCGGCAAGCAGATGGGCCACGCCGGGGCGATCATCTCGGGATCCTCCGGGACCGCCGAGGCGAAGAAGGCCGCCCTGGAGGCCCAGGGCATCCGCGTGGGCAAGAGCCCGACCGAGACGGCCCAGCTCGCCGCCGAGACGATCGGCGCCAGGGCCTAGAGCGACTAAGCGGTCTGCTGCGAGGCGCTGCGGCGGAGCTTCGCCCGGGCACGCGCGGCCCGCTTCTGCTCCTCGCTCTTGGTCAGCGGCCTCGTGCGCGGAGCCTCTGGCGGAACCTGCTGTGGCTGCGGCGCTGCCTCGGGGCCGGTCGTTCGCTTGACCTGGTCCTGCTCGAGGCTTCCGCCGAGCAGCTCCTTTGCGGCGCGCACGGCCTCCTTGGGGGTCAGGTAGGTCGCCCAAGAGACGATCTTCGAGTCCTCGACGACCCAGAGGCCGCCGAAGCGGCGATCGATCGCGGTGCCCTCCTTGGGCTTTCCCAGCTCGCGGCAGATGCCGACGACCTTGCCGGGCCCAACCTCGGCGATGTCCTCGAGCTCGAACCGGTACTGCTCCCAGCCATCGAGGTAGCGGCGCATCGCCCGCTGCACCTCGTCGTGGCCCCAGATCAGGTCGCCGTCGGGACGCGAGGCTCGCTCGTCCCAGCGAATCAGCGGGGCGGCGAGCCCCAACGCGATCTCGCAGTCCCCATTGCCGTAGGCCTGCAGCGCGATCTTGACCAACTCGAGCGATGCGGGCATCGGGCAACAGTATTGCCGACGCATCGGGCGCTGCAAATTCCATCAGCGCCTGAAATGGCATCCATGCCGGCCGGAGGGCGTCTTGCCCAATCAGCGGCCTTCATCCCCCGCGCGGCGATTATGGCACCGTTCGTATACTCGAAGCGCCAGTGGCCGAACGGACGATCAGCTTCGCGCGGGGTGCTCCCAGCGCCGACATCCTCCCCCACGACGCGGTGCGTGAGGCGGCCGCGCATGCTCTGGAATCGGACTGGGAGAAGGCGCTCAGCTATGGCACCGGGCGCGGCCACCTGGGGCTCTGCGAGTGGATCGCGGAGCTGCACGGCGTCGAGCCCGAGCAGGTGATGGTCACCAACGGCTCGATGGAGGGTGCCGCGCTTCTCTTCCGTCATCTCGTTTCGCAGGGCGATCGGGTGATCGTGGAGCAGCCCACCTATGACCGCACCCTGCTGCTCCTTCAGCAGGCCGGAGCGGACCTGGTTCCCGCACCGCTCGAGGGCGACGGCGTCGACCCGGCCGCGATCGAGTCGGCGTGCGGCCAGGGAGAGGTGAAGCTCGCCCATGTCATCCCCAACTTCCACAACCCGGCCGGCTGCACCCTCTCGCTCGACAAGCGCAGCGCGCTGGTGAAGCTCGCGGCCGACAACGGCTTCATCCTGTTCGAGGACGATCCCTACCGCCTGATCAGCTTCGACGACTCACGCGGCGAGACGATGCTGGACATGGACGCCGCCGACCGGGTGATCCATGCATCCTCGTTCTCGAAGTCGGTCAGCCCGGGCGTTCGAGTCGGCTATCTGGTCGGGCCTGCCGAGCAGATCGCGACGCTCGCCAAGCGGGCGAACGAGACCTACATCTCGCCGAACATGCTCGCCGAGTCGATCGTCTTCGAGCTCTGCCGCTCGGGCGGGCTGGAGGAGAACATCAAGGTCGTGAACGCGGCGCTCCGCGAGAGACGCGACGCCCTGGTCGAGGCGCTCCACGAGCACATCCCGGAGGCCGAGTTCGTGGTGCCGGCGGGCGGCTACTTCCTCTGGCTGGACCTGAAGGACGACGTCGACACCGAGGCGCTCCTCATCGACGCCAAGGAGGAGGGCGTCACCTTCGTCGCGGGACCGGATTTCATGCTGGACGGCGGTACCTCCAGCCTGCGGCTCTCGTTCGCCCCGGTGCCGGCCGGCGAGGTGGCCGAGGGCGTTCAGCGCCTCGCCCGCGCCCTGGAGCGCCTGCGCGAGAGCGGCTCCAGCGCCAAAGCCGCCTAGACGCGATCCCCCAGGATCTCCCGGGCGCGCCGGTAGAGGCTCAGGTCCTCGGCGCGCGTCGGGTAGGGCTTGCGGCGCTGCTCGTTGCGGTGGGCCTCGATGGCCCTGACGATCGAGACCAGCCTGCGCTCTGCGAGGTTCCGGTCCGTGATCAATGCCCGGGTGCTCGATTCCATCTCAGTCTCTCTTTCCCCCGTGTTGTCGAGTAGCACGGAGTCTGGACCACGAACCTGAAGCTGGCGCTAACGACCGGTAAAGATCAGCGGCCGTAGCGATCGGAGCTGATCACCAGCTGCTCGGGCAGCGGTGGGCGCGGCTCCGGAGCGGGATCGGCGCGCACGGAAACGGTCTCGGCAACGCTCTTGGACACCGGATGCTGCCCGTCGTCGGAGCCCACGACGATCTCGTCCGCGTCCGAGCTCTCGATCTTCCCCTCGAGGCCGGGATGGATCCCGGTCCCCTTCAGGTAGTGGAGGATCTCCTCGGCCTCGTTCTCGAAGCGCAGGATGACCACAGTGGCGCCCGGCTCGACGTCCGCAAGCAGAACACCCTGCTCGCGCACTCCCTCGACGATCGGATGTCCGTGGGGGCACGTCTTCGCGTCTCCGATCGCGGCGAGCATCCTCTCCTCCAGGACCGGGGACATGGCGTGCTCGAGCCGCTCGGCCTCCTCGTGGACCTCGTCCCAGGGAATCCCGAGCACGTCCGTGAGGAACCGCTCGATCAGGCGGTGGCGCCGGACGATCGCCTGCGCCTCGCCGCGGCCGCGCTCGGTGAAGGTGAGCGACTTGTCATCGGCGCGCTCGACGTAGCCGTCGCCCTCGAGCCGTCCGATCATCTCGTGGACGGTGGGCGGCGACAGCTGCATCGCGCGCGCGATGTTCGCGCCGTTGATCTGCAGCCCGGCCTCCTCCAGCCAGAACATCGTCTGCAGGTACTCCTCCTCCGCGACAGTCGCCTGCGCCATGGCCCGGAGCCTAGCGTCAGCCAGGCTCCGGTCGATCCGGCGGCGGTGTTTGTGGCCGCCGTTGATGTTGGTTACTGGGACCGACCTCGCCGCTTCTCGAGCGAGCGGCGCAGCGCCTCGAGCCGATCGTCCCACTCGGCGCTCACCATCTGGATCCAGTGCGCGGCCTCGTCCAGCGGCTGCGGGCGGAGCTTGTAGTGGGTCTCGCGGCCTACGCGAGAGGCGCTGACCAGATCCGCGCCGCGCAGAGCCGATAGGTGCTTGGCGACGGCCTGGCGCGTGATCGGCAGCTGGGCGGCCAGACCGCTCGCCGTTACCGTGCCGCCGCGGGCAAGGGTCTCC
This sequence comes from uncultured Solirubrobacterales bacterium, assembly GCA_963747425.1. Lineage (GTDB taxonomy): Bacteria > Actinomycetota > Thermoleophilia > Solirubrobacterales > 70-9 > DASUPK01. The sequence continues at coordinate 35,913 of CAVVFJ010000008.1, forward strand.
ACCACTCGCCGGCGTGTCGGGTCGGCGAGCGCGTCGAAGACGGCGTCGACGTGTCGGTGCGCGGGTGCTCTCAAGCGACCAGTGCGAATCTCATCGCGCGCCCGAGGCGAGCGAGGCGCGAGCTCCAGCCGCCCGCGGACAGGGCGGTTGATCCGGCGGCGTCGTTTGTGGCCGTCGAAGATATGGGGGTCTCGACCACGGTCACGCGGCTCCCGCCCGGCAGGGCCTCGATCGTGAACTCGACGAAGCTCTCGCCCTCGCCCGGACGCGACCAGGTGAAGGCGAAGCGCTCGTTCTCCTCCACGGTCTCGACGGTGCCGGCACGCTCTTCTTCTCCGTCGCGGACCGCGATCTCGCCGCCCTCGGTGGGGTCGAGCTCGACGTCGGGCGCCAGCCATTCCTCGAGGCGGTCCTCGTCAGTCAGGGCCTCCCAGACCTCCTCGGGGCTGGCCTCGACGAGCGTGTCCCGCTCCACCCACGGAGCCTTCTCATCCGGTGCTGTCTCATCTCGCAACTTCACGGTTGCCTATGCTACCGTAGTTCCCGCAACCTAAAGGTTGCATTACATTCGAGGAGGTCGTCAGATGCCGATGGTCCCGATGGTGGTCGAGCAGAGCGCCCGCGGCGAGCGCTCCTTCGACATCTACTCCCGCCTGCTGGGCGAGCGGGTCGTCTTCCTCGGCTCGGCGATCGACGACCAGGTCGCAAACCTGATCGTCGCCCAGATCATCCACCTCGAGTCGGAGGACCCCGACAAGGACATCTCGCTGTACATCAACTCGCCGGGCGGGGTCGTCTATTCCGGGATGGCGATCTACGACGCCATGCAATTCGTCAAGCCCGACGTGCGGACCATCTGTTACGGAATCGCGATGTCGATGGGAGCGCTCCTGCTTGCCGGCGGCGCCAAGGGCAAGCGGATGGCGCTGCCGAACTCGCGGATCCTGATCCATCAGCCGAGTGGCGGGTTCGAGGGAGTTGCGTCCGACATCGAGATCCACGCCCGAGAGACCCTCGACCTCCGCGACCGGCTTGACGCGATCTACGCCAAGCACACGGGGAAATCCAAGAAGCAGGTCCATGAGGACATGGACCGCGATCGATTCTTCAAGGCGGACGAGGCGGCTGAGTACGGGCTGATCGACCGGGTGATCGAGCAGCGGGAGCTGGAGCAGCGGAAGACCGGGTTCTCCGCCAACGGCGGCGGCTAGCCGGCGCTGAGCTCGGCCGCTCTCTCGCGCGCCTCATCGACGGTCAAGAAGTTGATGACTCGGCTGATCCGATCGCCCTCCCAGAGGCTGAGCTGGCCCCACCTGAACTCGACCGGCTGGTCGGTGCCGCGCGGGGTACCTCTCTGCAAGAGGCCGGTCACCGTCATCCCCTCGCCGGCGACCTCCTGCTCCTCCACCTCGAGCGACCAGGTGTCGTAGGAGCTGACCCAGTCACCGTAGAAGCGCTGGTACGCCTCACGCCCGCGGTACTCGCCCAGCCCGAGCGGCTCGACGTCCCAGACGAAGTCGGGCATGGTGAACTCCTCGAGCCAGGGACCCTCCCCCTCGGCGATGAAGACCTCGTATCCGTGCCGAACCCTCTCCTCGAGCGCCTCGCGGTCGAGCGGATCGCTCATGACGCCGAGGTCATGCGCCTTGCAGGATCCTCTCCACGTCCTCGAGCGTCCGGCGAAAACCGCGCGCGAGCACCGGCTGCCAGATGAGCTCCTGGGGTCCACCGACTACGGGCGTAGGCACCGAGAAGCTCGAGCGCCAGTCGACGCGCGTGGCGCCATCCTCGGGGGTGAGGGTGATCGAGCCGCCGTCGTGCTTGAACGGGACGTTGAGCTTGACGATCAGATAGTCGAGGCGGGTCGGGCGCTCGTATGCCGTGATCTCCTCCTCGAAGACAAGCGGCCGGACCTTGATCCGTCGCAGCGCGCCCACTCCGTTCGGCGCCGGATCGCCCTGGCGAATCAGCTCGGAGCCATGGATCGGGCGAAACCGGTCGTAGTTCGCGTGGTCGGCCAGGACATCGAAGACGGCCTCGGCCGGCGCCGGGATTGTGCGCGTGACGTGGACGCTTCGCATCAGGCACCCGCCAGCGTAGAGACGATCGCCTCGTAGACTCCGTCGCCCATCCGTCCCTCGGTCACGGTGACATTGTCGCGCCCGGCGATCGCCTCGGCCAGGGCCGGGTCCCGCTCCGGCCCGTTGGCGGGCACGAAGAAACCGCCGACGACGTCGGCGACGGTCAGGTCCTCGACCGAGTCGCCGATCGCGATGCACTCCTCCGGCGCATAGCCGCGCGCCCGCATGTGGAAGACCACGGCATTGGCCTTGCTCGCCGCCTCGGGCATCAGGTGGTAGGCGTGCGCGGGACCCTCGATCCCCTCCATCTCGGCGAAGATCGCGCCGTTGTCGATCAGCTTCAAGCCGGTGTGGCCGCTCTCGGCGAGCACTCGATTGGCCTCGTCGACGTCGACCTTCCCCTTGAAGAGAAGCGAGAGATGGCGCTGCCGGTGCCACGGGCTGTGCCAATCGAGCCGCCCGCCGAAGTGCTCGAAGAGCTCGTCGGGGATGCCCAGGTCCACCATCGTCTCGGCGAGGGTCTTGCCCGGCTCGGTCTCGGCGTCTCCGATCAGCAGCGTCGTCTCTCCATCGATCACGATCGCGCAGCCGACCTCGTAGATGTAGGAGCGCAATCCGAGCAGCTTCGCGTCCTCGATGACCGAGCCCTCGCGGCGGCCGGACTTGATCACGACCTCGACGTCCGCGCGGTGGCAGGCCTCGAGCGCCCGGGCCTGGAGCATCGAGAACTCGCCCTCGGAGTCGCGAAAGAGCGAGCCCCAGCGCCCGAGCAGTGTCCCGTCGAGGTCGGTGTAGACGCAGCGGAGTGCCACAGCCCGCCAACCGTATTGGGGTTTACCGTTGACTCGTGGCTTCGTGGCAACTGAAGGACCGGGCGCTCGAGCTCCAGAAACCGGTCGGCGTCGGGATCGTCAACGTCACCGAGGACTCGATGTTCGAGGGAGCGCGGAGCGGGACGCCTGAGCGGGCGGTCGAGGACGGCGTCGCCCTGGCCGAGGCGGGCTTCGACATGCTCGACGTTGGGGCCGTGGCAGCGCGCAGCGGGCCGCCGGTCCCTGCGCGGGAGGAGGCCACGAGGCTGATCCCGGCGATCCAGGGCCTCGCGGCCCGGACCGAGCTGCCCCTCTCGGCCGACACCTTCTCCCCCGAGGTGGCCGAGCAGGCGCTCGAGGCGGGAGCGGTCGCGATCAACGACATCGGCGGGGGCGGCGAGGAGATGTTCGAGCTCGCCGCCGGGTCCGGCTGCGGGCTGGTGATCATGCACATCGAGGGCCCGCCCCGCGAGGACAGGGCCATCCCCCGTTACGACGATCCCGTCGAGCATCTGCGCGGCTGGTTCTCGGGCCGCATCGAGGCCGCGCAGGCTCGGGGAGTCGCCGAGGAGCAGATCGCTCTCGACCCGGGCCTGGACTTCGACCTGTCGCTGGAGGACGACCTGGAGGTCCTGCGGAGGCTCGGGGAGCTGAAGGAGCTCGGGCGGCCGCTGTACGTATCCCTGTCGCGCAAGGACTTCCTCGGAGCCCTGCTGGCCGGCTCCTGGGAGTCACGCCTGCCGGCGCCTGACCGCGAGTGGGCGACCGCGGCCGCGACCGCTCTCGCCGTGACGGCCGGCGCGGACCTGCTGCGGCTGCACGACGCCAGTGCCCTCCAGTCGATGCGAATCGCGGCCGCGATCGAGGCGCCGCGCGGAGCGCAGGTTGGCTAGTCCGGCCGTGGCGGGCGGAGCCTGGGAGCCGGCCCTCGGGCCGGCCCGGGAGGACGGGCGCCTGGTCGCCGAGTCGGCCGAGCCCGCGACGATGGCGAAGCTCACCGGGCTGCCGGACTCGCTCGATCCGGCGCTGGCCGAGGCGCTGTCGGGAGCCGGAATCGAGTCGCTGTACTCGCATCAGGCGGCCGCCTACGAGACCGCGCGCCGCTCCAACCTGATCCTGACGAGCGGCACGGCCTCGGGGAAGTCGCTGTCGTTCAACCTGCCCGTGCTCGACGGCATCGCCCGGGAGCCCCTGCGCCGGGCGTTCTACCTCTATCCGACCAAGGCCCTGGCCCAGGACCAGGCGCGGAAGCTCGGGCGAGCTCCGGCCTCCGGGGCTGCGCGAGGCGATCTACGACGGCGACACGCCGCGGGAGGACCGCCCCTCCATCCGCCGTCGCGCCAACCTGGTCCTCACGAATCCCGACATGCTCAACGTCGGGGTACTCCCTCATCACAAGCGCTGGGGCGACTTCCTCGCCAACCTCGGCTGGGTGGTGGTCGACGAGGCGCACACCTACCGAGGCGTCTTCGGCTCCCACGTGGCGAACGTGCTCCGGCGCCTGCGGCGCGTGGCGCGGATCTACGGCTCCGAGCCGCGGTTCGTCCTCGCCTCGGCGACGATCGCCAACCCGGGCGAGCTGGCGGAGCGGCTCACGGGGCTGCCCTTCGAGCTGCTCGATGACGACGGGGCCCCCCGCGCCGGCCGTGAGATCGCGATGTGGAACCCACCGGTGATCGAGCAGCACACGATGACCCGCCGCTCGGCGGTGTCGGAGGCGGCCGACCTGCTTGTGGAGCTGGTCTCCCGCGGGGTGCGGACGATCTGCTTCATGCGGAGCCGGCGGGGGATCGAGCTGATCAACAGGTTCGCCTCCGACGAGCTGGCGAAGAGGGGGCAGGGCGGCCTCGCCGAGCGGATCGCGCCCTACCGGGCCGGCTACACGCCGCAGCAGCGGCGCGAGATCGAGTCGCAGCTCTCCTCGGGCGAGCTGCTCGCCGTCGCCGCAACGGACGCGCTGGAGCTGGGGATAGACGTCGGCGAGCTCGACGCAGCGATCTGCGTGAACTTCCCAGGAACCGTTGCGAGTCTGCGCCAGATGTGGGGCCGCGCGGGAAGGCGCAAGCGGGGGCTCGCGGTCTACGTCGCGGGGGAGGACGCCCTCGACCAGTTCTTCTGCCGACACCCCGACGAGTTCCTGGAGCGCCCGGTCGAGGCGGCGATCCTCGACCACCGCTCAGAGCAGATCCAGATGCAGCACCTGCTCGCGGCGGCCTACGAGTCCCCGCTCGGGCCCGACGACGACGAGATCCTCGGGGAGGGCTGGCAGGAGCGGGCCGAGCGGCTGGTGACGGCCGGAGAGCTGCGGCGCGGCCGGGGCGAGCGCTACCTGACCCGCACCGGCGATTTCGTCGCCGGCCGGATCGCGCTGCGGTCCTCATCGGTCGACAGCGTCGCCGTCGTCGACGCCTCCTCGGGCGAGATGCTCGGCAACGTCGAGGCGGAACGCGCCTTCTCGACCGTTCATCCGGGCGCGATCTATCTCCATCTCGGGCGCTCCTACGAGGTCGCCGAGCTGGACGTCGGCTCGCGGCGCGCGATCGTCAAGCCCTTCGAGGGCGACTACTACACGCAGGTGAAGAAGGAGACCGAGGTCTACGTCGAGGGGATGGAGACGCAGCGGCAGGCGCTTCGGCGTCGAGCTCAGCTTCGGCACGGTCTCGGTCTCCGAGCAGGTGATCGCCTACCAGCGCAAGCGGCTCGGCGACAACAAGGTGATCGACATCGTCTCCCTGGATCTGCCCGAGCAGAACTTCGTCACCCAGGCGCTCTGGTACGTGATCTCAGAGCGGATGGCGGCGACGCTTCCAAGCGAGGTCCTGCTCGGAGCCCTGCACGCCTCAGAGCACGGTCAGATCGCGGTCCTGCCGCTGATCGCCATGTGCGACCGCTGGGACATCGGCGGCCTCTCCACCAACATCCACCATCAGACGGGCTCGCCGACGATCTTCATCTATGACGGGCACCCGGGCGGCGTCGGGATAACCCGGCTCGGCTATGAGAAGTTCGAGCGCCTGGTCGGGGACGCCGACCGCCTGATCCGCGAGTGCCCCTGCGACGACGGCTGTCCCTCCTGCGTGCAGAGCCCGAAGTGCGGCAACCTGAACGAGCACCTCCACAAGGGCGGGGCGCTGGAGCTGATGGGGCAGATGCTGGCGGAGGGGAAGGCGAAGGCCTCGTGACCCAGAGTGCTCAGATCTCGGTGATCGGGGCGTCGGAGGGCTCGGACGAGATCCTTCGCGACGCCGAGGCCGTCGGCCGCGGTATCGCCGAGGCGGGCGCGGTGCTCGTCTGCGGCGGCCTTACGGGTGTGATGGATGCCGCTTCGAAGGGTGCGTCCGACGCCGGCGGAACCGTCCTGGCGGTCCTCCCCACGCTTTCCCCGGCGGACGCCAACCCCTACGTCACACACGCCGTCGCAACCGGGACGGGTCATGCGCGCAACCTTGCGGTGGTCGCCTCGGGGGAGGCCGTGATCGCGGTCGGCGGCGAGTGGGGGACGCTTTCCGAGATCGCGTTTGCGCGCAAGCTTGGCCGGCCGGTGGTCGCGATTCAGAGCTGGACCCTCCGCAACCATGCCGGAACCGACCTGGGAATCGTGGAGGCGGAGAGCCCCGAGGAGGCCGTCAAGGCGGCGCTGTCCGCGGCGGTGGTCGAATCGAGCTCGGACGATCGCACCGAGGCGGCCGACGACGTCCTCGACCAGACCGACGTCGATCGCAGCTAGGGCGACGGGTAGCGCGCCCGCAGGGCGAGGATCGCGAAGGCATGCGACCAGGCGAGGGGCGTGGTCGAGGTCGGGTGCCCGCTGCGCGCATCGACCCTCTCTGGGAGCGTTCCGTATGCGGTGGCCGCCCGGCGGAGCTCCCGCAGCAGGCGGTCGGCCGCGTGCGTCTCCCCGAGCTCGACCAGCGCCCATGCCGTCCAGGCCGTCGGCGCGGTCCAGACCTGTCCCGGCGTCCAACCCTCGATCGGGGGGATGCCGTAGGGCGTCGACTCTCGCGCCATCGCGAGCAGGGTGCCCCGGGCCGCGTGGCGCAGACCGCGATCGCCGAATGGCACGACCGCCCAGGCCGCGGCCGAATCGAGCTCACGTCCGCCCTGCTTGCGCGTCAGTCCGCGAGGGCCGAGGAAGCCGCGCGCGATCTCGGCGGCCGGGGCCCCGGCCGCGATCGCGTTGCCGAGCAGGTCCCCGGTGACGTTCTCGCCGTAGTCCTGGCGATCGCGCCAGTCGCCGAGTGACCCTCGAGCCTCGCGCTCCCCTGTGGCGGCCGATGCGGCCGCCGCCCAGCCGGCCGCGTCCCCCGCCTCGGGGCGACCCGGAACGCGATCGCCGTCGGGCTGGAAGCGGGCGCCATCGAGGTCGAGGCCGCCGACGAAGCCTGCCACGCGCCGGGCCTCGGAACGGAGCCCGGCTGCCTCGAGCGCGATCGCCCCGGCGGAGGCGTCCCGTGGCCAGACGTAGTCCCAGCCATCCCGCGCGCCGGCGATCATCGCCCCGGTCCGCGGGTCGGTGAGGTTGACCAGCACCCGGACCGAGCGCAGGTAGAGGCGCCGGGCCCAGCGCGGGGCGTGCGGGCCCAGCGGCCGGGTGTGCCGGCGGACCTCGGCCAGGGAGAACGGCCCGGACCGCGGAATCCCGAATTGGGGCGAGGGCGGCGCTGTCTCGATCGGCGAAAGGGGCTGCTCCGTCGCGCCTGAGACGGAGGCCGCCACGAGGACCGCTGCGCCGACCGCGACGATGCTCCGCATCACAGTCCGGACGCTAGCCTGTGCGCCTCCCGGCGAGGTAGCTCAGTTGGTAGAGCACACGACTGAAAATCGTGGTGTCGCCAGTTCGATTCTGGCCCTCGCCATCTCGACTCGCCCTGCTCAGGCGAGGCGGGGCCTGGTCGACTCGAGGGTATGCGCGCAGGTGGCGAGGGCGCTGCGAAGGACCTCTACCTCTTCGGGCGGGAGGTCTCGAAGCATGTCCGTTTCGATCTGGTCCATGGATTCGTCGCAGTGCTCGAGCACCTCACGGCCCTTGGAGGTGACGGAGGCCCGCAGGACACGCCGATGCTGGGGATCAGGTCGTCGCCGTACGAGCCGGCGTCGCTCGAGAGTCGAGATGACGAGGTTCATCGCCTGTGGAGTGACGAACGCCCAGCGCGCAAGCTCTGCACTTGACATTCCGTCCCGGTCGCGCAGGACGCTGAGCGCCACGTACTCCGTCGTCGTCACGCCGTGGGCCCGCGTCGCTACGTCGAGACGAGTCCGCACCCGCCGTTCCACCCTGTAGACGAGATATCCCACGCGGGCGCGGGTTGCCGGTTCATCGCTTGCCAGGGAGGCCTTTGCCGCTCGATTCATCGCTTCAACGTTACGCGCCTCGCAAGACGCAAGTCACTTGACAAGCTGCTTGTTACTCACTATTTTGGCGGAAGTTGACGCTCCGGGCTGGGATTCGTGCCCCAACTGAGGAGAGAGCGCAATCACCTTACGTATGACAGCTCGTGCGATCTACCTGCTGGCCCTGGTCGGGCTGCTGGGACTCCTCATCGGCCTCTCAACGGCCCGGGCAAGCACCTCGACCAGCTACGCGGGAACCACCTCCGACGGCGGCAGCTGGATCGCCGACGTGCCGTCGGCCTGGAATGGCACGCTGCTGCTCTACAGCCACGGATTCGGCCCACCGGTCGCCGCCGATTCTCCGGACCCGGATACGAAGCAGGCGCTTCTCGATCGTGGCTACGCCCTGGTGGGCTCCTCCTACGACCCAGCTGGGTCGTGGTGGGCGCTCGAAAGCGCGCTTCGCGATCAGTTCGAGGCGGTCGCGGGCGTAAGTCAGGATCTTCCCTCCGCACCGCGTCGAGTGATTGCATTCGGGTCGTCGATGGGCGGGCTGATCAGCGCCCTGGAATCCGAGGCGAATCCCTACGGGCACGTGGACGGGTCGCTTACGACCTGCGGCCTCGTCGCCGGCGCAATCCAGCTCAACAACTACCAACTCGACGGGGAGTACGCGATCAGCAAGCTTCTCGCCGCGGGCGAGCCGATCAAGCTCGTGCGGTTCACCAGTCCCGAAGAGGGATTGGCGACCGGGAAGCTGCTGGACGCGGCAGCACAGCAGGCACAGACGAGCGCGGAGGGCCGTGCTCGTCTTGCCCTGGCGATGGCGTTCCTCAACGTATCGCCCTGGGCGCCGGGCGAATCGATGCCCGGTCGCCACGATTACGGCGCCCAGGAGCAGGGTCAGTACGACGTCGAGTTCAGCGGCCCCTTCACGACCATGGATTTCGTCGAGTTCGGGCGGCCGTACATCGAGCAATCGGCCGGCGGCAACGGGTCGTGGACCGCGGGAGTCGACTTCGAGCGGTTGCTCCACCACTCCTCCTATCAACCTGAGGTCAGAGCCCTCTACCGTGAGGCGGGGCTGAGCCTGCACCGTGACCTCGCTGCGCTCACGCAAGGCGCCGACATCAAGGCCGACACGGACGCGATTCGCTCGCTGACCCAGACGTCGGTCCCCACCGGCCGGCTGCTCACGCCGGAGCTCGATCTCCACACCATCTCCGACCAGCTCATCCCGGTACAGCAGGAGAACCACTACGCGCGGGTGGTCCGACGGGCCGGCTCCAAGTCGCTGCTGAAGCAGGCCTTCATCGAACGCCAGCAACACTGCAACTTCACCCCCTCGGAGCTCGTCGCCGGAGTGCTCGCGATACAGCACCGCGTCGAGACCGGACGCTGGGATTCCGTTGCTCAGCCGAAAGCACTCGAAGCAACCGCGAGGAGCCTCGATCTCGGTGACGCTGCATTCATCCACTACCGGCCAGACCGGCTGTCTGGGGACAACGGCCCGTTCGACCCCTTGATCAACGGCACCGGCTGAAGCGGAGCCGCGGCGGCGCCAAGCCACTCCGCATCAGGCTTTCCCAGGATTGACGCCACCGCAGATGGTGGCTCCCGCCGCGGGACTGATCTCGAGCTCCCAGGGCTCGGTGGCGCGATCGGTTGGGATCCGGAGGACGCCGACCTGGCCGGCCGCCAGCGGGGCCGCGGCTATCGGGAAGGTTGAGGTTGCGAAGCGGCGGAGGCGGACCTGGGCGCCCGCCCGCCGCGAGGCGTGGACGATCGCCCCGCCCGGGGGGAGCCGGAGGACGGCGACGCGCGAGTCCGCACCGAGCGTGAGGCAGCTGCCCTGGCCCTGGGCGTCCGCCTGCGTCGGGAAGAGCAGCTGTGGCGGCGGCCCCGAGGGGACCATGGACCCCTGGGCGGGCCCGAAGCTGACCCCCAGCGCCCGCCCCATCACCTTGTCGGCCGCGACACGGGCGGGCTCCGGCGCGGCGGCGATCTCGGCCGCGCTGTCGGCCGGCGAGCCGTACTTGTCGGCATCGGCCAGGTACACCCCCGACCCGACGTGGACGTAGGCCGTGTCGGCGATGTTCTCATCGAGGACGTACGGGGCTGCCGTGCTGTCTCGAGTGATCTCGACCGCGCCGAGGTCGGCCTTGATCACGTCGCTGGTGTTCCGGTAGGAGAAGTAGAAGTCGTGCAGGAAGTTGACGTTCCCCGCCACGATCGCGGCGCCGACCACGTACGCGCCGAGAATCGCGCCCCTCGGCACGCGAATTCCTCGCAGCAGATCGGCGGCGATCATCAGGACGAAGATCACCCCCGGGAGCTGGTAGCGGCTGACGGCCGGTCCGCGCCCGGGTTTGACGTTGAGGCCGGCCAGCACCCAGAACGTGGCGAGGAGGGCGAGCGCGATCCACAGCTCCCGCGGCACACGACCCATCCGGTGCAGGCGCCAGGCGCCAAGCGCCAGGCCCGCCAGCAGCAGGGGCTGGCCCCAGTCGAGGCCGCCGCCGCTCCCGCCCTGGACCAGCCCGAACAACGAGGCGAAGACCGCGGCACCGGCGTCGAGGATGAAGTGGGGCGTCTCCGCCGCGTTGTGCAGCGAGAGCGCGGTATCGGCGGTGTGCCCCCAACCCAACCACCAGGCCGCGTAGAGAAGGCCCGGCACCGCGACCACGTAGAGCCGCCGGAGGCGCTCACGGCGCAGCGCGACATCGACGCAGGCGGCAACGATGAAGGGCAGCCCAAGGCTCGAGAAGGTCACCCCTACCGCCAGCAACACGCAGGCCAGCCAGTCGCCACGGCGATCGCCCCGCTCGAGCAGCAGAAGCGCCCCGATGCCGCAGGCCAGCGAGCCCATGAAGCCCATCTGGAAGCCCCACAGGAGATCCTCGTAGGCGGGCCCGAGAAACAGCACGATGCCGGTCGCCAGCAGCGCCAGCCATGGATCCACCCGGCGCCGCAGATAGACGAAGAGCAGAATCGACGCGACCAGGAAGAGGGCGACCGACACGGCGAGGTAGGGCAGCGACGAGCTCATGCCGGCCGTCTCCTGCAGCGCCTTGTAGATCAGGATCGGCGCGATCGAGATGTGCTCCCCGTGCGGGCTGAGGATGGAATGGGCGGTGAAGCCGGGCCGGTACAGCAGGAACTCCCACTCGTCGAGAAGGAAGGTCAGCTTCGATCCCCAGAAGAGCAGCAGCGCCGCGGAGCCGATGACGGCAGCGGCGAGGAGCAGCAAGACCGGGTCCCGCCAACGACGATCGAGGCGCTCGGGCATCGGGGTAACTTATTGAGGTCGGGTCAGGGTCAGCCGCGAGCGATTGCCGACCTGCGCTCCGTAGCAGCGCTCTTTGGGCCGGTCTAGTAGCGTCCCGGCCGCGCTCAAGGACGAGCGCGACGTGAGAGGAGAGGAGAGAGGAGAGGTGCTCGGCATGCGACGTGCCTTGATTGCCATTGGTGCAGCGATGCTCGTCTTGGTTGCGTGCTCGAGCGCGATCGCCAAGGAACGGACCAGCATCGCGCGGAACATCCTGCCGTCGGGCCAGTTCCAGCTGAACAGCGGACCCGCCGCCAGAGCCCAGGCGGAGATGTACAACGCGCTCACCCCCCTCTTCGACCATGTCGCCTCCGGCCACCTGTTCACGGACTTCAAGTCCGAGAAGCTCGGCGTCGACACCGACGGGCCGACCACGACGGAGAGCGTGCCGTACCCCGGCGTCTCCATCATCCGGGACCGCTTCAACGTCCCGCACGTCTACGCGCAGACCCACGACGGCGGCATCTTCGCGGCCGGATGGATCCTGGCGGAGGATCGCGGGCTGCTGCTCCAGCAGGCTCGCTACAACTCCCGGGTCGCCGTCATCGACGCGCCTGGGCTGAGCGCCATCGGGCTGATCTCCGGCCTTCAGAACTTCGTGCCCAGCGCCCAGACCGAGGCTTTCACCGCAACGGAGACCAAGGCGCTGATGAGACAGGGCAAGGAGGGACGTGCCGTCCTGCACGACATCGACGTCTACGTCCAGGGCATCAACACCTACCTGTCGGCTACCCACTCCACCAACGCGCCGTGGACGCGCAACGACGTCTACGCGGTGAACGCCCTCAAGGGCCAGTTCTTGGGCCAGGGCGGAGGGAGAGAGGCCGCCAACTCCGAGTTCCTGAGCGGACTCGGCGCGCAGCTGGGCGCCCGACGTGGCCTCGAGGCCTTCAACGACTTTCGCCAGTTCAAGAACCCGCGCAGCGTCACCTCCATCAACGGCAAATTCCCCTACGGGCACATCCCGCACAAGCACTCCGGCAGCGTCGTCCTCGAAAACCACAGCTTCACCCCCACCCCAGCCGTGCCGGCCAGCCTCGCCCGCAAGTACGCGACGAAGCCCGTCCAGGCCAGCAACGAGCTGATGGTCACCGGACGCCATTCCAGCACCAGGCATCCGATCCTGGTCGGCGGCCCGCAGATCAGCTACTTCTTCCCGGGCCTGGTCCTGGAGATGGACATGCACGCGCCGCACCTCCACTGGCGCGGCGCCACGTCCGCGCCGTTCCCCGGCTATCTGCTGATCGGGCGCACGCCCAGCTTCTCGACGACCCTCACCTCCGCGAGCAGCGACATCATCGACCAGTACGCCGAGACGCTCTGCGGTGGCAGCACCGAGAAGTACAGGTACAAGGGCAAGTGCAGGGACATGGGTCACTTCGACGCCGGCACCTTGAACGGCAAGCCCGTCAACTTCCTCACCACGGTGCACGGCCCGGTCCAGGGCTACGGCAGGGTTCACGGGCGCACCGTCGCCATCTCCCAGAAGCGCTCGAGCTACGGCAAGGACGTCCTCGACCAGCTCTACTTCCGGCGCCTCTCCAATGGGAAGGTGAAGAGCCCCAAGACGTTCTACAAGGCGGCGGCGCTGACGCCGCAGACCTTCAACTCCTTCTACATCGACAGCAAGCACATCGCCGAGTACACGAGCGGCCGCGATCCGATCCGCAATCCCCAGGTGGACCCCGGCCTGCCCACCAAGGGCACCGGGAAGTACGAGTGGCGCGGCTTCCTCAAGCCCATGGCCCACATGCATGGGAAGGACAACAAGCAGGGCTACATGACCAACTGGAACAACGGGGCCGCCCGCGGCTTCGGCGCTGCGGACGACGAGTGGAACCGAAACGGCTCGGTCGGCCGGGTCAACCTCCTCAACTTCAACCTCAAGCGGCTCGCGAAGCACGGCAAATGGTCGCCTCAGTCGATCACCTCGGCGATGAACGCCGCGGCCACCCAGGACGTGCGGGCGATCGTGATGCTGCCGCTGCTGAACAAGCTGCTCAAGGGCTCCAAGGCGCCCTCGCCGATGGCGGCGCAGATGCTCGGCCTGATGAACCAGTGGCGTCAGCACGGCGGCAACAGGCTCGACCTGAACAACGACGGCCTCATCGACTACCCGGGCGCGGCGATCATGGATACCGCCTACACGAACATCGTCAACAACGAGCTGGCAGCGCGGCTGGGGCAGACTCTCCTTCCGCAGCTCAACAACCTCGCCAGCCGCTGGGACGCGCCGCCGGGTGGCGAGTACTCGGGCTGGTACCAGTACTTCGACCGCGACATTCGCGGCCTGCTCGCCAAGAAGCGGCTGCCCGACCAGCTCAACCTGACCTACTGCGGCAAGGGCCACATCAACCTCTGCCGCTCGGAGATCTGGAACGCGATCCAGGCCGCCGGCAACCAGCTGACCAACGAGCAGGGCACGGCCGACCCCGCCGCGTGGCGGGCCAGCGCGACGGCGGAGCAGATCCACTTCAACCCGCTCTCGCTGATCACGATGGCGTTCACGAACCGGCCGAGCGGCATCCAGCAGGTCATCTCCTTCAACAAGTAGGAGCGCCGGGTTCGATCAGCTGCCCTGCTCGCTGAGCAGGGCGTGGAGGCTCTCGTGGTCCTCCGCGCACGCGGAGCACCCCTCGAGGTGGGCGCTCATGCCCGGGATGGCCGCCTCGGCGTCCACCCCTGCGCGCTCCAGCTCGACATAGCGGTCGAGCTCCTCGAAGCACTGATCGCAGCTCAACTCGGGCCCGGCGGGACCGAGCAGCCGGCCGAGCAGCCGATCTCCTCGCTTCGGTCCGTTCATCAGTTCTCCTCCGCAGGTTCGTCGATGATCAGCCCTCGGGCGGCCAGCGCGGCACGGAGCTTCCGCCGCGCGTCGTGCAGGGTCTTGTAGAGCGCTCCACGCGTGCTTCCGAGCCGCTCGGCGAGCACGTCGATCGGCACCTCGTTCAGCGCCAGCGCAACCAGCACCTCCCGCTGTCGCGGGGTGAGGCTCGACTCGATCTCGTGCCGGATGGCCGCGATCAGGTCGTTCATCTCGACCTCGCCGTGCGGCGCGGGGCCGGGATCCGGGACCTGAGGCCACTCCTCCGCCTCGAGGGGCAGCTCGCGTCCCTGCCAGGCGAGCTTGCGCATACCGGCGGCCGCCTCGTAGAGGGCGAACTTGTAGGCCCAGGTCGTGAACTTGCTCTCGCCGCGGAAGTCATCGAGCTTGCTGAGGATCGCCACCATCGCGTCGCCGGCGCTCTGCTGAGCCAGGTCCTCCTGGTCGCCGCCGCGGACCTGCGACAGGGTCGCACAGCGCCGGCGGACCTCGAAGCGGGCGGCGCGCAGGAGGAGGTCGCGTAGCTCCGCGATCGCGGCGTCGCGATCGCGGCTCCCCTCGCTGAGGCGCTCCAGCCATCTGCGGGATTCGGAGTCCATCCGGTCGGCGGTTTGCGTTGGTTCAGCCACGGCGGTTGCCACACCTTCTTAGCGTCAATCCGCCGGGACTTCTTACCCGGCCGGCTGCGACGTAAGAACCACGGCGGGGGCGACGCTCAAGTTCCGAGAGCCGAATCACGCGAAAGGAGGCTTCATCGATGTCCACCATCTCCACCACCAGATCGGAAGTCCCCACCCACGGGCCTGCGGCGGCCTCGAACGGGCAGGCCGCGGCCGCCGACCGCCGGCTGGGGATCGCCGCACACCAGGCGTTCTGGCTGCTTCGGATCGCCTTCACCGTCGCGCCGATCCTGTTCGGGCTCGACAAGTTCTTCAACTGGTCCGTCGACTGGCCGGACTACCTGGCGGGCTGGGTCAACGACATCGTGCCCGGAAGCGGCCAGGACTTCATGTACTTCGCCGGCGGGGTCGAGATCTTCGCCGGCTTCCTGGTCCTCCTGGCCCCGCGCATCGGCGCGTTCGTCGTCGCCGCGTGGCTCGGCGGCATCGTGATCAATCTGCTCACCGTCGACCCGCCGACCTACTACGACATCGCCCTGCGGGACTTCGGTCTCATGCTGGGAGCGCTGACACTCGGCCGGCTGGCGCTGGCGGTCGTCCCGGCCCGAAAGTCAGGGGTTCTGCCCGACAGGCCCTGGTAGTGAGGTTCGCCTGACGGCAGGACCGAGCGAGTCACCGGGACCCTCCCCCAGACGTGCTGGGGAGGGTTCCGGGAGACTTGCTCGGGCGTGGCACGGAAGAAGAAGATCGTCGGAGCGCACCTCTCGCCCGGAAAGCCGCTCGAGGGAGCGGCATCCGTCGGCGCCGACTGCGTGCAGATCTTCCTCTCCGATCCCCAGGGCTGGAAGAAGCCGCCGCCGCGCGAGGACGCCGCCGAGCTGAAGAGGTCGCCCGTCCCCCTCTACGTGCACGCCCCCTATCTGATCAACGTCTGCTCGCCGCGCAACAACGTGCGCTACGGCTCCCGCAAGATCCTGCAGCAGACCTGCGACGCCGCCGCGGAGGTCGGCGCGGCGGCCGTGATCGTCCACGCGGGGCACGCAGACGACGACGTCAAGGAGGGCGTGGGCCGCTGGCTGCGGACGCTGGAGATGCTCACCTCGGACGTGCCGGTCTACATCGAGAACACCGCCGGTGGCGAGAACGCCGTCGCCCGCCGCTTCGATGCGCTGGCGAGGCTCTGGGAGGCGGTGTCCAAGGCCGATTCGAGTGCGGAGATCGGCTTCTGCTTCGACACGTGCCACGCGCACGCCGCGGGCGAGGATCTCTCCGACGCGGTCGAGCGGGTGATCGCGATCGTCGGCAGGATCGACCTACTGCACGCCAATGACTCGCGCGATCCGGCCGGGACCGGCGCCGACCGTCACGCCAATCTCGGCAAGGGCGAGATAGGCGCTGACGTCCTGCGCGAGATGATCAAGGCCGCCGGCCCGCCGGTGGTCGTCGAGACGCCGGGCGGGGCCAAGGAGATGCGCGCGGACATCGAGTTCGTCCGCGAGGCGCTCGGCTAGGCGGTCTGGGCGGCCTCCGCCGGCGCGCCCTCCAGGGCGAGGCAGATCCCCACTCCGCCGGCCAGGGCTCCGAGCTGCGCGAGCGCCGAGACTTCGGTGCCCAGCGGAATCGTCGCCAGGGCGAGGACGGTCGCCAGCGCGCGCCAGGGCCGCCATGGCAGCTTGAGCGTTCGCCGGAAGAACGCGTGGCCGATCAGGAAGAGCGCAGTTCCGCCCCCGAGCGCAAGGGCCCGCGCAAAGTCGAGGGTGTCGAAGGGATGTCCGATCGCCTGCTCGAGAGCCGCGGCGTCGCAGATGATCCCCAGCAGGATCAGCAGATGCGCCCAGTAGTAGGCGACGTTGGCGTCGTAGAACTCCCGCCTGGTCGGTGTCATCCGGCGCAGGGCACCTTCGGCCTCCTTGTCGTCCCCGCCGAAGTAGACCCACCAGAGCTCGGCGCTCACGATCAGGCCAAGCACCGCGACGGCGAGCATCTCGCCCGTGATCTCGATCCCCGACGCTCCGATCCCGACGGCCACCACGGACTCGCCGAGCGCCACCATCACCACCAGGCCATGACGCTCGACGAAGTGCGACGGGACGATCCAGCCGGCCTCCTCCGGGACGAGCCAGGGAACCAGGGTGAAGATCGACACCGCGAGGACCCAGAGCACGTACTCCCAGGTGCCGCCGATGATGGTGGCCGCCAGGATCAGAGCCCCCGTGACCAGGTTCATGCGGGCGAAGCTCCACACTCCCGCGACGCTCCAGCGCGCCGACTGCATGTACAGCACGGTGTGGATCGCGATCACCGCGATGTAGGCGCAGGCGAACACCACCCCGTCGCCATCGAACGTCGTGGGGATCGCCAGCGAGATCACGAAGAAGGCGGCCATCCCCGCCATCAGCGGCAGGCGCAGCGCGGTCCGCACCGGCGGCACCGCGTTGGTCAGCCAGGCGAAGGCGGCGTACATCCACCAGATCGCCGTCAGCATGAGGACGATCTGGGCGAGGCTCTCGCCGTCCGGCCGGTGCGCCAGCACGGCCGTCAGCTGCGTGATCGTGAAGACGAAGACGAGGTCGAAGAAGAGCTCGATCGACGAGACCCTGACCTCGTCCTGGCCTATCTCCGGAGAGCCGATGGCTCCTCCTTTGCGAGCTCGCGCAGGTTGCCGAACACCCGCACCGAGAGCAGGGCGATCATCAGCGCGACGATCCCCAGGCCGATCACGTCGAGGACGGTGACGTCGAGCTTGAGCAGGCGGAAGTCGAGGCCCAGGTCGAGGGCGAGCGCCGTGTTCAACAGGATCAGCACGACCCGGATCTCCGTCGGGCCGAGCAGCCCGTAGCCGAGGCGGAAGCGGCCGAACGCCATGCTCTCGAGGTAGACGTTGATCGAGAGGATCAGGTAGCCGACCACGATCAGCGCCCCGATCGAGAGCAGCATGAAGGGGGAGAGACCGAGTCCCAGTCCGATCGCGGCGGTCGCGATCGCATCGACCATGTGATCGAGGTAGTAGCCGTACTTCGGCCGCTGGATGCCGCGCACCCTGGCGAGCGTTCCGTCGAGGCTGTCCCCCACCCACTGCAGGACAAGCAGCCCGCTCGCCACCCAAAGCCAGCCCCGGCCCTGGTTGGAGAGCTGGTATGCCGCGCAGACGCCGAAGGCGGCGAGCACCCCGACCGCGGTCATGTCGTCGGGCAGGACCCATCGCGGCAGCCGCCCGGCCGCCCAGGGCAGGAGGCGCCGCTCGAAGCGAGCCAACAGGAAGTTCGGCTCGCGCTCCGCCTCGACGCCCTTCTTGTTCTGATCGCCGTCGCTCATCGACGGCATTCTCGTCACCAAGTCGGTCATCTCAGCGGAGAGTCCTGTCCGCGGACGCCTCTAATTTCAGTGACCTGATGACGGAGACGCTCTTCGACAACGGGAACGGCAGCAGCGGCAAGGCAACGCCGGCGACGGCGGGTGACACCCGCCTGCTTCGCGAGCTCTCCGACGGCGACGAGGTCAGGGGCGCCTTCGTGGTGAGGGAGCGGGATCGGCGCCAGAAGCGCAACGGGGAGCACTTCCTGCGGGTCGTGCTCGCCGACAAGACCGGGACGGTCCCTGCGATCGCCTGGGATGGCGTCGCCGAGCTCTTCGAGACCTGTGCCCCCGGATCGATAGTCCTGGTCAGGGGCAGCTTCTCCATCCATCCCCAGTTCGGCAGGCAGATCAAGCTGATTGCCGTCAAGCCCGCCGGGCCGGGCGAGTACGACGCCGAGCAGCTGGCGGAGGGGCCGGCGCGCTCTGCCGAGCTGCTCGAAGCGGACCTGCGGGCCCTGATCGACACGGTCCAGAACCGCTCGCTGCGGGAGCTGCTCGACCGCTTCTTCGGCGCCGAGACGGAGTCCTGGGCCCGGTTCCGCGAGGCTCCGGCCGCCAAGCACTACCACCAGGCCTACGCGGGCGGGCTGCTCGAGCACAGCCTCTCGGTCGCCCAGGCCGTCAGCGCGGCGGCCAACTTCTTCCCCGGGATCGACCGCGAGATCGCGGTCACAGGGGCGATGCTGCACGACCTCGGCAAGACCGAGGCGTACAACGACGATCCGCTCGCCATCGAGTTGACCGACGCCGGCCGGCTCGAGGGCGAGATCCCGCGCGGCTACTACAGGGTCCGCCGCGAGATCGAGGACATCGAGGGCTTCGACCCCGACCTCGCCCAGGCGATCCTCCACATCATCCTCTCCCACCACGGGCAGCTCGAGCACGGCTCGCCCGTCGTCCCCGCGACGCGCGAGGCGACCCTGGTGCACTCGATCGACAACCTGGGCGGGAAGCTCGGCAGCTTCGACCGGCTCGAGAAGGAGCTCGCCGACGGCGAGAGCTGGTCGCGCTTCGACCGGGGGATCGACGGTTCGGCTTTCTTCGGCTCCAGAGCCGCCTGACCAAGACCATCCTGCATACGGAAGGCGGACCGCGAAACCGGCCGGCGGCCTGTGACACGCCTGCGCAAATTGCGCAAATCGTCTTCTGATCCGTAATAGGTGCGGATGGGCGCCCGGGTCCCGCCTCTATCCTGCGTGCGGATGGCCAAGGACACCGAGAAGCTGATCCGCCAGCTCTCGCTGATCTCCTACCTGATGGCCCAGGGCAGGCCGACCTCGGCGCTCGAGATCAAGCGCGAGGTGGAGGGGTACAGCGACATGAACGACGACGCCTTCGCGCGCCGCTTCTACGCGGACCGCGCGGAGCTCGAGAGCCTGGGGATAACCCTGCAGGTCGAGAAGCCCGGCGAGAGCATGCAGGGCTACGAGTCGGAGCTCTACTCGCTCCCGCCCGAGAACTACTACCTCCCCGAGATCCGCTTCGGCGACGACGAGCTCGCGGCGCTGCAGACGGCCCTCCAGCTGCTCGACGGCGAGTTCGCCTACGCCGAGCCGCTGCGCCTGGCCCTGCAGCAGGTCTCCTGGGGGCGGCCCAGCCCGCTGACGGCCCCGGAGCAGTCCTCGGTCGAGGTGCGAATGACTGCCAAGGCCGACGGCGCAGAGGTCTCACAGCGCCTCTCGAAGATCGAGACTGCGATCTCGCGCCGCAAGACGATCGAGTTCACCTACTACACGATCGAGCGGGACACGACCGAGAAGCGCAAGGTCGACCCCTACCACCTGGTCTATCGCGGCGGGCAGTTCTATTTGATCGGCCACTCGCACGAGCGAGACGCGGTCCGGGTGTTCCGCCTCTCTCGGATCCGGGGCAAGGTCTCCTACGCCTCCAAGGCCGAGCACGACTTCGGCCCGCCCGAGGGCTTCGAGCGCCGCGACTACGCCCGCCGCGCCGAGTGGCAGCTCGGCGAGATCAAGGGCAAGGCCAAGATCTTCCTGCGGGAGCGGATCGCCTGGCTGGTCGAGCGGGACTTCGGCGGCTATGGCGAGTTCCGCAACCCGGGCCGTGGAGACGGCTCCCCCGGCAAGGGCCGGATCTTCGAGACCGAGTTCGCATCCAGCCGCCAGATGGTCGCCTGGGTGCTCCACTGGCGCCAGAACGCGACGGTGCTCGATCCGCCCGAGCTTGCGGAGGAGGTGGCCACGCGCCTCGAGCTGCTCAACGAGCGCCACAGCGCCGGCTTCGAGCCGGCCGAGTCGGTGCGGACGGTGCCCCCGGCACCGCGCACGGCCCGCTCGAACGGCCGCTCGGAGTCCTCGATCCGCCCCGAGCGGTTCGCCCGTCTCGTGACGCTGGCGGGGATGCTGATCGAGTCCGCCAAGGGCGACGCTCGTCTATCGACGGCCGACGTCGTGGAGCGGCTGCACGTGAGCGAAGAGGAGCTCCGCGAGGACATCGACCTGCTCAACGTCGTCAACTTCGGGGGCGGGACCTACGTGCTCTACGCGGAGCTGCAGGGGGACGAGATCGAGGTCGACGCCGAGCCCTACGGCGACAACTTCGCCAAGCCCGCCCGCCTGCTGCCGCTGGAGGCGAAGGCGCTGGTCGCGGCAATCGACCTGTTCGGCGATCACCTCCCCCAGAGCGGCCTGGCCAGCGCCCGCAAGAAGATCGTCACCGCGCTCGGCCACGACCCCTCTGAGGAGGGGCTGGAGATCGCCGCCTCGGGCGGCGACGACTCCGACGTCGCCCGCAAGGTGAACAAGGCCATCGAAGGACAGCGGGTCCTCTCGATCCACTACTACAAGGAGAACGAGGACGAGTTCACCAAGCGCGAGATCGAGCCATACCGCCTCGCCAACGGCCCGGAGGGCTGGTACGTCGCCTCCTACGACCGCCGCCGCGAGGACGTGCGCCACTTCCGCCTCGACCGGATCAAGGAGGCCGAGGTCTCCAGGGAGACGTTCGAGCCTCGCCCCGAGGTCGAGGAGATCGCCGCGATCGAGGGGGGCTGGCTGTCGGGCGAGAACGTGCCCGCCGCCGACGTGGCCCGTGTCTGGGTCTCCCCGGAGCGCGCTCGCTGGGCACGCGAGGAGCACACGGTGACCGAGGAGCTCGCGGACGACGCCGTCCTGATCGAGGTCCCATACGGCAGTACCGACTGGCTGCTCCGGGAGATCCTCAAGGGAGCCGGCGAGCTGGTCGTGCTGGAGCCGGAGGCCGCCCGCGAGGCGATCGCCCACGAGCTCTCCGTGGACGTGGGCGCCACCGCCGTCAAGGCGGCATAGCCGGGCGACATAATCGGGGGCGGTGGAGTCCGCACTCTCAGGGGGACGTGAGCAGTACGACCGCCAGGCGTGGAGCCGGGCGTACGAGCAGCTGTCGGCCGCGGATCGCTCGGCTTCGCTGGGCCCGTCTGACCTGGAGCGACTCGCCACCTCGGCGTACATGCTGGGGCGCGAGCAGGAGTACAGGGAGCTGATGGAGCGGGCCTACCCCGCGCATCTCGATTCCGGGGACGAGCTGGCCGCCGTTCGCTGCGCCTTCTGGATCACGATGAACCTCGCCTCGAACGGCGAGCTCGGCCGGGCAAGCGGCTGGCTCGGGCGAGCTGAGCGGCTGCTCGACCGCAGCGATGGCGACTGCGTGGAGCGCGGATACGTGCTGCTTCCCCGCACCTTCGAGCTGGAGGCCGAGGGCAGCCTCGAGTCGGCGGCGGAGGCCGCGGCGGAGGCTCTCTCGATCGGCGAGCGATTCGCCGATCCGGACCTCGTCTCGCTCGCCGCGATGGCACAGGGGGCCGCGCTGATCGGCCTCAGCCGCCTGCGCGAGGGAGTGGGGCTGCTCGACATGGCGATGGTGGCGGTGGTCGGGGGCGAGGTCTCGCCGATCGTCTCGGGGATCGTCTACTGCGCGGTGATCCTCGCCTGCGAGGAGGCGCACGACCTGCGCCGGGCGCGGGAGTGGACCACCGCCCTCAGCGACTGGTGCGAGGCCCAGCCGGATCTGGTCGCGTTCACCGGCCGCTGCCGCGTGCACCGGGCGCAGCTCATGCGGATGCGCGGCTCCTGGGACGAGGCGATCGAGGAGGCGCGGCGGGCGGCGGAGCGCGCGCTGCGGGGAGAGAATCCCGTGGCCGCCGGCGAGGCCCACTACCAGCGCGGGGAGGTCCACCGGCTCCGCGGAGAGGACGGCGCCGCCGAGGAGGCATACGGGCAGGCGAGCGCGCAGGGCCGGGAGCCGCAACCCGGACTCGCCTTGCTCCGCCTGTCCCAGGGTGATGGTCAGGCAGCCGCGACCGCCATTCGCCGCGTCACGGCGGAGGCCGACGGGGCCGGCAGGCGCGCGGCCCTGCTGCCGGCCTACGTCGAGATCATGTGCGCGACAGGCGACCTGGACGCCGCCCAGCCCGGGTGCACCGAGCTCGAGGAGATCGCCCTGGCCGAGGAGAAGCCGGGGGCTCTCGCGGCGCAGGCCGCGCACGCGCGGGGCACCACCGAGCTCGCGGCCGGACGCCCGCAGAAGGCCCTCGCCTCGCTCCGTCGGGCAGCCGAGCTCTGGCGGGAGCTCGAGGTTTCCTACGAGAGCGCCCGCGCGCGGGAGCTGATCGGGATCGCCTGCCGGGAGCTGTCCGACGAGGACGCCGCGGCGCTGGAGCTCGGGGCTGCCCGGGACACCTTCGCGCGCCTAGGCGCCATCACCGATCTCGAGCGGATCGGCGGCAGCGCCGGGCCGGACTCCCGCGAGGCGACCGCCGGCTTGACCGCGCGCGAGCTCGAGGTCCTGCGGCTGCTGTCGGCCGGCGAGACGAACAGGGAGATCGCGGCCGGCCTAGTCCTCAGCGTGAGGACGGTGGACCGGCACGTGAGCAACATCTACGCCAAGCTCGGCGTCTCCTCCCGCGCGGCGGCGACCAGCTACGCCCACGAGCACGGCCTCGTCTGAGCGCCGACTGGGTGAGATCACCCACTCCCCGCCGTTTGAGATTGGGTGGTTCAGCCGATGCGCCTTCCGCCGCCGCGCCCTAGTTTTGGGCTGACGAGGGAACGTCGAGCGAGGAGGAGGAATGCAGCAGGACAAGAGGGTGATCGTGGTCGGAGCCGGCCAGTCGGGGATCGCCTCCGCGATAGCCCTGAAGGACGCAGGTCTCGCGCCCGTGGTGCTCGATCAGGCGGACGAGGTCATCTCGTCGTGGCGCTCGCGCTACGACAGCCTCCGGCTCAACACCTGGGGCCGCCTCTCTCATCTGCCCGGGAGGCCCTTCCCGAAGGGCACGCCGACCTTCCCCAGTCGTGACCAGCTGATCGAGTACTTCGAGGGTCATGCCCGGGAGGAAGGGATCGAGCTGCGCCTTGGCACACGCGTCGAGCGGATCGAGCGGGTCGATCGAGACTGGGTGGTCCGAACCGAGGCCGGTGACCTGCACGCTCTTCACGTGATCGTCGCCACAGGAGTGGAGACGACCCCGATCGTCCCCGACTGGCCACGTCGCGAGGCCTTCGAGGGCGAGCTGATCCACTCCTCCGAGTACCGGAATCCCACGCCCTACGAGGGCAAGCGGGTGCTGGTGGTCGGCCCGGGCTCGTCCGGAATGGAAATCGCGCACGAGATCGCGGAGGGCGGCGCGGCGAAGGTCTGGCTGGGGGTCCGCACCCCACCCAACATCCTCCTCCGGCAGGGACCGGGCGGTCTGCCGGGCGACGCGATCGCGACCGTGCTCTGGCATCTGCCCACCCCCATCGCCGATCGGATCGCACGGTTCGCCAGCCGGATGGACGTCGGCGACCTGTCCGAGCACGGGCTGACGCAGCCCGAGACGGGCGTCTTCACCGACGTGCGATCCCGGGGGAAGGTGCCCGCGATCGTCGACCACGAGGTGATCGACGCGATCAAGGAGGGTCAGATCGAGGTCGTGGCCGCGGTCGAGTCCCTCGATCCGACCGGGGTCCAGCTCGCCGACGGGGCGCGAATCGAGCCCGAGTCGGTGATCTGCGCGACGGGATATGGGCGGGAGCTGGAGCCGCTCGTGGGCCATCTCGGAGTGCTCGGCGAGCGCGGGCTGCCAAAGGTGATCGGCGCGCGTCCCGTGACTGCGGGCATGCGCTTCATCGGCTACCTGCAGCGCCCAGGGGCCATCGGCTACATGGGCAAGGAGGCAAGGCGTGCGGCGGGCGCAATCGCCCGTGAGGTCGCCGCTGAGGCAGGTGCGAAGGCTGGAAGCGCCATCGCAGTGAAGGCCACCTAGCTACTGCTGAGCTGTCTCGACCGCCGCATCCATTGCATCGGCCGGCGCCGTGCCCTGCGCGTACCGATGGTGAATCGCGAGGGCGTTGCCGTCGGGATCCTGGAAGATCGCCTGCTTGCAGACCCCGCTGTCGATCACGTCGGTGACGAACTCGACGCCGCGCGACTCCAGCTCCGCCTTGGCGGCGTCGAAGTCGTCGACGTGGAACTCGAGAGGCGTGGTGTTCGGGGCAAACTCGATCCCGAAGGCGTCGACCTGCATCAGGGCGATCGTCACGGTCCCGGTCTCGAACTCGTAGGCGGGCATCTCGCCCCACTGCTTCCCGAAAGGCAGGCCGAGGATCTCGCCGTAGAACTTCTTCGCGCCCTCGGCGTCCTTGGTCGGGAACGCGATGAAGTCGACGCCGTTGATCAGCTGTCCGTTGCTTGCCATGTCCTCACTCTCTCATATTCGTCATGGACGGCCCGCGTGCGGAGCGGGCGCCTCGACGGCCAGCACCCGGCCCGTTCGCGGCCCCTTGCCGATGGCGTCTGGGCCGTTCCATTCCTGAGCCATGATGAACAGCGTGTCGCGGTCGACCCCGCCCAACATGCACGCGAAGCAGCCTCGATCGACCTCGATCGTCTGCAGGACCTCGCCGCCCTCTCGCACTCGCACACATCGCTTGTTTGGCACGTCCGCGTACCAGACGGCGCCCTCTGCGTCGATGCAGATCCCGTCCGGGACCCCGTCACCCAGGTCCGCCCAGGTCCTCCGGTTGGCAAGCGCCCCATCGGCGGCAATGTCGAACCCGATCAGCTCCTTCGCGTATGAATCGGCCACGATCAACGTCGCGCCGTCGGGCGTCACAGCCATCCCATTGGGGAATGCCACGTCCTCGGCGACCTTCTCGGCCGATCCGTCGGTCCGGAGCAGCGCGACGAGGCCGGGAGCGAACTCGCCTCCCCCCATCAGGTCGAACCCGGCGCCGTTGACGTAGGCGCTCCCGCTGTCGTCGACCACGATCTCGTTCCAGCCGTAGTCGGAGAGATCGCCGAGGTCGCGGTGCGTGACCAGGGAACCGTCCTCCCCCATCCGAAGCAGCTCCCGGCCGGCCGTGATCAGCATGGGGCCGTCCGGGAGCCAGTCGATCGAGAACGGAAACGCGTCGACGCTCGCCATGACCTCGCTGTCGCCGTCCTCCCCCAGTGCGATCACTCGTTGGGCGACCCAATCCGAGAACCAGAGCCGCCCCTCGTGCCAGCGCGGAGACTCGCCCAGGCCAATGCCCTCGATCAGGGTTCTCATCCACCCGCCTGGGCGTAGCGCAGCGAACCAGGCGTATCGAGCAGCTCCCCGGTCTCGAGCAGCGTCTTCAGTCCGGAGAGGATCATCATCCAGCCGCCATATACCTCCGGGTTGGCGTCGATCGGGAGCTGGTCGTGGATCACGGTCAGCATGCAGGAGTCGCCGACCTTCCTGATCTCCCAGGTGACCCGCGAGGTGCCGACGGCCTTCACCTCGTCGCTCCACAACGCGGTGGAGCTCTGGACGAGCCGGTTGGGCGGATCGACCTCCAGGTTCTCGCCCTCGGCGATCTCGATCACGCCTGGGACGCCGGACGTGTACGTGGAGCCCTGGGTCCAGTCGGAGGTGGTGCTCACCCCGAAGCTGTACTTGGCGCGCATCTCGGGATCGGTGATCGCCTCCCAGAGGCGCTCGGGGGTGGTCTTGATGTAGATCTCGAACACGGCCGTCCCGCTGCTTCCGTCGGAATCGGGAACGAGCGCGATCTGATGGGGAACCTCGAATTCCTCAGGCAACGTCTTCCTCCTCGAGTTCTCTTTTCAGGCCCGTGAGTCCTGAGACCCAGGGCTCCGCGTACTTGCTGACCCAGCGCTCGTAGAGGAGCCGGATCGGGACGGGGTTCAGGAAATGGAGCTTCTCGCGGCCCCGTCTGCGGGTGACCACGAGGTTGGCCGCCTCGAGCACCTTCAGGTGCTTCATCACGCCGAAGCGCGACATCGGCAGGCGCTCCTCGAGAGCGCTCAGCGATTGCCCGTCCCGCTCGAAGAGCCGGTCGAGCAGATCGCGCCTGGTCGGATCGGCAAGTGCCCTGAACACATCATCCATAGGACGCAGTATATGTGACCTTTTAGTCACATGTCAAGAGCCAAGACTAATCGGGTCGCTCCTCTCGGAGCGCCCTCGCATAATCCACTCATGCCGATCGATCTCCAATGCCTGACCGCCCCCAATCCCAGTCCGATGACCCTGGAGGGGACCAACACCTATGTCGTCGGGCAGGACCCGGCGGTGGTGATCGACCCGGGACCCGACGACGCCGGGCACATCGGGGCGGTCCGCGAAGCGGCGGAGGCGCGCGGCGGGATTGGGACGGTCCTGCTCACACACGGGCATGGCGACCACAGCGACGGCGTCGAGACGCTCGGCGTCGAGCCGACCACCGTCTCGGACGGCGAGACCGTCGCCGGCCTGCAGGCGATCGCCACCCCCGGGCACGCCGCGGACCACTTCTGCTTCCTGCTCGGAAAGGCGTGCTTCACGGGCGACCTGATCCTCGGCATGGGCTCGACGATCGTGGGACCGCGCGACACGGGCGGCTCGCTGCTCGACTACATGCGCTCGCTGGAGCGGCTGCAGGCCCTCGATCTCGAGGTCCTCTATCCCGGGCACGGGCCGGAGGTCCACGACCCGCAGGCGAAGATCGCCGAGTACATCGAGCACCGGATGATGCGGGAGCGGCGGCTGGTCGCGGCCCTCGATCGGGGCGAGCGCTCCCGCGCCGCGCTGCTCGCCGAGGTGTGGGACGACGTTCCCCGGGAGCTCCGCGGCCCCGCGGCGATCGCGATGGAGGCGCACCTCGAGAAGCTCCAGGACGAGGGGCGGCTGCCGGCCGACCTGCGCGACTGACCGCCGAGGCAGCCCCCCTGGTATGAACCTCCGATGGGTCTAGATCCAGCCCGCCTACTGCGCACCGGCGCCAAGGGGATGGGGATCGGCACGGCGCTGTTCGGCGCGACCGCCGCCGGCCTCTGGTGGCGGCTCTTCAGGCAGCCGCTGCCGCGGACCAAGGGGAGCCTGACGGTCCGCGGGCTCGACGACCGGGTTGAGATCGCCCGCGACCGCTGGGGGATGCCCACGGTCAGGGCGCGGACCGCGGCGGACCTGTGGTTCGGGCAGGGCTTCTGCCATGGCCAGGACCGGCTCTGGCAGATCGAC
Organism: uncultured Solirubrobacterales bacterium; assembly: GCA_963747425.1. Classification (GTDB taxonomy): domain Bacteria; phylum Actinomycetota; class Thermoleophilia; order Solirubrobacterales; family 70-9; genus DASUPK01. The sequence goes on from CAVVFJ010000008.1 coordinate 63,732, forward strand.
GTCCAGCGGCGCATCTGCTCCGGGCGCGTCTCGGAGATCGCCGGGCGCGCCGGCCTGCCGGTCGATCGCCTGATGCGCACGCTGGGGCTGCGCCGCGTCGCTCTGCGGGAGGAGACCGAGCTCGACGGCGACCTGCGATCCCTTTTGGACGCCTATTGCGCGGGCGTCAACGAGGCGGCGCGAACCGCCACGGCGCCGGCTGCCGAGTTCCAGATGCTGCGGCTGAAGTTCGAGGACTGGAGGCCCGCCGACATGCTGGCGGGCGGGAAGCTGCTCTCCTTCGGTCTCTCCACCAACTGGGAGCGGGAGCTGCTGCGAGCCGACCTGGTCAGGGAGCTGGGCGAGGAGCGCGCCGCCAGGATCGACCCCACCTACCCGAAGGGAAACCCCGTCGTGCTCCACCCCGGCGAGGGCTTCGACGGCGACGGGCTTGGGCTCGCAGAGCAGATCGGCCGCGTCCGGGAGACGATCGGCCTGGCGGCCGCCGCGAGCGGCTCGAACAACTGGGCGGTGAGCCCGAGCCGATCCGCAACGGGAGGCGCCCTGCTCGCCGGCGACCCGCACCTGCCGAGCGGGATGCCCGGGGTCTGGTACGAGATCGCGCTGGAGCTCGACGGCCGCACCTGCCGAGGAGCCTCGATCCCGGGCCTGCCGGGCATCTCGCTGGGGCAGAACGACGACGTCGCCTTCGCTTTCACCAACGTGATGGCGGACGTCGAGGACCTCTTCGTCGAGCGGATCGAGGGCGAGACCTACGAGTTCGAGGGGGAGAAGCGCCCTCTCGAGATCGTGGAGGAGCCGATCGCCGTCCGCGGGCAGGATGTACCGGAGCGCCACGAGGTTCGCCTCACGCACCACGGCCCGATCGTCAACAGGGCGCTGGGCGCCGACGACGAGCGGCCACTGGCCCTGCGCTGGGCCGCGCTCGACGAGCCGTCGATCTCCCTCGCGCACCTCGGCGTGCTCGAGCCGCGCAGCGGCCCCGAGCTGGTCGAGCTGCTGCGGCCCGTGACGATGCCCGTCTCGAACCTGGTCTGGGCCGATCGTCACGGATCGATCGGCTACAAGATGATCGGCAGCATCCCGAAGCGGAAGGGCGACTGCCCGGACCTGCCCAAGCCGGGGTGGACGGGCGAGTTCGAGTGGGACGGATGGATCCCGTACGACGAGCTGCCCGAGCTGGTCGATCCCGAGCAGGGGTACATCGTCACCGCGAACAACCGCGTCGTCGACAGCTCCTACCCGCACCACATCACCAGCGACTGGCTGGACGGCTACCGGGCTGCGAGGATCGAGCAGCTCCTGGAAGAGACCGAGGAGCACGACCTGGAGAGCTTCCGCCGCATGCAGACCGACCTCTACTCGATCCCCGGCGACGAGGTCGTTCACCGGCTTGCCCGCCTCGAGCCGACGAGCCAGCGAGAGACGAGAGCGATCGAGCGCCTGAAGAGCTGGGATCGGACCCTCAGCCCGGAGACGGTGGCGGGGACGATCTACCAGGCGTTCCTCCTGCGTCTCGCGCGAGAGTTCACCAGAGCGGCGATTGGCGACCGGGACCTGGCCGACCGCTATCTCGACCGGGCGGACAACGGCTTCCTCTCCCACGTCACCTCGCCCTGGCGCTGGCACTCACACCTCCTGGAGCTCTGGGCGGAGGGCGACGAGAAGGTGATCGGCGGCTCATGGGACGAGCTGGTCCTGGAGGCGCTGCGAGGCGCGCTCGACGACCTCGAGGAGCGCTTCGGCCCGGACCCCGAGCAGTGGCAGTGGGGCCACGTCCACGAGCTGCAGTTCCCGCATGCGCTGGGCGCCCTCCATCCGGCGTCCGAGTGGGTCTTCAACCGCACGCTGCACCCGGGCGGCGGGCAGGAGACCGTCGCGCAGATCGCCTACGACCCGAACGACCCCTACCACGCGATCTGGGCCCCGAGCTGGCGGATGGTCGCCGACCCCTCGGCGCCCGACCGCTCACGGTGGCAGGCGTTCACCGGTCAGTCGGGACACGCCTGGAGCAGCCACTACGACGACCTCCAATCCGGCTGGGAGGCGGGCGAGATGCAGCCGATGGCGGGCGAGGGGCCGTTCGAGACCCTCGTCCTGTCACCTGGCTCCTGATGCCGTCGCGCCGCGATCAGATCACGCTCACGGACGGCGAGCTGGCGGAGCTGCTCGAGGGCGAGCGCATCGTCGTGGTCTCGTCGAACGGGCCTCGCGGCTGGCCTCATTCGATGCCCCTCTGGTACGTCCCGCGCGACGGCGACGTCTGGATCTGGACGTACGCCAAGTCCCAGAAGGTGAAGAACCTGGAGCGCGACCCGCGCGCGACCCTGCTGATCGAGACGGGGCTCGAGTACACCGAGCTGAGGGGCGTCCAGATCGAGGCCGAGGCGGAGCTGATCCGCGACGTCGATCGGATCGTCGACTTCGCCAAGGACCTGACCGTCCGCTACAGCGAGGGCATCGAGTCGGTCGAGGGCGATGCGGTCGCGGCCCTGCAGGCGCAGGCGCCGAAGCGAGTGGCGATCCACTTCCACCCGAAGCGGGTGGCCAGCTGGGATCACTCGAAGCTCGGCGGCGTCTACTAGCCGTACCGGATTCTGGGTGGTTGCTTGCACCTCCCCAATTTCGAGGAGGGATCGCCTGGAAAGTGGCAGAATGCCGCCGCTCGCAACGGACTGACGACGACCCAAATGGGGGATGACATGCGATCGACGTCCTCCAGGGCGGAGTGGCCGGCGACATCCTCAAGGGGAACAACGGCAGCGTGGCCGCGGTGGCGCGGACGTCTACAAGGGCGGCCGTGGATCCGACACGCTGCAGACCCTCGACGGGCAGGCGGATGCCTTCATCTCGTGCGGGAACGGAAGACGCGACCTGATCCGCGCGGACAAGATCGACCCCAAGCCGAAGAGCTGCGAGTTGGGTGGCCGCAAGCCTGGCAAGCAGTTCTAACTCGCGAATTCGTCCAGCGGGCTAGCCTCTTCCGCGCATGGAAGATCTAAAGGGGCTGATCCTCTCGGGAGGGGCCGGGACTCGCCTGCGCCCGATCACCCATACCTCCGCCAAGCAGCTCGTGCCGGTGGCGAACAAGCCCGTGCTCTTCTACGGGATCGAGGCTCTCGTGGAAGCCGGGATCAAGGAGGTCGGGATAATCATCGCGCCCGAGACCGGCGAGGAGATCAGGCAGGCTGTCGGCGACGGGGCGGCGTTCGGGGCCTCCATCACCTATATCGAGCAGGAGGCCCCGCTGGGGCTCGCCCATGCCCTGCTCACCGCCGAGGACTTCATCGGCCAGAGCCCGTTCGTCATGTACCTCGGGGACAACCTGCTCAGGGACGGGATCGTCGAGCTCGTCGAGGTCTTCCGGCGGTCCGAGCCCGACGCGCTGATCCTGCTCACGCACGTCGACGATCCCTCCTCGTACGGCGTCGCCGAGCTCGATGGCGACCGGGTCATCCGGCTGGTCGAGAAGCCGAAGGACCCGCCCAGCGACCTGGCGCTGGTGGGCGTCTACATGTTCGGGCCGTCGATCTTCAAGGCGGCTCACGAGATCGAGCCGTCGGCCCGGGGCGAGCTCGAGATCACCGACGCAATCGACGCATTGATCGAGTCCGACCTCCGCGTCGAGCCTCACATCGTCAAGGGCTGGTGGAAGGACACCGGCATGCTCGAGGACATGCTCGAGGCCAACCGGCTCGTCCTCGAGGACATCGAGCAGCGGATCGACGGGGAGCTCGACACCGACTCGCGCGTCGAGGGCAGGGTCGTGATCGAGAAGGGAGCCAAGCTGGAGCGAACCGTCGTGCGCGGTCCGGCCATCATCGGCGCCGGGACACAGATCTCGGACTCCTACATCGGGCCATACACGGCGATCGACCGCGACGTCATGATCACCGGCTCCGAGGTCGAGCACTCCATCGTGCTGGCGGGGTCGAGCATCCGCGACCTGCACGCCCGAATGGAGGCCAGCCTGCTCGGCAAGAACGTCAGCCTGAGCCGCAGCGAGGGAATGCCCAAGACGCTGCGGTTCCTGGTGGGCGACAACGCCAACATCTCCATCCCATGAAGATCATGGTCACCGGAGCCGGAGGGATGCTGGGCCATGACGTCGTCCGCGTCGCGCAGGACATGCGCCACCAGGTGATCGCGCTCACCCGGGACGACCTCGACGTGACCGACCCGGCCAAGGTGGAGCGCCTGATCACCCGCGAGCGCCCCGGCGCCGTGATCAACTGCGCGGCCTGGACCAACGTGGACGGCGCCGAGGAGTCCGAGCACGAAGCCTCCGTGGTGAACTCGCAGGGCGCCGGGTTCGTGGCGGATGCCGCGGCCAAGGTCGGCGCCAAGCTGATCTTCCCCTCGACCGACTACGTCTTCAACGGGACCGGCGGGCCATACGGGGAATCCGACGACACCGACCCGATCAACGCCTACGGGCGGACGAAGCTGGCCGGGGAGCGTGCCACCGCCCTGGTCAACGGGCGCAGCTTCATCGTCCGGACCTCGTGGCTCTTCGGTCCGCACGGGGGCAACTTCGTCGAGACCATGCTCCGGCTGGGCCAGGGCGGTGGACCCGTCGTGGTCGTCCACGACCAGGTCGGATGCCCCACCTACACGGGCCACCTCGCCGTCGGGCTGCTGCGGCTGGTCGACACGGGCGCCTACGGCATCCACCACATGGCCGGGGAGGGAAGCTGCTCCTGGTACGAGTTCGCCATGGAGATCTTCCGCCAGGCGGAGGTGGTGACCCGCGTGATGGCCACCACCACGGACATGATGGAGCGGCCCGCGAAGCGCCCGGCCAACTCCGTGCTGGTCAGCCGCCGCTCGGCGCCGATCGAGCTGCCGACCTGGCAGCGCGGCCTCTCCGACTACCTCGCTCGTCGCGGCCACTCCGATGACGAGGAGGCGGCGCCGAAGCAGCGCTCGAGCTCCTCGCGCCGGCAGCCGATGCTCGACTGGACCAAGCGAGAGCGCGAGGAGAGAGAGGCGGACGGCGAGGAGATCACGGGCGAGAACGAGATGCCCACGGGCGAGGGGCAGGACGCAGCATGAAGCTCCTGGTCGCCGGCGGAGCCGGCTTCATCGGGTCGAACTACGTGCGCCTTCGCCTCGAGGGCAACCCCGGCGATTCGGTGACGGTGCTCGACAAGCTCACCTACGCCGGCCGTCGCGAGAACCTCGATGGCCTGCCCGACGACCGCTTCGAGCTGGTCGAGGCTGACATCGCAGATCGCGACGCCGCCCGCGCGGCGATCGAGGGCTGCGATGCGGTCGTCAACTTCGCCGCCGAGACCCACGTCGATCGCTCGATCGAGGCGCCCGGCGAGTTCATCAGCACGGACGTCTTCGGCACCTACGTGTTGCTCGAGGCGGCCCGCGACGCCGGGGTTCGCTATCTGCAGTTCTCGACCGACGAGGTCTACGGCGACTTCGAGATGGGCTCGGCGACCGAGGAGTCCCCCCTCTCTCCGTCGTCTCCCTACTCGGCCTCCAAGGCGGGTGGCGACCTGATGGTCTCGGCCTTCGCCCGAACCTACGGCGCGGAGGCTCTGATCATGCGCGCCTCGAACAACTACGGGCCCTACCAGTACCCCGAGAAGCTGATCCCGCTCTGCATCCTGAACGCGCTCGCCGGCGACCCGCTGCCCGTGTACGGGGACGGCATGCAGGTCCGCAATTGGCTCTACGTGGAGGATTGCTGCACCGCGGTGGACGCAGTCCTCGACAAGGGCGAGCCGGGCAACGTCTACAACGTGGGCGGCCCCGACGAGCTCCCCAACATCGAGGTCATCAGGCGGATCCTGGCCCTGACCGATCGAGACGAGTCGCTGATCGAATACGTCAAGGACCGGCCGGGACACGACCGCCGCTACTCGCTCTCCGCCGCCCGCCTCGAGGCGCTCGGCTGGCGAGCCGCCGTGGGCTTCGACGAGGGGATCGAGCGGACCGTCCACTGGTACCGCGAGCACGAGGCCTGGTGGGCCCCGATCCGCTCCGGCGACTACCGCGACTACTACGAGCGCCAGTACGGCAAGGCGCTGAAGTAGTCAGCACATTTGGAGAAGACGCCGGCGAAGGCGTCTTGCTAGAACGGAAGCATGACGCGTCGCCTAGCCCGCCTCGCCGACGTCGCCTATCGCCGGCGCGGCCGCATGGTCATCGGATGGATCGTCGCCGCGATCGTGATCATCGGGGTCGGCGGGGCGCTCAAGGGCGAGTTCAACGCCAACTACAACACGCCGGGCTCGGACTCCAAGGCTGCGAGCGACATCACCGAGCAGCGCTTCGACGGCTACTCCGGCCAGGAGGTGACGGTCACCTGGAGGGACCCGGCCGGCGCGCAGAGCCCGGCCGTGCAGCGGCGGATCAACCAGTTCCTGGCGGAGGCGGAGCAGGTCAACAACATCGCCGGCCACACCCAGGTCCGGGTCTCCCAGAACGGGGAGATCGCGACGACGACCCTCCCGCTGACCGTTCCGGGCTGGGACGTGACCAAGGACGAGGGCACGCAGCTGATCGACGCGGCGCAGGCCCACGACGGCGACGGCCTCGAGATCAAGCTGGGCGGCGATCCGATCAATCGGGCGGAGGAGCAGTCCAGCCCCGAGGGAGTCGGCTTCTTCGGCGCCGCGATCGTGCTGCTGATCGCGTTCGGCTCCGTGGTGGCGGCCGGCCTGCCGCTCGCGATCGCCCTCATCGGCCTCGGGATCTCGTCGGGCGGCCTGGTCCCGCTGCTCGCCAACGCGCTCGACGTCCCCGATTGGACAACTGCGGTCTCGGGCCTGATCGGGATCGGCGTCGGCATCGACTACTCGCTGCTCGTCCTGACCCGCTTCCGGTCCGCGCTGGAGGAGGGCAAGGACCGGCACGACGCCGTGGTCGAGGCGGTCACCACCGCAGGCCGAAGCGTCATCATCGCCGGCTGCCACCGTGGTGATCGCGGTGCTCGGCCTCTTCCTCACCGGGCTCTCCTACATGTACGGCGTGGCGCTCTCCGCGGCCATCGCGGTGCTCGTGATGATGCTCGCCGCGATCACCCTGCTGCCGGCACTCCTCTCGTACCTCGGGCCCAGGGTCGACCGGCTGCGGATCCCGTTCCTCGGTCGCTCGTTGCGGAGGGCCGAGGAGACGCACCGGGAGTCGCCCGCCCTGCGCTGGGCCCACGGGGTCCAGAAGCGACCCTGGCTCGCCGCGATCGCGGCGACGGCCGTGCTGCTCGCGCTCGCGGCGCCCGCGCTCGGCATGCGGCTCGGCTTCCCCGACGCCGGCAACGACCCACCCGGCTCGATGACCCGGCAGGCCTACGACCTGACCGCCGAGGGCTTCGGCCCGGGAACGAACGGACCGGTGGTCGTGGCCGCCAAGCTGCCCAGCCCCTCGGACAAGGCGACGATGGACGCGCTCGCAAGCAAGATCCGCTCGGATCCCGATGTCGCTTTCGTTGGTCCGACCCGAGTCAACTCATCCGGCGATGCCGTTGTGATCCCGGTGATCCCCAAGAGCTCGCCACAGGACCAGGCGACTTCCGACCTCGTCAAGCGCCTGCGCGACGACACCGTCCCGAACGCGGTCGGCAGCTCGGGGGTCGACGTCAGGATCGGAGGCGTCACGGCCGCACTCGAGGACCAGAGCACCTACATGACCGACCGCCTGCCGCTCTTCATCGCAGGAGTGGTCGGCCTCTCCTTCCTGCTTCTCCTGGTCGCGTTCCACTCGCCGTTCATCTCGCTGAAGGCTGGAGTGATGAACCTGCTCTCGGTCTCCGCCGCGTACGGGGTGATGACGCTGGCGGCGAACGGCGGCGGGCTGAGCAACCTGATCGGCATCGACCACGAGGTCCCGGTCGCGCCCTTCATGCCGGTGATGATGTTCGCGATCCTCTTCGGCCTCTCCATGGACTACGAGGTCTTCTTGATCTCGCGGATCCGCGAGGAATATCTGAAGGACGGGGACACCAGGCGCGCCGTGGCCGACGGGCCTCGCGAAGACCGCCAGGGTGATCACCGCCGCCGCCGCGATCATGGTGGTCGTCTTCCTCGCCTTCGTGACCTCCAGCCAGGTCTTCCTGAAGCTGTTCGGGATCGGCCTGGCCTCCGCGATCTTCCTGGACGCCACCATCGTGCGGATGGTGCTGGTGCCGGCCGTGATGCAGCTGCTAGGCAAGCGCAACTGGTGGATTCCGGACTGGCTGGAGCGGATACTTCCTCGGCTGGACGTCGAGCGGGTCGCCGTCGGCACTGCGGCGGAGGGTGGCTCTCAGGCCTAGCTGAGCCGGGTTCGCGGATCTGTAAGGTCAGTAGGTTGGCCATGAGTACGTCCGCGACCCCAAAGTCACCCCTGGAGCCCTTCTCCGAGCCCGTCAGGAAGTGGTTCCAGGCGTCGTTCGAGGCCCCCACGCCGGCCCAGGCGGCCGGCTGGCCCGCGATCGCCTCGGGCGGGCACAGCCTGATCTGCGCCCCGACGGGCTCCGGCAAGACCCTCGCGGCCTTCCTCTGGGGGATCGACAAGCTTTCCAGGGAGCCGGAGCGCCTCGGACAGGGAGTCCGGATCGTCTACATCTCGCCCCTGAAGGCGCTCTCCTACGACATCGAGCGCAACCTGCGGGCCCCGCTCCAGGGGATCGGGGCGCCGATCTCGGTGGCCCTGCGCACGGGCGACACGCCCCAGTCCGAGCGCCGCAAGATGCGCCGGGAGCCGCCGGACATCCTGATCACCACGCCCGAGTCGCTCTACCTGATGATCAGCTCTCAGGCCCGCGAGATCCTGGGGGGCGTCGAGGCAGTGATCGTCGACGAGATCCACGCGGTGGCGCCGTCGAAGCGGGGGTCGCATCTGGCGCTGACGCTGGAGCGGCTGGACCATCTTGGGACCGGCGCCGGCATCCAGAGGATCGGGCTGTCCGCAACGCAGCGACCGCTGGAGCGCATCGGCGAGTTCCTCGTTGGCAATGGCGGCGAGTGCGAGATCGTCGACGCCTCGGAGCCCAAGCAGCTCGACCTGGAGATCGTGGTCCCGGTCGAGGACATGGTCGAGCCGAGCCCGCTCTCCAACAAGCGGCGGGACGGGGCCGACACCGGCAAGACCCCCCATCCAAATCAGAAGCACTCGCCGGAGCGGATCGACCCCGGCCCGATCGAGGCCTCGCTCGATCCCGCGACCAACACACGCTCGATCTGGCCCGCGATCTATCCCGAGCTGTTGCGGCTGGTGCGTGAGCACAGCTCGACGATCGTCTTCGTCAACAACCGCCGCGCCGCCGAGCGGATCGCCAAGCGCCTCAACGAGATGCACAACGACGAGGCAGACGAGGAGCTGCCCGCCACCGAGCACGCGGGCAACTCCAAGAATGGCGACAAGGCTCCCGCCGAAATCGCCCGAGCACACCATGGCTCCCTCTCGCATGAGGAGCGTGCCGTGGTCGAGGAGCTGCTCAAGTCCGGCGAGCTGCCCTGCCTGGTCGCCACCTCCTCGCTGGAGCTCGGAATCGACATGGGCGCCGTGGACCTGGTCATCCAGGTCGAGTCGCCGAAGTCGGTCACGCGCGGGCTGCAGCGCGTCGGGCGCGCCGGCCACACGCTCGGCGAGGTCTCCAAGGGCCGGATCTTCCCCAAGTTCCGCGCCGACCTGCTCGAGTGCGCCGTGGTCGCCCGCCGCATGCGCTCCGGCGAGATCGAGGAGACCGTCATCCCCCAGAACCCGCTCGACGTGCTGGCGCAGCACCTGGTCTCGATGGCGGCCCTCGACGAGTGGGAGATCGACGAGGTCGAGAGGCTGGTCCGCTCGGCGCAGCCCTTCGCCGAGCTCTCCCGCGAGCAGCTGGAGAACGTGCTCGACATGCTCGACGGCCGCTACCCGTCCGAGCGCTTCGCCGAGCTGCGACCCCGCATCGTCTGGGACCGCACCAAGGGAACGATGCGCGGCCGGCCCGGAGCCCGCCAGCTGGCCGTGGCCAACGCCGGCACGATCCCCGATCGCGGCCTCTACGGAGTCCACCTTCCCGACGGCCGGCGCGTCGGCGAGCTCGACGAGGAGATGGTCTACGAGGCCCGGCCCGGCCAGACCTTCCTGCTCGGCGCCAGCACCTGGCGGATCGAGGAGATCACGCGCGACCGGGTCATCGTCACCCCCGCCCCGGGCACGCCGGGCGCCGTCCCGTTCTGGCGGGGCGACGGGATCGGCCGTCCCGCCGAGCTCGGCAAGGCGATCGGCGCCTTCGCCCGTGAGGCGGTGAACGCGGATCCGAAGAAGCTCGCCAAGGAGAACGACCTCGACAAGCTCGCCGCCCAGAACCTCGTCAACTACCTGACCGAGCAGCAGGCGGCCACGCGGGTCGTCCCCTCGGACGAGGCGATCGTGATCGAGCGCTTCCGGGACGAGATCGGCGACTGGCGGCTCTGCGTGCTCTCGCCGTTCGGCGGCCGGGTCCACGCGGCCTGGGGACTCGCCCTCTCGGCCAAGATCCGGGACGACAAGGACCTGGAGGCCGACGCGATCTGGTCCGACGACGGGATCGTCATCCACCTCCCCGACGCCGACGAGCCCCCGCCCGGCGACCTGGTGATGATCGAGCCGGACGAGCTCGAGGACCTCGTAATCCGCGAGCTCTCGGGATCGGCCCTGTTCGGCGCCCGCTTCCGCGAGAACGCCTCGCGATCCCTGCTGATCCCGCGCGCCTGGCCGGGCAAGCGCACCCCACTCTGGCAGCAGCGGCTCAAGTCCCAGAGCCTGCTCGAGGTCGCCCGCGACTTCCCCCGCTTCCCCGTCATCCTCGAGACCTACCGCGAGGTGATGCGCGACGTCCTCGACCTGCCGGCCCTGAAGGATCTCCTCCGCGACCTCCACTCGCGCAAGATCACGATGGTCGAGGTCGAGACGCCGACGGCGTCGCCCTTCGCCTCCTCGCTCCTCTTCGACTACGTCGCCACCTACATGTACGAGGGCGACACGCCGAACGCCGAGCGCCGCGCCGCAGCCCTCGCCCTCGATCGCGACCTCCTGGCCGAGCTGCTGGGCCAGGAGGAGCTGCGCGAGCTGATCGACCCCGAGGCGCTCGAGCAGGTCGCCGAGCAGCTCCAGCACCTGACCGAGGCGGGGCTCGCCAAGGACCGCGACGGCCTTCAGCAGATCCTCCGCCGGCTCGGCGACCTGACCGCCGAGGAATGCGAGCGGCGCACCGAGGAGGGCTACTCGGCTGCATCGATGCTCGAGAAGCTGGTCAAGGAGCGCCGAGCCGCAGTGGTGAGGGTCGCGGGCGAGGAGCGCTACATCGCGGCCGAGGACGCCGGGCTCTACCGCGACGCCCTCGGCGTGCCACCGCCGGCAGGGCTGCCCGAGAGCTTCCTGGAACCGGTCGACGACGCGCTGGTCTCCCTGGTGCGCCGCTATGCCGCCACCCACGTTCCCTTCCCGACCAGGCAGCTGGCCGACCGCTATGGCGTCGACCCAAGCTCGGCCCTGAAGGAGCTGGAGCGCTCGGGCGACGTCGTCCGCGGCGAGCTCCTCCCCGGTGGAACCTCCCGCGAATGGTGCGAGGCCGATGTCCTGCGCAGGCTGCGCCGAGCCAGCCTCGCCCGGCTCCGCCAGGAGGTCGAGGCGACCGACCAGCGAGAGCTCGCCCGCTTCCTGCCGAGCTGGCAGAACGTCGATGCCCATGGCCGCTCGGGCGCCGGGCCCGATCGCCTGCGCGAGGCGCTCATCTCGCTGCAGGGTGTCGCCCTGACCCCGAAGACCTGGGAGCGGGACGTCCTGCCGCGGCGGCTTGGCTCCTACAGCCCCACCTGGCTCGACGAGCTCTGCACCAGCGGCGAGCTGGTCTGGGTGGGCGGCGGGGCACTCGGCCGCAACGACGGCAAGGTCGCCCTCTACTTCCGCGAGGACGTCCGGCTGGCGGGCCCGCCCCCGGCCAACGCCAAGATCGATCGACCCGAGGGCGAGATCCACGACGCCATCCGCGAGCGGCTGTCCCAGGGCCCCTGCTTCTGGCTCGACCTGCTCGAGCTGGAGGGCTCGGCCGAGGAGCTCCACGAGGCGCTCTGGGACCTGGCCTGGTCTGGCGAGGTCACCAACGACGCCTTCGCCCCTCTTCGCGCCCCTCGCCTCCGGGCCGCCCAGCGCTCGGAGCGCGGGGGCCGCCGTTTCGCCCGCCGCCGCGCAGCCGCTGCCGGGACCGTGATCGGCCGCTGGTCGCTCAGCGCTCCGCTATTCGAGGGCGCGCCCTCCGCCGGGCCGCGCATGCGAGCGCTGGCGGAGCTGATGCTGGAGCGCCATGGGATCGTGACCCGGGAGACCGCAATCGCCGAGGGAATCCCCGGAGGATTCGCCTCGATCTACGGAGAGCTCCAGAACCTCGAGCTGCTGGGGACCGCCCGGCGCGGCTACTTCGTGGAGGGCCTCGGCGGCGCCCAGTTCGCCCTTCCCGGCGCGGTCGAGCGCCTGCGCAGCCTGCCCCAGACGGAGGGAGAGCTCCAGGTGCTCGCCGCGACCGACCCGGCGAATCCCTATGGCGCAACCCTCTCCTGGCCCAAGCTCGAGGGCCAGCGACGGCCCGCACGCACAGCGGGCGCGTACGTGATGCTCCGCGACGGAGAGCCGCTGCTCTACGTCGAGCGGGGCGGCAAGGGAATTCTGCGGCTGCAGCGGCTGGAGGGCGAGGAACTCGCAGCGGCGCTGGGCGAGCTTGCCGCCGCAGCCCAGGGCGGGCAGATCGAGAAGCTGGCCATCGAGCGCCTCGATGGCGAGCCGGTGATCGGCTCGGGCCTGGAGGCGGCCCTGATCGAGGCCGGCTTCAGGCGCCAGCCGCGCCGACTGGTCGCGTAGATGGCGGAGGGGGATTCGATCCTCCGTGTGGCCAGGCGCATGGATGGGATGCTGGTGGGAAAGACGCTGGCGGTGCGCACACCCGGTCAGCGCCGACCGGCGGGATTGCCCGCCGGTGAGTTGAACGGCCGCGAGCTCGAAGGGGTCGAAAGCCGCGGCAAGCATCTGCTTCTGCACTTTGAGGGTGGCCTGGCGCTGCACAGCCATCTCGGAATGCGCGGCAGCTGGCAGCTCTACCGCGCCGGCGAGCGCTGGCGGAGGCCCGCGCACCAGGCATGGATCGTGCTGTCGGCCGAGGAGGGCGAGGCGGTCAACTTCGGCGGCTCGACCATGCGGATCGCCCGCGAAGCGCAGCTGCTCCGGGACCCGCGCCTCGCGCGCCTCGGGCCGGACCTGCTGGGGGACGACTTCGATCCGGGGGCGGTGGTCGATCGCATGCGAGCGATCGCACCTGAGATCGAGCTCGGTCAGGCACTGCTGGGTCAGAGGCTGGTAGCGGGGATCGGCAACATCTTCAAGTCGGAGGGCTGCTTCGCAGCGAGCCTCGATCCCAACCGCCCCCTGCCCTCCCTTGCAGACGACGACCTGATCACCGTCCTGGAGGAGACGAGGACGCTGATGCTCGAGGCGGCGGACACGGGGCGTCAGCCGGCACGCGTCTACCGGAAGGCGGGAAGGCCCTGCCCGCGCTGCGGGACGACGATCCTCTCCCGGGCCCAGGGGGAATCGGCCCGGACTACGTACTGGTGCCCTGGCTGTCAGCCGCCCGCGAGCGGCTGAGAACGGCGAGGAGGGCTCGACCACCTCCGGGTCGAACTGGGTGCCGGCGTTGTCCTCGAGCTCCGTGCAGGCCTCGGCGTGCGACATGGCCTGGCGATAGGGCCGATCCGAGGTCATGGCGTGGTAGGCGTCGACCGCGAGGACGATGCGGGCGCCGAGCGGGGCCCGCTCCCCGCTCTGCACCTCGGATAGCCGCCTTTTCACCCTCGCGGGCCTGGGCCCGCGCCCAAGCAGGGATAATCCACGGTGGGATGGAGAACGGAGCAGGACAAGGGACCGTCGAGCTCCTCGGCCGCGTACCGCTCTTCTCGGAGCTCTCGCCCGAGGAGCTGGAGCGGGTCGCTCAGGTGGCCATCCCGCGAAGCTTCCCCGGCGACACGCGGGTCTTCCACGAGGGCGATCCGGGCGACGCCTGCTACATCGTCAACAGCGGCAGCTGCCGGGTCATACGCCAGCACTCCGACGGGCGGGTGATCACGCTGGCGACGCTCGGCCCCGGCGCAATCTTCGGCGAGCTGGCGATGCTCGACGGCGAGCGCCGCTCCGCCAGCGTCGAGGCAGCGGAGAGCACCGAGCTGCTGGCGCTGCCGGCCACCGACATGCGCACCCTGATCCGCGAGCACCCGGAGATGGCCGAGAAGCTGATCGTGGCGCTCACCCGTCGCCTGCGTGAGGCGAACGAGCGCATCGCGCGGCAGTCCTTCCAGACGGTGCCCAGCCGGGTCGCGGGCGTCCTCAACCAGCTGCTCGCCGAGGAGGCCGTCACCCCCCTGGTCAGGGACGGCGTCACCATCCGGCTGCGGCAATCCGATCTCGCTCAGATGGCAGGGACCTCGCGCGAGAGCGTCAGCCGCTTCCTCGCCACACTCGAGCGAGCCGGGGTCGTCCAGGTTGGGCGGGGTCGCGTGACGGTGATCGAGCCCGAGCGCCTCGACGCGTACATATTCTGAGCGGTGCGCAGGCCGCTGCACTTAGGAGCGAAGGGCGAAGCCCGAAGCGACTTATGCTGGGTGGCCGCTGGCACCGCGACCTGATGGCGAAGCCGGGTGACTTTGCGCAGCAGCGCTCGCGAATGGTCGAGCGGCAGCTCCGCCGGCGCGGGATACGAGACGAGCGGGTGCTCACGGCGATGGCGGAGGTTCCGCGCGAGCATTTCGTCCCCGACCAGGTTCGCCAGAGCGCCTACAACGACTCAGCCCTGCCGATCGGGCACGAGCAGACCATCTCCCAGCCCTGGGTGGTCGCCGCGATCTGCGAGGCGCTGCGGCTGGATGGAGACGAGAGCCTGCTCGAGATCGGCACCGGCTCCGGATACTCGGCCGCCGTCCTCGCGAGGCTCGCCCGGAGCGTGATCAGCATCGAACGGGTGCCTGAGCTCGGTGAGCTGGCGCGGCGCAGGCTCGAGGAGCTGGGCACCGAGAACGTCGAGGTGATCGTCGGCGATGGGAGCCGCGGCCATCCCGAGGGCGCGCCCTATGACGCGATCGCCGTCCACGCCGCCACCCCGGAGGCCCCGCACAGCCTGCTCGCCGAGCTGGCCACCGACGGTCGCCTCGTCGTACCGATCGCCACCGGCTCCGCCGATCTGCTCACGGCGTTCGTCAAGGAGAACGGCGATCTGCGCCAGGAGACCATCGGGCCGTGCCGGTTCGTCCCCCTGATCGGCGCCGAGGGCTTCAGCCCCCCTGATCCCCATGACTAAGTAGGCTCGCCCCGTGAACTCCGCGCTCTACGTCCTCAACTTCTACTCGCCGATCTTCGTCGACCAGCTGCGCAGCGGCAGGAAGACGGCGACGATCCGCCTGGGCGACAAGTCGCGCAAGTACAAGCGCGGGCAGGTGGTCTGGATCACGATCGGCTACCGGCACCAGCCGCGGGAGAAGATCTTCGCCGCCGTGATCGACGACGTCGAGGTCAAGAAGGTCTCCGAGCTCTCGCCCCGGGACATCGAGCACGACAACCCCGAATTCCGCCGCCGGAACGAGACCGTCGACTTCCTGGAGAAGATCTACACCCGGCCGATAGGCGAGGACGACACCGTCACGGTGATCCGCTTCTCGCAGATCGTCGAAAGACCTTCCACCCAGTTCGGCAATGGAGAAACGCCCTCCCGAAACTGACGCTCGGGGGCTCGGCACGCTGGTCCTGTGGCTGAATATCGATTTCTCACAACCTGGCTGCTCGAGGCTCCGCGGGAGCGCGTTTGGGATGCGATCTACGAGTCCGAGCGCTGGCCCACGTGGTGGCATGGCGTGCTCGAGGCCGACAAGCTCGAGGAGGGCGACGCCGACGGGGTGGGCCAGTACGGACGCTACGTCTGGAAGTCGAAGCTGCCCTACAAGCTC
Source organism: uncultured Solirubrobacterales bacterium (assembly GCA_963747425.1). Taxonomy (GTDB): domain Bacteria; phylum Actinomycetota; class Thermoleophilia; order Solirubrobacterales; family 70-9; genus DASUPK01. The sequence goes on from CAVVFJ010000008.1 coordinate 79,676, forward strand.
GAGTTCTTCGTGCGGACCACGAAGGTGGACAAGCCGTATCTGCTCGAGGGCGACGCCGAGGGTGAGCTGGCCGGCGTCGGTCGTTGGCGGCTCTTCGAGCGCGACGGGGTGACTGCGGCCCTCTACGAGTGGAACGTGCGCACCACCAGGGCTTGGATGAACCTGCTCACGCCCATCGCCCGGCCGATCTTCGCGGTGAATCACGACTATGTGATGCGGAACGGCGGCCAGGGTCTCGCCAAGCTGCTCGGCGTGCCCCTGCTCGCCGTTGACTAGCTGATCACCTACCCGAGGCCCGCGTCTGGCTACAATCAGCAGGCGCGCTGGCACTCTCCCATCGAGAGTGCCAAGACCCCGCGCAAACTTGAGACACACCCATCCGAGCTAGGAGGAATGCCGATGAAGCTGAAGCCGCTAGGCGACCGCCTGATAGTTCAGGCAGTCGAGGAGGAGGAGACGACCGCAAGCGGGATCGTCCTCCCCGATACAGCGAAGGAAAAGCCCCAGAAGGGCAAGGTTCTCGCCGTCGGTGACGGTGAGGTCAAGGAGGACGGCTCCCGCCGCCCGCTCGATGTGAGCGAGGGCGACGAGGTCCTGTACTCCAAGTACGGAGGCACTGAGATCACCGTCGACGGGGACGAGCTGCTCGTCCTGCGCGAGTCGGACGTACTCGCCAAGGTCGGCTAGTCCAGGAACTTAGGAAGGAGGAAGCACACATATGGCTCACAAGGAGCTTTTGTACGACGAGGATGCACGTGGCGCCCTGCAGGACGGGGTCGACGCCGTGGCCAACGCGGTCAAGGTGACTCTCGGTCCGAAGGGTCGTTACGTCGTCCTCGACAAGAAGTTCGGAGCGCCCACCATCACCAACGACGGCGTCACCATCGCCCGCGAGATCGAGGTCGAGGACGTCTTCCAGAACCAGGGCGCACAGCTGGTGCGTGAGGTGGCCACGGCCACCAACGACGTCGCCGGCGACGGAACCACTACGGCGACGCTGCTGGCGCAGACGATCGTCCGTCACGGCCTCAAGAACGTTGCGGCCGGAGCGAATCCGCTCGGGTTGCGCAGCGGCATCGAGAAGGCCGTCAATCAGGTGGTCGACGACCTCCGCGAGAAGCAGTCAAAGGACATCGCGGGCAAGGAGCAGATCGCCCGAGTCGCGGCCATCTCGGCCGCCGACGACGAGATCGGCAACATCATCGCCGACGCCATCGACAAGGTGGGCAAGGACGGCGTGGTGAACGTCGAGGAGGGCCAGACCTTCGGCATGGAGCTGGAGTTCACCGAGGGCATGCAGTTCGACAAGGGCTACATCTCGCCCTACATGGTCACCGACCAGGACCGCATGGAGGCCGTCCTCGATGACGCCTACATCCTGATCGCCAACCAGAAGATCGGCTCGGTGCGCGACATCCTGCCGGTGCTGGAGCAGGTGATGCAGGGCGGCAAGTCGCTGCTGATCATCGCCGAGGACGTCGAGGGCGAGACCCTCGCCACCCTCGTGGTGAACAAGCTCCGCGGCACCTTCACCGGCGTGGCCGTCAAGGCGCCCGGGTTCGGTGACCGCCGCAAGCGGATGCTGGAGGACATCGGCATCCTGACCGGCGGCGAGGTGATCACCGAGGAGATGGGCCTGAAGCTGGAGAACACCCAGCTCGACCAGCTCGGCAAGGCCCGTCGCGTCGTGGTGGGCAAGGACAACACCACGATCATCGACGGCGCCGGCGACTCCGAGCAGATCAAGGGCCGCATCAAGCAGATCAAGTCCGAGGTCGAGACGACCGACTCCGACTTCGACCGCGAGAAGCTGCAGGAGCGGCTGGCCAAGCTGGCCGGCGGCGTCGCGGTCGTCAAGGTCGGTGCGGCCACCGAGACCGAGATGAAGGAGAAGAAGCACCGCGTCGAGGACGCCCTGCAGGCGACCCGTGCGGCGCTCGAGGAGGGCATCGTCCCGGGTGGCGGCGTCGCGCTGCTGAACGCCCAGGACGCGATCTCCCTCGACTCCTACGACGACGACGACGAGCGGACTGGCGCATCGATCATCCAGCGCTCGCTCGAGGCACCGATCCGGCAGATCGCCGAGAACTCGGGCTTCGAGGCCAGCGTGGTCGTCGAGAAGGTCCGCGGCCTGAAGGCCGGCGAGGGCCTGAACGCGGCCGATGGCGAGTACGGCGACCTGATCGCCGCCGGCGTCATCGACCCGACCATGGTCACCCGCTCGGCGCTGCAGAACGCGGCCTCGATCGCGAAGAACATCCTCACCACCGAGGCGATCGTCGCCGAGCCGCCCGAGAAGGAGGGCGCCGGCGCCATGCCCGGCGGTGGAGGCATGCCCGACATGGGCGGGATGATGTAAGGACTACGCTTGCCGCAACAGGCGAGTGTTGTGAGAGGGTGCTCCGCAGGCGAAGCCGAGGAGCAACCCGATTCAAGCTGGGGCCCGGGCGACCGGGCCCTTCGCTTTGCTGGAGGGGTGAGCAAGCTGCGGATCGCGGGCCTCCTCCTGATCGCCGGCTCGGCGCTGACGCTGGCCCTGCACTTCCTCGAGGCTCCCGAGGACCTCTACCGCTGGCTCTACCACCACCTGCTCTCCGGGCTCGACGTCCCGGATGAGCCGTCGAGCGGAACGGTCGATGCCGTCCGCTACACGTCGCTGGTCGGCGGGATCCTCGAGCTCGTCGTCGGAGTCGCGCTGCTCGCGGTCGACCGCGTGCGCCGCGGCTAGGACTGCGTCCCGAGGACCGCGCCCATCGACCGGGGCTCCACGCCGAGCTGCTCCGCGTCTGCCGTGCCGTGCTCGCTGGTCATCGGCACCTCCATCAGCTCCGCCTCCTCCCAGGTGGCGAACACTGACGGGCCGACGACGAGCTCCAGGGCCCGAAGGCCGGTCCGCACCAATGGCACCGGCACGTGGACGAGGGGGCGACGGCGCCCGCTTGCCTCCATGACCCGCTCGACCATGTCGTCGTACGTGAGCACCTCCGGACCGGCGAGCTCAAAGCGGCCGTTCGCCCCACCCCGCCCCTTGGGCTTCCCGTCTGCGAGCGCGGCGACGACGCAAGCCGCGACGTCGCGAGCCCAGATCGGCTGGTATCGCGCCTCCCCCGAGCCCGACACCGGCAACGCGGGCAGCAAGGAGAGGCGCTGCAGCAGGGTGATCCAGGGATCACCGGGCCGGTAGACGATCGATGGCGCGAACACGGTCGCCTCGAGCGGCGAATCCAGGATCGCGTGCTCGCCCAGCGCCTTGGAGCGGAAGAACCGCGTTCTCTGGAACCCCGTGGCTCCCATCGCGGAGAAGAAGAAGAAGCGAGAGGCACCCGCGCGCTCCGCGGAGCGCAGCAGACGGATCGTCGCCAGCCCGTTGAGCTCCTCGATGGTGCCTCCGGGCTGGTCGCGAATCGTGGCGGCCAGGTGGATCACGGTGTCGACGCCGCGCATCGCATGGCGCATCGAAAGCGGGTCCCGGAGGTCCCCAAGCGCGATCTGGACGTCGACCCGATGCTCCCCGAGCTTCCTCGGATCCCGGACCAGGGCCCGGAGCTCGTGGCCCGCTCCGAGCAGCGCCGGCAGGAGCTCGCCGCCGACCACGCCCGTTGCTCCCGTGAGGAGGATCACGCCGCCACTGTAGCCACCGCCCGAGTGACGCCACCGCTCTTGACGGCTTCGCCATCAGGTCGCGGCGACGAGCGGCCGCCCAACATAAGTCGCTCCGGGCTTCGCCCTCCGCTCCAGAAAGCGGGCGGCCTGGTCGCCGCTAGAATGTCGCGTCCGGCGGCGCCCCAGGGGCGCCGCAATCGCAACTACGACTCCGGAAAGGAAGAGGAGCCTTGGCATACGTCATCGCGGAGCCCTGTATCGGCGAGAAGGACAACTCCTGCGTCGAGGTCTGCCCCGTCGACTGCATCCATCCGACCCCGGACGAACCCGACTACGACAACGTCCAGCAGCTCTTCATCGATCCGGACGAGTGCATCGACTGCGACGCCTGCGTCGAGGCCTGCCCGGTCGACGCCTGCTTTGCCGAGGACCAGCTCCCCGAGGAGTGGTCCAAGTACACGCAGATCAACCTCGAGTACTACAAGTCCAACGCCTCTTAGGCACGCGTCGACGCCTCCTGAGCGCCCGTCCCGCTGGACATAGCGACACCTTTCCCTACGTAGTTTTGGAACATTCGGCTAGAGCCGGCCGGATATTTGCCTGGACGGCCATTCGAGCCGATCGGGCGGGGGATGGCACGGAAGCTATCGAGAATTGCCCTGGCGACCGTCGCCTCCGCGATCTTCCTGGCGCCGGCCGGCGCGAGCGCGTCGGGGCGCTGGGACAACCTGCTGGCGCCCGAGTCGGCCTGTCCGGGCCAGTCGGAAAGGTCGCTGCCGATCGCCGCGCGGGAGGAGACGATGGTGTGCATGCACAACTGGGCGCGCACGCAGAAGGGCCTGAAGGCACTGCACCCGATGAAGAAGCTTCGCTCCTCCTCCCACAGGAAGGCGCGCGACATCAGGCATTGCCGGCAGTTCAGTCACGAGGCCTGCGGGCGGGACGCCTTCTACTGGTTCAGGCGGGTCGGGTTCATGCGGGGAAGCTGGGGCGCGGGCGAGAACCTCGCGTATGGACATGGCAGGCGGGGCACCGTGCGCCGCACGATGAGCGCCTGGCTCAACTCCGACATGCACCGATCCGTGCTCCTCACGCCCAACTTCGACGATGTCGGAATCAGCGTGGTCAGCGGCAAGTTCCGCGGGCATCGCCGCGTCGCGATCTGGGTGGCGCACTTCGGTTACCACCACTGAGCCGAGCTAGCCTGGCGAACGGGCCGGCAGGCCCAGGCTGCCGCTCTCCCGAGCGGCACCGAGCACCGGCTCGCTGACGATCCACAGGTAGGCGAGCAGTGAGACGTTTCTGGCCGCCAGGGGCCAGACGAACGCGCCAGTCAGGGAATCCACGCCGTCGTAGTTCTGCAGCGTGATCTGAGTCAGGAGGATGGCCACGAGCAGGACGAGGTTCTCCTTGCCGAGCCCGTAGGCGCAGGCCGAGACCGGCAGGATCCAGAGCAGGAACTGCGGCGAGAGCACGGGCGCGAAGACCACCAGCACCGTCACCAGCGCCGTCGCCAGCTTGAGGTTGGAGACCTCCGAGCGCCAGCCGGCCCACACCAGCACCAGGTAGCCGATCGCCCCGATCGCCACGGAGAGCCAGCGCGCCGCGTCGGCGCCCGATGCCGAGAGCTCGAATCCGCCATGCCCGGTCACCGTCGCGACTCCGGAGGACCCCAGCGCATGGGCGACCTCGAATGGGCTCGCGGCGAGGGCCTCCACCTGCAGCGCGCGATCGGTGTGGTAGGTGATCGCCGACCCGAACTCGTCGCCCATCACGACGACGGCCGCCGCGCAGAGCAGCAGCGGGATCGCGCCGGCGACGATCACCCGCCGCAGGTTCCTCTCGCCGCGCAGCAGCGCCGGGTAGATGAACAGCGGGAAGGCCTTGATGGCCACCCCAATCGACAGGAGTCCCGACCAGGTCGCCGAGCGGACGCGATCGCGTGCCAGGACCGCCGCCAGTACGAACAGCGCAGGAACGATGTCGAACCGGGAGAGAACCAGCGGGCCGGTGTCGATCAGCGAGGGGTCGAGCACCGCGTCGGAGAGGATCACCACGCCGACCGTGTAGATCCCCAGAGCCGAGAGCACTCGCCTCGTATCGCCGGGCAGCGCGAACGCGATCAGGACGACGATCGCGAGATCGAACGCCAGCATCTCCCACATGAAGCCGTCGACGAACCCCTGCGTGCTGTCGTCGAGATAGATCGGAGCGATCAGGACCGGAACGGAGAGGGGCGGGTACTCGATGCCCTGATCGCGATAGGGGAGGTCTCCGCCCTTGATCGCCTGAGCCTGAGGAGCGAAGTCGTTGACCAGGATCGACGACCAGTCACCGATCGTCGGCACGAAGACCGCCAGATGAAATGCGCAGATGAGGGCCGCCGCGGTCGCCCGCCAGCGGGTGGCCAAGGCTTACTGCACCATCGGCAGCTCGGTGCCGCTGACCCCGCCGCCGTTGGGGGCGGCCGCCGGCACGGCCTGCGCCTCCATGAGGGGCAGCTCCACGGGCGTCGAGGCGACGATGCCACGGGCAGCCTCGCGGATCATCTGCGAGGCAGGCGCGTCGGGATCCTCGATCACCAGGGGCTTCCCGTCATCGGCCGCTTCGCGCAGATCGCCAGAGAGCGGAACCTTGGCCAGCAGCGGCACGTCGAGCTCGTCAGCAAGCAGCTGGCCACCACCCTCTCCGAAGATCGCGACGCGGTCGCCGTCAGGCCCCGTGAAGGCGGACATGTTCTCGATCACCCCGAGCACTTCGAGATCCACCTTGGCGGCCATTTCGGCCGCGCGGCGGGCGACGCTCTGGGCCGCCGGCTGTGGCGTGGTGACGATCACGATCTTCGCCTGGGGAAGAAGCTGGGCCAGCGTCATGGAGACGTCGCCGGTCCCGGGCGGGAGGTCGAGCAGGAGGTAGTCCAGCTCGTCCCAGGCGACGTCCTCGAGGAACTGCTGGATCGCCTTGTGGAGCATCGGCCCGCGCCAGACGACGGCGGCGTTCTCCTCGACGAAGAAGCCGATCGACATCACCGTGGGTCCGGACGGCGAGACGGGCGGGATGATCTTGCGCTCCGGCGAGACGTCGGGCTTTCGGTTGATCCCCAGCATCCGCGGGATCGAATAGCCGTACACGTCACAATCGAGCGCACCGGCCTTGTGGCCATCGGCGACCAGCGCGGCGGCGAGGTTGGCGGTCATCGTGGACTTGCCGACGCCACCCTTGCCGGAGGCGACGCAGATCACGTTCTTGACCTGGGCCAGGGCTCCCTCCGGGAGCTTGGCGCGGCCGAGCTTCTGCTGCAGGCCGGACTTCTCGCTGTCGGAGAGGACGTCGAAGCCGACCTCGACCTTGTTGACCCCCTCCAGCTCGGAGACGTGCTTCGCGACCGCCTGCTGGAAGTGCGAGCGGATCGGACAGCCAGGCGTCGTCAGGGAGACGACCACGTCCACCCGGCCGTCGTCGTGGATGTCGATCGTGCGCACCATCCCCAGCTCGACGATCGACCGCCGCAGCTCCGGGTCGATCACCTGGGTCAGCTTCTCGGTTATCTGCTCCTTGGTCGGCACGCCTCGAAGTGTACGCAGACGTGAAAACCGGGCCACGAGGGCCCGGTTTTCGAGGGAGGAGAGGTTGCTGCTTCCCACTCACATGGTGAGGGGCTTCTCCGGGCGCGCCACCTCTCGAGGGCGGCCCGGGCTAAGCGACTAGATGCGCTCGCGCACCTTCTTGACCGCCGGCTCGACGCGGTCCCGGTAGATGGGCTCCACGCGCTCCTTGACGACGGGCTCGACACGCTCCTCGCGATACACGGGCTCGACGCGATCGCGCGCCCTGCGGGCCTGGCCGACCAGCTGGTCGGTGACCTGACGCCGGACGTCCCCGCCCTTTGCCTCGGCCTTCTCGATCTCGCTGCCGAGTCGCTTGCGAAGAGACTCGATCTCGGTCGTCCTCGCCTGCGGGTCGCGGAGGGTCTGGACACGCTTCTGCAGCGTCTCGATCTCCTGCGAGCGGGTCTCGGAGTTGCGCCACGTATCGGCGGTGGTCCGAACATTCTCGGCGACCGTGGGAGCGGCGCCGATGGCGACGTCAACGGCCTGCAAGGCCTGCTCGGACGGCTTGCGGCCGCTGGTGACTTCGGTCTTCTCTTCGGTCTTGCTCTTGGTCTTGCTGGCCATCAGTGCTCTCAATCCCTTCGGCTTGCTTTCGTCGGACTCTTATTAGCTCTAAGGATGTTCGGAGCTTAGCACCGAACACATGTTTTGCGAACACACGTTTGTAACCCTCCCGGAAGGGCGAGTTACACCGTTTCGCCGATTGCCCAGCCCACAAACCTCGGCGCTGGACCTTTGCCTAGCGAAAGAGGGAGAGCAGGCGTCTGGGTCGCGCGGCGCCCACGCGGTCGACCCACTCCGCCGGGCTGTCGAGCTCATCCGGCCGGGGCAGGGCATCGGGCTCGCTCCAGGCGCGGTTGAGCGTACGGATGCCGTGAGCTCGAACAACTTCGTCGGCGAATGCCTTGCCACGGCGGTACTGCGCCAGCTTCATCTCGAGGCCGAGCACCTTGGAGACGATGGAGTCGAGCAGGCCGCGGCGCTCTCGGTCCCGATCAAGCGCGCGGCGGAGATCCGTGTAGCCGGGATCGAGCTGGTCGCCGACGGCGTCCATGACGTGCTCCGCGTAGCCCTCGACCAGGGTCATCGTCGCGGTCAGCTTCTCCACCAAACGGCGATGCGGCTCTGGCCAGAGCAGCGTTGCGAGCTCGCCGTTGGTCGCGGAGCGAACCAGCTCGCGCGGGTTGGTGCGGGCCAGCTTGCCGAGGAGCTCGCCCGGCTTCACCTCGATCGCCGCCTTCTCGAAGAGCTCTTCGGCGATCCCCCCGATGTGCTCGCGTAGCCACGGGACGGCCGCGAAGTGGACCGCGTGGGTCGTCTCGTGGAGCGCGATCCAGCGTAGGAAGAGGTCGCGGTCGACGTCCAGGCGCGCCCGCGCCGCCGAGAGGTTGGGACCGACGAACAGCAGCCTCGGCGCACGTGCCGGCCCGATCAGGGCGACGTCGTACTGGCCGATCACGCGCTGGGACAGGTAGCCGACCGCGAGCCCGATCTCGGCGCCGGTGGCGGCCCTGACGATCGTGCGCTGCAGGCCCTTGCCGCCGGTGCCGTTGCTGCTCATCCGCTCCTCGAGGTGCTCCTCGACCCGCGTCGAGAGCTCGCGAAAGGTCTCGAGGTTCACGTCTGCCCACTCGTCGCGGTCCACCAGCTCGGCGGGAGGCACGCCTCCTTTCGGCTTCAGGCCCGTGTAGCGACGGACCAGCTCGGCGGCGCGCTCGGACTCGGTGCGGAGCTCATCCGCTGTGCCGTCCCACCGCGGACCGCTTCCCGAGAGGGCGCGGGCGACCCGCTCGGCCATGCTCCAGTCGACCATGCCCTCAGGCATAGACGGCCTCCTGTGCCTCGCGCAGCAGGCCAAGGTCATTGGGCGTCCGAGCGGCCGCGAGGTCGTAGCGCGCGCTCAGGTCGAGCGGAGCCTCGTCGAGGCCATCGCCTCCGAAATCGATCGTCCCCCCGGCCTCCCTCGTGATCAGCTGCCCGGCGGCCGCGTCGACCGAGCGGCAGCTCCGGGTGGTGATCATGCCGTCGAACCTGCCGCAGGCCACGTAGCAGAGGTCCACCGCGATCGACCCGGGCGACCGGAGTCGATAGGCGCGATCCCGCAGTACCTCGGCGGCCTTCACGACCCTCTCGGGCTTGGAAGCCTCGAGGGCGACGAGCTCGAGCCCGTCCCCCGGGGGCGCCTGGATCTGCCGGCCCTCCAGCTGAGCGCCGCCGCCGCGCATCGCGACGAACTCCTCCCTGGCGCCGAACTCGTAGACGTAGCCGAAGGTGACGTCGGCCATCGAATCGCCGTCCGCGACGGCGATGCTGACGCTGTGCAGCGGGATCGTCCGGCGGGCATTGAGCGAGCCGTCGATCGGGTCGATCACCACCCGCAGCGGCGAGTCTCCCTCGCCGAAGCTGACGGAGCCCCGCTCCTCGGAGACCGCCGTGAAATCGTGCCCGGCCCGGTGCAGCGCCTCGAGCTCGTCGAAGACCGCGTCCTCGCAGAGCCGGTCGATGAGCAGCGTGTTGTCGCCGCCCTCGCCGACACCCTCGTACCGGGTTCGCGCCTCGATCCCCCGGTGCTCATCGAAGACCCGCTTCTGAACCTCGACGGCCCGGCGGCAGGCGGCAATCCACTCGTCGTCGCTCGGACCGGCCACGCGGGCCAGGTTAGCGATGGTTTTCACGCGGCCAGCGGGAGTGAGGCTGGAAGCGGCGGATGCGTGGGTTAGCCTGAAATCAATGGCCGAGGAGAGCGAGCGCGGCGAATTTGGGCTGACCGAGCAGCAGGAGGCCGTCGTCACCCATGACGAGGGCGCCCTGCTGGTTCTCGGCGCCGCCGGCGCCGGCCGGACGGAGGCTCTCGCGCGCAGGCTCGGGCGCCTGGTCAGCGAAGGAAGCCGGCCGCTCGTCCTGACCCGATCGGTGGCGAGCGCCAATCGGATCAGGAGGCGTGCCGAGCAGGTGATCGAGACGGCCTACGAGGAGCTCGTCGTCCACACTCACCCAGCGGCGGCCGCGCGGTTGCTCCGCGAGCACGCGACCGAGGCGGGGCTTGACCCGTTCTTCGAATCGCTGAGCCCGGCCGAGAGGCTCGCGATGCTGCTCGACCGGCTCGAGGAGCTGCCTCTGCGCCGCCACGAGATCCGAGGGAACCCGGCAGGCCTGCTCGCCCGGATCGTCGATCGGATCGACGCGCTCAAGTCCGCCGGTGTGACGGCCGAGCGATTCCGCCGCTGGTCCGAGGAGCAGGCGGGCGGCAGCCAGTCCGAGCGCGACTCCGCCGCCAGGGAGCGGGAATTCGCCGAGATCTACGAGCTGCACGACTCGATGCTGCGCGCGGCCGGCGCGATGGACGACATCGATGCCGTGCTGGAGCTGACGCGGTTGCTCGGCGAGCGCCCGGCGCTCGCGGAGGCCGTTTCGAAGCGCTTTCCGCACCTGATGGTCGATGAGGCCGAGGACGCCTGTCCGGCGGAGCGCTCGCTGATCGAGGCGCTGGCCCGCGGAGCGGAGAGCACGGTCCTCTCCTGCGATGACGAGCAGGCCCGGGCGCCGTGCGGTGCGGCGTCGGCATGGGCGCGCCGGGCGCTCGCCCCCGAGGAGGTGATCCTCGAGCCAAGCTGGCGATACGGGGGCGACCTGCTGGACGCGGCGCACGCCGTGGTGGCCCAAGCGGAGCGCGGGGCCGAGGTGGCCCGTCGTGCGGCCGGGCCGGCGACTCGAGTGCGCTTCTGGTGCGGAACCAACGATCGTGCCGAGGCCCAGGCCGTCGCCCGGGACATCGAGTCGGCCCTCGCAGCGGGTGAGGTGAAGATGGAGGAGGTCTGCGTGGCGGTCCCCCGCGGCGGCGGCAGGGCCCGCGCCATCGCAGCCGCCCTCGAGGAGCGGCGCGTGCCCTACCGCCTGACGGGTCCGGGCGCCTTCTTCCAGCGGCCGGAGGTGCGCGACGTGATCGCCTGGCTTCGCCTGCTCGCCGATCCGACGGACGCGGCGGCCGCCGTGCGCGCCCTCAGCCGCCCACCGGTGGAGCTGCGGTCGGTCGACCTGGCGCGCTGCACGACGATCGCGAGGCGACGCAAGCTCGACATGGTCTCGGCCCTGGAGGCATCGCTGGAGAGCCCGCAGATCCCGCCCGAGGCCCGCGACCGCATCCGCGAGTTCCTCCAGCTCCACCGAGCCGCCGCCCGGGCGATGGGGGAAATGCGCGCCGACGTCTTCGTGCGGCGCCTGATCGAGAGAATCGGCTTTCGGCGCCACCGCCTGTTCGCCGCACACCCCGAGGCCGCCGAGCGGCTGCGCAACCTCTCGCGGCTCGGGGAGCTCGCCGCCGCGTGGACCCGGCGGGAGCCTGCGGGATCAAACCGCGATTTCGTCCGCTACCTGGTCGCCGTCTCCGAGGCAGGGGTAGCGCCTGTCGAAGAGCCGGTCGAGCCGATTGCGGACGCGGTCCGCGTAATGCCGCTGGAGCGCACCAAGGGGCTCGAGTTCTCGCGCGTGTACGTCGTCGGGCTCCACGCTGGTGCCCTGCCGGGCCCGCCTCCCGCCGGCCCGGCGACGGTGCCTCCGGGGGCCGGCGGCAGTGACCCGTCCCACGAGGACGATTCGCGCCGGCTGCTCTACGTGGCGATGACGCGCGCCAGGGACGAGCTGGTCCTGTCACGACCGGCTGCCACCGAGGGGGGCAACGTTCGCCCATCGCCCCTCTACGAGGACGCGCGGGCCGTGCTCGATGCCGGCGAGCAGGAACAGGGCGAGGAGCTCTTCGGGCCCGCAGAGGGCCTCCAGGCCACCTACCGGCTGATCCAGGACGAGGTGCTCGAGGAGGCCTGGCGGGCCGGCGGGAAGCTCCGAGAGCCGCGTCTCGACACATACATGGACGTGACCCGGGCCGTGGCCCGCTTCCTCGAGCTGGTCAAGCTGGCGGGGTTGATCCAGGGATCCGGCGAGGAGCCGGTCGCCGATGCGCTGGCGGCGACCAACGACCTTCTCGATCACGCGATCTCGCCCGAGCAGCGCACCGCCCTCCACGACTCCGGGCTCGACGCGTACCTGCTGGACGAGGAGGGCGCGGCCAAGCGGCGCCGCGAGCTCATCGAGCAGCGGGACGAGCCCTCCCTCGAGGCATTCCTGCCCCGGAGGGGCGAGGGCCTCGCGCTCTCGGCCACCGACATCGCGCTCTACCGGACCTGCCCCCTCAAGTACAAGTTCGCGCGGGTCTTCGGCATTCCTCAGGAAACGACGATCAACCAGCGCTTCGGGATCGTCATCCACCAAGTCCTGGAGCGCTTCCATGGATCACCACCCGCGGCCGAGACCGCCGGCGCCGAATCACCCGGTGGAGCGGATGCGGGCAGCCTCGAGCGGCTGATGGCGCTGTTCGCCTCCGCCTGGCGCAGGTCGGGCTTCGGCGAGTCCGACGACGAGCTCCAGTTCCGCGAGAAGGCGATCGATGCGCTCCGCCGCTATCACGCACGCGAGGTCGCGAGTGGCTCGCACCCCCGCTGGGTGGAGCGCAAGTTCGACTTCCGCATCGGCCCACACCACCTTCGCGGCCGCGTCGATCGGGTCGACCAGCTGCCCGGTGGCGGATATGAGCTGATCGACTACAAGACCGGCGACCCGAAGCCCCCGCGTGAGCTCGAGTCCGACGTCCAGCTCGCGATCTACCGCCTGGCGGCCAGGGAGGCCTGGCGCCTCGAGGGGGCGGCCGGCAGCTACTGGTACGTGCTCGCCGACGAGAAGGTCGCGGTCGGTGCCTCTCCCGACGACCTCGAGCGGGTCGAGGGAGTGGTGCTGGAGGTCGGCGAGGGCATCCTCGGCCAGGACTTCGAGCCACGGCCGTCGCCCGAGATCTGCTCGTGGTGCGATTTCCGCCTGATCTGCCCCGCCTCCGAAGCGTGACGAGGATCACGTACATTTGTACACATCAGGTGGTACATTTGTACAACCATGTTGGCTTGGATCTATCTATCGGCGGCGATCGCGACCGAGGTGGTCGGCACCGTCTTCCTGCGCTACACCGACGGCTTCACGAGGCCCGCTCCGTCGATCCTCGTGATCGTCACCTTCCTGCTGTCCCTGTGGCTCACGGCGCTCGCGCTGAAGACCCTCGAAATCAGCCTGGCGTACGCCGTCTGGGCGGGCGTCGGGACCGCCGCCATCGCGGTGATCGGGATGGCCGCCCTCGGCGAGTCCGTCAACACCCTCAAGCTGGCGAGCATCGTGCTGGTGATCGGGGGCGTCGTCGGGCTGAACCTCTCGGGCGCCAATTAGCGTGATGGCCACCGCGGAGGCGGCCACCCGCGGGCGCCGCGAGCAGATCCTCGACGCCACCTTGCGCGTCATCGGGCGGGACGGGCGCGAGTCGGTGACTCACCGCGCCGTGGCGGAGGAGGCCGGCGTTCCCCTCGGCTCGACGACCTACTACTTCGACTCCCGCGACGACATCCTGGCGCAGGCGCTGGAGCATGTCGCCGCTCAGGAAGTCGAGCGATACGACCGGCTCGGGAATGAGCTTGGCTCCGTCAAGTCGGCGCGAGAGCTCGCCGACCGGCTGGTCTCCGAGCTGGTCGCCGCCGCGGAGGACCGAACCGCCTACATCGCCGAGTACGAGCTCTGGCTTGAGGCCGGCCGGCGACCGGAGCTGCGTGAGGCGGCACAGAGCTGGTGCGACGCCGAGCAGCGCTCCGTCGCGGGGGCACTCGAAACCCTGGGAAGCAGCGATCCGCGCGCTGATGCCAGCCTCGTGGTCGCGGCCTTGGACGGGCTCGGCGAGCGACTGCTGGGACGCGAGGCTGACCCCACCGAGGCGGCAAAGGAGTTGCTGCCGGAGCTGCGGCGGCTGATCGAGCGGCTCGTCGGCTAGGCGTCCGGGCTGCTTCCCTGCTGGCGCAGGTAGCGCTCGAAATCGCGGGCGAGGGACTCGCCCGAGGGGACGTCGTCCTCGACGTCGAGGCTCTCGGCCTGCTCCGCCTCCAGTCGCTGCACGAGCTCCTCGATCTCGGGATTGGCCGCGACGGCTCGGCTCACCTGGTTCTCGTAGGAATCGGACTCCTCCTCGAGACCGGCCGCCTCCACCGCGACCCCGACCAGCCCTTCGAGCCGTCGCAGCAGTGCCAGGGCGGCCTTCGGATTGGGGACCGCCGCGACGTAGTGCGGAACGGCGGCCCAGAGGCTGGCCGACGGGATTCCCCGCCGGCGGCAGGCGTCGTGCAGGACACCTACGACCCCGGTGGGCCCCTCGTAGTTCGAGCGAGCCAGGTCGAGGCGCTCGACCAGCTCCTCGTCCGAGGCAAGACCGGTGATCGGCACCGGAAGGGTGTGTGCCACGTCGGCGATCAGGGCGCCCAGCGTGACGACCATCTCCACCCCGAGCATCTCGGCCGCATCGGCGATGCCGTCCGAGAAGGTTCGCCAGCGCAGGTTCGGCTCGGTGCCGGCAAGCAGCAGCAGGTCGCGCTCGGCGCCTTCCGGTGTGGCGGCGAGAAGGACGTTGCCGGGCCACTCGATCTCCCGGGTCAAGCCCTCGGTCATCCGGATGGTCGGCCTGTTGGCCTGGAAGTCGAAGAACTCCTCGGGATCGATCTGGGCGATCACCTCGGCGTCAAGCGACTCTGCCGCTGTGGTGAGAGCTGTCGTGGCCGAGCCCGCCGCGTCGTTCCAACCGGCGAAGGCGCAAACGAGGACCGGCGATCGAAGCTGCGGAGGCTCGGCCTCCCAGGCGAGCGCGTCCATCGTTCGAGACTAGCGAGTTGCGCTCGTCGAGTGCCCCGGTTGGGGCGCTAGATGTCCGGGCGACTTTGGACACTCATTGCATGGAAGCAACCGCCGCCGCACCGCAGATCGCCGCGTTGACGCCAGGCCAGCGCTTCAGCGGCGTCTACGCGTGCGTTCGAAAGGACCGGCTGTCGGCACGCAACGGCTCCATCTATCTGACCCTGGAGCTGCGTGACCGCAGCGGATCGATCCCGGCGCGGGCCTTTCGGGAGGTCGATCGCCTCGGCGCGCGCTTCGAGCGCGGCGACGCCATCCGCGTATCAGGCAAGGTGGAGCGCTTCCGCGGCGAGCTGGTGGCCGAGGTGGACGACATCGAGCCGCTCGAGGAGGCCGAGCTCGACCCGGCCGAGTTCCTGCCCGCCGCATACAGGGACGCCGCCGAGCTCGAGGGGTTCCTCGAGCATCTGACGCGGGAGGTCCATGACGCGCCGCTTCGCGAGGTCGTCGAGCGGGTGCTGTTCACGGAGCCGGTGGCCGCGGAGTTTCGCCGCGCCCCCTGCACTCGCGCGGGTCATCACGCCTACGTCGGCGGGCTGATCGAGCACACCGTCGCCGTCTGCACGCTGGTCGGCGAGGTCTGCCAGCTCCACCCCCGTCTCGACTCTGACCTGCTGATGGCGGCGTCGCTGCTGCACGACGTGGGCAAGACCCGCGAGTTCAGCTACGGGGCGGAGTTCGGGATCACCGAGGAGGGGCGGCTGATCGGTCACCTGGCGCTGGGAGCGGAGATCGTCGGGTCCGCCGCCGGAGGCCTGCCCCCGGAGCGCCGCGCCGCGCTGCTCCACTGCGTTCTCGCCCATCACGGGGCAGACGGGAATCGATCGGGCGCCGGTGGCCGGGGCTTCGGGACGCCCGAGGCGCTCGCCCTATATCGGCTCAACGCCCTCGACGCCGGCGTCAAGGGCGCGCTCGAGCAAGGGCTCTAGCCGGACCGCTACTTGCCGTGTGGGGCGCCGGGGTTCCCGCTGCCGCCGGGGCTGCCGGGGGAGGCGCTGCCGCCGCCCTGGTGCTGCGCGCCTCCGCCCGTCTGGCCGCTGCCTCCGCCGGGGGGACCGCTCCCGCTCGGTTGCTGACTCCCGCTCGATGGCTGACCGCCGTTCGGTGGCTGACCGCCGTTCGGTGGCTGACCGCCGTTCGGTGGCCGACCGCCGTTCGGTGGCCGACTGCCGCTCGGTGGCCGACTGCCGCTCGAGTGGTGACTCGAAGCGCCGCCCTGGCCACCGTGCGAACCCGCCGACTGACTACGCCCAGGTGATCGATTTGAGTGCTGCGAGCCTTTGCCGCTGCCCTTTCCGTGGTCCTTCGGCTTCGCGCCTTCGCTCCCGCCGCGAGTGCCCTGGTCGGAGCCCGGGCCCTGGGCCGTACCCGGACCGCTTGCCTCGCGCCGCCCTGGCAGGCCCGGATGGAGGGGCCGCGGGCCGGGGAGCCAGTCGGCGCCTCCTATCGGCCCCAGGCCGCCGAGAGGACCCGCGACCGTCGGACAGGCGGCGGTGCCGCACGCGGGTCGTACCTGGGGAGAAGAGGCTTGAGGCGGTGAGCCACCGTCTTCTCCCAGCACGCCCGAGCGGGCGACGGCGGTTCCCGCGCCGCCGATCACAAGGCACATAAGCAGGGCGAGGAGACGCGAGGAGCGAGCAGTTGCCCCCGGCTGGCGGGTCCGTTCCCGCACGACCTGCTGGAGCGCATCGACGACGCTCGGGTCGAACTGGGTGCCCGCGCACCGGCTGACCTCCGCCAGCGCCTCATTGGCGGGGCGACCCGGCCTGTATGGCCGGTCACAGCGGATCGCGTGGAAGGCGTCCGCGCAGAAGATGATTCGGCTGCCGAGTGGGATCTCGGGGCCGGCCAGCCCGTCCGGATATCCGCCACCGTCCCAGCGCTCGTGCGAGCCGCGGACCAGGCGAGCGACGGTCTCCAGCTCGGGGACCGAGCTCAAGATCTGCTCGCCGATCACGGTGTGCTGGCGCATCAGGGCCCACTCCTCATCCGTGAGGGGGCCGGATTTCTCGAGCAATCTCTTCGGAACGCAGGCCTTGCCGATGTCGTGGAGGCGGGCGGCGGCTAGCAGCTCGCGGGCATCGTCGCCGGCGACCCCCATTCGCTCTCCTATTGCCTCGGTAATCAGCACGACGTCGTCGGAGTGCTCCGCCGTGCCCGCGCTAGCGTCGGCGAGCATGGTCGCTCCGAGCTCGACCACGACCTTGCGCGCGGTTGCGGCTTCCATCCCGTTCTTGCCGTCGGCATGACCCTGGCCGTTGCCGTTTGCACGACCGTTGCCGTTGGAGCCGACGGCCTCGCTCAGCCTCCGTGCCAGAACCGCGGCGCTCTGCCCGTCCGGAATGTGGGTCCTGTCGCGCTGGGCTGGCATCGCATTCTGAAGCCCCCTGTGGCCAAAATGCTCAACCGGCTCGACTGGTCTCCTCGGATCCCAGCCCGCCTGCCGGCCCAGTCTTGCACCAGCTGAACCCGCGGAAATACCGAGAATGCGGGGATTAATCAGATGGACGGTCCGTGGGCCGCATGGCCCGGATCACCAGCTGGGTGGCGATCAACAGCGCGAGCCCGGCGAAGGTCAGCTCCAGGGCCCTCTGGGGGATCGTGTTGGAGGTGACCACGCCGATCGCCACCCCGAGGGGTGAAAGCGCACCGATGATCAGCCCATCCCGCACCCGGACGTTGCCGTATCCCCGCTGTCGCCAGACTGCCACCAGCGCGACCGGGACGATCGCCAGCAGGGAGGTCGCCTCTGCACGCACCTGCGTCTCATCCAGGAAGATCACCAGCGTCGGCACGAAGAGGATTCCTCCACCGACGCCGAGCAGGCCGCCGACCATCCCGCCGACGAACCCCATGATTGCCGCGGCGATCGAGCTCACGACAGGATCAGCTTCGCGGCGATGGCTACCAGGAGGCCGGCGAAGAGCAGGGAAATCGCCCGCTCGGGGATGCGTTGCTGCAGAGCCGTTCCGGCGATCGCTCCGCCGATGGCCGGGATTCCAACGAGGGCGGCGTTCGGTGGATCGACGTTGCCGTAGATCGCCTGCAGGGAGACCGCCAGCGCGGCGATTACGACGATCGCCATCATGCTCGTGCCGGTTGCCTCGCGCTCTCCGTAGCCCAGCCAGACGATCAGCAGCGGAACTATCAGGCTCCCCCCGCCCACTCCGAGGAGGCCGCTGAACGCACCGGCGGCCGTCCCGATCACCGCCAGCTTCAGGGTCCGCGACATGGCGGGCGATACTACGGCGATGGGCTCCCCCGCGACAGACGAGAGCGGCCTCGAGCGGCTGCTTGCCCCCCTCAAAGCGGACCCGAGCCGCTCGGCGATCCTCACCGACGTCGACGGCACGATCGCCCCGATCACCCTCCATCCGGCCGAGGCGGCTGTGCCGGAGCGGACGCGGGAGCTGCTGCGGGCGCTGGCCGAGCGCTACGCCCTGGTCGGCTGCCTCAGCGGCAGGCGGGCCCTGGACGCCCGCCGGATCGTCGGCCTCGATCAGCTGGCGTATTCGGGAAATCACGGCTTCGAGCTCCTCCTCCCGGGAGAGGACGAGGTGCGGCCCGACCCGTCGCTCGACGGCCACGAGGGGGACGCGCCGCGCTTCGTGGACGGCCTCGACCGCTCGGAGCTCGACCGGGTCGGGATCAGGACCGAGGACAAAGGAGCGATCATCGGCCTCCACTGGCGAGGCGCGGAGAACGAGGGCGCCGCAGAGTCGCTGGCCCACGAGATCGCCAGCGAGGCGGAGTGGCAGGGGCTGATCCCGCACCGGGGACGCAAGGTGCTCGAGATCAGGCCCAACGTCGCGATCAACAAGGGAATCGCCGTGGCGGCTCTGATCCCCGCGCGTCCCGTGAATGCGGCTCTCTACGGCGGCGACGATCGCACCGATGTCGACGCCTTCGTCGCGCTCCGGACGCTGAAGGACGACGGCCAGCTCCAAGCCGCGGCGTGCATCGCGGTCGCCTCCGAGGAGTCGCCTCCGGAGGTCTCCGAAGAGGCCGACCTGACGGTCCCCGGGCCGGAGGGCTTCGTTCGGGTACTCGAGGCCCTCGCCGAGTAATGGCCTTCTGCGACCTGCTGCGGATGACGGTTCTGCTCGCCGCCGGCGCGGCCACGGCCCTGGCCGCCGTCACGGTGATCTCCGTGAGCGGCGCCGACGACACCCTGACGCTGTACGTCGCCGCGGGCTGGTGGATCGTCGCCCTGGTTGGCGGGATCGTCCTGGGGCGCCCTGCCCGTGCCGCGGAGGCGATGCGCCCGGCCCTGGCGGAGGCGAAGACGGCGACCGCGCTTCCCTCGCTGGGCAATCCGACCCGGGCCGCACTGGCACGGCTCTGGCCCCTGGCCGCCTTCGCGGTCGTCGCCGGCGGGCTGGGGCTGGTCTTCTCGGGAGTGGCGGCGATCGGGACCGGCTTCGCGCTCGGAGCGGCGCTCGCCCTGCGCGCCCGTGAGGGAGCGGTGGCCGCCATAGAGGAACGCGACGGCGTGCGCTTCTATGTCGAACCTGGGTCCGCGCTGCAACCGGTCAGGTTGATTCGCACGCCCGGCATGCGCCGCGACCGACCCCCTCCCGGGCATCCGCCTCCTCCACCAACCGCCCCCGCGTAACGGGCGCGCGACCCAAAGGCCGCGCGCCCGACGCTCGTTTCTAGGCTGCCGACGGAGCCGCTTCGGCGCTCGACGCCTCGGCGTTCGACATCTCGACGTGGGCCCTGCTGTCGCGGGTCCGAATCAGGACCAGGGTTGCGACCACACCCAGCGCGGCGATCACCGCGCCGCCCAGGAACGCGCTCTGGAATCCCTCGGTGAGCGCGTTGGGGAGGCTCGACGTTCCGGTCGCCATCACGTGATCCGTGCGCGACGTGGCGATCGTGGACAGGACGGCGAGGCCAAGCGCTCCGCCGATCTGCTGCGAGGTGTTGATCAGGCCGCTGGCCAGACCCTGCTCGCGGTCCTCCACCCCGGAGACGGCCGCGATCGTCGAGGTGACGAATCCGAACCCGAGCCCGATCGCCGCGAGGAGCGACGGGGCGAGGATGTCGGTCAGGAAGCCACCGCCGACGGACACCTGGCTGAACCAGAGCAGGCCGGCAGAGACGAAGGCCAGGCCGATCGCGAGGATCGGCTTGAAGCCGAACCGGGTGACGAGCTGGCCGCCGAGGCCCGCCGCGACGACGATCATCAGCGCCAGCGGCAGGTACGAGAGCCCGGCGTGAATCGCGCTGTAGCCGAGCACCTGCTGCATGTACAGGGAGATGAAATAGAACATCGAGAACAGCGAGGCGCCCAGCAGCAGGCCGGAGACGTTTGCTCCGGTCAGGGTCCTGAGCCGGAAGATCCTGAAGGGGACCAGCGGCGCCTTCGAGCGAAGCTCGATTGTGACGAAGATCCCGATCAGGGCCACTGACCCGGCGAGCAGGCTGATGATCTTGGTTGAACCCCACCCGGAGCTGCTCGCATCCAGGAACGCGTACGCCAGCAGGGAGAGACCGGCCGTGACGCTGACCGCCCCGGCCGCGTCGAAGTGTCGGGTGGCCGACTCAGAGCGGCTCTCCGGGATCAGGCCCGGGGTGAACGCAAGCGCGATCGCCGCGACCGGGACGTTGACCCAGAGGACCCACTCCCAGCCAAGCCACTCGGTGAGGATGCCGCCCAGCAGCACTCCCGCCGCGCCGGCCGAGCCCGCGACGGCGCCCCAGGCCCCGAGGGCCTTGTTGCGCTCGGCGCCGTCCTTGAACATCGAGGTGACGATGGACAGGGCTGCAGGGGAGACGATTGCTGCACCCAGGCCCTGTGCGGCTCGCGCCGCGATCAGCTGTCCCTGGGTGGCCGCGAAACCGGCGGCGAGGGATGCGACCCCGACCACGAGCAGACCGACCATGAAGACCCGCCGCCTGCCGAGCAGGTCGGCCGCCCGGCCGCCGAGCAGCAGGAAGCCTCCGAAGGCGATCACGTAGGCGTTCACGACCCACGGAAGGTTGGCCTCCGAGAAGTCGAGCCCCTTGCCGATGCTCGGCAGGGCAACGTTGACGATGGACGCATCGAGAACCACGATGAACTGAGCTACGCAGAGCAGGATCAACGCGGTCCAGCGACGCTCTAGGTACTCCTGGGCTGTAGTCATCCCCCTGACTCCTTTCGCGATGCGGGGTGTTGGTGCCTTTTCACTCTCACTACGAATGGGATTGGCTCAAATAGACAGGTGAGGTATGCTCCATTCGGAACCTGAGTTCCGGTTTCGTTTAGAACTATACGGAATCTCGATTCCGTTTGCGTGCAGCCCGTCACACACGTTCTCACCGACCACCACCCTGGAGCCATGGGACCCACCGCGACCAAGCAGACCGAGCGACCCGCCCTGCGGGCCGACGCCCGGCGCAATCGCGAGGCGATCCTCGAAGCGGCGCGGCAGGGCTTCGCCGAGCACGGCTTCGACTGTCAGATGGAGGACATCGCCGCCGGCGCCCGCGTGGGCGTTGGGACCGTGTACCGGCACTTCCCGAACAAGGAGGCCCTCCTCGACGCCCTGGTCGCGGACCGCTTCGAGACCATGGCGGCGCGCACCGCGGAGGCACTGGAGCACGAGGACGCCTGGGAGGCCTTCTGCGCCCTGATGCGCTGGTCCGCGAAGCTTCAGGCCGACGACCGCGGGCTCTCGGAGGTGCTGGGATCGCGGCCCCTGGTTGGCGAGGCCGCGGCCGCCAAGTCCGGGCTGATCGAGCTCAGCAACAAGCTGATGAAGAAGGCTCAGCGGGCGGGCGAGATGCGGAAGGACCTGATGGTCGAGGACATCCCGACCATGATCTGCGGCCTCAGCGCGGTGACCGGCGCGGCCGACGGCAGCATGCCGGCGATGAACTGGGAGCGGTTCCTCGAGGTGATGCTCGATGGGATGCGCGCCCCCGGCAACGCCAAGCTGCCCCCGCCGCGCGCCCGCCTCAATCAACCGCGCTAGCGGCGCGCCCTCTTTCGCAGTGGTGCGAACGAACGCCAGGCGCGCGTGTTCGCGATCTGCTTGGCGCTGAGCCAGGCCCGGCGAGCCGTGGCGACCGAGTACTGCATGTTCACCAGGGTGTCCGCGCCGTGGGCATCGGTGTTGCAGACGATGCGCACCCCGGCCTCGGCCGCGATCTTGGCGTGCCCCTCGTTCAGGTCGCGCCGGTTCGGATTGCCGTTGATCTCCATCATCGTGCCTGTGCGCGCCGCGGCCTCCGCGATCCGCTCGATGTCGACGCCGTAGGGCTCGCGGCGAAGGAGCAGGCGGCCGGTGAGGTGGCCGATGCAGTCGACGAGGGGATGCTCCATCGCCGCGATCACTCGCTCGGTCATCGCCTTCTCGGAGATCGTGAATGACGTGTGGACGCTGCAGATCACCCAGTCGAGCTCGGCAAGGAGCTCATCGGGGTAGTCGGGTGAGCCATCGAGACCGATGTTGACCTCGGACCCGGCGAGCAGCCGGAAGCCGCGGGGCGCCGACTCGTTCCAGGCCCGGATCTCCTCGATCCGCTTCGCGAGCTGCCGGGGGGCGACGTCGTTGCCGAAACCGTGGCTCGCGGAGTGATCGGTGACCGCGAGATACGCGTAGCCGCGCCCGCGCGCCGCATCCGCCATCTCCTCGAGCGAGTTGCGGCCGTCGGAGAGGGTGGTGTGGCAATGCAGGTCGCCGCGGATGTCGTCGAGGGCGACCAGGTCCGGGAGCTCGCCCGTGTCGCCCGCCTCGATCTCCCCACGGCCCTCCCTCAGCTCCGGCTCGATATAGGGCAGGCCGAGCAGCTCGTAGACGCCGACCTCGTCGGCGAACTTGTGGACCTTGCGGCCCTCGACCTTGGCGACACCGTTCTCGCTGACGGAGAGACCGCGCGCCAGCGCCCGCTCTCGCAGCTGCACGTTGTGGGCGGCCGACCCGGTGAAGTGCTGGAGGAGGTTGCCGAACGTCTCCTCGGCGCCGATTCGGAGGTCGACCTTGAGGCCCGTGTGGGTGAGGACGCTGGCCGCCGCATCGCCGCCGCGCCTCGTCTCGGCCGAGAGGCCGTGCGTCGCCAGCGCCTCCGCGAGCGCCGCCGGGTCGTCCGTGGTGGCGATCAGGTCGACGTCCTTGCAGGTCTCGGTCCATCGCCTGGCCGAGCCGGCGAGCTCGATTCTGTTCGCCACGCCGAGCTCGAGCAGGTCGCCGCGGATCTCGTCCGCGACCGGCAGCACGGCCGAGAGCAGCAGCCGCTCTCCGATCCCGTCCTCGGTGACTCCCTCGAGGGAGGCGAGGATGTTCTCCTCGGTCTTCGGCCCAAGGCCCCGGATGTCCGCGATCCGGCCCTGCTCGGCGGCCTCCTTGAGCTGCTGGAGGTTCTCCACCCCCACCTCGTCGTGGATGCGCCGCGCGGTCTTGGCGCCCAGGCCCGGCACGCGGGTCACCTCCACCAGGGTCGCCGGAAACTTGGCCTTCAGCTTGTCGGCCGAGGGAATGCTCCCCGTCTCGATCAGCGTCTCGATCTTCTGCGCCAGCGTCTTGCCGACTCCGGCCAGCTCCGTGAGCCTTCCCTCCTCGGCCAGCTGCTCGACCGAGATCGGGCTCTGCGCCACCGTCCGGGCCGCCTCCTGGTAGGCGAGCACCCTGAACCTGTCGGCCCCGTCCAGGTCGTAGAGGATCCCGAGTTCCCGCAGGGCGGCGGCTATCTCGGCATTGCGCATGGCTCAAAGGTATTGGTGGCGGCTATCTTGCCGCCGTGCCCGCAGCCCCTCCCCGGACGGCGGACGTCTGGGTCATCCTGCCGACCTACGACGAGGCCGAGAACCTCGAGCGGATCGTCGCAGCAGTCGTGGAGCAGCTGCCGCAATCGGGGCGGGTCCTGGTCGTCGACGACAACTCGCCGGACGGCACCGGTGAGATCGCCGACCGGCTGGCCGCCTCGACCGAGTCGGTCGCCGTTCTTCACCGGGATCGGAAGGAGGGGCTGGGACCGGCCTACCTGGCGGGCTTCCGGGTGGCATTGGACGCCGGCGCCGAGCGGATCATCGAGATGGACGCCGACTTCTCCCACGATCCCGCATACCTGCCGAGGCTGATCGAGGCGACCGAGCGCGCGGACCTGTCGATCGGCTCCAGATACGTCCCGGGCGGGGGGATCACCGACTGGGGACCGATGAGGCGCTTCATCAGCCGAGGGGGAAGCGCCTACGCGCGTGCCGCTCTGGGCCTGCGGGTCCGCGACCTGACCGGTGGCTTCAAGTGCTTTCGCCGCGTCGTGCTCGAGACAATCGACCTGGACACGATCGAGGCCAGGGGCTACGCCTTCCAGGTCGAGACGACCTACCGCGCGATCAAGGCTGGCTTCCGGGTCGTGGAGGTGCCGATCGTCTTCAAGGACCGGGCCGACGGGACATCGAAGATGAGCAAGTCGATCGTCGCGGAGGCGATGTGGCGGGTGCCCGCGATGCGCTTCAGTCGCCGCTAGCCTCGCTTCACTTTGTATAGTAACGGTGGACCGCGAGGCTAGACTGAACAGCGGACCTTTCACCACTACCTAGGAGACCACCGTGCCGGGCAAGCTCAACGATGTAACCGACGCCACCTTCCAGTCCGACGTGCTCGACGCCGACGGCCCCGTTCTCGTCGACTTCTGGGCTCCCTGGTGCGGTCCGTGCCGTGTCGTCCACCCCGTACTCGAGGAGATCGACTCCGAGCGGGAGGACCTCAAGATCGTCAGCCTCAACACGGATGAGAACCCTCAGACCGCGGCCAAGTACGAGGTCCTCTCCATCCCGACGATGATCGTCTTCAAGGACGGCGACGTCGCCACCCGGCTGGTCGGGGCGCGCCCGAAGGCACGGCTCGAGTCCGAGCTCGAGCCGGTTCTCGCTTAGCTCCTGACGTCGAAACCGAGACGATCGTCGACTAGAGGATCTGCTCGCTGACGAAGCCGGCCAGCAGGACGCTGAAGCCCAAGATCTCAACCAGGATCAGCGCCCACATGTAGGGATGGAGGCCGAGCGGGCCCTCCCCCTCGCGGAACTGGTTATCGGTGTCGCGGCTCAGGCCGTGATACGCGTAGCCGAGGATCGCGCTGACGAAGAAGGCGATCACGGCGAAGGCGGCGGTCAGGTTGACGGCGGTGCTCCAGCCCGAGAGCTCGACGAAGGTAGCGATCAGGAGCGTCGCGAACGAGTAGAGGAGCGCGGCGCGGTGGGCGACGTCGACGTAGGGATGGGCCAGCCCATCGGGGCTCGACGCCATCTGCCGGTACTTCCAGACGCCGAGCAGCAGGGCGCCGATGAAGATCAGGCCCGCCGCGAGCAGGACCGCCTTGGTGTCGCCCCCCAGCTCCATCTCAGGAGCCTATTCAGCGGGCCGGAGCGCGCGCACCGTCTCCGGCGTGAGCTCGGTGAGCGAGCCCAGCTGCTCGTCGGCCAGCTCCAGCGCCGCAGGATCGGGCGGGAAGTCCTGGTTCGGCACCGCGACCACGGCCATTCCGGCGGCGTGGGCGGATCGGATCCCGTTGGTTGAGTCCTCGATCGCCACGCAGGCCGCCGGGTCGACGCTCAGTCTCTTCGCGGTCTCGAGGTAGACATCCGGAGCGGGTTTGCCCGCTCCGACCTGCTCCGAGGAGACGGTCGCCTGGAACGCGCCGTCGATTCCGGCCAGCTCCAGCACCAGGTCGATCACGTGCCTGTTGGACGAGGAGGCGAGGCCGAGCGGCCAATCGGCCGCCAGCGACCTGACCGCCTCGACTGCCCCGGGCAGAAGCGGCAGCTTCTCCCGGTAGGTGTCGGCGACGCGGTCCGCGACCTCCCGGGAGATCTCCTCCGGATCCATCTCGACGCCGAGCCGATCCCGCACGTATTGGGACCACTCGACCGAGCTCATTCCCATCATGTCCCGTTGGGCGCCGTCGTGCCAGCGGCCGCCCTTCTCCTCGACGAACCGCTTCCGGACGTCGTCCCAGACGGCCTCGGAGTCGACGAGCACGCCGTCGAGGTCGAAGATGACCGCGGCGGGCACTCAGGCCTTGCTGACGGCGATCCGCAGCTCACGGCCCTCGATCGTCGAGGTCTCTCCGGCGCCGTCCGCGCCGTAGCCGACCGAGGTCGCCAGGGTCTCGCCGGCGATGTAGGCCTCGTGCTCCCGGGCGGCGGCGAGCAGCTCGTCGTCGCCGGCCAGCTCGAGGGAGATGCGGTCCGAGACGTCGAGGCCCGCCTGCTTGCGGGCTTCCTGCACGGCGCGCACCACCTCGCGGGCCAGGCCCTCGCGGCGGAGATCGTCGTCGAGCTCCAGCTCGAGCGCAACGGCGTGGCCCGCCTCGGCCTCGACCTGGTAGCCCTCGAGCGGCTCCATGACCAGGTTGATGTCGTCGGCGGTGAGGGTGTGCTCCTTGCCGTCGATCGCGATGCCGACCTCGGCGCCGGCCTCGAGCTGCTCGGCGACGCCGGCGGCGTCGAGCGCCTCCACCGCGGCGGCGACCTGGGGCATGCTCTTCCCGAAGCGGGGGCCGAGCGAGCGGTAGTTCGGCTTGACCCGGTAGGAGACCAGCTCGGCCTCGCTGTGGACGAAGTCGAGCTCCTTGACGTTCAGCTCCGAGGCGACGACCTCGGCGAGCCGCTCGATCGCCGCCCGCTCCGCGTCGGAGGCGACCACGACGGCCTTGCGAAGCGGCTGACGCAGCTTCACCTTCGCCTGCGCCCTGGCCGCGCGGCCCAGCTCGACCGTGCGGCGCACAGCCTCCATCCCGGCCTCGAGCTGCGGATCGATCAGGCTCTCGTCGACGTCCGGGAAGTCACAGAGGTGGACCGAGTCCGGGCAGTCGCCGAAGGCGTCCTCGTCGGTCCCGACGGCCAGGTTGGTGTAGATCTCGTCAGCCAGGAACGGGGTGAAGGGGGCGAGCAGCGTCACGAGGGTGATCAGGCAATGGCGCAGAGTGGCGAACGCCGTCTCGTCGCCGTCCCAGAAGCGCCGGCGGCTGAGCCTCACGTACCAGTTGGAGAGCTCCTCGCTGTAGTCGGCGATCGCGCGGGCGGCGGAGGTGCAGTCGAACCCGTCCATCTGCTCGCGCACCTCCGCGATCGTCCGCTGCAGCCGAGAGAGCGCCCAGCGGTCGAGCTCGCTCGAGGATCCCTCGCCCCGCCGGCCGGAGCTCCATACCTTGGCGAGCGCCTCCGGCTCGAGGCCCTCGCTGTTCGCGTAGAGCACCCAGAACGAGTAGGTGTTCCAGAGGGTGAGGAGGAAATGGCGGACGGCGTCGCCGACCGTGTCCACCGAGAAGCGGTAGCCGGCCCAGGGCTGCTGGGAGGCGAAGTAGTACCAGCGAAAGGCGTCGGCGCCGTGTTTGGCGATCACGTCCCACGGCTCGACCACGTTGCCCCGGCTCTTCGACATCTTCTGGCCCTCGGGATCCAGGATCAGGCCGAGGCAGACGACGTTGCGGAAGCTAGACGTGTCGAAGAGCAGCACGGACTCGGCGAGCAGCGTGTAGAACCAGCCGCGCGTCTGGTCGATCGCCTCGCAGATGAAGTCGGCGGGGAAGCGCTCCTTGAACAGCTCCTCGTTCTCGAACGGGTAGTGGTACTGCGCCCAGGGCATGGAGCCCGAGTCGAACCACGTGTCGATCACGGAAGCGACTCGGCGCATCGTGCCGCCGCAGCCCTCGCGCTCGCAGGCGAAGCTGGCGTCGTCGATGTAGGGGCGGTGGAGGTCGTCGGGCACCTCGGCGCCCCGCTCGCGGAGATCGGCGATCGAGCCCGCGCAGAAACGCTCGTCGCAGTCCTCGGCGTCGCATTCCCAGATCGGCAGCGGGGTCCCCCAATAGCGGTCGCGCGAGAGCGCCCAGTCGACGTTCCCCTCCAGCCACTTGCCGAAGCGCCCGTGCTTGATGTGCTCGGGATGCCAGCCGATCTCCTCGTTGGCGGCGAGCATCCGGTCGCGCACCTCGGTCGTCTTCACGTACCAGCTCGCCTTGGCGTAGTAGAGGAGCGGCGTGTCGCAGCGCCAGCAGTGGGGATAGGCGTGCAGGTAGGCCTCTGCGCGGAGCAGCTTGCCCTTCTCCTCGAGCGCCTCGACGATCGCCGGGTCGGCGTCCTTGACGAACTGGCCGTGGAAGTCAGTGATCCGCTCGTCGAATCGGCCCCGCAGGTCGACCGGGTTCTGCAGCGTGATCCCGTACTGCTCGCCGAGCCTGAAGTCGTCCTCGCCGAAGGCGATCGCCGTGTGCACGAGACCCGTGCCCTCGTCGGTGGTGACGAAGTCCGCCATCAGGACGGTGTGGCCCCGCGGCCCGTAGTCGGTGATGTAGTCGAAGGGCGGCTCGTATGAGACGCCGGAGATCGCCTCGCCCGGGAAGCGGGCGAGCACCTCCGCCTCCTCTCCCAGCACGTGCTCGACCCGGTCCCGAGCCATCACGAACACCTCGTCGCCGGCGCGCACCCTGACGTACTCGATCTCGGGGCCCGCGGCGACCGCGGCATTGGTGATCAGCGTCCAGGGCGTGGTCGTCCAGACCAGCAGCTCGTCGCCGGTCTCCAGCGGCCCCTCGGGTTCCCGGACCGGAAGCTTCACGTAGACCGCCGGGTCCTCCACGTCGTGGTAGCCGAGGGCCACCTCGTGCGAGGAGAGGGCCGTGCCGTCGCGAGGGCAGTACGGGACGACCTTGTAGTCCTCGTAGAGCCGGCCGTCGTCCCACATCCGACGCAGCGCCCACCAGACCGACTCGATGTAGGAGTTGGTCATCGTCACGTAGGGGTCGTCGAGATCGAGCCAGAACCCGATCCGCTCCGTGAGCCGGTTCCAGTCCTCGACGTAGCGGAAGACCGACTCGCGGCAGCGGGCGTTGAACTCGGCGATCCCGAACTCCTCGATCTCCTCCTTCGAGGTGATTCCCAGCTCGCGCTCCACCTCGAGCTCGACCGGAAGGCCGTGGCAGTCCCAGCCCGCCTTCCGCGGGACCTGGTGGCCGGTCATGGTCTTGAAGCGCGGATAGATGTCCTTGAAGACCCGCGCGAGCACGTGGTGCGACCCCGGGCGGCCGTTGGCCGTCGGAGGTCCCTCGTAGAAGCCCCAGAGCGGCGCCGACTCGCGGTTCTCGAGCGATCGCCTGAAGACGTCGCGCTCGCGCCAGCGCTCGAGGATCCGCTCCTCGAGCGCCGGGAAGGACTGCTTGGGGTCGACGGGGCGGAATCCGGCCATGGGGCCGGATTCTCGCAGTCAGTCCTTGGGCAGCGTCACCGACCCGTCCTTCTCGATGGTCCAGCTCGGGTTGTGGGCGACCTCCCACGGGTAGCCGTCAGGATCGATGAAGATGCCCGAGTAGCCGCCATAGAAGGTGTCGCCCGGCTCGCGGCCGATCGTCGCGCCGGCGGCCCGGGCCTCCTCGATGACCTCGTCCACCTCCTCGTTCGAGCGGGTGTTGTACGCCAGGGCGATGCCGCCCCAACCGGTCCCCTCCTTGACCGCGCTGTCTTCGGCGAGCTTGGCGCGATCCCAGAGCGATAGGACCAGGCCGCCCGCCTGGAAGAAGGCGACGTCGTCGGCGAGTGCGGCTCCCGTCTTCCAGCCGAGAGCTTCGTAGAAGCGCCGAGCGCGGTCGAGGTCCGAGGTTCCGAGTGTGATCAGGCTGACTCTCTGTTCCATTTCGACTCCCTTCCGAAGTTGCGATGTGGGCCGACCCTAAGCCGCCGCCGCAGCGCGTGCCTTGAACATTTCGGACGTTCACTAACTTGAAGCGATGACCGAGTACCGCGAGCTGGCTCCCTCGCGCGATCTCTACTCGCTGGTCGCCTGCCGCTGGGTTCGGCAGGTCCCGGGGGACGAGCCCAGGGATTCGACTCTCGTGCTGCCGGACGGATGCGTGGACCTGCTCTGGCGCGACAACCAGCTGATCGTCGCGGGCACCGATCGAACGGCGCGGCGCAGCCCGATCGCGGCCGGAGAGAGAATCCTCGGACTGAGACTCCGGCCCGGCGTTGCCGGTGCGGTCCTCGGAATGCCGGCGAGCGAGGTGCTCGACCTTCACACCCGGCTCGAGGACCTGTTCGGCGGGTGGGCGGGCGAGCTCAGCGAGCGGCTCGGGGAGAGCAAGGGCGATGAGGAGGCGTTTGAGCTGATCGAAACGACGGTCGGCGCGCGGATCGAGGACGGCGGCCCGGACCCCCTGGTGCTCGCGGCCACCAGGCGGCTTGGCTTTCCCGGAAGCAGGGTCGACCAGCTGGCCGAATCGCTCGGGATCAGCGAACGCCAGTTGCGGCGCCGCTTTCACGACGCCGTCGGCTATGGGCCGAAGACGCTCGACCGGGTTCTGCGCTTCCGGCGCCTCGTGGAGCAGACGGGGGCGGTGTCGGCGGGCGAGAGCGACCTCGCGCGCGTGGCGGCCGACCTCGGCTACGCCGACCAGGCTCACATGACGCGCGATTGCGTCCGACTCTCGGGTCTGACGCCGACCGAGCTCGCCGCGCTCTGGGCGAGCTAGGCGGCCCTGTCCAGCTTGCGGCAGAGGTCCGCGAGCTGGCGCTTCTCGGTCTCGTCGAGGACCCCGAAGGCCTCCCGCACACGCTCCGCGTGCGCCGGGAACGCGTGGGTGACGAGGTTGAAGCCCGCCGGCGTCAGGGCGACGGCGACCGCGCGGCGATCGCTCTCCAGCCGGCTGCGACCGACGAAGCCACGGTTCTCGAGCGTGTCGAGGACCTCCGTGGCGGTGGCCTTGGAGGCGCCGAGGCGGCGGCGCATGGTGCGCAGCTCCAGCCGCCCGCCGGCGCTGGTCAGCAGCACCAGCATCGTGAAGCCCGTCGCCGAGACTCCGATCCTCTCGAGGTCCGCCGCGAGGCGGCGGGTGAGGTTCGCCTGCGCCCGCACGAGCGCCTCCAGCGCACGATGCGCGAGCGGATCGATGGGGCGAAGTGGCGTCGCCTCGTCGGTCACCGTCGATCAAGGTATGGGCCGCAGCGGACGTAGGATCAGGCGATGCCCCGGGGATCCTCCATCGCGCTCGCTGCTGCAGCGTTCGTCATCGTCAGCGCGGGTTGCGGCACGAAGCAGAACGACCAGGCACCCGCCGCCTGCCTGGCGACCAACCAGGCCTACCTCACCGCCCTGGAGCGCGCCCCGGGCGAGGTGCGGCTGGCGGGAACCACGCCCATCTCCGACTGCCTGGTCCCCGAGCAGGATGCGGGACAGCTGGCGAACATCGGCCACGAGATGATCATCGCCGCGACCAAGCTCAACGCGGAGGCCCGCCGGGGCGACGAGTCGGCGACCCTCCAGCTCGGCTACCTGATCGGGGCGGTCGCCAAGGGCGCCGACGCGATCCACACCGACCTGGTCCGGCGCCTCAACTCAGCCGCCCGCTTCAGCGCCACCGGGGGCACGCTGCCGGCGAGCTTCGAGCGGGCCTTCGGCCGTGGCTACGCCGCCGGGCACACCTCCGGCTAGGTAGCCTGGATGGAGATGGAAGCCAAGACCGCCGACCAGCTCTGGGGTGGCGAGACCACGAAAGCCGTCGAGAACTTCCAGATCTCGGGACAGCCGATCCCCGCTCCGGTGATCCACTGGCTGGGCCGGCTGAAAGCCGCCGGGGCCCGGGCCAACGCCGAGCTGGGCAAGCTCGACGCCGATCTGGCTGAGCGCATCGCTAAGGCCGCTGACGAGGTCGCCGGCGGCGAGCACGACGACCAGTTCCCGATCGACGTCTTCCAGACCGGCTCGGGGACCTCATCGAACATGAATGCGAACGAGGTGATCGCCGAGCTCGCCGGCGACGAGGCTCACCCAAACGACCACGTCAACATGGGCCAGTCCTCGAACGACGTCTTTCCCTCGGCCGTCCACCTGGCGGCGCTGGGCGAGGTCCACTCCGATCTGCTGCCGGCCCTGGACGAGCTGCGTGCCGCGCTCGAGCGCAAGGCCGACGAGTTCGCCGACCTGGTCAAGACCGGCCGCACCCATCTGATGGACGCGGTCCCGGTCACCCTCGGCCAGGAGTTCGCCGGCTACGCAGCCCAGATCCGCCTTGGCGCGGAGCGGGTGCGCTCGACCCTCGGCCGGGTCGGGCAGATCCCCCTCGGAGGCACCGCCACCGGGACCGGGCTCAACACGCATCCCGAGTTCGCGGCCAAGGTCCGCGAGCAGCTCAGCGCCGACACCGGGCTCGACATCTCCGAGCCCGCCGACCCCTTCGAGGCCCAGGCCAACCGAGACGCGCTGGTCGAGCTCTCCGGCTCCCTGAAGACGGTCGCCGTCTCCCTGCTCAAGATCGCCAACGACCTGGCGCTGATGGGCTCCGGCCCCCGAGCCGGCCTCGCCGAGCTGCGGCTTCCCGAGCTCCAGAAGGGATCCTCGATCATGCCCGGCAAGGTGAACCCGGTGATCCCCGAGGTGGTGATCCAGGTCGCCGATCAGGTCGTCGGGAACGATGCCGCGATCACGCTGGCGGGGAGCCAGGGGCAGTTCGAGCTCAACGTCCGGGTGCCGCTGATCGCGCGCAACCTGCTCGATTCGATCGGCCTGCTTGCCGCCGCCTCCCGCGCGCTCGACGAAAAGTGCGTCAGCGGCATCGAGCCGAACGAGGAGATGCTCGAGCGGCACAGGGAGGCGAACCTGATCGTCGCGACGGCCCTGAACCCGCACATCGGCTACGACAAGGCCGGCGAGATCGTCAAGGAGGCGGCCGCCTCGGACCGCTCGATCCGCGAGGTCGCGAAGGAGATGGGGGTCTCGGACGAGATCCTCGACGAGGCGCTCGACCATCGCAAGATGGCGCACCCGCACGACTGAGCGAATCCGCCGGCTAGCAACCGAGCCGCTTCAGCTTCTTCTTCAGCTTCTTGACCTTGCCCTGCAGCTTGGCTGTGGGCTCGCTGGCCTTGATGGCCGCTCGGAGCTTCCTCTTGGCCTTGCGGAGCTTCGTGCGCAGGGGCGGGCACGGATCCACCACCAGCGGGGCCGGAAGCGTCGTCGTGCCGCCACCCGTCGTCGGCGGCGGGCTCGGCGGCGGGCTTGGCGCCGTGACCCTCACGAGCCCGGTCCCCTGTCTCGGGTCGTGGGTTCCGTCTCCGCCGTAGGTGGCGGTGATCCCATGGGTGCCCGAGCCAACCGCGCCGGGCCTGTATGTCACGTGACAGCTGGACTGGCCCAAAGTGACCATCGCCAGGGCGCAGGTACCCCCGGACCCGAAGGACCCGCCCGCCACGCTGGAACTGAAGGTGACACTCCCCGCCGGCGTCGGGTTGCCCATCACCGGGTCCGTGACCGTGGCAGTGCACGTCGTGGCCGAGCCGAGCAACACGGATCCGGGACTACACGCGACCGCGGTCGTCACGGCGCTCCCGACCTCATCCGCGCCGATGTCAGGCGCCGACCCGATCGTGCGCGCCTGGCCGTCGATGTCCTGGGTACCGCTGAGGCCATCGGTGGCCCCGGCGTCGATGGTCGGCGAACCGCTGACCTCGTGGTAGCCGTCGACGGCGAGCGGTCGGCGCGGCCGTGACGTTGAAGTTCGGCGAGCCGGTTCCCGGCGCGGTGACCGATGCCGCACCTCCGGAGATGTCCTCGTCGATCGCGGTGTCGTAGTCGGAGTGATCCAGGTTCATCGTCACGGAGGTACCCATCGCCGAAGCCCTGACTCGCACGTCCTGCGACATCCCTTGCGCGATCAGGCCCTTCGCCGAAATCGTGATCGTTGGACCTACGGGCGGAGAGGCGGTGGCGTAGAAGTAGAAGACTCCGTTAGAGCCCGTACCGGCAGCCATCGCGGTCACGTTCCGGACGTTGGTCGTGAAGGTGCCCCCGATGAAGGTGCTCGCACCAAGTGCCGTCCCGCCGCTGCCGGAGCTTAGGCAGGTCGAGTTCCGGATCGTCCCGCCCGCCTGGTTACAGACGATCGCGTTGTCCTTGCTCGAGCGAGCGACGACCCGATCGACGACCACGCTGCTGGTACCGCCCACCGTCGTGAGGTCGCTCGTGGAAACGGAGGTGACGATCTCGACGTCCGAAAGCGTCCCCGGGTTTCCGAGGAGAAAGGCGCCATAGAAGGTGTCGGTGTTCAGGGTGATCACTGGCCGCGGCTGTCCAGCTGCTCCGTGAACGCTCATGGCTGTCGGCTGGACGACGTGGTCAGTTGGATTCCCGGTTCCGGCCGGGCCGACGTCGCCGTCGAGGTCACCTGCGGTATCGGAGTAGTTGCCCGGCAGGATCACTGCCTCGTCGCCCGCCTCGACGTCGATCCCCGCAGCCGCCGTCCCAATGCTGCACTTAGCGGCTACCGGCGTAACGCAGACCGTGTCCGCCGCGGTACCGCCCGGAGCGGCGTAGCGCGTCGTGGCATCCGCAACCGCGGGCAGGCCCAAGAGGCTGACCATGACGAAGAACACCGGGGAGATCCTTCTCCCCTTCGGTCCCCCTAGCATCAGGCCCTAAGCGTACGTGCCAGCCGGGCGACGCCCTGCTGCGCCTGGACGGATAGCCGACGTCACTGTCCTGCGAGCGGTCGCGGGGTCGGGATTCAGCCCTGGAAGGTGACCAGGCGCTCCTCGGTCAGCTCGCGGACCGCGTAGTGCGGGCCCTCTCGCGTGTTGCCCGAGTCCTTGACGCCGCCGTAGGGCATCTGGTCCGTGCGGAAGGTCGGGACCTCGTTGATCAGCACGCCGCCGAACTCGAGCGTCTCGCCGGCCTTGATCGCGTTGCCGACGTCTCGCGTGAAGACGCCGGCCTGCAGCCCGTAGCGCGAGTCGTTCGCCATCTCGAGGGCCTCGTCGAGGTCCTTGAACGTGTGGATCGTCGCAACCGGGCCAAAGATCTCGTCCTTCCACGTGTGGCATTCGGGCGGGTCGTTGCGGATCACGGTCGGCGCCAGGCAGCGGTCCTCGTCGACCAGCTCGCCGCCGGTGAGGAGCTCGCCGCCCGCGGCAACCGCCTCGTCGACCCAGGACTTCACCCGGTCGCGGTCGTCCCTGGAGATCACCGGCCCGACGTCGGTGTTCTCGTCCATCGGGTCGCCGGTGACCAGAGACTCGACGTTCTGAACGAAGCGCTTCGTGAAGTCGTCCGCGATCGACTCGTGGAGCAGGATCCGCTGCACGGAGATGCAGCTCTGGCCCGCGTGCGAGAAGGCGTGAAGCTTCGCCTTGTCGGCCGCCTGCTCCCAGTCGCCGTCCTCGTTGACGATCAGCGGCGCGGTGGAGCCGAGCTCCAGGTTGACCTTCTTGTGCGGCGCCTTGGAGCGGATGCCCCAGCCAACCGGCGCCGAGCCCGTGAAGGTGATCGCGCCGATCTGATCGTTCTCGACGATCGCGTTGCCGACGTCCGACCCGGAGCCGCAGACGACCTGGAGCCAGTTCTCGGGCAGCCCGGCGTCGTAGAGGACCTCGGCCAGCTTGATCGCGGAGATCGGCGTCTGGCCGGCAGGCTTCAGGACCACTGCGTTGCCTGCGGCGATCGCCGGGCCGAGCTTGTGGGCGACCAGATTGAGGGGGAAGTTGAAGGGGCTGATCGCACCGACCACGCCATACGGGACCCGGATGACGATGCCGAGCTTGCCCTCTCCGGCGACACCAGCCTCCATCGGAACGGTGTGGCCGGTCAGGCTGCGGGCCTCCACCGCCGCGAACTCGAGCGTGCCCACGCAGCGCTGGGCCTCGACCCGCGCGGTCTTCACCGGCTTGCCCGCCTCGGCCGCGATCGTCATCGTCAGGTCGTCCTCCCGCTCAGCCACCAGCTCGGCGGCGCGGTCGAGGACGGCGGCGCGCTTGTGCTGGGGGAAGTCCCCCTTCGCGAACGCGGCGGCCGCCGCATCCGTCGCCTTGTCGACGAGGGCGGCGTCGCCCTTCGGCACACGCCCGATCAGGGTCTCGTCGTAGGGAGCCTTCACCTCCGACCACTCGCCGGTCTCGATCCAGTCACCGGCGACGTAGAGCTTGTGATCTGTGGCCTGAATCGTCTCGGTCGCCATGTTCCTCCTTAGCTCAGCTGTCTACCAGCCTAGCTCGCACGATAATGCGCAACTTCCCGCCGCCGTACCCGTTATTCAGCAGTGATGCTTCGGGGGTCGAAGACCGTCATGCTGGCCGCGCTTGCCGTGGCTCTCGCCATCCCGGCCGCGGCCTCGGCCAAGAAGGTCTGGGTGGTCAAGGGCGCCGGGTTCGGCCACGGCGTCGGCATGAGCCAGTACGGCGCCTACGGGTACGCGAAGCATGGCTTCTCCTACGACGCGATCCTGACGCACTACTACACGGGCACGACCATCGGCCCGACCCCCGACCAGACGGTCCGGGTTCTGCTCCGGGACGGCGCGCGCAGCGTCCCCTTCCACGGCGCGAGCTCGGCGTGCGACACCCCCATCAAGCCCGGCAAGACCTACGTCGCGAAGGGAAAGGGCGGCGGGGTCGTGCTCCGCACGAAGAAGCGCAGGGTGATCGCCAGGTGCGGGCCGGCGATGACGGCCACCGGAGCGCCGACGATCCTGGTGAAGGGCAAGGGCACCTACCGCGGCTCCCTCGAGGTGCGGGCGTCGTCGGGCGGCCTCGATGCGATCAACGTGGTGGAGCTAGAGGACTACGTCCGCGGCGTCGTCTCGAAGGAATCCCCCTCGTCCTGGCCGATCGAGGCGCTCAAGGCCCAGGCGGTGGCCGCCCGTTCCTACGCGATCTCCACCGCCGCCCACGGCGGCAGCTTCGACGTCTTCGATGACACGCGCAGCCAGGTCTACGCCGGGGTGGGCGCCGAGACGGCCAAGACCGACCAGGCGGTAGGCGCCACCCACCTGAAGGTGGTGCTCTACATGGGCAAGGTTGCCCAGACCTTCTTCTTCTCGACCTCAGGGGGCCACACCGAGAACAACGAGTTCTCCTCACTCGGCTTCGGGCAGCCCCCGGTTCCCTACCTGCGGGGGGTGGACGATCCGTACGAGGCGGACGCCGGATCGCCCTACGAGCACTGGAAGCGGAAGTTCTCGTTCGGGCGGATGAGCTCGGCGCTCCGCGGTCTGGGCCTGCGCGGCAAGCTCCGGCAGATCGTCGTCACCCAGCGAGGCGCCTCGCCCCGGATCGTGCACGCGAATCTGGTCGGCCGCGGCGGCACGACCACGGTCAACGGTCCTCAGCTCGCCGGCGCGCTCGATCTGCCGGACACCTGGGCCTACTTCAAGAAGAAGAAGCGGAGGAAGAGGTAGAGGTAAGGCCGAAGCCGCCGCTTCCGTAGCCTGAGGTTGTGTCCAATCAGCCTTCAGCGGCAGTCCGAACCCTGAACGTGGCGGGCACCGAGGTCGCCCGGATCGGCCTGGGGACAAACCGGCTGACGGCGACGCCTGGACACCATGCCTTCCTCCGCGAGGCCGTCGAGGCGGGCCTCGGCCTGATCGACACCGCCCACGTCTACACCGGAGGTGACAGCGAGCGCGCGGTCGGCGAGGCTCTCTCGCCCGAGCCCGACCGGCTGGTGGTGGCCACCAAGGGCGGCTACAGCGGTAAGGGCAGCCCGGATGCCCTGCGAGCGCAGATCGAGCAGAGCCTCGAGAGCCTTCAGACCGACGCGATCGACCTCTACTACCTGCACCGTGTGGACCCCGAGACGCCACTCGAGGCCAGCCTCGGCACGATCGCGGAGTACCGCGAGGCGGGCAAGATCAGGGGGGTCGGGATCTCCGCAGTCGACGTCGAGCAGATCGAGGCCGCGCGGCAGGTCATTCCGATCGCCGCCGTGCAGAACCACTACAACGTCGCCGAGCGAGGCTCGGAGGAGGTCGTCGACTACTGCGAGAAGAACGGGATCGTCTTCGTCCCTTATTACCCACTCAAGGGAGACGAGCCGCCGGCGCTCGCCGAGATCGCGGAGAGCCGTGGCGCCTCCCGCGAGCAGATCGCTCTCGCCTGGCTGCTCCGCCGCTCTCCGGCGATGCTGCCGATCCCCGGCACGCTCTCGCTCGAGCACCTGAGGGAGAACCTCGCCGCGCTCGAGATCGAGCTCACCGCCGGCGAATACGAGGCCCTGGCCTAGGCTCGCCCCTAGCCGTCCGGGTACGGCTGCACGGGGATGCCGTGGTCGGGGTCGCGGGTGCCGAACTCGTAGGCCGCGGCGCCCTTGACGACGAGACGCTCCGCCGGGCCCCCGTCGAGCTCCACGTTCAGTTCCAGGTCCGAGATCGAGCAGTTGAGCGTGTTGTGCTCGGGACCGACCGGATCGGCGTAGATCCAGGCGACGAAGTCCTTGGCGGCGGCGTGCACATTGCCGCTGACCTTGGCGCCCTTCCCGCTGAGCTCGAAGCTGGCCCCGGTTGGCGACTCGCTCACCTCGGTGCTCGGGATGTGGCCGAAGCCGCCGAGCCGGTGGGCCCGGCCGTCCAGCATCAGCATCGCGTTGCCCACCCATGGGGTGGTCCTGCCGGCGACCTTGATCCGGCCCACCGCCATGTCGAAGTAATCCTCGGGCGAGCGGCCCTCGAATCCGGAGCCCTGGATCCAGACCCAGCGCTCGGCGTGCTCGGCGCCCCAGTTGTGGCCGATCATGCCCCGCCACCCATCCACCTCGATCCGCTCGCCGGCCACCTCCAGCTGGCCGTTGAAGACGGCGTCCGGGTAGGGGCTGAGGAACTTGGTCTTCGGCAGCTTCGAGCGGTAGAGGAAGTCGCGAGGCAGGTGGTGAAAGGGCTCGTGGCTGTCGGCGAAGCTCAGGTCCCAGCTCGCCTCGAGGACGTCCGTGGCGACGCGGCCGACGGCGTGACCGTCCGTGAGATTGGCGTCCGCGACCCGGATGTAGGTCTCCGGGTCGGCGCCGAGCTCGCCCGGGCCGAACTGGCGCTTGGTCGCGCGCGGCCCCGCGGCGGAGGAGTCGAAGAGAACGAACCAGATCGCGCAGGTGATCTCCTCCCCGGGGCGCTTGTGGACGGTGTGGCGGATCCACGCCCCCCTGCCGCCACCGGGCTGGACGAGCTTCAGATAGAAGCTCTCGTAGTGACCGGCCTTCTCGGGGATCTCCGGGAATCGAGCCTCGCTGCGCACCGCCGGGACGCTATAGGCCCGTGAGCCTCCGGGCCCGCGAGCGGACCTCCGCGGCGATCTCGCGGGCGCCCTCCACCTCTCGACCCCTCATCAGGACCTCGCCTGCGACCACCGTGGTGTCGACGACGGAGCCACCGGCCGCGTAGACGAGGTCGGCGTCCTCCTCGCCCGCCGAGAGCTCGGGGTCCGAGGCGCGGAGGAGCAGGAAGTCCGCGGGCTCTCCGATCGCGAGGGGGGTGCCGTCGAGCAGGGCCGAGCGCCGTCCCCGGGCGATCGCGAGCGCCTCCGCGGCGGGCAGCGTCGCCGGGTCGCCGCTGGCGTGCTTCTGGCTCAGGGCGAGCAGCTTCACCTCCTCGAACATGTCGAGGTTGGAGTTCGAGGAGACCCCGTCGGTCCCGAGGCCGATCTCGACGCCGGCCTCCGCCGCGGCCGGATAGGGCAGGACACCGCCGACCGCGAGCTTCATGTTCGCCGCGGGATTGGCCACGACCGTAGCGCCGCGCCCGGCGATCAGCTCCAGCTCGGACTCGTCGAGCCAGACTCCGTGGGCCAGGATCGCTCTCTCGCTGAGGAAGCCGAGCTCATCCAGATACGCGGCCGGCCGGTTCCCGTGGGATTCCACACAGTCGCTCACCTCGTGCTCGGTCTCGGAGAGGTGGATCTGCACCGGGATCTCGCGGTCGGCGGCGAGCTCGGCGATCCAGCTGAGTGACTCCGGGCTCACCGTGTAGATCGCGTGCGGTCCCAGGCTGGGCTGGACGCGGGGGCCGGCGTCGGCGAGCCGATCGAGCACCTCGAGCACCTCGGGCCGGAGGGCCTTACCCTTGTCCGCGTCCTGCTGGTCGATGATCACGCTGCTGACCACCGCGCGGACGCCGGAATCGACCACCGCGCGCGCGACCTCGGGCCCGTGCCAGTACATGTCGACGAACTTCGTCGTCCCCGAGCGAATCATCTCGAGGCAGGCCAACCGGGTCCCCCAGTAGACGTCCTCGGGCTCCAGCTTCGCCTCCGCGGGCCAGATCTTCGTCTCGAGCCACTCCATCAACGCCATGTCGTCGCCGTATCCGCGGAACAGGGTCATCGCGGCATGTGTATGGCCGTTGACCATCGGCGGGCAGAGCATCAGGCCCTCGGCGTCGATCGCCTCGATCGCCGGGTTGCGCCTCAACGGCCGGGCCGAGCTCCGCGATCACGCCGTCCTCCACGCGCAGGCCGACGGCCTCGCCGTCGAGCGTCGCGCCTGTGACCGCCAGGCTCAACTGCCCGGGAGCCCCTTGGCGAGCGCCGGCAGGACGTTGCCGAGGTCCGACGCCAGCGTGCGCGCGGTCCGGTCGCGGCCGCGGCGGTACTCGTCCACCGTCAGCGCCTTGCCGGAGATGCCGTTGCCGAGGTTGTCGATGGTGCAGACCACCGCGTACGCGAGAGCCGCCTCCCCCGCGAGCACCGCCTCCGCCGCGATCGTCATCCCCACCAGCTCGGCGTAGGTGGCGAGCGCCCTGACCTCCGCCGGCGTCTCGAAGCGGGGCCCGATCGTCTGGGCGTAGACACCGCCGTCCACGAGCTCCGTCTCGGTCAGCGAGCCCCAGGCGCTGATCACGACCCGCCGCCACTCGGCATCAAAGCCCGGAACGGAGTGGCCGCGCGGGTCGCGGTAGAAGCTGGGAGCGATCTCGGGCGCATAGAAGTCGTCCGGGCAGATCAGGGTCCCGACCTCCAGGTCCTTGTCGAGGCTCCCCGCCGAGGCCAGCGCCAACACCCGATCGCAGCCGAGCTCGCAGGCCGCGCGGATGTTGGCGCGGTGATCGACGAGATGGGCGGGAATGGAGCGGTCGAACCCGTGCCTGGGGATCCCGACGACGTCGCCGCCGTCGGTTGCCTCCA
The DNA here is from genome assembly GCA_963747425.1 of uncultured Solirubrobacterales bacterium. Classification (GTDB taxonomy): domain Bacteria; phylum Actinomycetota; class Thermoleophilia; order Solirubrobacterales; family 70-9; genus DASUPK01. The sequence continues at coordinate 120,506 of CAVVFJ010000008.1, forward strand.
CCGGAAGCGCGCCGCCCGCGTCGACCGTCATCCGCTTGCCCTCGACCGGATCAGCCGCCTCAGGCAGGCTGTTGCCGTGGATGACACAGAGTCGGCTTCCTGTCGGCCGTGGCGCGGTCACGCGCTGACTCTAGTGAGCGGCTATTTCAGGCAGAGCGCGTAGGCAGTGACTCTCGCGCTAAACGTCCCCCCCGGGTAGTTGTCCCCCAGCACCGTCCAGCCGCTTGGCGATTGGCCCGGGGCGACCGCGCTGCCATCGGCCGCGCTCGGATAGGCGCCGTTGACGACGACGTCCTGCGAGTTGCTCGTGTTGACGTCGCCGCTGCCGCCGATCAGCCGCTCGCCCGGCGCGCAGGTTGCGATCGCCGCTGCGGCCCCGCCGTCTGGCAGGGGCTTACTGGCGGAACGGACGAGAATGCGGCCGACGCCGTTCGCGCCCACGGCACCGGCGGCGAGGTTTGCGCCGGTCACCGCGTCAGCTGCGATCTTTGCGCTCGTCACCGCCCCGGTGGCGATCTTCGGGTTCGTCACGGCCCCGGTGACGATCTTCGGGTTCGTCACGGCCCCGGTGGCGATCTTCGGGTCGGTGACCGCGCCGTTGGCGAGCTTCGACTCGACTACGGCCCCATTCTTGATGTTCCTGGTCTTGACCGCGCCCTTTCGCAGATGGACCGCGTAGGCGCTGCCGCCGAGCGCGACGAACAACGCCAGCAGCGCGATCAGGTGAGCAGACGTAAGCCTGCTGCGGATGAATCGCATCGTTACCTCCCCGGGAAGTTGACCGAGCCCCCTCGTTGGAGTGACCCACCGTAGCGGGGAACCTAGGTCCGGATATGGACCACGTCTCCGTCGCGAACGACGTAGTCGCGCCCCTCGATCCGCAGCGTGCCGCGGTCGCGGGCAGCGGCGTAGCCGCCGGCGTCGACGAGCTCGTCCCAGGCGACCACCTCCGCCCGCACGAAGCGCTGCTGGAGGTCGCCGTGCACCCTGCCGGCGGCGTCGTAGGCCGTGCCCCCGCGTCGCAGGGTGCGGGCCATCGCCTCCTTGTCGGTGTCCGCCGTGAAGAAGCTGACCAGGTCGAGCAGCTCGAAGGCGGCGCGGATCAGTCGCTCCAGCCCGGAGCGCTCGATGCCGAGCTCGCCGCGCATCTCCTCCGCCTCCGCCGGATCGAGCTCCCGCAGCTCCGCCTCGACCCGGGCGGAGATCACCACGACCTTCGCCTGCATCTCCTCCGCATGGGAGATCAGCTCGGGCGGCGGCTCCGTCTGGCCCTCGTCGACGTTGACGACGTAGAGGATGGGCTTCGCCGTCAGCGGCGAGAGCTTGCGCAGGGCATCGGGGGCTCCCTCCGGAACGGGGACCTCGCGGGCCGGGCGCCCGGCCGACAGGGCCTCGACCACCTGCTCCAGCCAGGCGTGCTCGGCCACGGACTCCGCCTCGCCGGACCGTGCCAGCTTGGTGACGCGCTCGAGGCGGCGCTCGGCCCCCTCCAGGTCGGCCGCGAGGAGCTCAGTCTCGATCAGCTCGGCGTCGGCGAGTGGGTCGACCCTGCCCTCCGGATGGGCCACCGAGCCGGCCCCGTGGGCGCGGATCACGTGGCAGATCGCGTCGGTCTCCCTGATCGAGGCCAGGAACTGATTGCCGAGGCCCTCGCCCTGCGACGCACCCTTGACCAACCCGGCGATGTCGTGGAAGTCGATCGTCTCGTAGAGGGTCTCGGACGAGCGCAGCGTCTCCGCGACTCGGTCGAGGCGCTCGTCCGGCACCTGTACGACGGCCACGTTCGGCTCGACCGTGGTGAACGGATAGTCCCCCGTCTCGGCGCCGGCCGCGGTGAGCGCGTTGAACAGCGTCGACTTGCCCGCATTGGGCATCCCGACGATCCCGATCTTCATCAGAGAGGAACTACCAGTCCGATGGCCGTTCCCAGGATCGCGCCGGCGAGCACGTCGGAGGGGTAGTGCATCCCGAGGTAGGGCCGGCAGGTGGCGATCGCGGCGGCCAGGACGAAGAGGAACGCCGCCTCGGGAGCGATCCGCGTCATCGCCGTCGCGCAGGCGAACGACGAGGTGGCGTGGGCGGACGGGAAGCTGAGCGAGCTCGGCGCCCCGCCGAGCGGCGGCAGGCCCTCGAGCACCGGCCGCGGCCGCCTGACGATCAGCTTGACCGCGAAGTTGAGCCCGATCGCGACCGGTCCGAGAATCCCCGCAATCACCCAGTCCTCACCGTTGCCCTGGTCGACGAACGCCATCGCGATCCCGATCGCAAGCCAGACCGCGCCGTACTCGCCGATCTTGCCCAGCGCCCTGCCGACCCCTTCCGCCGCGGGGCTGTGAAATCTGGTCCGCATCGCATAGAGCAGGCGACTGTCGAGGCTCTGGAGCACCGGCGGGCAGAATACGGTTGATGCGACGGCGCAACCGGTGTGATGTAGGCGACAATCGGTCTGATGGCTGAGACCGCCAACAGAGTGATGGTGCCGGGCTACCGGCATGTGCCGGGCAATCACTGCGGCTCGACGGCGCTGCGCAACCTGCTCGCGTTCCACGGCGTCGAGATCTCCGAGGAGATGGCGTTCGGGCTCGGGGCGGGCGCCTGCTTCTACTACGTCGTGCTGGATGAGCACTCGCCCTCCCGCTTCACCAACGGGCGCGCCGCTCGGCTGGAGGAGAATTTCCTCGGGCTCACCGGTGCCCCGCTCCGTCTCCAGGCCGACGCGGATCCCAATGCCTCCTGGGAGATCGCGAAGGATGCGGTTGATGCCGGCCGGCCGGTGCTCCTGCTCACCGACCTCTACTACCTGGACCATTACGGCCGCTCGGCGCACTTCCCGGGCCACGCGGTCGTGCTCGCGGGATACGACGAGGAGCTCGCCTGGCTCTCGGACACGGCTTTCGAGGACCTGCAGACGACCTCGCTCGAGAGCCTCAGGGAGGCCCGCCACTCCCAGCAGCCGATCTTCCCACTCGAGGGGCACGCGATCGACCTGCCCGAGGGGGTCGAACTGAGCCGGGAGAACCTGATCGCGCACGCACCCAAGGCGATTGAGAGGGCGGCAAGCCAGATGCTCGAGCCCCCGCTCGGCGACTTCGAGGGGCTGCCGGCACTGCGCCGCTTCGCATCCGAGGCCGGCGACTGGCCGGCGGCCACCGAGGACTGGCAGTGGTGCGCCCGCTTCCTCTACCAGGTGATCGAGCGCCGCGGAACCGGCGGCGGGAACTTCCGGAAGATGTACTCGCGCTTCCTCGAGGAGGCGGGCTACGACGAGTCCGCCCTGGCCCACGAGGCGGCCGATGACTGGAGCAGCCTTGCGCTCGCCGCTCGCACGGCCAGCGAGCCGGACGAGGCGGACCCCGAGCACTGGCGTCAGCTGTCCGCCGAGGCGGCGAAGGTGCTCGACGCCGAGGAGCGCCTCTGGGCAGCGCTTTCGGAGCGCGGCTGATCTAGCTCTTCGCGAAGCGCGCGAAATAGCCCGGCGCGCCGCCGACCCGGCGCTCGTAGCCGAGCCCCGCTCCGCTCGCGCGCAGCCTCATCGGGCCGAGCCGGACGTAGTGCGGATCACCGAGGAGCAGCTCGCCGACCACCAGGCGCCCTCCGGGGCGCAGGACCCGGGCCAGCTCGCGGAGGGCCGCCTCCTGGTCCGGGATCTCACCCAGAGTGGTCACCAGGTAGGCCGCGTCGAAAGTCCCGTCCTCGTAGGGCATCGCCGTGGCATCGGACACGGCCGGCGTGATGTTCTCCAGTCCCCTCTCGGCGGCGCGTCTCATCGTGTGGTCGAGCATCTCCCGCTGGAGGTCGAGGATGTCGAGCTGTCCGTCGGGCTTGAGCCACTCCGCCACTTCGAGCGTGTAGTAGCCGGTCCCCGGGCCGACCTCGAGGATCCGCTCGCCCGGCTCGGGAGCGAGGATCTCCCGCAGCCGCGGGCGTGTGATCAGGGGATGCGGGGCCTCCACCCAGAAGCGCTGGCCGTACGGGCACGCCGACGGGTTCTTGCGCCACCAGAGCGCCGCCCCGGCGGTCGCGGCGGCGGCGCCCAGCAGCAGGCGCCGGAGCTTCACCCGCTGAAGCCGATTCGCTGTGGTGTGGTCGCGCTGCGGATGAAGACCACCTGGCTGAGGTCTATCGAGACCATGCCCTCCTCGGCGTCGAGATCGAGCCAGCCGTCCGGCTTCTCGAGCGCCTTCCGGAGGTCCTTCAGCTTGTTGTCGTCGATCCGAACCTCCACGACCTGCCCGCCTGAGAACCCGATCGAAACCCGTTCAGCTGAAGTCATCAGTGCTCCTTGGCCGGTTCGACTATCTCGGTCAGCACTCCGCCGGTCGAGCGCGGGTGCAGGAACGCGACTCGTGAGTCGCGGATGCCCCGTCGCGGCTCGGAGTCGATCAGCTCGATGCCGGCGGCGCTGAGCTTGCCGAGGACGTCATCGATGTCGCCGACCGCGTACGCGACGTGGTGCAGGCCGGGACCGCGCTTCGCCAGGTACTTGCCGACCGGGGTCTCCGGATCGAGCGGCCTGAGCAGCTCGACATGGCCATCGCCGACGTCGAGCAGAGCGGCCTCGACGCCCTGCGATTCCACCGTCTCGCGATGCGCGAGCGGCATGCCGAGGGTCTTTTCGTAGAGGGCGAGCGCGCCCTCGAGGTCGTCGGTGGCAACGCCGATGTGATCGATCCGGCCGAACATTGGCTGGAGTCTACGTAGCGGCGTCCGCCTCCTGCTCGACGCGGAGGATCTCGCGCAGGGCGGCAACCCCAACCTCGAGCTGCTCCGGGGTGGGCTCCTTGGTGGCGATCAGGCGCTGGATCTCATGGCCGGGGCGGTGAAAGGCGCGCGCCGCCGACGTCTCGGGGTTCCGCTCGCTCCAGGCGAACATCTCCGCCGCGATCGAGGCGCTCGCGACGCCGACCGCCGCCCTGGCCACAGGGCCCGGCTCGGCCAGGGTCCGCTCGAGGAGCAGCTGGCCGGCCGCCGAGAGCACCAGCATCGGGACCACGAGGTTGGAGCCGCAGCGCTCGTGCTCCTTGGTTGCGGATGCGGGGTCGTCGGAGCCCGCCTCGTAGGCGCCGATCGCCTTGTGCTCGACGCCGTGGTAGGCGGCGAGGTTGCGGTCGCTGAGCGCCACCATCGCCGGAGCGAGGCCGAGCGCCGCCTGGACCAGCTCGACTGCGGCACTGGTGCGGCGCTTGCGGAGGGCCCGGCTGGCGCTCGAAGCGACCAGCATCGCGGCGATCACCCGCACGTCCTCGAAGGGGAGGCGGGCAGCCCGCAGCCTCATCCGCACGGTGGGGATCAGCAGGAACGCCTCCGCAAGCCGCAGCGGGCCGCGCAGCAGGGGAATGCGCACCGCCAGCTCCGGGGCGAGCGCAGGCTTGCGGGCCGAGGCGACCTGGATCTCGCCTGCGCTGTCTCGCGCGGCGGCGGCCCAGGAGGTGGGGCCGTGGATCAGGAGCCCGTTGCGCAGAGCCATCCCGCCGAGCCTGAGGACGTATCTCTCCTCTGCCTCGGATCCTGCGGGTGCACGGTTTCCGTTGGTCTCGCTCACGACAGCATCCTTCGCGGCAGCTCGTAGAAGAACCCGGCGGAGAGCTCGACGTCGGAGACGGGAATCCGCTCGTCGGCGCCATGGATCAGCGGTGCCGCGTTCAGCAGGTCCACCTCCCGGTACGGGCAGAACCCGTAGACGACGGCGTCCGGGAAGGCAGTGCGGAACGGGTTGCTGTCGCTGAAGCCGGGCATCACCGTGGGCGCGATCCCCGCCCCCGGATCGGCATCGGCGAGCCAGCCGCGAATCGCATCGGCAAGAGGAGACTCCATCGGCGAGCTGTTGCCGACTACGGCCTCGCTGAACTCGACCTCGTAGTCGCCCTCGCCGATCAGCGCGGCGAGCTGGCGCAGCGCGTCGTCCTTGCCCTGGCCCGGCGGGACCCGGCAGTCGATCAACGCCTCGGCCTCGGAGGGGATCACGTTCGCCTTCTTGCCGGACTCGGCCTTCGTCGGGGTGAGGGTGACGCCGAGCATCGGCTCCACCAGATAGTCCGCGAGCAGCGGCTCCTCCGCGCGGAGCCGCTCGAGCCCTGCGCGAACGCCCTCCTCGCCTGGGAACGGCTCGCCGAACAGAGCTTCGAGAAGAGCCTCTCCGACCTCGGTCGGCTCGGGCTGCGGCTGCTCGGAGAGCGCCGCCAGGTAGCCGGAGAGCTTGAGCAGGGCGTTGTCGCCGATCCGCGGCAGGGAGGCGTGCCCGGCCTCGCCGTGGGTCCGCAGCTTCATCCGGAAGATCCCCTTCTCTCCGACGCTGAGCGTGTAGAGGCGCCGGCCCGCGAACTCGACCAGCTCGCCGCCGCCCTCGTTGACGACGAAGTCGCTGCGGACGGCGTCCGGCCGCTCCTCGCAGAGCCAATGGGCGCCGAGCCCGCCGCCCACCTCCTCGTCGGCGGTGATGACCAGCAGGAGGTCTCCGGAGGCCGGGCGCCAGCCGCTCTCGCCCAGGGTGGCCGCGGCGGCGACCTCGGCGGCCACCTGTCCCTTCATGTCCAGAGCGCCGCGCCCCCTGACCCAGCCGTCCACGACGTCGCCGGACCACGGGTCGAACGTCCACTCATCAGGATCGGCGCGAACGGTGTCGACGTGGCCGAGGAAGGTCAGCGTCGGCCCGTCGGCCGCGCCTCGCAGTCGCGCGACCAGGTTCGGCCGGCCGGGCTCGGCCGAGAGCTGCTCGCATTCGAATCCGGCGGCGGTCAGCGTGCCTCTGCAGGAAGTCCTGGATCGGGCCCTCGTTGCCGGGCGGATTGACCGTGTTGGTCTGGATCAGCCGGCCGAGGAGCTCCACCGCCCGAGGACCGAGGCCCTGGGGGACGGCTGCCGTTGCGGTGCCCTCCTCCATCAATCGCAGCCTAGGGCAACCCGGTGGGGCGGTTCATACTGCGGCAGCATGGCGAAACCGGGGGACCAGCTCTTCGAGACCGGCGACGACGCACGCCAGGCCGGCGTCCCGGCCAAGGACGCGCCGCTCGCAACCCGCATGCGCCCCCGCGACCTGGATGAGCTCGCCGGGCAGACCCATCTGCTCGAGCCCGGATCCGCCCTGCGGACGGCAATCGAATCCGGCGAGCCGCACAGCGCGATCTTCTACGGCCCGCCCGGCAGCGGCAAGACGACCGTGGCGAGGATCATCGCGGCCCGGGCGAAGGGGGCCTTCGAGGAGCTCTCGGCTGTCAACGCCGGGCGGCCGGAGGTCCGCGAGGTGATCGCGCGCGCACGGGAGCGCCGGGCCGCCGGCCGCCCGACGATCTTCTTCCTCGACGAGATCCATCGCTTCAACAAGGCACAGCAGGACGCGCTCCTGCCGGCCGTCGAGGAAGGGCTGATCACGCTGATCGGGGCGACCACCGAGAACCCCTACTTCGAGGTCAACTCGGCGCTGCTCTCCCGCTCCCAGATCTACGAGTTCCGCGCGCTGAGGGCGGCCGAGATCGAGGAGCTCGTCCTGCGCGCGCTCGGCGACGAGCGGGGAATCCCCGATCCGCCGGCGATCTCGGACGAGGCGCTGGCGATGCTGACCACGCGCGCAGGAGGCGACGGCAGGGTGGCGCTTGCGGCGGTCGAGCGCGCTGCGGAGGCGGCGCGAGCCGCAGGAAGCAACGAGATCGGCGTCCAGGCCGTCGAGGACGCCCTGCAGCGCAAGGCGCTGCTCTATGACCGCGAGGGCGACAAGCACTACGACTACATCTCGGCCTGGATCAAGGCCACCCGCGGCTCGGACGTGGACGCCTCCCTCTACTACCTCGCGGTGATGCTCGAGGGCGGCGAGGACCCGCGCTTCATCGCCCGCCGAATGGTGATCTTCGCCTCCGAGGACGTCGGCAACGCCGACCCTCAGGCCCTCGTGATCGCAACCGCCGCCGGCCAGGCCGTCGACCGCGTCGGGCTGCCCGAGTGCGCCCTCAACCTCGCCCAGGCGGCCGCCTATCTGGCGCTGGCGCCGAAGTCCAACGCCTCGACCAGGGCGATCTCGAAGGCCACCGCCCACGTCCGCGAGCACGGCGCCGCGGAGCCGCCACCGCACCTCCAGGACGCCCACTACCCCGGCGCCAAGCAGCTCGGCCGGGGCGAGGGCTACCGCTATCCGCACGACGAGCCGGGCGGCGTCACCGACCAGCCGCTCGCTCCCGAATCCGTGCGGGGCGAGCGCTTCTACGAGCCGACCGACCGCGGCTTCGAGGCGGAGCTCGGTGTGCGGCTGGAGCGGCTGCGCCGGCTGCTCTCAGACGATTAGCGCCACGTTAAGCAGCGGCCGGTGCGCTTCACTGCGCAACCTTTTCGAGAAGTCCGTGTTTTGAGCCCTGTCTGACGCTCTGGCACTCGTTGGTTCGCCGGAGCCGGCGCGTAAAAAGCCGGGGAGTGGACAACGAAGGCCGGGAGCTCGGGGATTGCTCCCGGCCTTCAAATTTCTCAGGGGTTTGGCTCGGGGGAAACTGGGAGGAAGCGGCCTCGGCGGGAGGTCGCTGCTCGCCTCGCGCGTAGAATCGCCGAGGACGAGCGAAGGCGACGAGAGGAACCAACGATGGAGGCGAGCAGCTCCCGCAAGACCGGTGCGAAGTCAGGCGATGGCAGGAGCGGCAACGGCGCCGCGCCCGCCAAGTCACGGAAGAAGGCCAAGCCCTCCGCGAAGCGCTCCAAGGCGAAGGCGAAGCCCGCGCTCGAATCCTTCAACCCGGCGACCGGCGAGCTGATCGGCACCGTCGAGACGATCACGCCCGCGAAGGTGCAGGGCATCGTCGACGACGTGGGTGAGGTGCAGCCATTCTGGGCGGCTCTGTCGCTGGAGGATCGCGCCCGCTACATGCGCCGCGCCGTCGATGTGCTGCTCAACGACCTCGACGAGATCGCGGAGCTGCTCACAAGCGAGCAGGGCAAGCCGCGGGTGGAGAGCTACACGATGGAGCTCCTCCCCACGGTCGACTCGCTCAAGTGGATCGCCGACAACGGGCCGGGAATCCTCTCCGACGAGAAGATCTCGATGCCGCTGATCCTGAAGTCGAAGAGCGCGAAGTTCAGCTTCGAGCCGATTGGCGTCGTCGGCGTAATCGCACCCTGGAACTACCCCTGGTCGATCCCCTTCGGCGAGGTCGCAATCGCGCTGATGGCGGGCAACGGCGTGGTGCTGAAGCCGGCCAGCCTGACCCCGCTGATCGGCGAGCGGATCCGCCAGACCTTCGAGAAGGCCGGCCTGCCCGAGGGCCTGATTCGCACGGTCCACGGCGGCGGCCGGATCGGCGACGCGCTCGTCAAGTCCACCGCGGGCAAGATCTTCTTCACGGGCTCCGTCGAGGTCGGCAAGAAGGTCGGCGTCGAGTGCGCCAAGCGGATGAAGGGCTCCGTGCTGGAGCTCGGGGGCAAGGACCCCCAGATCGTCTGCGCCGACGCCGACCTCGCCAACGCCGTCTCGGGCGCCGTCTGGGGCGGCTTCGCCAACGCCGGGCAGACCTGCTCCGGGATCGAGCGCGTCTACGTCGTCGACGACGTCGCCGACGAGTTCCTCGAGGGCGTGGTCCGCGAAACCGAGCGCCTCACGGTCGGCGACCCTCGCCAGTGGACCACCGAGATCGGCCCGATGGTCTCCGACGACCAGGCCAAGATCGTCACCGAGCTGGTCGATGACGCCGTGGAGAACGGCGCCACGAAGCTCACCGGCGGCCCCACCAAGATCAAGGGAATGAAGGGGAGCTTCATCGCGCCGGTCGTGCTGACCGGAGTCACGCACGAGATGCGGATCATGAACGAGGAGATCTTCGGGCCCGTCCTGCCGGTGATGAGGGTGGAGAGCGAAGAACAGGCCCTGATGCTGGCCAACGACTCGCAGTTCGGCCTCGGCGCCAGCGTGTGGACCAAGGACCGCGCCAAGGGCGAGCGGATGTCGCACGAGATCGAGTCGGGGATGGTCTGGGTCAACGACCACTCCTTCTCGCACGGCGCCTGCCAGTGCGCGTGGGGCGGCGTCAAGGACTCCGGCCTGGGCCGCTCGCACTCCAAGTTCGGCTTCTACGAGTGCGTCAACGTCAAGCAGCTCGCCTGGGAGCCCGGCTGGACGAGGGACATGTGGTGGCAGCCCTATGACCGCAAGCTCGCCGACGCGATCCGCTCTTCGGCGCAGCTCCTCTATAGCCGCAACGGCAACCGCCTGAAGGCGCTCCGCGAGGGCTTCAGGCCACTCGTGGAGGTCACGCGGCGGACGATGCAGAAGGGCAGATAGACGTCCAATAGACGTCATTTGACGTTTGCCTAGCCCCGGATTCGTCAATGCTTGAGGCGTGCTTGGGGCCAGCGGGAAAGTTGCTCGCTTGAGCGGGACTATCGGGCTGCCGATGGGTTCCCCATAGGGATGCCCTCGATACCCACAGGGACAGGCAGGACGCAGGCGACGGTCGCCGTGCTCGCGGTGGCAGCGTGCGCGCTTCTGCTGTCGCTCCTCGGTGGGCCGGGCACGGCGGCCGCCAAGCCCAGGGCCCATGCGAGCAAGTCCGTCAGCTACGCACAGCGGACCTTCCAGCTCAGCGGCGCAAACAGCAAGCAGCGCCTGACCGTTCGCTGCCCCGGGCGACTGGTCCCCCTCGGAGGTGGCATGACGAGCTCGCCTCTGCCGGATGCGGATGGCGAGGGAATCTATCCGCACTCCTACGAGCGGCTGGGCGTGCAGCACGGATACCACAGCACCGTGGTCCTCTTCGATCCCTCCGCCGGCAGCACGACGCCGCGCAACGTGACGATGCAGGTCGCCTGCGCCCGTAAGCAGAAGCACGTCACCCCTCCGCACAAGACGATCTTCGTGGGCCCGGGCCAGACGAAGACCGCCGTGGCCACCTGCCCCGGTCGCCGGCATCTCTTCGGTGGGGGGTTCCAGCGCACCGACTTCGTGGCACGCGGCGGCGACTACATCACCGAGTCGCGGGCGATATCCAGAAGTCATGGAGCGTCACCGGGCGCGCCTTCGGCGGCTTCGGCGGCGAGCTCACGGCGATCGCCTATTGCTGGCGCAGCAAGAAGCCGCTGCTCAAAGAGGTCTCCGCCTCGACCTCGGTGGGGACCGGCCAGTTCGCGACCGCGACCACTCCCTCCTGTCGCCGCGGCCACCTCGTCTTCGGCGGGTTCAGCACAGATCCCGCGGGCTCGTCCTTCTTCACCAACGGCTTCGTCAACACGAACGGCAGCTGGCAGGCATCCGCCTTCAACCACTTCGGCCCGGACGCCAGCCTCACCGCCTACGGCTACTGCCTGAAGCTCTAGAGCCGGAGTCGTCCTCAAATCACCGCTAGCTTTGCTCGCGTGGAGCAAACGGCGGCCATAGCGACGCCCACCGCGACCAAGACGATCCAACCCGCGATCGAGTTGGCTGGGCTGCGCCGCGATTTCGGCGACCGGACCGCCCTGGCGAGCATCCGCGCCCGCCTCGAGCCCGGCGAGAGCCTGGCGGTCCTCGGGCCCAACGGCTCCGGCAAGTCGACGCTGCTGCGGATCCTGGCCGGACTGCTACGGCCCAGCGGCGGGGACGTCTCCGTGCTGGGCTGCGCCCTTCCCAAGGAGACGCACCTGCTGCGGGGCAGGGTCGGCTATCTCGGACACGCGCCCCTCCTCTATCGGGACCTCAGCCCCCGCGAGAACCTCAACCTGGCCGCTGCGCTGCACAGGCTCGATCCGGTGGCCGCGGCGGCCCGGATCGAGCGGCTGCTCGACACCGTCGGGATGTCCCAGCGCGGTGACGATCGCGTCGCGGAGCTGTCCGCTGGGATGAAGCAGCGCGTCGACATCTGCCGCGCCGTGCTGCACGAGCCCGAGCTGCTGCTGCTCGACGAGCCGGACGCCCACCTGGACTCCGAGGCCCGTCAGCTGATCGAGCCGCTGATCGCCGCCGGCGGGCGGCGCAGCCGCGTCATCGTCAGCCACGACCGGGAGGCGGCGACGGCGGGCGCGGACGTCGTCCTGGAGCTGCAATGACCCCGTTCAGCGCCCTCCTGCGCAAGGACCTGCGGGTCGAGCTCCGCACCCTCCGCTCGCTGCCCGCGATGGCGCTCTTCGCCGTCTCCGCCTTCGTCATCTTCCGGTTCGGGCTCGACCGCACCTCGCTCGACGGGGAGCTCGCGGCCGGCGTATTGGTGCCGACGCTCCTGTTCGCCGCGCTGCTCGCGATCAACCGCCTGTTCGTCGCCGAGCGCGAGGAGGGCGGCTTCGACCTGATCCGCCTGGCGCCGATAGATCGCACCGTCCTGTTCGCCGCGAAGGCGAGCGCGCTGGTGATCTACCTCGTCGTCCTGGAGCTGGTGGCGGTGCCGATCTTCGCCCTCTTCTTCCTCGACTCCGCCTCCGGGCTGATCCCGTTCGCCCTCATCCTCCTGCTGACCAACGTCGGGCTGGCGGCGACGGGGACGGTGATCTCGACGATCGCGACGATGTCGAGCGCGCGGGACCTGCTCGCCCCCCTGATCCTGCTGCCGCTGCTGATCCCGCTGGTGATCGCCGCGGCGGGCGCAGGCGAGCACCTGCTGGCGTCGTCAGGGCCCGACTATGGGCGCTTCGGCACGTGGCTGGGATTGCTCGGCCTCTACGATCTGATCTTCCTCCTGGTCGGCTACGCGACCTTCGACTTCCTGCTCGAGGACTGACCCGAGGAGCACTCCAAATGGCCAGCGCGCTCCACTCGATAACGCTTCGCCGCCTCGCGGTCGCCACGGTGATCGTGATGGGAGCGGGCTATGCGCTGGCATTCCTCTACGCACCGGAGGACGCAACCGAGGGCTTCGCTCAGAAGATCTTCTACCTGCACGTGCCGCTGGCCACCGTCTCGCTGGTCGGCTTCATGGTCGCCGCGGTGCACGCGATCCGCCACCTGCGGACCGGCGATCGGAAGCACGACGCCCGCGCCTACGTCTCGATCCACATCTCGGTGATCTTCGGATTGGCAGTGCTGCTCACCGGCGCGATCTGGGCGAAGAGCCAGTGGGGCGTCTGGTGGGAGTGGAGGGAGCCGACCCTGGTCAGCTTCCTGATCGTCTTCCTGCTCTACGCCACCTACTACCCCCTGCGCTACTCGATCGAGGACCAGGACCGCCAGGCGCGCTACTCGTCTGTCTTCGCGATCACGGCGGGGGCCTTCGTCCCACTCAACTTCCTCGCGGTGCGGCTGGCGCAGCCCTACATACACCCACGGACCTTCTCGTCGTCCGGCGGCCTGCCCGACTCGATGCTCTTCGCCTTCCTCGTCTGCATGGTCGGCATCGCGCTGCTCTGGGCGACGCTGGTCTGGTTCGAGCTCGATGCGAAGGCGGCCTCGGGGAACCTGAAGCGGATCCGCAGAGCCCTCGAGGCCACGACATGACCCCGCTGCTCGCAATCGAGAACGGGGGCTACGTCGGCGGCGCCTACGTCGTCTTCCTGCTGCTGCTCCTGATCTACGTGGCGATCATGGCCGGCAAGCTGCAGCGGATCCAACGGGACCTGAGCTCGCTCGCCGACCTCGCCGACCGGTCTCAGGGCCAGAGCGGGGAGCGCGGTGTCGGGCCGATCCGCGGCCGCGAGGAGGAGATCGAGGCCGTCCGCCAGGGAGGTCGCGGATGAGCGGCCTGCTGGCGCTCGGCGTCTCCCACCGCACGGCGCCGCTGGCGCTGCGGGAGCAGCTCGCCCTCACGGAGGGGCGAGCCGCCGGTGTGCTGAACGCGCTCGTCACGGAGGACCCGATCAGCGAGGCGGCTGCGCTGTCAACCTGCAACCGCACCGAGCTCTACCTGGTCGCCACCGACTCTGTCGAGGCCGAGGCCGCAGGGCTCGGGGTTCTGGCCCGGGAGGCCGGAATCCGGCCCACCGAGCTGCTCGGCCCCCTCTACTCCCTCCGTGGCGCTGAGGCCGCCAGGCACCTCTACCGGGTGACCGCCGGGCTCGAGTCCATGATCGTCGGCGAGGCCGAGATCCAGGGGCAGGTCAAGCGGGGCTACGAGCTGGCGCTGGTGGAGGGCGCGACCGGCCCGATCCTCAACCGGATGTTCCGCGGCGCGCTCGCCGCGGGCAAGCGGGCGCGCACCGAAACGGCCGTTGGCGAGAAGGGCGTCTCGATTCCGTCGGTCGCCGTCGAGCTGGCGCAGCGCAACCTCGGCGACCTGAGCGCCCGGCGCGTGCTGCTGATCGGCGCCGGTGAGACCTCCGAGCTCACCGCCCGAGCGCTCGCCGCCCGCGGCTCGGACGCCGTCTTCATCGCCAACCGCGGCTACAAGCGCGCGATCTCGCTGGCTGAGAAGTTCGGGGGCCGCGCCGTCCGGATCGACGAGCTCCCCGCCCAGCTTTCGAGCGCGGACATCGTCGTCTCCGCAACCAACTCGCCCCACCACCTGATCGAGCGGTCCGAGCTCGGGGTGATCATGGACCAGCGCGACGGGGCGCCCCTGCTCCTGATCGACCTCGCCGTGCCGCGCGACATCGACCCGGAGTGCCGCGAGATCGAGGGCGTGAGCCTCTTCGACGTCGACGAGGTGCAGGCGATCGTCGAGCAGAACGCCTCGGGCCGCGAGGCGGAGGCCCGCCATGCGGGCGGCATCCTGGACTCCGAGCTGAGCCGCTTCGAGCGCTGGCTGGGCGCCCAGGAGGTGATGCCCACCGTCGCGGCGCTCCGTGAGCGGGCCGACTCGATTGTCGCCCAGGTCCTCTCCGAGAACGCCACCAGGTGGGAGAGCCTCTCCGCCACCGATCGCGAGCGGGTCGAGCAGCTGGCCCGGGCGATCGCCAACCGGCTGCTGCACGAGCCCACCGTGAGGATCAAGGGAATCGCCGACCGCGAGGACGCCTACCTGCAGGTCAGCGCGCTCCGCGAGCTCTTCGGGCTCGACGCCGGCACCGAGCCGGAGGCCCCGGAGGGCGCCGACGTCGCCGACCTCGACGAGAGGCGTCGCCGAAGCGAACGTGGCTGAGCCAGCGCTTCGGCTCGGGACGCGCGGCAGCGCGCTGGCGCTCGCGCAGGCGAAGATCGTCGCCAAGCAGCTCGGGGGTGCGGAGATCGTGCCGATCAAGACCTCCGGCCCTCATCAAACGGGTCGCGCTGACGCGCGCCCTCGCATTACGGCTGGCGGCGACAAGGCCCGCTTCGTCAGCGCGATCGAGCAGGCGCTGCTGATCGGAGAGGTCGACCTCGGCGTCCATTCCGCCAAGGACCTGCCGACCGAGCTTCCCGATGGCCTCGAGATCGCCGGCGTGCCCGCGAGGGAGGATCCGCGCGATGCCTACGTTGGCCATGTCGACTCGCTGGGCGAGTGTCCTCCGGGGTCGAGAATCGGCACCTCCAGTCTGCGGCGCCGCGCCCAGATCCTCGCCCGGCGGCCTGACCTGGAGGTCGTCGAGATTCGCGGCAACGTCGACACCCGGCTCGACCGGCTGGAGGCGGGCGACTTCGACGGCCTGGTGCTGGCCGCAGCCGGCCTGCACCGGCTCGGCCGCGCCGAGGAGATGGCCTTCCCTATCGAGCCCGACGAGGTGATCCCCGCTCCCGGCCAGGGCGCGCTGGTGATCGAGGCTCGGCACTCCGAGGACCGCCCGGTCACCGCCGCCGAGTCGATCACCGATCGGGGCGCGCTGGGCACGCTCACCGCGGAGCGAGCCCTGGTCGCGGCTCTCGACGCCAGCTGCAACACGCCGCTGGGGGCGATCGCAACCCTCGAGGGTGGCGGGCTCATGCGCCTGCGCGCCTTCTGCGGGCTGCCCGACGGCAGTGAGTGGCTGCGTGACGAGATGGAGGTGGACGCGTCCGACCCCGAGGGCCTCGGCGGCGCCCTGGCGGAGAGGATGAAGGCCGCGGGAGCCGACGAGATTTTGAAGCGCGCCGAGCAGATGGCGGTCGTGACGTGAGCGACGGCCCCGGGATCGTCTTTCTGGTGGGCGCAGGGCCCGGTGACCCGGGCCTGATGACCACCCGTTCCCTCGAGCTGATCGTCGCGGCCGACGTGATCGTCCACGACCGCCTGATCCCGGACGAAGCCCTGGCGGTCGCCAGGCCGGACGCCGAGCTGATTTACGTCGGCAAGGAGCCGGGCGCGGCCAGCGTCCCCCAGGAGGGGATCGCGGAGCTGCTGATCGATCGCGCCCGCCAGGGCAAGCTCGTCGTCCGCCTCAAGGGCGGCGACCCCTTCGTCTTCGGGCGGGGCGGCGAGGAGGCGGAGGCCCTGGCTGACGCGGAAATCCCGTTCGAGGTCGTCCCCGGCATCACCGCGGGGATCGCCGCGCCCGCCTACGCGGGGATTCCGGTGACCCACCGCGACGAGGCGTCAGCGGTCGCCTTCGTCACGGGTCACGAGGATCCCGACAAGGAGGACTCGGCGCTCGACTACGAGGCGCTCGCCAGGTTCCCGGGAACGCTCGTCTTCTACATGGGCGTCAAGGCCCTGCCGCGGATCGCGGAGAGCCTGATCGCCGCCGGTCGCGACGCATCGGAGCCGGCGGCCGTGGTGGAGCGCGGCACGCTCCCAGGACAGCGCACCGTCGCCTCCACCCTCGACGGCATCGCCTCCGCCGCCGAGGAAGCCGGGATTCGGCCGCCGTCCGTGACGGTTGTCGGCCCGGTCGCCGCGCACAGGGAGCGGATCGCCTGGCTCGAGCGGCGGCCGCTGCACGGCAAGAAGGTCGTCGTCACCCGGGCCCGCGCGCAGGCGAGCGAGCTGGCCCGCCGGCTCGACGCCCTGGGGGCCGAGTCGGTCGAGCTGCCGGCGATCCGGATCGAGCCGCGCATCGACTCCAAGGAGGTCCGACTCGCGGTGGAGTCCCTCCACAGCTACGCGCTCGTCTGCCTGACCAGCACCAACGGGGTAGGCCTGCTGTTCGAGGCGATGGCGGCCGAGGGCCGGGACGCGCGGGCCCTCGCCAACGCGAGCGTGGCGGCGATCGGGTCCGGGACCGAGGCCGCGCTCGCGGCCCACGGCGTCCTGGCCGACATCGTTCCCGAGCGCTTCGTCGCGGAGGAATTGGTCGAGGAGCTGAACAAGCTCGAGCTGGAGGGCAAGCCCGTGCTGGTCGCGCGCGCTGCGGAAGGGCGGGAGGTCCTCCCAGAGGCGCTGCGCAAGCGGGGTGCGAAGGTCGACGTGGTGACGCTCTACGAGACCGTCGCTGAGGCCCCCGACCCCGAGGCGCTGGAGCGCGCCCGCGACGCCGACTTCATCACCTTCACCTCCTCCTCCACGGTCCGCAACTTCATGGAGGCGAGCTCCAACGGGATTCCCGAGGGCGCCAAGGTCGTCTCGATCGGCCCCGTCACGAGCGAGGCCGCCCGGGAGGCGGGGCTCACCGTCGACGTGGAGGCCGAGCGCCACGACATCGCCGGGCTGGTCGAGGCGCTGCTGGCCGCGACGGCGGACTAGTCGTCCGCGGAAATAGGATCCGGACGTGGCGACTCCGCGGCCGATCACCTTTCTCTCCGACTACGGATACGAGGATGAGTTCGCCGGCGTCTGCCGGGCCGTGATCTCGCAGATCGCCCCCGGCGCGCCGCTGATCGACCTCACCCACGGGATCGCTCGCCAGGACATTCGCCAGGGCGCCATCGCGCTCGCCAACGCCCTGCCCTCCTGCCCGCCGGGGGTCCACCTGGCGGTGGTGGACCCGGGAGTCGGCTCCGCCAGGCGGGCGGTTGCGGTCTCCGCGGCCGAGGACCGGTTTCTCGTCGGCCCCGACAACGGGGTGCTCACCCGGGCTCTCGACCGGCTCGGAGGCGCCCTCGAGGCGGTCGAGCTCTCGCGCTCGCCGTTTCGGCTCGAGCCGGTCTCGGCGACCTTTCACGGCCGCGACCTGTTCGCCCCCGTTGCGGCGCATCTCTCCCTCGGCGCGCGACTCGGCGAGGCCGGGGATTCGATCGATCCGGGCTCCCTCGCCGCGCTCGACCTGCCGACGCCGCGGATCTCGGGGGGCGAGGTCGTGGCCCACGCGATCCACGAGGACGGCTACGGCAACGTGACGCTCGACGTCGACTCCTCGATGCTCGCCGACGGCCCCATCCGGCCGGGAGACGCCCTGGAGGTTCGCGCGCCCGATGGCCGCTTCGAGGCTGTCTGGGCGCGCACCTTCGCGGACGTGGGCCCCGCCGACGTGCTGCTCTTCGAGGACTCCTCGGGGGCCCTCGCCCTGGCCGTCAGCGGCGGCAGCGCCGCCGGGCTCATGGACCTGAGACCGGACAGCGAGGTCACGCTGCGACCGCTGTGATCGGAAACCCGCACCGGCACCACCGCCGCACCGACTCGACCAACGAGCGCGCGAAGGAGATGGCGACCGAGGGCGCTCCGGGTGGGCTGGTGGTGACGGCGACCGAGCAGACGGCCGGGCGCGGGCGCCGGGGCACTGCCTGGTTCGCGCCGCCGGGGTCGTGCCTGCTCTATTCGGCGTTGCTGCGCCCGTTCGCTGCGGACCGGTCGGCGCTGCTGCCGCTGGCCGTCCCGCTCGCGGTCTGCGAAGCGGCGGAGAGGGTGGCGCCCGTTCGCTGTCAGCTCAAGTGGCCGAACGACGTCTGGGTCGACGAGCGCAAGGTGGCGGGGGTGCTCGTCGAGGCGCGGCCTGACGAGGGCTGGGCGGTGGTCGGAGTGGGCCTCAACGTGGCGATCGCCGAGGAGGATTTCCCGCCCGAGCTGCGTGAGACGGCGGTCTCCCTGCTGCCCACCGAGGCCGAGGGCGGGCTGCCAGCCGGCGGGGCGCCGAGCGTTCGGGCGGCGCTTGGAGCGCTCAACGACGCCCTGGGGCGCTGGACCCTGGCGCCCGACGAGGAGATCCTGAGCGCCTACCGGGCCCGCGACGCGCTCTGCGGCAGGCGGATCTCGTGGGAGGGCGGCGAGGGCGTCGCCGAGGAGATCGACGAGCGCGGCCACCTGGTGGTCGAGCAGGACGACGGGGAGCGAGTCTCACTCGGTGCCGGCGAGGTCCACCTCGCCATCGAGCCCTAGAGCTCAGCCCTGCGGCTTGCGGATCGCGGCGGTGGCCGTTGCGCTCGCGACGACCTCGCCATCGGCGTCACGCAGCTCGCCGGCCAGGAAGGCGACGTCCCTGCCGCGGCGGACGATTCGGCCGTGACCGCGAAGCTCGCCCGGCTTCGCCGCTTTCAGGAACTGGACGTGCAGGTCGGTGGTCGGGGCCCATTCGCCGTCGCCGAGAGTCGCAACCAGCGCAGGGCCGAGCGTGTCGTCGAGCATCGCCGCCAAGAATCCTCCCTGGACCGTCCCGGCGGGGTTGAGGAACTGATCCGAGGCGGTGAAGGCGACCTCGATCGTCCCCTCGTCGGGATCGATCTCGACCAGCTTCCAACCCAGCAGGACGGCTGCCGGCGGCGGGTCCGCCCGTCCCTCCATCACGTCCCAGAATGGCCCCTGCCGAGCCATGAACCTATGACTCGTCGGCGGCCTCGGCGGCCTCCAGCTCTTCCTCGGCCTCCGGCCCCGAGCCGTTCTCGCTCTCTTCCACGTCGAGCTCCTCGACCTCCTGCTCGTCCGTCTGCTCGCCGTTCGCCTTCGCGGCGGCGCCGTTCTTCCGCGCGCCATCCTGCGAGCCGCCACCCTTGCGCTTGCGGCGCCGGCGGCGGCCGCCGCCGGACTTGGGGAAGTTGCGAAGCAGCTCGCGGGCGACGGCGGAGGGCTTGCGGGCGGCGCGCATCTTGGCGCCGCGCAGGACCTCCTCGCCCTCGGGGGTGTGGGCGACGCCGGCGGCGAGCAGGGCAGCGGCCAGGCGGCGGTCGTGATTGCGGGCGGCGTGGACCAGCCGGCGCGCGTTGCGGCCATGGGCGCGGCCTGACGAGTTGACGAGCAGCCCGAGCAGGCGCTTGGTCTCGGGCCAGCGCTGGACCGCGTACTCCTCGTGGAGGTCGCGGGTGTAGTCCGCGAGGCGCCAGACCCAGGCCTGGGCCTGGTCGCGACGGCCGATTCGCCGCTCGGCCAGTGCCTCGAGCAGGACCTTGGTCCCGGCCCGGCGGTCGTCGCGGGACCAGGTCCCGACCGTGTCGATCGCGTCGTCGAAGGCATCCGCGTCGCGGAGGGCTGCGATCTCGGCGAGCGCCTTGATCCGCAGCTGCTGGTTGCGGTTGCGCTGCACGCAGGTGAGCAGGAACCGGCGGCGCAGCTCCTTGGTCTGGTCGTGCTGGAGCATCGCCTTGGCCCGGCGCCAGCCGGAGGGATTGACCCGGGCGCCCGCCAGGGCGGCCCAGACGTGCTGCTCGGAGTGGTTCAGGTTCTCGACCGCGATCCGCCAGAGCTCGCGCTCGAGCACCCGCAGGCGCCGCTCCGACTGGTCGGACACGGGCACGACGCGCTTCTCGACCCGGACCCTGCGCCCGCGGCCGCGCCTCACCGGTCCGACGACGATCGCGCCGCCGCGATAGACGTCGCGGTCGAGCAGGCTGTGGAGGGTGACGATGGTCTCGTCGTGGGTGGTGGCCGGGTGGACGAGGTCGATCACCAGGCCGGCCTCCTTGCCGGGGTTGCGCCGGGTCACTCGGCCGACGCGCTGCTGGTAGACGCGGCGCGAGGCGGTCGGGGCCAGATGCATGCAGATGGTCGCGCGGGGCGAGTTCCAGCCCTCGGCGAGCAGCATCGCGTTGCACAGCACATCGACTTCGCCTCTTTCGAACCCGGCCAGGATCTCGGCCAGCTCCCGCTTGGGAGTCTCGCCCGAGACCGCGCGGGCGTTGATGCCGGCGTCCTGGAAGGCCTTGGCGACGTTTTTCGCGTGCTTGACGCCGGCGGTGTAGACGACTCCGGGCACCCGCCGGAACCGCGAGCGATAGAGATCCGCGATCGCGACGTTGAAGGGCGCCTGGTCCAGGAGCTTGGCCAGCTCCTCCTGATCGAAGTCCTGGTCCACCTCTCCCTTGCGCAGTGGCACCTTGGCGATCGTTCGCACGCCGGGGCCGGGCGGTATCCGCACGCAGCGGAGCGGCGCGATCACGCCCCGGCGGGCCGCCTGGGCGAGGTCGAAGCGGGAGGTCTGGGTGGGGAAGAGATCCGCCACGTGGCGCGCGATCAGGGCGCCGGTCGCGGTCATGCCGATGAAGACCGGGCCGACCCAGGCGCGGATGCAGCCGCTGGTCTTCTCGCCGAGGGCGGTGTGGGCCTCGTCGCAGATCACGATCGAGTAGGCATCCGAGATCCGGCCGGCGTTGCGGACGAACCACTGATACGTCTCGACGGTGACCGGGCCATACGGATGGTCGGCGCCGTCGAGCAGCGGCGGCGAGAGCCGGTCAGCGTACCCGCGATCGGAGATCTCGCCGATGAACTGGTCGACGAGGTTGCGGCGGTGGGTGAGGATCAGGATGCCGCCCGTGCGGGAGGCCTCGATGAAGCCGACGGCGGCGACGGTCTTGCCGGACCCGGTGGCGTGCTCGAACCAGAAGCGGCGGTCGGCGCCGGGATCCTCCGGAGCCTCCTCGACGACCTCCTCGTCGACCTGCTCGACCCAGTCCTCGGCCTCTTCTTCCTCGGTCGCCTCCTCCTCCTCTTCCTCCTCCTCGAGGGCCTCCTCTTCGGTGTCGGAGCCCGCCCCGTTCTCGGAGGGCGTCTCGTCCTTGGTTGGGGCGGGAGAGGCGTTGCCGTTCCCGTTGCCGGTCCAGGCGTTGCCGTTGACCCTCTCCTGGACGTCGGCGATCAGCGCGGCGAGGGTTCCGGAGAGCGCGTCGACCTGGTGGGAGGAGAGCTCGGCGCCGTCGGCGAGGTGTGGCTCGTCCTCCGAGAGCAGGCGCTCGAGGCCGAGCATGAGGGAGAAGTCCCGGCGCCACTCGATCGAGGGCGCCTCGAGCCCCTCGTCGATCTCGGCGAGGGCGGCGTCCAGGGCCCTGCGCCGGGGTGTGCCGGTGGCCAGGTCCTTCGGCTTCTCGCCCTCGAGCAGGAATGGCTCGCGCGCGAACTCTCGAGCACGCTCGATGTCGGCGCTCGTAGGCGCCTTTGCCGCTTTGGCGGCCGGCTTGGTCTCTTCAGCCATCTGAGGCTCTCTGATCCGCCGCTCCCCGCCAATCGAAAGGATGGCGAGGCGCATTTGGCCTGATCACGGAAGACACCCGAGATACGGCTGTCCGCTCCGGGCTCTCCCTGGGTCCAGGAACTTGATGGACCGATAGGAATTAAAGCACTCTTGATCGACAACACGTATTCCCTAAATGTGAAATCCGACTCGTCCAGGCGTCGGCCGTGCCCGCGCGGCTGCTCGGCATCGCCGTTCTGGCGGCGGCGCTGGCGGTTGCCGGCTGCGCCGGCGGAAGCGGCGGGAACCCGGACTCGCGGCTGTCCCTCGAGCAGGCGACCCAGCCGCTCACCGGCGCACCTCCCCAGCTCGCCGAGATCCGCGGTCAGGCAAACCAGCTGCTGGACGGCGGCAAGGACACGTTCGACCAGCGGCTGGCGGCGCTCAAGGGAACCCCCGTAGTGGTCAACGACTGGGCCTCGTGGTGCGGTCCCTGCCGCTTCGAGTTCCCCTTCCTTCAATCCCAGGCCACGAAGCACGCCAAGGACGTCGCCTTCCTCGGGGTGGACTCGGATGACTCGAGCGGCTCGGCCAAGACGTTCCTCGGCGAGCTGCCGCTGCCCTATCCGTCCTACAGCGACCCGGACAAGTCCATCCGCCAGGAGCTCCACGGCATCGGCTATCCGGCGACCGTCTTCTACGACCGGGCCGGGAACGTGGCGTTCACGCACCAGGGCCAATACCGAAACGAGGCCGATCTTGCCGCCGGATATCCAGCGTTACGCCCTGGGGGGCGGATAATGAATTCATGACCGAGCTCGCCATCGCACTGTTCGTGGTCGCCGTCCTCCTCTTCATCGCGGAGGCGCACGCGCCGACGACGGTGCTGGGACTGCTCGGGGTGGGCGCGCTGGTCGGGGCCGGCTTCGCGTGGCGGGACGCCGGACACGACCTGCCGGTGGCGGCGATCGTGATTGCCGGAGTGATCCTCGCCGGGTTCATCGTCTTCGCCAGCCGCAAGGCGCTCGCCGCGCATCGCGGGCAACCGGTGAGGACCGGCTACGAGGAGCTGGTGGGCGACCTGGGCGAGGTACGGGAGCCGCTCGATCCGGAGGGCCAGGTCTTCATCGAGGGCGCTCTCTGGCGCGCTCGCGTCGCGGATCGCGAGAGCACGATCGACCTAGGCAATAGAGTGCGAGTCAGGTCGGTGGACGGACTGACGCTGGTGGTCGAGCCGGCCGCCGACCAAGACCCGGCAAGCGTCGAGAAAGGAGCCTGACAGGCATGGCGGTAGCGATCGGCGTTGTCGTTGTAATCGCGTTCTTCATTCTGATCTTCCTTGGCTCCGCGGTCCGCGTTCTGCGCGAGTACGAGCGCGGCGTGATCTTCCGGCTCGGCCGCCTGATCGCCCAAAAGGGGCCCGGGCTGATCATCCTGATCCCGGTGATCGACCGGATGGTCAGGGTCGACCTGCGGACGGTGACGCTCAACATCCCTCCCCAGGAGGTGATCACCCGCGACAACGTGCCGGCCCGCGTCAACGCAGTCGCCTACTTCCGCGTGATCGACCCCAACAAGGCGATCGTCGAGGTCGAGAACTTCCTACTGGCCACGTCCCAGATCGCCCAGACCACGCTTCGTTCCGTGCTCGGCAAGGCCGACCTGGACCAGCTGCTCGCCGAGCGGGAGCGGCTCAACGAGGACCTGCAGAAGATCATCGACGAGCAGACCGAGCCGTGGGGCGTCAAGGTCAGCACGGTCGAGATCAAGGACGTCGAGATCCCCGAGCAGATGCAGAGGGCGATGGCACGGCAGGCCGAGGCCGAGAGAGAGCGTCGCGCCAAGATCATCAACTCCGAGGGCGAGTACCAGGCCGCGGAGAAGCTCGCACAGGCCGCCGACATCATCTCCAAGAACCCGGCGACCCTGCAGCTGCGTTACCTGCAGACGCTGCTGGAGATGGGCGTCAACCAGAACACGACGATCGTCTTCCCACTGCCCATCGACCTGATCGAGGCCTTCACGGCGATGGCCAAGAACAACGCCGGCAAGTGAGTCCCACCGAACACCGCTCCGTTCAGACGCGCGTTTGAGCGCCGACTGCCGGCTAACCGTCACCGTGCGGACGGCCCGCGACGCAGCGGAGGTCGAGGCCGCGATGGAATTGCGCATCCGGGTCTTCTGCGGCGAGCAGGGCGTCTCCGAGGAGGAGGAGCGGGATAAGCTCGACGGCGAGGCCACCCAGATCGTCGCGCTGGACGACTCCGGGGTGATCGCAACCTGCCGATTGCGATATCCGGACCGCGGCGCGTGCAAGCTCGAGCGGATGGTGGTCGAGAAGCGGCTGCGGGAGCTGGGCGTCGGCGGCAGGTTGCTCGCCTGGGCGGAAGCTGAGGCGCGGGAGCACGGGTCGTCGGAGATGCTCCTCCACGCCCAGCGCCGCGCCGAGCCGTTCTACGCGTCGCACGGCTACGTCGCCGAGGGCGAGACGTTCATCGACGCCGGGATCGAGCACGTCCGGATGAGGAAGGCGCTCTAGGTGGCTGACGAGAAGCCCACCCCCGAGATCCGCCTCGACCAGCTCACCGGCCTGCGGACGATCCTCTCGCCCGCCCGCGCCGACCGGCCCTTCGACTTCGGCGGGATGCCGCGCCGGAGGAGGACAGCGAGGCCGCCGAGAAATGCCCCTTCTGCGAGGGCCGCGAGGACCGCACGCCGCCGGAGGTCTGGGCAGACCGGCCGGGCGGGGGCGCACCCGATACGCCCGGCTGGCGGGTCCGTGCCGTCCCCAACCTCTATCCGGCGCTGGCGCAGACCGCCGGCGACGATACGGGCGGAGCGCCGGCCGGCGAGGCCGAGGAGGGCCTGACCGCCGCCGGGGACCCGCTGCGGGCGTCATCGCGCGGCAGGGAGCCGGACCTGTTCACCGCCACGCCCGCCACCGGCTTCCACGAGGTGATCATCCACTCGCCTCGGCACCGCACCTCGCTCGGCCAGCTCGACGATTCGGAGCTGGCGGCGGCGGTCGCCGGCTGGCGGGCGCGGATGAGCGCGCACGCCGAGCGGTCCGCATACGTGCAGCTGATCGTCAACGAGGGCAAGGAGGCGGGCGCCTCCCTCGAGCACAGCCACGCCCAGCTCTACGCGCTGGGGTTCGTCCCGGCTCAGGTGGCGCGCGAGCGTGAGCGCTTCGCCTCCTACAACCAGCACACGATGGGAGGGGACCTGCTCGCCCAGATCGCGTCGGAGGAGGTGCGGCGCCAGGAGCGCCTGGTTGCCATCGACGACGATGCGCTGCTGATCTGCCCCTGGGCCTCCCGGTCGCCCTTCGAGATGCGGATCATCCCCCGCCGGCCGGCCGCGAGCTTCGAGCGGGACGGCGAGGTCGGGCTCGGGATGCTCCGCACCGCGCTGCGCGCGCTGGAGGCCCGCTTCGACCGGGCGCCGCAGCTCAACGCCTGGACGCTGACCGCTCCCCGCGGGGCCGAGCCGTTCCACTGGCATCTGGACATCGCCCCCCGGATCGGCATTCGTGCCGGCTTCGAGATGTCGACCGGCGTGGAGCTCAACGTCTTCCCGCCCGAGCGCGCCGCCGCCGAGCTGCGCGAGGCGCTGGGCAGATGATCAATTCCACGGGCCGCGAGACGCCAGCACGGCCGGGATGAAGGGCAAGGGGTTCTACGACGCCAATTCGGAGTACCAGCGGCGGGTGATCGAGGCCGGAGTCGCGTTGATCCGCGAGGCGGCGGCCACGCTCGAGATCGACTCCTCGGCGAGACCGCTGACCGTCGTGGACTACGGGGCCGGGACCGGGGCCACCTCTGTCCGAGCCGTCGACTCTGCGATCGGCGAGCTGCGGGAGCGCCGGCCCGGGGTAGAGATAGAGGTGATCCACAACGACGTCACTGGCAGCGACTTCACGAAGCTGTTAGAGAAAGTCGCCTCAGAAGAAGGCGATCAGGAAGGAAGGCGGAGGGCCAGGTATACGCTCTGGAGGCAGCAGGGTAGTTCTTCGAGCAGGTCATAAAAGAAGAAAGGGTAGACTTAGGGATGTGCTAAAAAGACTAGCAATGGCAGAGGCGGCAGGTGAGAGAGAGGATCCCGGACGCGTATGGCTGAGGGCGCGGCAGGCCGAGCAGGTCGGAGGACGCAGGAGATTTCTTTCACGCGCGGGCGCGAGCTTGGAGCGGGGGGCGGCTCTGGTCAGGGAATCGCCAGCGACGAGAGCGGAGAGCGCGTCTCCGCCTCGCGGCTGCTGCGGGTGATGTGGCGTGCGGCGGAAGAGCTGGCGGCGACGGGCGAGCTCGACCGGCAGACGCTGGAGGGATACGTCTTCACGGTCTACTGCCGCACGACGGCCGAGGCGATGAAGCAGCTAGAGTCGGGCGGGGAGCTCGCCGGGAAGCTGGAGCTAGTCTCAGAGCGCTTCGACGAGGTGCCAAACAAGTACTGGGAGTAGTACGAGCGCTAAGGCGAACGGGAAGGCTAAGAGTAGAGTAAGTGAGTTAGTGCGTTGGAATACGATGTGCGAAGCCTTTGGTGGTGCCAAAGGCGAGCCCGAGGAGGCTATGAGGGCTGCGGGCCTACGAAGAGATGCGAAGGCCGGACGCGGCCAGGCGTCGGATCGTGGGATTGATCACATCTAGGGTCCACCGCCCGTGCCGCCGGTCCGCCGACCCATACCCCGCTTCGTCGCCGACGCCAGCACAGAGGGCCTGCCCTACGGGCGCTGGGGCGCGCGGCTCCGCGACGAGTTCGCCAAGGCGTGCGAGCCGCACATCTCCGAAGCGGGTGGGCCGCCCGGCGAAGTGACCTGGTTCCCGGAGCGCGCCTGGGGCGGCCGGGTCTACGTGCCGGCCATCGCTCCCGTCGAGGGCGCCCGGGAGCCGAGCGAGTACTTCGGCTTCGTCTCCTTCGTCCGGCCCGACGAGGGCGAGCAGGGTGAGGCGGGCTCCTTCGAGGCGAAGGCCGACTTCACCGACGTCACCGCCGACCAGAACCCGGACTGGATGATCGACCTGAACGAGGAGGTGATCGGGCCGTGGCACGGGGAGAGCGATCGCCGCGGTGACGTCACTCTCGTCTGGGGGACCCCGCTGGTCCGCGGCGCCACCGCCGCCACCGCCGAGCTCGACGCCGAGGTCGTCGACCAGACGCCCGTGACCGACGAGCGCTTCACCCTGGTCGCGCTCGACGCCGTCAAGGGCTTTCCGGACGAGCTCTTCCTCGAGGTCAAGCTCTGGAGCTCGCAGGGCCAGCAGCTGGCCGTCGAGAGCCTCTACGACGAGCCGGAGTAGCGCCCTAGTGGCTTCCGACGAAGCGCCGGATCCAGCGGACCGCCGGCGAGCGATGCGGGTAGTAGAGGTCGGAGACGTGTCCGCGGCTGGGGACGATCCGAAGTCGCGATGACGGGTAGCGGCTCGCCACCTGGCGGGCCTCCCGGACCGTCGTGATGTCGTCGAACTCGCCCGACAGCACCAGGACGGGCAGCCCCGCCGGCTGGGTGGCGCCCGACGGCACGGGCGGCTGCATCCCCGCCGTCGGCGGGGGCCAGGCGAGGCATCCGGTCAGACCGGTGGCCGGCAGGGTCATCCACTGGCTCACCGTCAGGGGCGCGAACAGGTGGCGGCGGGGGAACGCGGCGATCGCCTGATCGAGCTGCGCCGTGCGCTGCGCGAAGTCGGCCGTGCGATCCCAGGCCACCGGGTAGTCGTTGCACTCGACCGCCGTGCCCATCCCCGTGGAGAAGTAGTGGAAGTCTCCGTCGCCGGGGCGTCCCTCGCGAGCGATGCGGTCGAGGCGCTCGGGATCGCCAGCGAGGTACTCGGTGATCGCCCGGTTCAGCGCCAGGTAGGAGTTCGGGGACCAGGTCCCCGCCTCGAGCAGGTATTCCAGCGTGCCGTTGAGCGGCCCCCCGGTGCGCTGGATCCGGGCGAGCGCGTGGCGGAAGCGCTGCTCGCCGTCCCATGAGCAGCGCAGTCCCTTCTCGCCGCAGAGAGACTTGGCCCGCGCGCGACAGGACGAGCTCCGGGCGCAGCTCAGCTTCAGCGCCTGCATCGCCGCCGGGTAGATCGTCCGCCAGAACGCATCGTCTGCCGGGTAGGCGGAGGAGAGCACCACCGAGCGGAGGCTCGACGGGTAACGGACCGAGTAGGCCTGCGCCAGCAGGGTCCCGTAAGAGTCGCCGTAGAGCGTGATCGGCCCCAGGCCGAGCGCGGTGCGGACGGCCTCGATGTCGGCCGCGGACTCGGCCGAGGTGAACCCCTGATAGCGAGCCCCGAGCTGGTTCGCGCAGGAGGCGACGGCGATCTGCTCCGGGACCATCCCCCTCTGCAGCTGCGTGCAGTTCACGGCCTGCGAATGCCCGGTGCCGCGCTGGTCGATCAGCACCAGGTCGCGGCGACGCAACAGCGGCCCGAAGACCGCTCGGTACGACTTCGCCGAGTCGAAGTTGGTGCTCGCATAGCCGGGACCTCCCTCGACGGCGAAGATGGTGCCGACCGCCGGCTTCTTCGCCAGGTCCCGCGGGCGGACCGCGAAGAAGATCGACTGGTCGCCGACGCTCGGGTCTCCCCGCACCGCAGGCACGGTGATCCGGCCGCAGCGGAACCGGGGCCCGGCGCCCAGGTTGCAGGGGCTGAGCGCGGGCGAGTCGCTGGCGGCGGCCCTTTCGCCGCCACCGCTTGCTTGGGCTGAACCGCAGGCGCCCAGGACCAGCGCTCCCAGGATCGCCGCGAACAGCATCGGGAGTCGTAGTCCAGGCACCGGCGGAGCCTAGACCTACATCACTGAGGGCCGGCCCCGATGGTCAATCAGGACGCAGGAGGACGCGATGGGATGCGAAGAGCTGAAGAGGCGCACTGCGGAAGGCGAACGAGGTCGATCTGACGGTCACCGGCCGAAAGTCGGTGAAGGAGAGCTCCCGACCGATGTGGTTCGTCGAGGAGGGCGAGAAGCTGCTGCTGCTGCCGGTCGGCGGCTCGGACAGCAACTGGTACAGGAACCTGCGGAAGACGCCGAGATCGGCCTGACCGCGAGGCGCCGAGCTCACGCCGACGCCGAGCCGATCGAGGACGCGTCCGACTCGACCACGTCGCTCAGGTATTCGGCGAGAAGTACGGCGCCGACCGGGTGAAGGAGTACTACCCGAACCTCAACGCCGCGGTAGAGGTCCCCCTGACCTGACGCGGTGCTTCAATGGCGCCGAGCCCCGATAGCTCAGCTGGATAGAGCGACTCCCTCCTAAGGAGTAGGCCCCAGGTTCGAATCCTGGTCGGGGCGTTCGTCATTTGCGGGCGTTTGCTGGCCCTTGTATGGCCTACTCCCTTCGGGGAGTCACTGCAGGCTGGGAGCGGGTACGAATTGGGTACATCGACTGGCCGATCGGGCCTCTCGGCGCTTCGGATTGAGAAGCTCGCTCCTGGTATTTGAAAGGCCGCGGCCACGCATGGGGAACTCAAGATGAGCGCCTCGTCTCGATCCAATCGAGCCGCTTGTTGACCAGCTCGATCTCCGCACGCACGTCGTCGTCAGCGTCCCCTCCTTTCGTAGTCCCCCTTATTGACCAGTGGACCATGCGGGGAGTAGATTCCACCATGGGATGAAGGCCGGTTTGGGGATCGTGATCGCGGTGGCGGTATCCGTGGTGGCCGCCGCCTCCGCCTCCGCCGCAGTCCCGGGCTGGCAGATCGGCGCCGCCCGGATCGACACGACGCCGCCGGCCTACGACGCGGCTCAGGACCTGCAGGACTTCCCGGAGGCGAGCTGCCCGCGCGCGACGTTCGACGGGCCGCGCCTCTGGCGCTTCGAGGAGCCCTACACGGACACCGACGGATCGGGCGACTTCAACTACCCGGGTGGCTCGCCCGAGCCGTTCTGCGACTACAACGGCAACGGGCGCTGGGACGGCATCTACCTATCCGGAGGGATCAACCACCTTGCAAAGTTCCTGCATGACCCGATCGATGCCCGCGCCGTCGCTTTCTCGGCGGGAGGGAGGACCGTCGTCTTGGAGTCCGTGATCGCGCAGGGAATCTTCGAGAACTACATCCGGGATGCCCGGACGCAGGCCGAGAACCTCGCCGGGCAGCCGCCGCACGACGCGACCTGCGGCCACATCGACCAGATGGTTGTGAGCTCCAACCACAACGAGAGCTCCCCCGACACGCTCGGCCTCTATGGCGCTCCGGACGCCGGAGGGTTCCCGCTGCACTCGGGGATTGACGAGTACTACATGGATTGGCTCGACTCGCAGATGGCGAAGGTCGCGGTCGCTGCCTGCGATCAGCGGCACGCGGCCACCATGCGGGAGACCGACTTCCCTGTGCCGCCCGGGATCCGGCAGGAGATCCCCAACCGGTTCCCGACCACCAACGATGCCGGGGAGCCCACGGCCATCGACAACAAGATCCGGGTGCTGCAGGCGCTCGACGCGAGCGGCGATCCGATCTTCACGATGATGAACCTGGCCGACCACAACCAGGACATAGGCCACTCCGACACCTTCGAGGAGTCCCATTCGGTGAGCGGCGACTGGCCGGGTTACTTCCACAACCGGCTGGAGCAGGACATGGTCGATCGCTACGGCCCGGGCCACGGGGGAATGGGGATGTTCCTGGTCGGCGACAACGGCTCGATGGAGGACCCGATAACCGATCCGGCGATCCCCGACCCACCCTGCAACGGCGGCGCCAACGGCTGCTTCGCCCAGGTGCAGCTGACTGGTGACACGCTCGCCGACGATGTCGCCGCTGAGCTCGTCCGGGGCTCGAGACCCGCCCGGCCCGGCCCGGTCGACGGTCGGCGCACCGAGTTCTGCGTGCCGCTCCAGAACCAGCTCTTCGCGTTCCTCGCCTCGATCGGAACCTTCGGCGAGCGGCACCTGTACACCAACTGCGTCGATACGGGAACAGTCGGCAACGAGCTGAAGACCTCAGTCGCGGTACTCGACGTGGGACCCGAGCTGCAGTTCCTGGTAAATCCCGGCGAGGCTTTCCCCGGCCTGGCGCTGGGCAACCCCTACGGGATCGAGGACGCTAGCTGCGACAACCTCGCCAATCCCCCTGTCCCCACCTGGCACGCCCGCGCGCCCTTCCGCTTCCAGGTCGGCCTCGGCGACGACATGATCGGCTACGAAAAGCCCGCCTGGTCGTTCTGGGACCCGGCCGCGTACCTGCCGACGGACACGTGTGCCACCGATCCGCACAACCACCACCACGGCCTGGAGGACGAGGCGGCCGGGCCCGCCGCCTCGAACGCCGTCGCCCAGCGGCTGACCGCGCTGCTCGACGAGTCGCCCGACCCGACCGCGGACATCCGCTTGGGCCGTTTCGTGAAGGCGGACGGGTCGCTCACCGACGCGTACACGACGCCTGACGACGCGGGCACCCCGGGCCACTTCCCCACCGACGCGGTCGCGATCTGGCTCGCCGCGCCCGGGCAGACGATGCTGAATGCAGCTCGGCGGAGGCCCAACAGCGGCACGATCGTCGCGCTCCGCGACGTCCGCTCCTTCGGCGGACGGCCGGTCGATGCGAACGGCGATTTCATGGACTTCGACGGCGCCGACCAGCCCGCCGGGCCGAACGTGGACACCCGCGGGATGCTGGTGTGCGACTCCTCGGGAGGGGTCAGCAAGCGTTACTACGTCAACGTCTATCCGGCCCTGACCGTGAATGGCACGCTCCGGGCGGGCCACCCCGGCCGCGCGCCGGGCCACGCCGTCCACAATAAGTGCAAGCGGCACAAGCGCCACAGACACCACCACTCTCGGGCCCGCAGAGCAGGAGAAGAAGCACCGGCGCTGAGCCGCACGACCGCGCCTTAGCAGTTCCACCAGCGGGGCGGAGCTCCCGCCGCGAGCGCGTACGGTCGCCGGCTCCCCGGGCCGGCTCCCAACCCGTGCCACATCCCATCCTAGGCCGCGGGCTCAGCCGGAAAAGATGGGTACAGAATGGGTACATCAGGTTGGGATCAGGGGGGTTTTCGCGGGTAAGCAAATCGCCGGAACCCGGCGAATTGCAGGACTTTCGTGCCCGGGCTTACCCGGCCGTTTTCGCCCCGGGGCGCCTCCTAAGGAGTAGGCCCCAGGTTCGAATCCTGGTCGGGGCGTTCGCCGGCGCGGGCTTCGGGCTATTCGATGCGTGCGTCTGCCAGGGTGAACTGGGCGGCGATCACGACCAGGTAGACGAGCGTCGCAACGAACCCGACGACCATCCAGGCGACCGGGTCGTGGATCGTGGCGGTGACCAGTGCCGCCGCGCCGATCGCGAGGCCGACGGAGACGAGGTGGAAGCCGCCCCAGAGGCGCACGGAGCCATGCTCCCTGGGGGCAAGGATCTCGCTCGGGCGCCCGTACGCGAGGGCGGCGGTGACCCCGAAGCCAAGGACCGCGCCCGCCAGGAAAAGCAGCGCCTCCCACGCCGTCGGGATGCCGCGGGCATGGGTGGTGACGGCACCCGAGGTCCAGATGGTCAGCGTGTAGCCGTAGGGCGCGGCGGAGGTCGCCACCGCCGTCTTCAGGTGGGTCCGGTAGCTTCGGCGGGGCGTCTCCATGCACCGGACAGTATTTCGCCGCCGGTAAGGCAGGCCTAGGCGTAACGCGGGAGGCGCACGATCGACGGAGCGGAGATGAGCAAGGAAGCCAGCCACGACACGAGGCTCGAGCGAATCCTCGGCGTCCCCCTCGCGGATGACGCTGTGCGCCAGTGGCCGCAGAGCGGCGAGGCGATCACGGGCCGGGCCCGGATCGGCGAGGTGGAGTCTCATTTCGAGGGACTGCGGCTGGCCGTCGGCAGGCGCCACGCCATCGGCGACACCCTGGTGGTCGAGTGGAGCACGGACTACGGCGACGGCCGCGTCTACCGCAACGTCACCGTGGCGGAACTGCGCGACGGAGAAGCGATCAGGGTGACGGATTACTGGGGCGAGCCATTCGAGCCGCCCGACTGGAGGAAGCCTTTGGCGGACTCTCTCGAGATGCCGCCGGACGGAACCTGGCCCGCGGCAAGCGCCCTCCAAGGCGACGACGAAGCGGGCTGAGCAGGCGCTCAGCTGCAAGTCGCAGCCCGCGCCTGGTCAAGCGGCACTGATGTTGCGACCATCCCTGGCGAGGTAGTCCGTTGTCAACCAGCAGCAAGCGCCTGCCGTACATGCCCGGCCTGGATGGCCTGCGGGCGATCGCCGTGCTGGCCGTCTTCGTCTACCACTTCAGCAACGGCGGTGGCTGGCTTCCCGGCGGGTTCCTCGGCGTTGACGTCTTCTTCGTGATCAGCGGCTATCTGATCACCTCCCTGCTGCTCAGCGAGTTCCGCAAGGAGGGGCGGGTAGATCTCGTTGCCTTCTGGCTGCGGCGGGCGCGGCGGTTGCTGCCGGCGGTTGGGGTGCTGATCGCCGTCGTAATGGTCGCTGGGGCGTTCTTCGACTTCGGGCAGATCTCGACGCTGCGGGCGCAGGCGCTGGCGTCGATGGCCTACGTGACGAACTGGGACCTGATCCTCAGCCACCAGAGCTACTTCGAGGAGTTCGCGCGGCCCTCGCTCTTCCGGCACCTCTGGTCGCTGGCGGTCGAGGAGCAGTTCTACCTGCTCTGGCCGCTCGTCTTCGCCGCCTGCATGACCCGGTTCGGGCACCGCCGGCTGGTGGTCGGAGTGATCGCCGGCGCGATCGCCTCAAGCCTGCTGATGGCCATCCTCTTCGACCCGGTCAACCCGAACCGGGTCTTCTACGGCACCGACACTCGGGCCACGCCGCTTCTGATGGGGGTGGCGCTCGCGTTCTTCTGGAACCCGGAGCGGCTCAAGCAGCAGACCGGGATGCTGGCGCCGATCGCCCTGAACGTGATGGGGGCCATAGGCCTGTCGATGGTCGTGATCACCTTCATGACCGTCCACGACTACGACATCGGGCTCTACCACGGCGGCTTCCTGCTGCTCTCGCTCTGGACCGCGATGCTGATCGCCGCCCTCGCCCATCCGGCCGCATCCATCGGCCGCACCATCGGCAACCCGGGAATGCGCTGGCTCGGGCTGCGCAGCTACAGCTTCTATCTCTGGCACTGGCCGGTGCTCGAGCTGACCCGGCCGGGGATCGACGTGCCGCTGCACGGGCCGATCCTCTTCGCGCTGCAGCTCGGCCTGACGCTGGCGCTCGCGGATCTCTCCTACCGCTACGTCGAGCAGCCCTTCCGCCGCTCCACCAGCTGGGAGCGGCCCGATTGGCTGCGCATCGGGCGCGTCGGGATCGCGGTCGGGGTGACCGCCGTGGTGCTCGTCGTCGGCTGGAGCGGGATCGTGCCCCGGGGCCACAACGGCCAGCTGCAGGTCGCCTCCGCGCGGATCACGCCGAAGGTCGTTTCGATCACGCCCTCGGGCGGCGATCCGGTCAAGGTCCCCTCCCCAGTGCCGGCCAAGCACACCGGCAAACGGCCGCTGCCGGTGCTCGCGCTAGGCGACTCGGTGATGGTCGACGCGCGCTCCGGCCTGGCGAGGCTGCTGGGCGGCGGGCTCACCCTGAATGCCGCGGTCGGGCGCCAGCCCGGCGAGATCATCGACCTGCTCCACGACTACGGGAAGGACGGGAAGCTCCCGGACTACGTCGTCCTGCAGCTCGGCAACAACGGGCCTGTCTACTCAGACGACCTGACCAAGCTCCACGACGCCCTGCGCGGCGTCCCGCACGTCTTCCTGGTCAACGTCGAGGTGCCGCGCAGCTGGCAGGGCGAGGTCAACTCGGCCCTCTCCGACGCCGCAAGCAACTGGGGGCAGGCGGAGCTCGTCAACTGGCACGAGGTTGCGTCCTCACACGGCGGCATCACCACCGACGGCATCCACCTGACCACCAAGGGGATCGATCTCTATTCGCGTCTGGTCGCGTCGTCGGTCCGGACCGCCAACGGCAAGGGCTCGCAGGAGCGCTAGTCGCCGGCGGGCTCGGCCTCCGGGAATGCCTCGGCCGGCTCGAGCGTGGGCGGCGCGATCTCCACCCTGCTGCCGCCGTCGGTCTTGGCGGTGTAGAGCGCGACGTCGGCCCTGCGGAGCAGCTCGTCCAGGGGCTCCTCGCCGTCCCAGGCCGCGACTCCGGCGGAGAAGCTCCCCAGCTCCGGGGTCACCTCGTTGAGGCGGGCGACGGCCGCCATGGCCTGGCCGTCCTCGGTGTCCATCAGGAGCGCCCCGAACTCGTCGCCGCCCAACCTGGCGAGGATGTCCCCGGCGCGGAGCTCCGTGCGCATCCGGTCGGCGGTTTCGACCAGCACCCGGTCCCCCTCGTCGTGCCCGCGGGTGTCGTTGATCTCCTTGAGGCTGTCGAGATCGAGCAGGAGGAGCCCGACCGAGGTTCCCTCCCGAGCCGCTCGTGACATCTCCCGCTCGGCGGCCGTTCGCCAGCCTCGCCGGTTGAGCAGGCCCGTGAGGTCATCCACCGTCGCCTCCTTGAGCAGGCGGGAGTTGAGCGTCTGGGTCTCGCGCGTGACGGCCCGCAAGGAGAACGCCACACTGAACCCGATCAGCAGGAGCACGGTGGCGTGGCCCCACTCGACGGGATACGCGGGGGACCCGAAGATCAGCATCGGCAGGTAGCAGCAGGCCGCCAGGACGCCCATGCCGACGGCCAGCTCCCTGTCGCTCGCCCGGACGCCGAACCAGATCATCGCCATCATCATCAGGACGGCGTACCCCGAGGCCGCGCCGCCCGAGTACGCCTGGAGCATGGTGAGCGCCACGATCCCGCCGTAGGCGGCCGCGTAGAACGGGATCGGCTGGCGGCGCGTCACCAGCGTGACCGCGACCGGCGCCACGCACGCTCCGATCGCGCCGATGAAGAAGACCGTGTGGTGCGAGCCGAAGTCCGTGGCGGTCGCCACGGCGACCGGGACGACGTTGCCCACGACCGCGAAGCGGAGGGCTCGCCTGCGTTGCCTGGAGCTGTAGCGCATCGGTGCTGCCATGAGCAGGTACGGGGCGACCGGAGCTCGTGTAGAGCAACCCTGTCGCACGACCCTAGCTCCCGCCACCTCGGCATGCATCACCAGAAATCGCGCAAATCGTCCATTTCCGGGGATAAAGAGGCGGGTCAGGCCCGCTCGGCGGCGGTGAGAAAGGCCTCGAGGCGCTCGTTGTAGGCCGCCCCCGTGGAGGGGACCGTGTGCCCCCGGCCGGGAATCACGGCGCGCTCCGCCGACAGGGAGCCCGCCAGCGCGTCGCAGACCGCCTCGAACGCCGGGGAGTGATCGCCGGAGATCACCAGCACCGGGAAACCGCCTGCCGCCAGGCGCTCGAGCGGGATCTCGGCCTCCCACGAGGGCCTCTCCCGCTTGAGCAGCTCGACGCCGTGGAGGAGCTCCTCGGGCAGCTCGTCCGGAGTCTCGTATGCGGAACCGGCGCCGCCGCGAAAGAGCCGCAGGAAGTCCTCGGACGGGATCTCGGACGCGTGGCTGAAGAGGCGCTCCCCGTTGGCGATCATCTCGTCGACCACCGGCGTGCCCTCGGCGACCCGCAGCGAGCCCGGCTCCGAGACGGTCAGGGAGCGGACCGCGTCCGGCCGCTGCGCCGCGGCGAGCAGTGCGATCACCGCCCCATAGGAGTGACCGACCAGATGCGCGCCATCGCCGAGGAGCTCGGCGAACATCGGTGCCTCCAGCTCGAAGTCGTTGCGCTCCAGAGGCGTGCTCTCCCCGAAACCGGGCCGGCTGGGAATGATCAGGCTCCAGCGCTCGGCGAGCTCGCGCTGCTTGCGCCAGGTGGTGGGCGCTCCGACGATGTCGCCGTGCACGAAGAGGACAGGCGGGCCCGCACCGAGCCGCTCAACCTCGAGCATGCCGCCTCAGCGCCAGCAGGTGGTTGCGGAAACCGACGCCGAATCCGGTCGGCTTGCCGCGGTAGTTCTGGATCAGGCTGGGCCCGGCGTGACAGGTCCAGCCGCCCTTGGCGTCCCAGGCCCAGCCAACGTATGAGATCCCCCGCCGGTCGGCCCAGCGCATCCACTTGTCGATGTAGTCGTGGTGGCAGTCGGTCTGGCCGAGCTCGCCGACCACGACCGGAACCGAGGCGGCCGTGGACGCAATCGCGGCCTTGCAGCCACGGAGGCAGGGCGCCAGGTGATGGCCGTAGTTGTGCTCCGATGCAACCAGCTGACCGAGCGGGTCGGCCGGCTCGTGGGCGAGCCATCCGGACAGATCGCGCGCGTAGTCGATGCCGCCCAGCATCAGCGGTTGCGTCGCCCCCGTCGAGCGCACAGCGTCCACCAGCTGCTGCATCCCGGCGGCGAGGTAGGCGGGGTGTCGCTCGGAGAACCGCCCGCCCGCTGGGATCTCACAGCCCGCGAGCCAGCACTCCCAGCCGACATCGTGGGGCTCGTTGTAGAGGTCGAAGACGAGGGAATGATTGGCGGCGAAGTGCGAGGCCACCGAGCTCCAGAAGGCCGGCGAGGAATCGGCGTCCGGCATCGGGATGATCCCCAGGGCCCTCAGCCCGGCGGGGGCGGCGACGTGCTCGTCGATCACCACGTAGAGACCGGCCTGATTGAGCCGCGCGACGAAGCCATCGATCGCGTCCCGATAGGGCTGCCCACCGAGACCGGGCTTGACGCCGTCGATCCCCAGCCAGCAGTCGGGGTTGAGGGGCAGGCGAACGGCATTGATCCCCCACTTCTTCATGGCCCGGATGCTGCGCGGGCCGGTGGGCCCGTCGAAGAACCCGAACCCCTCCGCGCACGCGTACTCGGAGCCGCTGCGGCTGACACCGAGCAGCCTGATCGACTGTCCCGCCTCGTTAACGAGGTGGTTGCCGGACACGCTCAGGCCGAGCGCTGATGCGGCGGAAGGCGACGTAATGGCGCCCAGGCAGAGCGCGAGCACGACGATGCGTAAGGGCCGCGTCATCTCCGAACAAACCCTACGATCACCGCGATGAAGCTGATCATCCAGATTCCCTGCCTGAACGAAGAGGAATCGCTGCCTCAGGTGCTCTCGGAGCTGCCGCGCGAGGTGGCGGGCTTCGACCAGGTGGAGTGGCTCGTCATCGACGACGGCTCCACCGACCGCACGGTCGAGGTGGCCAGGCACCACGGCGTGGACCACCTGGTCCGCCTGAACAGCAACCACGGCCTGGCGGCCGCCTTCCAGGCGGGCCTCGACGCCGCGCTCAAGCTCGGTGCCGACGCGATCGTCAACACCGACGCCGACGGCCAGTACCGCGCCTCCGACATCCCGCGCCTGGTCGAGCCGATCGTCAGCCACCGGGCCGACATGGTCGTCGGCGACCGGCAGGTGCAGAACGTCGAGCACTTCTCCTTCACGAAGAAGCTCCTGCAGCGGACCGGGAGCTGGGTGGTGCGCCAGGCCTCCGGGACCAAGGTGCTCGACACGACCTCGGGCTTCCGCGCCTACAACCGGGAGGCTGCCCTGCAGCTGATCGTCGTCTCGCGCTACACGTACACGCTCGAGAGCCTGATCCAGGCGGGCAAGATGTCGGTGGCGATCGAGGACGTCCCGATCTCGCCCAACCCGACCGAGCGCGAGTCGCGCCTCTTCGGCTCGACCTCGGCCTATGTCCGGCGCAACGCCTACGCGATCTTCCGCGCCTACACCCTCTATGAGCCGCTGAGGGTGTTCATGATGCTCGCCGTCGTCTTCAGCGTGCTGGCGCTTGCCGCCTGGTCGCCGTTCCTGTTCGACTGGATCGTCAACGGTGACCGCAGCGGCCACATCCAGTCCCTGATCCTCGGCGCCGTCTTGATGCTGGCCGCGGTCCAGATGTTCGCGCTGGGAATCATCGGCGACGCCCTCGCCGGCCAGCGGGCGATCGCGCAGCGCGTCTATGAGCGGGTCAGGCGCCTGGAGCTCGAGACGGGTGTCGAGCCCTCCAACTACGAGCGCGGGGACCGCGACCCCGCCCGGCCGCTCACGGTGGAGACGATCGAAACCTCCGTCGCCCGGTGAGCCCCCTGAAACGGGTTGCTCCTCACTTCGCTCGGAGCACCCTCGCGTCAACCGAAGCCGGCGGGAACGTCTACGACAAGTACGGCACGTCCAATCCCATCGCCCGCAGGCTGATGATGGGATTCATGGACCAGTTCGACCAGTTGGTCGAGCGCACGGGGGCGATCGAGGCCCATGAGGTCGGCTGCGGCGAGGGCGAGCTCGCCATCAGGCTGGCTCGCCGGGGGATCCGCGTCCGTGGAACCGACGCCGTCCCCCAGGTGCTCGAGGAGGCGCGCCAGCGGGCCCGTTTCGCCGGCGTCGAGATCGACTTCGAGGCCACTCCGGCGGAGCGGCTCGAGCCGGCTCGCCACGGCGCGGAACTGATCGTCTGCTGCGAGGTGCTCGAGCATCTCGAGGACCCTGAGCGCGCAATCGAGGTCCTGGCGGGGCTGGCGCGCCCGTGGCTGATCGCGAGCGTCCCCCGCGAGCCGCTTTGGCGTGCACTCAATCTGGCACGGCTCTCCTACGTCGGAGACCTCGGCAACACGCCCGGACACCTGAACCACTGGTCCAGGGGGGAGTTCGTGCGGTTTCTCACGTCGCGGTTCGAGGTAGTGGAGGTGAGGACCCCCACCCCGTGGACCATGGCCCTCTGCCGCGTACAATCGCCGCCTTCATGAGGCGCCTACGACACCAACTTGAAACGGGTTCCTCCTTGCGGAGGACCCTCGCATCTATCCGCGCGCGCCCGGGCGTCGCCGCCGTCGTCACGCTCGGCGTCGCCTGGGGGCTCGTCATGCACCAGATGGGCTGGGCCCAGATGGCCCACTTCGACGAGGTCCAGGCGCTGTCCAAGGGCCGGGCCCAGATCGACCAGTGGCACTGGAACACCAACGACAAGGCCTGGGTCGACGGCCACTTCTATTCGGTCAAGAGCCCAGGCGTCGCCGCCCTCACCACCCCGCTGTACAAGGCCATCGAGGACCTCGGCGGCGACAAGCTGGCGCGCGCCGCCGTCGACAACGAGCGCCAGACCTCTCATCCGAAGTGGTACCCGCAGAGCGTCGTGCCCCTGGAGAACTTCGGCTACGACGTCGAGCGGGGCATCCGCGTTCAGCACGCGACTGAGGAGTCGACGCCGATCGTCTGGGCGCTCACCCTGCTGGCGGCGGTGATCCCCGCGATCCTCTTGCTGCTCGCGGTGCGCTGGGCCGCCGACCGCTTCCTGCCCGGCTATGGCACCGCCGCCGCGATCACCCTCGGCCTGGCCACCGTGGTGATGACCTTCGCAGCCGAGTTCTTCTCCCACGTGATCGCGGCCGGATTCGGCTTTGCGGCCTTCTGCCTGTTGATGAAGGAGCGGGACGGGCCTCCGCGGCCATGGATGGTCGCCGGGGCCGGCCTGCTGGCCGGGCTCGCCGTGACCTTCGAGTTCCAGACCGGCCTGGTGGGGGTGGTGCTGTTCGGCTACGCGCTCTCGCGCAGGACCGACATTTTCCGGCGTGGGGCCGCGTACGCGGCCGGCGCGGTCGCCGGGGCGCTGCCGATGCTCGCCTTCAACTTCTGGGCGTTCGGCAGCCCGCTCAAGCTGGCCTACGCAGACGCCGTCGCCTTCCCCGGGCTGAGCGGCCACGCCGTGCTCGGCCTCAACAGCCACGGGTTCTTCGGGATCACCGCGCCGCGCTTCGACAGCGCCGTCAGCCTGCTGCTCGCCGGCCGGGGCCTGCTCGTCCTCACCCCGATCGTGGTCATGAGCGTCGTCGGCGTGTTCATGATGCGCCGCGACGGGCACCGGGCCGAGGCCAACACGATCCTCGCCATCGCCGCCGTTTACTTCATCTACAACAGCGGGTACTGGCTGCCGTTCGGCGGCGGCACCCCCGGCCCGCGCTTCCTGATCCCCGCTCTGCCGTTCGTCGCGCTCGGGCTGCCCTACGCCTATAAGCGACTTCCCGCCCTGACGATCGGACTCGCGATCCCGTCGGCGCTCCTCATGCTGATCGGGAGCCTGACCTACCCGCTGATCGGGAAGCAGGGAACGGGGACCTGGGCGGACTGGCTGATGGAGGGCAAGCTCGAGCACACCGTGCTGACCGGATTCGGCGTCACCAACGCCTGGCTCGCGGTGGCTCCTTTCGTCGCGGCGGTCCTGACGGCCATCGTCCTCGCCGTCCGCGCCACGCCCTCGACCTCGCTCTCCGACTATCGCTTCGCCGTACCGGCGCTGCTGGCCTGGGCCTGCGTCTCGGCGGTCGGCCCCGGGATCGCCGGCGACGACATCAGCCCGCTCGCGCGAGGAAACTCGTCGGCGCTCTGGCTCGTGGCCTCGGCGCTGCTGCTCTCCCTGACGACGCTCACCGTCGTGCGGCTGCGCGAGCGACGCGCTCAGTCCGGCCCGGAGGTACCTCCGGCGCGAGAGGCCGCACTCGGCCCCGGGCTGGCGTTCGACGAGCCGACCTCGTAGAAGACCAGCCCCGGGCGATCGGTGAGCCGGTAGCGCCTCAGGGGCAGCCCGGCGATCGGCTTGCGCTGCGCACGGGCCTGCGGCGTGCCCTCGGTCAGCCCGAGGTGAAGGACCACGGTGCGGACCCCATACGCCTGCAGCTCGCGAACCGTCGCGGCGTCGGGGAAGGTCGCCATGTGCTTGACCAGGTCCAGGACCACGGCGGGGTTCGTGCTGGCTCTGCCATTGACGATCTCGGGGAAGCCGTCGGTGGACTCCAGCTGGAAGGCGCGGTTCTGCTTGGCGGTGAGCGCCGGCAAATGGAGCTGGGGCTGCGGGATGTCGGCGGTCGAAGCCGCTGGCGCCGGCACGGCGGGCTCGGCCTGGTTGTCGAAGGGGTCGAACGGCAGGCTGCGGCCCTCGGTGACGATCGCGAGGGCGAGCACGCCCGTGACCGCGACCGCCGACCACGCGGGCCAGCGATGTCGCTGGGCCGCCCGGATCGCGGCCTCGACACCGGCCGCCGCAAGCAGGGCGAGCGCCAGCGAAGTGAAGGTCATCATGCGACCCGGGGTGCGGATTCCGTTCCAGCCGGGAAGTCCCTCGTAGAGGACGCGATAGGGCCAGACCAGACCGCCCTCCTCACGAAAGCCGAGCGAGAGCACCAAGAACGCGATGACCGCGATCCCCAGCCAGATGCGCCAGCGCTTGCTGAGACTGCTCGACCACAGCCCGGCGATCGCCAGCAGCAGGATTACCGCGCCGGGGAAGAGCGTCTTCTCCTGCCAGGTGGTGAGCGAGTCGCGGATTCCGGCGGTGGCGTGGCCCCAGACGAAGTTCTCCTCCGGCGCCGTGAGGAAAACCTTGAGCGGCCCAGAGAAGGCCGCCACCTCGTGCGGGCTGCGCTTCGACGCCGGGAAGTGGTCCCCGATGTAGAGATATGCGTGCGCGATCCAGTACGAGAACACCGTGAAGACGACGGCGCCAGCCACTCCTGCGACGATCATCCGCCGCGGGACCGGCGGCCGCCCACGGACCAGCCATGCGATCACCCCGATCAGCACGGCTCCGGCGATTCCATACGCGAACGGAAGGCCGAGCGCCCAGCCGATCGAGACCTGCCAGGCCGCCACGATCCAGGCCCAGAAGATCCACCAGTGCTTGCGCAGGCGGATGCCGCGTACGGCGAAGGCGATGGCCAGCGGGATTCCGCCGCTCGAGATCACCTGCAGGTGGCCGTCCTGCTCCAGCCGGTAGGGCGCGTAGGCGAAGGCCGCGCCGGCGATCACGGCGCCGACCGGCCCGAGCCCGAGCTCGCGGGCGAGCAGGTACGCGCCGAAGAACGCGAGCGCATAGGCGAAGATGAAGAGCAGGTCGTAGCGGACCATCGCCGCGTGCGGGCCCGTGCCGATCAGCCCGGCGGGCGCGTAGCCGATCAGAGCGTCCCCAAAGGCGAGTGAGTGCTTGGTCGGCCAGAAGCGGTTCGCATCGAAGAAGTGCAGCGGCTGGTGGAGCAGGGCGTGGCCGCCCCAGGCCGGCTGCCAGGCCTCTGCGAGGGGATCCCCGATGTCGCGCGGGACCGTCCCGCCCAGATGCAGGAGCAGGGGCCAGGTCATCACGATCGCGAGCAGGCAGGCCCCGATCGCGGCGAGCCCCACCTCTCGCCGACTCATCTCTCGCGGCGACATAGAGCCGGGCATCCTCGCAATTCGGGGTGGCAATGTGCGCCGCCGTCCATATGCTGCGGACATGGTCGTGGCGCTGATCGTGATAGGCGTGATCGTCTTCCTGGCGATCGACGCCTGGGTCTTCTACCGCGTGTTCAAGTCGCGGGCGAGCGCCGACGACTACGGCATGTTCATGGTCCCCGGGGAGACCACGGTGACGGTTCCGGCGGGCAAGCTGAAGATCTCCTACCAGGAGGAGTACCACGCCGGCTCGACCACAGGCGAGGACATCGACTTCGACCCGCCGCCGGGCCTGCAGGTCGAGATCGCCAACGCCGCGGGCGGCGAGCCCATCCCCATCAATGGCCCGGGCTTCAAGGGGATGGGTTCCTCCAAGAACACCGGGAAGGGCTGGAGCCGAGCCCTGATCGGAACCGTTCAGATCACCGAGCCCGGCAGCTACACGGTGAAGGCCGGCCCCGAGGTCGAGGGCGTCGAGCCGAAGATCCTGATCGGGAAGTAGGTCAGGGCTTGTCTGGCCGGTCGGGATACAGCTCGTCGATCGTGACCAGCGGCCGGTAGGGCGCGCCGCCCGCCTCCTCGATCGCCTCGGCGCCTCCGGCGAGCCTGTCGACCACGGAGACGACACCGGCGATCTCATGGCCCTCCTCCAGGATCCGCTCGATCGCGCGCACCGTGGAACCCCCGGTCGTGACGACGTCCTCGACCACGAGACAGCGGGTCCCCGGCTCGAGCACCGGCCCCTCGATCCAGCGCTGGAGGCCGTGCTGCTTCTTCTCCTTCCGGACGAAGAAGGCGATCAGCCCATCGCCGGCCTCCGCGCCGATCGCCGCGCTGGCGAGCGGGTCCGCGCCCATCGTCATGCCGCCGACGGCAGTCGCCCCGCGCTCGGCGGCCTCAGCGGCGATCAGATCACCGACGGCGCGAAACGCCGGAGGTCGCAGGATCGCCCGCTTGGCGTCGACGTAGTACTGGGCGGTCTGGCCGCTGGAGAGGGTGACCTCGCCGATCACCAGGGCGTGCTCCCGCAGCTCGGCCAGCAGAACGTCGTGTGCGCCCTCGAGATCCGTCGGCATCGGGGCATCCTAGGATGCGTCCGATGCGGACGGGGTACAGGCTCGCCGTGGCCACCGCGGGCATCACGATCGCCGTCGCCATCGTGCTCCTGGTGGTCGAGGCGGTGGGAGCCACCCGCGACGCTCATGCCTACGGCGAGGTTCCCGTCCCGGGACGGGAATCGGTGAACCTGCCGGCGGGCGAGGTGATCATCTTCTATGGGGAGCGCATCGGCAGATTCGAGCACTCGCCGCTCGCCGTCCCCTCGAATCTGCGGCTCCGGGTGCGCACCACCAACGGGCAGGAGCTGCTCGGCTCCACCCCGTATGCCTTCAACCAGTTCAACGACGGCGA
Source organism: uncultured Solirubrobacterales bacterium (assembly GCA_963747425.1). Lineage (GTDB taxonomy): Bacteria > Actinomycetota > Thermoleophilia > Solirubrobacterales > 70-9 > DASUPK01. The sequence goes on from CAVVFJ010000008.1 coordinate 164,910, forward strand.
CTACGTGCGACGCTCGATCGCAAAGCTCAGGGTCCCGGAGGCCGGTGACTACGAGGCCGTGGCACCGACGCGCGTGCCCGGGGGGGTCGATCCCGTGATCAGCTTCGGCCGCAACGGGACGAGGAACTTCGTCTACGTCCTGTTCGTCCTCGCTGGCGGCCTGCTGCTGGCCTGCATCCTGGGCATCGGGACGGCATTGCGTACGCGCATGACGGCTTCGCAATAAGCGGCCGCCACAAACACCGCGGCCGAATCTAGCCGAGCCCCTCGCGGAATCCCTGGCGCCAGCTCGGGTAGCGCGGCTGCCAGCCGAGCTCCCGCTTGGCCTTCTCGTTGGATGCGCCCTCGAGGCTGGTCGACATCGCCGCGGCCTGCCGGCCGGCGATCCAGCTCGCCAGCCAGACGGGCACCCGGCGCGGCTTCTTGGCCCCGAGCGCCTCCGCGTAGGCCGGGAGCCACTCCGACATCCGCGCCGGATCGTCGTCGCAGACGTTGTAGATGCCCAAGCCGCGGTCGAGCGCGGCGACGGTCGCCGAGGTCGCGTCGTCCATGTGGATGAAGGAGAAGATCCCGGTGCCCTTGCCGACGATCGGAAGCCGGCGCCGGCGGGCGTCCTCCGCCCAGGCGCCGTCGCTCGCGTACGCCGAACCCGGGCCGTAGAAGAAGCCGTAGCGGAGGACCACGCCCTCGATCCCGGGCGTCTCCACGGTCGAGCGCTCCAGTGCCTCCAGCGCGATCGCGCCCTGCGCCGCGGGCAGCTCCGGCGGCAGCTCGATGAGCGGATCGTCCTCGGTGTGCGCCGGCTTGCCGGTCGAGGCGTAGAAGAAGCAGACGCTCTGGGAGATCAGCCGCCGCGCCCCTGCCTCGGCCGCTGCCCCGGCCAGCGCCGGGCCGGACCTCCCGCGCAGCTCGGTGGTCGGCCCGAAGGTCTGCTCGGCCCGCTTGTAGTCGAGCTTCTGCGGCAGGTTGGTGAGCTGGTTGATCACGACCTCGGGGCGGGCCTCGATGACCGCCCCCCGCAGGGCGTCGGTGTCCCGAGCGTCCACGACCAGCGGCTCCGCGCCGAGCCGGCGAATCGCCTCCGCCCGAGCCTCATGGCGCGTCGTGCCGACGACCTCATGCCCCGCCTCGCGGAGCTGCTTCACCAGCGGCCGACCGATCACGCCGGTCGCCCCTGCGACCAGAACCCTCACGCCTCCGAGAATACGGGGCGCTACCTACCTACACGTAGACGTGGATTGCGTCCCCGAGGTTGATCCAGTTGTAGATGTACGTCGAGAACGGGATCGGGTTCCTGACGCAGCCGTGGCTCGCGGCCTCGTGCATCGGCACCGGGTTGTAGCCGTGGGTGGCATACCCGCGGATGAAGTAGACGGAGTAGTACATGCCCTCCGAGTTGTAGCCCGCGTCCTTGCGGTAGAAGTGGTACGTCCCCCGAACGGTCGGCGTCGACGGCTTTCCGGTCGAGACGTGGAAGGTCGCGACGACGTCGTCGCCATTCACAAGCGCCATCACCTGGCGGGAGATGTCGACCTCTACGTGGTGGCCGGAGTGGTAGCGGGGTCGGAACGCGCCCTTCCCCATCAGGAGCTTGCGGAAGATGACCGGCTTGTACTGGTAGTTCCGGGCCATGTGGTTGACCTTGCGGAACGCGAGTGTCGCGAGCTGAGAGCCGAGCCCGTAGTGGCTGCTGACGTTGCGGCCGACGTAGTAGCCCTCGTCGACCAGGGACTGGTTGTAGAGGCGGGTCACAGCTCCCTTGTGGAGGTGCTTCGGGACCCTCACGGAGAAGCGCTGGGCGGGGGAGCTCTGGCCTCCGCTGGTCGCGGTCACCTCGTAGTTGCAGCAGGAGTCGATGACGAAGCGGAAAGGAGAACTTGCCGTCGCCGCCCACCGCGAGCTGCTTCTTCTCCACGGTCCGGCCGCTGGCCTCGACCGTGATCGTCACCTGAGCGCCCGCCGTAGCTCCGGGGATCGCGCCGTTCGCGGTCACCTTGCTGAGCAGCCCGGGCTTCTTGGGCCCGTTCAGCGCCAGCGTCGGAGGACCGGTCGCGGCGCTCGCCGCGGCGGGCAGCGCGAACGCCGCGGTGGCGATTGACGCGAGGGCGCACGCCAGTGCGATCCGTTTGATCCTTGTCCCTCCCCTTCGAGTCACGACCGCGGCATTTTGCACGATCGGGCGGCCGAATGCATTTGCGCGAACAAGAATTCCTAAGCAACCAGCTTCTTCCGCAGCGCCCGCACTGGGATCGTGAAGAGCAGCGCGCTGAGCGCGGCGAGCCAGGCGGCGTTGCCGACCACCGACAAAAGCTCAGGGCCGGTGGCCAGGCCCCGCGTGATCTCCACCAGGTGGTAGAGCGGCATGAACCAGGCAACCACGCTCACCCACTCGGGCAGCTGGTTGAACGGGAAGAAGATCCCCGAGAACAGGAACATCGGCGTGATCCCGAGCGTGAAGAAGTAGGAGTACAGGTCGATCTTCGGGATCAGCGTGGTGAACGTGTAGCCGATCACCGAGAAGCAGAGGCCGCCGAGGAACACGAAGGGCGGGATCAGAAGCGCCCACCACGAGGAGACCAGGCCGAAGGCCGACACCACCGCCAGGACCACGCAGCCGTAGACGGTGGCCCGGCTCGCGCTCCAGGCGATGTCTCCGGCGACCACGTCCTGCACCTCGACCGGCGTCGAGAGCACGTTGTCGTAGAGCCGCAGCTCGTTCATCCGGAAGTAGACGTTGTAGGTCGTCTCGAAGGCCGACGACCACATCGCGGCCGAGGCGATCAACCCCGGCGCGATGAACTCCTTGTACGGGATCCCGTTGATGTGGGCGACATAGGTGCCGAGCCCGAAGCCCATCGCCAGCAGGTAAAGGAACGGATCCAGGAAGGTGGGGAGCAGCGCGCCGCGCCAGAGCTTCGAGAAGACGCGCGCGTTTCGCAGCCAGACCGCGGCGGCCAGCCGCGGGACCGGGACCAGGTCGCGCGGCGAGATGCGGGGGCCGAGGCCCGCGTAGCCGGGTTCCTCGAGCATCGCCATCTACTCGCGGAGGCTCCTTCCCGTCAGTCGCAGGAACACGTCCTCCAGGGTGGCACGCCGGACCAGTGCGGACTCCGTCGGGAAGGCGCGGTGATCGAGGCCCTCGAGCACCGCCTCGGCGTCGTCCGCGTAGAGCATCAGGGTGCGGTCGGAGAGGTCATGACCCTGGATGCGCCCGTCGAGCGAGCCGACCAGGCGCTCGGCGTCGCAGCCCTCGTCGAGCCGCAGCTCCAGGACCTCATGCCCGACGTGATGGCGAACCAGCTCGGAGGGCTTGCCGTCGGTCACGATCTTGCCCTCGTCCATGATCACCAGGCGATCGCAGAGGCGCTCGGCCTCCTCCATGTAGTGGGTCGTGATCAGCAGCGTGACGCCGCGGCGGCGCAGCCGGTCCAGGGCGTTCCACACCGCCAGACGGGCCTGAGGATCGAGCCCGGTCGTCGGCTCGTCTAGGACGACCAGCTCCGGGTCGCCCATCAAGGCCCGGGAGATCAGCAGGCGGCGCTTCATCCCTCCGGAGAGCGCGTGGATGCGCTCGTCGGCCCGTTCGGTGAGCAACGAGAAGCCGAGCAGCTCATCGGCCCGCTCGGCTGCCTTCTCTCCGTCGATCCCGAAGTAGCGCGCCTGCTGCAACAGGTTCTCCCGCACGGTCAGATCACCGTCGAGGTTGGTCTCCTGAGGAACGACCCCGATCCGGCTCTTGATCTCGCGGCGCTTGCGGGATGCGTCCATGCCCAGGACCTCGAGCGACCCGCCGTCAACGGTCGCCAGCCCGTAGATCGTCTTCATCGTCGTGGTCTTCCCGGCCCCGTTCGGGCCAAGGAAGCCAAAGCAGATCCCCGGCTCGACCTCGAAATCGATCCCGTCCACGGCGACCCGGTCGCCGTAGTTCTTGGCCAGGCCGTGGGCGCTGACCGCCGGACCTGTGGCGCCGTTCAGCATTGACCGATCACCACCCCGATCGCGAGTGCGTTGTTGAGGAAGTGGGCGAGCATGCAGGGGTAGAGGGACCCGGTCTTGTTGTAAAGCCAGGCGAGCCCCACCCCGAGCCCGGCGAGCGGAATCGCGGCGGTCGGCCCGGTCGGGGCGTGCACCACTCCGAAGACCACTCCGGAGAGGAGGGCCGAGGGCCACAGCGACCAGCGCGTTCGCAGCCCTGCGAAGAAGAAGCCACGGAAGAAGATCTCCTCTGCGATCGGAGCCAGCACGATGATCGCCGTCACGGCCAAGATGGCGATCCCGATGCCCGGGTTGCAGACCCCGAGCTCCTTGCCGATGTCCTCCTGGTCGGGCTTCACCACCAGCGCCGAGAACGCGATCGCACCGGCGTAGTAGGCACCGAGCACGGCGAACATCCAGCCGAGCGCAGAGGGCTCGAATCGCCTCAGCCCAAGCCGCCCGAGGGCCGCCCTCAGGTCGAAGTGCCACCCGGAGGCCATGCCGATCGCGACCGCGACCAGGAAGCCGTCGAACAGGGCCTGCGTGGCGAGGATGGCCGCGTCGCTCGCCTTGTCGGGATCGGCGATGTCCGGGTCGAAGGGGAGAACCAGCAGCGGCGGGACGATCACCACCAGCAGCAGGCCGCCGATCAGCCCCCAGATCGAGTCGCGGAAGCTCCAGGTCACCTTCGGCATCAGGTACTCACCGGAACCTGCTTGCTCAGACGCACCACGACCGTCTTCGCCGCCTTGTCGCCGAGGCGCTGCTGGCGCTTGCTCGCGGCGATCATCAGCTCGCCGACCAGGAAGAAGTCGATCAGGCGCAGCAGGTTCCTGACGCTCGCCTGGCCGTAGGTGAGCCGGGGAGCGCCGTCGATCGAACGCACCTCGATTCCGGTCGCGTTCTTGCCCATCGTCTGGCCCCAGCGCCACTCGCAGAAGGCGAAGTAGTTGAACCAGAGCGAGAAGAAGACGATCACCGAGACGATCGCGGCCGTGTCGCTCTCGAGCGCGGCGCCGCCGACGATCCAGACGTAGATCCAGAAGTAGAAGACGACCCAGCTGACGTTGTCGATCAGCGCGGCCAGCAGCCGTCGCCGGAATCCCGCGTAGTCGAGGTCGGGCATCTCAGAGATGCTGATCGATCTGCTCCAGCGAGGAGATGTCGCCGTCTCCCCCGTCACGGTCGATCAGCAGCGGACGGATGCCGGCGGCCCTGGCGCCGGCGACGTCCTCCTCGGCCGTGTCCCCCACGTGCAGGGCCTCCCCGGCCTCGCAGCCGGCCAGCTCGAGCGCCGCCGTGAAGATGGCCGGGTCCGGCTTGCGGGCGCCGGCCTCGGCTGAGGTGACGACGCCATCGAGCATCCGCTCGATCCCGCAGCGCTCCAGGACCCGTGGCAGCGCGCAATCCCAGTTCGAGACGGCGATCAGGCGGAGGCCGCGGTCCCGGAGCGCTCCCAGCGCGGGCGCCGCGTCCGGGTAGGCGGAGAACCGGATCGCCGCGACCAGCTCGTCGACCGTGATCTCGAAGTCGAGCTTGCCGGAGACGATCGCGGCGCAGCGCTCCCGCAGCTCCGCGAGGGAGGCGTCGTCGCGCCCCTCGTGGGCGTGCTCCCTGTAGTACGCCATCTCCGCCTTGAGCGCCTGGACCAGCTGCTCGTCGCTGACGCCTGCCGGGACCATTTCGCGCAGCGAGATCCACGGCGGCTCGAGCTCGACGAGCGTGCCAAGGGCGTCCAGGAAGACAGCGCGGGTCTTCATCGCTTGAATAGTGCCCCACGCCATGTACGTAGCCGCGGAACAGAGCTTCTGGCAAGCGCACGGCGACGAGATCTCGGCCGCGATCACGGTGATCGTCGCCGTGTTGATCGCGATCGTCGTCGATCGCGTCCTGATCGGACGGGCGGTCAAGGCGACCACGCGCCTCGACACCGGGGAGCTCTCGCGCGAGGCACGGACCCGGCTCCGATTGATCCGCCGCCTGCTCTTCCTCGCGATCATCCTGATCGGGGTTGCCCTGGCGCTCAGCCAGTTCGCCTCGATCAAGCGGTTCGCAACCGGAGTGCTGGCCTCCACCGCGGTGCTGGGAATCATCATCGGCTTCGCCGCGCGCCAGGTGATCGCCAATCTGGTCGCGGGAGTGGTGGTGGCCTTCACTCAGCCCATCCGGATCGGCGATCTGGTCTCGATCGGGGACGAAATCCACGGGCGAATCGTCGACATCACGCTCACCTATACGAGCGTCGACGCGGGGGATGGCAGCCTGATCATGGTGCCGAACGAGAGGGTTACCACGGACCCCGTCGTCAACCACTCCGCCGGCAACAGCAGCGCGCCGATCACCGTCGACGTCTGGTTACGCCCGGACGCGGACGTGGAAGCCGCTCGCACGGCTCTCGAGCACGCCGAGGTGACCTCGGCGCACCTGATGGAGCTGACGCCCGAGGGCGCAAGGATGCAGGTCAAGGCGGCGATCGACGCCGGCGCCGACCGCGAAGCGCACGAGACGGATCTGCGGGAGCGGGCGCAAGGCGTTCTGCGCGACGCGGGTCTCCTTAGATCCCCCTGATCCCAGCCGACTACCCTTTCCGGGCGTTATGACGCAGCGAGCGCGAAGACGACGCCGGCGCCTTCGGGAATCGGGCAGGAAGAAGCTCCTCCTGGGCCTCGGCCTCCCGCTCGCGATGGTCGCGCTGGCCGTCGCGGTTGGTGTCGGGTGGGTGGTCAGCGTCTACGACTCGGCGCCCTCAATCGCATCGCTGAGGCCGATCACGAAGGGGGACGTGTCGAAGGTGTACGCGTCCGACGGCTCCCTGATCGGGGTGATCCACTCGGACACCATCCGGCAGCCGGTCGCCAGCGCACGGATCCCGGAGGACCTCAAGAACGCGACGGTCGCGATCGAGGACAGAAGGTTCTACGACCACGGAGGCGTCGACCCCTCGGCGATCATCCGCGCCGGCTGGGAGGACCTGGTGGCCGGCGGCAAGCCGCGGGAGGGTGGCTCCACGATCACCCAGCAGCTCGTCCGCAACCTCTACATCCAGGATCCGGAGGACACGGTCAAGCGCAAGATCATCGAGGCGCACCTGGCCAATCAGGAAGAGGACGAGCACTCCAAGGACTGGATCCTGACCAAGTACCTGAACACGGCTCCCTACGGGACGAACGAAGGCGCCACGGCGATCGGCGTCGAGGTGGCGGCCGAGACCTACTACTCCAAGCACGCCAGGGATCTGACCTTGCCCGAGGCGGCGATGATCGCGGGGCTGCCACAGGCGCCGTCCCAATACAACCCGTTTCTCAACCCACGAGCGGCTCTGGCCCGGCGCAACGAGGTGCTCCAGGCGATGAAGCAGCAGGGGAAGATCACCGACAGCGAGTACACGGACGCCTCCAGCCAGGATCTGGGCCTCGACCCAGGACACAAGTACAGCACCATCCGCCAGCCCTACATCTTCGATCTCGTCAAGCAGGAGCTCGAGGACCGCTACGGGCTGAACACCATCGAGAGGGGCGGGCTGAAGGTCTATACGACGATTCAGCCCCGGCTCCAGCAGGCCGCGCAGAGCGCGGTGGACTCCTGCTCGGTCTGCTACTCGGGCGGCCCGGCGTCGGCGCTGGCCTCGATCGACCCCTCGAACGGCGAGATCGTCGCGCTCGCCTCGACCCAGCGCTACTCGCTGAGCAGCCAGTTCAACTTCGCCGCGCATGCTCAGCGCCAACCTGGGTCCTCGTTCAAGGTCTACGACCTGACGGCGGCGATCAAGCAGGGCATCGATCCCGACACGACGTACTACGACGGCAGTTCCCCGAAGACGCTCGAGACCGGCGGCTCGACCTGGACGGTCAACAACGCCGAGCCGGGCGGCGGCGTGATGCCGCTCACCGAGGCGACCTGGGAGTCGGTCAACGTGATCTTCGCCCAGCTCGGCCTCGACGTCGGTCCCGAGAACATCGCCCAGACCGCCTACCAGATGGGGATCACCTCACCGCTTGGGGTCAAGCTTCCGAATGACATCCCCTGCAAGGGCGGGCCGAACTGCTTCATCCCCCCGGCCGACGCGATCGGCGGCCTCAGCGTCGGCGTCACCCCGCTCGAGCAGGCCGACGCCTACGCCACCCTCGCCAACGGCGGCGTCCATCACGACGCGACCGCGATCGGCCGGGTCGTCTTCCCCGGCGGAAAGGTCGACGAGCCGAGCGCCGGCGAGGGCAAGCGCGTGCTGACTCCCGGCCAGGCCTACGAGGTCACGAAGATCCTCGAAGGCGTGATCACCAGCGGCACCGGCGCCGGCTACACGAGCATCGGCTGCACGGGGGAGGCGGGCAAGACCGGCACCAGTGAGGGGCTGTCCGACGCCTGGTTCGTCGGCTACACCCCGCTGTATTCGACCGCCGTCTGGACCGGGCACCCGCTCTCGCGCGACTACACCGGGTACGGCGGCCCCACCTCCGGGCCGATCTGGCGCTCCTACATGGAGGCGGCCACGGACGGGAACTGCCCCGACTTCGAGGTTCCCTCGAGCCTGCCGACCCTGTCGGCGTACCACGGGGAGCACACGGCATCCAGCTCGAGCTCGTGCTACTCGGGCTCCAGCAGCTCGAGTAGCTCCAGCAGCTCCAGCTCGTGCTCGTCCACCTCCACCCAGACCACCACGACCGACAGCAACAACAACGACAACAACAACCACGACAAGGGCGCCTACGCCCCGGGCGTGGGCCAGAAACCCGCTCCGACGCCCAAGCCGAAACCCACGCCGTCACCCACGCCCACGCCCACGCCCGCTCCCGTCACACCGCCTCCAAGCGGCGGCGTCACGCCTTAATCGCCTTCAGGGCCTCGGGTCCTACGCCCGAGATCTCGATCCGCTTGCGCCGCCCGCGCGGGCCTCTCGCGATTCTGACCCGGCTGGGTGCCACGCCGGTGCGCTTCGCGATCAGCTTGATGACGGCCCGGTTGGCGGCGTCATCCACGGGCGCCGCGGTGACGCGAATCGCGAGCACTCCGTCCCGCATGCCGACGATCTCATCCCGGCTGGCCCTGGGCGTGACTTTGATCTCGAACGTGAGCAAGGGTCTAGTGGCCCTAGCCTAGGCCCATGCCGGCGAGCGAGTTCGACCTGATCGGCGCCATCAACGACTGCCTGCCGCTGCGAGGGGAGCGGATCCGCATCCCGAGCGGAGACGACGCCGCGGTCGTCGAGCCCCACGCAGCGACCGCCGTGTCAGTGGATGCGGTCGTCGACGGAGTCCATTTCAACCTCGATGCCTTCGGCCCTCGGCCGGTTGGGCGCAAGGCCCTCGCCGCGGCGCTCTCCGACCTCGCCGCCATGGGAGCCACTCCCGGCGAGGCCTATGTCGCCCTCGGCGCGCCGGCCGAGCTGGAGGACGAGGTCCTGCTCGGGATCGCCGACGGACTCGCCGAGGTGGCGACGCGGGAGTCGGTGGCGATCGGAGGTGGCGACCTGGTCAGCTCACCGACGCTGTTCCTCTCGGTCACGGCGGTTGGCTACGAGACTGGGGACGCCGAGCTGGTCACCCGGGCGGGGGCGAAACCGGGCGACCTGATCGGGGTGACCGGCGAGCTTGGCGGAGCGGGTGCGGCCCTGGCGCTGCTCGATCCCGGCGGGGCGGGCCCCGAGGTCCCATCCGAGCTTCGCGAGGCGCTCGTCGCCAGGCAGCTCGACCCGCGGCCGCGCCTGGACGAGGGTCATGCGCTGGCCGAGACCGGCGCGATGGCGATGATCGACATCAGCGACGGGCTGGGGGCGGACGCCGGACACCTGGCGGAGGCCAGCGGCTGCAGGCTCGAGATCGACCTCGACCGGATTCCGATCGCCGCCGGCGTGAGCGAGGTGGCGGGCGGTGACGGGGCGGCGCTGGAGCTGGCGGCCGGAGCCGGCGAGGACTACGAGCTGCTCGCCGTAATCCCGGCGGAGGCCTTCGTCAGGGCGACGGCGGCCGTGCGCGAGGCGGGCGGCCTGCTCACCGAGATCGGTTACGTGACTGAGGGCCGGGGCGTCGCGCTTCGCCTGCCCGGCGGGGGCGAGATCCAGCCGAGCGGCTTCGACCAGAGGCGGGGATCCCTCTCCGGCTCCGGCTCCGGCTGAGGCCCGGGCTCGGAACTCGCCTCCTCCGCCGGTTCGTCCTCGGGTTCCGCATCGTCCGGGGGCTCGGGCCCCTCATCGGGGGCGCTGGACTGCCGGCGCACCGAGATCTCGCCCGATCCCTCGAACGTCGCCCCGCGCGGCGGCCGCGCGGGACCGCGGCCCGCGACGGCGACGATTGCGACGCCAGACCCCGCGAGAACGCAGGAGAGGAGTGCCAGGGTCGAGCCGATCTGCCCATCCGCGAGCATCAGCACCAGGTCGTGCCAGACCCCAGGGCCCGCATCGAATCGGCCGGCGAGGTTGGCGACCAGGGCAAGCAGTGGCAGTAGCCCCAGCAGGACCAGCCCCCCGGCGGCGAGCCGCCCACCCGCCGGCCTGGTGGCGGCCCCGAGCCACGCCTGCAGCCCGAGCGCCACCAGGAGAGCCAGGTACGGGTTCACGGCCCAGACGCCAAGGGCGGCCAGGCAGGCGACCAGGAGCGCCGCGGGGGCGGCGCTGGCGACCGCCGCCGGCGGCGGTGGTCGCAGCGGGCGCATGAAGAACGCAATCGCGCCGTAGGCGAGAACCGCCGCCACCACCGAGATCGTCCCCCCGGCCCCGAGGGACTCGAGCCGCGGATCGAAGGGGAATTCGGGGCTGGGCAGCAGGCCGACCAGCGCGGTGGCGAGAAGCACAAGCAGGGAGCCGAGGAACGGCACCGCCCGCAGCGCGGTCCAGAGGACGCCCCGCGCAGCTTCGATCGGGCTCCGCGACCCGGACGCGAGTCCGGAGCCCGCGGCGAGCCCGACCGGGAGAAGCAGCGAGAGCGCCAGCATCGCGATCGTCCATCCCGGCAGCAGGTTCCCCGCCAACCCGATGTAGCCGTCGGGGCCATGCTCCACGGCGCCCGGGGACGAATCGAGCACGAGGATCAGCGACAGCGCCGCGCGGCCGAAGCGAACGAAGGTGTCCGTGCTGAACTCGTCCGAGATGTCCCGCGAGGGATCGAGCGGCAGCTCGCCGTCGGACGAGAGGCGTACGGCGGGCAGGCCCGCCTCGACCAGCGGCCCCTGCTCCCCCAGTCCGGCCGGCAGGGCGAGCCGGAACAGGTCGGCGAGAGGGCCCTCGTCGCCCGCCGGCGTCGCCGCCTCCTTCGAGACGGTCGAGTTCGCCGTGTCCTCCAGCTGGCTGGCGGTGCTCTGCGGGCCCGTGGACCAGGGGATCACGAGCGGCGCGGTGGGGTGCTGCACGGCCGGCTGGCTCAGCACGATGGCGGCATCGAGCAGCGAGGCGTCGCTGTAGTCGCGGATGAAGCGCTTCACTCCCAGGGCGCCGATGCTGGATCCGTCCGTTGAGACGAAGACGAGGGTCTTGTGATGCGAGGAGCCGGAGAAGCCCTCGGCGATTTCCAAGAGGGCCGCGGTCGACGCGGCGCTCGTCAGCGCCCCGCTCCCCTGGGCGACGTCTCGCGGCGCGATCAGCGCGATCTGGCGGTTCGAGTCGCCGGGGAGGGTCGCGATCAGGTTGCGCAGGTGGACGTCGTGTCCGTGGAAGGAGGCGTCGAACGCCTGCTCCGAGACCGTCGCCCCGTCGATTCCCGAGAACTGGGCCTTGACCTGCTCGGCCATCGCGTTGTCGGTGGCCGAGCCGGGAGTCGGATAGGGGGCGGTCTCCGCGAGCTGCCTTGCGAGGGGCGCCGCGCTCGACGGGTCGAAGGCGTCGGGAGGGACACCGCCGGAGAGCGAGGACGGCACGCCCTGGAGGGAGAACATCGCTATCACGGCCGCGACCGGGACGGCGAGCAGCGCGAATTTGTAGAGGCGTAGATCGATCACTGGCTTGCCTTCTAACCTTCAGGCATGGCGCGAGGACAGGCGCGGATCCTGCTCGTGGACGATGAGCAGGCCGTGCAGACGCTTCTCACCTACCCGCTCCGCAAGGAAGGGTATGAGGTGGTGGAGGCAAAGGATGGGCAGGAAGCCCTGGATCGCTTTGGCGAAGAGCGGTTCGATCTCGTGGTCCTCGACATCATGCTCCCGAAGCTGGATGGGATTGAGGTCTGCAGGCGCCTGCGCACTCGCAGCCAGGTGCCGATCATCATGCTGACGGCGAAGGGGGACGAGGTCGACAAGGTCGCCGGCCTCGAGATGGGCGCCGACGACTACATCACCAAGCCGTTCTCGGTGCGCGAGTTCCGCAGTCGCGTCAAGGCGGCGCTGCGCCGCGGAAAAATGGCCGGAACGGGGACGCTCACAGGCAACGAGCCGATTCGCGCCGGGGAGCTGGAGATCGACTTCGAGCGCCGGTCGGTGCTGCTGGCCTCCGAGCCGATTCAGCTGACCTACGTCGAGTTCGAGATCCTCGCCACGCTCGCCGGTGCACCCGGCCGCGTGTTCACGCGCGAGATGCTCCTCGAGCACATCTGGGGCGACTCGACCTACCGCGACCCCCGCACCGTCGACGTCCACATCAGGCACCTCCGCGAGAAGCTGGAGTCCGACGCAAAGCAGCCCGAGTACCTGTTCACTGTGCGCGGCGTCGGCTACCGCTTCCGCGACACGGACCGCGATTGAGACTCAACACCCTGCGCAATCGGCTGGTGGCGCTGATCACGCTGATCACGGCAGCGGCGATCGGGTTCGTCTACCTCTACGTCGTACCCCAGCTGGAGTCGAGCCTGACGGCCGAGAAGCTCCGCCGCCTCGAGCGGCTCGGCAACGAGCAGGTCCCCCGCCTGGCTCACGCCCTCGAGTCGGGAGCCTCGCAGCAGCAGGTCGAGGACCTGGTCCGCACCACGGCGCAGTCCACCGAGAGCAGGGTGACCCTGCTCGCCGTGCGGGATCTCTCCGGCGGGCCCGCACCGGCCTTCGTGGTGGCCGACTCGCAGGCCGAGGCCACCGCGATCCAGGGCCGCTACCTGACCGCCGATGCGGCGATCTCCGACGGCAACGCTGCGTCAGGGGTGGAGCATGTCGCGGGCACCCGGGTCGCCACGTCGGCCGTCCCGATCGACCTCGGCGGTCAGACGCGCTGGGTCCAAGTTCTCTCGACCCCGCTCGCGGAGGTGAACGACGACGTTGCGCTGGTGCGCCGCCAGATCCTGATCGCCGGGGGGATCGCGCTGATCGCCGCCTCGCTGATCGCCTACTGGGCCTCCGGCGCGGTCTCGCGGCGGCTCCGCCGGATGCGGCAGGCGGCGGAGGCGGTCGCGGACGGCCACTTCGACCAACCGATTCCGGTGGACTCCTCCGACGAGCTCGGTCAGCTGGCGCGGAGTTTCAACGAGATGCAGCGCCGCCTCGCGCGGCTGGACAGCTCCCGGAAGGAGTTCATCGCCAACGCCTCGCACGAGCTGCGCACGCCGATCTTCTCGCTCGGCGGCTTCGTCGAGCTGCTCGAGACGGAGAATCCGAGCGCGGCCGAGCGGCGGGCCTTCGTCGCTGAGATGCGCGGGGCGATCGAGCGGCTGCAGAAGCTCACCATCGACCTGCTGGACCTCTCCCGCCTCGACGCCGACGTGATGGAGATAGGGCGGGAGCAGGTGGATTTGAAGGAGGCCGCGCGGCAGGTCGCCAACGAGTTCCGGCCCGCAGCCAAGGCGGGCGACTCCACGCTCCAGGTCCGAGGGCGCGGCCAGGTGGTCGCCCTGGCGGACCTAAATCGGGTCTCACAAATCATCCGTATTCTCATCGACAATGCCATCACCCACACGCCGCAGGGAACGAACGTGACGGTCACCGCCGTGCGCGGCAGCGACACCGCGGATCTGATCGTCGGCGACGACGCCAAGAAGGGCATCGACCCGCGGGCCATCGACAAGGTCTTCGACCGCTTCTACACCGGCGACACCGCAACGGGCTCGGGGCTGGGCCTCGCCATCGCGGACGAGCTCGCGCAGCGCATGGGCGGCCGGCTCGCGGTGGTCTCCCGCCGGGGCCACACCGCGTTCACCCTGAGCCTGCCCCTGGCCGAACGCCGCAAGCGCCCGCGCGAGCCGGCCGGAGCGGTGGCATGAACATCGATGCGAGGGTGCGCGCAAGCGCAACCCGTTTGATGCTGGTTTTCCTCGCGGTCGTGGCCGCGGCATTGATCGCCGGCGGCTGCGGCGGGGGCGGCGACGACAACTCGAGCAGCGGCGCGGCCTCCACGCCGACCACCACCCAGCAGGTGGTGATCCAGGCCAGCGACGGCAGCTTCAACCCCGCCCAGATCTACAAGGACGTCTCGCCGGGAGTGGTCACGATCACCTCCGTCTTCAACGGGGGCGGGAACTCGGTCCTCGGCGGGAGCGGCTCCTCCGCCGGCCAGGGCTCCGGCTTCGTCGTCGACAAGGACGGCGACATCGTCACCAACGCCCACGTGGTCACCAGCGGCGGGCACCTGAACGGCGGAGGGACCCCACAGGAGGCGAAGCAGGTCTTCGTCGAGTTCGGAGACCGCAATCGGGTCCCTGCCCAGATCGTCGGCTTCGACGCCGACGCGGACGTGGCCCTGATCAAGGTGGATCCGGACGGCCTCGACCTCGTCCCGGTCCCGCTGTCAGACCGGTCGACCTTCGCCGTCGGCGAGCCGGTGGCCGCGATCGGCAGCCCCTTCGGCGAGACCCAGTCGCTTTCGATCGGAGTGATCTCGGCGACCAACCGCACGGTGGAGGGCCTCACCAACTTCGGCATCGACAACGCGATCCAAACCGACGCGTCGATCAACCCCGGCAACTCCGGCGGGCCGCTGCTCGACGAGAAGGGAGACGTGATCGGCATCAACGAGCAGATCGCCTCGAGCTCCGGCAGTAACTCAGGAGTCGGCTTCGCGATCCCCGTGACCTCGGTGCGCTACTCGCTCGACCAGCTGCGCAACGGGGGGAAGGTCGAGTACGCATTCCTCGGTGTGACCAGCGAGTCGCTCTACCCGCAGCTCGCCGAGCACCTCGGCCTCGACACAAAGAGCGGCGCGTTGATCACCGATGTGGTCAGCGGCAGCCCGGCCGACGACGCCGGCATCAAGGGCTCGACCGGCGAGACCAGCTTCCAGCTTCAGCACGTGAAGACGGGCGGCGACGTGGTGATCGCCGTCGACGGCAAGCCCGTCTTCCAGAACAACGACCTCTCGGAGCTGGTCGCCCTTCACAAGCCCGGCGACACGGTCACCCTCGACATCATCAGGGACGGCCACCACGCCACGGTTGACGTCACGCTCGGCTCGCGCCCGGCCGACGTAAATCAGTAAGAACTGTCCTCAATGAGGATCCGCGAGTTGGTCACTGACCTCGCCGCGACCCTGCGCGAGGAGGTTCTGCCCCATCTGGGAGCGCACGCCGGCCGTGCCCATTCGGGCGAGGCCGAGGGCGGCGACGTCACCTTCGAGATCGACGAGCGCGCCGAGACTCGGATGGAGTCCTTCCTCGCCGAGCGCGCCCCCGAGGTGTCCTTCTATTCGGAGGACCGCGGGCTCGTCTCCCCCGCGGGTGACCGGGCCGAGTGGGTCCTGATCGTCGACCCGATCGACGGGACGCGGCCGGCTCTCGCCGGGCTGGAATCCTCCTGCGTCTCGGTGGCAGCCGCGGGGCTCGATTCCGAGCCGACCATGGGCGACGTCGAGATCGGATGCGTCCTGGAGCTGAAGAGCGGCGCGAGCTTCGTCGCGGAGCGCGGCCGCGGCCTCGAGCCCGGGGCGAGGCTGTCAGAGAACAGCTCCCTCGAGCGGATGTTCTGGACCTACGGCTTCCGGGGGCGCCCTGCGCGGGCGCTGGTGGAGGTGCTCGCGGAGCTGATCGACACGTCGTCGGTCGGCGGTGGCACCTTCGACCTCGGCTCCGCCACCTTCGACATGACGCGCGTGGTCACGGGCCAGCTCGATGCCTACATCGAGCCCGGGCCGCGAATGATCGACGACGTGCCCGCCGTCCGCGCGGAGTTCGAGCGGATCGGGGGCGGGTCGGTGCTGAACAACTCGCCGTACGACCTTGCCGCCGCGACCATCTGCCTGCTGGAGGGCGGCGCGGTGGTGACCGACGCGTACGGCAAGCCGCTGGATGACCGCCCGCTGCTCGGCTCCGCCCACGAGTTCCAGATGTCCTGCGTGGCCGCCGCCAATGCCGAGCTGCACTCCGCGATCTGCGCCGAGCTCGACTCGGGCATCGAGCGGCTGCGCGCCAGCATCTAACGGGTTGCTCCTCGCTTCCCTGCGGAGCACCCTGGAACAAAACGAGTACTTTTCCGCCCTTGCGCAATCACGAACTTAGGGCAGGGACATGCTTCAAGAGGTAGCGCTGGGGAGCAAGTCCCTGGCCGACTACACGCACCTGGCCGGCCGCGGCCTGGTGGACGAGATCCGGGAGCTTGCCGAGAACCTGCAGGGCAAGCGGGTCCTGCACGTCAGCGCGACGGCCTTCGGCGGCGGCGTCTCGGAGATCCTCTACACGCTCGTCCCGCTGATGCGGGACGTCGGCCTCGACACGCACTGGCAGATCATCATGGGGCGCGAGGAGTTCTTCAACGCGACGAAGCTCCTCCACAACTCCCTGCAGGGGGACCCGAACACGCTCACCCCGAACCAGTGGGAGCTGTTCGACCACTACAACAAGATGAACGCCGACTCGCTCGAGGGCGAGTGGGACGTGATCATCGTCCACGACCCCCAGCCCGTCGGGATGCGCCATGCGGCGACCGACCACGCGAAGAACTGGGTCTGGCGCTGCCACATCGACCTCTCGGAGCCGAACCCCGAGCCGATCGAGCGGATGCTGCCGCTGATCTCGGAGTACGACATCACGGTCTGGCACATGGAGCAGTACGTGCCGAAGGGGCTCGACGGCCACGGCGGCGTTCGGATCGTTCCGCCGGCGATCGACCCCCTCTCTCCCAAGAACATGGCCCTCTCGCCAGACGACGCCTCCTACGTCTGCAATCAGTTCGGGATCGACGTCGACCGGCCGCTGATGACCCAGGTCTCCCGCTTCGACCCGTGGAAGGACCCGATCGGCGTGATCGACGCCTACCGCCAGGTCACCAAGGAGATCCCCGAGGTGCAGCTGGCGCTGGTCGGATCGATGGCCACCGACGACCCGGAGGGATGGGAGTTCTTCCACCGCACCTTCGAGTACGCGGGATCAGACCCCGACATCAAGATCCTCAACAACCTGAACAACGTCGGCGCGATCGAGGTGAACGCCTTCCAGTCGCAGTCCGACGTGGTCGTCCAGAAGTCGATCCGCGAGGGATTCGGACTGACCGTGGCCGAGTCGCTCTGGAAGGCCAGGCCGACGATCGGCGGAGACGTGGGCGGCATCCCGCTGCAGATCGTCGACGGGGAGGACGGATACCTCGTCTCCACGCCCGACGTGGCCGCCGAACGCGCCATCCAGATCCTTCAGGACCCCGAGCTGGGCCGGAGGCTTGGGCGGGCGGGCAAGGAACGGACCCGCGAGCGCTTCCTGACCCCGCGCCTGCTGCTCGACTGGCTGCGGATCTTCACCGACCTGGATTCGTAGCCCCGCCTGATACAAACGCAGGGTGCCCGACACGCACCCCCTGACGATCGTCTCCAACCGCGGGCCGGCCGAGTTCGGGCGGGACGAGCGCGGCAACCGGATCGTCCACCGGGGCGGAGGCGGCCTGGTGACCGCGCTCTCGGGTCTCGTCTCGCACAGGCAGGCGCTCTGGGTCGCCTCGGCGATGACGGACGAGGACGTCGTCGTCGCCAGCGAGAGCGACGAGCCGGTGGAGATCGAGCTGGACGGGATCTCCTACGACGTGCAAATGGTGGCGTCGAATCCGGCGGCGTACGACCGCTTCTACAACGTGATCGCCAACCCGATCCTCTGGTTCATCCAGCACTACCTCTGGGACCTCTCGAACGCGCCCGACATCAGGCAGGCGGAGGTCGACGCCTGGGAGGAGGGCTACAAGGTCGTCAACGACGACATCGCCGACGCGGTGATCCGCGCGATCGAGGGCCAGGAGAGCCCCGTGGTGATGCTCCACGACTACCACCTCTACACCTGCCCCGGGCTGATCCGGCAGGCGCGCCCCGACGCCTTCCTCCACTACTTCGTCCACATCCCCTGGTCCCAGCCCGACTCCTGGCGCATCCTGCCCAACCGCTGGCGCGAGGAGATCTATCTGAGCATGCTCTCCAACGACATCATCGGCTTCCACACGACCGCCTACTGCCGCAACTTCCTGCAGTGCTGCCGCGAGCTGATGGAGCTGGAGACGGACTACGAGCGGATGGCCGTGATCCACGAGGGCCGCGAGATCTGGGTCCGGGCGTACCCGCTCTCGATCGACACCCAGCGCCTCTACCGGGCCGCCGAGTCCTCGGAGGTGGCCTTCTACGAGAAGGAGCTGCTGCGCAGGCGCCGTGACCACCTGATCATCCGCGTCGACCGCGCCGACCTCTCCAAGAACGTCCTGCGCGGGTTCACCGCCTTCGACGTCTTCCTGGAGCAGCATCCGGAGTTCCGCGAGAAGGTCACCTTCATCGCCCATCTGCAGCCCTCCCGGCAGGACGTGCCGGAGTACGCCGAGTACCTGGAGCGGATCGAGGCTCTGGTCGCCGTCGTCAACCACCGCCACGGCACCACCGACTGGATGCCGATCGACCTGAGGATCTACGAGAACTTCGACGAGGCTGTCGCCCGCTACAAGCACTTCGACCTGCTGATGGTCAACTCGCTGTTCGACGGCATGAACCTGGTCGCCAAGGAGGCGCCGGCGGTCAATACCCGGAACGGCGTGGTGATGCTCTCCGAGAACACCGGCGCACACGAGGAGCTCGGCGACTGCGCCCTCTCGGTCAACCCCTTCGACATCCAGGAGCAGGCCGACGAGATCTACCGCGCCCTGACGATGGAGCCCGAGGAGCGGGCGCTGCGGGCGCGGCGCCTGAAGGAGATCATCACCGAGCGCGACCCCGGCGACTGGGTCGACGAGCAGCTGGACGACATCCGCGCCAAGCGCTCGACGGCCGAGGTCACCTGAAGCCCGACCGCTCGATCCTGAACTCCCCTGGCAGCGGCGGCGGCGAGTAGGCCGGCCCGGGGGCGTAGACCGGGCTCGGAGGCCCGCCGGTCCCGCCCCCGGCGGCTGGGGTGGGGTGTTGCCGGGCGTGGTGATGATGCGCGGGCTCGGGCCGCTGGCGGTGCGGCCGTCGCCCTGTGTGTTGCCGGTGGTGCCGCGTCCCGGGCCTCGGCGCGGGCGGAGGCGTGGCGGTGCTCGGGCCCGGCGGCGGCGCGGGAGTTGCAAGCGGCGCGGGCGTCAGCCCGACGTCCGGTGGCACCGGCGGCGGCGCGCCGCCACCCAGGAGCGCCGGAAGCGAGACGATGCCTGCGACGGCCGCGGCCAGGATCGCCGTAACCCGGCCTACGCTTCGCCATCGGATCTGCCTGCCGGCCACCCAAGGGTGAGGGCACGAAACCGCCTCCTCTCCCCTATAGTCGCTCGCCGCTGTGAACCGGAGCTACGAACTCGTATTGATGCTCGACCCCGAGGCCGCCGACGAGGCCCGCTCGAAGGTCGCCGGCGACGTGCGCCAGCAGATCGAGGGCGCCGGCACCCTCGACCGAGCCGACGAGTGGGGCGTGCGCCAGATGGCCTACGAGATCCGCCAGCGGAACGAGGCCGACTACCGCTTCTATCGCTTCCAGGGCGAGCCCGAGCTCCTCGAGCGCCTCGACCACAGCCTGAAGATCACCGACGGCGTGCTCCGCTTCCGCATCTTCAAGGTGGACCCAGATTCGCCGGCGAACCCGCCGCCCCCGGTTGAGCGGCTTGCCGTCGCCTCCGATCGCCCCGATCGCGATCGGGGCCGCGGCCGTCGCGACCGCGACGACGAATAGCGCCACCTCCGGTCTCGCAGTTTCCGGCCTTTCTTCCCTCGGAGGGGAGAGAACCCGCCGCGCAACGACTTAAGATCGACGTTCGGAATCGAAGGAAGAGGAGCTGATCAACTTGGCAGCGAGCAACATCAATGTGGTCGCCATCACCGGGAACCTCACCAAGGACCCGGAGCTGCGCTCGACTCCCAGCGGGACCTCCGTCTGCAAGCTTCGCGTGGCCGTCAACAGCCGCCGCAAGGACGGTCAGAGCGGCGAGTGGGTCGACAAGCCCAACTACTTCGACGTCACCGTCTGGGGAGCGCAGGGCGAGAACTGCGCCAACTACCTCTCCAAGGGACGCCCTGTCGCCGTCGAGGGACGGCTCGACTGGCGCGAGTGGGAGGCGCAGGACGGCTCCAAGCGCCAGGCGATCGAGATCATCGCCAACAGCGTCCAGTTCCTGGGCTCGCGCTCTGACAACGCGGGCGGTGGGGGCGGCGGCAACGGCACCTTCCAGCCGAGCTCCGACGTCCCGGCCGACACCTCGGACTTCGAGGGCGCAACGGTCAGCTCGGGCGGCGGCTCGGACGACGACATCCCCTTCTAGCTACCATTCGCGCCCTTCGTGGCGCGACAGCAACGACAGCAGACTCCGACCGGGCGTGGCAGGCGCCGCGGTCTCAGCGATCGCGGACGCCCGCGCAAGTACACGCGGATCAACGTCGACACGATCGACTACAAGGACCTCGGACTGCTGCGCCGCTTCATCTCCGACCGCGGCAAGACCCGCTCACGCCGCGTCACCGGCCTCTCCCGAAAGCATCAGCAGCAGCTCGCGCTTGCAGTGAAGCGCGCCCGCGAGCTGGCGCTGCTGCCCTACGTCGGCGAGCGCTGAGCCGGTGGCCCAGGCAGTTCTGCTCAAGGACGTCGACGGGCTCGGCGAGGCCGGCACCGCGATAGACGTCTCCCCCGGGTACCTCCGCAACTACCTCGTGCCGCGCAAGCTGGCGCAGCCCGCCACCAAGGGCTCCCTGGAGGAGGCCCAGCGCAAGCGCGAGCGGGCCGAGGAGGCCGAGAGGCAGGCGGCCGAGCGCGCCGGGGAAACGTCCGCCCTGCTCGGCAAGACCGTTCTTACGATCAATCACCGCGCCGGCGAGGACGGCAAGCTCTTCGGCTCCGTCACCTCCGCCGAGATCGCCGAGGCGATCCAGGCCGCTCGCGGCATCAAGGTCGACCGCAAGAAGATCCGCCTGGAGGACCCGATCCGCGAGACCGGGACCTTCATGGTCGAGATCGAGGTCGGCGGCGGCGTCACGGCGTCGGTCAAGACGATCGTCGCCGAGGCGAAGGAATAGCGGCGCAAATAGCCTGAACTCGCCTGCGGGGGCGGGCCGCCTGTGATTCTCTAGCCAGGCTCGTGCGGATGTAGTTCCAAAACGGGGCACCTGGGAATCCGCCGGGCGCGTATCCAGACTTGAGTGGAGACTCGGCCGACGGCCGAGCGATTCCCTGCGCAATCCGAGGAGCAGTTGGCGACCAACGGAAAAACCATCGTCCCGCCCCAGAACCTCGAGGCCGAGGAGTCGGTGCTCGGGGCGATGATGGTCTCCGAGTCGACGATCGAGCCCGTCCTGCTCGACGTCCGGCTGCACGCCGAGGACTTCTACCGCGACCGCCATCGGACGATCTACGAGGCGATCATCGGCCTCAACGAGAACGCCGACCCCGTCGACGTCCTGACGGTCTCCGAGGCTCTCGCCAAGCACGGCCAGCTGGACGCGATCGGCGGCCGGGACGTGGTCGCCAGCCTGGCCGCGAAGGTCCCCGCCCCGGGCAGCGCCAAGCACTACGCGCAGATCGTCAAGCAGAACTCGCTGATGCGGCGCCTCGACATGGCGGCGAAGACGATCCAGCAATCGGTCGCCGAGCGCGATGGTGAGCCCTCGGAGATGGTCGAGCAGGCCGAGCGGCTGCTCTTCCAGGTCGCGCACGAGGAGCGGGCCGTCGACTTCCGCGAGATCGGCGAGATCCTCCACGACGAGATCGACAAGCTCGAGGCGCTCGCCAGCGGCACCTCGGACATCACGGGCACGCCCTCCGGCTTCCGCGACCTCGACGACAAGACCGGCGGCTTCCAGCCGGGCAACCTGATCGTGATCGCGGCGAGGCCTGCGATGGGGAAGAGCACGCTGGTCTGCGACTTCGCCCAGAACGTCGCGCTGAAGCACCAGAAGCCGGTCGCCCTCTTCTCCCTTGAGATGTCGGAGATGGAGCTCGCCCACCGCTTCATCGGCTCGCAGTCGCGGATCTCGAGCGACCGCCTGCGCAAGGGCAAGGTCTCGGGCAAGGACTGGCCGAAGGTCGTCAAGGCCTGCAACCAGCTCGAGTCCGCGCCGCTCTGGATCGACGACTCCTCCGATCTCGGGCTGCTCGAGCTGCGCGCCAAGGCCCGGCGCCTGCACGCGCAGGAGAAGGGCCGCGGCCACGAGGGCCTCGGCATGGTGATCGTCGACTACATGCAGCTGATGCGCAGCGACGACGCCCGCGCAAACCGCGTCGAGCAGGTCTCCCAGTTCAGCCGGGGCCTCAAGATCCTCGCCCGCGAGCTGGCCGTTCCCGTGATCGGCATCTCGCAGCTCTCGCGTGCCCCCGAGCAGCGTCCCGACAAGCGGCCGATCCTCTCCGACCTGCGCGAATCCGGCGCGATCGAGCAGGACGCCGACGTGGTCGGCTTCCTCTACCGCGACGACTACTACAACGCCGACTCCGAGGACCCCGGCGGCGCCGAGTTGATCCTCGCCAAGCACAGGAACGGCCCAGTGGGGACGGTTCGCCTCGTCTTCCTCGAGCACTATCCGAAGTTCGCCGACCGGGCACGCGGGGAGCAGCCGGTCGAGCAGCCCGCCGGCGAGGGCCCGCCGATCGAGGACGTCGGCGGCGCCGGCGACGACTTCGCCGGCGCGGAGGAGGCCTGAGATGGCGATCCACTCCCCCTCGGGCGAGCGCCAGCCTTGCCGGCTCGGCGTCTGCGACGGCTCCGGCTGGATCCTCGGCCCGGAGGACGTCGCCAGACCCTGCGAGTGCCGCTCGCGGATGGTCGCCAAGGCGAGGCTGCGCGGCATCGACTCGGTGATCCCCGCGAAGTACAGGGGCGTGTCGTTCGACCGCCCGCCGGTGACCCAGATCGACGATTTCGTCGTCAAACGGGTCCGGGACTATTGCGAGGGCCTCGACGAGAACCTGAACAGCGGCCGCGGGATGTGGTTCTTCGGGAATTCGGGAACCGGCAAGACCACGCTCGCCATGCTGATCTCGCGGACGGCTCTGGAGTCCGGGCGCTCGGTCGCGATCTACTCGCTTCCCAAGCTCCTCAGCCGCATCCGCCAGACCTACGACGCAGAGATCGGAGAGCAGTCCTACTCACAGTTCTTCGAGCGCCTCGCCACCGTCGATCTGCTGCATCTCGACGATCTCGGTGCCGAGAAGCAGACGGAATGGGTGCTCGAGCAGCTCTACGCGCTGATCAACGAGCGCTACGAGCGACAGCGCTCGCTGATCGTCACCAGCAACTACGAGGACGACGAGCTCGAGAAGCAACTCGGCACCCGCATCGTCTCCAGGTTGGTGGACATCTGCGGGGATCCGGTTCTGCTCTTCGGCGAGGACCGTCGCATGAAGGTCTCGGTCGACGTCGCCAGCTCGCTGGGCGAGAGCGGCGGATCGGCCCTCGGCCCGCTCGACCACTGAGGGTCAGATCTCGGCCGGCTCGGCGGTCAGCTCCCCTCCGGCGTCGCCGGTGTTGACGGTCTCCTTGGGCTCGATCAGGAGGACCTCCGCCCCCTGATCAGAGCGGGGGCAATGCTCCACTCCGCGCGGGACGACGAACAGCTCGCCCGGCTCAAGCTCGATGTCGCGGTCCCGAAGCTGAATCGTGAGATGGCCGTCGAGAACGAGGAAGAAATCATCGGTCTCGTCGTGCTTGTGCCAGACGAACTCCCCAAGCACCTTGACCGCCACGAGCTTGTAGTCGTTCAGGTAGCCGACGATTCCGGGTTCGAAGGGCTTGTCGAGCCGTCCCAGCTTCTCCTTCAGGTTGACCTTTTCCTCCACGGTTGCTCCTTTCGCTCGCACTTGGCAACTCGGATCGGCGAGGACCCTTCACCCAGCCTACGCCTCACTCATAATGCTCCGGTCATGCCCGGAATCGTCATAGTCGGCGCCCAGTGGGGCGACGAAGGCAAAGGGAAGGTCACCGACCTGCTCGCGGAGCAGGCGGACCTCGTGATCCGCTTTCAGGGCGGCAACAACGCCGGCCACACGATCATCCGCGACGGCGAGACCTTCAAGTTCCACCTGATCCCGTCGGGGATCCTCTACCCGGGCAAGACCTGCGCGATCGGGAACGGCGTGGTGATCGACCCCGCGGTGCTCACCCGCGAGCTCGAGGAGCTGCGGCACCGCAGGATCGACGTCAGCGGTCTGCGGATCTCGGCCAACGCGCACGTGATCATGCCTTACCACGTGAAGCTCGACACGGCCGGTGAGCTGAAGCTCGGCAAGCTCGAGATCGGCACGACCCGGCGCGGCATCGGCCCCGCCTACTCGGACAAGGCCGCCCGCCTCGGGATCCGCGTCCAGGACCTGCTCGACCCGAAGATCCTCCGCAAGAAGATCATGACCGCGATGGAGCCCAAGCAGCAGATGCTGCGGCCCTTCGCGAAGGATCCGGAGCTCGACCTCCACACGATGGTCGAGACCTACGCCACCTACGGCCACCGGCTTGCGCCGCACATCACCGACACCGCGAAGCTCTGCTGGGACGCCCTCGACGCGGATCGCACCGTGCTCTTCGAGGGCGCGCAGGGCACGATGCTCGACCTCGACCACGGAACCTACCCCTTCGTCACCTCATCGAACCCGGTGGCGGGCGCGGCCTGCATCGGGGCCGGGGTCGGCCCGCGCGACATCGACGAGGTCTGGGGGATCGCCAAGGCCTACGCGACGCGGGTGGGCGCCGGCCCGTTTCCCAGCGAGCTCGAGGACGGCCTGGGAGAGACCCTCCGCGAGCGCGGCGGCGAGATGGGGACGACGACGGGTCGGCCCCGCCGATGCGGCTGGCTCGACCTGGTCGCGCTCAGATACGCCGTCAGGCTGAACACGATGACCGCCCTCGCCGTCACCAAGCTCGACGTGCTCTCCGGCATCGATCCGCTGCGCGTCTGCGTCCGCTACCGGCATCCCGAGGGCGCCGTCTTCGACGAGTTCCCATACCACCAGTCGATCATCCACACGGCCGAGCCGGAGTACGAGGAGTTCCCCGGCTTCGAGGGCGACATCGGCGAGTGCCGCCGCGAGGAGGACCTGCCCGCCGAGGCCCGGAACTACCTCGCCGCGATCGCGGACCACATGGGGATCCCCGTCCGGCTCGTGGGGGTCGGCCCTGGCCGCGACCAGGTGATCTGGATGGGCCAGGAAGCGGAACCGCGGTTGAGAGCCGCCGCTTAGGCCAGCGCCCCAGTGGCGCGCATCCCGTGCTCGGCCGTGTTGGGGATCACGCCCTCCTCGACTCCCCTCTCCTCCCCGCGGCGCAGCATTCGCAGCCCGAGGATCGTCGCCGCCAGGGTGGCGGTCACGCCGAGGCTGACCTGCACGCTGAGAAGTCCCTGGCGCGTCCAGTAGACGTCGCGCAGGTCGAGCAGCAGCGCCGCCTCGTCCATCGTCAGGCCCATCCCCGCGCCGAACGGGATCGCGAGCGCCGACTCCACGCGGTCGTTGCTGGTGGTGATGGCCCCGACACCTGACCCGAAGGCCAGGACGATTCCCGGGATGAAGTGATGGATGTGCCGCCCGCTGACGTGGATGTCCCCGGCGGGCCACCACGACTGGCGAATGCCCCAGGTCGCGAGCCGTGCGAACGCGAACGCGCCCAGGAACCCCTGCAGGAGGTTGAAGAGCACGGTCTCGTGGTGGGGTGTCGCGATGATCCCGCGGCGGGCGACCGCGAGGGTGTCCCGAGTCGCATAGCCGGCGGCATCGGCGAGGGTCGCCGGCGTCTCGGTCTCCGTGCTCTCCCGTCGTCGCCTTGCCATCCGCAGCAGCTCTCCGGTGATCAGCGTTCCCAGGGAGCCCGCGGCGAACACGGCGAGGCCGACGGTGACCCGCTCCGCCTTCCGCTCAGCCGAGGCGACGCCGCTTCCGTCTGCCGGTCAGCCTTCTCATGGGTTGGGCATGCTAGCCGCGCTCGGTCCACAGCCCGCAAAAAGGGCGAGAATTCGGCTCTGCGCAGCCAAAAACCCGACTTCTGATGAGGCCGCGATCCGCAGCGCCCAATAGGATTCACCCATGCGCAGGCTGCTCTCACCGGTCAACGTCGGCGTCAGCGCTGCCCGCCACGTCCTCTGGTACCTGAGCTACCACGCCGCGCCCCGCCAGCGCTGACGAGCGCGCCCTGAGGCCGGTAGGGTCCCGGCCCGATGGGAATCATCGCCTGGATCATCCTGGGTCTGTTCGCCGGAACGATCGCGCGTGCCCTGATCCCCGGCCGCACCGAGCCGGGCGGCTGCATCGGGACCACCGCGATCGGCATCCTCGGCGCGCTGATCGGCGGCTTCATCGCCAGCGCGCTCGACGTCGGCCAGATCCACGACTTCTTCAACCTCGGGACCTGGCTGATCGCGATCGGCGGCTCGATCCTCCTGCTGCTGATCATCCGCGCGATCGCCCGCTAGGGCTCCACGGTTGCGGTGTGGGTGATGGGCCGTGCAGGGATCGAACCTGCGACCTTGAGATTAAGAGTCTCCTGCTCTACCAGCTGAGCTAACGGCCCTGGTTGGGGGCGGAATTATAGGAAGGACTTAGAGCCCGCCGGTGCCGCCGCTGAGGCCGCCGGTGCCGAGCCCGTTGAGCGGGTTGGCGCCGCCGCCGGTCGCGCCCCCACCGGTCGCGCCCCCGCCGGTGCCGCCCTGAGTCTGCTGCTGCTGCTTCGTGAGCTGCTTGATCGCCGTCTGGAGCTGCTGGCCGAGCTGCTGGATCTGCTTGAGCTGGCTGTCGATCGTCGAGGGGTTGGCCCCCTTTGCCTGCTTCGCCTTCGCGGCGGCCTGGGTCGGCGCCCTGAGTGTCCCCGGCGAGGTAGAGGTACTGCGCGAGGGTCGCGTAGGAGTTGGAGGTGGCCTTGTTGGGCTTCTTGTCGATCAGGACCTGCTGAGCCTGCGCGGCGGACCTCCAGGAGCTCACGGCCGAGTTGATGTCGGCGAGGGCTTCGGTGGAGGTGGTGTCGCCTCGGGCGGCGGTGAAGTCCAGTCGGGCCAGCAGGTCGAAGGTGTTGAGGGCGTAGACCGCTGCCGTCGCGGAAAGGTTCCCCTTGGTCGCCTTCACGTACTTGTTCCAGGCGTCGGCGGCCTGACGAAGATGCTGCTCGCCGTCGCTGGTGGGGGCGCCGTTGCTGTCGGTGTTGGCATTGGCGGCGGAGTACTGCAGGCGCACCAGGTTGGCGAGCGCCGTCGTGTCGCTGGGATTCACCTGAAGCTGCTTCTGGGCCGCCTCGATGTCGCCGTCGAAGGCGGTGGAGCTGCTGCTGCTGCTGCCACCGCCGAACAGGTCGCTGAAGCTGAAGCCGCCGCCGCCGGTGCCGACGCCGAGGAACACGAAGCTGATCGCGAAGACGATCGCCAGGCCTCCGAACACGATGCGGACCACGCGGCGGCGACCGGGGCTCTGCAGGTCGAAAAGCACGGCGTCAGCCTAGATGAACCCGGGTCCGAGCCTACGCCGCCCCGCTGGGGGGCGGCTCGGAGACGGTGATGTCGCGATCGCCGGCGCCCTCGGGGGGCCTGCCGAACATCCTGGCGAGGATCACGCTGCCCTCGAAGAGCAGGAGCAGCGGAACCAGCTCGATCAGCATGCTGACGGGGTCCGTTCCCGGCAGCAGCATCGCGACGACGGCGAGGATGACGATCGCGTACCGCCGGTTCTGCGAGAGCTGTTCGGGGGTGACGATCCCCAGCCTGGTGACCGCGAGGATCCCGATCGGGAGCTGGAAGATCAGCCCCATGATGCCGAGCGTGAGCGTGAAGAAGCTGTAGTAGTCGCGCGCCCTGATCTGGATGTTGAACTGGCTGTCGTTGAAGTTGAGGAGGAACTTGGTGGCCGCCGGAATCACGAGGAAGTAGCCGAAGAGGACGCCGGCGACGAAGAGGAGCGGCACCCCGATCAGGAAGGGAACGACGACCCGCTTCTCCCTGTCGGTGAGCGCCGGGAGGACGAAGGCATAGGCCTGGTAGAGGATCACCGGCAGGGAGATGACGAGGGCGGCATATGCGGTGATCGTCACGGTCGTGGTGAACGGCTCGGCGACCCCGAAGGTGATCGGCGTCTTGTCGCCGGGCAGCGGCGCGTTCGCGATGTCGAGCAGCCGGCTGTTCTGCCAGAAGCAGAGTGCGAAGGCGACGCTGAACGCAACGATCGAGATGACGATGCGCGTACGAAGCTCGTCGAGGTGCTCGACGAGCGTAAGCCGGTCCTCGAAATCGACCGGCCCTAGCCGGGCCATTGACTAGGCCTTGTTCTCGGAGACGACCTCGCCCTCGACGGGCTCCGCGGTCTCGCTCTCGGCGGCGCGCGGCGCGGGCGTGCTCTCGGCGGCGCTGGGCGCGGCCTGGCTCGCCTCCAACTCGCGACGCTTCTCCTCCGGGGAGTCCTTGTCTTCATTGCTGTCCCCGGAGAGAGAGCTCTTGAACTCGCGGATACCACGCCCCATCGACTGGCCGAGCTCAGGAAGGCGCTTCGGCCCGAAGATGATCAGGACGATGATGAGAACGACGGCTATCTCCAGCGGTCCCACGTTGGGCATCGAGCGGATGTTAGCGGCAGGTGGGGTATCCGCCGCGCACTCTTTATGCAGCGCTTAGCGCCGGTCGAAGTTGAGGTAGAACCGGCTCGCAGTCGGCTCCGCCTGCCCCTGGTACTTGCTGCCGGCCTCCTTCGCCCCGTAGGCGTGCTCGACCGGCCCGTCCATTCGCATGAAGGAGATCTGCCCGATCGGCATTCCGTGGTAGATCGTGATCGGCAGGGTGGCGAGATTGGAGAGCTCCAGAGTGAGGTTCCCCTCGAACCCGGGGTCCACGAAGCCCGCGGTGGAGTGGATCACCAGACCGAGCCGGCCAAGAGAGCTCTTTCCCTCCAGGCGTGCCACCAGATCGTCCGGCAGGGCCACCCGTTCGAGGGTCTGGCCCAGGACGAACTCGCCCGGATGGAGGACGAAGGGCTCGCCGTCCTCGACCGTGACCAGCTCCGTCAGGTTCTCCATCGGCTTCCTCACGTCGATGTACGGGTAGCGCGAGTTGTTGAAGACGCGAAAGCTGCGGTCCACGCGCATGTCGACGCTCGAGGGCTGCACGAGGTCCTCGTCGTAGGGGTCGAAAACAAGCCTGCCGGCTGCGATTTCCTCCTTGATCGTGCGGTCGCTGAGAACCATCGAAGTCAGTCTATTCCGGGGTAATCCGCAACCCCAGGCGGGAATTGCCCGCAGATCGCAAGAACCTCACTATTTGGCCTAAAGATCGGCCGCTTCGAGCCCGATATGTCCCTCACGATGGGAGTTCCGAAGCGGACACACACAGATGATGCGAGGGGGCGCGACAGCGCCACCCGTGATGTGGGGAACACAGGCACGAAGTCCGCCGAGGGCATGCACGCCTGCCCGACCTGCTCCTCGACCCTGGTGCAGCCGGTCAACTGGCATGAGCAGGGTGACGGGCACTGGCACGTCGAGCTCCGCTGCCCCGAGTGCGAGTGGTGGGGTCACGACAGCTACTCCCAGTCCGAGGTCGACACCTACGACGAGGAGCTGGATCGTGGCGGCCAGGAGCTGATCGAGGACCTTCGCTCCCTCACCCGGGCGAACATGGAGGAAGAGGCCGATCGCCTGGCCATGGCGCTGGCGAGCGACAGCATCCTCCCCGAAGACTTCTAGCGCGAGTTACGTACCACTCCAACCGATTCACCTCCCTGCACCACCAACGGCGGCCCTCCGGGGCCGCCGTTTCTATGAGTACCGCTCGACCACCCCGTCGGCGATCAGCGCGAGCAGCTGACGCTCCTCGTCCGAGAAGGCGTCGGACTCCAGAACCCGCTTGGCGCGCTTGATCCCCCGCTTGGCGCGACCGCGCACCTCATCCAGCGCTCCGGTCGCCGCGATTCGGTCGCACAGCCGCTCGGCGCCGCTCTGGTCGAGACCCCGCAGCTCAGCCGACTCCAGCTCCGGGTCGAGCCGGCGAGCCAGGATCAGCGGCAGCGTCACGGTGCCGTCAAGCAGGTCCGTCCCGCGCGCCTTGCCCGTCCGCTCCGGCGGCCCGGTGACGTCGAGAACGTCGTCGAGCAGCTGGAAGGCGAGGCCGATCTCCCGCCCGAACGAGGCAAGCTCCTCGGTGCCGGGAGCGCTCGAGGCCAGGCGCCCGACCCGGCAGGCGGACTCGAAGAGCCGGGCGGTCTTCAGGGAGCAGCGCTCCAGATAGCGCTCCTCGGTGAGGGAGGTGTCGAAGGCGTCGTGGCGCTGGGCCAGCTCCCCGAGCGCCAGCGCTACCGAGGCCGAGCTGAGCTCGGCCACCTCGGCCTCGCCGCCGTCCACGGCGAGCTCGGCGAAGGCACGCGAGAAGAGCAGGTCCCCCACCCCCACCGCACGGTCCCTGCCCGAGCGAGCCACCACGGTCGGGCGACCCCTGCGGACCGGGGCGCCGTCGAGAACGTCGTCGTGGACGAGGGTCGCCATGTGGACGAGCTCCACGGCGGAGGCGGTCCGAACGGCTCGGTCCCCCGCCCCCTGGCCGGCCGCCATCAGGACCAGCAGCGGGCGCAGGCGCTTGCCGCCCGCCGTCAGGGTGGCCTCGGCCTCCTCGCCCAGCCGCGGCCCGTATCCCGCGGAGAGACGGGCCAGCCGGTCCTCGACCTCGGCCATGCGTTCCGGGAGCCAGGAGCTCGCGGCGTCCATCACCGCGGTCACCGGCGGTGGAATTGACGACCGGGTCATGCGGTCTTGGTGGCGCTGTGGATGGCGATGATGCCCCCGGCCAGCAGCAGCCAGCGGATCTCGGTGAAGCCGGCGACGTCCATCATTGCCGCCAGCTTCTCCGGCGGCGGGAAGGTGCGGACCGAGTTCGGCAGGTAGCTGTAGGCGTCGGAGTCGCCGGCGAACGTGCCGATCACGGGCACCATGCGGTCGAACCAGAGCGAGTAGAAGCTTGCCAGCGGCTCGCGCTGCGGCCGCGTGATCTCCAGGATCACCAGACGGCCACCGGGCCGCAGAACTCGCGCCATCTCGGCGAGCCCCTTGTCGAGGTCGGCCAGGTTGCGGGCGCCGAAGCCGATCGTGACGGCGTCGAAGCTTGCGTCGCCATAGGGCAGGTCGAGCGCGTCCGCCCAGCCGAACTCCACCGGCAGGCCCTCGTCGCCGCTCTTCCGCCGCGCCAGCTCCAGCATCGGCTCGGAGAAGTCGCTGCCCACCACTCGGCCGTCCGGTCCGATCCGCCGCCTCAGCTCGAGCGCGAGGTCGCCGGTGCCGCAGCAGACGTCGAGTGCGTCAGAGCCCGGCCCGACCTGCGCTCGATCGACCGCCCGCTCCCGCCACTCGTGGTGGAGCCCGGCGGTCATCGCCGAGTTCATCAGGTCGTATACGCCGGCGATCCGGTCGAACATGCCGCGGACCTCCGTCGCGAACTCCTCCGAGTCGCGCCGCGGGACGCTGCTGCCGGCCTCGGTGCCGGACGAGACACTCATTGCGCACCGAGGTTAAACAGACTCAGTTCAGCGAGGCGATGTAGGCCGTCAGCGCCGCGGTCTTCTGCGGCGACAGGCCCGAGTACGAAGGCATGATGCTCGGCCCGACCTGGAGCGAGCGGGCGATCGCGTTCCTGGGCAGACGGGCGCCGATGTGGGTCAGATCGGGACCCGGGCCGTTGTTGCCGTTGTCGCCCAGCTTGTGGCAGGCGAGGCAGCCAGACTGGGCGACGACCTCCTTGCCCGGCTCGAGGGCGGCGGTGGTCTTCAGGTCGATCTCGCTCGGCGGCCCGGCGGTCGCGCCAAGGAAGGTCAGGTAGGCGATGGCGATGGTCGTCAGGATCCCGGCCGTCAGGGCGATCGGCCTGCGCTCCGGTCTTCGCTCCGAGTTGCGGTCGTAGAAGGGCAGCAACAGGAGCAGCACCATGGCGACGGTGGGGATCCCGACCGTCGCGATCGGGACCGCCCACGGAGGCTTGATCACCCGCAGCAGCTCGAAGAGGAAGTAGAAGTACCAGTCGGGACGCGGCGTGTAGGTGGTGGTGGTGGGGTCGACCTTCGGGCCCTGCTCCGCGCCGAGGACGATCGACAGCGCCACGATCACGAGCGCGACGATCAGCATCATCGTCGTGTCCTTCAGCACCGCGTAGGGGAAGAAGGGCTTGCCCTTCTTCTTCAGAGTCTCGTACCCGCGGAGGTACTCCTCCTTCTCGCGCCTGTTCACCCGACCTCCTCCTTGCGGAGCGACTTCGGCCGGTCGCCCTTGAGCCAGGGCGGCGCTGTCGTGCCCAGCTTGACCACGAGGTACAGGTGCGCCCCGATCAGGGCGATGATCAACCCGGGCACAAGGAGCATGTGGATCGCATAGAACCGCGCCAGGGTCGTGGCGCCGATCTCCGGCCCGGCGCGCAGGAAGTCAGCCAGGTACGGGCCGAGGACAGGACCGGTGCCGGTGATGTTGGATGCCACCTCGGTCGCCCAGTAGGAGCGCTGGTCGAAGGGGAGGAGGTAGCCCGTCAGGCCCATCACCATGGTCAGGATCAGCAGCACCACCCCGATCACCCAGTTGAGCTCCCGCGGGTACTTGTAGGCGCCGAAGAAGAAGGTTCGCCCCATGTGCAGGAAGATGCAGATGATCATCACCGAGGCGCCCCACTTGTGCATCCCGCGGACGAACTCGCCCATCCAGACGTCGTTGGTCAGGTGGGTGATCGAGCCGTAGGCCTGGGTGGGCGACGGCGTGTAGTACATCGCCAGGAAGACCCCGGTCAGGGCCTGGAAGGTGAAGGCGAAGAGGGTCGCCGAACCGAGCGTGTAGAACCAGTTGGTGCCCTTGGGGACCTTGCGGTAGAGCATCCCGGTGAGGAAGCCGGTCGCGCCGGTCCGCTCGTCGACCCACCCCAGGACGTCGCCGCCCGCCTCCTTGGCGACCTCCGCGGGGCCGGCGCCGTTTCCATTGGCGCCGTTGGTGCGCTCTCCCGGCTTCGCCGGACGGCTCAGCGGTCCTGGCTTTGGAAGTTTCGGCACGATCGCTCCTACGGCGGCGGCGGCACCGATGGCCGCGGCGGGTAGAGGTAGTTCCAGACGCCTCCGGTGAACTGGCCCGGGTCCCGGGCGCGCACCGGGTCGAAGCTGTTGGTGACGCTGTAGCGCGGGCCGACCTCGACCTGACCGTTGGTCACCCGGGTCTGGAAGCGATCCAGCGGACGCACCGGCGGTCCGCCGATCCGCTCCCCGAGGAAGCCGTAGACGCCACCGTGGCACGGGCAGATGAAGTTCCCGGCTGCCTGCACGAAGTTCACGGGGCAGCCGAGGTGCGCGCAGCGGGTGGTGATCGCGATGTATTCGTTCGACTTCTCCGGCTCGTACCCCGAGGGCAGGTCGGTGAGGCTGGGATCGCCCTGGCGCACGTAGACGGTGGTCTTGCCGGTCTCGCCGATGCCCTCCACCGCAGTGATCACCACCGGCCTGTAGGTGTCGGGGGTGAAGTCCGAGGTCGGGCCGACCGCTTGGAAGGGCTCGTCCTCCTCCTCGAAGAGCGGCGCGGCGGCGAAGCCGATCGCGGGCAGCACGATCGCGGCCCCGGCGATCCCCCCGATCGCCTGGACGCCGATCGTGAAGGCGGTCCGCCGGTTCATGGACTCGCCCTCGAAGTAGCCCGCGGGGTCGGGGCTTGGAAGGCCCTTCGGCCCCTGCTTGTCGTTTCCCTCTTCAGCCACGGTCTGGGACGTCCTCGGCGGCGAAGCCTATCGCCTCGGCTGCGCGAGCCAGGGCGCCGGCCATGCCCGCTCGGCGGGCCGTTTTGGTAGCGCTCCGGGTCAGCTGATCGGCCGCGTCGGGCTCGTGGCGACGGAGGGCGTCCTTGGCCCGCTCATGCTCGGGCGTCGATCCGGCGCCGACAGCGACGATGGCCGCGAGCCAAAGAGCGCCCGCCAGAGCGAGGGAGGATCCATCGCCGTTCTCCGCGTGGACCTGGGCCGAGAGGCTGATCAGGTCGGCCAGCTCCCTGACCGCATCGAGATCCCCCCGGGCAGCGAGCTTCTCCAGGCCGAGGGCGTAGAGATAGTCGCCGGCGAGCAGCCGCAGGTCGGCGTCGGCGCCGTCGATCAGCCTCGGGGTCTCGTAGTGCAGCAGGTACCCCTCCCGAATCGCCTCGACGAGGAGCGTGTATTCGACGGGCGCCTCGCCTCCCCGCGGGCCGGCGGCGGCCAGCGCTCCGAGGGCGGGCTCGTCATCCGAGTCGCGGACGTACGGCGAGATCACGTTCTCGCCGTCGCGGAGGAGGGTCGCCAGGGTCGCAAGCGGGGTGGCAGTCGAGGCCATTCGGAATCGAGATTAGCCCGGGGCGTCAGGAAATGGCGTGCTCAAACGCTTCGCCCGCGGCGGCGATCGTGCGCTCGATCGACTCGTCGTCGTGGGCGAGGGAGGGGAACCACGCCTCGAATTGGGAGGCGGGCGGATAGACACCGCGATCGAGCATGGCCCGGCAGAAACGGCCGTATGCCCTCGTGTCGCACGCCTGGGCGTCGGTGAAGTCCCGGACCGTGTCCGCACTGAAGAAGACCGTGATCAGCCCAGGCACACTCGCCACCTGGACCGGCCGGTCCCCGGCCGCCCGGCGCAGTCCCGTCGCGAGCCGGGTGGTGACGGATTCGATCCCGACGTAGGCCGCGCCGTCCAGCTTGCGCAGGGTCGCGAGTCCGGCCGCGACCGCGAGCGGGTTGCCGGACAGGGTCCCCGCCTGGTAGACGTCGCCGGCGGGAGCGATCCGGTCCATCAGCTCGCGCGAGCCCCCGTACGCGGCGGCGGGCAGGCCGCCGCCCAGGACCTTGCCCATCACGGTCAGGTCGGCGTCGACGCCGAGCAGCTCCTGCGCGCCTCCCCTGGCGACTCGGAAGCCGCTGATCACCTCGTCGAGGATGAGCAGCGAGCCGACCTCCGCGGTGGTCTCCCTGAGCATCTCGAGGAACCCGGCATCCGGGGGAACGACGCCCATGTTGGCGGGGATCGGCTCAGCGATCACTGCGGCCGGGCGACCTCTCGAGATCGCCTGGGCCACGGCATCGGCGTCGTTCCAGGGCACGACCACCGTGTTCGAGGCCTGGGCCTCGGTGACGCCGGGACTGGCGGGGACGCCCGCCGTCGCCAGACCGGAGCCGCCCTCCGCCAGCAGGCCGTCCACGTGCCCGTGGTAAGCGCCGGCGAACTTGAGGATCGTGGTGCGGCCGGTGGCGGCGCGCGCCAGGCGCAGCGCCGACATCGTCGCCTCTGTGCCGGAGCTGGTCATGCGGATCATCTCCACGCTCGCGAAGCGAGCGGCCACCTCGGTCGCCAGCTCCACCTCGCCCGCGGTAGGGGCGCCGTAGCTCGTGCCGCGACCAGCCGCCGAGCGGACCGCCTCGACGACGAGCGGGTCGGCGTGGCCCAGGATCAGCGGGCCCCAGGAGGAGACCCAGTCGACGTAGCGGTTGCCGTCGACGTCCCAGATGTAGGGGCCCTCACCGCGGTCGATGAAGAGCGGGTCGCGGCCGATCGAGCGCATCGCCCGCACCGGCGAGTTGACCCCTCCGGGCAGCACCTCGAGCGCTCGCCGGTACAGCTCCTCCGACCGGCTGCCTATGAGTGCTCAGCCTCCCAGCGGGCGTAGTCGTCGGTGAAGTAATGCAGGCGGATCTTCTTGAACTCGGTCGAGGAGTAGAGCACCGCGCGGTCATCGCCATGGAGGTCGTGCTCCGCGGCAATCCCGTCGAGGACGGCGTCGCACTCCTCCTTGGATCGCCCGTGGGCCATCGTGAAGACGCTGTAGGGCCAGTCCGGGTAGGTCGGGCGCTGGTAGCAGTGGGAGATGCCGCGGACGGCGGCCATCCGCGCGCCCACGTCGAGGATGTTCTCCTCGGGCACCCGCCAGACGCCCATCCCGTTGGCCGAGAAGCCAGCGCGGCGGTGGAAGAGGATCGCGGCGACTCGGCGCAGCAGCTTGCGATCGACCATGCCGCGGAGGTGGTCGAGGAACGCCTCCGTGTCCATCCCGACCTGGTCGGCGGCCGCGTCATAGGGGCGATCCGTGACCTCCATCGGCCCCTGCAGCGCCCTGATCACCGCGATGTCCACGTCGTCGTAGGGCTGGCGCTCGAGCTCCCTGGGCGGCGCCGCCTCGACTGCGGCCGACAGGTCCTCCGTGCCACCCTCCATCTCCAGGTTCATGTTGATCTTGAACAGCTGGAGGGTGGGCAGCTGGCGAATCGACTCGGCGCCCGTCAGTCGCTGGAGCACCTCCAGGGTGCCCTGGATGCCCAGCTCCGAGTCCGGCGGGGTCGCGATCGTGAACCAGAGGTTGAACTCGTGCGTCCGCAGGTAGTTGTGTGAGACGCCGGGGTGAGCGTTGATGATCTTCGCGGCCCGATGCGGATTATCGGAGTCGACCTTGGCCGCGACCAGCATCGAGCTGTACCCGAGCGCGCGGGTGTCGAAGATCGGGGTGATCTCGCGGATGATCCGCTCGTCGAGGAGGCGCTGGGTGCGCGCCTTGACCTCGTCGGGCTCGAGCTCCGCCTCCGCGGCGACCAGGTCGAACGGCCTGGGGTCGAGCGGGTAGCTCGACTGGAGCAGGTTCATCAGGCGCTTGTCGGTGTCGTCGAGAGGAACCGCCGCGCCACCCTTTCGGGAGCGGAGCTTCGGCGTCGCTGTCGCCGTGGTGATCCCGTCCGCGGGCTTGCTCATCGGTTGGCGGCTCCCATCCTCATCAAGCGGGTTGCGCTTACGCGCACCCTCGCATCGCCGCTCACGCGCGCCCTCGCATCAGCCAAGCGGCCGCGTCCTTCGCGAAGTAGGTGATGATCATGTCCGCCCCGGCGCGCCGGATCGCGGTCAGCGACTCCATCGCGGCGGCGGGCTCGTCGAGCCAGCCGTTCGCGGCGGCGGCCTTCAGCATCGAGTACTCGCCCCCGACGTGGTACGCGGCGAGCGGAGCGCCGGTCGCGTCCTTGACCCGCCTGATCACGTCGAGGTAGGGAAGCGCCGGCTTAACCATCACGACGTCAGCCCCCTCCTCGAGGTCGAGCTTCGCCTCTCGCACGGCCTCCTCGGCGTTGGCCGGATTCATCTGGTAGCCGCGGCGGTCGCCGAACTCCGGCGTCGAGCCGGCGGCCTCGCGGAAGGGGCCGTAGAAGGCGGACGCGTACTTGGCGCTGTAGGCGACGATCGGCACCGAGGAGTGCCCCTCCTCGTCGAGCTGTCCGCGGATCGCGCCGACCCGGCCGTCCATCATGTCGCTGGGAGCCACGGCGTCGGCGCCGGCGTCCGCGTGGGAGATGGCGGTCTTCGCCAGGAGCTCGATGGTCAGGTCGTTGTCGACC
Source organism: uncultured Solirubrobacterales bacterium (assembly GCA_963747425.1). Taxonomy (GTDB): domain Bacteria; phylum Actinomycetota; class Thermoleophilia; order Solirubrobacterales; family 70-9; genus DASUPK01. The sequence continues at coordinate 202,417 of CAVVFJ010000008.1, forward strand.
TCGCCCCCCCGGACGATTCCGCAATGGCCGTGAGAGGTGTACTCGCAGAGGCACACGTCGGTGATCACCACGATCTCCGGGTGCGCCTCCTTCAGCGCGCGGACGGCCATCTGGACGACGCCCTCGTTGTCGTAGGCCTCGCTGCCGACCTCGTCCTTGCTGGCGGGAATCCCGAAGAGGAGCACCGCCCGCACGCCCGCTGCGGCGATCTCGGTGACCTCGGCGACGGCCTCGGAGATCGAGAGGCGCTCCATGCCGGGCATCGACTCGATCGGGTCGCGGATGCCCTCGCCGGCCGTGATGAAGAGCGGCTGGACCAGGTGGTCGGCGGTCAGGTCGGTCTCGCGGACCAGGTCTCGCAGGGGCTCGGTGCGGCGCAGGCGTCGCAGCCGGGTGGTTGGAAAGCTCACGCGAATGATTCTAGGGCGGTGCCCCTGGCGGGTGAACGACGACGACCGCGGGCTTGACCAGGCTACGCGCCGGAGCGGGGACGCTCTGCCTCCGGAATGCTGGGGAACCAGGAGCTGACGCGGAAGTCGCCGGTCCCGGTCGCGACCGCGGCGGCCCCGACAAGGGCCAGATACACCCCGATCCGACTGCTCGCGCCGGCCGGGAAGTCGAAGAGGATCAGCCACCCGATCAGGAAGCTCGCGATCACGGCGAGGATGTCCGTCATCCCATTCAAGGAGAGATCTCGCCGAAAGAAGCCGAACCGACCGCCGGTGATCGCAGCCGCTATCCCGCAGGTCCCAACGATCAGGAAGTAGACATCGGACACGCTCTCCGCCTCCCAACCGTTCTGCGTAACCCCAGCGACTTCGCTCCAGGGCATGAACAGGGACGCAATCAGCAGCAGACCCCCTGTGCCCGCCAGCAACCGTCCGAGACCGGAATTGATGGTGCTCATGTTGCTCCTTTCCTGAACGCTTCCGCGGTCGTTTGATCTGCCGGAAAGAGAAGCTCGAGCGCGAGCTCGGATGCGGTCACCTCGAATGGGGTGTCGAAGCTGGCGAACATCCCGAAGAACGCCCATTCGCCGCCATCCGGCGCATGCACCCTGACCGGACCAAGGACATCGCTGGCCGCGACTGCTCCTTCGCGCTCCACTGCCGGCACGCCCGGATATCCGGCGATTTCCTCCATCAGCTGCTCCAGCTCGGCATCGCCGGTGACCGCCACCTGCTGAGCCAGGCGGCGGAGGAAGTGCGCACGCCAGTCCGCGAGATTGATGATCCGCGGGGCGAACCCGCGGGGGTGCAGACCAAGCCGCAGCAGGTTGATCGGCGGCGCGAGCAGCGAGGGGTCGACCTCCATCCCCTCGACCAAGGCCCCAGCTCCGGCGTTCGCCGCCACGAGATTCCAGCCCCGGTCGATGACTGTCGCCGGATATGGCTCATGGGCGGCCAGGATTCGATCGAGCGCAGCCTGGACGGGAGCGAGAGCGGGATCCTCGAGTGACCGCTCAGGAAAGGCGGGAGCGTGTCCGGCTGCGATCAGCAGACGGTTCCGATCCCGGTAGGGAATATCCAGCCGCTCTGCGACTCGCAGGAGCATGTCTCGCCCTGGATGTGAGCGCCCGGTCTCCACGAAGCTGACGTGGCGTGCCGACACCCCCGCGTCGAGCGCCAGCTCAAGCTGGGTCAGGCGTCGCCGCTCGCGCCACTCCCGCAAGAGAGGACCGACGCCCACGGAGCTGGTTGCCGTCGCCATCGCGGCGACTCTAGCCCTCGGTGGTAGCCGCGTCGATTACCTGCAGGTAAGCGGCGAGCTTCCTCAGGCGAAGCGACGAAGGGCCAGGCGAGCGAGCACGAGATAGCCCACCGTCAGCAGGGCCAGGTGGAGAAGGGGCAGGCCCAGGTCCGGGCCTGAGGCCGAGAGAGCTCCGGAGAGCGCGTCCACCGCAGCGCGGAACGGGAAGGCCCCGGCGATCACGTGGATCACGTCGAGCAGGGTCTTGCTCACGGTGCCCGAGGGGACCAGCGAGATGAAGGCCACGGGGAGAGCCAGGGCGAAGGCCAGTAGTGCGCTGGCTCTTACCTCCCGGGCCGCGGCTCCGATCGCCAGGCCGAGGCCCGAGGAGGCAGCGCCGGCCAACAGGATCGCCGGGACGATCAGGTAGATCCGGCTCCATGAGATCGACTCGAAGGGGGTGATTGCCGCGAGCAGGAGCAGCGTGACGATCAGGGCCGCCCCGGTGCCCAAGGTGGCCTTTTCCACAAGCAGGCCCGTGCGGCTGACCAGGCCGCGGGTGAGCCGGGTGAAGGTGTTCTCCTCTCGCTCGAGTGCGAGCGAGCCCGAGACGAGCAGCACGGTGACGAAGAGCAGGGTGATCGCGGCCGCGACGGCCACGGCGAAGGTGTCGAGGGGCGGGACGCTCCCGGCGATCACCTGCTTGTCGACGGCGATCGGCTGGCGGACCGAGGAGAGCAGGCTGTCGGCGAGAGCGAGGTTCTGGCGCGCGAGGCGGGCGAAGGCGCTGACCCTGTCGACCTGGCCCCGCTGAGCGGGCGGCAGGCTCGCCGCGACCTCGTTGAGGAGCTTCTCGGAGCGCTGCAGCCCGAGGATGTGAACCGTCTGGCCGAGGAACGGGATCGTGAACTCCCCGCCGTTGGCCAGGATCTTCTCGTAGTTGCTCGCGACGTTGCTGATCTTGGACGAGAGCAGCAGGTTCGCCTGGGTGAGCAGGGAGCTGATCCGGTCGTCGACCACCTGCGCCTTGAGCGGGTCGTCGTTGTTGACGATCACGTCGACCGTCGCGGGCTCGGTCCCGCTGGTGCCCAGCTCGGCCTGGAGCTTGCTGATGAAGTCTGCGGGCAGGATCAGGCCGCCGAGGACGTCCCCGTCCTTCACCTTCTGCTCGAGCTCTGCGCGGCTCGAAACGTCGACGCACTCGATCTTGGCGCAGAGCTGACGGCGAGCCTCCTCCTGGCTGAAGCCCCCGGTGCCGAGGTTGAGCCCGCCCCCGCTGGGGATCTGGTTGAGGAACCCGACCCGCGGCTTCTCCGGGCTGCGCGAGATCGCCAGCCCGATCAGGACGGCGAGCACGATCGGATAGACGATCAGCAGCCCGGTGACCAGAGGAGAGCGCCGGAGCAGCTGGAGGTCCTTGACCAGCAGCCAGCGCATCAGTGGCCCATGCCTCGCAGGAAGCGGACGAAGTCGTTCTCGGGATCGGCGACCGAGCCCTTCGGGCGGGGTCCCGCCGCCCGGCGCATCTGGGCGAAGGTGCCGTCGAAGATCGTCTCACCGTCGGCCAGCACCACCAGCCGGTCCCCGTAGTGGCTGGCCTCCTCGATCTGGTGGGTCGAATAGATCACCGTCGTCCCGCCCTTCGCCAATCCCGCGACGAACTCCCAGAGGCGGACCCGCTGGCTCGGGTCGAGGCCCGAGCTGGGCTCGTCGAGCAGCAGCACCGAGGGATCGCCCAGCAGGCCGATCGCGATGTTGATCCGCTGCTGGTTGCCCCCCGACAGCGAGGAGACCTGGTCGTGGCGGCGCTCCTCGAGCCCGGTCTGATCGAGCATCCGGTCGACGATCCCCTCGACGTCATCGGCCTCCTCCATCCGGGCGAAGAGGCGCAGGTTCTCCTCGACGGTCAGCCTGCGATAGAGGCCGGCCTGCTGGGGCACCCAGCCCACCTCGCCGTTCAAGCGCTCGATCCGCCCGGCATCCGGCTTGGTGATCCCGGCCAGGATCGAGAGCAGCGTGGTCTTGCCCGCGCCGTTCGGGCCGAGCACGGCGAGGAGCTCTCCGCGATTGGCCTCGAGGCTCACCTGGCTGAGGGCGGCCCGCTCGCCGAACGACTTGGAGAGGCGCTCCACCTCGAGCACGGGGGCGGCCTGGCTCATCGCGGGAAAGCTAGCGTCGTCTACGCTCCCCCGCCTGATGAGGCTCCTCTTCATAGGGGACGTCGTCGGCAAGCCCGGCCGCGATGGGCTGGCGGCGGCGATGCCCGGGCTTCGGGCCGAGCGGATGCCCGACCTCGTCGTTGTCAACGGGGAGAACGTGGCCGGCGGCGTCGGGGTCACCGAGGACACCGCGGCGCAGATCTTCGAAGCCGGAGCCGACGTGATCACGCTCGGCAACCACACCTACCGCCACCGCGACGTCTATCCCTACCTGGACTCCGAGCAGCGGATCATCCGCCCCGCCAACTTCCCGCCATCCAACCCTGGCCGGGGCCACACGATCGTCGAGGCGGCCGGGATGCGGGTCGCGGTCATCAACCTGAGCGGCCAGATGCACCTGCAGGTCGAGCGCAACCCTTTCACGGCGATCGACGAGCTCCTCGGCTCGCTCGCAGGCGCCGCCGACGCCTTCATCGTCGATTTTCACGCCGAGCTGACCAGCGAGAAGGTCGCGATGGGATGGCACCTCGACGGGCGGGTCGCCGCGGTGCTCGGCACCCACACCCATGTGCCCACGGCCGACTGCCGCGTCCTGCCGGGAGGGACAGCTCACATCGCCGACGTCGGCATGACCGGCTCGCGCGCCGGCGTGATCGGCGTCAAGCGCGAGCAGGCGCTACGCGCCTTCAAGACCCAGATGCCGGTCCGCTTCGACACCGCGGACGAGGACATCTGGGTGATGGGAGTCGCGGTCGAGATCGGAGACGACGGGCTCGCTCGCGGGATCGACCAGATCCTCATCCCCGTCTCTCCTTAGGGGAACGGTGCCGGTCGCCAGCAGGGCGATCAGCAGGAAGGGCAGGAACCAAGGGATGTAGAGGTAGAACCAGTGGTCGACGGTGAGCTGCATCCCGATCATCACCGCGGCCCCGAGGGCGGCGACGGTGACGTGGTCGCGGCGCCGTGGCCGGAACGCGACCAGCAGCGCGAGCCCCACGACGGCCGCCTTCACCACCGTCTGCAGCCAGCCGAGCGAGTGCGCCTGGCCCCAGATGCTGAAGGGGGAGTCGCGGCCGCCCTGCTCCGCGATGGTGCGGTGCCAGTAGGTGGAGAGGCCCGGATCCTGCAGGGCCTGGAACGAGACGGCGAGGACCGTGAGCGCAAAGGCGATCGTGAACGGGATGACGACCTTGGCGTAGCGGCGGAGAAAAGCCGCGGCGCGGGCGGATCGGGCCGCGGCCCCCGACACAGCCGTCCGGCGGGCGTCCGTTGCTCCGTAGGTTGCGAACAACGGGCCCAGCGCCAGCGGAGCGAATTTCGTCATCGACGCGAGGGCCAGCATGATTCCCCTTGCCGGGGCGGACGTCAGGCACAGGAGGGTCGCGGCCAGGGCCAGGGAGACCAGGGCGTCGTTCGTGTTCGACTCCAGGGCGAACACCGTGTACGGGCATGCCGCCCAGGCGAAGCAGAGCAGGATCCCGAACTCCGTTCCCCGGCGGCCGCGCCGGAGCCGGCGGCCCAGCAGGAAGAGGGCACCCATCGTGCCCAGGTCGAAGAAGATCGAGGCAGCGTGCGCCGCGGGCAGGTCGTCCCAGGTCCCGCTCCAGGGCAGCACCTGCTCGAACGGGACATACGCGTAGTAGGCGACCGGCCCGTATGTGTCACCGGACTGGTCGTCCGAGGGGAAGTTGCCGTAGATGGGCTCGCGGTCCGCGATCCGGTCGGCCCCGATCACTCCCGAGTAGCCGACGTCGATCACGTTCGAGTCGACGACGTTCAACGTGATCCGGCCGGCGATCAGCACGACGGTCGCGACGGCCAGGACGGCGATCGGCATCGACGGGCGCAATCCGGAGCCCTCGACCCGGCGGAACCCGAGCCAGAGCGCCCGCGCGAGCAGGTAGAGCAGAGGCGGGTAGGCGAGTGGCACCGACCAACCGATGTTGCCCTGGTTGAACAGGTACTGAGACAGCCCGAAGCCGGCGACGATCACCAGCAGGTCGATGTGAGCGAGCCGGAACGGACGCCGCCAGTCGAGCAGCCCCAGCACGAAGATCGCGCAGAGGGGAAGCCAGATATAGGGGGCATTGACCATGCGGCCGAAGGCGCCCGGGTAGCCGCGGGCCATTCGCCAGGCGACCTGGTAGCCGGTCCAGGACTCGACGATGTTGCCGCTGCTCGGGTCGATCACGACCTGCACGACCTCGTTGTCACCGGCAAAGAAGCCCACCTCCCAGAGGCCCGTGGACTTGTTCCGGCTGGCCGACGGGGTGAGGTTGGGGTGCTGCTCCGTCGCCGCGATGGCCTTGGGGTCCTGCTTGGCGAGCTCGGTCGCCTTGCTCTGCGTGATCCTCGGCGGCTCAGCCCCCGCGGGGCCCGGCAACAGCAGCGTGGCGGTGAGCGCTAGGAAAGCGGCGAGAAGAACGACCCTCAGTCGTCGAAGGTCCACAGCTTGTTGCCGACGAAGTTGAACGGCATCGCGATCGCGACCGCGATCGCCTGGGCGGGCAGCTCACTCATTCCCCCTCCAACCAGGAGCTTGAGCGCGATCAGGTTGACCACGAGGGCGAGCACGCTGACCGTGAAGAAGCGCGCGGCCTGAAAGCCCGCGTGGCCGTGCTTCGCGTCGAAGGTCCAGTGGCGGTTCCACCAGAAGTTGCTGGTGACGGCAACGCAGAACGCGACGATCGCCGCCGCGATGTAATGGATGCCGAAGGCTCCATTGACCAGTGCGAAGACCGCCAGGTTGATCAGGTATCCCGACGCGCCCACCAAGCCGAACTGGAAGAGCTGCAGCCAGTTGCCCGGCTTCAGTGTCCCGCGTCCTATCCGCTTTGCGGTCCCGCCCGGGGTCATCCCTGAGGCCGTCGGCCGTCCACCCCGAAGTGCTCGAGGATCACCGGTGCGAGGTCCCGCAATGCCCATTGCGGCCGCTTACCCGGACGCTTCGGTCCGCAACCGGTGAAAATCGCCGGGCCGAGCGAGTCGCCGCGCCCGAGCGAGCCGTGGCTCCCCCCGCCGACGTGGCTGATCCCGCCCCAGTCGACGCACTCATACCCGTCGGCGGCCGAGATCAGGATGTCCCCGGCGTGCGGCGAGGTGACGGCCGACCAGAGACGGGCGAGGGCGTCCGGGTACCGATCGGACTCGAAGCGCCCGCGCGTGACGTCGCCGTCCAGGGCCTCCGGCTCGCCGCTCACCCGCCAGTTGTTGCCGCGCAGGTCGCGGAGCTGGCCGCCGGGACGAAAGCGAAACTCGCGCCCATCGCGCTCGACCACGACCTCGAGGCGGCCGGTGTCCGGGAGGCCGACGCCGGTGCGCAGGACGGGCGCCCCATCGTCCCCCGCCAGCCAGGTCACCAGGTCCACCCCGGCGAGCTCGGAGAGGCGAAGGCGGGCGCGCTCGTGGGTGCCGGGATGACGCCGGCCCGTGTCGAGGATGTAGACGGCCCCCGCGCGCGAGGTCGGGCTGACCGCGATCTCCGCCTCCTCGGGCCGATCGGTGTTGGGCTGGAGCACGGCCCAGTCCTCGGCGAGCTCGTCGGCAAGCGGCAGCGCGTGCTCCACGGGCGTCTGGGCGTGATCGGAGGTCAGCAGGACGGCGTGCTCCGAGAGAAACGCGTCCAGCCCGCCGCCGGCCTCGACGAGCCGGGTGAACATCTCATCCGCCTTGGCGATCGAGTCGATGGTTGCCTCGGGGCCGTGGCGATGAGAGTGGAAGTCGTTGTCCGGCAGGCTGAAGAGGAGGAAGTCGTAGGCGCCCTCGTCGACGAGCTGCTCGGCGACGCAGGCCGAGTACTCATCCCGCGTCCCGGGCCGCGTGAAGCTGGGGCCGCATCCCGTCGGGCGGCTGGCGTAGAGGTCGCCGTAGAAGAACTCGTCGGGTCCCCAGACAGCGTGGCGGAAGTTGGCGGCCGCGGCGGCGCGGCGCACCAGTCCCTCGAGGCCGAGCTGGTGCCGCTGTCGCCCTCTGTAGATCAGGAACGGTGTGGCGGCCGTGCGCACACCGGCGTCGCCGAGGCGCTCGAAGACCGTCTGCGCCTGCCAGCTCAGATGGTCGAGATTCATGTTGTAGACGAGGTCGTACATCGCCCGGAACAGCCCGAACGTGCGGGTGGCCTCGAAGGAGGACCCGTACTCGATGTAGCGGCGCTCCAGGCGGTGGTACCAGTTCATTCCCATCACCCAGTGCCCGGCCGGGCCGACGCCGGTCATCATCTCCGAGCTCGCGACCGGAGTAACCGAGGGGAAGCTGGAGACGACATCGGGAACCATCTGACCCCGCTCGAGCAGGGCTCCGAAGGTCGGCGCGACGTCCTGGTCGATCGCCCGCAGGAGCATCTCCGGGTGCATCGCATCGACCACGACGAGGACGAGCTTCCGCGGCACGGCTAAATGGACCCGGTCGTGGAGCTCATCTAGCGGAGGACCCGCAGGCCCTCGTGTTTCCGCTCGGCCTGCCGGCGGCGAGAGGCCCAGAGCCAGATCAGGGCCACCAGCACGAGCAGCGAGAAGGGCTTCAGCACCAGGCTGACGCCGGCGATCACGGCCGCCGCAAGCACGACGATCGCGGTCACCCCAGCCGGCGCCTGCGCGTTTGCGGCGGGCGGCCCAGCCTGCTGCCGGCGCGCCGCCCCGGAGGCGACGTCTCGCGCAACGACGGCCGCCAGAGCCGCCCCGATCACCCCGACCGGCAGCGCCGGCCAGAGCGCCTCGTCGGCGCCGTTGAGCGCGGCTCCCGCGGCGAGCACCCCCAGCGGGGCCGCGCCGACCACCGCGCCCCAGGCGGGCATGATCGGCGGGACGACCACCCCGATGATGAGTCCGATTGCGATGGCCAGGCCGAGTCCCTGGCAGATGGCGAGGAGCATGATCGGGGCGGGAGGCTACAGACAGAATCTTCATTGGCAGTTACGGGATCGCCATTCCGCCACACTGTTCGCCATGACCGAGCCGTCCGGGCACGAGGACCAGCCGAGGCGATCGAGCGAGCCACCGAGGCGGAGACGCGCGCACACCACCTCGCGCGACCTGGAGCGATACGCGGGCCTCTTCGCCCGCCGCACCCAGGTGATGCGCTCCTCGGCGATGCGCGACCTGATGGCGATCACGGCGCGGCCGGAGGTGATCTCCCTGGCGGGAGGCCTGCCCGACACCTCGACCTTCCCGTCCGACAGCTTCGCCGCCCAGATGACCCGAATCGCGCACGAGTCCTCGGCCGAGGCGCTCCAGTACGGCCCGACCGAGGGATTTGAGGAGACCAAGGCCTGCATCGTCGAGGTGATGAAGGAGGAGGGGATGGCCCCGGACCCCGACGACCTGATCGTCACGACCGGCGGGCAGCAGGCGATCGACCTGATCGCCAAGACGCTGGTCAATCCCGGCGATCCGGTGATCTGCGAGGCGCCGACCTATCCGGGCGCGGTTCCCACCTTCTGCAGCTATGAGGCCGACGTCCACCAGGTGAGCACCGACGATGACGGGATGCGGATCGACGAGCTCGAGGAGCTGCTCGCGGCGCTCGCGAGGGAGGGGCGGCGCCCCAAGTTCATCTACTCGGTCCCCAGCTTCCAGAACCCCGCCGGCGTGACCATGTCGGCGGAGCGCCGGCGTCGCCTGGTCGAGCTGGCGCGCGAGCACGAGGTCCTGATCTGCGAGGACAACCCCTACGGCCTGCTCCGCTACGACGGGGATCCGCAGCAGACCCTCTACAGCCTCGACGGCGGCGACTACGTCCTCTACCTGGGCACTTTCTCGAAGATCCTCTCGCCGGGAATCAGGATCGGCTGGGTCGCGGCTCCGCCGCCCGTGCTGGAGAAGATCGGGCTCGGCAAGCAGGCGGCCGACCTCTGCACCTCCACGCTGACCCAGTACTTCGTCCGCGAGTACTTCGCGGAGGGCCGCTGGCGCGAGTACATCGGCGACCTGGTCGAGATCTACCGCGATCGGCGCGACGCGATGCTGGAGGCGCTCGAGCGCCACTTCCCCGAGCAGGCCGAGTGGACCCGGCCAGAGGGCGGGCTCTTCGTCTGGGCGACGCTGCCCGACTACATCGACACCACCGACCTGCTCGCGAAGGCGCTGCGGGAGAACGTCGCCTTCGTCCCCGGGCGGGCTGCATACGTCGACGGCCGCGGCGGGTCCTCGATGCGGCTCAACTTCTCGGCCTCGGGCGTGGACGAGCTGCGGGAGGGCATCCGCCGGATCGGCGGGGTCATCTCCGAGCAGGTCGCGCTCTACGAGACCATCACCGGCGAGCACCGCACCAGTGACGCTGAGGGTGAAACGCCGGGCCCCGGACGTGACGCGGAGGAGCCCGGCGGTGACGTGATCCCGCTCCCGAAGCGATGAAGGTCGCGGTGCTGAAGGGAGGCAGCTCCCTGGAGCGCGGCGTCTCGCTCCGCTCCGCCGCTCGCGTCGAGGACGCGGTCACCGCCCTGGGCCACGAGGCGACCGGCATCGACGTGGGCCAGGACCTCGTCAAACGGCTGCGCGCGGACCGCCCCGATGTCGTCTTCATTGCGCTGCACGGCCCCGGAGGCGAGGACGGCACCGTGCAGGAGCTGCTCGAGATCCTGGACCTTCCGTACACCGGCCCCGGGGTCGCGGCCTGCGCGCTCTGCATGGACAAGGTCGCGGCCAAGCACGAGATGCGCGCGGCCGACCTCCCCACTCCCGACTGGGCGGCCTTCAACGCGACGGCCTTCCGGGAGCTGGGGGCGGCCGACACGCTCGAGGAGATCGAGGAGCGGCTCGGCTTCCCGCTCGTCGTCAAGCCCGCCAGCCAGGGATCGTCGCTCGGGGTGGAGTTCGCCTCCTCACGCGACGAGGTCCCCCAGGCATTGGTCGCCGCCTTCAGCTACGACGACCGGGTGCTGCTGGAGCGCTATGTCAAGGGCAGGGAGCTCGCGGTCGGCATGCTCGGCGAGGAGGCGCTGCCGGTGGTCGAGGCGATCCCTCGCGAGGAGGACTTCTTCAACTTCGAGGCGCGCTACGAGATCGGCCGCACCGAGTACGTCTGCCCGGCGGATCTCGGCGACGAGGAGACCCGCCGCGTGCAGGAGCTCGCCGCGAGGACGTACGAATCGCTGGGCTGCAGCGGCTTCGCCCGTGTCGACCTGATGCTCGGCGAGGACGGGCCCCAGGTGCTGGAGGTGAACGCGATCCCGGGCCTCACCGACACCAGCCTCCTTCCGATGGCGGCCGAGGCGGCGGGAATCGACTTCACGCAGCTGGTCGAGCGGATCCTGGCGTCGGCCCGGGAGCGGCCGCCGGCGCAGGCGACCCTCCGCGCCTGACCCCGAGCTCGGGCGCTATTCCTCGCCCTGGGCGAAGTCCTCGGGCGTCACGTTGTCGAGGAACTCCTTGAACTTGTCCACAACCTGCTCGGTGTCCTCGACCTCCTCGCCCTCGAACTCGATCGCGGACTCCTCGATCACGTCGTCCGCTGCGAAGATCGGAGCCGAGGTGCGCACGGCGAGGGCGAGCGCGTCCGAGGGCCTGGAGTCGATCTCCATCTCGGATCCGTTCATCGAGATCGTGATCGACGCGAAGAAGGTGTTGTCGCGAAGCTCGGTGACGGAGACCTTCTCGCACTTCGCCTCCATCTGATCGAGCACGTCGGAGAGCAGGTCGTGGGTCATCGGCCGCGGGGTCGAGGCGCCCTGGAGCTTCATCAGGATCGCGGCGGCCTCCGGGTGGCCGATCCAGATCGGCAGGAACTTGTTGCCGTCGACGGTCTTCAGCAAGACGATCGGCTGCTTGCCGACCATGTCGAAGCTGACTCCATAGATGGTCATTCTCTGCACGCAGGTCTCCTCGGGGCGTCCGCACGGATTATAGGAGCGGCCCAACGCTCGCCTGGGCCATGGGACAATCGAGAGGCGATGCCGGAGTGTCGCCAGCAGGCCTTCATCGACGCGCCCCTCGACGTGGTCTGGGAGCTCGCCTCCGATCCGGAGCGCCAAACCGAGTGGTGGCCGGACACGATCACCTTCGAGTGCATCGACGGCGACTTCGAGCAGGGCTGCCACGTCCGCAACATCCAGAAGCGGCCCTGGCCGATGTCCGACCTCGAGACGACGCTGGAGGTCGACAGCATGGTGCCGGGCAAGGAGCTCACGATCCGCTGCATGGACACCGGCACCTACACGCGGTCGGTCCTCACCGAGGGGCAGGGCGGCACCTTCGTCGAGATGGAGGCCGGCAACGACCCCACGAACCTCGGCGTCCGTATGCAGGTGGCGATGGCGGGGAGCCGGCTCTTTCGCCGCTGGGTCGAGCACGCGCTGGAGGGGATCCGTGCCGCGGCCGAGCAATCACGGGCCGCGGGCTGAGTGGGCGATCCTGGACTCGAACCAGGGACCTCGTCCTTATCAGAGACGCGCTCTAACCAACTGAGCTAATCGCCCAACATGAAACGCCTGGCTGCTCCGCTTCGCGTCCGCCGCCGGCTCGCATGGATTCTAACTACGGCGACGAAGTCGCCTGGCGAGAGACTCCAGCTCTGAGAGGTCGTCGAAGCGGAGCTCGGCCTTGACCCCGTCGCCGGCCCGGCGAACCTTGACGTCCTGCCCCAGGGCCGACCCGAGCGTGTCCTCGGCCTCGGCCATCGCGGCTCGCTCCTCGGTCGAGATGCGCCCTCCGGCGGGCGCCTTCTTCCGGCCCGGCCCAGCGCCGGCGCGGCGCTCGGTGTCGCGAACGGACCAGCCCTCGGCGGCGGCCTGCTTGGCGAGCTTGGCCCGCCGGTCCTGATCCGAGACCTGGAGGATCGCGCGGCCGTGGCCCTCGGTCAGCTCCCCGCGCTCGAGCAGGGAGAGCGCGGGATCGGGGAGGTCGAGCAGGCGGATCAGGTTGGAGATCGCCGCGCGGCTTCGCCCGACGCGGCGGGCGAGCTCCTCCTTCGAGATGCCCAGGTCGTCGACCAGGGAGGCGCAGGCCCGGGCCTCCTCGACCGGGTTGAGGTCCTCCCGGACCATGTTCTCGATCAGGGCCGCCTGGAGGCGCTCGTCCTCCGGCGAGGTGCGGATCACGGCCGGGACCCGGTCGATGCCGGCCTTCTGGGCGGCTCGCCAGCGGCGCTCGCCGGCAACCAGCTCGTAGCGCCCGTCGTCGATCGGGCGGACGATCAGCGGCTGCAGCAGCCCAACGGAGCCGATCGACCCGGCCAGCGCATCGAGGGCGGCGGAGTCGAACTTGGCGCGGGGCTGGTCGGGGTTCGGCTCGATCTGGGTGACGTCGAGCTCGCGCAGCTCGGGGCCGCCCGCCGAGCTCTCCGGCAGGATCGCCGCCAGACCCCTCCCCATCCCGCGCTTGCGGTCAGCCATCCACCGCTCCGAGTGCGAGGACCTCGTCGGCAAGCGCGCGATACGCCTTCGAGCCCGAGGACTTCGGGTCGTGCTCCGAGACGGGGATCCCGTAGCTCGGGGCCTCGGCGACCCGGACGCTCCGCGGCACGACGGTCTTGAAGACCCTGGCCGGCAGGTGCTCGCGCAGCTCCCGCTCGACGTCCTGGGAGAGGCGGGTGCGGTCGTCGTGCATGGTGATCAGGACCCCGGCCATCTCGAGCGAGGGATTGAGGTCGCGCCGGACGAGCTTCAGGGTGTCGAGGAACTGCACCAGCCCCTCCAGGGCCAGGTACTCGGCCTGGACCGGGACGATCACCTTGTCGGCCGCGACCAGCGCGTTGACGGCGACCGGGCCCAGCGACGGCGGGCAGTCGAGCAGCGTGTAGGCGAATCGCGAGCGGACCGGTCCGAGCCCGTCACGGAGCCGTGTCTCGTAGCCACCGGTGCGCGGCAGCTCCACCGCCGCTCCCGCCAGGTCCACGTGCGCCGGGACCACCCACAGGTTGTCCGGGCCGGCGGGGCGAGCCGCCTCGGCGACGGAGACATCGCCGGTGAGGCAGTCGTACGACGATGGCGAGGAGTCCTTGGGGAGACCAAGCGCAACCGTGGCGTTGCACTGAGCGTCGAGGTCGACGACCAGCGTCTGCTGTCCGTCGTTGGCCACGCAGGCGCCCATGTTGACCGCCGTGGTCGTCTTGCCGACGCCGCCCTTCTGGTTTGCGATCGCGTAGACGGTTCCCATTCGAATCGTTCGGGTTAGTGCTGTTCGGAGCCGAACGGGCGCTTCGCCGCCATCCCGGGCCGGCGCGGCAATCCGTTCGGAGTCGGTCCATTCTTGCGGAGGAGGTGGATGTGTCTCTCGCGGCTGCCCGGATAGGGCTCCACCGGACGCACCTCGACCGGCTCCATGGCGAGACGACCCTCCGCGCGAGCCAGCGCCGCCTCCTCGGCCTCCGATCGCGCCCCCTTCCAGGCCGCGAGCACGCCGCCGTCCCTGAGCAGGGGCGAGGCAAGCTCCGCCAGGGTGGGCAGCCCTCCGACCGCCCGGGCCGTGACGGCGTCATAGGCCTCGCGCCCGGCGCCGCCGGCCCAGGTCTCTGAGCGCGCGTGGACGACGACCGCATTGGCGAGGCCCATCCGCTCGATCGCCCGATCGAGGAACTCGCACTTGCGCGAGACCGACTCGATCAGATCGAAGTGGGCGTCCGGGAGGCACGCGGCGAGCACCAAACCGGGGAGGCCCGCGCCGCTGCCGAGGTCGGCGACCCGGCCGGCCGAGAGCAGCGGCTCGAGCGCCAGGCCGCTGAGCGAGTCGGCGATGTGGACATCACGGGCGCGTCGCACGGTCGAGGCCGACACGGGCGCCCGCGGCTCCGCCAGCATCTCCAGCAGCGCCTCCAGGGCGGGCTCGGCGACCGCCGGGACGGCGCTCAATCGGAGACGAGAGGTGCGACGACCACGTAGCGGTTGGGCTCGTCGCCCTCGCTGTAGGTCTCGATCTCCGGGCGCTCGCGAAGGTGCTCGTGGACGACGCGCCGGTCGTTCGAGCCCAGCGGGTCCATCTCCACGGCCTGGCCGTGGCGGATCGCGTCCTCGGCGGCCAGATCCGCGCGGCGGCGCAGCGACTCTCCCTGGCGACGGCGGTACCCCGCCGCGTCGACCGAGACGCGCTTTCGGTCCTGCCGCCCCCGGAAGGCGGCCTGGTAGCAGACCAGCTGGATCGCGTCGATCGTCTGGCCGTGCCGGCCGATCAGAAGCCCGACGTCCTCGCCCTCGATGTCGGCGTGGATCTCCTCCTCGGCCTCCTCGACGGCGACGGAGGCCTCCATCCCGAGCTCCTCCAGGATTCGCTCGAGAACCACTCGCACGCGTTCGGCGGGCTCCTCCGGCAGCACGGTTGGCTGCGACTCAACTCCTCCTTCGGCCACGCTGGGAGTCTAGGCAGCTTGATCAGGTCGCGGCCACAAGCGGCCGCCTACTTCCGGCGCTTGCGCTTGCGCGGAGGTGGAGGCGGGGGTTTGGTGGCCCGCACCTCCTCGGGCGTCGGCACCGGCGGCAGCGGCCAGACGATCCTGATCACGCCCTGCTGGCCCATCTGCCAGATGCCGCTGGCGATGAAGTACACGGCGATGCCGGCGGGGGCGTTCGGGATCAGGAAGACCGTGACGAGGGAGAAGACCCCGGCCATCAGGTAGCGCTGGGAGGCGCCGCCGGTGGTCGGCGAGGGATTGAAGAAGAGCAGGGCGAAGGTGGACAGCACGGAGAGCACGATCAGCACCGCCGCCTCCGCGCCGGTCGGGTGCTGGGTCAGGTTCGAGACGAAGAGGAAGCCGGCCTGGCCAGAGTCCTCGACCTTGGTGTTGAACCCGCCGCTCCGCAGCAGCGCATAGAGCGCGAAGAAGACCGGCATCTGGAATGCCAGCGGCAGGCAGGCCGAGAGCGGGTTGACGCCGTGCTCCTGGAAGAGAGCCATCTGCTCGCGCTGCATACGCTGGCGGTCGTCCTTGTACTTCTCCTGGATCTCCTTCATGTGAGGCTGGAGCGCCTGCATCTCGCGCATCCCGTGCATCGACTTCAAGGTGAAGGGCAGGACGACCGCCCGCGAGAGCCAGGTGATCAGGACGATCCCGATGCCCCAGGCGATACCGAGGTCGTTGTACATCCAGGTGATGACCGAGTCGAACAGGTTCTCGATCTGCTGGATGACGGGGATGGTGGCGATCAGCATGTCCATGGTTACGTCGGGTCGGGGCGCCCGGATGCCGGGCCGGCGGGAAGGGCGCGGCGCTCGCCGCGCTCGGACCGCGTGGCAGTCTTACGGAACAGCCGCCGGTCGGAGAGCTCGTCGACGCCGCCGTGGCTGAAGGGATTGCAGCGGAGCAGGCGCCAGCCGGCCAGGATCGAACCCCGAACAGGCCCGAGCTCGCGGATCGACTGCACCGCGTACTCCGAGCAGGTCGGGTAGTAGCGGCAGCGCGGAGCGAATGCCGGGGAGATGAACCGCTGGTAGAGGCGGATCGGCGCGATCAGCAGAGCGGCGAGCAACCGTTTCACGACAAACGCTCCTCGTCGGAGCCCCCGACGAGCTCGGCCAGGGACGATTGAATCCCCTGCTGCCCATCGCGCTCCAGCAGCCCCTCCACGCCGGGGCGGGCCACGATCACGTAGTCGTGTCCTGATTCGAAGCCGTCGGACAGCTCCCAGAAGGCCTGCCGCACGGCGCGCTTCACCTTGTTCCTCGTCACGGCCTTGCCGATCTTGCGGCCGACCGAGAGGCCGAGTCGCGCTCCGTCGCTCGAATCATCCTCCCGAGGCCCGAACGAATAGAGGACGAGGAAGCGGTTGCCGCGCGAGTTGCCCTCACGGTAGACGCGGTCGAAGTCGCCGCTCCGGGAGAGACGACGCCGACGAGCATCCGGACGGCCCTTGGAGGCCAACGTCAGGGCGTGAGCCGCTTGCGGCCCTTCTGACGCCGGCGCCGCAGGATCGCGCGACCGGAGCGCGATCCGCTCCGGGCCCGGAAACCATGGGTCCGGGCTCGCTTGCGCTTCTTCGGCTGATAGGTCCGCTTCATCAGGAGGGCCCCACGGAGGGGCGAGAGGCAGGGCAGTATAGGGCGTGACCCAAGCCGGAAATCTACTTCTCGGTTTTCGCCGCGTTTTGCACGGCTCTCGCCCGCCGACCCCTATCGAGACCGGCGGGCCGAGCCTATGATCGCCGCTCGGCTCACCCACCAACCCGACGAGAGAGGAGGACCAGGTTCCGGGGCAGGTTCGCGACGCTGGCCAGGACCTCGGCGGTCCCTGGCACGAGATTCAGCGAGAGCTGGCGGCCTCCGTGCACGAGGACACCTATCGCCTCTGGTTCTCGCCCCTCTCCCCGGTCTCCCGCCGCGGCGCCACCCTCTATCTGACCGGGCCGCGCCGGGTCATCCGCTGGGTCGGCCGTCGCTACATGGAGCTGCTGCGCGCAGCGGCCCACAGAGCCGTGGACGAGATCCGGGAGATCGAGCTGGTCGGCGCCGACGACGGGCCCGCAGCCTCCCCCGCCTCCGAGGAGGCCGCCTCGCAGGTCGCCCTCAACCCCGACTACACCTTCGAGCGCTTCGTGATCGGCCCCGGCAACCAGCTGGCTCACGCCGCGGCCCTCGCCGTCGCGGAGGCCCCGGGCGAGGCCTACAACCCGCTCTTCCTGCACGGCCCTCCGGGCCTCGGCAAGACCCATCTGCTCGGCTCGATCGCCAACTACCTGCATCGCCACAGCCCTCAGCTGGCCGTCCACTACACCACCGCCGAGTCGTTCACCAACGAGTTCGTCTCCTCGCTCCACGGCTCGAGCATCGACGGGTTCAAGGAGCGATACCGCAGAGCCGACGTGCTCCTGATCGACGACGTCCAGTTCCTCCAGGGCAAGGCTCGCACAGCGGACGAGTTCTTCCACACCTTCAACGCCCTCTACGAGGGCGGCGCTCAGCTCGTGCTCACGGCCGACCGTGTTCCGGCTGAGCTCTCGGCCCTCGCCGAGCGCCTGCGCGACCGCTTCGAATGGGGCCTCACCGTCCCGGTCGAGCCGCCCGACCTCGCCACCCGCCTCGTCTTCCTCGGCAACCTCGCTCGTGAGCAGACGGAGCAGCTCCCCCCCGACGCCCTGCGCGCCCTGGCCTCCAAGACCGCCTCGAACCTCCGCGTGCTGAAGGGAGCGCTCACGCGCGTCGTCGCTCTCTCCTCCCTGACCGCCTCGGCCGTCACCGCCGACTCCATCGATCACGCCCTGCCGGCCGCGGAAATCGTCCCCCACCCCTCGACCCGCCCCGACGCCCGTCAGGTCCAGGAGGCCGTCGCCGACCGCCTCGGGCTCAGCGTCGACGTGATCCTCTCCCCCACACGTACCGCGCCCGTCGCCAGGGCCCGCCAGCTCGCCATGTACCTCACCCGCGAGCTCACCGACTTATCCCTCCCAGCCATCGCCGACGCCTTCAACCGCCGCGACCACACCACCGTCATCCACGCCGTACGCAAGGTCGAACGCGCCGCGCTCGAGGACGCCAGCATCTCCCGGGCCGTCGAGGAGCTCACTTCAGAGCTCCAACCCGAGGGCGGGATGGATCGTGACCGAACGGATTGACAGAATCGTCAGAGGAGGCTGTCCACATATCCACGCCATCCACAACCCTTACTACTCCTAGGAATGCCGAAGACCAACAGGCCATGAAGATCAACACCACAAGGCAATCGCTTCTCGATGCGTTGCTCGTCGTCTCCCGCGCAGTGTCGGCCCGCGCCGCGCTGCAGGCACTCTCCGGCATCCTGATCACCACCGACGGAGAAGCCCGGCTACGCGCGACCGATATGGAGCTGGGCCTCGAGGTCGGTCTCGACGGTGAGCTCGAAGGCGCCGGCTCGGTCGTGCTCCCGGGCCGCCTCTTGGTGGAGGTGGCCCGTTCCCTGCCTGACGGACCCGTCAGCCTGGCGCTCCGCGAGGCGGAGCGAGACATCGAGCTCAGCGCCGGCTCCTCCCGCTTTCACCTGCGCACGCTCCCGGCTGATGACTTCCCTCGCTTCCCGGAGACGGAGGGCGATCCGGTCGAGCTTCCGGCCGCGCCTCTCCGTGACACGATCAACCGCGTGGCTCGCGCGGCCTCGCGGGATGAGGCGCGTCCGGTCCTGACGGGAGTGCTGGTCACCGTCGAGGGCGACCAGATGACGATGGTCGCCACCGACTCGTACCGCCTGGCCGTCAAGAAGACGAAGCTCGAGTCCGCGGTGCCGGAGCGGCTCGAGGCGAACGTCCCCGCCCGCGCTCTGCGCGAGCTCGCCAGGCTGATCGAGGCCGGAGGCGAGGACTCGCTGAGCGTCTGGCTCACCCGCAACCAGGCGATCTTCAAGGTCGGCCCGACCTCGCTGAGCTCGAGGTTGATCGATGGTCAGTTCCCGAACCATTCCCAGCTGCTGCCCGAGTCCTACGAGCACGAGGTGAAGCTGCCGAGGGTGGATCTCCTCGAGGTCACCAGGCGGGTGTCGCAGCTCGCCCAGCGCAACGCGGCGCTGCGGCTCTCGTTCTCCGACGGCGAGCTGGTGGTCTCCGCCGAGACGCCGGACCTGGGGGACGCCCGCGAGGCCCTGCCCGCGCCCTATTCCGGGGAGCTGCTCGAGATCGGCTTCAACCCGGAGTTCGTGCGGGACGGCCTGGAGAGCATCGACTCCGACGAGGTGGTCCTCAAGCTGATCTCGCCGCTCCGCCCCGGGCTGCTGGAACCCTCCGCGGACGACGACTTCAGCTACCTGGTGATGCCCATCCGTCTCAACGTGTGAGGCGATGGTCCTCGGCGCAGTCGAGTGCCGCGCGTTCCGCAACCTCGTAGATACGCGAACCGAGATCGGCGCGAGCGTCGTGGTGGTCCACGGGCCCAACGGCGCCGGCAAGACCAATCTGCTGGAGGCGATCTACTTCGGGCTGACGGCCCGCTCGTTCCGGACCGGGAACGATCGCGACCTGATCCGCCACGGCGAGGAGGGAGCCCGGGTGGAGCTCGAGCTGGCGGAGGGCGGGTCGCTGCTTGCCGCACTCGATCGCTCTGGAGAGCGCCGGCACCTGCTCTCGGGCAGGGCCCTCGCCGGCGATCAGGGCGAGCGACCCCTGGTGAGCGTCTTCCACCCTGATCGCCTGCAACTCGTCAAGGGGGCTCCGGCCCATCGACGCGCCCACCTCGACCGGCTCTGCGGCGCGATCTGGCCGGCGCGCGCCGACCTCCGCCGGCACTTCGGGCGGACGCTCGCCCAGCGGAACGCCCTGGTTGCCCGTATTCGCGCCGGACTCGGCAGCGCCGACTCGCTGCCGTCCTGGGACGAGCGACTTGCGGCCGACGCCGCGCCGCTGATCGAAGCGCGGGCGGAGGCGGTCGAGTCCCTCACTTCTCCATTTGCGGAGCTGGCGGCCAGGCTCGGCCTGCCGGCGGCCGGGATCGCCTACCGGCCGCGGGCTGCTGAGGGTGGCGAGGAGCTCGCGGCCGAGCTCGCCCGGCGGCGGGATCAGGACCTCGGGCGTGCCTACACCTCCTACGGCCCCCAGCTCGACGAGGTCGAGATCCGGCTCGCGGACCGCCCGCTGCGGCGCTTCGCCTCACAAGGCCAGCAGCGCCTGGCTCTCCTCGCTCTGCTCTTTGCCGAGCGCCAGTCTCTGCTCGACGCCGACCGGTCCGCTCCCCTGATGCTGCTCGATGATGTGATGAGCGAGCTGGACGCCCCGCACCGCAAGCTCCTGGTGTCACTGTTGGAGGGCGACGGCCAGTCGGTGATCAGCGCTACCGAGACGGCCCACGTCCCCTCGGAGAGCGCCCTTCGGATAGAGGTGAGCGACGGCGCTCTCGTCACGGCGCCCGCGCTCAGGGCCGCGTGATGGGGCGCCGAGCCCCCCGTCCGATCGGCGCCGCCCTCGAAACCGTCCTCTCCGGGGCGGAGCCGGCGACGCTGCTGGCAGCCGTCCAGAGCGCCTGGCCCGGCGCGGTGGGGGAGGCCGTCGCCCGCGAGGCGAGCCCCGTATCCGAGCGCGACGGGGTGGTCACCGTCGCCTGCCGCTCCGCCACCTGGGCTCAGGAGCTGGACCTGCTCGGTGGCCAGATCCTGGCTCAGGTGAGGCAGAACCTGCCCGATTGGGCCTCGCTGGAAGCTATTCGCTTCACCGCCTCAGGAGATCCCGGCTAAGTTTCCGTTTATACGTTATTTGCAGGTATTTTGTGTACCTTTGACGCAATTTCCGGGGCTTTCGACTGGTAAACTATGTGTACTTGTGTGAAGCCCCGACCCTCCTGTCCGCGAGGACTGTCCGAGCCGGGTCACGAAGGTCGAGGCGTCCCCTGATGGAACTGAAAGGAAGCTGAGTGGCGAAGACCTCCCAGCGCGGAGGAGCGAGCAAGAAGGGCTCCTCCCGCACGAATAGTGCGCCCAAGCGCACCGCAACCAAGCCCGCGAGCAAGAGCTCGAAGGGCTCCTCCTACGGCGCCAAGGACATCACCGTTCTCGAGGGCCTCGAGGCCGTTCGAAAGCGCCCCGGCATGTACATCGGCTCGACCGGCCCCCGCGGCCTGCACCATCTCGTCTACGAGGTCGTGGACAACTCCGTGGACGAGGCGATCGCCGGACACGCCAAGAGGGTCACGGTGACCCTGCACCCCGACAACAGCTGCACCGTGGTGGATGACGGCCGCGGTATCCCGGTCGAGAAGATGAAGAAGGCCAAGAACAAGCCCGCGGCCGAGGTCGTGCTGACGACCCTGCACGCCGGCGGCAAGTTCGGCGACGGCGGCGGCTACAAGGTCTCGGGCGGCCTTCACGGCGTCGGCATCTCGGTCGTCAACGCCCTCTCGGAGAAGCTCGACCTCGAGATCTGGAGGGACGGGGCCGTCTGGACCCAGACCTACTCGCGAGGCAAGCCGGCCGCCAAGTTCAAGAAGGGCAGGGCCGTGAAGAGCACCGCCACGACGATCACCTTCTGGCCCGATCCCGAGATCTTCGAGGAAGTCGACTTCGACTTCGACATCCTCTCCGAGCGGCTGCGCGAGACCGCCTTTCTGACGCGCGGGCTGAAGGTCGAGCTGATCGACGAGCGCGCCGAGGGCCGCAAGGTCGAGTTCCTCTACAAGGGCGGCATCGCGGACTTCGTCAAGCACCTGAACGAGTCCAAGGATCCGCTGCACCGGAAGATCATCTACTTCGAGGGCGAGACCAAGGATGGCCAGGTCGAGGTCGCGCTGCAATGGAACTCCTCCTATCAGGAGTCCACATTCAGCTTCGCCAACAACATCAACACCCACGAGGGCGGCACCCATCTCTCCGGGTTCCGATCGGCTCTGACGCGGACCCTGAATGCGATCGCCAAGAACCGCGGACTGCTCAAGGAGAAGGATGAGAACCTCTCCGGTGAAGACGTGCGCGAGGGCCTGACCGCAGTGGTCTCGGTGAAGCTGGCCGATCCTCAATTTGAGGGACAAACGAAGGGCAAGCTCGGGAACCCGCCGATCGAGGGCCTCGTCAAGGAGGTCGTGAACCGCCAGCTCGGGGATTTCCTCGAGGAGCACCCGGCGGACGCCCGCCGCATCCTGACCAAGGCGATCGATGCCGCCCGGGCCCGTGACGCGGCCCGCAAGGCACGCGACCTGACCCGGCGCAAGTCCGCTCTGGAGAACTCGATGCTGCCGGGCAAGCTCGCGGACTGCTCGGTGAAGGACCCCGCCCTGGCCGAGCTGTTCATCGTCGAGGGTGACTCGGCGGGTGGCTCGGCGAAGCAGGGACGCGACCGGAACACCCAGGCGGTGCTCCCGCTGCGCGGCAAGATCATCAACGTCGAGAAGAGCCGGATCGACAAGGTCCTCTCCAACAACGAGATTCAGGCGTTGATCACTGCGATCGGCACCGGGGTCCAGGACGAGTTCAAGGTCGAGGACCTCCGCTACCACAAGATCGTGCTGATGACCGACGCGGACGTCGACGGCGCCCACATCCGCACCCTGGTGCTCACCTTCCTCTACCGCCAGATGAAGGAGCTGATCGACGGCGGCTTCGTCTACATCGCGAAGCCGCCGCTCTACAAGGTGAAGAACGGCTCGAGCGAGATCTACGTCGAGCGGGAGGGCGAGCTCGAGGAGCTGCTGCTGGCCGACAAGCTCGAGGAGTTCGAGATCAAGGACTCCAAGACCGCGAACGCCAAGCCCAAGAAGCTCACCAAGCGCCGCTGGCAGGACTTCAACCGCCACTTCAAGGCGGTCGAGGGCTGGTCCTCGACGCTGCGGGCCGAGTTCGGCCACGAGACCATCGACTTCATCTCGGATGCCCAGCTGGTCGGCTCCGGTGCCAAGACGATGGCCGCCGCCGCCAAGCTGTTCCGGGCGCGAGACCCCAAGGACGCCCCCTACGAGACGAAGCTGCTCGATCAAAAGACGACCGGCCTCGTTGTCAAGGGGACGCACCGCCGGAGCGGCCTGGCGAGGGAGCACAAGCTCCCCAAGGCTCTGTTCGAGTCCCAGCCCTACAAGGAGCTGGTCGACGCCTACTCCAAGGTGGTCAGCGAGATGGGCCAGCCGCCCTTCACCATCACCCTCGGCGAGCGGGAGGCCGAGGCGGAGAGCTTCTCGGAGCTTCGCCGCGAGGTGCTCGAGCTCGCTCGCCACGGCGTCACGCTGTCGCGCTTCAAGGGCCTTGGCGAGATGAACGCCGAGCAGCTCCGCGAGACGACGATGGATCCCGAGAGCAGGACGCTGCAGCAGGTCTCGATCGACGAGGCTGCGGCCAGCGGCCTCGAGCAGACCTTCTCCGACCTGATGGGTGACAAGGTCGAGCCCCGCAAGGAGTTCATCGAGCGCCACGCACGTGACGTGAGGTTCCTTGATGTCTAGGCAAGCGATGGTGGCCGCCACCCGCGGACAGCACCTCCGGTCCAGACGAGAGAGCCCCGGCGGCTGCGCCGCTCGAAGGACCACCTTCGGTGAGGTGAGCTGCATTGGCTGACGGAGACCAGAACACCTTGGACCAGGTGCTGCACGGCAAGATCGAGGAGCGCGAGCTCGAGAAGGAGATGCGCTCCTCGTATCTCGACTATGCGATGAGCGTGATCGTCGGGCGCGCGCTGCCCGACGTCCGTGACGGGCTCAAGCCGGTGCACCGGCGCGTCCTCTACGCGATGCACGACCTGGGGCTGCAGCCCAACCGGGCCTACCGGAAGTGCGCGTTCATCGTCGGCGAGGTGATGGGCAAGTACCACCCGCACGGTGACTCTGCGATCTACGAGACGCTGGTGCGAATGGCGCAGGACTTCGCCCTGCGCTACCCACTGGTCGACGGGCAGGGCAACTTCGGCTCGATCGACGACGACCCGCCGGCGGCGATGCGGTACACGGAGGCGCGCCTCGGGCCGCTGGCCACCGAGATGCTCCGCGACATCGACGCGGACACCGTCGACTTCGGTCCCAACTACGACGAGTCCACGCGGGAGCCGGTCCTGCTGCCGGCCCGATTCCCGAACCTGCTGGTCAACGGTGCCACCGGGATCGCGGTCGGCATGGCGACCAACATCCCGCCGCACAACCTGCGCGAGGTGATCGGCGCCGTAAACGCGTACATCGACGACCCCGAGATCGACATGAAGGGCCTGATGAAGCACGTCAAGGGCCCCGACTTCCCGGGCGGCGGCACGATCATGGGCCGACAGGGGATCCGGGACGCCTACCGCTCGGGCCGCGGCTCGGTCAAGGTTCGCGCCAAGGCGCACGTCGAGCCGCTCAAGGGCGGCAAGGAGGCGATCGTCGTCACTGAGCTGCCGTTCATGGTCAAGAAGGGTGGGGAGGGCGGCCTGATCGCCAAGATCGCGGACCTCGTTCGCGACAAGAAGGTCACCGGCATCTCCGATCTGCGCGACGAGTCGGACCGCACCGGGATGCGCCTGGTGATCGAGCTGAAGCGGGGGGGCGATCCCGCCCAGGTGGTGCTCAACCAGCTCTACAAGCGCACGGCAATGCAGCAGGCCTTCGGCATCAACATGGTCGCGCTCGTCGACGGTGTGCCGAAGACCCTCAGCCTTCGCGAGCTGGTCGAGGAGTACGTCGGCCACCAGAGGGAGGTCATCACCCGGCGGACTCAGCACCAGCTGGCACGGGCCGAGGCGCGCGCGCACATCCTCGAGGGGCTGCTGATCGCCCTCAAGAATCTCGACGCGGTCATCAAGCTGATCCGGGGCTCAAAGGACCCCGACACGGCGCGCGACGCCCTGATCAAGCGGTTCAAGCTCAGCCGCGCGCAGGCGCAGGCGATCCTGGACATGCGGCTGCAGCGCCTGACCGCGCTCGAGGCCGACAAGATCAGGGAGGAGCACAAGGAGCTCACCAAGCTGATCAAGGAGCTCAGGGCGATCCTGGCCGACGAGAAGAGGGTCCTCGCCCTGGTCAAGGCGGAGCTCAAGGAGGTCGGGGAGCGCTACGGCGACGACCGCCGCACCGAGATCACCGCCTCGGAGGGCGAGCTCGACATCGAGGACGTGATCGCCGACCAGCAGATGGTCGTCTCGATCACCGCCTCCGGCTACGCCAAGCGGACCCCGCTGACCACCTACCGGCAGCAGCGCCGCGGCGGCCGCGGCGTGATGGGGATGAACATGAAGGAGGGCGACTACATCGAGCACCTGCACGTCTGCTCGACGCACGACTACCTCCTCTTCTTCACCAACCAGGGGAAGGTCTACCGGCAGAAGGTCTACGAGCTGCCGGAGGG
Organism: uncultured Solirubrobacterales bacterium; assembly: GCA_963747425.1. Classification (GTDB taxonomy): domain Bacteria; phylum Actinomycetota; class Thermoleophilia; order Solirubrobacterales; family 70-9; genus DASUPK01. The sequence goes on from CAVVFJ010000008.1 coordinate 227,865, forward strand.
CAGCCGGGCCTCGCGAGGGCGTGCTCTGGCGAACTTCCTGCCGCTGAAGGACAAGGAGAAGGTGATGTCGGTGATCCCGACCCGCGACTTCTCCGAGGGCCGCTACCTCGTCTTCGCGACCGCCCAGGGAATGGTCAAGAAGACGCCCTTCAAGGACTACGACACGCCGATTCGCGCCGACGGGATCATCGCGATCAACATCCGCAAGGGCGACGAGCTGGTCCGGGTCCGGATGAGCTCCGGCAAGGACGACCTGGTCATGGTCTCCAAGTCCGGCCACGCAATCCGCTTCAACGAGAAGCTCGCGCGGCCGATGGGACGCGGCACCGCCGGGGTCAAGGGAATGAACGTCGCCGACAAGGGCAACCAGGTGCTCTCGCTCGATGTCGTCGATCACCAGGACAAGAAGGGGGAGCTCCTCGTCGTCACCGAGAACGGCTATGGCAAGCGCACCTCGATCGCCGAGTACCCGATCAAGGGCCGCGGAGGCAAGGGGGTGCTGACCGCGAAGCTGACCGCGAAGAAGGGCGGGCTCGCCGGCGCCCGCGTCGTCCGCGAGGGCCAGGAGCTGATCTTCATCTCCCAGACCGGCATGGTGCAGCGCAACGCGGTCTCCGGGATCTCGCGGATGGGCAGGCCGACTCAGGGCGTCCGGCTGATGAACCTGAAGAAGGGCGACCGGGTCAGCGCCGTCGCGCTGGTGATGGAGTCCGCCGAGACCAACGGGAACGGCGCCGCGGCGACGACGGGCTCGGTCGAGGAGGAAGCGGCGACCCTCTCAGACGTCGCCGAGGACGCGGCTGCCGCGGAGGCCTCCGGTAACGGCAAGGCGACGGTGACGAAGGCCAAGCCGAGGCGCTCCTCGGGCTCAGCGGCTAAGGCGCCCGCCAAGAAGCCAAAGGCGAAGCCGGCCTCCAAGCCGAAGAAGGCGAGTCCGGCACCGAAGAAGCGGAGTTCGTCAGCGTCCGCTGCGAAGGCCAAGCCGGCCAAGCCCAAGGTGAAGCCGAAGCACACCGCGACGGCGAAGCAGCGCGCCGAGACACAGAAGAAGAAGCGGTAGACGGCTTCGCCATCAGATCACGGCCATAAACGGCCACCCAGCACAAGTCGCTATGGGCTTTGCCCTCCGCTCCTGAAGAGGGTGGCCGTTTAGGCCGTTAGCAGGTAGGGCTCCCACGCCTGCGGCGTCCGCGGCGCGGCGATCCTGATGAAGACGGTTGGTCCCGGAGGGCGGGGGTGGCGCCGCGGGTGCATCCTGATCTCGTGAGGGAGCCGGTTGCCCTTCTTCCGGTTGCACGGGGCGCATGACGCGACGATGTTCTCCCAGACCGACTCCCCGCCGCGGCTTCGCGGAATGACGTGGTCCACGGTCAGGCTCGGCCTGTCCGATCCGCAGTACTGGCAGGTCCAGCCGTCGCGCGCGAGGACGGCCTTTCTCGTGATCCGGCGGCGGTGAATGTCACGCGGAACGCGGACGAAGCTGATCAGCCGGATCACCTCGGGGCAGTCGATCCGCATCGTCTCGGAGCGGAGCACGTCGTCCCCTTGCTCGAGAACCTCGGCCTTCTCCTTCAGGATCAGCACCAGCGCTCTCCGGACGGTGCAGACGTTGAGCGGCTCGTAGCTCGCGTTCAGGACCAGTACCCGCCCCCGCGTCAGGCGGCGGGCGGCGGCTACCGCTACCTCGCCGTCGGCCTCCCCATCCGGGCCGGCCTCATGGCCGTTCAGATGGGCGGCCGCATGGCCGTTGGATACCGCGACCTCTGCGGTGGCCCCGTTGCCCATGTCGCGGCGATTGTAGAGGAGGGCTGCGGCGGCCCTGCGCAATCGCCGGTGCGCAGGGGCTAGCGGCCGGGGACGCCGGGTGAGGCGGCGATCGGCCAGCTGCCGAGCACCCGGACGGACTCGGCCTTCGAGCGAAGCGCCTCGATTGCCGGTGCCAGGGGTTCCTCCCCGGCGATCCCCTCGACGTCGAGGAAGAACTGGTAGCGGCCGAGCCCCCGCCGCAGGGGCCTCGACTCGATTCGGGTCAGGTTCACGGCGCGCTCCGAGAAGACCTGCAGCGCGTCCACCAGAGCGCCGGGATGGTCCTCACCGAGCTCCGAGAAGACGAGCGAGGTGCGCCATGGGCCCGACCCGGAGGGCGTGGTGCCCTCGGGCGCCACCCAGACGAAGCGGGTGATGTTGTCGGGCTCGTCCTCGACGCCGTGCCGGAGCACGGCTGCGCCGTAGAGGCGGGCGGCGGACTCGGCGCCCAGGGCGGCCCAGGGCTCGTCCGACTCGGCGACCGTCCGGACCGCCTCGGCGGTGCTCGGGGCCGCCCGCACCTCGGCCTGGGGGAGGTTCTCCCGGATGAAGCGGGCGCACTGCGCGCTCGGCTGCGGGTGGGACACCACCACCTCGATCCGCTCCAGCGGAATGTCGTCACGGGCGATCAGGCAGTGCCGGATGGGGAGGTCGTACTCGCCCACCAGGGTCACCCCGTCGGCGTCGAAGGCGAGCGTGTCGAGGGTGGCGGTGACCGCTCCCTCGATCGAGTTCTCGAACGGGACCAGCGCGCGGTCGGCCTCTCCCTCGCGGACCGCGAGGATCGCGTCGTAGACCGAGGCCGAGGGGGCCGGCTCGACCTCCTCGTCCCCGATGGCTGCCCGGAGGGCGTCCTCGCTGAAGGTCCCCCTCGGGCCCAGGTAGGCGATCCTCGTGCGAGGGTGCGCCGCAGGCGCAACCCGTTTGGTCATGAACCGAAGACGACCGTATAGGTGGCGGTGTTGTTGTCCGTCAGCTGCTCGCCGGGCACGGGCGAGACGACCACCTGGACGGTCGTGTCGGTCCCCGGACTCGGCTTGCTGGTCAGCGGGATCTTCACGGTCCCCGCCTGGCCGGCGCTGAGGGACTGGAGGGTCCCGTTCAGGGAGCTGCTGCCGAGAGTGACGCTGACGCTGATCCCGGTCTCGTCGCTGTCGCCCGAGTTGGTCACCCCGATGTCGATCTCCTGGGCGTCACTCGGCACGTTCGTCGTGCTATCCGGACTCAGCTGGGTGTCACCGATGGTCGTCGAGTCCAGCTGCAGGCCGTGGGTGCCGCCCGTGGTCGCGGTCTGGCCCGTGATCGCGTTCAGCTTCGTGACCAGCGTCGCCTGGTTGAGGAAGTCCGTCGCGTTCGCCGGCATGAACTTGCCCGCCGGCAGGGGCTGCGCGTCCACCCCCTCGTCGTTGAGGACCTTGGTGATCTCCGGCGCACCGAGCTGGGTCCAGAGGATGTCGCTGGCGTAGAGCGACCCCATCGCGTTGCCGATCGACTCGATCGCGTTGGTGGTCTGAGTCCGCGCGGCCGCCTGTGTGACGTTCGCGGCGATCGCGTTGAGCGCCTTCTCGCGCAGCGTCAGGGACTGCTCGACGGCACTCTGCGCGTCGTGCATCTGGCCGGGGGTGCTGAGACTGTCGGCGCGGTCGAGCAGGCTCGTGGCCGCGTCGCGCTGCGCGAAGATCTGGTTCCTGACGTCGATCGGACCGGATGCGCTCGGGCTGTTGAGGAGATCGAAGAAGTCCTTGCCGCTCTGCTCGGACTGCTGCATGATCGTTGCGATGTTCGAGTCGTAGTTGCGCAGGGCGCGATCGGAGCGAGCCTCGAGGCAGCCCCGGAACGCGATCACGACCAGGATCAGGAAGGCGAGGCCGACGCCGACGCCGATCAGGCGTCGCACGAGGTACTGCTGGCGTCGCCGCTGGGGCCCCCCGACCCTCCGCCTTGGTCGATCCGGCTCTTCGGCGACGACCGGGTCGTCTTGTTCCTCATCGAGGAATGCCAAACCGGGCCAGAGTATGAACATCCGAGCGGCTACAAGGCCGCTCCACTTCGGAGCGGAGGGCGAAGCCCGTAGCGACTTGTGGTGGGCGGCCGCTGATAGCCGCGTTTTGATGGCGAAGCCGCATTGCCCAGCAGCCGCGCAGGAAGAGGCAGTCAGGTACCGAACTAGGACGGGCCATGGTCGGTGAGCGAATCCTGGGCAGGTTCCGGATTGAGGACCGGATCGGAAGCGGGGGCTTCGGCACCGTCTACCGCGCCTGGGACGAGCGGCTGCAGAGGCCGGTCGCCGTCAAGGTGATCGACCGGGAGCACGGCGCCCCCAGGGTGATCCGTGAGGCCCAGGCCGTGGCCCGACTCGCTCACCGGAACATCGCGACGCTCTACGAGCTGGCCACCGACGGGGAGAGGGCATTCCTCGTCTCCGAGCTGATCGAGGGCGAGACCCTGCGCGCGCTCGGGCGCCGCGGAGAGCTCACTGACCGGCTGGTCGCGCACGTCGGCGCGGGCTCGGCGGCCGCGTTGACTCACGCCCACCGCGCCGGGGTCGTCCACCGCGACGTCAAGCCTGAGAACGTTCTCGTGTCATGCGAGGGCGCGCGCAAGCGCGACCCGACCAGTGGTGACGAGGCGAAGCTCGTCGACTTCGGCATCGCTCGCATCGCCGGAGAGCGCACTCTCACCCAGACGGGGGCGGTGGTCGGGACCCTCGCCTACATGGCGCCAGAGCAGGCGGACGGACTCCGTCCCGGGCCCTCGGCCGACGTCTACTCGCTCGCCCTGACGCTCTACGAGTGCCTCTGTGGCGAGCATCCGCTGATCCGGGAGGGCCCGGCGGCCACCGCCCGGGCGATCGGAGAGCCGATCGCCCCCCTCTCCGCGGTCCGCCCGGAGCTACCCGATGCGATGACCGAGGCAATCGACGCCGCCCTCGATCCGGACCCGGAGCTTCGGCCCCTCGCCTCCGAGCTCGAGGCGGTCCTCCGCGCTCACGTGAACGAGCTCGACGGCGAGCCGCTGCCAGCGATCGAGGGCCCGGACGGCGAGCCCGCCATGCCCCGCCGCCGCCTCCCGAGGTTCACTCGGGCCCTCCCGGGGGTCGGGGTTGCCTCCCTCGGGCTGGCCGCCCTGATCGCGACCGGCGCCCCGCTTCCCATTGCCCTCGCCGCCCTGGTCCCGGGAGTGCTCGCGCTCGGCCGCCCGCGCCCTGCGTATGCCATCCAGCTGGCCCTCGTCCTGCTCTGGGTGGCGATCGGTGCCGGCGAACCGGGGGTGGCCGCCTTGATCGCCGTGCTGGGCGCGCCCCTGCTGCTGCCCTTGATCGATCCCGACGCGATCCCGCTACCCGGCGCAGCCCCGCTGCTCGGCCTGCTCGGTCTCGGACCCGTCTATCCGGCGCTTGCGGGTCTCACCCGGGGGGCCGCGAGCCGCGCGCTGCTGGGCGGGATCGGATACCTCTGGATCGCGGCCTGGGAGGAGCTCGCCCACCGCACCCTGCTGCTTGGGCCCGTGGCGGACCCACCCGCTCACTGGAAGGGGTCCGCGAGCACGGCGATCACCGACGTCGTGGCGCCCCTGTTCGATGGTTCGGTGTTGGCGGCGACCGGCATCTTCGCCGCCGCCGCGCTGGTGCTTCCCGTGCTCGTCAGGGGCCGGACGCCCCTGCTCGACGCCCTCGGAGCGCTGATCTGGGCGGCGGGGCTGATCACGACGCTGAAGCTCGTTGCCGGCGGCACGAGCCCGCCCGGCCTGCTCTTCGGCGCCCTGCTGGCAGGCGTGGTCGCCGTTGTGCTCTCGCGGCGTTTGACCCGGGGAGGTGGAGGGACTGCTTCGCCACCAGGCGTGACTGCGGCGGCCGCCCAATATGAGTCGCTACGGGCTTCGCCCTTCGCTCCGGAGTAGAGCGGCCTTGCAGTCACTAGCATTTCGCCCCGGTAACGCGAGGGTGCGCCGCCAGGCGCAACCCGTTTAATAGGGCGGCCGGCCACCCCACCGATCCTAGGAGTCTGCGATCAGCGTTCTGCGCAACCTGGAAGCTCGCATCGAGGGCCTCGTCGAGGGCGTGTTCAGCCGTGCCTTCAGCTCCGGCGTGCAGCCGGTCGAGATCGCGCGCAAGCTCGCCAAGGAGATGGACGCCCACAAGACGGCCTCGGTCCAGCGCGTCTACGTGCCCAACGAGTACACGGTCTGGCTCTGCCCGGACGACTATGAGCGCTTCAAGGACTACGAGTCATCACTCGCCCAGGAGCTCAGCGGTCACCTGCTCGAGCACGCGCGTCACCACGACTACGACCTGCTCACCCGGCCGGTGGTGAATCTGGACCAGGACGAGCGGTTGCGGCTCGGGGAGTTCGGCATCCAGACGCGACTGGTGCGGCCGCCGCAGCGGCAGGGCGCCGAGCCGGAGCAGGGCGAGCACGGGCACACGATGGTCTACTCGGCGACCCAGGCGCAGAAGGCAAAGTCCAAGCGGCGGCCCGACGCCGCCTACTCCGAGACCCGCGCGATCGTCTCCGTGGACGACCGCCGCTATGTCCTGGACGGGCCGACGGCCACACTGGGGCGCTCCAAGGACTGCGACTGCATCATCGACGACCCCAACATCTCCCGTCGCCATGCGGAGCTGCGGCGCTCGAGCGTGGGGGACTGGCAGATCGTCGACCTGAACTCGACCAACGGAATCAAGGTCAACGGCCGCCGCGTCGCCAATGCCCGTCTGTCACCGGGCGATGAGATCACCCTCGGAACCAAGGTCTTCGCCTTCGACATCGAGCAGTGAACGATCTCGAGCCGCTAGCGGTAGCGCTCAAGTTCGGCTTTCTGGCCGTGCTGTACCTGTTCCTGCTCTGGGTCACCCGGATGGCGCTGCGCGACCTGCGGGGCACCGCCTCTCCGGGCTACGAGACCGGCTACCACGAGGTACTCGGCGGCGGGCAGGAGGCAACGGACGCGTTCCTCGTCGTCCAGGAGGGCGGCGGCCTGACGAAGGGCGATCACTTCGACCTCTTCGGGGGAGTTTCCCTCGGGCGCTCCGCCGATGCCGATATCAGGCTGGACGACCGCTACGCCTCCGGTTTCCACGCCCGCGTGTTCAACCGCTCGGGGGTATACGTCGTCGAGGACCTCAATTCGACCAACGGCACCCTGCTCAACTCACGCGAGCTGCACGGTGAGGCCGAGCTCAGCTCCGGCGACGTGATCCGAATCGGGGACACTGAGCTTCGCTTCGAGGTCTCCTGATGCTGACCGTCGCCGAAGAAGCCCACAAGACAGACACCGGCCGCCAGCGGCAGGCCAACGAGGACTCGTACTTCGCTCGCTCGCCCCTGTTCGCGGTTGCCGACGGGATGGGCGGCGCTCAGGCGGGCGAGGTCGCTTCGCGAATCGCCGCGGGCGCGTTCGAGCGGCGCCAGCGCCTCAGCCGCGAAGAGCCTGCCGAGGGGCAGCTCGAGGAGATCGCCCAGACGGCTAACCGCGAGATCCACCAGCTCGCCCAGGAGGACTCGTCCCGCGCGGGCATGGGCACGACCCTGACCGCGGCGATGGTCCGGGACAACGAGGTCGCCCTCGGGCACGTCGGCGACAGCCGCGCCTACGTGCTGCGAGACGGGAAGCTCAAGCGGCTGACCAAGGACCACTCGCTGGTGGAGGAGCTTCGCCGCCAGGGCCGGCTCACCGATGAGCAGGCGGAGGAGCACCCGCAGCGCTCGATCATCACGCGCGCCCTCGGGCCCGAGCCGAGCGTGAACGTCGACACCATGACCTTCGCGGCCCGCGATGGCGACGTCTTCCTGCTCTGCAGCGACGGCCTCACCACGATGGTCTCGGACGACGACATCCGCCGGATCCTGACCGAGTCGAGAAGCCTGCGGAGCGCTGTCAACAGGCTCGTCGAGGCCGCCAACCGCGGTGGGGGGCGAGACAACATCACCGCGGTCGCGTTCCGTCTCGCGGACGCCGAGGCGAAGGAGGGGGAGGAGAGCGCCACGCTGATCTCCCGGACCGCGGAGCAGGCGGGACTGACCAGCGAGCGGATGCGGGCAGCCGGCGATCGGCTCCGGGGCCGCGGCCCGATGCCGGCGCCGCCGCGCAGGCGCCGGATCCTGGGCTGGGTGGTCGCGGCGCTCGCCGTGGTCGTCGTGTGCGGCGGCGGCTTCCTCGTCGCCCGCTCCGTTTACTTCCTCGGCACCGACAACCAGGGAGACGTCGCCCTCTACCGCGGCGTGCCGTACCAGCTGCCGCTCGGGATCAGCCTCTACTCGAAGCAGTACTCGATCCCGGTGCAGGAGGGCACACTCTCGGAGGAGCGCCAGAAGGCGGTCACCGGTCACACGCTGCGAGGCAAGGGAGACGCGACGGACCTCGTAGACGACATCAAGCTGAGGCCGACGGAAGGACTCCCGCCGCCGCCCGCACCTACGCCGGCGAAGAAGAAGAAGTCTGGGGCCAACTCCAAGGGCCAGCAGGCAAAGAAGTCTTGAGCGCCCGCACCCGCGAGCTCTTCGCACTGATCCCGGTCGCGCTCCTGGTCACGGCCGGGTTCACGGCCGTGCTGATCACGAATTCGGACAAGCTCGGCAACCTGAGCGTGCTCTACGGCGCTTACTTCCTCGCGGTGTGCGTCGCCACGCACATCGTCATCCGGATCCGGCTGCCCGATGCCGATCCGTTCCTGTTCCCGCTGGTGGCGCTGCTGGCCGCCTTCGGCCTCGTGATGCTCTACCGGCTCGACGAGGGCCTGGCCCGCGATCAGGCCAACTGGTTCGTGCTCGGACTCGTCCTCTTCTCGGCCACGATCATCTTCCTGCGCGACTACGAGGCCCTCGAGCGCTATCGGTATCTGATCGCGCTCGTCGGAATCGTCCTGCTGATTCTGCCGCGGTTCCTCGGCCACGCCACGAACGACGCGTATCTCGCCGTCAACCTGGGCCCGGTCACCTTCCAGCCGACGGAGCTGGCCAAGATCTGCATCGTCGTCTTCCTCGCCAGCTACCTGAACGAGCGCCGCGAGGTGCTGGTGATCGGCGCGAGGAAGTTCGCCGGCCTCGTGCTGCCGCCGCTCAAGCACCTGGGGCCGCTGCTGGTCGTCTGGGGCGCGGCCATGGTCCTCCTGGTCTTCATCCGCGACCTGGGGAGCTCGGTGATGTTCTTCGGAGCCTTCCTCGCTTTGATCTACGTGGCGACGGCGCGGATCTCCTTCGTGATCATCGGCCTGCTCATGTTCGTCCTTGGCGCCTGGTTCTTCGCCCACACGACCGCCCACATCCAGCGAGCGCTTCGACATCTGGCTCGACCCATTCCACGACCCGAGCGGCAGCGGCTACCAGCTCTCCCAGTCCATCTTCGCCCAGGCGGACGGCGGGCTCTTCGGCCGCGGCCTCGGCGACTCGCTGGTGCAGCTGCCCGCCTGTCACGGGGACTTTCCGGACAAGTGCGCGATCCTGCCGGCCCCCCACACCGACTTCATCTATGCCGTGATCGTCGATGAGCTCGGGCTCTTCGGCGGCGCCGCCGTGGTCCTGATCTACGCGCTGATCGCAGAGCGCGGCTTCAAGACGGCGATCCTGGCCGAGGACGGGTTCTCGAAGCTGCTGGCGACCGGCCTGACGACGATCCTCGCCCTCCAGGCCTTCGTGATCATCGGCGGCGTCACCAGGGTGATCCCGCTGACCGGTGTGACGCTTCCCTTCATCAGCTACGGGGGCAGCTCCATCGTCGCGAACTTCATCCTCTTAGCCCTGCTCCTGATGGTCTCCGACAAGTCCCGCCGGCGAGTCCGGCTGCAGGCGGACGCGGGGGCCGCGGAGTGAACCGTCAGATCGTCAAGATCTTCGGGCTCATCCTGGTGCTCTACGCGCTGCTCTTCGGCTTCACCTCCTACTGGTCGGTCTTCGACTCGAACTCGCTGAAGGCGAACACCGCGAACCGCAGGCCGCTGCTCGAGGAGCAGCGGATCCACCGCGGCTCGATCCTGGCCGACGACGGCACCGTGATCGCGCGCTCGACGCCGCAGGGCAAGGGCAACAGCAAGATCTATGTCCGCCATTACCCCCTCGGCTCCCTGTTCGGCAACCCGATCGGCTACAGCTTCGTCGACCGCGGCCGGGTCGGCACCGAGCTCGCGCACAATGACGAGCTGGTCGGGAACAAGACCGAGTTCCTCTCGGTCCTGGACGAGCTCCAGGGGCACGCCCAGGTCGGCGACAACCTGACCTCGTCTCTGGACCCGCGGGCGCAGCGCTCCGCGGTCGACGGGTTGGGCGGCCAGCGCGGTTCGGTCGTCGCGATCGTGCCCTCCACGGGCGAGGTCCGAGCGATGGTGAGCATCCCCGAGTACGACCCCAACCAGGTCGAAAACGCGAATACGTTCAAGCGCCTCAACGGCGACGAGAGCGCCCCGCTCTTCAACCGCGCCACGCAGGCCGGCTACCCGCCGGGATCGACGATGAAGGTCGTGACCGCGACCGCCGCTCTCGACAGCGGCAAGTTCACGCCCGACTCGGCGCTCAGCGGCCGGTCCCCGATCGAGATCGAGGGTGTGCCGCTCTCGAACTCCGGCGGGGAGCAGTTCGGAGACATCGACATGACGACCGCCCTGACCAACTCGGTCAACACCTGGTGGGCCCAGGCGGGGGAGAAGATCGGCAAGGACACGATGTTCAAGTACATGGACCGGTACGGGTTCAACGCCAAGCCCCGGCTCGACTACCCCGGCTTTCAGCTCGCGGCCAGCGGGGTCTACGACGGCAACAAGCTGCTCGGCCCCGGCGACACGATCGACATCGGGCGCGTGGCCATCGGCCAGGAGCGCCTGCGGGTGACGCCGCTGCAGATGGCGGAGGTCGCCGCGACGGTCGCGAACAAGGGTGAGCTGATGGAGCCTCGCCTCTGGTCCAAGGTGACCGATCCCGATGGGCGCGTGACCCACCTGGACCCAGCCCACCAGAGCCGTGTGATGAGCGAGGACACCGCGGCCGAGCTCAACACGATGATGCAGGGCGTGGTGAACGAGGGAACGGGTACCGCGGCGGCCGTGTCCGGCGTCGACGTCGCCGGCAAGACGGGGACGGCGGAGATCTCGCCAGGCGTCAACGACGCCTGGTTCATCGGCTTCGCCCCCGCCAACGATCCGCAGATCGCGATCTCGTGCATCGTCGAGCACACCAGCGGATTCGGCGGCCCGACCTGCGGGCCGATCTTCAAGGCCGTTGCCGAATCGCTGCTGAATGGAAGCTCCGGTGGCTAACCCCCGCAAGGGCACGATGGTCGACGAGCGCTACTGCCTCGATCGGAAGATCGGCTCGGGCGGGATGGCGGACGTCTGGCTCGCGGAGGACACCGAGCTCGACCGCAACGTGGCGATCAAGATCCTGCACGACCGCTTCGCGCAGGACAAGGAGTTCGTCCAGCGCTTCCAGCGAGAGGCGCAGTCGGCGGCAGGACTCCAGCACCCGAACGTGGTCGGGGTCTTCGACCGCGGCTCGTTCCGGGACACCTACTTCATCGCCATGGAGTACGTCGATGGCCCTTCGCTCAAGGACCTGGTCAAGGGCGGGATGGGGACCAAGGACGCGATCGACTTCACCAGGCAGATCCTCAACGGCGCCCGCTTCGCGCACCGCAAGGGGATCATCCACCGCGACCTGAAGCCGCAGAACGTCCTGATCGACGACGAGGGCAGAGCCCGCGTCGCCGACTTCGGCATCGCCCGGGGCGGCGAGAACTCCGACATCACCGCCACCGGCTCCGTGATGGGGACGGCGCAGTACCTCTCGCCGGAGCAGGCGCAGGGCAAGCCGACGACGCCGCGCTCGGACATCTACTCGATCGGGGTGATCCTCTACGAGGCCCTGACGGGACGGGTCCCGTTCGAGGGCGACAGCGCCGTCGCCGTCGCTCTCAAGCAGGTCTCAGAGGCGCCGCGCCGGCCCAGCGCGATCAACCCGGAGATTCCGCCGGCCCTCGACGCGGTCGTGATGAGGGCCCTCGCCAAGGACCCCGACGCGCGCTTCAAGGACGCGGACGCCTTCCTGCGGGCTCTCGACGCCGCAGAGCGGGCGCCCGACAAGCCCCGCCCGGAGGACACGGCCGCATTCGCCGCTGTCTCTCCGGAGGGCGAGACCGACGTCCCGGGTGATGAGGATGAGCACTACGAAGAGTGGGAGGAGGAGCAACGCCGCCGCCGCCGCTGGCGCTGGCTTGTCGTCGCTCTACTGGCCTGCGGCGTGGCGGCGCTCGTCGCCTATGCGCTCACCCGGCCGTCGCACGTTGGGATTCCCGACGTGATCGGGAAGACCTCGGGCCAGGCGAGCCAGATCCTCGACAAGGCGGGATTCAAGGTGGCGATCAAGGCCGTGCCCAGCGCCGCACCGAGGGACCAGGTCGTCGAGCAGGATCCGATCCCGACGGATCGAGGCGGCGGCAAGGCGGAGGAGGGCTCCACCGTCACCCTCAGCGTCAGTTCCGGCCCGGCGATCGTGGCGGTGCCGGTGGTCGCCGGCCTGAGTCAGGCAGATGCGATAAAACGCCTGGAAAACGTGGGGTTCCAGGTGAACGTCGTGCAGCAGTTCTCGAAATCCGTGCCGAGAGGCCTGGTGATCGGGACCTCGCCGCCCTCGGGCACCCAGCTCTCCACCGCCCAGCCGGTGAACCTCCTGATCTCGCGCGGCGCCAACACGGTGGAGGTGCCGGACGTCGTCGGGCTCGACGACCGGGCTGCGCTCGCGGCCCTCTCGAACGCCGGGCTCTCGGGTACGGAGGTGCAGCGGGACTCGACGGAGCCACAGGGCAAGGTGCTGAACCAGAGCCCCGGAGCCGGCAAGCGCGTCGCTCGCGGCTCGCAGGTCACGATCTTCGCCTCGACCGGCGCGATCACGGTCCCGGACGTGATCGGGCAGACCAGGAAGGCGGCGGTCACGGCGCTGAAGAAGGCGGGCTTCACGACGGCCGTCACCGAGGAGACGACGACCGATCCCACCCAGGTCGGGGTGGTCATCTCCGAGTTCCCGCCGGGTGGATCCCGCGGCCAGCGCGGGGACACGGTGACCATCTCCGTCGGCATCGCCTCGTCCACCACCACCACCACCACCACGACGCCATGAAGGTCGCGGTACTCGGCGGCGGGACTTCCAGCGAGCACGAAGTCTCGCTGCGCTCCGCGGCGTCGGTGGCTGCGGGGCTCAGGGACGCCGGTCACGAGACGATCGAGGTGACCATCGGCCGCGACGGGGGCTGGTCCGCCGCGGGCGAGACGGTCAGCTTCACGCCGGCCGGCGGCCTGCTCGGGTGCGACGTCGCCTTCCCGGTGCTGCACGGCCCCGGGGGGGAGGACGGCAGTGTCCAGGGGCTGCTGGAGGTCCTCGACGTGCCCTATGCCGGCTCCGATGTCGAAGCTTCCGCGATCTGCATGGACAAGCTCGTCTTCAAGGACCTGCTCGCTCGCCACGGCGTGCCGCAGGTGGACTACTGCCGCGCCGGGGAGGAGGACTGGAAGGCGATCGCCTCCGGTTTCGGGCAGCCGGTCTGGGTGAAGCCCGCGCGCCTCGGATCGAGCGTCGGGATCGCGCCGGCGTCTGGAGAGGAGGAGCTCGATCGCGCCGTCGAGCACGCCGGCCGCCACGACCCGCGTGTGATCGTCGAGGCGCCGGCGCCCGGCAGGGAGGTCGAGTGCTCGCTGCTCGGCAACGAGGAGCCCCTGGCGTCGCCGCCGGGCGAGATCGACACCAAGGGCCACGATTGGTACGACTACGAGGCCAAGTACGACGAGGGCGGCATGGAGCTGGTGGTCCCCGCCCGGATCTCCGGGCCGGCGACCGAGCGGCTACGCGAGCTGGCGCGCCAGGTGTTCACCCTGTGCGGCTGCAGCGGGCTGGCGCGCTGCGACTTCTTCGTCGACGGCGAGGTGGTCCTGGTCAACGAGCTCAACACGATCCCCGGCTTCACCGAGACCAGCGTCTACGGCAAGCTCTTCGAGGCGGACGGGATCTCCTATCCCGACCTCTGTGACCGCCTCGTCAAGCTCGCGATCGAGCGGCACGAGCGGGCCCGCTCGTACGAGTTCTAGGTCGAGAGCCGAACGTCCGAGATTTCCATCTGGTAGCGGCCCGGGTCGTCCTCGGCCTGCGGGGGCTGCGTGATCCAGATCAGGAACGACTGAGCGGGCTTTCCGGGCAAATGGATCGTCTCGTTGGCGCCTCCGTCGCTGACGGTTGCGACCGGCTGTCCCCATCCGGATAGCTCGCTCGGCGGTGAGCCGCTGAACTCATAGATGCTCGCGTTCCAGCCGGGAGTGGGGCTCCGGATCTGCATCGACCTGGCGGTGACGGTGTTCCCGGCGTCGATCGTCAGCCCGACCCCGTCCTTGAGGCCCCCGAAGTCCTGCGTGTCGTAATGCTCGGTCGCCCAGGCTGTGCCCGTCGGGTTCGAGTCGATGGCAAGCCGCTGTGTACCCGTCTCACGGCCGTCGGCCTCCGGGTCGAACTCGCTCGCGGCGTCGGTGGGCAGCTTGATCTCGGCGCTGCTGCTGCCGCTGGAGCCGTTGTTCCCGAGATGGATGCGCTCGCCGCCGAAGATCAGCGCCGCAGCGATCAGCGCGATCCCGACGATGCCCATGGCGATTCCGAGCCTCGACCGGCGGCCACCGCCAAGTCGCCGCCGCGAGGACGGGACCGAGTCGAGCACGCTGGTCGCCTCGCCGCTGGTCCCACCCCGGCGCGCAGCCTCGACCTCCAGGGTCTGCTCCAGGTCGCGAACCATCTGCGCGACGGACCCGTAGCGGTCGCGCTGGTCCTTGGTCGTGGCGCGGTCGACGACGGAGGCGACCGCGGCCGAGACCTCGGGGCGCTTCGCCTGGACGTCCGGCATCGGCTCGTTCACGTGCTTCATCGCCACCCCGACCTGGGTCTCGGCCTGGAAGGGGACGTCCCCGGTGAGCATCTCGTAGAGGACGACCCCAAGCGAGTAGACGTCGGAGCGCTCGTCGACGTCCTCGCCCATCGCCTGCTCCGGGGAGACGTAGTCCGTGGTCCCCAACACCCTGCCGGTTGCGGTCATCCCCTTCTGCTCCAGCGACCGCGCGATCCCGAAGTCGGTCACCTTGGCCCGCCCCGCAGGGTCGATCAGGACGTTCTGCGGCTTCACGTCGCGATGGACGAGCTTGCGCGCGTGGGCGGCGGTCAGGCCGCGCCCGATCTCGATCGCGTAGGCGACTGCCTCGTCTACCGGCAGTCCGCCCTCCTCCTGGATCCGGCGCTTCAGGGTCCGGCCCTCGATGTACTCGAAGACGATGTAGGGACGCCCGTCGTCCTCGCCGGCGTCGATCACGCCGACCAGGTTCGGGTGGGAGAGCCGGGCGGCGGCCCTCGCCTCGCGGCGGAAGCGCTCGAGCTGGTCGGCCTCCTCGGAGATCTCCCGATGCAGCAGCTTGACCGCGACCGGGCGATCGAGAACCTCGTCGAGCGCCAGGTAGACGGTCGACATGCCGCCCGAGCCCAGCTTCGACTCGAGCCGGTACCGGCCCGAGAGTACGGTGGAGCTCAAACGTTCCAACTGCTTTGCCTTTGCATCGCCATGTATTTTCGCCACAGGGTGCACCGGCCGCTGAGAGCCAGCGCCCGGACGAATGATGACTGTCGAAGTCCGCTACTACAGCGACCCCGCCTGCCCGTGGTCATGGGCCGCCGAGCCCGCGCTGCGGAGGCTGATGTGGGAGTTCGACGGAGAGCTCGAGTTCGTCTGGGTGATGGGAGGCCTGGCTCGGCGCTACGGCCGCGAGTACCGCGACGACGAGGGGCGGATCGGCCACGGGCCGGACTGCTTCGCCGACCTGATCTCGCACTGGCTCGAGGTCGCCGCCGACGGGCTGATGCCCACCGACCCGCGGATCTGGACCGAGAGCCCACTGACCTCGACCTACCCCGCATGCCAGGCGGTGGAGGCGGCCGCGGAGCAGGGCTGGGAGGCCGGCTACCGCTACCTGCGCCGCCTCCGCGAGGGGATCATGTTCGAGCGGCGCAAGCTCGATCACCCGGCGGCGCTGATCGCGGCGGCGGGCGGCACCCAGATCGACCGTGCCCGCTTCGAGATCGACCTCTTCTCGGAGGCCACCACCGAGGCGTTCGGCGCCGATCTGGACGAGGTGCGCAATCCGCCGGACGACGCGCGCAAGGCCGGCGGGGTCCGCCGGACCGAGGGCAAGCAGAGGCTGAGCTTCCCGTCGGCCGTCTTCATCGGGGAGGACGGGTTGCGGCACGGGGTCTGGGGAATGGCGCGCTCGCATCCCGCCCTACGGGATGCGGCACTCGCAGCGGGCGCGAAGCAGGTCAATGAAGGAGCGCTGGAGCCGATGGAGGCGGTGCGGCGCTTCGGCCGCTGCGCGACGCGTGAGCTGGAGGTCCTCTCGGAGAAGCCCCTGCCCGTGCTGGAGGCGGAGCTCTGGGAGATGGCCCGCGACTGGAAGCTGAAGCCGGTCCGCGCGCTGACCGGGACGCTCTGGGAGCCCGCCTAGGGACCCGAGCGGCCTAGTGCCTGACGACCCTCCCAGGCCCCTCGATCGCCCTGCCGATTCTCCGTGCGGCGGGGTGATGCGCCTGCAGCGCTTCGGTGGCCGCCCCTTCGTCTGATCGAGCCACGACTACGCAGAAGCCGCAGCCCATGTTGAAGACCTCGTGCATCTCCTCGTCAGAGACCTCGCCAAGCTCCTGGATCAGCTCGAAGATCGGCGGCACGGGGAGCGGGTCGTCGATCTCGTAGGAGACGTCGGCGTCCAGCCGCAGCAGGTTGTCGAGGCCGCTCGAGGTGATGTGGGCCAACCCCCGCACGTCGACGTCCGAGCTCAGCAGCTCGACGATCGGCTTGACGTAGATCTCGGTGGGCTCCAGGAGCACCTCACCGAGGGGGCGGCCCAGCCGCCCGTCGTCATCGGGGAGGTCCTCCAGAACCGAGCGAGCCAGCGTGTAGCCGTTGGAGTGCAGGCCCGACGACGGCAGCCCGATGACGGGGTCGCCTACCTCGATCTCGGCGCCCGTGACCAGCTCGTCGAGGGAGACGACTCCGAAGCAGGCGCCCGCGAGGTCGAGGCCTTTGACGATCTCCCCGAGCTGGGCGAGCTCGCCGCCGACGATCTCGATCCCGGCCAGCTCGGCGCCCCGTGCGAGGCCGACGCCGATCGCGCCCGCGACCTCCGGGTCCGCTCGATCGACGGCGAGGTAGTCGACCATCGCCAGTGGCTCCGCCCCGACGCAGACCACGTCGTTGACGTTCATCGCGACGCAGTCGATGCCCACCGTGTCCCAGCGGCCCATTCGCTCCGCCAGGACGAGCTTGGTCCCGACCCCGTCGGTGCTCAGTGCGATCCCGGTCCGCTCGTCGAGGCGGACCACGTTCGCGTAGTGACCGCTGGCCAGCACCTGGCGGCTCCGTGCGGGAGGCGAGGCCGCCAGTGCGGAGACCAGGGACGCGACGGCGGCATCGGCGTCACCCTGGCTGACGCCGGCCTTCGCGTAGGCGTCCTCGCTCAACCCGACCGTCTCTCCGGCTCGGTTGGGGCGGTCGCCCAGCTCGGGATCCCGTTGCCGCTCGCCACGGCGCCGGTCCCGTCACCGGATGGAACGACACCCGTGGGTTGCGGGTGGTCGGGAGCCCGCCGGCGCCGGCGCCACATCTTCGCGATTACCAGCGAAGCGAGGCCGGCGCGATAGGCGGCGTACGGCCAGAGCGCGCTGTCGCGCTCGACCAGGCGAATCAGCGCCTGCGAGGCCAAGGTGGAGGCGAAGGAGGTCGCGGTACCGGCGGCAAATCCGGCGCGCGCCTCCGGGGGGAGGCCCCTGCGCCGCAGCCGGGCGCCCTTGAGGGTGGCCGCGCCGACGATCACCGGCAGTGCGACCGTGCGGGAGAGCATGTTCGAATGCTGTCGCGTGAAGCCGCGCCAGCGTGCGGCGGTAAGCGTTGCCCCATTCCTGGAGACGCCGGGCGCGAGGGCCGCCGCCTGAGCCAGGCCGAGGGCCAGCCCATCGGCGGCCGTGGCTCGCCCCCTGTCTCGAACCTGCGGCCGGCGATCGGCGATCACCATGCCGGCGGCTCCGGCGAGCAGGCCGACAACGGTCGCGACCGGTCCGCCGAGCCTTCGCTCGATCGGGCGCTCCAGGGCCACGCCGAGGATCGCCGGGGGAAAGAAGGAGAGGGCGATCACGGCGGCCTTGCGCGAATCGAAGGAGCGCAGCTCCTCGGCGATCACCCGCCGCTGGCCGACCAGCAGCGCCGCGGCGGCGCCGGCGTGGAGTGCGACCTCGAAGCTCTTCTGCAGCTCGGGATCCCGGTCGCGGTTGTTCCAGCCGGCGAGCCAGGGGATCAGGGTGAGGTGGGCGGAGCTGGAGACCGGGAGAAGCTCGGTCGGCCCCTGGACGGCGCCGAGGACGATCGCCCTCGACCGCTTCATCCCTCTGTTGCCGGCTCGACCCTGCCGCGCCGGCGCCTGAGCAGCGCCCAGGCGATCAGCACGAGGATGGCCGCGAGCACCGCGTAGTCGAGGTAGTGCAACCGGTCCTTCCAGTCATTCCACTTGCTGCCGACCTCCTTCCCGAGAAAACCTAGGGCGAGCACCCAGGGGATGCAGCCGGCGAGCGTCAGCCAGGTGAAGCGCCAGAAGGGCATCCGGGCGACTCCCGCGGGCAGCGAGATGAAGGTCCGGATGATCGGCAGCATTCGGGAGAAGAAGACGGTGGCGTCGCCGTGCCGGGTGAACCAGTCGTCCGCCCATTCCAGGTAGCGCTTGTTGGTGTGGAAGATCGCGTGCCGCTCGACCAACTCCAGGCGGCCGTAGTAGCCGATCGCGTAGGCGATCCAGGACCCCACCAGGTTGCCGGCCACCCCCGCCGCGACGATCCCGAACAGGGTCAGGGTGCCGTCGTCGACCTTGAAGCCGGCGAACAACATCGTCGCCTCGCTCGGGATCGGGATTAGGGCGCTCTCCAGCGTCATCAGCACGAACACGCCGGCGTACCCGGCGTCGCCGATCAGGTTGGTGGCGAAGTCGACCAGCTTGTCGGTCACCGCGCCGGTCAGAAGAACGAGGCCGGTCACAGGGGCGGCATGGTAGGGGCTAGAGTGCTGCTCGCGTGGAGCGGTTCAAGCACCCCGTCTACAGGCACCGCCTGATCCAGATCGCCGCGGACGCAATCCTCGTCGCGGCCGCCTACTACCTGGCCTTCAGGTTGCGATTCCTCGATGCCCCGGGCGGCATCCCGGACCGCTACGACCACATGCTCGGGCACTCGATCGGCTTCGTGGTCGCCGGCCAGCTGGTCATCTTCTACGCCTTCGGCCTGTACGAGAAGTGGTGGCGCTACTTCCGGCTTCCGGACATGATCGCCGTGCTGCGCGCATGCGCGGTGTCGACGGCGATCCTGGCGATCGCCTTCCTGCTGCTGAAGCCGTTCGAGGACCAGATTCCGCGGTCCGTGGTGGTCAGCTACTTCCTGCTCACCGTCTTCGCGATCGGCGGCGCACGGCTCCTGGTCCGGATGGTGCTGGTGGAGCGCCTGGCGCGGCGCGAGGTGCGCGGCGCGAGGCGCGTGCTGGTCGTCGGGGCCGGCTCCGGCGGGCAGATGGTCGCCCGTGAGATGCAGCTCAATCCGAACCTGGCGGCACGCGCGATCGGCTTCCTGGACGACGACCCGCGCAAGCGCGGCATGCGCCTGCACAGCCTCAACGTTCTCGGCACCACCGACGAGGTGGGGGAGATCCTGGACGAGTTCCACCCGGACGAGGTGATCATCGCGATCCCGTCTGCGCCTGGAGTGCTCCGCGGCCGCGTCGTGACGGCGTGCCGCGAGCGCGACGTCCCCGTGCGGACGCTGCCGACCGTCTTCGAGCTGCTCCGCGGAGGCGTCCAGCTCACCAGGCAGCTCCGCGAGGTCCAGGTGGAGGACGTCCTCGGCCGTGACCCGGTGAAGATGGAGCTCGACCGCGTCGGCGCCTACATCCAGGACAAGGTCGTCATGGTGACCGGCGCCGGAGGCTCGATCGGCTCCGAGCTGGTCCGCCAGATCGCCCGGGTGCGGCCCAAGCTGCTGGTCGTCCTCGACCACGCCGAGGACAACCTCTTCCAGATCGACAGGGAGATGACCGAGGAGCGGCACTTCACCCGGATCGAGTCCGTGCTCGCCGACTGCAAGGAGGCCGACCGGATGCTCGAGGTGATGCAGCGCTTCAAGCCCGCGGTCGTCTTCCACGCCGCTGCCTACAAGCACGTCCCCCTGATGGAGGCGAACCCACTGGAGGCGATCCGCAACAACGCGATGGCCACCAAGGTGACCGCCGAGACGGCGGTCGCATCGGGCTGTGAGCGCTTCGTCCTCGTCTCCACGGACAAGGCCGTCAATCCCCGCACGGTGATGGGCGCCTCAAAGGCGATGGCGGAATGGATCGTCGAAGCGGCCGGGCGCAAGCACCCGCAGACCCGGTTCGTCACGGTTCGCTTCGGCAACGTGCTGGCGTCCTCCGGAAGCGTGGTGCCGATCTTCCGCGGTCAGATCGAGCGCGGCGGCCCGGTCACCGTCACCGATCCGGAGATGGCCCGCTACTTCATGACCATCCCGGAAGCCGTGCAGCTGGTGATCCGCTCGGGCGATCTCGGCGGCGCCAGCGGAGAGGTCTTCGTCCTCGAGATGGGCGAGCCGGTGAAGATCGTGGAGCTGGCCCACAACATGATTCGCCTGGCCGGCTACGAGCCCGAGGTCGACATCGCGGTCGAGTTCGTCGGCGCCCGGCCCGGGGAGAAGCTCGCCGAAGAGCTCTTCAACTCGGATGAGCGGCCGCAGCCCACCGCTTCGGATCGAATCGTCCGCGCCGTGCGCCACGCTCCGCTCGATCCGGAGTGGGTCAACGGCACCCTGACCCGCCTCGAGGCGATGATCCGCGACGGCGATGAGGCGGACCTCGCCACGCAGACCGTCGAGCTGGTCACGGCGAGGCGCGGCACCCCGGTGCCCGTTGACGACCTGACCGCTTAACATCCCGCGCCGCGGCCATGAGCAGTCTCCTGAAGGAAGTCGGTGCAATCGCGGGCCTTGCCTCGTTTCTGGGGCTGGCCCTTCTCGCCCTGCTCTACTTCGCGCAGGCTCGCGACGTTCGCCGCCTGCGGGACCAGGCGAGCTTTCTCGTCGAGGGGGGCTCCGAGGACGGCGAGTCCGTGGCCCCCGCCGAGAGGGCCGCGACCGCTGTGGCCTCCACCACGAAGGAGCCCGAGAAGGCAGCGGCAGCGGCGGCCGCGACGGCTCCCAACGAGGCGGAGGCCTTCAGGCGGGCTGAGCTTGCCCGCCAGGCCGCGCAACGCCGCCAGCGCTTCGAGCAGCGCCGGCGGAGCCCCGGCCGTGAGCGACCCACGTGGATGTCGGAGCCCGCATCCCTCGCGGTGATCGTCGTCGGCGCAATCCTGCTGGTGGCCGGCGTTGCGTTCGGCGTCACGCGGGTCACCGGTGGATCGTCCGACTCGACCACCTCCGACGGGGCGTCGAAGGGCAAGGGACCATGTCCGCCGGGGAGGACCAAGGTCGCGGTCTTCAACGCGACGGCGAGCCCGGGCCTGGCGGCCGATTCGGCCGGGCAGCTCAAGAAGGCCCAGTACAAAGTCGGCCCGATCGGCAACATCTCTACGCCGCTTGCCACCAGCGTCGTCATGTTCGACCCGACCGATGGGCGCCAGTGCGCCCCGATCATCGGGCAGGTCGTCGGGATCGAGAAGACTCAGGGGATGAGCAACGAGGTGCGGCAGGTGGCGGAGGGCGACCCGGTGGCCGTGGTCCTGGGAGACGACCGGGCGGGTGCGTCCAGCACATCTGGGGTCAGCGACACGACCGGCTCGGGAATCTGAGCCAACCAGTAGACCGGCCGCCCTGTGAGCGAGCGCAGTCGACCGGGCCTACTGATCTCCGCGATTGCGGTGGCGGCACTGCTGGCGGCGACCGCGGCGGCGATCGTCATCACGCAGCACGTCCGTGACGAGGGCCCGGTCGCCAGCTCGATCTACTGGAAGACCCGTCCCGGGCCGCGGTACCGGGTCTGCTTCCTATTGACGCGGGACGACAGGGTCCAGGTGTCGGTGGTCGACGTCGACGACCGGTCCGTGCGCACACTGGGGGACGGCGAGCTCGAGGGCGGGGACGCCCCTCACTGCTTCGACTGGGACGGCAGGAGCTCCGGCGGCCAGCCGGCTCCGCCCGGGCCGTACCACCTGAGGCTCTCCCTCGAGCGGGCGGGCCGGACCGCCATCTCGGGCGAGCACGTGATCATCCGGACGCCCGGAGCGCAATCGTGACCGAGGCCCTCGAGGTCGCGGGTTGCCTGGCCGCGGCCGGGGCGCTGTCGGTCTCCCTCCTCGCCGCCGATCCGAGGCTCCGCGTCGGCGGCCTGGTGCTGGCGGGAGCCCTGGCGCTCGCGCTGATCGCCGGACAGGGCTGGGACGACCTGCGGAACCTTCGCGAGCACCACCTCGCCTTCGCGGGCTCGATCGTGGGCGGAATCGCCGTGCTGGCGATCGGGGCCGCGGCGATGCTGCGATGGCCGATCCTGCTGCCCCTGCTGGTGGTCGCCACGCTGCCCTTCCGCGTCCGTCTGCATGTTGCGGGCGGCGAGGCCGTCAACCTCCTGGTGCCGCTCTACGTGGTGATCGGCTCCGGCGTGCTGGCGACGGCGGTGGCGACGCTGCGCGGACAGACCAGGCTCCGCAGGCTCCCCAGGCCGCTCGTCCTCGCGCTGGTCCTGGTGATCTGCCTCTACGCCCTCCAGACGATCTACTCCGAGGACGTCGCCTTCGCCGCTCGGAACGTCGGGTTCTTCCTGGTCCCGTTCGCGATCCTCTTCTCGCTGCTCGCCGAGGCGAGTTGGGATCGGCGCCTGCTGGGCCTCGCCCTGATCGTGCTGGTGGCGGAGGGGCTGATCCTGGCCCTGATCGGGATCGGGCAGTTCATCGATCAGCACATCTTCTGGAACGGCAAGCTGGAGGCGTCCAACGACTTCCACTTCTACTTCCGGGTCAACTCGCTCTTCTGGGATCCGAACATCTACGGCCGCTATCTCGTCATGACGATCATGCTCGCGGCCACCGCCCTGCTCTGGGTCGCCAAGCGAGCCCTTGCGTTCACCCTCATCGGAGCGGTGGCGATCCTCTTCGCCGGCCTCCTCTTCGCGTTCTCGCAGACGAGCTTCATCGCGCTCTTCGTCGGGCTGGCGGTGCTGGCCGCGCTCCGCTGGAGCGTGCGCTGGGCGGTCGTGGCGACACCGGTGGCGCTGGCGGCGATCGTCGTCGGGGTCCTCTTCCTCGCCGGTGGGTCCAATGAGTCCACGCGGACGGTCACCGAAGGCCACAGCAGCCTCGTCTCCGGCGGCCTCAAGCTCGCCCAGCACCGCCCTCTCTACGGCTACGGCTCGGCCTCGTTCTCGAGGGCGTTCGCGAAGGAGGAGAACGTCAGGCCGGGAAATACGACCATCTCCCACACCGAGCCGGTCACGGTGGCGGCCGAGCAGGGCGTGATCGGGCTGATCGGCTATGTCGCCCTGCTTGCGGCTGCGCTCTGGACCGCCTTCTCGGGCCTGCGCTCGATCTCGCCCGGCCTCGGCGCGCCTTTCCGGCCCCTCGGGGATGCTGATGCGAGGGCGCGCGTCAGGGCGACCCGTGAGAGGTCGGAGCTGGCGCCGGCGCGGATCGGGATCGCGGCGGCCTTCATCGCGCTGCTCGTCCACACGATCGGCTACGCGGCGTATCTCACCGACCCGCTCACCTGGGCGCTGCTCGCCGTCGGGGGCGTGCTCGCCGCCGAGGTCGGGGCTGGTGAATGGCCCGGCATCAGCGGCGCCTCCTCCGCTTCGCGTCCGGGGGCGCCTTCCAGCGGCTCCGCTCGTCAGTCTGGAGGCTAGCCATGACCGGATACCTCCGCCGCCTGGCGACCACGGGGGCCGCGTACACGGCTTCGAGCGTGATCTCGAAGCTGATCGCGGTCGCGCTGCTACCCCTCTACACGCGGTACCTGACCCCCGCCGACTACGGCGCGGCGGAGGTGCTGATCACCGGCGTGATCGCGGCGAGCATCGTGATCCGTCTCGGAATCATCGAGGCGCTGCTGCGCTTCTACTACCAGGCCGGCGAGGACCCGGATCAGGTGGTGAAGACTGCCTTCGCCTCCCTGCTCTGGACCACGACGATCGGCCTGGCGATCGCCCTTCCCCTGGCGGAGCCGCTCTCCAGACTGCTCCTCGATCACTCCGACCCGGACCTGATGCGGATTGCGATCTTCGGCCTCTGGGTCTTCACGATGTTCGAGTTCCTGACGGCGCTCTTCCGGATCGACGAGCGCGCCAAGGCCTACTTCACCTTCACGGTCTCGAACGTCCTGGTGACGATCCCGGTGACCGTCTGGCTGGTGGTGGGTCAGGACAAGGGCGCCAGCGGCCTGCTCTGGGGCCAGTACGCGACGGGCGCCGTCTTCCTGGCCGGCCTGGTGATCGCGCAGCGAAGGCGGCTGGCGCTGCTCCCCGACTTCGCCCTCTGGCGCCGCATGCTGCGCTGGGGGCTGCCGACCATGCCCGCCGAGCTCTCCCTCTACTCCCTCAACTTCATCGACCGCCTGCTGATCGTCCGGCTCGTCGGCCTCGGCGACGCCGGCCTCTACAGCCTCTCGGTCAAGTTCGCACAGGCCGTCAACGTCCTCGTCAAGGGCTTCCAGCTCGCCTGGCCGCCGCTTGCCTATTCGATCCAGGACGACGACGAGGCCCGCCGCGCCTACGCCGTGATCGTCACCTGGTTCGTCTCGGTGACCACCTTCTTCGTCGCGGGCATGTGGCTGCTCTCACGCTGGATCGTGCGGCTCCTCGCGGCGCCCGAGTTCTTCGACTCCTACAAGACGATCGGGTTGATCTCGACCGGGGTGATGCTCTACGCGCTCTATCTGGTCCTGGTGATCATCCTCGGCCGCACCGGCCGGACCGAGTTCAACTTCCCGGCCACGGGCGCGGGCACCGTGGTCAACATCGGGCTCAACCTGATCCTGCTGCCGTCGATGGGGATCGTCGGCGCGGGCGTCTCGCTGGTGGCCTCGTACGCCGTCGTGCTGGCGCTGATGTACGTCTTCACGCAGCGGCTCTTCAAGGTGCCCTACGAGTGGCTCCGGCTGGCCCAGGCGACTGGGCTTGCCATCGTGCTGGTGCTCGCCGGTGAGCTGCTGCTGCCGACGAGCGGCTTCTGGGGGTTGGCCGGCAGGACCGCGCTCTGGCTGGTCTATCCGCTGCTGCTCTGGGTGACCGGCTTCCTCAACGATGAGGAGCGGGAGGCCGCCGGGCGGGTGCTGAGTCCTGCGTACGTCCGGGCCGCCTTGAGCAACCTGCGCGAGGCGCCCGCCGAAAGCCCTTCGGCCGAGCCGGAGCCAGCCCTTGGACGAGGCCCGCGCCTGACGCGCGAGACACTCGAGGCCGAGCAGCGAGACGAGGACGCGATCCGCTAGTCGGGCGGCGGGAGAGTGTCGTCCGCCTCGCCCAGGATCAGGAACGAGCCGACGAGCATTGCCAGGGCCGCCGCCCCGCTCAGGTACAGCCCCCGCCGACGATCAGCGCAACCGAGGCGGCGAGGGTGAACTGCACGTCCCCGGACCATCCCCGGATGCGCTTCAGCGGCAGCATCATGCTGATCGTCCCCGCCCGCCCGGACGTTGTCAGCTCGTGGCAACGGCGCGCGCGAGCACGTCCGCCATGCGGGCGGCCATCACCCTGACGTCGTGCTCGGCCGCGGCCCGGCGGGCCGCCGGGTTCGGGGAGGGGAGGCTCGCCGCCTCCTCCAGTGCCGCCGCGAGCGAGACGCCGTCCTCCGGATCGACCAGCACCCCCGCCTCGGGACTCACGAACTCCGGCGGGCCCCCCACCGTCGTCGCGACCACGCTGCGCTCCATCGCCAGCGCCTCGAGGGTGGCCTGGCCAAAGGGCTCCATCAGCGAGGGCTGACAGAGGACGTCGCAGGCCGCCACCCACTGTGGGACGTCGGATTGCGGGATCCGGCCGGCCAGCGTGACACCGGCGCGCCCCTCCAGAGCTCCCCTGAGCGGCCCGTCGCCGACGAAGGCGAGTCTTCCCCGGCCGAGGGAGGCAAACGCGTCGGCGAGCCGCACGACGTTCTTGCGCTCGATCAGGGATCCCACGCAGAGGAACGCGGCCCCTTCGCCGTCCCAGCCGAGGGCCTGCCGCGCTTCCGCAGCTGGGCGCGGAGAGAAGGCATCGAGGTCCACGCCGCAGTCCGCGATCTCGATCTTCGGCTCGGCGGCCGGGATCCGCTGGATCAGGCGATCGGCGAGCCAGCGCGAGTTGGCGATCGCGGCCGACGACCGCCGCAGGACCCAGCGCGTCGCCGCCGTGACCCCGGGAATGCGCCCCAGGTTGGCGACGTCCTGTCCGTGGGCCATGACCACGAGCGGCGCACCGGCCGCGCGGGCCGCGAGGGCGCCTGCTGCTCCCGAGGGAAAGAGGAAGTGGGCGAAGACGACGTCGGGGCGGAACCGGCGAGCCGCGGCGCGTGACTCTCTCACCAGCCGCACGTACTTCGACCGGGAGCCGCCGCGCTGGCTGATCGAGGAGACCTCTACCTCGTGGCCCAGTGCCTCGATCTCCCGCGTCAGCGGCACCAGGAAGCTCCCCAGGTCCGGCTGCTCGGGGCTCGGCCACATCTGGGTGACGACCAGGATTCGCACGGCTACGACCCTAAGGCCCGGTTGTACGCCTCCGCCGCTTCGCGAACGCCCTCTCCCCGCCCGGGCAGCAGCGCCTGGCGGGCGTGCAGCCAGTAGCGGCGGGAGGAGTGGCCCGGCAGGACGAGTGCGGCGGCGGCGCGCAGCAGATACGGCCAGGCGAGCAGCGGGCGCAGCATCAGCGCACGGACCCCGCCGAGGTGCTTGCGGAGGTAGAGGTCGCGGTTGCGGTGGTACTCGACGGTGCGCCGCTCCGCACCCGAGGCGTCCTGGGCCATCTGGTCATGGTGGGTCGCCCTGGCGGAGGGGACGTAGAGGATCCGCCAGCCCGCATCCCCGAGGCGCTTGCAGAAGTCGGTCTCGTCCGAGTAGACGAAGAAGTCGGGATCGAGCCACCCGATCTCGCCGGCGGCCTCCCTGCGGACCATCATCGCGCTCGACTGCACCCAGCCGACGGGACGCGTCCCCGTGCCGCCGCTCTCAACCGTGAAGCGGCGGTGCAGGAAGAATGCTCCGGCCAGGGCCGTCTCGGCGCTCGGCAATCGCCAGGCGCACGGGACCTCGCGGCCCGCCGGTGTGAGCAGCTGCGCTCCGGCCGCGGCGGCATGCCGGTCGGACTGCAGCGCGCCGAGCAGCGCCGCCACGGCTCCGGGCTGCAGCTCGGTGTCCTCGTTCAGCAGCAGGCAGAACTCGCCCTTCGCCTCCTGGAGCAGCCGGCTGTCGTTCGCCGCCTTTCCCTCCCGCCGATCGAGCGCGATCAGCCTGATTTCGCCACTTGAAACGGGCGGCTCCTCGGCTTCGCCTGCGGAGCCCCCTCGCATCCGCACCGCCTCGGCGGATCCGTCGTCCGAGGCGTTGTCCAGGACGAGGACCTCGTGCTCGAGGTCGGACGGCGTCGACCGCTCGATCGCCTCGAGACAGGCGAGCAGAAGCTGCCGCCCGTTGGTGTTGACCACGCAGTAGGAGACCAGCACGGCGACAATGCTCGCCCATGCGGGTTCAGATCGTCGATCCGGCCGCCTACACGCCACCGTACGACCACGCGCTGGCGGGAGCCCTCGCTCGCGCAGGGGCGGATACGGAGCTGATCACCTGTCGCTTCCCGTACGGCCCGGTCCCGGAGGAGCGCGGTTACGAGGTACGCGAGCTCTTCTACCGGCGCGCCTCGCGGGCCGGGATCGGCCCCAGACGCCGCCGCCTGCTGCGCGCCGCCGAGCATCTCCCGGACATGCGGCGCTACCGTCGGATCGCCGAGCGGGCCGACCTCGTCCACTACCAGTGGCTGCCGATCCCGGCCCTCGACCGCCGGCTGCTCGCCCCGAAGCGCCCTCGCGTCTACACGATGCACTGGCGGCTGCCGGAGAGCGGCACCCGGATCGCCGGCACGCTCACCAAGCTGCTCGCCGAGATGGATGCGGTCGTGGTCCATTCCGAGCACGGCGCCCGGCGCCTCGAGGCCGATTTCCGCGTCCCGTCGGACAGGCTCCGAGTGATCCCCCATGGCGCGTTCGACTACCTGACGCGGCAGGAGCGGGAGGTGCCGCTGCCCGATCAGCTGCGGGCCGTCGAGGGCCCGGTGATCCTCGCCTTCGGCCTGGTCCGCCCCTACAAAGGGACAGACGTCCTGCTCGAGGCGTTCGGCCGCATCGAGGGCGCCGAGCTCTGGATCGCAGGCATGCCCCGGATGCCGATGGACGAGCTTCGCGACCTGGCGGAGCGCGCCCAGGGCACCGTCCGTTTCGTGGACCGCTTCATCCCCGACGCCGAGATCCCGGCCTTCATGCGCAGGGCGGACCTCGTCGTCCTGCCGTACCGGAACATCGAGCAATCGGGCGTCCTCTATACGGCGCTCGCCTTCGGCCGCCCGCTGGTGCTGAGCTCGGTCGGCGGCTTCCCGGAGATCGCGGAGCGCGGGGCGGCGCGACTTGTGCCGCCGGGCGATCCCGGGGCCTTGGGGGATGCCCTCCGCGAGCTGCTCGCGGATCCGGGCGCCCGCGAGGCCCTGGGCGCGGCCGCCGCTCGCGAGGCCGCGACGACGTACTCATGGGATCGAATCGGGGAGGCGACGATGGAGCTCTACCGTGACCTGCTCGCTGGCATATGACGGGTCGCGCTGACGCGCGCCCTCGCATCTACCGATAATCCCCGCTCATGGCCCTCGAAATCCTCTTCTGGGTCGCCGCAGGCCTGATCGTCTACGCCCACCTGGGCTATCCCCTGCTGCTCGCGGCGCTGGTCGCCCTGTTCGGGGAGTCGAGGGGTACCTCCGAGGACGTCGGCGAGCTGCCCCTCGTCACCCTGATCATCCCCGCCTACGACGAGGAGCAGGTGATCGAGCGCAAGCTCGCGAACGCGCGCGCGCTCGACTATCCGGCGGATCGGCTCGAGATCGTCGTCGCCTCGGACGGCTCGACAGATCGCACGGCCGAGCTGGCCCGTGCCTCCGGCGCCGACCACGTGCTCGAGCTGCGCCGCGGCGGCAAGGTCGCCGCCCTCAACCAGGCCGCACCGGTTTCACGGGGGACGATCCTCGCGTTCTCCGACGCCAACAGCTACTGGGAGCCGGACGCGCTCCGCAAGCTCGTCGCGTGCTTCGCCGACGGTCGCGTGGGCTACGCCTGCGGCCAGGTCCGCTTCGAGGGCGGGGAGGGCGGAAACCAGGAAGGCCTCTACTGGCGCTACGAGATGGCCGTCCGCTCGATGGAGACCCGCCTGGCGGGCATCACCGCCGGCAACGGCGCGATCTACGCGGTTAGGCGTGAGGCGTACATCGAGCTCGACCCGAGCCGCGGCCAGGACATCGGCTTCCCATTCGAGCTCACCAAGCGAGGCTGGCGCGCCGCATACGAGCCGGCCGCGGTAGCCGAGGAGAAGATGGCGCCGACGGTCGAGGGGGAGTTCAAGCGCAAGCGCCGGATGATGTGGGGGCTCTGGGACGTGATGCTGAAGTGGGGGATGCTCGACCCGCGCGGCTACGGACCGGGCTACGCCCTGGAGATCTACTCGCACCGCCTGCTCCGCTATCTGACGCCCTGGCTGCACCTGATCGCGTTCGCCGCCAACCTGGCGCTGCTCGGCGACGGCTGGGTATACGTGGCCACGATGGCCGTGCAGCTCGCGGTGCTGGTCGGGGCCCTGCTCGGGCGCTTCGTCCCCGCCCTCCCGTTCCGGATCGCCTACTACTACGTCACCGTGACCGCCTCGATCGCAGTGGGACTCTGGGACCGGCTCCGCGCCGGCTCCGTGCCGATCGGCTGGGAGAAGGTGGAGGGCACCCGATGACGGAGACGAACGGACCAAGGCGCGACAACGCCCAGCAGCGCCTGGAGATGCCGGGGCAGGTCACCCGGCCGAAGCAGGGCCTGCCCCGGGCGGCAGACCTGGCGATCGCCCTGGCGGGCCTCATCGTCGTCTCTCCGCTGCTGCTCGTCGCCGCGATCGCGATTCGCCTGGAGTCGCCCGGGCCGGTGTTCTACCGGCAGCGCCGCGTCGGCAGGGACGGGGTCATATTCGAGCTCTTCAAGCTGCGCACGATGCGCCAGGGGGCGGATCCGGTCGGCGTTGGGACCGCCGTCACCTCCGAGGATCCGAGGGTGACCCGCGTCGGCAGAGTCCTGCGGCGGTTCTCCCTCGACGAGCTGCCGAACCTGATCAACGTGCTGCGCGGGGAGATGCGAATCGTCGGGCCGAGAGCGACGCTGCCGGCCCAGGTCGAGCTCTACACGCCTCGTCAGAGGCGCCGGCTTGAGCTCCGCCCCGGGGTGACGGGCTGGGCCCAGATCCACGGGCGAGCGGGAATCCCCTGGGAGGAGCGAATCGAGCTGGACGTCTGGTACGTCGAGCATCGCTCCCTGCGCCTGGACCTGAAGATCCTGGCGCGCACGCCCGGCGCGCTGCTCGGCGGGGCCGGCAACGTCGCCGTGGACCCCTACGCGGGCTCGTCCCCCGACTCGCCGCTCAGGAAGGCCGCCGAGCGCGAGGAGGCGGGAGAGCGTTAGATGGCTGATCCCACGACCATGCACGCCTGGATGACACGCATGACCTTGGGATCAACCATCTGATGGCTCGGGGCATCTCGCTGAGGGACTTCCGCCCGGAGGACGCCTCCGCGGTGCACCGCTGGTTCAACTCCCCCGCCGCGACGGCCAACCTGCTCGAGCACCGCGACCAGTTCGGCGAGGAGGACGCCAGGCGCTGGGTGGAGCGGGCGATCGAGCAGTCCCGGGACCCCGACGCCGAGGACCGCAAGTGGGCGGTCGAGGTGGAGGGGATCGACGAGCCGGTTGGCTACACGGCCCTCTACGGGCTGAACCGCCAGACCGCCCCGGAGCTAGGGGCGATCATGGGAGACGAGCGGGTCCGAGGCCGGGGCGTGGGTCGCGAGGCGGAGCGGCTCACCAACCTGAAGGCGTTCGAGGAGTTCGGGGCCCACAAGGTCTACGGCCGGATCCCCGCGACCAACGAGGCCGCGAAGAAGGCGGTCATCTACAACGGCTGGAAGCAGGAGGGCGTGCTGCGGAGGCAGGTCCGCCATGGGGACGAGCTGGTCGACGTCGAGCTCTGGGGCGGGTTTCGCGAGGACCTGCCGGAGCCGCCCGAAGAGTGAAGGCGCGGCTGATCGCGGACGGCGGCACAGCCGCGTCCGCCGAGGCGGAGTTCTTCCGCTCGCCGGCGTTCCTCGAGGCCGAGGGGGTCACCCACACGATCGAGATCGAGTCAGAGATCCCGCTTCGCCTGCCCGTGGTCGTTCGCACGATCGAGGGGAGCGAGCTGATCGACGCGATCTCGCCCTACGGGTACCCGGGAGCCTCAGGGCAGCCCGAGAGCCCGATCGAGCCGAGCGAGATCGACTGGTCGGATACCGGGCTGGTCAGCGTCTTCCTCCGCGGCCGGATCGGCGAGTGGGCGCCCCTGACCGGCGGCACGGTCCGGAACCACGTCCACGTAGCCGACGGCGACGCCGGGATCCGGAAGCGCCTGCGCGAGCAGATCAGGCGCAACGAGCGCCGCGGCTGGAAGATCCAGGCGATCCCGGGGCCCGAGGCGGGCGACGATGCCCGCGCCGCCTTCGAGCGAGCCTATGCGGAGACGATGGCGCGCACCGGTGCGGCGGAGCGCTACCTCTACCCGAGCGAGTATTTCCGGACGCTCCTCCGCAGCGAGAGAAGCTGGCTCGTGATCGCCGCCCGCGACGATCAGTCGGAGGGACTCGCCGGCGCGATCGCGGCGGCGAGCGACGGCTACCTCCATTACTACCTGGGCGGCACGGCCGACGAGGCGCTCGGCGACTCACCGATGAAGAACCTGTTCGCCGCGATGATCTCCCTCGGCGGCGAGCTGGGCCTGCCGGTGAATCTGGGCGGCGGGCTCTCCTCCGGGGACTCCCTGGACTCCTTCAAGCGGGGATTCGCGACCGGGGAGGAACCCTTCCGGACCCACGAGCTGGTCTGCGATCCCGGCGCCTACGAGAGGCTCGCAGCCCGGGCGGCCCCGGCCCCCGAGGGATTCTTCCCG
Organism: uncultured Solirubrobacterales bacterium; assembly: GCA_963747425.1. Taxonomy (GTDB): domain Bacteria; phylum Actinomycetota; class Thermoleophilia; order Solirubrobacterales; family 70-9; genus DASUPK01. The sequence goes on from CAVVFJ010000008.1 coordinate 259,904, forward strand.
GCCTACCGCTGAACGCTTCGCCATCAACGGCGGCCACAAACACCGCCGCCGAATAGATCGGATAACGGCCTGCGGCCGTTATCCGAGATGGATCGGGATGCCCTGCTCGGGGCCGTTGCCCCGGTAGGTGTCGCGGAAGTTCCGGATCACGTCGAGGACGACCGGGCTGAAGTTGGGACAGACCACCTCGTTGGTCCAGGCGGTGACCGCGACGTCATAGGGCATGTCGGGGTCGGGGAAGAGCAGCATCCCGTCGGGATCGTCGTCGAAGACGCCCTTCAGGGCCAGCTGCTCGTTCTCGGGCAGGCTGGGCTTGTAGTGGATCTCGATCCGCCCGTGCTCCATGGCGTGCACCTCGTTGCGGATGTTGGTCGGCGTGCTCGTGTCGCTCGTGATCGGCGTCTTGTAGGCCCCGTCGTCGATCGGCACCGGGTTGTGGTTGCCCGAGGTCGGGGGAACCGTCCCGTAGTGGACGGGAGTCGAGTTGGGCACGTGGGTGTTGCCCTCGTTGGGGAGGTCCAGCTTGACCTCGCAGCCCGCCTTCTCGGCGGAGATGGCCAGGTCCGCGAACTGGATCGGCGGCGGTGCGGTTCCCGCGCGGCAATCGGGGTCGAGGTCCCTGAAGGTCCCGCCGGAGTTCTTGATGTGGGCGTTGTCGCAGGCGTTTGTCCCGCCGCCTCCGCCGCCTCCACTCGCGATCACCGCCACCAGTCCCGCCAGGACGGCCAGGGCGAGCACCCCGGCCACCACGTAGCCGGCGAGCAGCCGCCTGCGGCCGCCCGACTGCGCCGCGCGCTCGGCGGCGAGCCGCTGCGCGCGCAGTCGCTCCTTCTCTTCCTTTCGGCTGGCCATACGAGGGCGAAGAGGCTAGCGGAGGCGGTTCAAGCCTCGCTTAGCGCGGTCTCCGGCGTACGGGTGACCCCCCAGACCTCATCGAGGAACTTGGCCAGCTCGACATCCAGCCTGTTGGGGGAGATCCGCCACTCGAGGATCGAGGTGGCCTCGATCAACCGGGCGTTCGGGAGCTCCTCGGCCAGCATCCCGGAATCGGAGAACGGGTGCAGCGGGTCGGCGCGGTGGCCGATCACCAGGGCCGGCTGCTTCATCTCCACCCGGAACTGGTGATGGGGAGCGGATGACCCCAGGAACAGGCCCTCCAGGATGGCCGAGGATGGCGCCGGGTCCTGCCGGAGGAGATCGAGGCCGGCATCCACCAGGGGATTGGTCCGAGGGATCCTCCGGGCCGCGGACGCGAGCCTCCTCAGCACGGGCTCGCCGAGGCGGAGGCCGATCATGATCGGGGTGAAGATCACGGCGGCAGCGAGCAGGGCGTTGTCCAGGACGGGCATCTCGACCATCATTCCCCGCACCCTGTCGGGGGACAGATAGGCCAGCTCGAGCGTGGTGTTGGCGCCCAGCGAGGTACCGCCGACCACGGCCCGGTCGAGCTCCAGGTGGTCCATCAGCGCCTCCACCTGGCGGGCGAAGAACGTCATCGAGTAGTGGGACATCTGCGCAGGGCGATCCGATCGGCCATGGCCGAGCAGGTCCACCGCGATCACCCGATTGCCGATCTCCGCCATCTCCGGCCCCAGCCGCTCGAACATCCGGCGGTTCATCAGCAGGCCGTGGATCAGGATGAGCGGCCGATCCCCCTCGCCGTACTCGTCATAGGAGATCCGGTGACCGTTGTAGTCGAACTCGGGCATCTGGGCGCGAGGGAGTCTAGGCGGGGCTCAGGTTGCCCCGGCTGCCGCGGGCTCTCGCTCCTCCCACGGCTTGGAGGCGTGGAGCGCGCCCAGGATCGCGCGGGCCGCCGGCCAGCGGTTGAGCGCGTAGAGGTGGATTCCAGGTGCGCCGCGGCGCAGCAGATCGGCGCATTGCTGCGTCGCATAGGCCACGCCGAGCTCGAACTCGGCGCGCTCGTCGCCCTCGAGCGCCTCCATGGCGGATGCCAGCGGCGCCGGGATGCTCGCTTCGCAGAGCTCGGAGATCCTGGCGATCTGCTTGAAGCCGGTCATCGGCATGACGCCCGGGATGATCGGGACGTCGATGCCGGCGGCGCGGGCGGCCGGGACGAAGTCGAAGTAGAGGCGATTGTCGAAGAAGAGCTGGGTGATCAGGAAGCTCGCGCCGTTCTGGACCTTGGTCTTCAGGTAGGCGAGGTCGGCCTCCAGGCTCGGTGCCTCGGGGTGGACCTCCGGGAAGCAGGCCCCAGCGATGGCGATGTCGGGGTGTGTCTCGCGGATCAGCGCGGCGAGCTCCGCCGAGCTCCCGAGGCCGCCCTCCGGCTGCACGAAGTCCTTCTTCCCGCGCGGCGGGTCGCCGCGCAGCGCCAGGATGTTCTCGATCCCGGCATCCGCAATCCGATCGATGATCTCCCGCAGGCTCTCGGTGGTCTCCCCGACGCAGCTCAGGTGGGCCATCGCCTCCGATCCGTATTCGTCGCGGATCGCTCGGGTGGTCTCGAGGGTGCCTTCCCGAGTCGCGCCCCCGGCTCCATAGGTGACCGAGAAGAAGTGCGGGTCGAGCTTGCGGAGGACCTCCACGGTCTCGAACAGCACCTGGCGGCCCTCGTCGGTCTTGGGCGGGAAGAACTCGACCGAGAAGACCGGCCGCGTCGAGGCGAGCATTTCGTCGATGCGCATTTCCGCAAGGGTATTGGCAGGCACGTAGGATCGAGGCAGATGGCTTTTCATGTGGAGATCAAGGACGGCCTAAATCGTGCCAGGGAGTTCAATCTGGACGCAGGGAAGCTGCGCGCGACGGTTCTCGAGCCCTGGGTTCGTGGGCGCGTGATCGAGCTGGCCGATCGCGAGTGGGAGCCTCGTGGCTCGACGCTTCAGATCTTGGAGGGACCGGAGCTCGTCAACGTGGACCTCTCCATGGGGCGGGGCTGGTCGACCGCCGAGAAGACGGGCGAGAACGTCACTCGCCGGCTGATCGATGAGGCCTCGACGCCGTCAAAGCCGATCGTGGCGATCCTCGCTGAGGGCGAGGCGGCTCAGGTCCAGGTCGGCGGCATGCTCCAGCGGCTCGAGCTGGAGACGACGCCTTGGGCGGAGCTGCGCGCGCAGATCCTGAGCCCACCGGCGACGCTCTCCGGGCCGGGCTACGCCGCAGTGCTCGCCACCGACGCCGCCGACCCGCCCCCCTCCTGGCTCTTCGACGCGGGGTTGGCGCGCGGAGCCCTAGGCCGGCGCGCCGTGGTTGCCCAGCTCGGTGACGCGTCCATTCCCGCTCAGTTCGCGGGGGTTGATGTCATGCGCCTCGTGCCGGACGACGAGGCGTCGCTACGGGCCTTGGAGAACCGGCTCAGCGGCTGACGGCTTCGCCGTCAGGGCGCGGCTGCAAGCGGCCGCCCCACCCCTAAGTAAACGGGTGGAGCGGCCTGGCAGCCGCTGATCAGACCTTCGCCGCGACCCGCTTGACGATGCTGGGCTTCGAGAACTTCACCTCGGTGCCGCGGGCTACCGCAATCACTGGGGTGTTGGAGATCTCGATCGCGTAGCCGGCCCGGGCGCTCAGGTTCACGTGGCCCTTGGGCGATGCCGGCGAGGACCCGACGACGATCAGGTCGGCCTCGGTGTGACGCTCGACGATGTCCACGCCGAGCGCGCCGGCGAGGCTCTTCGCGGTCTCGATCGCGCTCCGGTCGCCGTCGTCCTCGACCAGCACGCCGACGCTCTTGATCTCGTGGTCGCCGTTCCGGTAGCCGGCTGGTGCGATCGCAACGGCGGTCGGGCCGCCGGTCAGCATCCGCTGTGCGGAGGTGCCCGGCATCACCGCGCCCTCGGCGGTCCGATAGTCGGAGCCGAAGACGATCAGCTCGGCCTTTTCGCTCTCGGCCAGCTCCCAGAGACCGGCGCCGGTCGAGGCATGGACGATCACGTGCTGCGCGATCTTCTCGTCACCGAGTGCCTCGGCGCCGGCGACGAGCAGATCCTTGGCCTCCTTCTCCTCCAGTGCCTCACGGGCCTGGTCGGGCTGCTGGGTGTGACGCACGTAGGCGAGCGAGACCTCGCCGCCGAGGTCGGTGAGCTGACGGCCCAGGGCGAGCGCGTCACGGTCGTTGTCGGTGCCGTCGTAGGAAACGATGATCTTGGCCATTTGAGTTCTCCTGTTCGAAGATTGGGTTGCGACTCCGAAGTTCGACCGCATGATGCTCTCCTCCTTCCATTAGCACAAGTACTTCTTGTTATCTCTAGAATTAGCATTGCTAATGCTGAATGTGCAGCGTCTCAAGGTGCTCCGGGAGGTCCTCGCACAGGGCTCGTTCTCCGAGGCGGCGAGCGCGCTCAACTACACGCAGTCGGCCGTCTCCCAGGCCATCGCCACGCTCGAGGCGGAGGCCGGGGTGCCCCTGATCGAGCGCGACCGCCGCGGCCTGCGCCCGACCATCGCGGGCGAGCGGCTGAATGAGCACGGCGCGCTGATCCTCACCCAGCTCGAGGCGGCCGAGGCGGAGCTCGGCGCGATCGCGGGCATCAAGGGCGGCGAGCTGCGCATGGCCTCATTCCCGACCGCGGGCGCGACCCTGATGCCGCTGGTCATCGCCGCCTTCCGCAGCGCCCACCCCGATGTCGTCCTCAGCCTGGTCGAGGGTGAGCCCGAGGAGGTCACCCCGCGCCTGCGCGACGGTGAGTTCGATCTCGGCCTGATCTTCGAGTTCGAGGGGAGCGGCGAGCTTGGGCCCGGCCTGAGGAGCACGCCGTTGTTCGAGGATCCGATGAAGCTCGCCCTGCCAAAGGGCCACCCGCTGGCGCGCAAGGAGCGGGTCGAGCTGGCCGACCTCGCGGACGAGGCCTGGGTGCAGACCTCGGAAGCCAGCGCGTGCGCCCGCCACGTCGTGCGGATCTGTCGCGCCGCCGGCTTCGAGCCCCGCGTGTCCTTCGAGAGCGACGACTATCTGACGGTGCAGGGCCTGGTGGCTGCCGGCGTCGGGGTGGCTCTGATCCCGCAGCTGGCCCTGTCGCAGACGGTCAGCTACGACATCGCGATGACGGAGCTCGATCCGGCTCCCGTGCGCCACGTGGTCGCCGCGACCCGCGGGGCCGGCGTCTCATTGCCCGCCGCGGCATCGATGCTGGACCTGCTCCAGAACACCGCTCGCCAGTATCAGCTCTAGAAATGGCCGAGTCCAGAAAGACGTCGCCCCCGCCTTGCGGCGGGGGCGACGCTTGCTGCCTCGGGTTTGCTGTCGACTTCGCTAGCTGGCCGCTCCCGATGGGTACGCGAGCGAGGGCACGTCCGAGGGATAGACCTCGTGGCCGTGTACGGCCAGGTCGCCCTCCTCCATGTCCTCCTCGCTCATGCGGAGCGAGACGAACAAACCGATGACCTTGAGGACGATGTACGTCCCCACCGCCGTGAACACGATCACCCAGAGCGCCGTCAGAGCCTGCCACTTGAGCAGGTCCCAGGAGCCCGAGATGATGCCCGGAGCGGAGCCCATCGCCTCGTTGGCGAAGACACCCGTCAGGAGACCGCCGGCGAGACCGGCGAACCCGTGCGTGTAGATCACGCCGAGGGTGTCGTCGACGTTGCGGAACGGAGCCGCTCGGCTCAGGTAGTTGAGCGCGAAGTAGGCGATCAGACCCGCAATCAGCCCGATTGCGAGCGCGCCCCAGCCGTTCACGAAACCGGCGGCAGGCGTGATCGCCACGAGCCCGGTGATCATCCCGTTGACGCTGGAGATCAGGCTCGGCTTGTGACCGGTCAGGTAGTCGCATCCGACCCAGACCAGGAAAGCGACGGCCGCGCAGAGGTTCGTGTTCAGAATCGCTGCGCCGGCGATGTCGTTCGCCAGGTAGGGGTCACCACCGTTGAACCCGTTCCATCCGAGCCACAGCAGCCCTGCGCCCGTCGCAACCATCAGCAGGTTGTTGGGTGCGTCGATCTCGCGATCGCGCTGCAGCCGGGGCCCGATCACCGCCGCGAAGACGAAGCCGGAGACACCGGCCGCCAGGTGGATCACGTAGCCGCCGGAGAAGTCCAGCGCGCCATGCTGTGCGAAATACCCACCGCCCCAGATCAGGAAGGCGTTGACCGTGTAGATCAAGCTGGTCCAGATGATCACGTATGGGATCCAGGCGCGGAAATTAACCCGGCCCAGGACCGATCCGAGTGCAAGGATCGGCGTGATCGCAGCGAACACGATCTGGAAGTAGGCAAGCGTCGACTGCGGGAAGACCTGGTCGCCGACCAACGGGATGTTCCCTTGGCGGAGTAGGGCGTCGCTGCTCAGGATCGAGCCGGGCCGCCCCCACATGTTCCCGAAGAAGCCGCTGTCCGCTCCGAAGATGTGAATCGGGTCCCCGAAGCCCATCTTGAAGCCGTACAGCACCCAAACGACCAGCACCAGCGCGAACGCGATGAAGGCCATCATCATCGAGTTCACGGACCAGCGCTTCTGCATCACGCCGCCATATAGGACGACGAGTCCGGGCACGCTCATCAGACCGACCAGCGTTGCTGCGGTCATCTGCCAAGCGTTGTCGCCAGGACTCAACCAGTTGAGATCCATAGCCTGGTGTTTTCCTTTCTGATCAAGGGCGGAGCCGGGCGCTCCAACACGGAACGCCCCTCCTAGAGGGACCCGCCCAGTGGCAGACGGAAGCGTGCCGGGGCCGCGGCCGCCTCACCACATACCGAAGTCCAAAGATTGGCGGCGAGCGGTTCGCCACACTGTCGGACCCGCGCCTGGAAACGCCCGCTAACCTGGCCCGCTCGATGCCGCTGCAGGGACACTGGAACCGGGTCAACACGCCGCTTCGCAAGCTCACCAGGCGGGAGCGGAACGTGGCGATCGGGGCGGTGGTGGTCAGCGTCGTCGCGATCCTCGCGGTCGTCCTGGCCACGGCCGGCAACAGCGAGCCGAAAGCGGGCCCGGGCTGTATCTACGCGATCATCCCCGGGGTCATGGGGGCGGAGCCGGTTGACGCCTGCGGGCGGCAGGCGGAGTTCGTCTGCGCGAAGCACGCGACCGCCAACCGGCCTGGTTCCGAGACCATCAGGGACGCGTGCACGAAGGCCAAGATCGTGGTCTCGCCCGAGGTCGCCAAGCAGGTCGAGACGGCTCCCGGCTTCCCGCACAGAAGCACGGCAACGGGCCTATAGCCGACCTGGATCTGAGGCGTGGCCGCGCCGGACCGGACCCTCAAGGAGCTCGATCTGAACCGGGCACTGCTCGCGCGCCAGATGCTCCTGGAGCGGGTGAAGGGGCCGATCCCGAAGGTCCTGGACCGGATGGGGACGCTGCAGGCGCAGTACGCGCCCTCGATGTACATCGGCCTCTGGTCGAGGATGCTGGGGTTCGAACGGGAGCAGCTCGACCGAGGGCTCGAGCGGGGCACGGTTGTCCAGGGAACGATGATGCGCGCCACCATCCATCTCGTCTCGAAGGCGGACTACTGGCCGATTGCGATCGGCGTCAGGCGCGTGCGACGCGAGGCCTGGCTGGCCGCCTCCTACCGGAGGGACTACAGCGCCTCGCAGATGTCGGCCGCGGCCAAGAAGCTGCGAGCGCGGATCGGCGACGGCACCATGGGCCGCAAGGAGATCCACGAGCTGCTCGGCGATGACAGCGTCGTCACGAACGGGGTGAACATGTGGCTCGACCTCGTCCGGGTGCCGCCCTCCGGTACGTGGGAGCGCCGTCGCGCCGACCTCTACGCCATGGCGGAGCACTGGCTCAGTGCGACGCCCAAGAAGCTCGACGAGCGAGCCGGCATCGAGCTGCTGGTGCGGCGCTATCTCGGCGGCTTTGGCCCCGCTCCGGTTGTCGACATCGCCAACTGGGCCGGCATGCACCCGAAGCGGGTCCAGCCCGTGGTCGATTCGATGAAGCTTCGCTCCTTCGACTCCGAGGACGGAGCTGTGCTGGTCGATCTGCCTCGAGCGCCGCTCCCCGATCCGGAGTCGCCCGCGCCGCCGCGCTTCATCGGCACCTGGGACGCGATGCTCCTCACCCACGCCCGCCGAACAGGCGTGCTCCCCGAGCACCACCGCCCGAAGGTCTTCAACACGCGCACGCCCCAATCCGTGCCGACCTTCACGGTGGACGGAAGGGTCGCAGGGAGCTGGAAGTTCGAGAAGGGCAAGGTGAAGCTCGATCCGTTCGAGCGGCTGGACGCGGCCGCGAAGCGGGAGCTTTCCACCGAGGCGGATCGGCTCGCCGAGCTACACGCCTAGCACCGGCAGCCACTCCCGGACGGCGGCCTCGATTGCCTCCGGGTCCGACTTGAGACCGTGATCGCCGCGCACCTGGACCACCTGTCGCTTACGCCCTTCCGGTGGCATTCCGAAGCGGTCGCTCTCGCCTTGGACGACAAGCACCGGGAGCTTGACCGCCTCCAGCTCCGGCAGGCGGCTCTGAGGCGGCTTGTCGCCGCGGCGCGGCGGAAGCAGCGGGAACGCCAGGCAGAGCACGGCCATCGCTCCCGTCGACTCGACCGTGCGGCAGGCGACGCGGCCGCCGAGCGAGCGTCCCCCGACGACGAGCGGCATGCTCGCCAGCTCGTTCGCCCGCAGGTGCTCGACCACCGCCACCCATGCCGCGTCGAGCTGCTTGGCGCCGGCCGGCGAGCGGCGGCCCGCGACGCGGTAGGGCTGCTCGACAAGCGCGACCGCGAATCCCTCTTCGAGTGCGGCACCCGTCGCCGCAACGAGGTCGGGCGCCTCGACTCCGCCGCCGGCCCCATGTCCGAGGACGAGAGCGCCTTTCGGAGCATCGGCAGGGTGCAGGTGGACCCGAGCGGGGCCGGAGGGAGTGTCGACTTGCGTGGGCGCCAAGCGCGGATAGATTAGGTTTCCGGCGCGATGGAGCTAGGCCGTGTTCAGTGCCACGGCGGCGTGAATCAGCGCCTTCAACGCCTCTTCGTCGATCTCGTCGCCCTCATGGAGGTCGATCGCACGCCTGGTGTTTCCCTCGAGGCTGGCGTTGAAGAGGCCTGACGGGTCCTCCAGCGAGGCGCCCTTGGCGAAGGTCATCTTCACGGCGCTGTTGTAGGCCTCACCGGTGCAGATCATTCCGTCATGGGACCAGACCGGTGTTCCGGGGTTCGTGGGCTTCACCCACTTCCACTCCTCGACGACCTCGGGGTCCGCTTCCCTGATGATCCCTCGCACCTTGGCGAGGGTCTCGCCCCGCCAATCACCCAGCTCCTCGATCCTCGCGTCGATCAGCTGAGAGGGAGAGTCTCCTTCTGCTGCTTTCGTCATGGTTTTCAGTGGAGCTAGCCGGACTCGAACCGGCGACCTCCTGGGTGCGATCCAGGCGCTCTCCCAACTGAGCTATAGCCCCGCATTGAGGTGGGACATATGTTGGCTCGCAGGGGACTTGGCAAGCGAGCCGGGGGCCAAGGATACGCTGTCTCAGCGTGAGGTTTGGACGGCGCCTGGCGCTCTTCTTCCTGCTGCTCGCGATCGTGCCCACCGCGGCGCTGATCGCCATCCTGCTGTTCGTCAGCAGCGATTCGCAGCAGGGCAAGGCCGACGCGCGGCTCGCCGCCGGCCTGCAGACCGCTGTCGCTGTCTATGGAGGCCGCACGGAGGACGCCACGGCGGACGCGAAGCGTCTCGCGCGAGACCCGGAACTGGCCGCGGCGCTGAGCGTGGTCGACCCATCTCGTCTTCGTGCGTTCGTCCGCAGCGCCCGGCGGGAGCCCGGAGTGATCAGGGTCGAGGTCCTCGACAACGCCGGCCGCCGGATGGCGGCTGCCGGACCCGTCGATGCGGTTGCGTTCGCCCGAGTGGGCCTGACGGAGAACGCGCGTCCCGTCGGCGCCATCCGCCTGTCGACCACGACGGCGGACGAGTACGCCGCCGCCGTTCGCCGTCTGACCGATCGAGAGGTCGTGCTGAGCCGGGGGAACACGACCCTGGCGTCCACCGTGACGCCGCCGCCGGAGCTCCTGCGACCGGACGAGACGGCCGACCTGACGATCGCAGGGGTCGACTATCGCGGCCATGCGGTCAGCCTCGACGCCAGGGACGGCGAGACCGTGCTGCTGCTCGGCCCGCCCAAGTCGGGGGGAGTGCTTGGGATCGGACCTCCGGCGCTCGCCATCCTGGTCTGGTTCCTGGTCGCCGCCGTCGTCCTGGCGTGGGCCCTCGCCCGGACCCTGACGCGCCTTCATCAGCGCGTCGAGCAGCAGGCCGTCACCGATCCGCTGACCGGTCTATGGAATCGGCGGCACATGGCGGATACGCTCGAGCGGGAGGTGGCGCGCTCCAGGCGATTCGGGCACCCGATCTCGCTGATCATTCTCGATGTCGACGACTTCAAGCAGATCAATGACAACCAGGGCCACATGCAGGGCGACATCGTCCTCGAGAAGGTCGCCGACGTCATTCGGGACGCGACACGGTCGATCGACGTGGCGGCACGCTACGGCGGCGATGAGCTCGCCCTGATCCTCGTCGAGACCGGGCGCGAGGGCGCGGGCATACTCGGCGAGCGCCTCGGCGAGCGCATGCGATCCACGGAGGTGCCCCTCAGGGAGGGCGGAACGATGGGCGTCACGATCAGCGTCGGCGTGGCGACGATCCCGGACTCCGCCGAGGACCTCGACTCCCTGGTCGATGCGGCGGACCGGGCCCTGTTGCGAGCCAAGAGGGCTGGAAAGAACCAGATTCGCGCCGCGCCCGCCACGAGAGCAGCGAGCGAAGTCCCTAGGCAACCACCGTAAATTGGTCGCTCGGGTGCAGGTCCAGGCGACGATCCAGCTATCACATGTGCGCCTCAGCACCTAAGCTTTGAACCCTCGAGGCGGTCAGACCGCGCATCATGGGAATACTCGACGACGCGATTCGCGAACACCTCGATCTGAAGCGCAGGCACGGCGCCCGCGACGCCGATCTGCGCGAGATCGAAGATGAGGCGTTCGGTTCAACCGATCGCCCGGATCCGTTCGCGGCCAACGAGCTCTTCAACGAGGTCTCCTCGACCGGTACGGCGGAGGCGGAGCGTCCCGGCGCGGGCCCCTCTGAGGCCTCCGGAGGCCTGAGCGAGCCCGACGTGGGCGGGGAGGAGCCGACGAGGCTGGTCGAACCCGAAGCACTGCGTCCCTCCGAGCCCGGTGAGGAGGAGGACGAGCCCCGGTCCCCGGCCGAGCCCGCCCTGCCGCCGGAGGGGCTTGATGACGCGGAGCCGATCAGCCCGCCGGAGGGTCTTGACGCGACCCCCGGCCAGTTCGAGCTCCCGGGGCAGGATGAGATCCCGGGCCAGGAGCGCCTCGACGAACCGCCGTCGGAGTCCCTCGAGGACCTGATCGCGGAGGAGGAGCCGTTCCCGGAGGACGCCGCCGCACCGCATGCGCCGCCGCCCGAGGACCTGGCGGAGCCTGCCGCGCCCGCCGCTCCCCCAGAGCCGCAGGAGGCCGCCCAGCCTCCCCCAGAGCCAGAGCCAGAGCCCGAGCCCGAGCCCGAGCCGGAGCCGGAGCCCGGAGAGCTCGGTCCCCGATCCGCCTCCGCCTCCACCCTCGAGCGGCCTCGAGCCGCCGGGCCGGGCGCGGGGCAGGGTGGACGTCCCCACTCAGGAGCATCCACCGCCGGGGGAGACCGGTGGCCTGCCGCCACTGCCGCCCGAGCCGGGATTCGAGCCGGAGCCGCTTGAGCCGGCCGAGGAGGCGCCGTCCGACGAGGGACCGCTGCCGGCAGCCGAGTCGTTCGCAGATGAGGAGGACGGCGGGGAGTCGGGGGGGCCGGCGCTCTACGACTTCGAGACCGACGAGGATCCAATCTCCTCACCGGGGCCCGCGCCCGCTGATGATGACTTCGAGGCACTCGGGCCGGCGGAGGAGGAGGCTCCCTACCTCGAGGAGGAGGAGCCCTACGCCGAGGAGCCCGTTTCCGGCACCGAGCCTCCCGCCGAGGAGCCCGGGACCGAGGTCAGGCCGGCACTCGAGGACGAGGAGGTCTACGAGGGCGGAGCGCCCGATCCGGAGGAGACCTACGAGGAGGAAGAGGGCGAGGAGGGGCTCTGGTTCGAGAAGGGCCCGCCTCAGGACTTCGACTTCGAGGACGAGAAGGACTAAACGGGTCGCGCTGTCGCGCGCCCTCGCATCGACTACACGTACCCGCGGGTACGGCTCGCCTCGACCACTCTCTCGATTCCGACCAGGTAGGCGGCCTCGCGGAGCGAGATGCGCTCCTCCTTCGCCCGAGCCGACACGTCCCGGTACGCCCGGCGCATGATCCCGCCGAGCTTGTCGTTGACCTCGCGCTCCGACCAGCGGAAGTGCTGGAGGTTCTGGACCCACTCGAAGTAGGAGCAGACGACCCCGCCGGCGTTCGCCATCACGTCCGGGATGACGTGAATGTCCTTCTCGTGCAGGATCTGGTCGGCAACCGGGGTGGTGGGGCTGTTGGCGCCCTCGATGATCATCTTGGTGTTGATCCGGTCGGCATTGCCCTCATGGATCATCCCGCCGAGGGCCGCCGGGATCAGGACGTCGCACTCGATCGCGAGCAGGTCGTCGGGGCTGATCACCTCGGTGCCGGGAAACTCCGTGAGCTTTCCTCCGTCACGCAGATGGGCGGCGAGGTCGTCGGCGTCGATGCCCTCGTCGCTGCGGATCGCACCCGTCGCATCCGAGGTCCCGATCATCCTGGCGCCGAGCTGCTGGAGGATGCGGGCGGCCCAGGAGCCGACGTTGCCGTACCCCTGGACCACGAAGGTGCTGTCCGCCGGGGTCAGCCCGATCTGTGGAGCCGCCTCCCGGAACATGTAGATGCAGCCACGGCCGGTGGCCTGCTCGCGGCCATAGGAGCCCTCGAGCGCGATCGGCTTGCCGGTGCAGATCGCCGGAGTGTGGCCGTGGAGCTTGCCGTACTCGTCCATCATCCAGGCCATCGTCTGGGCGTTGGTGCCGACGTCCGGTGCCGGAATGTCGCGCGTCGGGCCGAGGACCTTCTGGATCTTGTCCATGAACGAGCGCGTGATCGCCTGCAGCTCGGCACGGTCCATCCTGTCGGCGGGGACGTTGACGCCGCCCTTGGCGCCGCCGAACGGGATGTTGGCGACGGCGGTCTTCCAGGTCATCAGCGAGGCGAGGGCGCGAACCTCGTCGACGTCGACCTCGGGGTGGTAGCGGATGCCTCCCTTGTAGGGCCCGCGGGCACCGTTGTGCTGGATCCGGTAGCCGGAGAAGGTGTGCACCTTGCCGTCGGCGAGCTTCACCGGGATCTGGACGGTGACCTCGCGGTAGGGGGTCCAGAAGACGGTGCGGATGTCGTCGGGCAGCTCGAGGCGCTCGACCGCTCGATCGAAGTAGAAGCGGACGATGTCGAGGTTGGACATCTCCGCGTGCCGAGCGGGGCCCGACTTCTCCGTCGCAGCCCCGTTCCCCGTCGGTTCAGGTCCTGTGGCCCTAGTTGCCATTGCCCCTCGTGCTGGTGACGCCAGCCTGGCCAGTTTCTCACAGGAGCATTCGCGAGGTTGCGCATTCGCGTCCTACAATCGGCCTCCCACGGGGCCATAGCTCAGTTGGGAGAGCGCGTCCCTTGCACGGACGAGGTCGCCGGTTCGAGCCCGGCTGGCTCCATTCCCTGCGACGCAGTTACCGGTCAGTCGTGCCGTGCGGCCCCGCGGCGGGCGGGCTGGTCTCGCCGCCCTCGACCACCTTCCGCTCTTCCCTCAGTAGAAGGCGCAGGTGCTGCCGAGCACGAAGAGCAGGGCCACCGGACAGGCGATCAGGCTGATCAGCGGGGCGATCCACCGCCTCAGGACCAGCGCGCCGATGCCCGCAGCCATCCCGCCGATCGCCGCGACCGCGGCCACCGAGTCGATCGGATTCGTCCACAGCGGAGGGCTGCCGCTGGTGCCGCAGCCGGGCTGTGCGAGGACGAACGCGAACGCGAGCACGCAGGTGAGGGCCGTCAGGGCGAGGGCCACGGCGGACAGCCATCCAGCGAGCTCCTCGAGGCGGGTCCGTTTGGCCTGCCCCGCGGTGCCGACGTGTATCGCCAGCTTGCCGAGATGGATGACCCTGTCTTTGATGTCGTCGGCCTGGCTCCTCTCGGCCCAGCCCTCGGAGCGGCCGATCAGCGTGCCGGTGACGGCCGCCACCAGCAGGACGACCGGCAGCATCAACAGCGGCGCCGGCGGAGGCGTCACCGCGTTTCCGTCAGTGGCCACCAGGACGACGGTCACCCCTATCCCCAGCCAAACGCCGATCACGCCGAGATTGCCGAAGATCCGCAGCCATTCGGTTCGATCATGCGACCGCAGGCTGTACGCGGTCGCCACGGCACCTATTGCGAGGATCACGAACGCATACAGCCAGGCGCGCGAGTCGTACTGATGCTGCAGGGGGTCACCGGCCCGCTCTCGCGCCAGCGACTCGCTGAGCTGCGCGTTGAAGCAGGCCGCTTGATCCGGCTGGCAGGCGCGGGAGGGAAAGTCGGGTAGTCGCGATTCCGTGTGCGCCAGGTCGACACCCGCCAGGATCAGGATGAGCCCACAGAGCGCCAGGGACGCGAGCAGCGGCCTGTTTGCCGTGAGCTCGCGCACCATGCCTCCTAGTCGTCCGGGGGCGCCTTCACGCCGGCGGGGCGCTGGGCGGGGGCGATCGCACCCACCTCCTCGAAGCCGGCGCGGAGCAGCGCCGGGACCTGGGTGATCGGATCGGGCGAGTGCATCAGGACCACTCCGAGCTGATGGCCGCCGATGCGGGCGGTGGTGACGTAACAGCGGCCCGCGGGATCGGTGAAGCCCGTCTTCAATCCGGTGACCTGAGCCTGCGGAAGGCCCGGCAGTCCGTGCTGCAGGAAGTAGTGGTTGTTGGAGAGGTAGAGGTGCTTCCCCTTGATCGGGAAGCGCGGTTTGGCGTAGCGCGTCTGGGCGATCTGGGCGATCCGGGGATTCGCCAGGTCGGCACGCGCGAGCTCCGCGAGATCGAGCGGACAGGAGTAGTTGTTCCGGTCGCGCAGCCCGTTCGGCGTGGAGTAGTGCGTGCAGGTCAGCGCCATCCATTTCGCCTGGCGATTCATCTCCTTGACGAAATGCGTCACGGTGTCGCCGTCGTGCTCGGCGAGCGCCACCGCCGCGTCGTTGGCGGAGATCATGATCAGCGCCTGCAGCAGCGCCTCGAGCGGAACCTTCTTGCCGCGCGGCAAGAGCCCGGTCGCCGATCCGGGCGTGGACGCCGCCTTGGCACTCACCCTGACGTGCTCGCCGGGCCGGTCCCGATTCGCGACCAGCAGCGCGGTCATCATTTTGGTCAGGCTCGCAATCGGGTGCTCGAGGCGTGGATGCCTCTGCCAGAGGATCTCTCCGCTCTTCACGTCGAAGAGGACGCCGGCGAGCGGCGGATGCTTGAACCGGTAGGAGACCGGCAGCCGCCCCGTCACCGGGCGCAGCGCGAAGCGGGCAGCCGGCGGTATTTCGACCGTCCCGATGTCCGGTGCGGTGACGCTGGGAGCGGTCACCGAGCGCGCTCGATCGCCGCTGGTCGAGGTCGCTCCTTGATCGCCGCCGCGGTCCGGCCAGATCGCGACCGCCACCGCGGCCGTCGCGCCGAACAAGATCACCACCCCGGCGATGATGGCGATCCGCTTAGTCATCGGGAGGGTTGCGGAGGGCGCCGATCAGGCCGGCGGCGATCATCCCGACGATCGCGAGGGAGACCGCGTAGAGCCCGATCGCCCCGATGTCGCCGTAGGTCCTCAGCCGGAGCCCGGTGTCGACGATCACGTAAATGGTCACCGCGGCGAAGAACCCGCAGAAGAGCAGGCCGAGCAGCAGCAGGGCGTTCCGGAGGTCGGGATCCAATTTCGCTCAGTAGGTGGGTAAGCGCGGCTCGGGTCGGCGTCTTCGCATCGTGTAGAGCATGGTCGCCGCCACGGCCAGCCCGAACGCGAATCCGCCCACGTGGGCGAAGTAGGCGACCCCCTGGTCGCCTCCCGAGCCGACCGCGACCTGCCCCAGCGCCGGGACGAACTGGAGGATGAACCAGATCGCGAGCAGGATCAACGCCGGGATCTCCACCAGCGTGACGAAGAAGATGATGAAGATCAGGGTCAGCACCCTCGCTCTCGGGAAGAGCAGCGCATAGGCGCCCAGCACGCCGGCGATCGCGCCGCTGGCGCCGATGGTCGGGGCAGTCGAGGCCGGGTCGAGCAGCGCCTGCGTGTAGACCGCGATCAGCCCCGCCAGCAGGTAGAAGAGCAGGAACTTCACCCGCCCCAGCCGGTCCTCGATGTTGTTGCCGAACACCCAGAGGAACAGCATGTTCCCGGCGATGTGCAGGATGCCGCCGTGCATGAACATCGAGGTGAGCAGGGTCAGGTACCACGGCTTCTGGTCGATCCTGAACGGTCCGAGGTCGTCCTGGGGATTCGCCCGGCTGCGGGCGACCGCCTCCGCGTAGTCCTTGGTCCCGGGGCAGACGACACCGGCCTGGAACTGCTGGACCGAGACCTGATCGACCGCGCCGATGTCGCAGTCCCCGGTGCCGGGATGCGTGATCCGGTACGGGATCGCCCCGTACTCGAGCGAGCTCTGGTCGATCGAGCCGAAGCCCGCCTGCTTGAGCCGGTCGTTGGTCGGGAAGTTGAGCTGCCAGATGAACACCAGGACGTTGACGACGATCAGCGCGACCACGACGATCGGGAACCGCGAGGTCGGGTTGTTGTCCTTCAGCGGCAGCACCGGGCGCCGCGAAGCCTAGATTCGGCGGCGGTGTTTGTGCCCGCCGGTTATGGCGAAGCGAACTATCGACCCGATCGCTGTCGCGGCGGTGGGATCTCGTCCCGAACCGCCGGCAGCTTCGCCGACTTCGGGGGCGGCAGCGCCACCCGGCCCGACGAGCCCGCGGCGACGGCCCCGCCGTCGGTCCAGCGAACGGCGAGCGGCTTGTTCTGCAGCAACGGGCCCCAGGTCGGGACGTCGAGGTTGCCCGTCTGGGGAAGCCCGTGGTCGGCCTGGAACGCATAGACCGCCGCCTGCGTCGTGCCCTGGAAGTAGCCGCTGACCGGCACGGCGTATCCGCCGCCGGCGAGCAGCTGCTGGGCCCAGGCGACGAAGTCTCCCTTGGATCCGAGGTGCAGGAACGGATAGCTCGGATAGGGCGCGGCCGAGGCGGGCGAGACCGGTTGGCCGACCGCCTTCCACTGACGCTTGCCGGCCTCCTGCCAGTCCCACCAGCTGACGCCGTCGAAGCCGTGCGACATCGCCAGGGCCCGGAAGCGGCGGATCTGGCCGGCCTTCGGGCGGCTGTAGACCTGCCCGAGAGGGGCGATCTTCTGGCCGTAGATCCTGTTCCACACCCAGGTGTGGATGTAGCCGGTGTCGACGGTCGTCCCGATGTCCTTCCAGTAGAGCTGCGGCACGTTGTACTGAGCCCCGCCCGGGCCGAGGAAGACCGAATAGGGCAGCGCCGGGTGGTAGTCGACGTAGGGGAAGCTCGCGAGCCCGAGCGGGTAGTCCGCCCCGACGAGGGAGCGGAGCCTCGACATGTAGTACGAGGCCTGCGGATACTTGCCCTCGTACTGCCCCTCGACGTCGAGCACCAGGCAGTCGGCGCCTTTGGTGACAGCTGCCGCGCCCACGCGCGCCTCCTTGCCCGGCTTGTCCCCGTAGATGAACTGCCAGGCGCAGACGTTCAGGCCGCGCGCTTGCAGCCTGCTGACCACCGACCGGGAGAACTGACGCCAGTAGTGCGTGCCGTCCCCGGACTTGATCAGGACGGTGTCGATGTGGTGCGCGTGGGCCCTCTTCGCGATCTTCCCGAGCTTGCCGTGCGACGAGCGGCTCAGGTACCAGATCCACATGCCGTTGCCGGCGAGCGGGTTCTTGCCGGCACTGGCGTCAGTCGTCTGAGATGAGGCGCCGCCTGCGAGCGGTCCAACCCCGAGGGCGAGCCCGGTCGCCGCGACGGCGATCAGCGCAAGCGCTCTTGTGCGTAGGCGGGCACGCATGGATTCGAGGCTACGGCCCCCCAAACACGCCTTTGCAGGGAAAGCTGCGCTGGGGCGAGGGTGCGCGTAAGGGCACCCGCTTTGCGGAGCGTTAAGAGGCCGCAGCAGCCGGCAGCTGCTCGTCCGCGTGGTACGAGGAGCGCACGAGCGGGCCCGAGGCAACCGACGCGAATCCGAGCCCGTAGGCGGCGCTCTCGAGCGCTGCGAACTCGTCGGGGTGCCAGTAGCGGTCGACGGGGAGGTGCTTCTCCGTCGGGCGGAGGTACTGGCCGACGGTCAGGACCTGCACCCCGTGGTCTCGCAGGATCGAGAACGCCTCGACCATCTCGTCGAACTCCTCGCCCAGGCCGACCATCAGCCCGGACTTGGTGACGACCTCGTCCCCGCCCATCTCCTTCGCCATGCGCAGGACGCGTGCCGAGCGCAGGAAGTGGGAACCGCGCCGGGCGATCGGATATAGCCTGGGCACCGTCTCGACGTTGTGGTTGAAGACGTCGGGGCGCTCGGCGATCACCTTCGCCAGCGGCATCTCCTGTCCGCGGAAGTCGGGTGTCAGGACCTCGACCTTGCAGCCGGGCGCCATGCGCCGGATAGAGCGGATCACGCCGACGAACGCGCCGGCGCCGTAGTCGGGCAGGTCGTCGCGGTCGACCGAGGTGATCACCGCGTGGCGGAGACCCATCCGCTTCACCTGGTTGGCGACGCGAAGGGGCTCGAGGGGGTCGTTCCAGGTCGGCTTGCCCGTCTGCACGTTGCAGAAGCCGCAGCGCCGGGTGCAGACGTCGCCGAGGATCATGAAGGTGGCCGTGCCGCGCTCCCAGCACTCGCCGACGTTCGGGCAGTTGGCCTCCTGGCAGACCGTGTGGAGGTTGTCGGCGTCGATCGCCTTCTGCAGCCGCCGGTAGGTCGGGCCGCCCGGGGCCGGCACCTTGAGCCAGGGCGGCTTGCGGGAGCGGAAGGGGACCTTGCCCTCGTCGTCCGCCGTTCGCCCGCCGGGATTTGCCCGTGACCGGGTTACGTGCAACCGCTCCGTGGTCGGTGGGTTTGCCATCGCTCCTACCGTACCGGGGCGGGTTCGCCGAGCAACTCGGTCAGCGCCTCGGGATCGGTCGGCACCGGCTCCCGCCCGTAGATCTCGCCGAAGCGCTCGGTCACCATGTCGATGCACGTGCTCATGTCCAGCTCGCTGCCGAGCTCCCGGCAGAGCGAGGTCATCCGGACCCCCTCGAGACCGCACGGCACGACCCACTCGAAGGGCTGCAGGTCGTTGTTGACGTTGACCGCGAACCCGTGGGTGGTCACGCCCCGGCTGACGTGCACGCCGATCGATCCGATCTTGCGGCCCTCGGGCGGCTCGCCGCCCACCCAGACACCGGTCAGGCCGTCGATCACCTCGGCCTCCACGCCGAACGCGGCCAGGGAGCCGATCATCACCCGCTCGAGGCGCCGCACGTATTCGTGGACGTTGTCCCCGTAGGGCTTGAGCGAGACGATCGGATAGCCGACCAGCTGCCCGGGGCCGTGGTAGGTGACGGCGCCACCGCGGTCCGTCTCGCAGACCTCGATCCCCTGCATCCGGTACCAGTCCTCGCCCATCGCGAGCTCACCGGGCTGGGTGCGGCGGCCCTTCGTGTAGACCGGAGTGTGCTCGAGCAGCAGCAGCACGTCCGGCACCCTGTCCGCCTGGCGCGCCGCCTCGATCCGCTGCTGCAGGCGCCGCCCGTCCTCATACGGGACCACTCCGCAGCGCACGGCCAGCACCTCGTCCACAGGGTGAATTGTCACACGCAGCCACCCCAGGGGTGAGTCCTCAGGCGTCGGCGCCTGCGACGGCCGGCCGCTCGGGGGGCCTGCCGCGCCGCTCGGTCCGCCTCGGTCCCACCCTGGGCAGCCACTCGAGCCAGCTCGGCAGGTACCAGTTCCAGTCGCCGAGCATCTTCATCGCCGATGGGAGCAGCACGCCGCGGACGATGGTCGCGTCGATCAGCACCGCGCTCGCCAGCCCGATGCCGAACTCCTTGAAGATCACCGACGAAAGCGTCGCGAAGATGCCGAACACGGCGACCATCACGAACGCCGCGGCGGTGATCACCGATGCGGTCGACTTGATCCCATGCGCGACCGCGTCCGCCGTGGACTCCCCGTTGTCGTAGGCCTCGCGGATCCGGGTGAGGATGAACACGTGGTAGTCCATCGAGAGCCCGAAGAGGATCACGAACATGAACATCGGCAGCCACGAGAGCACCGAGCCCGTCGCCTTGAAGTTCAGAGCCGACTCGAGGTGGCCGTCCTGGAAGATCCAGGTGACGATTCCGTATGCCGCTGAGACCGAGAGCAGGTTCAGCAGGATCGCCTTGATCGGGATCACGATCGAGCGGAACGTCACCAGCATGAGCAGGAACGCCATGGTGAGCACGAACCCGAAGACGATCGGCAGCCGCGAGTCCATCAGGCTGTTGAAGTCCTCGGACTGCGCTGTCTGCCCGGTCACCCCGACGGTCACGCCGTTGACCGATCCCACCGTTCGCGGCACCAGGTCGCTGCGCAGCTTCTTGAGCGCGGCGATGGAGGCGTCGTCGTTGCCGTCCCCCTGCACCGGGATGGAGAGCAGGGCGACGGTGTGATTCGGGCTGACGTCGACGGTGATCGGCGCACCGAAGTGCTTCGCATCGGCCCTGGCCTGATTGCGCAGGTCGACCATCGCCCGCTGGACCGCGGGGGAACGGACGTCGTTGGCCTGCACCACCACCTGGGCGGGCACCTGGCCGCCCGGGAAGGCCTCCTGCATGCGGTTGTAGGTCTTGATCACCTCCAGGTTCTGGGGCAGCGCGTCGACGCCCGCCACGGCGGTCTTGATGTTCAGCGCCGGCAGCGCCAGCACCAGCAGCAGCGCCGTCGCGAGGCCGGCGGAGATCGCCGGGCGACGCAGCACCCTGTCGAGCAGCGCGCTCCAGAGCCGCGGCTCCCGGCCCGCCCGCTGCTCGGGGCTGGGCAGGAACGGGATCCGTGCCTTGTTCACCCGGTCTCCGAGCTTGGACAGGACCGCCGGCAGGACCGTGACCGAGCCCAGCATCGCGATCGCGACGACGAGGATCGTGCCGGTCGCGAACGAGCGGAAGGTCGGGTCGCCGGCCAGATACATCCCCGACATGGCGATCAGCACCGTGAGGCCGCTGACCAGAACCGCGCGGCCTGAGGTGGCGGCTGCGGCTTCCAGCGAGGCGCTCTCGCTCAGCCCCTTGGCGCGCTCCTCGCGTTCCCGCCGCAGATAGAACATCGAGTAGTCGACCCCGACCGCGAGCCCGATCAGCAGGACGACCGACGAGATCGACTCGTCCACCGGCCAGATCTGGCTGATCGGCGCGATCAGCCCGATCGCCGCCAGCACGGCCGTGATCGCGAGCAGCAGCGGGACGCCGGCCGCGACCAGGGCACCGAAGGCGATCACCAGGATGATCAGCGTGATCGGCAGCGAGGTGAGCTCGGCGCGTTTGAAGTCGTTCTCGAAGCTCTTGGAGAGCTCCTTGTTGGCGCTCGCCTGGCCGAACTCCTCGATCCGATAGCTCGCCTGCCGGGCGTCGAGGCGGTGGACCGTGTTCAGCGTGGACGCGACGACGTCTTCGGTGTGGCTGTCCGACCCGGGCAGCTCGAAGCGGATCAGGGCCGAGTGGCCGTCCTTCGAGATCTGGCCCTCGTTGCCGGGAGCGTACGGGCCCTCGATGTTGCGCACATGCCTGTTCTTGGCGAGGGCCGCCTCGGTCTCATTCACCGTCGCCCGGAAGCGCGGACTCGCCGCGGGGACGCCGTCCTGGCTCTGGACGAGGACGGTTTCCTGGGCCTTGTCCGGGAACGCGTCATCGATCGCCTTGTCGGCTCGGCCCGACTCGCCGACGTTCGACTGGTTGTTGCCGAGCGTCTTGGTGCCGAGCGATCCGCCGACGAACGTCGCGGCGATCACGAAGGCGAGCCAGCCGAGGATGGCCGTCTTGCGGTGGGCGGCGCTCCAGCGGCCGGCGCGGGCGGCGAGGTTCTTGCTCCTGTTCAAGGGGATCCCCTTCCGTGGGTCGTGAGGGCTTTCGAAGGTCGCATCAGCTTGCCTTCGATCGGCCGCGCCGTCTATGGGGAATGTCACCCAACCGACCCTGAGTTCCCTGGGGCCGGGTCAGGGTCGGCCCGGCCCTCAGCCGGAGGCTCCGACCGCCGGGGCGCCCACCTGATCCGGCGGCCAGAACGGCCATTCCTCGAAGTGGAAGCAGAGACCCCGATCGTCCAGGCGAACGATCCAGAGATCCCGGTACTCCTTGTCCTTCGGCGCCCAGTAGCGGACCTCGACCCTGACGACACCGGCGTCGCCCTCGACGGCCACGATCTCGCTCCTCATCTCGAATTCCTCGTCGGGCCCAAGGCGCTCCGCCTCCCACATCGCGGAGATCGCATCGAGGCCGCGGTGAGGGTTCTCGTAGGGAGCCGTCGAGTATGTGGCGTCCTCGGCGAACAGGCCGGCAAGACCGTCTGTGCCAGGCGAGCGCCAGGCGCGCTCGTATCCCGCGATCCAATCGTTCAGCTGCGCGCGATCCATGCGATCGCGGACGCTATCTACAGGGCGAGCCCCAGCGGCTCCTCGAGCAGCTGCCGCACCCGCGCCAGGAACTGGGCTCCGTCGGCGCCGTAGAGGATGCGGTGATCGCAGGCGAGGGTGACGCCCATCAGCTGGCGCGCCTCGATCTCGCCGGAATCGGTCACCACCGGTTTCGCCTTGAGCTCGCCGACGGCGAGGATGCCTGCCTGCGGTGTGTTGATCACCGCGCTGAAGTTGGAGATCCCGTACATGCCGAGGTTGGAGACGGTGAAGGTGCCGCCGGAGAGCTCGGGAGGCGTGATCGACCCGTCCCTGACCCGCGCTGCCAGTGCCCTCGCCTCGGTCGAGATCTGGCGCAGCCCCTTCAGATCGGCGTCGAAGACCGTGGGCACGACGAGAGCGTCCTGAGCGGCGACGGCCACACCGACATTGACCCGCGAGTAGAGCTCGATCCGCCCGTCCCGGTAGGCACCGTTGGCGCGGGGGAACTCGCGCAGCGCCAGAGCACAGGCCTTGACGACCATGTCGTTGAAGGTGGGAACCGGTTCCCCCTCCTTGGCCTGTTCCTTGAGGGTTGCCCGCCCATCGACGGCGGCGCTCATGTCGATCTCAGCCTGCAGATAGAAGTGAGGCGCCGTCGCCTTGGACTCCGCCATCCGACGAGCGACGGTCTGCTGCAACTTGGTGAGCTCGACGACTTCGACCGCCCCCTTGGCCGTCTCGGGCTTCTCGGCGACCCCAGGCGTCGGCCCGGCTGGAGCAGCAGCGGGAGCGGGTGCCGCCGGAGCAGCAGGAGCGGCGACGCCCGAAGCAACCGCTCGCTCGACGTCAGCCTTGACGATCCGCCCACCGGGGCCTGACCCGGAGAGCCCATGCAAGTCGACCCCCCGGTCGCGAGCAATGCGCTTGGCGATGGGAGAAGCCTTGACGCGCCCGTCGCCCCCTACACCGGCTGGGGAGGCAGGTGTAGCGGTCGGACCCGGCGAGCCCGGCGGTGGGGCCGGGGCTGCGGCTCCAGCGGGCTCCCGCAGTCCGATGGCCGGCTGATCTGCGTCAGGAGCCCGAGCTTCGGTCTCAGCGCCGGCCCTGCCCGCTGGAGACGCTGCCCCGGCACCGCCGCCGTTGCCCGAGACCACCTCACTCGCATCCCCCACCCGAGCAATTGGGTCGCCGACGGGCAGCGTGTCCCCCTCCTGCGCCAGGATCTCGACCACGGTCCCGGCGGTATCCGCCTCGTAGACCATGTTCGCCTTGTCGGTCTCGATCTCGACCAGCTCCTCGCCGACCTCCACCGAGTCGCCGACCCCCTTCAGCCAGCGCAGCACCGTCCCCTCCTCCATGGAGTCGGACAGCCGCGGCATCACGATGTCGGCCATCAGCGACTGCCCTCCAGCGTCTGCAGCGCCGCGCTGACGATGTGCTCCCCGTGGGGGATTGCGGCCTGCTCCATCCGCCTCGAGTACGGCATATGGACGTCCGCGCCCGTCACGCGCTCGACCGGCGCGTCGAGATGGTCGAACGCCTGTCCTTGGATGAGGGCGGCCAGGTTCGCACCGACGCCGCCGTGCGGCCAGCCCTCCTCGACGATCACGACACGGTTCGTCTTCTGGACCGACCTGAGGATCGTGTCGAGGTCGAGCGGGCGCAGCGTGCGGGGGTCGATTACCTCCGCCTCGACCCCATGCTCCTCTGAGAGGGTCTTGGCCGCCTGCATGGCCACTTCCACCATCCGCAGGATCGCGACGATGGTCACGTCGGAACCCTCCAGGCGGACTGCCGCCTCGCCGAAGTTGACGACACCGTCACCGTTCTCCGGAACCTCGCCGCGCATTCCGTAAAGCGATTCGTGCTCGATGAAGATGACCGGGTTGTCGTCGCGGATCGCCGCCTTGAGCAGGCCCTTGCCGTCGGCCGGCGTGGAGGGGCAGGCGACGAGCAGGCCCGGGATCTGCAGGAAGAGTGCCTCGAAGCTGTGTGAGTGGGTCGGCCCGAGCTGGTGGCCGCCCCCGCCCGGCATGCGGATGACCAGCGGAACGCGGACCTGACCGCCGAACATGTAGGGGATCGCGGCCGCGTGGTTGACGATCTGGTCCATCGCCAGCAGCGCGAAGTTGACGGTCATGATCTCGACGATGGGCCGCAGGCCTCCCATCCCTGCGCCGACCCCCATGCCGACGATGGAGTTCTCCGAGATCGGGGTATCGCGCACCCGCTTCTCACCGAACTCGTCCAGCAGCCCCTCGGTGACCTTGAAGGACCCCTGGAATACCGCGACGTCCTCGCCCATCACGAAGACATTCTCGTCACGCCGCATCTCCTCCGCCATCGCATCGCGCAGCGCCTCTCGCATCCGAATGGCGGCCATCAGTGCACGTCCTCCGGCCGCGTATCCGGCTGGTCGCCCTCGGCCTCGCGAAGCTCCTCGTCCTCTGCATATTCAGCGCCACGCTCGGCGAGCTGACGGGCGCGCGCAGTTGCGTCACGCTCCTCCTCGGCCGCGTGCGAGTCGGGCGAGCGCTCATCAACGCCGTACCAGCCGGGAACCTGGTCGCCGAGCACGTAGAGGTGGTCGTAGAGCGAGTCCAGTGGCGGCTCGGGCGAGTTGTCGGCGAACTCGACCGCCTCGAGGACCGTCTTCTCCGCCTCCTCTCGGATCGCCTGCACGTCCTCCTCGGAGAGCACCTTGTCCTTGATCAGCCGTGCGGCGAAGGACTCGATCGGGTCCTTGCGCTGCCACTCCTCGACCTCCTCCTTCTCGCGATAGACCTCGGGGTCGGCGGCGGAGTGGCCGCGGTAGCGATAGGTGAACGCCTCGATCAGCGTCGGCTTGCGCTCCTCCCGCGCGATGCGGATGTGCTCGGCCACAGTCTCCCGGACCGCGAGAACGTCCATGCCGTCCACCCGCACGCCGGGGACGCCCAGGCCCTCCGCCTTGTGGGAGAGGTCGGGCACCGCTGAATGGCGCTCGAGCGAGGTGCCCATCCCGTAGAGGTTGTTCTCGACCAGGAAGACGACTGGCAGGCTCCAGAGGGCCGCCAGGTTCATGGTTTCGCCGAAGTTGCCTGTGTTGGAGGCGCCGTCGCCGAACATGCAGACGGTGACCTCGTCGGTCCCCTTGTAGTCCGACGCCAGCGCCAGACCGGCTGCGAGCGGCAGGTTGCCGCCGACGATCCCGTAGCCGCCCATGAAGCGGCGCTCGAGGTCGAAGATGTGCATCGAGCCACCGCGACCTCCGGAGGTGCCGTCGACCCGGCCGAAGATCTCGGCCATCACCCGCTTGGGGTCGGTGCCGCGCGCGATCGCGTGGCCGTGGGTCCGGTAGGTGCCGATCAGATAGTCGTCGGGCCGCATCACCGAGGTGGTCCCGACGATCGTCGCTTCCTCGCCGATCGCCAGATGGAGGAATCCGCCGGCCTTGGCGCGCTGGTACTGCCGCCCCGCCTCCTCCTCGAAGCGGCGGATCAGCGCCATCTCGCTGAGCAGCTCGCGGCAGGTCGCCTCGTCCGGGAGCTTCGGCGTCGCCGCCGTCTTGCCCTTGCCGTCGGACGATCCGGCCGCCCGTCGCCTCGGCTTCGTCTTGCTCTGGGCCACGGGCTCAGCCTACTCCCGCCGTAAAGCCGCCACCGCCTCTTCGAGCCGGTCGTCCCCCCAGAACAACCGGTCACCCACGGCGAGCGTGGGGATCCCCTCCACGCCCAGCTCGATCGCCTCGTCGGTGGCCGCTCTGAGCCGGTCCTTGACCGATTTCGTCTCGATCCCCTTCAGCACCGCGTTCGGGTGCAGCTCACACGCAGCAGCCGCGACGAGGACGTTGTCGAGGTCGCTCATGTCTCGCCCCGCGGCGAACACCTGCCGGAAGCAGGCCAACGTGAAGGAGACGACCCGCCCGGATTCCTTTGCGTAGACGGCGGCGCGGACCGGATTCAGGCTGTAGTTCTCGACCGGCCAGCCCTCCGGGTAGCAGACCTCCGGCAGTCCGCGCTCGTCGGCCCGTCGCTGAATCTCGGCGAAGTCGGCGCTGCGATCCTCCTCGAACGACCACGGACGCCGGCCGGTCACCTTGAGGACATGCCCGAATGAGATTGGCTGCCACTCAGGCTGCTCGAGCTCTGCCTCGGCGAAGAGCCCGCTGATCCGCTCGGCCGCCAGGTAGGAGTAGGGCGAGTTGAAGTCGTAGTAGAAGGTCGCCCGCTCGGTCACGCACGCCTCAGAGGTCGGGGCTCCGCATTCCCGCGACCATGTAGTAGGCGGCGACCGCGCCGATGATGATCAGGACCACCGCCGGGCTGATGAAGGCCATGATGACCGCGACCGCGTAGAGCGGGCTCCCGATCATGAACCCCACGGACATGCGGCGGACTTCCTCGTCAGGTATCTCGACGCCGAGCTCCGGACGGTGCTTGACGACGTACGCCCAGAACAGGTTGAAGGCGACCCCCATCGCTAGGAATGCCAGTGCGTACACGATGGCGGCCACCTTCTCGTCGGCGCCGGACTTGAGGTGCTCCGCCATCAGCGCCGTCGAGAACGGGATGAAGACGACCGTCATCAGCACCAGCAGGTTGATGTAGAGCACAGGCCGATCGGTGCGCTTGAGGTGGTCGAGCAGGCCGTGGTGGTTCACCCAGATGATCCCGATCACCCAGAAGCTGACGAAGAACGAGGCGAACGACGGCCACTCGTCCTTGAGCTGGTGCCACAGGTCATCGCCGCCGGGGACGTTGAGATCCAGCACGAGCAGCGTGATCGCGACAGCGAAGACGGCGTCCGAGAAAGCCTCCAGGCGGCCGGTCTTCATCGCACGCTAAGCGTGAATCGCCCAGCCGTCGACCGCCCGGGCGCCGTCGAGAATCGCCTCCGACATCGTCGGATGCGGGTGGATGATGCGCTGCAGCTCGGGATAGCCGCCCTCGAGCGCCATCACGTTGCAGATCTCGCTGATCATGTCGCAGGCGATGTTGCCGACGATGTGTGCGCCGAGGATCTCGCCGTACTCCGGGTCGCCGACGATCTTGACCAGCCCGGCGCGGTCGTCATAGACGACCGATGCGCCGGCGCCGCCGAGCTTGAACTTGCCGACCTTGATCTGGCGGCCGGCCTCCTTGGCCTCCTCCTCGGTCATCCCGACGCTCGCCACCTGCGGGTGGGTGAAGGTCGCTCCGGGGACGAGGTCGATGTTGACCGGCTCGGTCTCGTGACCGGCGGCGGTCTCGACGGCGACGACGCCCTCCTCCTCGGCCTTGTGGGCGAGGGCGGGGCCACGGACGAGATCGCCGATCGCGAAGACGCCGTCGGCTGAGGTCCGCTGGTACTCGTCGATCTCGATCTGTCCTCGCTCGGTGGTCTTGACGCCCGCGGCGTCGAGGTTGAGCGGGTCGGTGTCGGGCTTGCGGCCGCCCGCGATCACCAGGTAGTCGGCCTTGATCTCCTGATCACCGGCCTTCACCTTGACCCCGGTCTTCTGCTCGCTCGACCGACTCGACCTTGGTCTTGGTCAGCACCTCCATGCCGTCCTTCTTGAACTGGCGCTCGACCACACGGGCCATGTCCTTGTCCTCGAGCGGCAGGATCTGGTCGAGCATCTCGATCAGGGTCACCTGAACTCCCATGCGGGAGTAGGCGGAGGCGATCTCGGAGCCCGACGCGCCGGCGCCGGCGATCACCAGCGACTTCGGCATCCGCTCGAGCGAATAGGCGCCCCAGGTGTCGATCACCCGGTCGGAGAACTCGACGCCGGGAATCGGCATCGCCACCGAGCCGGTGGCGAGCACGATCGCCTTCGCCTGGTGCTCGTCGTCGCCCACCTTGACCTTGCCGCCGCCGGCGAGAGAGGCCTCGCCCTTCAGGAACTCGGCCTTGTTCTTCTTCCAGAGGAACTGGACGCCGTCCTCGAGCGTCTTGGAGACCTTCGTTCGGCGCTCCTGGAGCGCCTTCCAGTCGATCTCCGCCTTGCCGGCCTTGATGCCGAGCTCTGAGCCGTCCTCGCTGACCGTCTGGAAGATCTCGGCGGTGCGGAGCACGGTCTTCGCCGGGATGCAGGCGTAGTTGAGGCAGCGACCGCCAGCCTTGTCGCGTTCGACGACGGCCGTCTTCTGGCCGAGCTGCGCTGCCCTGATCGCGGCCACGTATCCCCCCGGCCCGCCTCCGATCACGATCACGTCGTACTCGGCCATCGGGGATCGACTCTATCGGAGCGTTTGACCCGGCTTCCCTGTCAGGCGTCGGGGCCGCTTGGCATCTGGATCCGCGCCATCGCGCGGACCATGAAGTAGAAGAGCGCGCCCGAGCCGAGCAACAGGAGCGTCGTGCCGACGGCTTGTAGGACGGAGTTGACCACCACGAGCCCGAACGCGCTGGCGAGCATCATCAGGAGAAGCACGGTCTGGAAGCCGAGCACGGCCCAGTAGCGGGCGCGCCACATCCCGACCGCCATCGCCCAGAGGACGACCGCGAACAGGATCAGCGGCGCAGGGCGGGTAGCCCCCTGGCCGGAGCTCACGCCCGCCAGCGAGAGGACGCCCTGAACGGTGATCGCGATCGCGAGCACGCTCGAGACGACGGCTCCGATCGTGACGGCCCTGGGGCGCTCGTTGCGCTCGAGCGGCTCGAGCTTCGCCCTGGCTTCGTCGTTGCGCTCCTCATAGCGGCGGGCCATCTTCTCCTTGAAGGTCTCGGTCTCAGGCGCCGCAGCCGTGGTTGCGGTCGCGCCGTCGCCGTTTGGCGCTGCGACCCGCTCGGCGGACCGGCGCTTTCGCTTCTGGCGCTCGGCCCGCTTCCGCGCGCGGTCGCTCATCGCTCTTCCGCTCGCGCCGCGGGGTCGACCATGTCGAAAAGCGCAGTCGCCGCGGCTCGCGGAGCCTCGGCGTCGCGGATCGCCCTGACCACGCAGAGCCGCTCGGCCCCCGCCGAGACGACCTGCTCGGCGTTGCCGGTGTCGATTCCCCCGATTGCGTACCAGGGGCGCTTGGCGATCTCGGCCGCGTCGCGGATCAGCTCGAGCCCGGTCGCCGGCCGTCCCTGCTTGGTGGGCGTCTCCCAGATCGGGCCGACGCTGATGTAGTCGACGGGAAGGCCGGCGGCCGCCTCGATCTGCTCGCGGCTGTGGGTCGAGAGGCCGATGATCGCGGCGGGACCCATGATCCGGCGGGCCTCGGCGGGGTCGATGTCGTCCTGTCCGACATGGACTCCGTCGGCGCGCAGCTCGAGGGCGAGATGGGGGTCGTCGTTGACGATGAAGAGCGCGCCGTAGGTGTTGGCCAGCCGGCGGAACGTGTGTCCTGAGCGCTCGATGGCGTTGCGGGGGTTCTCGCGATCCCGCAGCTCGATGATCCCGGCGCCGCCGCTCATCGCCGCGTTCAGCAGCGCCTCCGGGTCCCGGCCATTGGGCGCGCGTCGCAGACGAAGTAGAGGCGCGCCCATTGCAGCCGCTGGCGCCGCAGCGCGCCGATTGCCTCGGGAGGTGCGAGGTGAGTCTGGGCCGAGAGTTGCGGTGCCGTCTGTCACTGCACAACCAAGGGTACGATGAACGTGTAACGGGAGCCCACCAAAGGGCTGAGAGGGTGGCTGAAGCGCCGCCGACCGTCCGAACCTGATCCGGGTAATGCCGGCGAAGGGAGGTCTGGTGAAAGACGACACGAACAACGGCTACGACGGGATCTTCGTCGGCGGCGGCGTGATCGGGCTGGCCTCGGCCTGGCGGGCGGCTCGGCAGGGCGCGCGCGTGTGCGTGCTCGAGCGCGAGCGCCCGGCGTCGGGTGCGACGGGAGTGGCGGCGGGCATGCTCGCTCCCGTGGGCGAGGCATCCTGGGGCGAGGAGGCGCTGCTCTCACTCAACCTCGAGTCCCTGCGCGGGTGGCCGGCCTTCGCGCGGGAGCTGGAGGTTGAGTCGGAGACGGAGATCGGCTTCGCTGCTCATGGCGCGCTGCACGTGGCGCTCGATCGCGACGAGGCGGAGGCGCTCCGGCGGCGCTACGAGCTCCATCGCAAGCTCGGCTTGGACTCCGAGTGGCTGCCCGGCCGGGCCTGCCGGAAGCTCGAGCCTGGACTGGCGCCCGCGGTCCGCGGCGGCGCGGACGTTCCCGGCGAGGCCAGCGTCGATCCGAGACGCGTGGCGGCGGCGCTGCTCAGCGCCCTCGAGCGCCACGGTGTAGACGTCCACGGCGGTGCCGAGGTGGTGGCGGCCGAGCGGCGGGACGGCGCCTGGCGGGTCGATTCGGCCGATGGCCGCAGCTTCCGCTCGGGCACGCTGATCCTGGCCGCTGGCTGCTGGTCGGGAGGGGGCGATTGGATCCCGCCGGATGCCAGGCCGCCGGTCCGCCCGGTGAAGGGGGAGATCCTCACTCTGCGCGGCTCGGCCGAGGAGCCTGCTTGCGAGCGAATAGTCGCCGGTGAGCGCGTCTACATGGTGCCGCGCGCGGATGGGAGGCTGATCGTCGGCGCGACCGTCGAGGAGCGCGGCTTCGACACCACGGTGACCGCCGGAGGAGTCCACGAGCTCCTCCGCGAGGCGTACAGGCTGATCCCGGAGATCGAAGAGCTGGAGCTGGTCGAGGCCAACGCGGGCCTGCGTCCGGGCACGCCCGACAACGCTCCCCTGATCGGCTCGAGTGAGACCGACGGATTGCTGGTCGCCACCGGACACTTCCGCAACGGGGTTCTGCAGGCTCCGCTGACCGCAGCTTGCATCGCGGCGCTGCTCGCCGGCGAGGAGCCGCCGTTCGACATCGATCCGTTCTCGCCGCGGCGGTTCGCCGGGCGATCGGCCGAAGCCGCCGTGGAGGTCGCGTGAACGTCGTGCTCAACGGCGAGCCGGTGGCACTGCCCGACGACGCCACCGTCGCGATCGCGATCGAGGCCTCGGGGGCGGAGCCCGAGCAGCGGGGGGTGGCGGTCGCGGTCGATGGGGAGGTCGTGCCCAGGAGCGAGTGGAGCCGGACGCAGCTCGCGGATGGCCAGAAGATCGAGGTGCTCGCCGCCATCCAGGGCGGCGCGGATGACGGCTTCGAGCTCGGCAGCCGGAGCTGGGGCTCGCGGCTGATCGTCGGTACGGGGGCTTCCGCTCGCTCGAGCAGATGGAGGAGGCCCTGATCGCCTCGGGCACCGAGATCGTCACGGTGGCCCTGCGGAGGGTCGATCCCGACGCACGGGGTTCTGTCCTCGACCTGATTCGCCGCCTCGGCCTGTTCGCGCTTCCCAATACGGCCGGCTGCTACACGGCGCGGGACGCCGTCCGCACGGCCAAGCTCGCGCGCGAGGCGTTCGAGACCGACTGGGTGAAGCTCGAGGTGATCGGGGACGACCGAACCCTGCTGCCGGACGCGGTCGAGCTGATCGAGGCCGCCGAGACCCTGGTGGACGAGGGCTTCACGGTCCTGCCCTACACCAACGACGATCCGATCCTCGCCCGTCGGCTCGAGGAAGCCGGCTGCGCCGCCGTGATGCCGCTTGGGTCGCCGATCGGCTCTGGGATGGGGATTCGCAACCCGTACAACGTGCGGATCATCGCCGAGCGCGCCGGCGTCCCGGTGATCCTCGACGCGGGAATCGGCACGGCGTCGGATGCCGCACTGGCGATGGAGCTCGGCTGCGACGGAGTCCTGCTGGCCAGCTCCGTATCCAGAGCCGAGGACCCGGCGGGCATGGCGGCGGCGATGCGCTCGGCGGTGGAGGCGGGCTGGGCCGCCCGGCAGGCGGGGCGGATTCCACGCCGGCTGCACGCGGAGGCCTCGACGCCGCTCGAGGGCCAGCCCGACCTGTCCTAGCTTCGGCGTCTTCCGACCAGCCGGTCGATGCCCTCGCCGACCGAGCCGAACACCCAGCCCACGCCGTGGGTGGCGCGGTTCAGCAGCGAGTCGTCGAGCGGGGCGGCAGCGCGCTCGGGGTCGGTGCCGAGCTCGACCGCCGCCTCCCGGACCGCTCCCAACTGCGCCTCGAGCCGGCTTGCCCATTCCTCACAGAAGCCGGCGAGATCGCGGTCCTGACGCGAGCGGGCCAGCTCGGCGAGCTGCCGGAGCAGCGTCGTTATGTGCTCGATGTCGAGTACGGCGAAGCGGGCCACCATGCCGGTGTCGCCACCCCGGTCGGCGAACGCCGCCCGCACATCTGCGATCCGCGCGCCCACTCCCTGCGCCGCCGGCCCTCCGTGCAGCCCGTAGGCGGCGGTGCGGGGGCCCAATGCCTCCAGCAGCCGCTCGGTTTCATCCACGCCGCGGAGCAGGCTCTCACCGACCGGCGTGCCCTCCAGCGCGGGCGCCAGGCGGCCCCAGCGGCGAATCAGCTGGCGGGCCGACGCGTACAGCTCGCGATAGGCGCGGTGCTCGGCGGGGTGGAGTCTCGTCGTGTCGTCGGTCATGGCTGTTGCGCGTCAGGCGGCGAGGCGGTCGCGCGCTCGCCGGAGATCTCCGACGAGCAGGGATATCGCGTCGTCGCGATCTTCCGGCTCCGCCCGAAGGATGGCGGAAGGATGCAGAGTCGGCATCGCGGTCCGGCCGAGCTTCGACTCGAGGAACTCTCCGTGGTCCTTCATCACGCGAGCCTTTGAGCCGATCACGGCCCTGACCGCCGTCGCACCGAGGCACACCATCACCTCCGGGTCGACGACCTCGAGCTCGGCCTCGAGCCACGGCGCACAGGCCTTGATCTCCTCGGCCTTCGGCGCCTGATGGATTCGCCTCTTGCCCTTCGGCGTCCACTTGAAGTGCTTGACGACGTTGGTGACGTAGGCGTCTCCACGCTCGATCTCGGCCCGCTCGAGCGCCTGGTCGAGGATCCGGCCGGCCGGGCCGACGAACGGATGCCCCTCGATGTCCTCGCGGTCGCCCGGCTGCTCACCGATCAGCATCAGCCTGGCCCGCTTCAGCCCCTCGCCGAAGACGGTCTGGGTCGCGTCCTTCCAGAGCGGGCAGGCCTTGCAGTCGGCAGCGGCCTCGCGGAGGCTCGCGAGCGACGGCCGCTCTGGAAGCTGGCTCACGAAACGCTCCTACCCCTCGTTTCATCGGGCCAGTCGGCGGCCGATTGGTATGCGAACATATGTTCGTATAGAGGCCCGGATGTTGCAACACTGGAGAGGCGATGCGCTGGGACTCCCAGAAGGTCGATAGAGAGAAGGGCAGGAGCCTGCCCGGACTGAACGTCGAGAGGGTCCGGACCTTCGACGCGCCGGAGGCACTCGGCATCAACTTCCACGAGGTCCGAGCGAAGTCCGCGCTCAACAAGGTGCCCGGCGACTATCTGCCGTTCAACTGGACCGTGAACGCGTTCCGGGGCTGCACCCATGCATGCACCTACTGCAGCGGGGGAGACACGCCGATCCTGATGGCCAATGGCACGCTGAAGCCGATCGCTGATCTGGAGGTCGGAGATCGGATATATGGGACCCGGAAGGGACCGGCTTACCGGCACTACGAGGCCACAGAGGTCCTCGCCCATTGGGAGACCTATCGGGACGCATTCAAGATCACGCTCGAGGACGGCACTGAGCTCGTCGCTAGTGGCGACCACCGCTTTCTTAGTCGGCGGGGCAAGTGGAAGCACGTGATCGGTGCCGAGCAGGGGCCTCTCCAGCGGCCTCACCTGACGACCAACGACGAGTTGATGGGAATCGGCCGGTTTGCCGATGGACCGATGACTTACGCGCCGGTCTATCGCCGCGGTTATCTCTGCGGACTGATCCGCGGCGATGGCAACCTCGCCTCCTATGCCTACACGAACCCGGGGCGCCGTGGACAGCGTCTCTACCGCTTTCGGCTTGCGCTTGCCGATTTCGAAGCGCTTCGTCGTGCCCAGGAGTATCTCCGCGATCTCGATATCCGAGCAGATGAGTTTGTATTCGCAGCGGCAGCTGGCAGTCATCGGGAGATCCGCGCAATTCGAAATCAGTCACGTGCGGGCGTGGAGCGGATCCGGGGAGCGATCGAGTGGCCGCGGGGGTCCTCCGAACTATGGGCCCGGGGATTTCTGGCCGGCATCTTCGACGCCGAGGGCTGCTATTCGCGCGGCGTTTTCAGGATTGCCAACTGCGATCAGGAGATCATCGATTGGACCACCTGGTCGTTTCGTCGGCTGGGTTTCGACTACGCCGTCGAGCGAAGCGGCCAGCCCAATGGAATGACGAACGTACGGCTTCGTGGCGGGTTGCGAGAGGCGATGCGCTTCTTCCACATGACCGATCCCGCCATAACGCGAAAGCGGTCAATTCAAGATGTCGCGCTGAAAAGTGACTCGAAGCTGAAGGTTGAATCGATCGAGCCGATCGGGAAGCGACAGCTCTTCGACATCACAACGGGTACCGGCGATTTCATTGCCGACGGTGTCGTCAGTCACAACTGCTTCGCCCGCAACACCCACACCTATCTCGACCTGGACGCGGGGCGGGACTTCGAACGCGAGATCGTCGTCAAGGTCAACGTTCCCGAACTGTTCCGAGCGGAGCTCGGCAAGCCGAGCTGGAAGCGCGAGTTGGTCGCCTTCGGGACCAACACCGATCCGTACCAGTGGGCGGAGGGACGCTACGAGCTGATGCCCCCGATGATCGAGGCGCTGCGGGATTCCGAGACGCCCACCTCGATCCTGACGAAATCCTCACTCGTCCTTCGAGATCTCGACCTCTACCTCGAGTTGGCCGAGATCGCCGACGTCAGCGTCAACTTCTCGGTCCCGACACTCGACGAGAAGATCTGGCGCGCGACCGAGCCCCACACACCGCACCCGCGTAAGCGGCTCGAGGCCGTGGCCGCCTTCAACGAGGCCGGGATCCCGTCCGGCGTGCTGATCGCTCCCCTGATGCCCGGGATCAACGACTCGCCTGAGCTGGTCGAGGAGATCGTCTCCATCGCCGAGGAGGCCGGCGCCACCTTCGTCAACGGGATTGCCCTGCACCTGCGTCCCGGCGTCAAGGAGGTCTTCATGTCATGGCTCTCCGCGGCACGCCCCGATCTCGTGCCGAAGTACGAGGAGCTCTACCAGGACCGCGCCTACGCGCCGAATGCCGAGCGCAAGCGGATCGGCTCCCTGGTTCGAGCGCCGAACCTCTCCCACGACCCGCGCTACAGCCGGAGGGCGCGGCTGGAAGCGC
Organism: uncultured Solirubrobacterales bacterium; assembly: GCA_963747425.1. Lineage (GTDB taxonomy): Bacteria > Actinomycetota > Thermoleophilia > Solirubrobacterales > 70-9 > DASUPK01. The sequence goes on from CAVVFJ010000008.1 coordinate 295,477, forward strand.
AGCGCAGGGAGCGTGCAGCAGCGGTCGCAGAGCCCGAGGTGGCCCAGACAAAGCTCTTCTAGCCGCTCCGGTCCGATGGTTTGCTCGCTGCGCGCCGGGTATCCCGGTGGGAAGACCAGAGAGGAGGCAGGCAGATGCCACCGAGAGGAATCAAGAAGGGCACCAAGTGGGCCCGGATGTACGAGCACGTCAAGAAGAGCGAGCGGAGCGAGGGACGATCCGAGGCGAGAGCCGAGGAGATCGCAGCCCGCACGGTCAACAAGGAGCGCGCCCGCGCCGGGCAGTCGCGCCGGTCGTCCCCGGCGTCCCGGCGGGACATCTCGTCGCATCGCCGCGGCGGACTTCGCTCCGGAAGCGGCCCGGGCGGCCGCACGTACGACCAGCTCTACGAGGAGGCCAAGGACCGCGGCATCAAGGGCCGCTCGAAGATGACCAAGCGGCAGCTGGTCGGTGCTCTGGGAGGGAAGAAGCGCTGATGAGAGCGATCCGGCGCCGCCGAGGGGGCAAGGCCGACTGACCGTCCCGAGCAGGCCACCCGCCGCGGCGCGGGTGGCCGTTCTCCTGATCGCATTCCTGACCTTGACCGCGCTGCCAGGCTGCGGCCGGCTCGACGAGGACGCGGTCTCGACGGATCTGAAGACGCTGGTTTCCTCGACGGGGGAGGGAATGCTGGTCGCCGAGCAGGCAGCCCGCTCTCGCGCACCCGCGGACTTCATCGAGATCCGGACCGCCGAGCTCGCCAAGCAGTCGCGGAACACCGCTGACGCCCTTGCCGAGACGCCGACGGAGAGCGGTTTTCAGGAGGCGGCGACCAAGGGCAACCAGATCGGGAATCGGGCCGCCGAGCTGCTCAATGCCCTTCACTCCGACCCGGGGGACAGCGACCTCGCGACGAACGTGACCCGCGGGTTGCGCTCACTCCACGAGCAGGCGAGCTCGGCGGAGGATTCGCTGTGAAGAAGGTCTTCCAGATCGCGCTCGGAGTCGTCGCGGCGCTGGGCGGCTTCGTCGACATCGGGGAGCTCGTCTTCGACTCCCAGGCGGGAGCGGTGTTCGGCTACCAGCTGCTCTGGACCGTGCCAATCGGGGTCGTCGGGATCGCGACGTACGCCGAGATGTGCGGCAGGGTCGCCACGATCACGAAGCGCCCGGTGTTCGACGTGGTACGCCAGCGGCTCGGCTTCGGCCCGGGCCTGGTCACCTTGATCGCGAGCGAGGCGATCAACATCCTCACCGTCGCCGCCGAGGTCGGGGGGATCGCGCTCGTCCTCCAGCTCTACTTCGCCGATCTCCCGTTCCGGGTACTGCTGCTGATTGCGGCGACGGCGATCATCCTGCTCGTCTGGGTCCTCCCCTTCGAAGGGATCGAGCGCATCTTCGGTTACGGCGGGCTCTTCCTGGCCGTCTACATCGTCGCCGCTGTCCACCTGCATCCGGACTGGGGGGAGGTCGCCGGGGGCTTCATCCCGCACTGGCAGACCGGCGAGGACACCCTCATCTACTGGTACTTCGCCGTGGGGGTGATTGCCGCGGCGATGGTGCCTTACGAGGTCTACTTCTACTCATCCGGAGCGGTAGAAGAGGGCTGGGACGAGAGCGAGGGCGACCTCGTCGTCAACAAGATGAACGCGCTCTTCGGCTTCGCGCTCGGGGGCGTTTTCTCGGTAGCCCTGATCGTCGTCGCGGCGGTGCTCTTCCATCCCCTTCAGATCAGCCCTGAGTTCCTCGGCACCACCGCTTTGGGGGCCCAGATCACCTTCGGCCAGACCGGACTGCTGCTCGCGTTCCTCGGCATGATGTTCGCGATCGGCGGGGCGGCGATCGAGGGCTCGTTCGCCGGCGCGTACGCCTTCGCCCAGTTCCTCGGGTGGGAGTGGGGGAAGAGCAGGAAAGCGAGGAAATCGCGGAGGGCGCCGGGATTCAACTTCGGCTGGGTCCTCCTGTTCGTCCTGGCATTCATCATCGACCTGACCGGTGCGAACCCCGTGCTGATCACTGAATACTCGGTGGTGATGGCGGTCGTCGCGCTGCCCTTGACCTACCTGCCGATCCTGCTGATCGCGCGGGATGAGCGCTACATGGGCGACCACGTCAATGGAAGGATCGCGAATGCGCTCGGCGTTGCGTACCTCGTCCTCTTGACGGTCGTCTCCGTGGTTGCACTTCCACTCCTGTTCGCGACGAACCACGGATCCGGATGAGCACGCTCGGTCTACAGGTGGATCTTGGGCTGCGGCTGCTCGACGATCAGCTGCTGGACGCCGAGGAGCGGCGCTGCGGCCGCGTCGACGACATTCAGCTGAAGGGTGCCCCGGGTTCCCGGACGGAGGTCTCGGCGCTCCTCGTCGGTCCCGGAGCGTGGACCGGCCGGCTGCGGAGACCGTTCGCATATCTGGTCGAGGGGCTGGGGCCCGACTACATGCACGTCATCCCATGGGACGAGGTGACCTGGGTCGGGACTTCCGTCGGGCTTTCCGGCTCGGCGGCGGACCTCGGGCTTTGGACCGCCGACGGGCGAAACGTTCAGTGGGTCGGCGCGCCGCCGCGCGGCACGATCCGCGTCTCGGAGCTCCTCAGGTCCCGGCTGGTGACCGGCTCGGGACGTGACCTGGGCCGGATCTGGGACGTGCGGGTCGAGCGGCAGACGCAGGTCCCGGACGAGCAGGTGAACGAGGCCTGGCGGGTCACCGGATTGATCGCCGGGCGAGGGGGATGGCGCGAGCGGGTGGGGGTCTGGCCCGAGCGCGATCCAGCCCAGGCTGAGGGCTTCACGCCCTGGGACTCCGTCCTGGAGCTAGGTGACGGCACCGTGACCGTCTCCGATCCGAGCGCCTAAGACCCGCTTTCCCATCGGCGGCCGCGTCGCCGAGGACGACGGCTAACGCTGACTCCAGGCTTCCGCCGGCTCGCTCAGCTCACGGACAGCTGCCGGCAGCTCGCCGCCGACCACGTCGGCGAGGCTCGTGTCCTCCATCACCGCGCGCAGGTTGGCGCGCAGGGCGATCCAGACCTTCTGCAGCGGCTCGGCCTCGCCCCTGTAGCTGAGCGTCTCGGGGCTCTGGCCGCGAACGCTTGCCAGCGGCCCCTCTACCGCCCGCACGATGTCGGCGAGACTGACCTCGTCGGCGTCCTTCGCGAGCCAGTAGCCGCCCTGCGCCCCGCGCCGGCTGGCGACGATGCCCGTGTGCTTGAGCTCGCCGAGGATGTTCTCGAGGAACTTGAGTGGAATGTCCTGGGCGTCGGCGATCGCCTCGCCCTTGATCGGATCGCCGCCCGCTGCCGCCAGCTCCAGCGATGCCCTGACCGCATAGTCGACCTTGGCGGAGATCCTCATTGCCTTCGGGGACTCTAGTCGGCCATAACACGCCGCCTAGACTTGCCGGGCGCCCCTAACTCAACTGGTCAGAGTTCCGGCCTTTTAAGCCGGCGGTCCGGGTTCGAGTCCCGGGGGGCGCATCGCTAGTGCCGGAAGTGGCGGCGCTTCGTGAAGACCATCGCCACGCCGGCGGCGTCGCAGGCCTCGATCACCTCGGCGTCCCGCTTCGAGCCGCCGGGCTGGATCACTGCGGTCGCGCCGGCCTCGATCGCCGCCTGCGGCCCGTCCGCGAACGGAAAGAAGGCGTCGGAGGCGAGCACGCAGTCGGCGAGCAGCTGCTCCGCGTCCGGGCCGCGCGCGTCCTTCGCCTTCTCGATCGCGAGCCGGACGGAGTCCACCCGGCTCATCTGTCCCGCCCCGATCCCCAGCGTGGCCCGGTCCCGCGCCAGCACGATCGCGTTGGAGCGCACGTGGCGGACCACCCGCCAGGCGAAGAGCAGGTCGTCCCACTGCTGGTCCGTCGGCTGCGTCCTGGTCGCGACCTCCATCAGCTCCCGCGGCTCGGGTGAGCCGTCGGGGTCCTCGACCAGGATGCCGCCGCGAACCCGCTTGATGTCGGGCTCGATCTGGTGGCCCCGCCGCTCGGTGTCCTCGAGGATCCGGATCGCCTCCTTCTGCTGAAGCACCGGCAAGGCGCCGTCCTCATACCCGGGAGCGATCAGAACCTCGATGAACTGCTGATGCAGCCGCTCGGCCAGCGCCTCGTCCACGGGCCGGTTCAGGGCGATCACGCCTCCGAAGGCCGACATCGGATCGCAGGCGAAGGCCGCGTCGTACGCGGCCCCGATCTCATCCGCCTCGGCGACCCCACAGGGGTTGTTGTGCTTGACGATCACGCAGGCCGGCCCCTCAAGATCGGCGAGCAGCGTGCGCGCCGAGTTGAGGTCAAGCACGTTGTTGAAGGAGAGCGGCTTGCCGTGCAGCTTGCTCACGCGGGAGAGGACGTGCGAGCGCGCCCTCGGCTCCACATAGAGCGCCGCGCGCTGGTGGGGGTTCTCGCCGTAGGAGAGATCCATCTCCTTCTCCCATGCGGTCACCCAATAGGTCGGCAGCTGCTCGTAGCGGCGCCCGAACCAGCGGCTGATGGCGGCGTCATAGCGCGCCGTGTACGCGAAGGCCTCGTTGGCGAGCCAGTGCCGCGTCGCCGCGGACAGCTCGCCCGTCTCCTCCAGCTCGTCGAGGACCGCGTCGTAGCTCTCGGGCCGAACGACCACGGCCACGAAGCGATGGTTCTTCGCCGCCGCCCTGATCATCGTCGGGCCCCCGACGTCGATGTTCTCGATCGCCTCCTCCTCGGGGACGTCCCGGCGGGCGACCGTGGCTTCGAAGGGGTAGAGATTCACGCAGACGAGGTCGATCTCCTCGATTTCGCGCTCACGCAGCGTCTCCGAATGCTCCGGGTTGTCCCGGACCGCGAGCAGGCCGGCATGCAGATGCGGATGGAGCGTCTTGACGCGTCCGTCGAGGATCTCCGGGAACCCGGTGAGGTCCTCCACCGGCCGCGCCTCGACTCCCGCCTCTTCCAGCACAGAGAGCGTCCCACCCGTGGAGATCACCTCGACCCCCTGCTTGGCCAGTCCAGCGGCGAACTCCGCCACCCCGGTCTTGTCGGCCACCGAGATCAGCGCCCGGCGCACCGGCAGCGAGTCGCCGGCCGGCTCTGGAGCGATCTCGGATGACGGAGTCGACACGGAGAGGGCGAGTTTATTCGGGGTCGATGTGGACGAGGCGCGGGTTCTGATCGTCGATCCGGATGCGACCCGCCGCGAGCATCCGGATCGTCTCCGGCAGCAGCGTGTGCTCGGTGGCGTGGATCGCCTTCTCGGTCTCAGCCCAGCTCCGGCTCGGGGCGATCGGAACGGGCCGCTGGAGGATGATCGGCCCCGAGTCGACCCCCTCGTCGACGAAGTGCACCGTCACGCCGGTGATCTTCGAGCCGTGGTCGATCGCCTGCTGCAGGGCGTCGATGCCGGGAAAGGCGGGCAGCAGCGCGGGATGCACGTTGATGACCCGGTTGCGGAATCGCGCCACGAACTCGGGCGAGAGCAGCTGCATGTACCCGGCCAGCACGACCAGGTCCGGGCGGCGCTCCTCGATCCAGTCGCCCAGCGCGGCGTCCCGCGCCCGTCTGTCCTCGTAATCGGCCGCCGGGAAGACACCGGTCTCGACGCCGGCCTTGCGCGCGCGCTCGAGCGCCGTCGCCTCGGGCTTGTCGGAGCCGACGCCGACGACCTCGACGCCCTCCTCACCTCCGTGCAGCTGATCGAGGATGGCCTGCAGGTTGGTGCCGCCACCCGAGGCCAGCACGACTACTCGGAACGCGCTCAACCGGCCACTCCTTGGGGGAGGCTGCACAGCTTCCGGTAGGCGGATGCGAGTGTCGAGGAGACCTCTTGCGCGTCGCCGATGCTCTCGGCGATCGCGTCCTCGCTCATCTCCTCCTGGACTCGGAGTACCAGCAGCTCCATTTCGCGTTGTTCCAACCCGACCAGCTCGGCGGCGTCGTCGCCGGGCAGGATCCGAAAGTAGCTCACCTTCCCGTCCCGAAATCCGGCCACGTGGACGTCCACGCCTCCCCGGACCGCGACCCCACTGCCCCGTCCGCGCCCGGTCATGTGAACCAACGCAATCACTCCGTCGCCCGCGTCGAGCAGCTCCACCGGCTCCGCCCGCAGCTCGCCCCAGGCCTCGCGGAACTGCTCCATCCAGCGCAGCACCTCCTGCCGGCTGCGATACGGGCCGGGCTCCGGCAGTCGTGGATGTCCGTGCCACTCGACGTCGCCGGCGAACGCGCTGGTCGCGCCCTCGAGGTCGCCATCGCTCCAGGCGGAGTAGAGGCGCCGGACGAGCTCTAGGTTCTCACGGGACACGCGGGGAGCGTACGCGGCTGCGCCATCAGATCGCGGCCACGAGTGGAAACAGGGGGTTGCTAGCTTCCGAATGGTGACGACGCTTTACGAGCACGCTGGCGGCGATGCGGCCATTGAGAAGCTGGAGGATGTCTTCTACTCGAAGGTGCTTGCCGACTCGCTGCTCCAACCTCTGTTCGGCGAAGGCCAGCCGGACCACGTCAAGCACCTCACCTGGTTCACTGCCGAGACTTTCGGGGGACCGGACCGGTTCACGAGGAAGCTGGGCTTCCATCACCTCGTCGAGGTTCATCGCGGCCTCGAGATCACCGACGAGCAGCGGAAGCGCTTCGTCGATCTCTACCTCGAGGCTGCCGACGAAGCCGGGCTGCCCGACGACAAGGCGTTTCGGGATGCGCTCCGGTCCCACGTCGAGTTCGGGGCACAGGTCGCCCAGCAGAACTCGCGAGCGACCACCGATGACCAGCTCTACCCACTGGACGAGGTCCCCCACTGGGACTGGGAGGGCGACGCCGCCACCGACCGGAACGCCTGACCGAGCTAGGTGTTCGCCGGGACGACGGCGATGTCCTCGAGCGCGAACTTGCCGTTCGCCGACTCGGGGTCGCCGAGCGGGTAGTCACCGGTGAAGCAGGCATCGCAGTGCTTCTCGCGCGGGGTGCCGACCGCTTCGTAGACGGCGTCCATGGAGAGGTAGGCGAGGGAGTCGGCGCCGAGCTCCTCGGCGATCTGCTCGACCGTGCGGTCATGGGCGACCATCTCCTCGCGCGTCGACATGTCGATGCCGTAGTGGCAGGGATGGCGGATCGGCGGCGCCGAGATCCGGAGGTGTACCTCCTTCGCACCCGCGTCCCTCAGCATCGCGACGATCTGGCGGGTGGTGTTGCCGCGCACGATCGAATCGTCGACGACGACCACCCGCTTGCCGGCGACGATCTCGGGGAGGGGGTTGAACTTCATGCGCAGACCGTGCTTGCGCAGCTCCTGCCCGGGCTGGATGAAGGTTCTGGCGACGTAGCGGTTCTTGATCAGCCCGTCGTCCTTGGGCAGGCCCGTGGCGCGGGCGAAGCCGTTGGCCATCGGGTTGCCCGAGTCGGGCACCGAGATGACCAGGTCGGCGTCCACCGGCGCCTCCTCGGCGAGGAGCTCGCCCATCCGGCCGCGAACCTCCTGAAGCACGCGGTTCTCCAGGCGGGAGTCGGGACGTGAGAAGTAGATGTGCTCGAACACGCACTGGGCGGGCCGCTCGCCGGTGATCACGGGCTTCAGCTCGAGGCCCTTGGCCGTCAGCGAGACCATCTCGCCGGGCTGGACCTCGCGGATCAATTGGGCGCCGATGATGTCGAAGGCGCAGCTCTCCGAGGCAACCACGAAGCATTCCCCGGAGCCGTCGCTCGGCTTCATTTTGCCGAGGGCCAGCGGCCGTACGCCGTGCGGGTCGCGGAAGGCGACCACGGCGTGCTTGGTCATCACGACGGTCGAGTAGGCGCCCTCGAGCCTCGGCATCACCTCCGCCACGGCGTCCTCGATCCACTCCTGGCCCTTACCGGCGCGCCGGGAGAGGAGGGCGGCCATGATCTCTGAGTCCGAGGTGCCGCGAAGCTGAACTCCCGCCTCGGTCAGCTCGTTGTAGAGCTCGACCGCGTTGGTCAGGTTGCCGTTGTGGGCGAGCGCCAGCTCCCTGCCGTCATCGCGCCAGACCGGCTGTGCGTTCTCCCACGCCCCGCCTCCCGTCGTCGAGTAGCGGACGTGACCGATCGCCATGTCGCCCGACAGCGCCCGCAGCTTCTCCTCGTCGAAGACCTGGGAGACCAGCCCGAGGTCGCGCAGGGTCGTGATGTGTCCGCCCTCGCAGCTCGCGATCCCAGCCGATTCCTGCCCTCGGTGCTGGAGCGCGTAGAGGCCGAAGTACGAGAGTCGCGCGACGTCTCGTCCGGGTGCGTATATGCCGAACACCCCGCACTCATCGCGCGGGCCATCGCGATCGGGAACGTCGAAGCGCGCGTCGTTCACGTCTGGAGGAGGTGTCTCAACCTCTGGAGATAGAAGTAGCGGACAGGAGATCAGCCCGCAGACGGAGGGTAGCAGCGGCCCCGGGTGGCCAAGCGTCCTGAATGCGCCGCAAATTCCCCCTTTTTTCTAACGCGCGCATTTCCCCGCAGCTGATGCCGGCCGGACTGTGGATGCGGGATCACAGGTACTCGCACGAATACGCCACGAGTATCCGTCGCGGCCTCGCCGGATCAAATCCGGTGGTCGAGCGATCGCCAGGCGTGCTCGGCATCCGCGAGCGCGACCGAGACGTCCCGTTCGGCGGCGGCGATCGAGATCCGATCCCCCCCGGCGGTGCCGATGGCGATCGCCTCGACCCCGGCGCTCTCCGCTCTGTCCAGCAGCGACTCAACGTCACCCTCCGCGACCGCGAGCACGATCCCGCCGGGACCCTCGCCGAACAGGCACGACTCGCCCGACCCGCCGCGCAGCTCGACGAGCGGATCGAGGTCCGCCTGGATACCGGACCCCGCCGCGATCGCCATCTCGGCCAGCGCGCAGGAGAGCCCGCCGTCGCTGACATCGTGGGCGGCCGAGGGGAGCCCGTCGCGGACAAGGTCTCTGACCAGGGCCAGCGCGTCTGCCACGGCGGCGGTGGCGGGCTGTGGGAGGCCGGAATCCAGCTCCCCGCGCTGCTTCGCGAGCTCGGAGCCCGCCAGCGAGGGAGCGAACGGGCCGACCAGGACGAGCCGATCGCCCGGACTCGGCGCCAGCCCCCCGGCCCTGGCCGGATCGGGCAGCTCCCCCACCATCCCGACGACGGGAGTCGGGTAGATCGGGCCATGCTCGGTCTCGTTGTAGAGGGAGACGTTGCCGCCCACCACAGGGACCCGCAGAGCGAGGCAGGCGTCGGCGAGGCCGAGCACCGCCCGGTCGAGCTGCCAGGCCACATTGGGCTTCTCCGGGTTGCCGAAGTTGAGGCAGTTGGTCAGGCCGAGCGGCTCGGCGCCGACGCAGGCGAGGTTCTGGGCGCACTCGAGGACCGCCTCGACCGCCCCCGCGTACGGATCGCAGGCGACCCGGCGCCCGTTCCCGTCGATCGCCACGGCGACCGCTCGCTCGGACTCGGGGAGCATCAGGACCGCCGCATCGGCCGCCTCCGGCCGCCTGGTCGTGCGCGATCCGACCACGGAGTCGTACTGCTCGAAGGCCCAGCGCTTGGAGGCGACGTTGGGGGCGCCGAGCAGGGCCAGGAGGACCTTCGAGGGATCGTCCTCGTCGAGGGAATCCTCGTTGCCGTACATCCAGGCAACGGGCTCCTGTGGCTCGAGGTCATAGAGCGGGCACTCGTCGACCAGCGCCGAGACCGGGACGTCGCCCACCTCGACCCCATCGTCGAGAACCCGCAGGTGGCCGCTGTCCGTCACCTCTCCGATTGCTGCGGAGCCGGTCTGCCAGCGCGCGCAGGTGGCCACCACCTCGTCGAGCCGGCCCGGCTCCACGACGGCGAGCATCCGCTCCTGGGACTCGGAGATCATCACCTCGAACGGCTCGAGGTCCTGCTCGCGGAGCGGCACCCGGGAGACGTCGATGTCGATCCCCACCTCGCCCTTCGACGCCATCTCGCCCGCCGAGGAGGTCAGGCCCGCGGCGCCGAGGTCCTGGAGCGAGACCAGCAGTCCCCGCTCCAGCAGCTCGAGGCAGCACTCGAGCAGCTTCGACTCCTCGAAGGGGTCCCCGATCTGGACGCTCGGGCGCTTGCTGTCGTCGCCGGCCTCGAGCTCCGCCGAGGCGAGGACCGAGGCGCCGCCGATTCCGTCGCGGCCGGTCGAGGCGCCCATGATCACCAGCAGGTTTCCCGGGCCCGCGGCCGCGGAGCGGATCATCTCGCCGGTCTTGGCGAGCCCGACGCACATCGCGTTGACCAGGCAGTTGTGCTCGTACGACGGCTCGAAGTAGACCTCGCCGCCGACCGTCGGAACGCCGATCGAGTTGCCGTAGTGGCCGATCCCGGCCACCGCCCCCTCGAACAGGTACCGCGAACGCTCGGAGGAGAGCTCGCCGAAGCGCAGCGAGTCGAGCACGGCGATCGGCCGCGCTCCGATCGCAAAGACGTCGCGGAGGATCCCGCCGACGCCGGTGGCGGCGCCCTGGAACGGCTCGACCGCACTCGGGTGGTTGTGCGACTCGACCTTGAATGCCACCGCGTGTCCGTTGCCGACGTCGACCGCGCCGGCGTTCTCGCCCGGGCCCATCACCACCCGCTCGCCCTCGGTCGGCAGGCGCGCGAGCAGCTTGCGCGAGTGCTTGTAGGCGCAGTGCTCCGACCAGAGCAGCGAGAACATCGCCAGCTCCACCTCGTTCGGGTCGCGGCCGAGCAGCTCGGTGATGCGCGCGTACTCGGAGTCCGTGAGCCCCAGCTCGCGGTGGCGGCTCTCGGAGACCTCGGGGCTCACGCGGCGGCGGTTTGGGGCGCTGCAGCCAGCGCGCGGAACAGGGCGAGGCCGTCGTCGGACCCGGTGAGAGGATCCACGGCGTGCTCGGGATGGGGCATCAGGCCGAGCACGTTGCCGCGTTCGTTGACGACGCCGGCCACGTCCCGGACGCTGCCGTTCGGGTTCTCACCGGCCGCGTAGCGAAAGGCGATCCGCCCGTCGGCCTCCATCCGGTCGAGCTCCTCGTCCGGGGCGAAGTAGCGGCCGCTCATGTGCTTGACGGGAATCGAGAGGCTCTCCCCCGAGCCGATGGCCGCACCGAACGGCCCCTGGAAGTCCTCGGCGACCAGCCCGACCTGCCGGCAGATGAAGCGCAGCCCCTCGTTGGGCAGCAGTGCCCCGGGCAGCATCCCGGCCTCGCAGAGGACCTGGAAGCCGTTGCAGATGCCGAGCACCGGACCGCCCTCGGCGGCGAACCGGGCGACCGCCTCCATCGCGGGGGAGAACCGGGCGATCGCTCCAGCGCGCAGGTAGTCGCCGTAGGAGAACCCCCCGGGCACGACCACCCCGTCGAGACCCGACAGATCGGTCTCCTCGTGCCAGACCAGCCTCCCGTCGCCAACGCGCTGCACCGCGGCAAGCGCATCGCGCTCGTCACAGGAGCCTGGGAACTGGATGACGCCGATCACCGCTCGATCTCCACCTCGAAGTCCTCGATCAGCGGATTGGCGAGGAGCTTCTCGCAGAGCGCATCGAGCTTGCTCGGATCGTCGGTCTCGAGCTCGACCAGCCGGCCGACCCGGACGTCGTGGACGCCCTCGAAGCCCAGTGCGGGAAGCGCGCGCTCAACGGCCTTCCCCTGCGGATCGAGGATGCCCTCCTTCGGCCTGATCAGGACCTTCGCCTTCACGCAATCAGCCTAACGACGGGATGGACGGCTTCGCCATCAAACGGGTTGCGCCTACGGCGCACCCTCGCGCCAACTCAGTCCAACTTGCGGCCGGTGATCTTCTCGTACGCCTCGACGTACTTGGCCCGCGTGTTCTGCACGACCTCGTCGGGCAGCTCTGGGCCGGGGTCGGTGTGGTCCCAGCCGACCGAGTCGGAGTAGTCCCGCACGTACTGCTTGTCGAAAGAGGGCTGTGGCCCACCCGGCTCGTAGCTCTCAGCCGGCCAGAAGCGTGAGGAGTCCGGTGTCAGGACCTCGTCCCCAAGCACGATCTCGGCACCCGGCGACGATCCGAACTCGAACTTGGTGTCGGCCAGGAGGATGCCCTTCTCGGCCGCATGGTCGGCACCCCGCTTGTAGATCTCGATCGAGATGCGGCGGAGCTCCTCCATCAGCGGGCGGTTTCCGATCGCCTCGGCGGCGGTGTCGAAGTCGATGTTCTCGTCGTGATCGCCGAGCTCCGCTTTGGTCGCAGGCGTGAAGATCGGCTCGGGAAGCTTGTCGGACTCGGTCAGGCCCTCGGGGAGCTCGATCCCGCAGACCGCCCCGGACTCTCGGTACTCCTTCCAGCCGGACCCTGAGAGGTAGCCGCGAACCACGCACTCGATCGGATACATCTCGAGCTTCTTCACCCGCATGCCGCGTCCAGCGGCCTCCGGCGGGACGTCCTCGGAGATGAAGTGGTTCGGGACGATGTCGCCGGTCAGCTCGAACCAGAACAGCGACATCTGGGTGAGGACCTTCCCCTTGTCGGGGATCTCGGTCGGCAGGATCACGTCGTAGACCGAGATTCGATCCGAGGCGACCATGATCAGCTCGTCGCCGTCCTCGTAGATCTCGCGGACCTTGCCGGAGGCCGCAAGGCGCAAATCTGCGAGTGAGCTCGTCATCCGCCGCCGATCTCGGGCTGGATGGTGGGGTGCGCCTTCGCCCACTCGGCGATCTTGCCCGAGCCGACGATGGTCTTGCCCTCGTCGAGGGCGAGGACAGGCAGGTTGATCTGGCCGGTCAGCTGCTTGACCTCGTTGCGGCCTCGCCGGCGCTCCCCCCAGGTCCAGGGCATCATCCGGTAACCCGGCAGGTCACGAATCTCGTACTCGTAGCCGGCCTCGTCCAGCGCCTTCGCCGCCCGGCCGCAGGCGTGCCCGATGGCGGCGTGCCTCTCCTTCTGGGCGCACGTGTAGAGGATCACGTCTCAAGCCTATCCAGGCGGGCCAGCACCTCGGGCACGTGCTCGAGGTATGCGCCGTAGTCGAATACGGCATCGAGGTCCAGCTGCGGCGCGGCGGCGCCAATCAGCTCGCGGAAGCTCGTGCCCTCGTCCCAGGCCCGCTGCGCGTTCTCCTGAACGACCCGGTAGGCGTCGTCGCGGGTCATCCCGGATTCGACCAGCGCGGTCAGCGCCCGCTGGCTGAAGAGGGCGCCGTGGGTCAGCTCGATGTTCTCGCGCATGCGGTCGGTGCGCACCGTCATCCCCTCGACGATCCGGGTGGCGATGTGCTGCATGTAGTCGAGCGCGATCGTGGCGTCGGGGAGCACGACGCGCTCGGCGCCGGAGTGCGAGATGTCCCGCTCGTGCCAGAGGGCGATGTTCTCCAGCCCCACCTGCGAGTAGCCGCGCAGCACCCGCGCGAGCCCGCAGATTCGCTCGGCCAGAATCGGGTTGCGCTTGTGTGGCATCGCGGAGGAGCCCTTCTGGCCCGAGCCGAAGGGCTCCTCGACCTCGCGCACCTCGGTGCGCTGCAGGTTGCGGATCTCCGTGGCGAATCTCTCCAGGCCGCCACCCGCGATCGCGATGCGGGCCAGGACGACCGAGTGACGGTCCCTCGGGACCACCTGCGTGGAGATGTCCTCCGGCGCCAGCCCGAGCGCCTCCATCACGCGCGCCTCCGCGGCGGGCGGAATCGAGGCGTAGGTGCCGACGGCCCCGGAGAGCTTGCCGACCGCGGCCTGCTCGAACGCGTTGGCGAGGCGCTGAACGTTCCGGTCTGCCTCGAAGGCGAACCCGGCCAGCCGCAGCCCGAAGGTCGTGGGCTCGGCATGGACGCCGTGCGTGCGGCCGACGCAGAGCGTTTCCGCGAACTCCTTGGCGCGAGCGACCAGGGCGTCCCGGTAGGCCCGTGCGCCACGCACGACGATCTCGCCCGCATCGACGAGCTGAAGCGCCAGGGCGGTGTCCAGGACGTCCGACGAGGTGAGCCCGTAGTGCAGCCAGCGCCCCTCCTCCCCAATCGAGTCGGAGACGACGTCGACGAACGCGGCCACGTCGTGGCCCGTCGTCCTCTCCCGCTCCTCCACCGCCTCGACGGTGAACGCCGCCTTGTCGCGACACGCCCTCGCGGCATCTGCCGGCACCGCTCCCTCGGCCGCCCACGCATCGGTGGCCGCCAGCTCGACCTTCAGCCAGGTCTCCATCCGGCGCTGCTGGGTCCAGACGGCGCCGATCTCCTCACGCGTGTACCTCGGGATCACCTAATCACCGGCCGCCACAAACACCGCGGCCGCATCAAGCCGCGATCTCGGCCCACGGAGGGGTCAGTGCCTTGGTCAGCAGCTCCGTGTCGCAGTACTCGGTCAGCTCTCGCACCTTGCCTCCGTCGAGCCGGCAGACGTAGCAATAGGTGTTCCTGTAGGGCCGGCCGCCAGTCGTGGTGACATCGCCGCGGCATTCGATCACAACGTAGTCGTCCTCGGCGATCAGACGGATGGCGGTGTTGCGGTACCGCGTCGCGAACTGGGCGAAGAGCGGATCGAGGAGCTTCGTTTGCACGGCGTGCTTCCCCTCCCAGGTGCCGGACCACTCCGTGCTGCCGATGATCCGCCAGCTGACGTCGTCGCCGAGCATCTCGACGAAGGGCCGGCCGTTGCCGTTTGCGAGCTCGGCAAAGGCCTCCTGCATCAGCGCCTTGTTCTCTGCTGCGTCCACGGTGGGTTCCTCCTTGGGTTCGACTGGGACGAAGGTAGGCCGCGCAGAGCAATGACACAAGCGAGGATCAATCACAGTTACCATGCGACATACGCATGGCAGAACTAAGTCTGACCGGGCTCAGGGTCCTCCGCGAGGTCGCTGCCCGAGGATCGTTCACGGCCGCCGCGGATTCGCTCGGCTACACCCAGTCCGCCGTCTCACGGCAGGTGGCGGGTCTCGAGAGCGCAGCGGGCACCGCGCTCTTCGAGCGAACGGCACGCGGAGTGCACCTGACCGATGCCGGCGGGGCCCTCCTGCGCCGGGGGGACACCGTGCTCGACGAGGTCGATGCCGCGCAGCGCGAGCTCGAAGGGATGTCGGAGCTCGCCGGCGGCAGGCTTCGGGTCGGGGCGTTTCCGACCGCCGTCGCGGCGCTCCTGCCGCGCGCCCTGCGTGCCTTCGGGGAGCGGCACCCCGGCGTTGATGCCTCCCTCCGCGAGGGTGGCACCTCCTCCCAGCTCCGCCGCCTGATCTCGGGATCCGCCGACGCGGCGGTGATCAGCGTGCTCCCGCAGCGGCAGGCGCCGCGCGATCACCGCGTCACCCTGGAGCATCTGATCGACGATCCGCTGCTGCTCGCGGTGGGCTTCAATCACCCGCTGGCGAGGCGGCGGACCGTCAACATCGACGCCCTGGCCTCAGAGCGCTGGATCGCGGGGAGTCCGAAGGCGAGCGACTCGATGCTGGGCGCGTGGCAGTGGGCGGAATGGCAACCCAAGGTCGAGCTGATCGCAAAGGAGTGGACCGCGAAGCTGGGCCTGGTCGCCGCGGGACTCGGGGTCACGCTCGTTCCCGGCCTCGCAGCCGACGCCGTGCGTCCGGACGTTGCACTGGTGCGGATCCGCAGCGAGCGGCCGGTCAGCCGGGCGGTGCTCGTGGCGAGGAGGGCGAACGACGAGCCGCCGCACGTCAGGGAGTTCGCCGAGCTGTTGCACGACGTCGCGACTGAGCTCGCGACCGAGCTGCAGGCGCGCCTTCGCGCGCCTCACTAGACGGCTGGCTGCTCCGCAGCCGCCTCGCATCAGCTACGCGTTGATGATCCGGACGGCGAGCAGCCCGGCGTTCTTGGCTCCGTCGATCGCGACGCAGCCGACCGGGACGCCCGGCGGCATCTGAACCGCCGAGAGCAGCGCGTCGAGGCCGCCCAGGTTCTTGCCCGAGATCGGCACGCCGATCACCGGCAGGTCAGTCTTCGACGCAGCGAAGCCGGGGAGTGCCGCCGACATACCGGCTCCCGCAATGATCACCTTGAGGCCGCGCATCCGCGCGTTCGTGCAGTACTCGCTCGTCGCCTCGGGGTCGCGGTGCGCGCTCAGCACGCGGACCTCATAGCGGATGCCGTGGTCGTGGAGGGCCTCACCGGCGGGCTGCAGCTTGGGCTTGTCGTTCTTCGAGCCCATGATGATCCCGACCAGCGGAGCGTCCACCTCGATCTCCTCGAACGCCTCCTCGACCTGGGGCATCGTCTCGACAACATCGCCCTCGGGCATCAGCTCCTCCGTTCCGTTGTCAGTTCCGCGCGCGCTGCGATGTCAGTACGCATCTGCCGCCCCTCGAAGCTGATCAGCTCGGCCGCATCGTATGCGCGGCGGCGGGCGTCAGCAGCCGTCGGCCCCAGCCCGGTGACATTGAGCACGCGGCCGCCCGCCGTCACCACGTCGCCGTTGGCGCGGGCCGTGCCGGCATGGGTCACCTCTACGCCTTCGACCGCCGCCGCCTGATCCAGGCCGGTGATCGCGTCGCCCTTCGAGGACGAGGCGGGGTAGCCGGCGGAGGCGAGGACGACGGTCACGGCCCAGTCGTCACCGAACTCGGCGTCGACGCCGGCGAGTCCACCCGGCTCGCGCGAGGCGAGGCAGAGGGAGAGCAGGTCGGAGCGCAGCCTGGGCAGGACGGCCTGGGTCTCCGGGTCCCCGAAGCGGACGTTGAACTCGAGCACCTTGGGCCCGCCCTCCGTGAGCATGAGGCCCGCGTAGAGGACCCCGTGGAAGGGAGTGCCGCGCCCCCGCATCGCCTCGACGATCGGGCGGTGGACGAGATCGGCGATGCGCTCGGTCTCGGCGCGATCGAAACCCGGCACTGGCGAGTAGCTGCCCATGCCACCCGTGTTCGGGCCCTCGTCGCCGTCACCTATTCGCTTGTAGTCCTGGGCGGGCGCGAGCGGGAGGACGTTCTCCCCGTCGCAGAGGGCGAGCAGCGAGAGCTCCTCGCCCTCCAGGAACTCCTCGATCACCACCTCGGTTTCACCGAAACGCTGTTCGTCGAAGAACACGCCGACGGCCTCGCGCGCCTCGGCCTCGGACGGACAGATGATCACCCCCTTGCCCGCGGCCAGGCCGTCGGCCTTGAGCACGGCGGGGTATGAAGCGGACGCAATCTGATCGAGCGCCTCCTCCCCCGTCCGCAGGACCGTATGGGCCGCGGTCGGAACCCCAGCCTCGCTCATCAGCTCCTTGGCATGGAGCTTCGACCCCTCGAGCCGGGCGGCCTCGCCGCTCGGCCCGAAGGCGGCGATGCCCTCTCCCTCGAGCGCATCGACCAGCCCCGCAACCAGCGGCGCCTCGGGGCCCACGACGACCAGGTCGACCTTCTCGTCGCGGGCGGCGGCGACCAGGGTGTCGACGCTCTCGGCGCCGACATCGAGGCAGCGGGCCTCCTGGGCAATCCCGGCGTTCCCGGGAGCGCAGAGCAACTCAGGTTTCTGAGTGGACCGGGCGAGGGCACGGATGATCGCGTGCTCGCGCCCACCGCCTCCGACGACGAGGACTCTCAAATGGCGCTCGCGAACTCCTCGGCCGGAATCGCGGCGAGGGTCTGACTGCTCATCGTTCCGCGCGAGCCGAGCTCGACGGAGACCTTGGCCATGGTCTTGTCGTCGGGTGCCTCGACGATGGTGATGAAGTCGTACTGGCCGAGCGTGGCCCACTGCTCCTTGACCTTGACTCCGAGCTGCTCGACCTCCTTGTTCACCTCCTGTACCCGCGTGGGGTTGTTCTTCAGCGTCTGAACGCCCTCGGCGGTCAGATTGGTGAGCATTACGTAGGTGGGCATAGCTTCTCCTCTCCTCGTGGGACTGCCCTGGAATGGGCCCCCTTTCTCTCACTTTCGGGCCGCGCGTGCAATCTGGATGCGCGCGTCCGCGCCAGGGGAGATGATCAAGGGGTGACCGAGCACCCCATCTTCGCTCGCTTCTACGACCGGATGACCGCCGGGACGGAGCGCGCCGGACTTGGAGAGATGCGGCGTGAGCTGCTCGCCTCGGCGTCGGGACGGGTGCTCGAGCTGGGCGCCGGGACGGGCCACAACCTCGAGCACTACACGGGGGCCGTCACCGAGCTGGTCATGACCGAGCCGGACCCGCACATGGCGAGGCGGCTTCGAGAGCGGCTGGCGAAGGATCCCGGCGCCGCCGGAGCCGCCTCGGTGGTCGAGGCTCCCGCCGAGGATCTGCCCTTCGACGACGGCACCTTCGATGTCGTCGTCGCGACGCTGGTGCTGTGCACGGTCGAGGACCAGGCGCGCGCCCTGGCGGAGGCGCGCCGCGTGCTGGTCGAGGGCGGCAGGCTGCTCTACATAGAGCACGTACGCAGCACGAGGCCGGGATTGGGGCGATGGCAGGACCGGTTGGAGCGGCCCTGGGGCTTCTTCGCCGCCGGGTGTCATCCCAATCGCTCCACCGACCAGGCGCTCGCCGACGCCGGTTTCTGGATCGACAGCCTGGAGCGCGAAAAGCTGCCGAAGGCGCCGCCCATCGTCCGGCCGCTGATCCGCGGTGTGGCCCGCCGCCCGACTTCGGCCTAGTTCCGCTCGTTCTCGCCTGACGCGGTTCCCTCCTGCCAGGGAAGCAGCCCCTCGGCCGTCGCCCAGGGGGATGCTCCGTCCTCCTCGACCTGCTCGGTCATTGCGGCCATCTTCTCCTGGGAGGAGTCGGTCGCCGACGCGACCATGAACCACTTCCGCTCGACCGCCAGGCCGCGAGCGAGTGGCAGCGAAGCACCCTCGTAGACGGCACGCTTCAGCGACCGGATCGCCTCAGGCGAGCGCGTCGCCAGCCGCTGCCCCATCCGGATCGCCGCTTCCTGCACCTGATCGGCCGGGACCACCGCCCCGACCAGCCCGTAGTCGAGCGCCTCGCTCGGGCTCAGCGTTCTTCCCTCGAGCATCATCTGCAGCGCGCGGCCGACGCCGACCAGCCTCGGCAGCCGCTGAGTCCCTCCGGCCCCTGGGTTGAAGTCGATGGTCATCTCCGGCAGGCCGATCGCGATGTCGGTGTCGGCCATCAGCCGGATGTCGCATGCGAGCGAGATCTCGCAGCCGCCTCCGGTGGCCGGCCCGTTGATCGCGGCGATGAAGACCAGATCGGAGCGGTTCATCTCCAGGAAGAGATCGTGGATCCGGTAGAGCTCGAACACCGCGGCCAGAGGGGTGCGCTCCGCCAGCTCTCGGAGCACCGGCACTCGCCGTACGGCACCGGCGATCCGCAGCACGACCGCGGTCAGCCACGGCGGCGCCGCTATGCCCGCCCGGCGGACGCTGGCCAGGATCTCCCCCACGTCGTAGTGGGTGATGTAGAGGCCGTCGGGCTTGCCTGTGATCACCACGGCCCCGACCGATCGGTCCCCGCGGAGCGAGCGGATCAGCCCGGTCAGCTCGCGCACCATCCCGGCCGTCATGAAGTTGTGCGGCGGATTGTCGATCCGCACGACCAGGACCCGGCCCTGACGCTCGGTCTCGAACAGCGGCATGGCCGAAGCCTATGCCGGTTACCTAGGCGTCGAAGCCGACGTGAACGTGATCGCAGTGGTCGGCCTGGGCGAACCCGTTCGGGTCGCCGGGCCCGTCGGGGTCGAAGCAGTAGATCAACTCGGTGGGCTCCTGCCCGGCGGGCAGAGCGCCGAGCTGGCGAGCGATCGTCCCGCAGGGCCCGTCTGGTGAGACGTCCGTACAGGGGACGCCGTCGATCGCCGCGATGTCCATGGCGCGGCCGTAATAGTGGTTCGAGACGTTGCCGCTCGAGGTGAACTTGGAGTGGTCGGAGCGCAGCGCTGAGATCCGGATCGTGTGCTGCTGGCTGATCGCGCCGAGGATGTTGAGGATCCGCGGGTCGATCACGCCCGCCTGGATGTCGACCATCTCGAGCGAGTTCGAGAGCTCGACGTTGCCCCAGTTGATCGGCGCGTTCGTCGGGCCGGGCAGCGCCACCGAGTAGGCCACGGTCTTCACCTGGCAGCTTCCCGCCATCGACTCGGCGTCGGTGAGGACGGCGTCGACGTACCACTCGGCGTGGTTGTGCCGGAAGAGCCCGGCACGGAGGTCACCCGCCGCCCAGATCATCCGCGCCAGGGTGGCGGCGGAGTCGGAGGGGCTCTGGTGCCGGACCTTGCCATCGCCGTCCCCGTCCACGGCGTACTGCTTCCAGTTGTCCTCGGTGATGCCGAGCGGACCGACCGTGTCGAGCTGCTCGGCGCTCATGCCCTTGCCGAAGTTGGATTCGACCCGGGCGACGGCAGCGAGGGCCCAGACCCCGCTCTGGCCGAGGTCGTACCGCCCCGCGGCGTCCTGGAAGGCCTTCATGTAGTCGTCGGGGATCGACTCGCGAGAGCCGTCGGCGGGGGAGCAGACCAGCTCCTGCATCTTCGGGATCAGCGAGAGGCCGCCGATCACGCCGTTGCCGATTCCGCTGAAGCAGGCGGCCCGAGCCATCACCTCGGCCACGTACCAGTCGGCGTGGTTGTAGGCGAATACCGCGCCCTCCGGGTCCTCGGGCATTCCGGCGGCGCGCAGGTACCTCGCTGCGGCGAAGATTGCGTCGTTCGGGTTGTTCGGGTCCCTGGTGCCGTCGCCGTCCGCATCGACGCCGTAGGTGGCCCAGGTCGACGGCATGAACTGCATCCACCCCTCCGCGCCGGCGGAGGACGGGCCCAGGTTCTGGCCGAATCCGCTCTCGATCTCGTTGATCGCTGCGAGGATCGACGGGCCTGCTGGACCGAGGTCGTAAGCCTGCGCGGCGGCCTGATAGATCGGGCCCAGGTAGGCGGGGATCGCGACGGGCCCGCAGGCGGTCGGGACCAGCGGTGCCGGCGGAGGCGGCGCGGTGCCGCCCACCTTTGCCGCCCCCTTCTCCTGCTCGCCGCCCTTCGGCTTGGTGCCGCCGTTTGGCGACGGCTTTCGCGACGGCTTCCGCGGCGGCTTGCGCTGGGGCTTGGGCTTCGGCTTTGGCTTCGGTACCGGCGGCGGAGCGGGGAGGGTCGTCGTAACCGGGGGCGGCGGCTGGGTCGCCGGTGGCTCAGGCGGGACGGTCGTCGTGGTCGGCGGAGGCTCAGTGGTGGTCTGCGCGTTGGCGCCCGGTGCGGCAATCGCCGCGCCCACGACCGTCGCCGCGATTGCAGTCCTGATCCGTCCCATCAGCCAAGGACCTGCGCGACTCGCCAGACGTGGCCCGTCTTCGTCAGGGTCAGACGCACCTCGCTGATCGCCCGCAGCCTGACCAGCGAGACGCTGGCGGTCACCTGCTCCTTGCCCGCGGCGCCGAGGACGACGTTGAGGACCCGCGCCTGCGGCACCTTGCCCGTAGCGGGCAGCCTGGGCGGGTCAGCGGCGAGGGACTTGACGAGGGGCTTCGTGGCTGTGGCAGCGAAGGCGGCGTCTGTCTTCTTGCTCGAGCGGCCAACCTCGTAGCCGACAAACGCCTGGGCGAATTTCCAGGCCACCTGCTCAGGCGGCGCGGACGCCTTCGTGGGGGGCTTCGGAGGAGCCGGCGCGGCGTGCCCGGCCTGGAATCGGGGAGTGACTCCCTGGAGGGCCGTCAATCCGGAGGCGTGCGTCGCCGGCGTGACGGAGGCCGCGACCGGAGCCGAACCAGAGGCGGAGGGGTGGTCAGAAGCACTGAACGCGCCGCCCACGGCGGCCGCCATCGCGACGGCGACCGCGCCCGCGGCGATGGCCGCTCTCCCACGACCGCTGCGCGCGCGCAGGGCGTCGGCAGCGGGCCAGGTCAACCTCGTCTGGATGAGGCGCTGGAGCGGAAGCATCAAGCGACCGGCTCGCCCGAGCGCGCCGCGGGTCGCGTCGCTTGATCGCCACAGGACCCGCTCCTCAAGGCCCCAAGCGGCCTCCCGGATGGTCCAGCCGGCGTCCTCGGCTGAGACACGGAGTTTCACTCTTGAAATAGTCGTCCAGGCGGGAGGGAACCGGGATACCGAGAACTTGGTCGATTAGGCGGCTGACAGGCGCCGTGCAGGCGCCTTGGCCTTCTCGAAGCTGAGCTCGCCGTCCTTCGCGTCGATCTTGACGGCATCGCCCTCGGCGAACTCACCCTCGAGCAGGCGAAGCGCGAGCTTATCGATCAGCTGCTTCTGGATCACGCGCTTCAGCGGGCGCGCGCCGTAGGTCGGGTCGAAGCCGAGGTTGCCGAGCAGCTCCCGCGCCCCCTCGGTGAGCTCGATCTCGATGCCGCGCTCGTGGACGCGGTCGGAGAGCTGGGCGACCTGGATCTCGACGATCTTGCCGAGGTCCTCCTTGGTGAGGCGGTGGAAGATGACGACGTCGTCGATCCGGTTGAGGAACTCGGGCGGGAAGGTCTGGGTGAGCGCCTCCTCCACCTGCTCGCGCGCCTTCTCCTCGACCTTCTCGGCTGCGATGAACTGGGAGCCGACGTTGCTGGTCATGATCAGCACGGTGTTCTTGAAGTCGACGGTGCGGCCCTGGCCGTCCGTGAGCCGGCCGTCGTCCATGATCTGCAGCAGGACGTTGAAGACGTCGGGATGGGCCTTCTCGATCTCGTCGAGCAGGATCACCGAGTACGGGCGGCGCCGCACCGCCTCGGTGAGCTGGCCGCCCTCCTCGTAGCCGACGTAGCCGGGGGGCGCGCCGATCAGCCGCGCGACCGCGTGCTTCTCCATGTACTCGGACATGTCGATCCGGACCATCGCCTGCTCGGAGTCGAACATGAACTCCGCCAGGGCCCGCGCCGTCTCGGTCTTGCCCACGCCGGTCGGGCCCAGGAAGAGGAAGCTGCCGATCGGGCGATCCGGATCGGAGAGGCCCGCGCGCGATCGCCGCAGGGCGCCGGAGACGGCCTCGACCGCCTCGTCCTGGCCGATCACGCGCTCGTGGAGGCGATCCTCCATCTGGATGAGCTTCTCGACCTCGCCCTCCATCAGGCGCGAGACCGGGATGCCCGTCCACTTGGCGACGACCTCGGCGATGTCCTCCTCGGTGACCTCCTCGGTCAGCATCGAGCCGCCGTCGCGGTGGAGCTCGGCGAGCTTCGCCTCCTGCTCCTCGACGGTCCGCTCAAGCTCGGGGATGCGGCCGTAGCGGAGCTCGGCGGCGCGCTCCAGGTCGGCGTCGCGCTCGGCGCGCTCGGCCTCGCGAGCGGCCTCCTCGAGCTCGGCCTTGGCCGACTTGATGGCATCGATTGCCTGCTTCTCGTTCTGCCAGCGAGCCTTCATCTCCGAGGAGCGTTCGCGCAGGTCCGCGAGCTCGGATTCGATCGCGGCCAGCCGGTCCTTCGATACCTCGTCCTTCTCCTTCTTGAGCGCCTCCCGCTCGATCTCGAGCTGCTGGATGCGACGCTCGACCTCGTCGATCTCGGTCGGCATCGAGTCGATCTCGATCTTCAGCCGGGAGGCGGCCTCATCGATCAGGTCGATGGCCTTGTCGGGCAGGAAGCGATCGGCGATGTAGCGGTCGGAGAGGGTCGCGGCGGCGACGATCGCGGCGTCGGTGATGCGTACCCCGTGGTGGACCTCGTAGCGCTCCTTCAGGCCGCGCAGGATGGCGATGGTGTCGCCCGCGTCGGGCTCGCCGACGAAGATGGGCTGGAAGCGGCGTTCCAGGGCGGCGTCCTTCTCGATGTGCTTGCGGTACTCGTCGAGCGTCGTCGCGCCGACCGCGCGCAGCTCGCCCCGGGCGAGCATCGGCTTCAAGAGGTTGGACGCGTCGACCGCGCCCTCCGCTGCGCCGGCGCCCACGATCGTGTGGAGCTCGTCCATGAAGAGGACGATCTGTCCCTCGGCGGCCTGGATCTCCTTGAGGACGGCCTTGAGGCGCTCCTCGAACTCGCCGCGGTACTTGGACCCGGCGAGCAGCGCGCCGATGTCGAGGGCGATCACGCGCCGGTCGCGCAGCGACTCGGGGATGTCGCCCGAGACTATTCGCTGGGCGAGGCCCTCGACGATGGCCGTCTTGCCGACGCCGGGGTCGCCGATCAGCACGGGGTTGTTCTTGGTCCGCCGCGAGAGCACCTGGATGACGCGACGGATCTCCTCGTCCCGCCCGATCACCGGGTCGAGCTTGCCGCTCTCGGCCTCCGCCGTCAGGTCGCGCCCGTACTTCTCCAGCGCGCCGAAGGTGTCCTCCGGGTTGGGCGAGGTGACGCGATGCGGGCCGCGCACCTCGGAGATCGCCTGGACCAGCTCCTTGCGATCGGGAAGCAGATCCGCGACGCCGGACTTCGGCTCCGCCAGAGCGAGCAGGATGTGCTCGGTCGAGATGTACTCGTCCCCCAAGCCTGTCGATTCCTTCTCCGCCTGCTGCAGCACCCAGACGAACTCGCTCGCGGGGCGCACGTCCGGGACGGTGTTGCCGCTCAGCTTCGGCAGCTTGCCGATCGCCTCACGCGCTCGGCCTCGCGCGTCCTGCGCATCGACGCCGAGGCGCTGCAGCACCGGCACCACGACGCCCTCCTCCTGGTCGAGCAGGGCAAGGAGGAGATGGGGAGGCGCCACCTCGGGGTTCGATCCCTCGGCGGCGAGCCGCTGCGCGGCGGCGACGGCCTCCTGGGACTTGATCGTGAAACGGTCAGGCTGCATCTTCGACGATGGTACCGACTTTAGTCGTGAAAGTAAAGAAATCTATGCGAGATAGGCTTAGATCCTACGCCTGCCCCCAGCGAGCTGAAATCTGGGGTGGCACCGCCTGGCGGCACGCCTTAGGATGGTCCATCCAGACGGTCCGGTCAAGGATGACTGTGGAGACCAACCTCGAGACGTATCAGCGCATTCTGGAGACCTTCAACCGCGAGGGGGTCGACGGCGTCATGCGTTTCTTCAGCGACGACGTCGAGGTCTATGACCCGGATCTGCCGCCCGGCAACTACCGCGGCCCCGAGGCCGCCCGGCGCGTGGCCGAGCAGCTGATGAGCGGATTCGAGAACGTCGAGATCAAGGACTTCAGGCTGCTGCCCGCAGGCGACCGCGTCGTCGCCCTCCTGCACACCCGCGCCAAGGGGGAGCGTGGCGAGCTCGAGGTCGAGGCGCGCGACGCGCACACCATCACCTTCCGCGACGGCAAGATCGCCTACTGGCGGCTCTACCTCGACCAGGCCGAGGCGCTCGCCGACGCGGGCCTCGATCCGGAGCTCGCGAGCGCCGGCGCCTAACCACCGCTTACGCTTCCCGGGTGGGGAGCGCCATGACGAGCAGGACGGCGCGATCGGCGCTGGTCGCCCTGGTGGCCGTCTCGGCCCTGGGCGTCGCCAGCCGATCGGCCGCCGATCTGAGCGGTGCGAGCGGACGCCACGCCGAGCTCGGGAAGATGTGGCCGCGGATTCCCTATCCGTCCTCCCGGGCCATTCACCGGGCTCAGGAGCTCGCCGCTTCGCACGGTGACGTCTCCTTCGCGGTCATCGGCGCCTCGATCGGGATTCGCGGCTATGACTTGGATCGGCAGTTCAGCTCGGCGAGCGTCAGCAAGGCGCTGCTCCTCGCCGCGGAGCTCCGCCGGCTCGATCGAGAGGGCCTGCCACTCGACGGCGAAACCAGGGAGCTGCTCGAGCCGATGGTCACCTACTCGGACAATCGTGCGGCCGACGCCGTGTACGCGGAGGTGGGAGACGAGGGGCTCCAGGAGGTCGCGCGCCGGGCCGGGATGCGGGAATTCGAGGCGACGCCGGGATTCTGGGGCGGCGATCAGATCACGGCTGCCGACATGGCCCGCTTCTTCTACCGGCTCGAGGCGAACCTCCCCGGGCCACATCGCGCGTACGCGAAGCGGCTGCTGGCGGACATCGCCCCGGTCGAGCGCTGGGGCATCCCGCAGGCCGTGGGCCACGGATGGTCGGTCTGGTTCAAGGGCGGCTGGCGCCCGGCCGGGCAGGAGCACACCAGCGGCGCGGTCACCCACCAAGCGGCGCTGCTTGTGCACCGAAGTGGCGAGCGTGTCGCTCTGGCCGTGCTCACGGACGCGCCGCCCGGGGACGGGGGCGGCTTCGCGGCAATCGAGGGCATCACCGAGCGCCTGCTCGCGACGCCCCCGCCCTGGCGCCGCGGCTGGCCGGCGATCTAGCTGCCTGTGGCCGCGACCTGATGGCGAAGCCGAATACTCAGTGGCGGCGTCGGATCGGAATCCGGGTGGACTCTCGAGTCATGTTCTTCGGCTCGTAGGCCCCGTACGGCACGAGCTCGCCGCCGATCGACTTCCGCAGTCGCTTGAGCTCCTCGGTCATCCGGCTCTCCATCTCGGCGGCGCGCTTTCGCATCCTCGCCATCTCGACGCGCATCCGCTCCAGCCGCCGCTCGAGCTCCAGCACGGTCTCGACGCCCGCCAGGTTGAGGCCCTGATCAGCGGTCATCTGCTGGATCCGCCGCAGGCGCTCGACGTCGGATTGCGAGTAGAGGCGGGTGTTCTTCGGCGAGCGCTTCGGTGTGATCAGGCCCCGCGCCTCGTACATCCGCAGGGTCTGTGGATGCATCTCGGCGAGCTCGGCCGCGACCGAGATCATGAAGACCCCACGCTCCTGGTCGATCCGCCGCTCGGCGTCGTCCTTCCTTCTGCCCCTCTGAGCCATCAGTCCTCAACTCTCCCTTCTGAACCGGATGATCCGGCCGCGGTCGATCCGTCGGCGGTGTTTGTGGCCGACGACTTTGTGCTGGCCGCTGATGTCCGTCCGAGCATCGTGGCCCTCGGGTTCTGGCCGTTGAGCGCGTCCGCCAGCTTCTCGACCGCCTCGCGCTGCTCGTCCGAGAGCTCCTTGGGAACGTCGATGCGGATCCGGTAGTAGATGTCTCCGCGGCTGGATCCGGCGGCGGTCTTTGCGGCCGCCGTTGACGTTGGCCGCGGCGGGCCCTCGCCGCGGAGGCGCTGGACGGAGCCGTGCTGGGTGCCCGGCGAGATCCGGATCGTCTTCGAGCCGTCAAGGGTCGGGACCTCGATGGCCGCTCCCTGGATCGCCTCGGCGACGGTGACGGGCAGATCGACCTCCAGATTCCCATCGGGGCGCTGCTTGAAGACCGGTGACGGGGCCACCCTGGTGGTCACGTAGAGGTCGCCGCGAGGCCCTCCCCGGAAGCCCGACTCGCCCTTGCCGGCGAGCCGGATCCTGCTGCCGTCGTGGACCCCCGCCGGAATGTTGACCCGGTAGCGCTTGGTCTCCTGGGTGATCCCGCTGCCGTCGCACGTCGGGCACGGATCGTCGATCAGGGTTCCCTGCCCGCCGCACTCCGGGCACGGCTGCGAGATCGAGAAGACGCCCTGGCTCTGGGCGTCGATGCCGCGCCCCTCGCAGCGGGGGCAGACGCGCGGCGAGGTGCCGGGCTTGGCCCCGCTGCCGTTGCAGGTGGGGCAGGGCCCGGTCGTCGGGACCGATACGGCGATCTGCGTGCCGTGCATCGCCTGGTCGAAGCTGAGCCGCACCTCCGTCTCGAGGTCGCGGCCGCGTTGCTCCCGCGGGCCCTGTTGGCGGCCTCGCCCGAAGAGCGAGGAGAAGATGTCCCCGAGGTCGGCCGTGAAGCCGCCGCCGCCCGGGAACCCGCCCGCGCCGCCCGGGAAACCGCCGGCGCCGACGCCGGCGAACCTCCCGCCGGCGTCGTACTGCTTGCGCTTCTCGGGGTCCGAGAGGGCGTCATACGCCTGCTGGATCTCCTTGAAGCGCTCCTCAGCGTCCGGATCATCCGGGTTGCGGTCGGGATGCCACTTGCGAGCCAGCTCCCGGTAGGACTTCTTGATCTCGTCCTGCGAGGCGGACTTCGAGACGCCGAGCACCTCGTAGAAGTCGCGAGGAGCGGTCGCCATCAGATGACCTGCGGGGTCGGGATGTCAGTCATCTTCACTTGCTCACCACCACCTTCGCCGGGCGCAGGACCTGGCCGTTCAGCCGGTAGCCCTTGGAGACGGTCTCGACCACCACACCGGGGCCGGTCCCCTCCGCCGGCTGCGTCGAGAGCGCCTCATGGAGCTGGGGGTCGAACGGCTCTCCGGTGGGGTCGAACGCCTCGACCCCCGCACTCTGCAGCCGTCCACGAAGCTCCTCGTGGACGAGGGCGACGCCCTTCGCAAGGGCGTCATGCGCTGAGGGCTCGGCGCCCGTCTCGAGGGCGCGCTCGAGGTTGTCGATCACGGGCAGAAGCTCGCGCGCGAGCTCGGCCTTGCCGCGAGCGAGCGCCTCGGAGGTCTCCCGGGCGACTCGCTTGCGGTAGTTGTCGAAGTCGGCCCGGGTCCGCCTGGCCAGCTCCAGGTACTCGTCGCGCTCGCGCTTGGTCTCGCTCAGATCATCGAGATCACGCTCGACCTGGTCCGCGGCGCCGTTTCCGTCCGAGTCCCGTTCCGCGACGGGGTCGTCGACCACCTCGGCGTCGACGACCTCGTCCTCACCTTTACGGCTCTGTTCCTGTGACATGGAAGCCCCTTACGAGGTCTTCTCGTCGTCGACCACCTCGGCGTCCACGACCTCCTCGTCGTCTCCGGCGCCGTTCTGAGAGGCGCCGTCGCCGGAGGCTGCCGCCTGCTCCTCAGCGGCCTGCGAGTAGAGCTGCTCCGAGACCTTCTGGAAGGCGGCCTGCAGCGCGTCGGACTTCGAGCGAATCTCGCCCGCGTCCTCGGAGCTCAGCGAGTCGCGGACGTCCTTGATGGCCGCCTCGATCTCCTCCTTCGAGCTCTGCTCGACCTTGTCGCCCAGCTCGCCGAGCTGCTTCTCCGCCTGGTAGGCGGCATTCTCGGCGACGTTGCGGGCCTCGGCGAGCTCGCGCTGCTTGCGGTCCTCGTCGGCGTGGGACTCGGCGTCCTTGATCATCTGCTCGACCTCGGTGTCGTCGAGGCCGGAGCCGCCCTTGATCTCGATCTTCTGCTCCTTGCCGGTGCCGAGATCCTTGGCGGAGACGTTGAGGATGCCGTTCGCATCGATGTCGAACGTGACCTCGATCTGAGGCATGCCCCTCGGCGCGGGCGGGATGCCGGTGAGCTGGAACTTGCCCAGGCTCTTGTTGCCGGAGGCCATCTCGCGCTCGCCCTGGAGCACGTGGACCTCGACCGAGGGCTGGTTGTCCTCAGCGGTCGAGAAGATCTCCGACTTCTTCGTCGGGATCGTCGTGTTGCGCTCGATCAGCTTCGTCATCACGCCGCCCTTGGTCTCGATGCCGAGGGTGAGTGGGGTGACGTCGAGCAGCAGCACATCCTTCACCTCGCCGCCCAGCACGCCGGCCTGGATCGCCGCGCCGATCGCGACGACCTCGTCGGGGTTGACGCCCTTGTGCGGGTCCTTGCCGGTCAGCTCCTTGACCTTCTCCTGGACGGACGGCATGCGGGTCATGCCGCCCACCAGGACGACATGGTCGATCTCGGTCCCGGCGTCGGCGAGCGCCTGCTTCACGGGGCCGACGATCCGGTCGAGCAGAGCCGAGGTCAGCTCGGAGAGCTTCGCCCGGGTCAGCTTGAGGTCGAGGTGCTTCGGGCCCGCGTCGGTCGCGGTGATGAACGGCAGGTTGATCTGCGTCTCCTGCGTCGTGGATAGCTCGATCTTCGCCTTCTCCGCGGCCTCGTAGAGGCGCTGCAGGGAGTTCTTGTCGGCGGACAGGTCGACGCCCTGATCGCGCTTGAACTCGGCGACCAGCCACTCGACGATCGCCTTGTCCCAGTTGTCGCCGCCCAGATGGTTGTCACCGGCGGTCGACTTGACCTCGAAGACGCCGTCGCCGATCTCCAGGACGGAGACGTCGAAGGTGCCGCCGCCCAGGTCGAAGACGAGGATCGTCTGGTCGGACTCCTTGTCGAGCCCGTAGGCCAGTGACGCCGCGGTCGGCTCGTTGATGATCCGCTTGACGTCGAGGCCCGCGATCTTGCCGGCGTCCTTGGTGGCCTGCCGCTGATCGTCGTTGAAGTAGGCCGGGACGGTGATCACCGCCGAGTCGACCGGCTCGCCGAGCTTCGCCTCGGCGTCGGACTTGAGCTTCTGCAGGATCATCGCCGAGATCTCCGGGGGCGAGTACTGCTTGCCGCCCGCGTCGACGCGGACGTCCCCGTTGGGGCCGGCGACCACCTTGTACGGAACGATGGTCTCCTCCTCCTTGACCTCGGCCTCCTTGCGGCCCATGAAGCGCTTGATCGAGAAGATCGTGTTCTCGGGGTTCATCACGGCCTGGCGCTTGGCCACGGTGCCAACGAGCCGCTCATCAGAGTCTGTGAAGGCGACGACGGAGGGAGTGGTGCGGCCGCCCTCCGCGTTCTCCAGGACGGTGGGCTCACCGCCCTCCATCACCGCCACGCACGAGTTGGTCGTGCCCAGGTCGATGCCTATTGTCTTTGCCACTGTCATTCCTCCAAAGCTTGGATTAAGAAATCTGAGTGGCATTGTGGCAGATATGTGCCTGGATGTAAACCCCCGGCAAAAGAAGAGGGCCCCCGCTCGCGCGGGGGCCCTCGGTCGGCGAACTTCGCTTCGCCATCAAACGGGTTGCGCTTGCGCGCACCCTCGCAGCTACTTGATCAGCAGCTGACTCGCCACGCCGAAGTGGTCGGATGACCACAGACCGTTGGCGTAGGTGGTCGTCAGGCCACCCTTCTTGAACTTGATCTTCTTGCTGTTGGACATGATGTGGTCAACCCGATGGGTGATCCCGGCGCCGCTCGGGTTCGCCAGGTTCGGGTCCTGGATGCAGCAGCCGAACGGAGGAGGCGTGAGCGCCCTCTCGCTGAACCCACCGGCGAGCAGTGCCTGGTAGGCGAGTGCGTCACCCGGGAACACCTGGTCGCCGTGGACGGGGAAATCGGAGTTGAAGTCCCCGATCAGCAGCGCCGGCGGCTTGGATGAGCTCGCCGGGCCGCCCGGGCCAACCAACTCCTTGGCCTGGGCCTCACGGATCCCACCCTTCGGGTAGGTATTGCCGTCGCTGCCCGTGTTGCTGGCCGCGCTGTCGAATGCCTCCAGGTGGCTGTCCACCACATGCACCTTGCGGCCGTGCAGCTTCACGTCGATCGCGGCCCAGCCGCGAGTAACGTCGACGTTGAGGGCGCCACCGACCTTGACGCGCAGCAGCGTCTTGAACGTGCCGCTGGTCGCGTTGCTGGTCTTGACGCCCTTGCGGACCAGAATCGCATCACGCATGGTCAGGCGCTCGTTGTGGCATTGGCTGGGGCAAACCCCGAGCCCACCTGATCCGTTGTTGACCGGAAGCTCGAAGTCGAACTCGGTCTTCTGGACCGCGATCCTGTACCGCAGCGCTCCGCCCTTCTTCTTCTTCTTCTTTTTGGCAGCGCTGGCCGAACCCTTCTTGCCCTTGCCCTTCTTTCCGCCGCCCTTGTTCAGCCGGGTCAGCAGGTCAGTCAGGAAATCGCCCCCCAGCGGGTCAGTCTGGGTTGCCTTCGGCCCCGACGTCACTGCACCGAGGTCAAAGGGGCCGGTCCGCCACCAGGCGGCCTCCTGGAGACCAACGACATCCGGCCTCTGCTTCTTGATCTCCTTCGCCAGAAGCGCAGCGCGCACCGACGGGAACTTGGTCGCGTGCACCTGGTCTTCGATCACCTTGCCGGCGTCGACGGCTCCGCCGATGGTCGTGGCCTGCAGCGCAGGGGTGAGGTCCGCGCCCAGATAAAGATTGCGGGTCATCACGTTGAGCTGATGGCCGACTTTCTTGCCCTTGCCCTTGGCATCGGCGGCGCCTGGGAGAAGCGTCAGGCCGAGGGCCAATACGAGCCCAAGGACCATCGCAATACCCATTCGCCCCCGCTTGCCCGGGAACTGATGTGCGTGACTCAACAGAACTCCTTTCTCAGAGGGGCCTGTTGCCACGCATCGGTGCGTGCGGTCCCCTCGAGTCCTCTCTCACTGCTGCTAACAACGTTATTTCAGGCAGAGTTGCGGGGGAAACCGCAATAAGCCGCAGTAATCGGTACGGCTAGGGACCCTGTCCCGCCACCTGCGAGACGAAGGTGGCGACCTCGTCGGCCTGCTGACCGCTGAGGACGCCCTTGGGCATCCGCCCGGCAACGCCGTTGTTGATCGCGCTCAAGACGCGGGGCTTGATCGTCGAGGGATCCGGGGCACTGGCGCTGGGCGGAGCGAGCAGGTCATCCAGGTTCGGCCCGATCACGCCGTCGGTGCCGGCCTTGGCAAGCGTGTGGCAGGCGCCGCAGTTGGTGACGAACAGGTCCTTGCCGGGCTCCAGGCTCGAGGACACCTCCCCCGGGGAGGCGCTCTCGGAGCCCTCGTGAGTGATGGCCCAGGCGGGTACGCCGACTCCGAGAAGCAGGACGACGAGCCCGAACATGACAAAGGTGCTCCGCTTCATTTCGCGCGGGGCAGCATATTGGTCCTGTTGGCGCGGTAGTACGGGCACATCCGGCGCAGGCCGCACTCACCGCAGCGAGGCCGGGGGCGGCAGATCGCCCGGCCGTGCTGGATCAGGTTGACGTGAAGCTCGTAGGCGTCCTCGGGCGGCGTGATGGCGAGCATCTCGTCGTGCGCCTCCTCGAACGGGGCACCGGGCCTGAACAGCCCGAGCCGGCCGCCGACCCGGTGCACGTGGGTGTCCACCGGGATCTCCGGGCGGCCGAAGGCGAAGATCAGCACGCAGGCGGCCGTCTTTCGCCCAACCCCCGGCAGGCCGGTGAGGAACTCGAGCGCCTGGTCGCGTGGCGCCTCCGCGAGCCAGTCGAGATCGGGATGGTCGTCGAGCCGGCCGAGGATCTCCTGGATCCGCGGAGCCTTGGTGGCGCTCAGGCCGCCGGGCTTGAGGGCCGCCTCGACCTCCTCGGTCGGCGCGTCGCGGACCTCCTCCCAGGTCGGGAACCGCTCTCGCAGACGGGCATACGCAACGTCGCGATTGCGGTCGTTCGTGTTCTGGGAGAGCACCGTCCGGACCAACTCGGCGATCGGGTGCCCGTGCGGCTCGTTGACCGGCTGTCCGTAGAGCTCACGAAGGCGATCGCGAATGGCGAGCACGCGCCGCCTCGATGGACGACGCCACTCCGGGTCGCGTTTGGGGACTCGCGGCGGCCTGCTGGTAGGCATCGTCGCGGTCCGCCCGTCGGCCAGCACGACTTTGCTCGGCAGCGGCATGAGGCGAGGATATTGTCCGGTTCGCCCGTGCCCCCGATCGAGACCGGCACTGTGACGGTCGACGGCGTCTCCACCTTCTTTCGCAGGGTCCAGGGAGTCGGGCCTCCGACCGTGTTCGTCCACGGGAACCCGACTCACTCCGAGGACTGGCAGCCGTTTCTCGAGCGCATCAGGGGCCCGGCCCTGGCGTTCGACCTGCCGGGATGGGGCCGCTCCGCTCGCCCCCCCGGCCGAGTTCGACTACTCGATGGACGGGCTCGCGAGGTTCACAAATAGGCTTCTCCAGCGGATGGCGGGCCGTTTCGGCGCCGCCTACGCGGCTCGGCTGCCCAACTCGGAGCTGGTCGAGCTTGCCGACGCCGGGCACTGGCCCTGGATCGATGCGCCCGAGGTGGTCGACCGCGTGATCCGGTTTCTCGCAACCGACGAAGATTTCCCCAACTGGTGACGAAGGTGTTACCACGTGGTGACTAGAATTCCCGGCTTATGCGTGCCCTGATCGACAGAATCGGTAGGTGGCTACCACACGGCTATGGGGACGCGGCCCGTCAGCTCAGTCTCTTCGTGGTCGCGGAGCTCTGCTACGAGGCCGTGCGAGGCGTCGCCGACGGCCAGCGGGCGCACGCGATCACGAACGGCCAGAACGTGATCGACTTCGAGAAGAGCCTGCACACCTTCTTCGAGCCCGCCGTGCAGCAGGCGTTCCTCTCTCACCGGTGGATCATCGACTTCGCCAACTTCATGTACATGAACAGCCACTTCGTGGTGACCACGGCGTTCCTGGTCTGGCTCTACCTCTTCAGGAACCAGAATTTTTACTTCGTGCGCAACATGTTCATGGTTGCTATGGGACTGGCGGTGGTGGGCTATGCCCTGCTGCCGACAGCGCCGCCGCGGCTGTTCCATGAGTTCACGGACACGATCACCGACTACGCCCAGGTCAATCACGATTCCGGCCTCGTCAAGCTCTTCATCAACCCGTATGCGGCGATCCCGAGCATGCACGTGGCCTTCTCCACCATGATCGGAGTCACCGGCGCGTTGATCTCGAGGCACACCATCAGCCGCATCTTCTGGTGCGCCTACCCGGTGCTCGTCTTCTGGGTGGTCGTGGTGACGGCGAACCACTTCTGGGTCGACGGTGCGTTCGGCCTGCTCGTCGCGGCGCTGTCGGCCGTCACCGCCGTGCAGGTCCTGGCCCGCGTCCGGCCCGCCGTGTGGTCCTGGCGGCCAGCGACGGCTTGAGCGCGCGAGAGGCTCTCCGTCGCTACGGCGAGCCGGGGCTGGTGGCGGCTGCCCTCGGCGCTGCCTACCTGATCATCCAGCCCGACAGCGCGGACCACGCGGCACAGGTCTTTCGCTCGGGCCTCTTCACGAACGACGGAATCGTCACCTGGGACAACTTCTGGTTCGGGGGCCATCACCTGCCGGGCTACGGGATTCTCCTGCCACTGCTCAGCGCCCTGATTGGGCCCCGGCTGGTCGGGGTGCTCGCGGCGATCGTCGCGGCGCTGCTCTTCTCGGGGATCGCGTATGGGCGCTTCGGGGAGCGCGCGCGGCTCGGCGTCATCTGGTTCGCGACTGCCACCTCGATCAGCTTGTTCACCGGTCGCCTCACCTTTGCCCTCGGCGTGGCCGTCGCGCTCGGCGCGGTGCTCTCGGTGCAGAAGGGGCACCGCGTCCTGGCGATCATGTTCGCGGCGCTCACCCCCCTCGCCAGCCCGGTCGCCGCCCTCTTCCTCGCCTGCGGCGTGGTCGCGTACGCGATCGCGGAGCGAAGCCGCAAGGGACTCGAGCTCGCCGTGGTCACGGTCGGCATCGCCCTGCTGATCTCCGCCGCCTTCCCAGAGGGCGGCACCGAGCCGTTCGACTTCTCCAGCTTCGAGCCCGCGATCCTCGTCGCGATCGCCGTCTTCGTGGCGCTGCCGCCGGAGGAGCGCCTGCTCCGATACGGCGTCGCCGCCTACGGCGCCGCGCTGACCGCGGCCTTCCTGATCAACAGCCCGATGGGCGGGAACGCGACCCGAATGGGATCCCTGCTGCTCGGCCCGGTCCTGGCCTTCGGCCTGTGGCGCCGCCAGAGGTTCGCCCTGGTCCTGTTGATCCCGGTGCTGATCTACTGGCAGTGGTCGCCGGTGGTACGGGATCTCGAGGAGGTGAGCGCCCAGCCCTCGGTGAGCGCGGGCTACTACGCGCCGCTGGTCGACTTCCTGCGCGGGCAGCCCCACCGAGATTCCCAGAGGGTCGAGGTGCTGCCCGAGGCTCACCACTGGGAGTCCGCCTATGTCCCCAACGGGATCTACATCGCCCGGGGCTGGGAGCGCCAGCTCGACCGCAAGCTGAATCCACTCTTCTACCAGTCGGCTCGCCTGACCGGGACGCAGTACCGCAGCTGGCTCGACGATCTCGGTGTCGGCTATGTGGCTGTGCCCCATGCAGCACTCGACTACGCGGCGAAGGGCGAGAAGCGGATGCTCAAGCGGGGGCCGCCCCGATACCTGGAGCGCGTGTTCCACAGTGACAACTGGACCGTCTATGCGGTGCGCAACCCATCGCCGCTCGCGATCGGCGGGAAGATGGTCAAGCTGACCCCGCAGGGCTTCGTCGTCGACGCGAGCGCGCCGGGCACCGTTCTGGTCAGGGTGCACTGGACCCCGTACTGGTCGATCGAGCGGGGGACCGGATGCGTCGAACAGGCGCCGGGTGGCTACACGATGGTCGACGTCACCACCCCTGGCCGCTTCCGGGTCGGGATCGACTTCACCCCCTGGCGGGCGGTCAGCTCGGGGCCGCGCTGCCACCAGGAGCCGGTGATCCAGTACGGCTCGGCGCAGTCCTCGGCGGGTCGCGCCGCCCGCATCGCGCACATGGGCGGCTCCCATTGACCGCCGCCCGGCTCCATGGGATGCGTGGGAGGTTGCTGCCACGCGGGCCGCTCGACCTCCTGCTCCAGCTCTTCCTCCTCGCCGCGGCGTACTGGGCGTGGCGTCACGCGCGGGGCGCCGTCGACAGCAGCATGGGGCTCTCGTTCTCCCATGCACGGGACCTGGTCAGTGCGGAGCGGTCCGTCGGCCTTCTGATCGAGCCGGGCATCCAGCACTGGGCGATCAGCGCCGGTTGGCCGGCCGAGGTCGCACGCTGGGGCTATGCGAATCTCCACTTCAAGGGGAGCTGCCTGATGCTCGCCATCCTCTACTTCGGATACCGGCAGAGCTTCGGCTTCGTTCGCAACGCGGTCTTCGCAGCGATGGCCATCTCGGTGATCGGCTATGCACTCTTCCCGACCGCGCCGCCGCGCTTCCTCCCTGAGCTGGGGCTCGATCCCTCCAGCTCCGTCACCGGCAACAACCCGCTTCTGTCCCATCCGGGCGACGCCCTCTTCAACCCATTCGCCGCCGTGCCGTCGATGCACGTCGGGCTCTCGGTGATCCTGGCGTGGTCACTGGCGTTGCTGGTTCGCCGGCCGGCCCTTCGGGTGCTGCTCTTCGCATATCCACTGCTGATGACCTTCGTGGTCGTTGCCAGCGGGAACCACTTCTGGCTCGACGCGGTCCTCGGTCTTGCGACGGCGGCCCTGGCGACCGGCGTTGCCGTCCTGCTCGGCCGGGTCAACCCCGACTGGTCGTTCGCACCGCGCACCGGGAGAGCCTCAGCGGGCGAGCTGGAGCCACGGCCCGAGCCTGAAGCGGCTACCGCCTAGCCCGTGGAGTTCTCGGCCGCGGTGCGGAACCGCCTGATCGAGTCGCGGCTCACCCCTAACGCGATCTCGATGGTGGGCCTGGTCGGCAACCTCGCCGCCGCCGTCCTGATCTGGCAGGGGCTCTACTTCCTCGGCGGCGTCGCCTTCATCATCGGCTCGGTCATGGACACCCTCGACGGGCGCTATGCGCGGGCGTCCGGCAAGGGGACGTTGTTCGGAGCGTTCCTCGACTCCACCCTGGACCGGGTGGAGGAGGGCATCGTGCTGACCGCCGTGGCGTACCGATTTGCGCTCAGCGGTGACGAGTTCGCCGCGGCGATGTGTGTGGTCGTCGTGCTCGGCTCGCTGATGGTGTCCTACACCCGGGCCCGCGCGGAGGCGCTGGGCGTGGAGTGCAAGGTGGGAGTGGCCACGCGTCCCGTCCGGGTAGTCATACTCTCGATTGGCCTCGTCTTCGCGAAGGGCGCCGGACTATTCGATGCAGACCTTCTGGCACCGGCGATCTACGCTATGGCGGCGCTGACGGCTATCACCGTGGTGCAGCGCGTATGGCACGTGAAGAACGCGCTCAAGGAGCGTGGCGCGGAAGTGCAGCAGGCGCCCGTCGAGCACGCGGTTCCGGCCGACGACGTGTAACCACGCGGAAGCGCGAGTGTGGTTTCAAAGCTGAGTCTTCATATCTAGGAGGGTTTTTCAGAGATGAGCACCGTGAATGGAAGAGCGAACGGCGCCCGGCGCAACGGCGCTCGTGACGACAAGGTCCGCGTCGCGATAGTCGGTGTCGGCAACTGCGCGAGCTCTTTCGTGCAGGGCGTCACCTACTACAAGGATGCG
Organism: uncultured Solirubrobacterales bacterium; assembly: GCA_963747425.1. Classification (GTDB taxonomy): domain Bacteria; phylum Actinomycetota; class Thermoleophilia; order Solirubrobacterales; family 70-9; genus DASUPK01. The sequence continues at coordinate 332,872 of CAVVFJ010000008.1, forward strand.
GATCCGGCCGAGCGTGTTCCGGGCCTGATGCACGTGGACCTTGGCGGCTACCACGTCCGCGACATCGAGTTCACAGCCGCCTTCGACATCGATGCGGACAAGGTCGGGAAGGATCTCTCCAAGGCGATCTTCTCCGGGCAGAACAACACCTACAAGTTCTCCGACGTGCCGAAGCTCGGGGTCAAGGTCCATCGCGGAATGACCCACGACGGGCTGGGCAAGTACCTGAAGGAGAAGATCACCAAGGCCCCGGGGCAGACCGCCGACATCGTGGGGATCCTGCAGGACACCCAGACGGACGTCCTCGTCTGCTACCTGCCGGTCGGCTCCGAGCAGGCGACCAAGTGGTACGTCGAGCAGGCCCTGGCCGCGGGTGTGGGCTTCGTCAACTGCCTGCCGGTGTTCATCGCCCGTGAGGACTACTGGGACAAGCGCTTCGAGGAGGCGGGCCTGCCGATCATCGGCGACGACATCAAGTCCCAGGTCGGCGCCACCATCGTCCATCGCCAGCTGGCGAGGCTGTTCGCCGACCGTGGCGTGAGCATGGAGCGCACCAGCCAGCTCAACGTCGGCGGCAACATGGACTTCTACAACATGCTCGAGCGAGAACGGCTCGAGTCGAAGAAGATCTCGAAGACCAATGCCGTCACCTCGATCATGGATCACGAGCTGGCCCCCGAGAACGTCCACGTCGGCCCATCGGACTACGTGCCGTGGCTGACCGACCGCAAGTGGGCGCACATCAGGGTCGAGGGCAAGGCGTTCGGAGACGTGCCTCTCAACCTCGAGCTCAAGCTCGAAGTCTGGGACTCGCCGAACTCCGCCGGGATCGTCATCGACGCGGTGCGGATCGTCAAGTTGGCACTGAACAATGGGCTCAAGGGCCAGCTCGATGGTCCCTCGAGCTATCTGATGAAGTCGCCGCACAACCAGCGGCCGGACTCGCTGGCGCGGGAGCAGACCGAGGAGTTCATCGCCAAGTACGCCCGGCCGCGGGGGCTGCCCGCCGAGAGGGCGAAGGGCAAGAAGGGCAAGAAGTCAAAGCCCAAGGCCAAGGCGAAGTAGCAGAGCTCGGATAGATGCTTGAGAGAGCGGGTCCCTCGGGGCCCGTTTCTCGTATCTATGCTCCGCCGGTGGGCGCCGACTCTCTTTCCATTGCTCAGGTCAGTCCGCATCCTTGGGAGCGGCGGCATGAGATCAATGAGTTCGTCAGGCGGACGTCCGAGGAGCTCGCTCAGCGTGGGCACCGGGTTCTGATCGTTGCTCCGTCCGAGTCGCGGACGGCGATTCGTGACTCGCGAAAGCTGATTCGCGAGGCGGGACGGAACCCGGGGGCGGTGTTGAAAGGCGAAAACCCGAAGGTCCTCGCGATAGGGCAGAGCATTCCCCTGCCGAGCGGCCCGCGGCGACGGCCGGCGCCGCTTCCGCTGGACATCAGCGGAGCCATGGAGCGCCTCCTCGGCGCCGTGCCGCTCGACCTGGTCCACGTCCACGAGCCCTTTGCCCCGAGCACCGGGTCGGCGGCGTTGCGCCACTCGCAGTCGCTCAACGTCGCGACCTTCCACGAGCCCGTGGAGCGCGTCCTCTCGACGCAGGTGGCGCGCATGCTGGTGGAGGTCTTCTTCGGGCGGATCGACCAGCGAACCGCCGGCAACGAGGCGACCGGGGAGCTTCTGCAGCGTTTCTTTCCGGGCCAGTACGAGCTGATCCGACCGGGCGCCGACGTCGCCGAGCCGGCGCTCGAGCCGCCGCCCGCCGGGCGGGTGCGCATCGTGCATTGCGCGGAGGAGGAGCGCGGCGCTCTCCGTCTGCTGCTTCGGGCGCTCCGCAAGCTCCCGGTCGATCTCGACTGGGAGGGCGTGATCTGGTTCGACGGGCCCACCGATCCGCTGGCGCGGGTCAGCAAGCGCCTGCGGGAGAGGCTCCGCGTCGTGCGCCCGCGCGACGGCGAACCCGCCGAGTTCCTCGCCGGCGCGGACATCGCCTGCCTGGCGTCGGGCGGTGTGCGGGCCGCTCCCGGCGTGGTTCGCAAGGCGTTCGCCGCCGGTGCCGTACCGGTCGTTTCCGACCTCGAGCTGTATCGCGAGCTCGTCGGTGAGGGCGAGCGCGGCCTGCTCTTCCCGCTCGGGGACGTGCTCACGCTGGCTGCACAGCTCGAACGGCTCTGCCGCGATGCGCCTCTACGGGAGCAGCTCCGCGCGGCGGCACGGGACTGCGGCGAGGCGCGGCCGTGGGCCGAGGTCACCGACGAGGTCGAGGCGGTGTACAGGCGTCTGGCGGGTCGGCGCCATGACCCGGAGGGGAACCCCGAGATTCGAAGGCGTCTCCAAGAGCGCGAGCACGTCCATGTCGACCTCCACATGCACACCGACCACTCACCGGACTGCGCGACGCCCGCGGAACTGCTGCTCGAGACCGCCAAGGAGCGAGGTCTCGGCGCGATCGCGATCACCGACCACAACGAGATCTCCGGGGCCCTGGAGGCGCAGGAGATCGCGCGGCGGATCGGCGGGATCAAGGTGATCCTGGCGGAGGAGGTGAAGACCGCCCACGAGGGGGAGGTGATCGGCCTCTTCCTGACCGAGCGCATCGAGCGCGGCATGTCGATGGCCGAGACGATCGCGGAGATCAGGCGCCAGGGAGGGCTCGTCTACGTCCCGCATCCGTTCGACCGGCTCCACTCGGTGCCCGACTACGAGCACCTGCTCGAGATCGTCGACGAGATCGACATCCTCGAGGTGTTCAACCCCCGGGTTGCGTTCTCCGCGTTCAACGAGGAGGCAGTCCGCTTCGCCCGCAAGTACTCGATCGTCCCGGGAGCGGGCTCGGACAGCCATGTCGCCCAGGGCCTGGGCAGCGTGAAGATCCGATTGCGGGATTTCGACGGGCCGCAGGAGTTCCTCGAATCCATGCGGGAGGCCGACATCGTCCGCAAGCACAAGAACCTCGTCTACGTCCAGGCGCTCAAGTTCTTGCAGACAACGGGCGGACGGGGAGGCAGATCCCTGGCTGAACGTGACGGTCGTCGCAAGCCGCGCGGTCGCAGCGCCAGCAAGAGTTGATGCACCCGCAAGGGGCCGGGCCGGGGCCGAAGAAGAGGCAAGGCGCCGTGTCATCCATAACCGACGACGAGATCCGCGAGAAGTACCTCGAGCGTGCGATCCGGGAGCTGAACGATCTGGGCAGGGAGCTCTCCGCCTGCCAGGACTGCCCCCGGGGAAACGTGATGCCGGTCCAGGGCTCCGGCCATCCCCAGGCGGACATCATGATGCTGAAGCGCTCGGCGACTGCCTCGGAGATCGAGGAGGGGGTCGCGTTCTACGGCCGGGCCGGCAATGCCCTGATGAAGAGCTTCAAGCGGCTCTCGATCGATCCCATCGTCGTCTTCGGGACGCTCTGCGTGAAGTGCCCGCTCACCGACCCGACGCACGCATCGGATGCCTGCGTCGCGAGGGTGGCGGAGGAGATCGCGATCGTCCAGCCCCGGATCGTGGTGATCATGGGCGACGAGGCGCTCGACGTGCTCAACGACCTCGAGCTGCCGCTCTCCGACCGCGTCGAGCCGGTCGAGGGGGAGATCCAGCGACTCACCCCGACCATCGACGCGCTCTACGTCCCGGACATCGACGACTCACTCGACACCGAGGACGCAAAGCAGCGCTTCTGGTCCGCATTTCGGGTGCTCGGCGAGTGGTACGACCGGCTGCCGCCGTATTGATCGGCCCCTCCCCGGGAATACACTCAAGCCATGGAGCTCGAGGAGCGCACCATCGAGCAGCTGCCGGACCGCTGTCAGAATTGCGGCGCCAAGCTGACCGATGCGGAGAAGAACACCGCTCTGACGGAGGGCCCGCCGAGCGGACTCGTGCTCTGCACGACCTGCGCCGCCGAGGTCGTTCCGGTGGAGGCGGAAGAGGAGCCTGAGGTCTAGCGCCGCCGCTCGCGGTGGCGGGCCACCCTGCAGTCCATGGCCCCGGCTCTCCTCGCCCTGGACACGCCGCCAGTATGCCGCGCTGGCCTCTCGTGGGCTGGGTGGAGCCCTAAGGGCGGTCGCCCAGCGTCTCGGCGAGGACCGAGACCTGGGTCGGGTGCGCCTCCAACTGGGCCTTGCGGCCCGCGTCGGTGACGCAGGCGAAGACGCCGCGCCGGTCGTGGTCGCAGACGTTCCGGCAGACATAGCCGTCGTCCTCGAGGCGCTGTACGAGGCGGGAGAGGGCGCTCTGGCTGAGGTGGATCTCCTCCGCGAGCTCCTGGATGCGCCGGTGCCCCTCGGGGGACTCCGCGAGCCGGCGAAGCACCTCGTACTCGCTCAGCGAGAGCCGGTGCTCCCGCTGCAGGGCGTGCTCCATTGCCTCGCGCACACGGGCGTGCTCGGTCTCGAGCTCACTCCATCGATCTAGAAGCTGGTCTCTCTGTGCTGCTGTGGAAGGCATCTCGCCTCGCTTCTCCTGGCCCCTGTGGGCGCGCATTATAGCAAAAGTTGCTTGCGCATTTTCTGTTGACACAATGCATGCGTATGCATATACTACCCGCCTCACGGATCTCGATCCCGGACTCGTTGGGAGGAAACAGATGGAGCAAGCGACTCAGACTTCACCGGCAACTCGATTCGATTCCCGCCTCTGGGGACTGCTGCTGCTCCTCTGCGGCGTCCTCTTCCTGGACGGGATGGATGTCTCCATGGTCGCGGTCGCGCTGCCGAACATCGGCCACGAGCTCGGCCTGGAGCCCAGCTCGCTGCAGTGGATCGTCAGCGGCTACGTCCTCGGCTATGGAGGGCTGCTGCTGTTGGGCGGCCGCGCGGCCGATCTGATCGGCCGCCGCAAGGTGCTGCTCGCCGGCCTGGCCGTCTTCGTGGTCGCGTCGTTCATCGGCGGCATCGCCAACGACGGAACGACCCTGATCGCGACCAGGTTCATCAAGGGCGCGTCGGCGGCCTTCACGGCGCCGGCCGGGCTCTCGATCATCACCACGAAGTTCGCCGAGGGGCCGGCACGCAACAAGGCCCTCAGCGTGTACACGGCGACGGGCGCGAGCGGATGGTCGGCCGGCCTGATCTTCGGCGGGCTGCTGACCGAGCTCGGCTGGCGGTGGACTTTCTTCATGCCGGTGCCGATCGCGGCGGGCATCCTGTTCCTGCTGCCGCGCTACCTCGATCGCGATGAGGGGGCGGGCTTCTCGCTCCGAAAGCTCGACTTCGCGGGGACGGCGACCCTGGCGGCGACGATGCTGGCCCTCGTCTACACCGTGGTCGAGGCGCCGGACGTCGGCTGGGGATCGGCGCGCACGCTGCTCTCCTTCGTGGGCGTTGCCGCGCTGCTCAGCGCGTTCGTCCTGATCGAGCAGCACACCTCGAATCCCCTCGTTCGTCTGGGCATCCTGCGTTCGCCGCAGCTGCGGCGCGCCAACTTCGGCGCCATGGCGCTGCTGGGCAGCTGGTTCGGCTTCCAGTTCATGGGCACCCTGTACATGCAGGACCTGAGGGACTGGTCGGCGGTCGAGATGGCCCTGGCCTTCCTGCCCACCGGGCTCATCGTGGCGACCGGGTCGCCGAACATCGGGCGGGTCGTCAACCGGTTCGGAACGACGGTGCCGATCGCGCTGGGCCTCACCAGCCTGGCGGCCTCGTACGTGCTGTTCATGAACATCGGAGCGAACACGGACTACCTGACCGGGATGCTGCCCGACGTTCATCCTGGCCGGGATCGGCTTCATGCTCACCTTCGGCCCGCTCAACATGGCCGCAACGGGTGGCGTGGCGCCTGAGGAGCAGGGACTTGCCTCCGGGCTCGTCTACACCTCGTTCCAGGTCGGCGGGGCGATCGGACTCGCCATCGCCACGGCGGTGATCGACGCCGGCACCGCCGCGTCCAGCTCGCCCGCCGGGAGTGCCGCGGCGCTGCTCGACGGATTCCATCCGGCGATCCTGACCTCGCTGGCCATCGCGGTCATCGGCATCGGCATCACCGTGGTGCCGCTGATCACCGGCCGTCGAGCGCCCGCTCCCGCGGACGTCGCGACCGAGTCAGGTCACTAGAGCCGATTCCACGGGCGGGACGGCTATCCCCAGCCGTCCCGCCCGGCGGCTTCGCCCTCCGCTCCAAAGTGGGGCGCGGCTCGTGGCCGCTAGTCGCCCGGGGCCGCCGCCTCCGCCAGCGCGCTCATGTCCTCGATCGTCGCGCTGGCGAGGGCCCTGACCACGATCACGTCGAGGGCGCGGTGGCGGGAGAGTCCCGCCTGGACGACGCTCTCGTTCTCGCCCGCGACGCCCACTGTTCCCTCCGGCGCCCCCTGCCGGTCGAAGTGGTTCCGGTACCCGGCGTGCAGGTCGCGGTAGAAGGACTCGTCCTTGGCCAGGCGGCCCTCGGCGTTGGCGCCCACCGCGGTACGGACGTAGCCGAAGATCGGCGGTGGCTCCCTGCCGGCTTCGTTCGCGCCCTGCTCGACCCGCTCGCGGGTCTGGGCGGCGAACTCCGGGGTCATCCAGTTGAAGAAGACGCCATCCCACTCGGCGCCGGCGAGGGCGCTCATCTTCGGCCCCATCGCCGCCAGCACGAGCCGGACGCCCGGGAGCGCCTCGCGCAGACCGGGGAGCGCCTCGCGCATCGTGGTCAACGGCTTCTCGGTGAAGCCGGCGCCGAGACCGAGCCAGAGGCGACCCTTGTCGATTCCAAGGCGCTCGATGTCAGAGGCGATCTCCTCGGGTGATTGGCGGTCCAGGGCGATGACCGCGACCCCGAGGTCGATCCGGTCGGCGCCCTTCGCATACGCGGCGAGGGTCTCGAGGCCCTTGGCTCCGGGGTGGTCGTTCGACCACATCGAGCTGTATCCGAGCTCCTGGCAGCGGCCGGCCAGCGGGCTGGCGATCTCCGGATCCAGCCCCGCCGTGACTCCGAACGCGCGGCTCACGCCTTCTCCAGCAGCGCCACGCACTCGATGTGCGGGGTCTGGGGGAACATGTCGACCGGCTTCACGCGCCGCAGCCTATAGCCGGCCTCCGCGAGCTGAGCCGCGTTGGGCGCGAGCGTGGTGGGGTTGCAGGAGACGTAGACGATCCGCGGCGCCTCGCACTCGATCAGGCGGCGGACGACCTTCTTCGACAGCCCGGCGCGCGGCGGGTCGACGACCACGACGTCGGGCCGCCCTGCCTCTTCGAGCAGCGGCCGGATCTCCTTGCGGGCGTCGCCCGTCCTGAAGCGGGCGTTCTCGATTCCGTTGAGGCGGGCGTTCTCCTCCGCGTCCACGATCGCGTCCGGGACGATCTCGATGCCCCAGACCACGCCGGCCTCCTTCGCCAGGGTCAGGCCGAGGGTGCCGATCCCGCAGAAGAGGTCGAAGACGCGCTCGGAGCCGGTCAGCCCGGCCAGATCCGCGGCAAATCCATACAGGCGCTCGGCCATCTCGGTGTTGGTCTGGAAGAAGGCGCGGTGGGAGATCCGGAAGCGCAGCCCGCAGAGCTCCTCCTCCAGGTACTCGGCGCCGATCGCGCCCGTGCGCCCGTCGGTGCCGCTGCCCGTGCCCTCGACGATGGTGTGCAGGTCCACCGGCGGCTTCGGGATCTCGGCCGGGGAGGTGACCAGGCGGCTCTGCAGTTGCCCGGTGCGGCGGCCCTCGCGGATCACCAGGTTGCGCAGCACGCCGTGATGGCTTCGCTTGTCGTAGGCGGGCAGCCCTGCGGACCTCGCCCAGTCGCGGAGCTCGTTGCGCCGCGCGTTGTTCCGCTCGGAGGCGAGCTGGCAGTCCTCGGCGTCGACGATCAGGTCCCAGCGCCCGCGCTCATGGAAGCCGAGGACGAGCTCGCCGTCGCGCTCGCCGAACGAGTACTCGAGCTTGTTGCGATAGCGCCAGCGCTCGACCGCGGGCTCGATCGGCTCGAGCTCGAAGCCCTCGAGGCCACCGAGCCTGACCAGCGAGTCCTCGACCTGGGTCTGCTTGTAGCGCAGCTGCTCCTCGTACGCGAGGCCCTGCCACGGTGCGCCCGGGCAGGGCTCACCGCCGTGGTCGCACCGGGGGGGGACGCGGTGGTCGGACTCGCGCAGGATCTCCTTCGCGGAGGCCTCCGCGTATCCACGTTTGGCACGGGTGACCTCGGCGGTGACGCGGTCGCCCGGGAGCGCGCCCGCGACGAACACGACGTAGCCGTTCCGCCGGGCGATCCCCTTGCCGCCGTAGGCCAGGGACTCGACGTCTAGCGTGAGCAACTCCCCGCGGGCGGGCCTCTGCTGTGCAATCGCCTGATCGGTCATCTCCGGCCTATCGTTGCAGCCGCCTTGACCTGGGATCTCGACGAATACCGGCGGGAGGCGGAGGTCTTCCTCGAGGAGATCGATCGCGAGTACTACCTGCAGGGAGCGGGGCACAAGCCCGACCTCGCGATCGAGCCGATCTACGAGCGGCACGAGGAGCTCTTCACGCATGAGGCCGTCGACAAGGTTGGTGAGGCGAGGGCAGCCGCGGCCGATGAGGAGGCGACGCGGTTGCGCTATCTGCACCAGTTCGCACTCGATGGGCACCTCGGTTCGGTCACGCGCAAGCTCGAGACCCGGGTCGCCGATCTCGAGGCCTCCCTCGAGATCGAGGTCGCCGGCGAGACGATCGCCTACCGGATGGCGCCGGTGATTCAGGCGAACGAGCCGGACGCCGGCCGCCGGGCCGAGATCGAGGCGGCCCGCACCGCCGTGCTGGCCGAGCGGCTCAATCCGCTCCATCTCGAGGCGCTCGAGAGCGCACACGCGGCCTGCTCGGACCTCGGTTGGCCGTCCTATCTCGACGCCTACTCGGACGTGCGTGAGCTCGATCTCAGGGCCCTCGCCGGTCGCCTGGAGGAATTCACTCGGGCGACCGAGGCCGACTACGCACGCACCGTCGACCCGGAGCTGGAACGCACCGTGGGGGCGCCGCTCGCCGATCTGCGGCGCTCCGACCTCGCCCGCTTCTTCCGCGCGGCGCACCTCGACGAGCTCTTCCCGGGCGACCGGATGATCCCGGCGCTGCGGCAGACGCTCTCCGGGCTGGGGATCGACCTGGATGCTCAGCGAAACGTGACGCTCGACACCGAGGCCCGGCCGACCAAGAGCCCGCGCGCGTTCTGCTCGACACCGCGAGTGCCCGAGGAGGTCTATCTGGTGATGCCTCCGATCGGCGGCCGGGAGGACTACGCCGCCCTCTTCCACGAGGCCGGTCACGCCGAGCACTACGGCTGCACCGACGCGGACCTGGCGTTCGAGTTCCGCCATCTGGGCGACAACGCGGTGACCGAATCGTTCGCCTTTCTGATGGAGGGGCTGACCGCCAGCCCGGAGTGGCTGGAGCGCATCCTCGGCTCCGACGAAGCGGAGGCCGCGATCGAGCACGCACGCGCCGCCCGGCTGATGATGCTGCGCCGCTACTCGGCGAAGATCGCCTACGAGGTCGAGCTGCACGGCCCCGGGGTGGACCTGCGGGCGATGCCGGAGCGTTACTCGGCGCTGCTCTCCGAGCGCGTCGGCGTGCCGTGGCCCCGGGAGACCTGGCTCTCGGACGTCGATCCGAGCTTCTACGTCGCCTGTTACCTGCGTGCCTGGGCGCTGGAGGTCGACTGGCGCCGCGAGCTGGTGGGGAGCTTCGGGAAGGCGTGGTTTGCGGATGGCGAGGCGGGCGAATGGCTGCGCGGACTCTGGGCCCAGGGACAGCGGCGCGAGGCGGAAGGGTTGCTCGCTGACGCAACGGGCGGATCGCTCGACTTCGGCCGGCTCGCCTCGGAGCTGACCGCCGTATAGGCTGATCCCGCAATTTGCGTAGATCCCGAGGAGGTCAAAGGTGGAATCAAGCGAAAGCAGTGGCGTCAAGGACCAGCTGCAGAAGGCGATCGACGAGCTGCGCGCGGCCGGCGAGAAGGCGACCGGCGACGTGCGCTCCAGCATCGATGATGCGGTATCCCGCCTGCGCGATGTATCGGGCGAGGCGAGCTCGAAGGCCACGGATCAGGTTTCGAGCTGGCGTGACACGCTCGACAAGGCGACCGAGGACGTGCGCAAGGAGCTCGCCAAGCTGGCCGTCCGGGCGCAGAGCTCGGTGGAGTCGCTCGACGAGATCGCCAAGGAGCTCGACGAGAGGCGCAAAGCTCTCAAGTAATTAGTCGCTGAGCCTGCGGTCCAGCGAGCGCAGCAGGCCCTTGCGGGCCTTGTTCGAGCGTTCGTGCTCGCGGACCTTGCGCAATTGCTGGCGGCTGAGGTCCTGCAGCCGACGATCGATCTGACGGACCGTGAGCTGGTCGTACGCGGTGATCGGGAAACCCGGCGCTCGCGCCGCGCGCCGAACCCGGTCGGCGCGGGCGAGAGGCTTGTCGGCCACCACGACGGCCCGCTTCCGCGCCACCTCGGCGCGCCCGCCGACTTCCTGCACCGCCTTGCCCGGTGCCTCGCGGACCTGGCCGAGGATGCGCTCCAGCTGGGCGAGCAGGTCCTCGGCCTGCTCGCGCCCGCGCGTGGCGAGGCGGCTCACCATCTCCTCGGCGTCTCCCCGGGTCATCCGGCCGCGCTTCACCGCGTCGTCCACGACCTCCTGGAGGCGCTCCCGGGAGATCGTCACGCTCTTCTCGAGCGCATCGCGAAAGGCCTGGACACTCTGCTCGGCCCGTGAGCTCTTGTCCTCTTTCCCCTTCGGGGCGCTTGCCATCGTTCGCACTATCCCACAGTCGTGAACTTTCCAATCACGGGGTTGTGATCGGCGAGCCGGATCTTCAGCCCGGTGTCTGGGTCGACCACGTCCCGGGCCTCGGGCGGCCACGCGGTTGGCTGCTCGATCACCTCGAGACCGCGCACCAGCAGGTGGCTGAGGCGGTCCGGGGCCGTGCGAGGGGCGAGTCCGAATCGCTCCTCGAGCCGGTCGAAGACTCCGCTCGCCTTCGGCCTGACGTTGAAGTCCCCGCCGAAGATCAGGGGGTCGGAGCCGGCGAAGGCGACCGCCCGCTCAGCGCCCTCGAGCAGCTCCCGCTCGGCCGATGACGGCTTGGTGCTGACGTGGACGTTTGCGACGCATGGGCCGGATTCCAGGCGGGTTAGCGCCATGACCCGGAGCTCGGGCCTCCGAGTGAGCACGACTCGCCGGCGCTCGGCGATGCCCCCGGCCTGGCGGCGGGCAAGGGTCGTGTCGGACCCGCCCTCCCATGCGCCCAGCAGATCGGGCCGCCAGCGCCCGATCATCGATGTGAACGGCTGTAGCCAGTTCCGCCCGCTGAGCGCCCGGTGAGCCTCGGCGCCGCACGCCTCGGCCATTCTCGCCTTCCAGCTGGGCGGGAACTCCTGAAAGAGCGCGACGTCCCAGTCCACTTCGTCGATCAGCGAGGCGAATTCGTCGAACAGATCCCAGTTGACCTGCTCGTAGCTCTTCCCCAGACGCGGGCCCCGGTGGAAGTTGCCCTTGTGGGCGCGCACCTGGAGCTCAGGCTCGGGCGGCCAGTCCCGTCCGTGGAACAAGTTCCATGTCATCGCGGTGAGCTGCACGGCCCTAGTATCGGCGGCCTGATGGTTCCACCGACGGCACATCTTCCAGCCAGCGACTTCCTGACCGGCGAGGAGCTCGATCGCGGGGAGCTGCTGGCGCTGCTCGAGCGCGCCGAGGAGATCAAGCGCGGACGGGATCAGGGCGAGGGAAGTGACTCCCTGGCGGGTCTCTCGGTGGCGCTCGTCTTCGAGAAGCCGTCGACTCGGACCCGCCTCTCGTTCGAGGTCGGGACCGCCGAGCTGGGCGCCACGCCGATTGTGCTCCGCGGCGACGAGCTCCAGCTCAGTCGCGGCGAATCGCTGGGCGACACCGGCCGGATCCTCTCGAGGTACGTGCACGGAATCGTGATCCGCTCGGGGTCCGACGAGAAGGTGCGTGGACTGGCGGAGGGCGCGGACGTCCCGGTCATCAACGGGCTGACGCCGCAGCACCACCCCTGCCAGGCGCTGGCTGACCTGCTCACCCTGAGGGAGCGCTTCGGCGAGCTGGAGGGACTGCGGCTCGCCTACGTGGGGGACGGGAACAACGTGGCGCGGTCGCTCGCGATCCTCGGCGGGATCGCGGGCGTGGACGTCGTCGTCTCGAGCCCGGACGGCTACCGGCTCGAGGATGGCCTGGCCGAGGTCGATGACGACCCTCGTGCCGCCGTCGCCGAGGCGGACGCGGTCTATACGGACGTCTGGGTCAGCATGGGCGACGAGGCCGAGGCGGATCGCCGCCGCAGCGACCTGGCGCCGTATCAACTCAACGATGAGCTTCTCTCAGCGGCCTCGCAGCGCGCCGTCGCCCTGCATTGCCTGCCGGCCCACCCGGGCGAGGAGATCAGCGCGGAGGTGCTGTACGGAGAACGCTCGGCCGTCTGGGACCAGGCGGAGAATCGGCTGCACGCCCAGAAGGCGCTGCTCGAGCGGCTGCTGGGCTGAGCAGCGACGTTCCTAAACTTCCGCTCGATGGCCCCGTCGTCCAATGGCTAGGACATCAGGTTTTCAACCTGGGAACGCGGGTTCAATTCCCGCCGGGGCTACTTCACCCCTACGTGGAGAACCCGTAGACGAGGTCTGGGGGCAGGGCTGATGTAGGCGGCTCGAGTCGCTGGCAGCCTCCCGTCCAATGGCGGAAAGCACAACGGGAAATGGAGTTCCCGGCCCTGGCGGGTTGGCTCGAGCTCGTGTCGTCGTGCTCGGAGGCGGTTTCGGCGGTCTCGAGACCGCCTTCGACCTCCGCCTGCTCACCGGCGATCGCGCCGACATCACCCTGGTCTCCGACCAGGACCATTTCCTCTTCAAGCCGAACTCGATCTACGTGCCCTTCGGGCTCGACCCGGACCGCCTCAAGGTTCCCCTGGCGAAGCCGGCGGCGAAACGCGGGATCGAGCTGATTCAGGCCCGCGCGCACGAGGTCGATCCGGATGCCCGCCAGGTCAAGGTAGACGGACGCAGCCTCGGCTATGACCAACTGGTCATAGCGACCGGATCCGACATGCGCCCCGGCGAGATCCCGGGGCTTGCGGAGCACGCCCGAACGATGTGGACCATCCCTGAGATGCTCGAGCTGCGCGAGGCATTCGAGCGCACGCTCGCGGCTGCCAGGACGGGCGACCGCCAGCGCGTCCTCTTCCTGATCCCGCCGAACAACAAGTGCGCGGGACCCCTCTACGAGATCGTGCTCATGTTCGAGACCTGGCTCCGCCGCAAGGGCGGCCGCGATGCGACCTCGATCACGTGGGCGACCTACGAGCAGGGCTACATCCAGGCCTTCGGCCCCCGCCTCCACGATCTCGTCACCGAGGAGTTCGAGCGCCGCGGCATCGAGGGCCGGACCGACTGGGTCGTCAAGGGCGTCGATGCGAAGGGCGTCGACTTCGAGAACGGCGAGCGGCTCGACCACGACCTCCTCGTCGCCTTCCCGCCCTACATCGCCTCGACCCCGTTCGCGGGCCTCGAGGCCGACGACCGAGGCTTCCTGGCGACGGACCTGTCGACCCGCAGGGTGCAGGGCCATCCCGAGATCTATGCCGTGGGCGACGCCGGCGACTTCCCGGTCAAGCAGGCCTTCCTCGCCTTCCTGCAGGGCGACGCGGCGGCATCCCAGATCGCATCGGTGATCCTGGACACGGAGCCGGAGCTCGGCTTCGACCCGGTGAGCATGTGCATCATGGAGCAGTTCGACAAGGCGACCTTCGCCAAGGTCCCGCTGCGGCTCACCGGCGACCCGGCGCATCCCATCGAGGTCCGGCCCGACGCCGACGGCGATTACAGGGTCGGCTCCTCGCGGATCTGGAGGATGGGGAAGAAGATGCTCGGAACCTCGGTGCCCTGGCGCTTCCGCCACGGCAAGCCGTTTCACGGTGGCGCCTTCTGGAGCGGCATGGACGTCGGCCTGAAGGCCATGTCCGGGGTCTTCTCCGACTGAGCATCGCGCGTTTGGCCGGCTGGACTAGCCTCCCGTCTCGTGCTGCCGGAGATCCACCTTGGACCGCTGACCCTCCAGACCTTCGGGATCTGCTTCGCGCTCGCGTTCATCGGGGCGGGGGCTGTGATCTGGCGGCGGCTCGGGGAGATCGGCAAGCCGGTCGACTGGGCGTACGAGATGGGTTTCGCCGCGCTGCTCGGCGGCCTCGTCGGGTCCCGCCTCGACTTCATCTTCGAGAACTACAGCGACGTCAAGGGAGACCTGCTCGGCAACATCTTCTCCGGCTCGGGATTGGTCTGGTACGGGGGCGTGATCGGCGGCGCGCTGGGCGTCTTTCTCTGGGCCTGGTGGCGCGGCTTCCTCACCCTCGCTCTGCTCGACCTCGCCGCTCCCGCGCTTGCCCTCGGCTACGCGATCGGCCGCTGCGGCTGCCAGCTCTCCGGCGACGGCGACTACGGCAAGGCCTGGAACGGCCCCTGGGCGATGGCCTATCCGGACGGGACCAAGCCGACCGACCAGACGGTCCACCCGACGCCGGTCTACGAGACCCTGGCGATGGGGCTCGTGGCCCTGGTGCTCTGGCGCCTTCGCGACCGGTTCACCAACGGGACGCTCTTCGCCCTCTACCTGCTGCTGGCGGGCACGGAGCGCTTCCTGGTCGAGTTCATCCGCCGCAACGACGACGTCGCGATCGGACTGACCCTGGCCCAGCTGCTCAGCGTGGGGATGATGATCGCCGGCGGGGTCTGGCTGCTGATCGCCTTCCGGCGGGCTCCAAGGCCCGCGACTGCCTGAGCTAGACCGAGCGGAGCCGGCCGCCGTCGAGCGGGATCACCGATCCCGTGAGATAGGCGGCCCGCTCCGAGCACAGGAACGCGACCAGGTCGCCGTATTCGTCGGGCTCGCCGAGCCTCCTCGCCGGCACCATCTGCTCGGCCGCCGACCTGGCACCCTCCAAAGACCCTTGAGCGTCGGCGAGCCGATCCGTCGCGAACATGCCGGTGGCGACCGTATTGACGGTGATCCCGTCGCCGGCCACCTCGTCGGCGAGTGTCTCGAGCAGGCCCAGGGCCGCGAGCCGGTTGGCGTTGGAGAGCGCAAGCCCGGCGATCGGCTCGCGAATGGAGCTGGAGGAGACGTTCACGATCCGGCCCCAGCGCCGCTCCCTCATCGAGGGCAGCACGCCCTCGACCAGGACCCGCGTCGCGAGCACGAGCGAGCGAAATGCGTCATCCCACTCCTCGAGCGAGTTGTCGAGCGTGCCGCCGCCCGGCGGCCCTCCGGTGTTCGCCACCAGGATCTCGACTGGATCGAGCGCCTCCGCCACCTCGCCCGGCAGCGTTCGCAACCGCTCGAGATCGCCGGTGTCCGCCGGAAACGGCCGCACCTCGCCCTCGATCTCTCCGGCGGCCTCCCGAAGTGCATCCTCGGAGCGGCTGGAGATCGCCACCCTGGCGCCCTCACGCGCCAGGGCGCCGGCGATGCCCCGGCCGATGCCCCGGCTCGCGCCCATTACCAGGGCGGTGCGGCCCTCGATCCCTAGGTCCACAGCACGCCTCCTGGTCGCCGCGCCAGCCAGGCGCACCAGGCGGCGAACGCCGCGATGGCGATGATCACGCCAAGCCAATGGACTCCGGCGAGCACTGCGATCGCACTCGGGATCCCGGCCAGGATCGCCCCGATCATCACGCCGCGAACGTCGAGGTGCAGCGCCCAGGCCGTCAGCGCCGCGCAGCCGAGCCAGGCCGCGGGCCCGGTCAGCCAGCCCCAGTCCTCGAAGAACGAATGAGGCAGCGTCACGGCCAGGACCAGCGATACGGCGGCAACGGCCACCACCTGCGCCGCGGCCGCGCGCCAGAGAATCGAGCGATCCATCACCCGGTCAGTTTGGCGAGATACGCAGCGTCGTCGGGCGGCAGCCCCGGGATCGGCTGGCCGTCCCAGGTGATCCCGTCGGCCATGGCGACGAAGAGCTGCTCGCGCTGGCGCAGGCTGAGGCGCTCGAAGCGCGCCAGCGCCAGGAACGAGTAGAGCTTCGGCATCGCGTCTCGCCAGCCCTTGTCGGTGCCCGGGATCTTCGAGAGGTCGTGGATGGTCTTCGGGGCCTCCTTCAAGGGCTCCCTGAAGATCTGAGCGAGGACCGCGAAGTCGAGCTGCGTCTCGCGTCCGGCTGGCACCAGGAGGGTTTCGTCCTGCGGCTGCAGGATCCCGCGCTCGAGCTCCTCTGCGGTCATCAACAGGACGCCGTCGGTCGGCCGCGGGTTGCACTCGATCATCACCAGTCCGTCGTCCGTCTCGATGAAGTCGAGCGACATCTGACCGGTCCAGCCGAGCTCCGTCCCAAGCCGCTCGACGGTCGGCAGCGTGTCCGCCGCATCGACCGAGAGGAACTGGATCCCGGTGGAGTGCTCCCACTGCCGGGGCGCCCGGTAGGACATGTGGGAGGCGATCTTCCCGTCATGAAGGCAGGAGTACGTGCAGTGCATCGGCCCGTCGACGAACTCCTGGACCAGCCATGGGTTCGCCTCGGTGGGGTGGCACTCGTCCAGCGAGAGATGTCCGGCCAGGGGCCCGGTGTTGGTCAGCAGGCCGACCCCGCCGCGGGAGAACGCGGCACGCGCGAAGTAGCGCGGAAAGCGCTCGATCGCTTCGCTCAGCTCCTCGGGGCTGTGAGCGAGCACCGTGTGCGGCGTCCGAATCTCCAGCCGGTCGCAGAGCTCCTGGAAGGTCCCCTTGTCGTGCACCTGCGCGAGCGTGCGGAACGGCGGCGCGTAGAGCCTGGTGACCGCGGAGAGCCGCTCGTGCTGCGCCGCGAGGTAGAAGACCTCCTCGAACATCGGCACCACCAGCTCGATCTCGTTCTCGCGCGCGATGCGCTCCACGTCCGCGGCGAATTGCTCGGGGTCCTCCGACGCGGAGGCCGTGGTGAAGTGCCCGGCCAGATAGCGCGAGTGGCTCCCCGGCGAGGCCGCATAGCTGTCGCAGGCGAACACCTCCTGCTCGCGCTCGCCGAGCTTGCGGATCACGTCCAGCGCAAACGGCATCCGCGAGCTGGTCACCAGCACTCTCACCCGCGGAACCCTATGGCCAGTAGGGGCTAGGCGCGGTGCTTGCGCTTGCTGTGCTTGCGCTTGCGGTGCTTCGCCTTGACTTCGGAGATCCCACTCACCGGGTCGCCGAGCGGCATGGCCACGTCGATGCTGTTGAACGTGATCAGCCCCGCCGAGCGCTGGATGTCGTAGAGCGATGACGACGGGGTGAGCTGCAGCGTGTACCCACCGCCCGCCGGCGCCCGCCCGGCGACCATCTCGAGGTCTCGCGAGATCGAATGCGGCTGGCCGTCGAGCGTCACCGGGATCGGCGTCGCGACGTTCCCCAGCACCGTGCCGTTGCGCGGGTTCACGAACTGGGCGTAGACCCAGGTCCTCTGCGGAGCCGCCGTGCCGTGATAGGTCAGGTCGAGGTGTGGCGCGCCGACGACGTTCGCCTCGCCGCTCGGCCCCGGAACGGGCACGTTGACGGCGTTGGCCGCCGCTGTGGCGAAGATCAGGCCGCCGCTGCCCTGGCCGGGAAGGACCGGCAGGGTCCCGGAGCCGGACGCCTTCAACTGACCGGCGGGCTGCAGCGGATAGGCATCGCTGCCGCGCAGCTGCGCGTCGTCGGCGATCCAGGCGAACTTGGGACCGGTATCGGTGGCCTGCTTGCCGCGCAGGTAGCGGTCGAACCAGGCGAGCTGGCGCTGATCCAGGTAGTCGCTGCCGGGACCGGCGCCGGTCAGGCAGACGCCATGTCCGCCGCAGAACCAGATCATCTTCACCGGGACCCTCTGCGTTTCCGAGGCGGCGCGGCGGCCGCGCTTTCGCTTCCTCTTCGCCTTGGCCTTGATTGCGGCCGTCCTCAAGGGGTTCGCGCCGATCTGGTTGAAGTTGGCGACGCCCTCGTCCAGTGGGAACAGCGTGTCGACGGTGCCCTGCATGATCAGCGTCGGGACCTGGATCCGGTTCAGCAGTTCGCCGGGCCCGTGCGACGCCATCCAGTCGAGGTCGTCCTGGGTCGTAGTCCCGCTCGCCAGCCCGTTGGCGAGGATGGAGTAGAAGTGCGGATCCTGGCGGCCGGCGGCGGTCGCCGGCGCGCTCAGGCCGCCCGGCAGCGTCCCCTCGACGCCGATGGCTTCCAGGATCGATCCCCAGCCGAGCTTGATGTTGCCCTCCGGGAACAGGCTGGTGAGCAGCGAGTGCCAGGCGATGGTCGGGGCAATTGCGTCGATCCGCTGGTCGAGTCCCGCCGCGACCAGCTGAATGCCGCCGCCGTAGCTGGCGCCCGCCATCCCGATCGTGGGGTCGTCGGGGCTGGTCGCGCAGGTGACCTGGCGCTTGGAACGGCGCTTCCGGTGCTTCCCGCGCCGCTTCGTCTTGGAGCAGCTCTGGTCGAGCTGGGCCTCCGGCTGCTTCGAGACCCAGTCGATCAGCGCCTGGACGTCGCGGCCCTCGTACTTCGGATCGTCGATCTCGACGGTTCCACCGGACTGGCCGAATCCGCGCGGGTCCCAGGTGAGGACGTTGTATCCGTGGCTGACGAAGTTGCTGATGCCCGGCACGCCGAAGATCGCGCCGGCGTCGGCGGCGCCACCCCCGCTGTTCGTATCCCCGCCCTGGCTCCAGCCCGGCCCCTCCAGGATCGTCGGCGCCCGCTGGCCGGGACCGACGCCGTCCCCGACGAACCAATGCGCGGCGATCTTGGTCCCATCGAACGACGTGATCGTCACGTCCTGGGCGCTCGCCGCCGGCGCGCAGGCGAGCGCGGCCGCGATCACCGCGGCGAAGGACAGTCCCCCAAGGACTCGCCTCCACATGGCGCGCGACGGTACCACCACCCCCGAGCTCCCGCGCCGGTCATAATCGAGCGGGCCCCAGGGCGGTTAGCTCAGCTGGGAGAGCATCTCGTTTACACCGAGAAGGTCGCCGGTTCGAGCCCGGCACCGCCCATCGCAGCGTTCCCCGGTCGACCGGCAATTTCCGATTGCGTCACCGCGATGCGGGTATACGAGCGCCGAGCAAGGCAGGCCAAGGAAGGAGGGAATGCTCATGCTGTGGCTAATCGCAGGTGTCGTTCTGTTGATCATCGCCATCGCGGGCGGGGCAATCGTCCACCCCGTGCTCTTCGCGCTGGCGATCGTCGCGCTGCTGGTCTTCTTTATGGGGCGCGGCGGTAGCCGCACCGTCTGACCGCCTAAGCACCCTCGTGTTTGGGGCTGGTTTCCGCGCCCGGCCCGCTGCCGGCTTGAGCTTCCCTACCGGCAGCGGGCCAGTGCGCGGACACGGAGTCCCGGGGCGCCCGGTCGGCAGTCACTGGGTCATCCACCGCACCTGGTGCGCCTTGGCGCTGAAGCGCGCCTGAAGCTCAGGTGGTTTGGTCGGGGCTGTCCGGCTTGCTGTGGTGCGGCATCAGCGCCCCGGTCGAGCGGGCCCGGTCCTTGGCGATCAGCTTGCGGGCCACTGACTGCTCGGATTCCTCGCCATCGGGCAGGAACGAGCGGCGCAGGTCGTGCGCGTCGAAGATCTCGTCGAGGTCCTCGCGGGTGAGCGTCTCGCGCTCCAGGGCGTTGCTGGCGAGGTCGTCGAGGCATTGGCGGTTGACCTTCATCAGCTGGCGGGCTCGCGCGTATGCCATGTGGGCGAGCTCCTGGGCGTTCTCATCCACGTCGCGGCGGCTGCGGTCGGACATCGAATAGTCGCCCGTCGGCTGCGCCAGGGGCGCGCTGTCGGGCGGGCCGTGCGAGACGGTCATCCCGAACTCCGTGACCATCTGGACGCAGACCTTCTGGACCCTCGCGAGGTCGTCGGCGGCGCCGGAGTAGGCCTCGTCGAAGACCTCCTCCTCGGCGGCGCGGCCGCCGAGGAGGATCACGATCTCATCCATCAGATCCTTGCGCGAGCGCAGGTAGCGGTCCTCGCTCGGGGAGTGCGCGACGAAGCCCAGTGCCGGCCCGCGCGGGACGATGCTGAGGATCTCCGGAGGATCGAGCCCGCAGAGCCGCCTGCAGAGCGCGTGCCCGCCCTCGTGGTAGGCGACGATCTGGCGTTCCTTTTCCGTCAACCGGCGCGACTGCTGCGAGCCCACCGACTGGCGGAGCAGCGCCTCGTCGAGATCCTCGCGCGCGATCGCCATGCGCCCGGCCCGGCCGGCGATGATCGCGGCCTCGTTCAGGGCGTTGGCGAGCTGGGCGCCGGTCAGCCCGGTGGTC
This sequence comes from uncultured Solirubrobacterales bacterium, assembly GCA_963747425.1. Lineage (GTDB taxonomy): Bacteria > Actinomycetota > Thermoleophilia > Solirubrobacterales > 70-9 > DASUPK01. Next base: position 353,012 of record CAVVFJ010000008.1, read on the forward strand.
TTGCGGGCCACGTCGACCAGGTCGACGGTGTCGGAGAGCGTCTTGTCGCGGGCGTGCGAGCGGAGGATCGCCTCGCGCCCGTCGCGGTCGGGCGGCGCCACTAGAACCTGGCGGTCGAACCGGCCCGGGCGGAGCAGGGCCTTGTCGAGCTTCTCGATCTGGTTCGAAGCTGCGAGGACGATCACGGTGCCGGGGTCGCGCTCGAAGCCGTCGAGCTCCACCAGCAGCTGGTTGAGGGCCTGCTCGCGCTCGGAGGTGCCGCCGTCGCCCGCTCCGGAGCCGCGATGTCCCCCGACCGCGTCGAGCTCGTCGATGAAGACGACGGCGCGACCGGAGCGGCGGGCCTCCTTGAAGAGGCGCCTGATCCGCGCTGCTCCGCGCCCGACGAACATCTCCACGAAGCTCGATCCCGAGGCGGCGAAGAAGTCCACACCGGCATGCCCGGCAACCGCGCGGGCGAGCATCGTCTTCCCCGTGCCGGGCGGTCCGTAGAGCAGCACGCCGCGCGGCGCCCGGGCGCCGAGGACCTCGAACCGCTTCGGGTCCTTGAGCCACTCGGCGACGTCCACCAGCTCCTCCTTGGCGGCATCCACCCCCTGCACGTCCTCCCAGAGGACGGTGTCCGTCTTGCTGGCCTTGACCGTCTCCGGTCGCGTCGTCCCCATCGTCGTCCGGAGGAGGAAGACGAAGACGATCAGGATGCCGGCGGAGAAGAAGACCCCGAAGACCGGGTACCAGTTGAAGAAGAAGTCGGTAATGGATGCGAGCAGGGGCATATGAACGCCAGGGTTTTATCGGCAGCCGGCGCCCAGGTCTGGACCCCTATTTAGCGCTGCGGCCTGCCGCCGTTATGCCTGCCCGTAGAGCATGACCTTGCTGGTGTCGTCCGGATCGGCCTTGATCTGGAACTTGCCACCGGGCTGGTACGCGTTGACGGCGTCCTGGGTCAGGTACTGGTGCACCGTGGTGTCGTAGCTCTCACCGTTCTCGAGCGCGACGCTGACGCCGATGTCATAGGCCTTGTTGACCGGGTCGGACCCCTCACCGGACTCGGTGATCGAGTTGATCGTGGCGACGCCCGGAAGGCCGTTCTGGTTGAGCTTCATCGCCAGGTTCGCATGCTCGACGTCGCTTGCGTCGGGGCTCATCGCGCCCGCTCCCCCTTGCTGCATGGCCTGCTGGGCTGCGTCCTGAGCCTTCTTGATGTTGTCCATCAATCCCATCTGAACTCACTCTCCCCGTGTTGCGTGGTTGACGCGCCACTCTAACCCAGGTCCTCTGGGATAAGTTGCCGAGTTGTGGACGCGACCCAGCTGAAGCGAATCCCGCTGTTCTCCGACGCCTCGGACGAGGAGCTCAAGCAGGTCGCGGCCTTCGCGCAGTCCAAGGAGGTTCCCGAGGGAGAGGTGATCCTCGAGGAGGGTGGCTTCTCCCGCGAGCTGCTCGCGATCGAGGATGGGACGGCCGAGGTGACCCGCGAGGGAGAGCATCTGGCCGACCTCGGTCCCGGGGACGTCTTCGGCGAGGCGGGGATGCTCGACGACTCGATGCGCGCCGCCACCGTCACCGCCACCTCGAGGATGAGGCTGATCAGCCTCGGCCACTTCGAGGTGAAGAGGCTGAAGAAGAACGCCCCGGGCGTCTATCGCAGCATCGAGCAGCTGGTGGAGGAGCGCAGCTAGCTACTGACCGCCGTTGAAGCGGTCGAAGCAGGCGGTGATCTTGTCGATGTCCCCGCTCGCGGCCTGGATGCACTGATTGAGCTGCTGGGCCTGCTGGATCTGGGGCGGGATCGGGGTTCCGCCTCCCCCGATGTTCTGCACCTGCGCCCCGTCGGCCGCGGCCCGGTAGGTCAGGTTTCGCCCGCCCCCCTCGGCGTTGATCGTCCAGGCGAGCTCCCTCGAGCCGAAGGGGATCCGCCGGTCGAGGTTGAGCACGGTGGGCTTGAAGTCGGCCGCGCCGCTCATCTTGCGAGCCGAGGCCAGCATCCGGTCGATCGCCGGGGGTCGCAGCCCATCGAGCGCGAACGCGAAATCGGCGATGGTGGCGTTCCCGGAGATGGTGATCGTGGCGCTCTGGCGAATCAGGTCTCCGCCGTCCGCCCTCACCGAGTAGGCCTCGATCCCGCTTCCCCGGCGAACGCTGAACTGCGTCTGGGTGTCGTTGATGCTGACCCTGGTGAGCTGCCGGTTCGGCCCCACCGCCGCGCGGACCTTGGCGATCGCCGAGCCGAAGGCGGCGGACGTGAATGGGTTCGTGGTCGCCGCGGGCTCCGGCTGCGGCTCGGTCTGCGTCCGGCCGACCGTGGTGTCCTCCAGCGTCGTGTTGGACAGGTTCGTCTCGGCGCTGTTCGTGCCCACGTCGGGGAGGTCCGGCAGGTTGATGTCGACCCCCGCAGCGAGGAGATAGGCCCCTACTCCGAGCGCGCCCGCGACCAGGATGACGAGGGCAGCCTTGACCCAGCCGCCGGAGAAGATCGGTTCCTCGCGCACGGCTAGGCGATCGTCGTGCGCAGCTCGCCCAGGGTGGGCGAGGTGATCACGATCTCGTCCCCCGGCTTGAGCCAGACCCTCGGCTCGCGCACGCTGCCCACGCCGGAGGGCGTGCCTGTGGAGACGATGTCGCCCGGCTCGAGCGTCATCCACCGCGACAGCCTGGCCACCAGCTCGGCGACCGAGAAGATCAGGTCGGAGGTCGATGCCTCCTGCATGCGCTCGCCATTGAGGTCGAGGGCGAACGAGATCGCATCGGCCGGGCCCGCCTCGTCGGGCGTGACGATTGCGGGTCCGCATGGCGCCGAGCCGTCGAACACCTTGCCGGGCATCCACTGCGGGGTCGCGAACTGGAGGTCGCGGGCGGAGAGGTCGTTGAGGAGCATGTAGCCGGCGATCGTGTCGAGGGCCTCGTCCGGCGGGACGTCCCGGCAGCGCCGTCCGACGACGAACGCCACCTCGGCCTCGTAGTCGACCTTCTCGCTCGCTGCGGGGAGCGGGACGGTCGCGTCGGGTGGGGCCAGCGCGTTCCGGAACTTGGCGAAGAAGGTGGGGTGGTCGGGCGGGTCGATCCCCGCCTCCGCAGCGTGGGAGCGGTAGTTGAGCCCGATGCAGACGATCTTGTCCGGGTCCGGGAGAGGTGGGAGCAGCTCCACGCCCTCGATGGCATCGGCATCGGCGCCGTCGAGGCTCGTGCGCAGTTCGTCGAGTCGCCCGCCCGCGATCAGCTCCTTGACACCGATGCGATCGATCCCGAGAACGGCCGCCACGTCGCGCAGGCCGCCGTCGATCTGCACCCCGGCGCGCTCCTCACCGTCCGCCCTGTATGTCACCAGCCGCATTGCGGCTCACCCTAATCCGTCACGCGGGCACGGGGCTGGCGGGTTCGCTAGGTTCACGCGCCATCAGAGGGGGTCAATCCCCAAGATCCATGAAGCGGAGGCGCAATGGCAGAAGGGACGGTCAAGTGGTTCAGCAACGAGAAGGGGTACGGATTCATCACGCCGGATGACGGCAGCAAGGACCTCTTCGTGCATTTCTCGAGCATCGATGGAGACGGCTACCGGTCGCTCGACGACGGCGCGCGCGTCAGCTACGAGTCCGAGGAGGGCCCCAAGGGCCCCGTCGCCACCAACGTTTCATTGGTGAGCGGCTAGCCTCCAACAAACGCGGCGGCCACAAAGACCGCCGCCGGATATTCGGGGGCGTAGCTCAGTTGGTTAGAGCGCCGGCCTGTCACGCCGGAGGCCGCGGGTTCGAGTCCCGTCGCTCCCGTTACTTCGTCTCTTCTTGAACTTCTTGGCGGCCGGCTCCCCCGCGCCCGAATCCGATAGCCATTGCGAATGCAATCGCGCCGGATGCGGCTGCCACTGACCGCGCTGATCGCTCTTGCCGCACTCGCCGCGCCCGCTGCGGCGCATGCCTGCGACCCGGGCTCCTTCGATCCCGCCGATCAGCCCCCCTTCGGCGGACGGGCGGCGACGCTCTCGCGGCCTCTGCCGCCGGGCGTCAGGGCCCCGGGGTTCGACCTCACCGCCGGGCAGGCAACGGCGATCGCCACCGAGGCGCTCGTCCCGCGCGGATCGGTTCGCCGCTTCGAGACGCGCACGCGGACCGGGACTGGCATTCCCAGGCAATGGCAGGTCGACTACTTCGACGAGCAGGGGGACGACATCGGCCAGGTCGTGGTCGACGACGCCGGAGCCTGCGTCGTCGAGAAGTGGACCGGCACCCAGGTCGAGACCGAGCTCGCCCGTGGCTATTCCGGCGCCGTCTCGGGCGCAGTCAACCACCTCTGGGTCTGGCTGCCCCTCTGCGTCCTGTTCCTGGCGCCGTTCGTCGATCCGCGGCGGCCGCTGCGGTTGATTCACCTGGACCTGCTCGCCCTGCTTGGCTTCAGCGTCTCGCTCGCCTTCTTCAACCACGCGAAGATCGAGGCGTCGGTCGCACTGGTCTATCCGGTGCTCGCCTACGTCTTCCTGCGGATGCTGATCGCGGGCTTCAGGCCTGCAGAGACCCGTGACCGGTTGCTGCCGCTGGCGCCGCGCGGGCTGCTGGTCGCGGGCATCGCTGCGCTGATCGCCTTCCACACCGCCTACATCGCCACTGAGGGAAAGGTGATCGACGTCGGCCTCGCCGGGGTGGTCGGAGCTGACCGGCTCGCCAAGGGCGAGGACGTATATGGAGAGGGGTCGTCCTCGGGGATGCCGATCCGCGGCGACGTCTACGGGCCGGTCAACTACCTGGCGTACGTCCCGTTCGAGCAGGCCCTCCCGTGGAGCGGGAGCTGGGACGAGGTCTCGGCAGCCCGCGCGGCCACGCTCGGCTTCGAGCTGCTCACCGCCCTGGCGCTGTTCGGGCTCGGTCGCCGCGTCCGAGCCGGTCCGGAGGGCACGACCCTCGGCATCGCCCTCGCCTACGCCTGGCTCGCCTACCCGTTCACGATGTACGCGCTGGGCTCGAGCTTCAACGACGGGCTGGTCGCGCTGCTCGTGGTCTGCTGCCTGCTGGTGCTCTCCTCGCCACCGGCTCGCGGGGCGGCGTCGGCGCTCGCCGGGTTGACCAAGTTCGGGCCGCTGGTGCTGGCGCCTCTGTTCGCCGCCGGGCACGGGGAGCGGCGGGCGCGGCCCCTGATCCTCTTCACGCTCGCCTTCCTTGCGACGGCGGCTCTCGTGACCATCCCGCTCCTTCCCGATGGCGGCTTCCACGAGCTGTACGACCGCTCGCTCGGCTACCAGGCGTCCCGCGGCTCGCCGTTCAGCGTCTGGGGACAGGCGCCATCGCTGCACTGGCTGCAGACCCTGAGCAAGGTCTTCGCGGTAGGGCTCGCCGCGCTGTTCTTCTTCGCCCCCCAACGACGCTCGACCGTCCAGGTCGCCGCGCTCGCGGCGGTTCTGCTGATCGCCGTCCAGGTGACAGCGAACCACTGGTTCTACCCGTACGCGGTCTGGTTCGCACCGCTGGTTCTCGTGGCAATCTTCGCCCAGCGCCGAGGCCCGGAGCCGGCGATCCAGCGGCCCTAGGCACGGATTTCGACCGTCGGTCGAGCGGCCTTTGGCGATCTTTCGACATCGGTCCAAGCATCGAGGCACGCATCGCGCGGACAATTTCAGGCATGACGGGAGCGATGAGACAGGTGGTTGCGTTTGGCGGCGGCGGGTTCTCCCAGGAGTCCGGGAACCCGCTTCTCGACGACTACGTCCTCGGGCTCACCGGGACCGCGAACCCGCGCATCTGCTTCCTGCCGACCGCGAGTGGCGACGCGGACCACTACGTCGTCCGCTTCTACAACGCGTTCCGGGACCGCGCCCGGCCCTCCCACGTCAGCCTCTTCCGCCGGGAGCGGGGCGTCCCGGACATTCGCTCGCACCTGCTGGCCCAGGACGTGATCTACGTCGGCGGCGGCAGCCTGATCAGCCTGCTGGGCGTCTGGCGGGCGCACGGGATCGATTCGATGCTGCGTGAGGCGTACGAGGCGGGCGTGATCCTCTGCGGGCTGAGCGCCGGATCGCTCTGCTGGTTCGCGGAGGCCGTCAGCGGATACCACGGCGAGGTCAACCGGGTGCCCGCGCTGGGGTTCCTGCGTCACAGCAACGCGGTCCACTACTGCGACGGCGACCGTCGCGGGGCGTTCCATCGCCACCTGCTGGACGGGATGCCCGCGGGCTTCGCGGCCGAGGACGGAGCGGCGCTGCGCTTCGTCGGCGACGAGCTGGTCGAGGTGGTCGCCTCGCGGCCCGAGGCCCGGGCCTACAAGCTGGAGCGACGAGGGAGCCAGGTGCTCGAGACGAGGCTGGCCACCAGGTACCTGGGCGCGGAGGCCCCGGACAACGTCGTTCCGCTGGTGCGCCAGGCCGCGGCCTAGGCTGCGCTGGTGACCTCGCACCGCCGCATCCTGGCCCTCGGCGGCCATGACTTCGACCGGCGGGCGGGCAACGACGCGATCTGCGACCTGATCGTCGAGCTCGCCGAGTCGCCGAGGCCGAAGGTCTGCCTGCTGCCGACGGCGAGCGGGGACCACGAGGATCAGATCGCTCGCTTCCGGCGCACCTTCGCGGAGAGAGACTGTGTCCCCGATGTGATCTCGCTCTTCCGGCTCGGCGAGAACCCCGTCGACCTGCGAGAGGAGCTCCTCAACCAGGACGTGATCTACGCCGGTGGGGGGAGCATGCTGAACCTGATCGCGATCTGGCGCGCCCACGGACTCGACGAGATCCTGCGCGAGTGCTGGCGCGAGGGAATCCTGATCGTCGGCCAGAGCGCCGGGGCGATGGTCTGGTTCCAGGGAGGGATCACCAGCTCGCAGGGCGATCCCGCGGTCGCGGACGGCTTTGGGCTGCTGCCCGGGAGCGCCTGCGTGCACTACCTGACGGAGCCGGTCCGCCGCCGCCGCTTCCTGCGCGCGATCGGCTCGGGGGAGCTCGAGCCCGGGCTGGGCCTCGAGGATCAGACCGGGGCGCTCTTCGAGGACGCCGAGCTGGTGGAGACCTTCACCGCTCGGGAGGGCGCCGCGGTCTGGGAGGTGACGGCGGAGAACGCCGGGGCCCGCGAGCTCGAGCTCCACTCCCGCCTGCTGGAGGACAGCCGCCAGCCGATCAACGAGATGCGATCGGACATCCTCGAGCTCCGCCAGACGCTCGCAACCCGTGCGTCAAGGCGAAGGGCGCATCGCAGGCGCCCGGGGCGGCTGGACTAGAGGGCTGATACGGGTTATCCGCGCACGCGGATGACGCCGCATCCCGTCGCTGGATCGCCACCCGCGACCTCGCGGGTAGCAACCACTACCCGCTTCGGCCGCGTGCAGCGCCCAGCTCGGCCTGCGGCGCCCCCGCGCACACGCCTAACCCCCATCAACCCTCTAGAGCGCGCCGCCCGCTGCCGGCGGCATCGATGGGTCATCGCCGGCGTCACCGATCTGCTCCCGGGCCAGGAAGTCCTCGATCAGCAGCGGGCTCTCCTTCGCCTGCTCGCAGACGTTGAGCAGGTCGGTCATCGACGAGACCTCCTCGACCTGCTCCTTGACGAACCAGGCGAGGAACTGCTCGGCGCGGAAGTCACCGCTGTCGCGGGCGAGCTTGAAGAGGTCGTTGATCTCGTCGCTGACCCGCTTCTCCTGCTCCAGGGCCATCTTCACCGGCCCGACGACGTCGTCGTAGCGGGTCTGCTGCGAGGTGATGTCGGGGATCCGCACCTCCTCGTCGGTGTCGAGCAGGTACTGGACCATGATCATCGCGTGGTTCCGCTCCTCCACCGCCTGGCGGTAGAAGAACGCGGCGAGCCTCGGCAGGGTCTCGGAGTCGTAGTAGACGGCCGCGCCGATGTACTGCTGCTGGGCGGCGAACTCGTTCGAGATCTGCTCGTTGAGGGCGTCGGCGAAGTTCTGGTCGGCCATGGCTCAAACCCTATAGGCACGCCCAGCGCGCCGCCTGGTCAGGGTCCGTCGAAGCGGTCCGTGGGCATCGGCTCGAGCGGGCTCGAGGGCAGCCCCGGCTCGGTGCCGGCGGTGTTGTAGCCGGACGGGGCGACGTCGTTCGGCGTGTCCGGGATGGAAGAGCGAGGCGAGGTACTGGATGTGGCCGCGACCGGGCCCCAGCTCCCACTGGCCGCCGCCGTAGGCGCCGATCCCGTTCTCCTCGCAGTAGTCGTACGCCGGCGAAGAGCTCGTGCAGCGGCCCGAAACGCGAGGGCTTGATGTTGACCATCTTCGGCATCCAGGGCTGAGACTTGATGTCGGCGACCGAGTGGATCGCGAGCGTCCCAGGTGACACGGTCGGCGACCGGATCGAGGATCGGCTTGGTCTCGTCGCTGACGTCGGGATCCTCGAGCCAGGCCTCCGGGAACGCCTCGATCAGCTTTCCGTAGAGCTCGGGATCGGTCTCGACGTCGACCGGCGTCCCCTTGTACTGGCCCTTCAAGTCCAGGGAGTCGACGGCGCCGGTGTCGACCAGCTGGCTGATCAGCTCGTCGGTCCAGTCGTTTGTGGGGTCGAGCTTGAATCGCAGCGTCGGGTAGATCTCCAACCGCATGCGGACGGGCTCGATCGTGGAGATCTGATCGGATCCGGGCGGCGTCAGCCGCATCGAGACGACGAAGGTGACCGGACTTGCGGCTCGCGGCCCAGCACCTCGTGCAACGACTTGTCGGCCTGCCGCAGCGCGAGGTCGAGCGCGGCACTCTCGAACGCCCAGCGGCGGTAGTTGACGGAGACCTCGCGCTCGGGTGGGGTGGGGAACAGCTCGAGGCCGTCGAGCAGCTCAGAGAAGGAGGCGATCGTGTGCTTCCCCGCGAGGTCGAGCACCGGGCCGGCGTCCTGAAGGGCGATGTGGTCCAGGGAGTCGTAGATGACGTCCTCACCCAGCCCCTCGTGCCCGCCGCCCTTTAGGTGGATGGTCGTCGTCAGCCGGTCGAACTCGGTGCCCTCGGGATGAAACTCGCGCCCCTCGAGCTCATAGCCCTCGATCTCGAGCGGCAGGTCCTTGATCGCCTCGTAGGTGCTCACGGCGGCTGACCTTACCGATCGCCCGATCTCGGCTTCCGAGGTCACGTAACGTTGCGCCGCACGGGGGGACGATGGGCAGTCAATCGTGCGACGAGAGGAGAAGGAATGGCCGAGTCACTCGGCGCCGACGCCGGCGCAGGCCTCAAGGCACTGGGGGTCAACTGCACGCTGAAGCGCTCGCCCGAGAGGTCCCACACGGAGGCGCTGATGAACCGCGTGCTCGGGCTCCTGGAGGAGCACGGGGTGGAGACCGAGATCCTGCGGCCCGTCGACTACGACATCAAGTTCGGCGTCAGCTCCGATGAGGGGGACGGCGACGAATGGCCCCAGATCCTCGAGAAGTTCAAGGCCGCAGACATCCTGCTGATGGGAATGTCGATCTGGTTCGGGGTCCGCTCCTCGGTCTGCCAGATGGTGATCGAGCGCCTCGACGGGACCTACAACGAGCGCAACGAGGTCGGGCAGTACCCGCTCTACAACAAGGTCGCGGGAGTCGTGGTCACAGGCAACGAGGACGGCGCGCACGCCAGCGCTGAGACCACCCTCTTCAACATGACCCACCTCGGCTGCGTGGTGCCGCCCAACGCGGACACCTACTGGGTTGGCGACGCCGGCCCCGGGCCTTCGTACCTCGACGCCGGCGGCCCGGATCACCCGTACACGCAGCGGACCAGCTCCTGGTGCGCCCACAACCTGCTCCACATGGCGCGGATCATGCGCGAGAACCCGATCCCGCCGATCGGGAACACCCTGGAGGAGATGGGCGGGGACGCCGTCCACACCGGGTAGGGCGCAAACCGAAGCGGAACGATCCGCGTATATATGCTGCAGACCCAACCAGGGCCAAGGAGAGGGCGACGGGATGAATTGCGCGGGGAGCGCGAGGCGTCTGAGAGGAATGGCGGTGCCGGCATTTGCCGCGGCATTCGCGATCGCTGCGTTGGCGCCCGCGCGCGGCCTCGGCGGCGAACAGCCTCGCCGTTCACGGCAGCGTCAACCAGGTCTATGTCACCGGGGCCCAGCCGGGGACGAACCTGCGACTGCTCGACCGCAAGGGCAAGCGCGTCAAGACCCGGCAGGTGGGGACGCTGGGCGGCGTCGTCTTCCGCGGGATTCCGGCCGGGAAGGGCTACCGGGTGCGCGCCGCCGACGGATCCCGCTCCGTGAAGGTCGGCGTGATGAGGGACAGGCCCGCACCGAAGGACCCCTCGATCTACAACCAGACGCTCCCTCAGGGCGGCTACGGGTACATGACCACGCGGGACGGGACGAGCCTCGCGGTCGACGTCCGGCTGCCGGGCCCGGCTGACAAGGGGCCGTACCCGACTCTGGTCGAGTACTCGGGCTACGGCTACGCCAACCCCGCGGGCGCCCAGAGCGGCATCAGCCAGATCATGAACCTGCTCGGCTACGCCGTCGTCGACGTGAACATGCGCGGCACCGGCTGCTCGGGCGGCGCCTTCGACTACTTCGAGAAGCTGCAGAGCCTCGACGGCTACGACGTCGTGGAGACGGCCGCTCGCCAGCCCTGGGTGCTCCACAACAGGGTCGGCATGGTCGGCGTGTCCTATGGCGGGATCAGCCAGCTCTTCGTCGGCGCCACGAGGCCGCCGAGCCTGGCGGCGATCACCCCGCTGTCGGTGATCGACAACACCGCGACCACGCTCTACCCGGGCGGCCTGCTCAACACCGGCTTCGCCGTGCAGTGGGCGCAGGACCGGGTCGACGACTCCAAGCCGGCCTCGCCGACCGAGGGCCAGGGCTGGGCCTACAAGCAGATCCAGGCCGGGGATCAGATCTGCAAGGCCAATCAGACCCTCCACACCGCCGCCGCGGACCTGATCGCCAAGATCTCGAAGAACCGCTACTTCCGGCCCAGGGTCGCGAACCCCCTGTCTCCCGCGACCTTCGTCAACAAGATCAGGGTCCCCGTCTTCATGGCCTGCCAGTTCAACGACGAGCAGACCGGCGCCCACTGTCCCAACCTGGCCGATCGTTTCACCCGCAGCAAGCGCAAGTGGTTCACCTTCACCAACGGGTTCCACATCGATTCCCTCGATCCCGAGACCTTCAACCGCTGGTTCGACTTCCTCGAGCTGTACGTGGCTCAGCGGAAACCGCAGTACCCACCGGGGGCGGCGGCCTCGGCGCCGGCGATCTACGCGACCTCGATGGGCATACCTGGCGTGACGCTGCCGCATGACCCGATCCAGGACCAGCCGAGCTATCAGGCAGCGCTCAGCGCGTTCCAGGCCATACCGCCGATCAGGATCCTCTTCGACAACGGCGCGGGCGGCGCCACCGGAAACCCCTACCCGAGCTTCGAGCGCTACTTCAATCACCTCCCGATTCCCAAGACCAGGGCGCGCTCCTGGTTCTTCGGCGCCAATGGAGCGCTGAAGGGCAAGCCTCCGAAGAAGGGGCGCAAGGGCGGCAGCAACACCTTCATCTGGGACAAGGCGGCCCGCCCCGCCACCGACTTCGCCGGCACCGACACCGGGGGCGGCGATCTCTGGACCGCGCACCCCAACTTCGACTGGCGCCAACCTCCCGCGGGCAGCGCCGCTTCCTTCCTCACTCCGCCGCTGGCGCGCGACGCCGGAATCATCGGCGCGGGCGCCGTCCACGCCTGGATCCGGGCCTCCGCGCCGAACCTGGATCTCCAGGCGACCGTCTCGGAGGTCCGCCCCGACGGCAAGGAGACCTACGTGCAGAGCGGCTATCTGCGCACCAGCGCCCGCAAGCTGGACGCGAAGCACAGCTCCCTGCTCGAGCCTGTCCTCAGCCTGCGGCGCGAGGACGCCGCCAAGCTGCCCAAGGGCCGGTTCACGAAGCTGATCATCCCGCTCTACTACGAGGGCCACGTCTACCGGGCCGGATCGCGGATCCGAGTCACCGTGAGCGCCCCTGTCGGCGATCAGCCGGTCTGGGCCTTCGCCCAGACCGTCCCCGCCGGCAACGCGAACGTCACGGTCGCCTTCTCGCACAAGCACCCGTCGCGGCTGATCCTGCCGCTGGTGCCTGGGGTGACGGCGCCGACGCCGCTGCCCCCGTGTCCGGGGCTGCGCGGCGAGCCCTGCCGCACGTTCGGGCAGTAACGGCCCTGACGAAACCGCCGCGGTCCGTCGAGCGCTGCTAGAGCGCAACCTGCGAGCCGACGATCACCGTCTTATCGCTGGGCAGCTGGAAGGCGTCGATCGGGCTCGCGGCGTTCCGGGCCATGACTATGAACAGCTTCTTCCGCCAACGAGTGACCGGGGGGACGTCTTCGGTCGGCTTGATCGAAATTCGGGAGACGAAGTAGGAGGCGTGCTCGAGGTCGAGATTGCGCTCCAACAGGCCCTGCTTGCGACAGAGGCGCAGCGCCGCGGGGACGTCGAGCGAATCGTGGTAACCGGCCCTGACCGTCACGTGGAAGACGTTGAACTCGCCGCCGATCCGCTCGACCGTGAAGCGCTCGAACTCGTCGACGTTCGGGATGCTGACCAGGTCGACGGAGACGATCACGACCCGCTTCGGGAACGTGCGAGTGTTCTCGACCTCGATCCGGAGCGCCAGCGGGGTGGTCTCCTTGGTCGGGTGCAGGTAGACGGCGACGCCCGGGACCTTCGTCGGCGGCTCCCCCTGGGCCTCGAGGCCGTCGAGGAAGTGCGTCAGCTGCCCTTCCTTCTCAGTCCGGCCGCGGCTGACAATCGTCTGCCCCCGCCGCCAGTTGATCATCACGAGCGAGAGCACCAGTGCGAGTGCCAGCGAAAGCCACGCGCCGTGCTCGATCTTGATGATGTTGGAGGCGAAGAAGGCCACCTCGACAGCCAGGAACAAGGCGGCGATCGGGACAAGCCTGCGCCTCGGGGTGCCCCACAGGAACCGGGCAACAGCGAGGAAGAGCAGCGTGTTGAGGACGAAGGTCGCGGTGACCGCGACGCCGTAGATATCGCCCAGCTTGTCGGCGGACTGGAAGACCAGCGCCAGGGTGACGACGCCGATGCACAGTGCCCAGTTGACGATGGGGACATAGATCTGGCCTTCCAGCTTCGAGGGGTGGAGGATGTTGAGCCGTGGCAGGAAGCCGAGCTGGACCGCCTGTCGCGCGACTGAGAAGGAGCCCGAGATTGCAGCCTGAGAGGCGATGATCGTCGCGGCCGTCGCCAGCAACAGCATCGGGATGCGCGCCCAACCGGGAGCCATCAGAAAGAACGGGTTGACCGCGGTGCCTGGATCGTGACGGATCATCGCGGCCTGGCCGAGGTAGTTCAGCACCAGGGCGGGGAATGCGACCGCGAACCATCCCATCCGAATCGGCGCGGCCCCAAAGTGTCCGCGGTCCGCGTAGAGAGTCTCGGCGCCCGTCACCGCTAGGACGACGCCGCCAAGCACGAAGAGGCTCTCCACCCCATGCTCAGCGAGGAACCGAGCCCCCCACGTAGGGGAGAGCCCTTGAAGCACCGCCGGGTCCTTCACCAGCTGGTGGACGCCCAGAAGCGCGATCGCGGCGAACCAGACGAGGATCACCGGTCCGAACAGCGCCCCGATCGTGCCCGACCCGCGTCGCTGGAGGATGAACAGCCCAATCAAGATGACGACCGAGATCGGCACCACCAGGTGCGCCAGATCCGGCTCGACCACCTTCAGCCCCTGAACCGAGCCGAGGACCGAGATCGCCGGCGTGATGATCGCGTCGCCGAAGAACAGTGCCGCGCCGAAGAGGCCGATTGTCACCAGCGCTACGCCATGGGGCACCCTGTGTCGCTGGATCAGTGACGCCAGCGCCATGATGCCGCCGTCGCCACGGTTGTGCGCGCGCATGATGAACCCTGCGTACTTGACGCCGACGACGATGATCAGCGCCCAGAAGATCAGCGAGACCACGCCATAGACGTCCGCCGCGGTCGCTTGAGCGACGCTGGCGTTCTGCGTGAAAATGACCTGCTCGGTGTACAGCGGGCTCGTGCCGATGTCGCCGTAGACGACGCCGAGCGCGCCGAGGGCGAGGGCGGCCTTGCCGGCATCCGTGATGACGTCGCGACTTGTGTCCTCGAGCGCCTCGAATCGCTCCCGGACTGCCTCGGCGTCGGCTTCCATGTCGCTCTCAGGCTGTGGATGCCAGTAGCCCAGCTTGTGGGCCGCCTCATTCAGAGTCCGGTTCAGGGCCGGGCGCCGAGCCGTCCGGACCTCGGGCTCGGTCCCAGGGAGCTCGGAGTTACCGTTCCCACCTTCGTGCAGGCTGCGCTTCGCCGTGTCGCGGGCCATGAGCAAAGCTTCGGTGCGGCGGCGCTAAGCAGCCGCTAAGAATGAGCGACGGCGAGTAGAGATTCCGCTAAGGCGACTCGCTCAGCCGGTAGCCGACACCGGGTTCGGTCAATAGGTAGCGGGGCTGGGCTGGGTTCCGCTCGATCTTGGCGCGGATGTGGGCGACATGGACGCGCAGGTAATGGGTCTCGGCCTCGTAGCCCGGCCCCCACACCTCGCGCAGCAGCTGGCCGTGGGTCAGCAGCTTTCCCTGGTGTGTCGCAAGCACCCGAAGCAAGTCGAACTCAATCGGCGTGAGGTGCACTTCCTCGCCGTCGCGGACCACGAGCCGGGCTGAGAGGTCGACTACCAGGTCGCCGATCTCCACCCGCGGGTCGTCTCCGGGACCCTCGCTGCGCCGCAGCACGGCCCTCAGCCGTGCAAGCAGCTCATCCGGGCCGAACGGCTTCGTCACATAATCGTCCGCCCCTGCGTCGAGCGCCCGAACCTTCTCCCGCTCATCGCCAACCGCCGAGAGCACGATGATCGGCAGCTTGCTCCACTTGCGGATCTCCGCGCAGACCTCGACACCGCTGCGGTCTGGCAGCACTAGGTCGAGGACGATGGCGTCGGGCGGGCGCACCGAGGCGGCGTCGATCGCCTCCTCCGCGTTTTCAGCCAGCTCCACCTCGTAGCCCGCATCGCGAAGGATCACCTTCAGCCCGCGCAGGATGTGCGGCTCGTCGTCGACGACGAGCACATGGAACTCCGAGCTCAACCGACGGCGGCGGGTTGCGCTACGAGCGGGAAGGACACCGCGAACGAAGTACCGCGACCCGGCGTGCTCTGCAACTGGATGGTGCCGCCGTTCGCCTCGACGAAGCCGCGGCAGATTGCAAGCCCCAGGCCGGAACCCTGATGGTTGTCCCGCCCGCGCGAGAAGGGCTCGAAGACCTCCGTCTGACGCCGCGTTGGGATCCCCGGCCCATGGTCGGTCACCCGGAGTATCACCCGCCCGCTGCCGCTGCCGCCGCTGATGCGCACGGCCTCGTCAGCAGGGGAAAACCGCACCGCGTTCTCGATCAGGTTCGAGAAGACGCGTTCGAGCTGCGCAGCGTCAGCCTGAATCAGCGGTAGGTCTGCGGGCAGGTCGAACTCGATCGGATGCTCGCCCCTTCTCCGGAGGACATGGGTGGCGGCGCTGGAGGCGACCTCAGCGAGATCGCACCAGTCCGTGCGCGGATGAATCGCGCCTGCCTCGATACGCGACAGATCGAGCAGATCGTCGATCAGGCGCGCCAGCCGAGCCGTCTCGCCTTCGATCGCGTCAAGCAGAGCCCGGCGATCATCCTGCGAGATGTCAGCACGCAATCCACCTGTCGCCGTGGCGATCGCGGTGAGTGGGGATCGCAGGTCGTGAGATATCGCGTGAAGCAACGCCGTCTTGGTCGCATCGGCGCGCCGTGCCACCTCCGCCTCCGCCTGGCGCGCAACCATGGCCTTGCGCTCGAACGCAAGGTCCATCAGTCGGCCCAGGGGCTCGGCCATGCGCTCAAGGTCGCCACGACCGATGCCGGCCTCGGGCGATCCGTGCAGCCACCCCGAGCGGGTGCGGGAGCCCAGGCGAACGGCGAGCTCCTGATCGTCATCGGAGTTCGCCGGGCGCATCTCGATACGCAGATTGCCGGCGCTTGCGCGGTAAACGCTCTTTTCCATTCCGCCGAGCTCAGACTCCAAGTCTGATTCGAGCACCGCCGATGCGGCCGCGGCAAGGATTCTTGCCTCCGCTTCGCGCGCGGCTGCCTCGTAGGCGCGCTGCTCCGCCTCGGTGGCGCGTTGGCGCGCCGTCGCGGCCAGCCGTCCGACGACGATTGCCACGATCAGAAAGACGATCAGCGCCACCACGTACTCCGAGTCGGCGATCGTCAGTCGGTGCCGCGGCTCGATAAAGAAGTAGTTGAGCGCGAGAACGCTCAGGAACGCGGTGACCAGGGCCGCGGGCTCGCCACGCCGAACCGCCAGAAGCAGCACCGCCAGCAGGTAGATGACCCCGAGTCCGGTGATCGGGGCGAGAGCGTCGAGGAGAGCAACCAGACCTGTCGCGGCGGCGACCGCGGCGGTGATCTCGAGAGCAGCGGCAGCTACGGCTCGGCTTGTCGAGTTATCGGCGCGCGATTTGCGCACGGATCAAAGTCTAGGCCTGGGCATGGACCACCGTTCTCCCTGATAGGCGCTTCCCATGCAAAGCGGCGCTTTCGGTCAATTCTCGGACAAGAGCGTCGGGGCTAAGCAGCTTTCAGGCCGGGGCCGGGGAGGGCCTCGGCGTCGCGCGCGCCGATCTCCTCGCCGCACTTTCCGCAGCGCAGCTCGAGTGTCGGCTCGCCGCCGCAGCTCTTGTGGCGGATCTCGACGGGCGGGCCCTCCTCCGCCATGTAGCGGTCCCCCCACTCGCGGAGCGCCATCAGCACGGGGTAGAGGTCCAGGCCCATCTCGGTGAGCCGGTAGCGGTCGCGGGTGCGGACCGCGTCCTTGTAGGGCTCGCGGCGCAGGACGCCGGCATCTACCAGCCGGCCGAGCCGCTCGGAGAGCAGCGAGCGGGAGATGCCGAGGATCGACTGGAAGTCCTCGAAGCGCTTGGTCCCGGAGAACGCCTGGCGGAGGATCACCAGCGTCCAGCGGTCGCCCAGCAGGGCGGCCGGCCGGGCGATCGAGCATCTCTCTGTCGCCAGGTCCGAGGCGCGCATCGGGGCCAGCATAGCGAGGCTGCGTTCGGAATCCGAACCCTATAGCCTGCGTCCAGCTTCTGAACCCAAGGTTCCGCCCAAGGAGGATCTGATGCCGAAGCTCGACCTGACCATTCCCGCGGAGTCCCTCAGCGACGACGCCAGGCAGGAGCTCGCCCGCGATCTCGGCGCGACGCTGCTGCGCTGGGAGGGAGCACCGGACACCGAGTTCTTCCGCTCCATCACCTGGACCCACGTGCACGCGCTGGCTGCGGACGACATCCAGACTCCGGACGGCGTCGCCGAGGCACACGCCGTGATCGACGTCACGGTCCCGAGCGGCGCCCTCAGCGAGCGGCGCAAGGCCGGGCTGGTCGAGGACGCCACCAAGCTGGTCCTCGACGCGACCGGCTGGGGCCCCGACGCGGGCGTCCGGGTCTGGACGCTGATCCACGAGGTGCCTGACGGCAACTGGGGCGCCGCGGGGCAGGTCGTCCGCTTCGACCAGCTCCGCGAGGCGGCCAAGGCCGAGCGAGAGGACGAAGGCTCTGGCAAGGAGAAGGTCCCGGCGGCCGCCACCGGCAACCAGGAGGTCCCCGCATGAGGCAGCTCGAGTTCCTCGAGAAGGGCAAGCTCGAATGGCGCGAGGCGCCCGATCCGAGGCTCGAAGGCGACGGCGAGGCGCTCGTCAGTCCGGTCGCCCTGGCGACCTGCGACATCGACGTTGCCTTCGTGCAGGGTCGCTTCCCGGCCGAGTCGTTCTCGTTCGGGCATGAGTGCGTCGCGGAGGTGACCGAGGTCGGCGACTCCGTCAAGTCGGTCGAGCCGGGTGACCTGGTCAGCGTGCCCTTCCAGATCTCCTGCGGGGAATGCGACGCGTGCCGCGCCGGCAGGAGCGGGAACTGCGATTCGGTGCCGAGGCTCTCCACCTACGGGCTCCCGATCGGAGACGACTACGGCGGCTTCGCCAGCGACTCGGTGAGGGTCCCCTACCCGGACGCGATGCTGGTCCCGATTCCCGACGGCATCAGCCCCACGACCGTGGCCAGCCTCTCGGACAACATCCCCGACGCCTGGCGGTGCGTGGCTCCTCCGCTCATGGAGCGACCCGGCGCGCCGGTGCTGATCGCAATGGGAGCCGGCTCGATCGCGCTCTACTCGGTCGCGATCGCCCTCGCCCTCGGAGCCGAGAGGGTCGACGTCGTTGGCGGAACCTCACGCGACCGAGAGCTGGCGGCGAAGCTGGGCGCGAACGTTCTGGACGAGGAGTTCCCGCACCGGGTGGGCTTCTATCCGATCACGGTCGATGCCAGCGCCGACCCCGACGGAATCGCCTGCGTCCTGCGTTCGACCGACGCCGATGGCTACTCGACCAGCATCGGCATCTACCTCGCGCCCACGCCGCTGCCGCTCCTCGACATGTTCACGCAGGGGATCACCTTCGTGACCGGGCGCCCCCACGTGCGGACGCTGATGCCCGACGTGCTGGAGCTGATCCGCGAGGGCAAGTTCGATCCGGACCCGATGACCGTGAACAGGGTCGCCTGGGATGACGCGGCCGAGGCGCTCTCGGACCTGCGCGCGAAGACCGTGGTGTTACGCGAGGGTGCCGCGTAAAGCGGCAACCCGTTTCATGTCGCCTAGGTGCCGCCGGGAGTGACGCCGCCGGTGCTGCCGGAGGAGGTCTTGGCGCCGACCGGCGGCCGCAGGGGCGCGATCGCAGGCTGCTGCAAGAAGAGCCGCATCCCGTCCTCGGCGGCGAAGAGGAAGAACGCCCCAACCCCCTGCTTGAGCGCCGGCGGCACGCAGGAGGCCGCCAGGGCGGCGGAGGTGCTGAGGATCGCCTGGCTGGCGCTGGCCTGAGGACTGTCGGTGAAGGAGATCTCCATCGCGAGGTTGCTCAGCTGCGGCTTCGCCTTCTTCTTCAGCGGCTGCCGGACGGTCTTCTTGACCTTCTTCCTCTTGCCCTTGACCCGCACCTTCTTGGTGATGAACTTGAAGCTGTACTGGAGGCGCAGTGCCTTGGCGCGGGCGCCAAAGGCCGCGCCGCCGCCGTTCGCGCAGGCGTCCTGGGTCTGCACGCTCTGCGGCCCGAGCTTTCGCGAGCCGAGTCGCAGGTTCTTCTTGTTGAGGTCCTGCGCGAGCTGGCCGTAGTTCCAGCCGGCGACGTCCTGCGGTGCGAGGCCCGTGCGCTTAGGGGCGCCTACGGAATTTGCGGCGGCGGTCGACGCCAGGCCGAAGTCCCACACCTTGACCCTCGGGAAGGCCCTAGCGAAGTTGTTGGTCCATGGGGCCCGCGCGGGGTCCGTCACCCGGCCGCTGTTCCAGTCGTCCTGCTCGAGGTCCGTGAGCACGGCGAAGACGTTGGGATCGTCGATCCCCGTGTACGCGTAGCCGGCCTGGGTCGGGTCGTAGCTCATCCCGTTGAGGTCGATGATCCGGTTGCAGGGAAAGGTTGCGCGCAGGGTGCTGGCGAGGCCGGTGGCCACGGCGTCGGTCATCGCCGGGAACTGGCCGCTGCCCGTGAAGCGGCTGTTGAGGACGAAGATGTCCTGCGGGCGGACGTATGGGGCAAGGCCCCCGTGGCCCGGGTCCGTGTTGAACTGCGTCCAGGAGTTGACGTTTCCCTCGGTGTTGATCCGGATCATCATCGTGAACCGGGTCGCGGCGGGGCCCTCGGGGGCGAGGCCATAGGGAAGGGCAGGGCACACTGCGGACGCCTTGGCGGCCGCTGCGCGGTCCGCGGGTCGCCCGGCGATCAGCAGCAACGCGAGCAGCGCGGCGGCCGCGATCAGCGTGATCGCGCGGCGGGCGCGCTGCGCGCTCCCATACGGGTGTGTGGCGGCTCCTGCCATAGGGGACCGGAACGAAACGGGTCGCGTCTATCGGCGCGCCCTCGCATCAACGTAACGACGCTCTCCCCCTGAACACGCGATCCTTGTTGCAGTTGTGCAGGGGTTACGTCAGGGCGCGGTTCACCAGCGCTCCGAAGCTCTCGATCGCCGCGGCGAGGTCCCCCTCGGAGGTGTCCTCCCCGAGCGCGTGGCTGATCCCACCGATCGACGGCGAGAAGATCATCGCAGTCGGCATGTGCGGCGCCATCGAGGCGGCGTCGTGGAGCGCTCCACTGGGAAGCTCGAAGGCGGTGCCGGTGACGTCCTCGCAGGCCTGGCGCGCCAGCGCGACCAGCTCCGGGTCGAATGCGATCGGGTCGATCCTCCAGATCGGCTCCTCGCTCGTCTCACAGCCGCGCTCCGCTGCGCACTCCGCCACCGCCGCGCGGGTGGAGGCGAGCATCTGCGCCAGCGACCCGGCGTCGCGGTGGCGGAGGTCCACCTGCATGGAAGCCGCCCCAGCTACCGCGGTGACGATTCCGGGCTCGTAGGTCACGACGCCGACAGTCCCAACGCCGCGCTGATCGCGGGCGATCTCCTCGATGCGCAGCGTTGCCGCAGCCGCGGCAAGCCCTGCGTCGTGGCGGGCGTCCATCGGCGTCGTGCCGGCGTGGGCGGCTTGGCCCTGGATCACGAAGCGATGACGCTCGACGCCGGCGCAGCCGCTCACCGCCGCGGCCCTGATGCCCTCGGCTTCGAGGACCGGTCCCTGCTCGATGTGCAGCTCGAGGTATGAGCCGATTCGCTCCAGCCGCGAGCGGCACTCGAGGACCCGCTCCAGGTCGATCCCGTTCTCGGCGAGCACGCCAGGAGCGCGTAGACCATCGGAATCCCGTGCGTTGGCCAGCTCGGCCGGGTCGAGCGTTCCGGCGGCCGCCGAGCTGCCGAACAGGCTGCGCCCGAAGCGCGCCCCCTCCTCATCGGCCCAGTCCACCAGGGCGAGGGTGCGGGGCGGTGTCTCTCCCGTGCCCGCCCAGGCCCGCAGGACACCGAGCGCTCCCATCATCCCGAGAGCGCCGTCGAGCCAGCCCCCGTTCGGCACGGAGTCGAGGTGGGAGCCGACCGCGAGCGCCGGCTCGGCCTCCCCCGGCAGGTATGTCCAGGCGTTGCCCGCCTCGTCGACCTCGGGCTCGAGCCCGATCTCGGCGAGCAGCTCCCCGAAGAACTCCCGCGCCCTGCGCCATCCGTCGCTCCAGCAGAGTCGCTGCGCACCGTCGCGATCGCCGGTCCGCTTCTGGAGCTCGCGCAGGTCGGCGATCGCGCGCTCCGCGTCGATGTTTGGCGGCTTCGCCCTCACGTCAATCGGGTTGCGCTATCGCGCACCCTCGCACCACGCTATCGCGCACCCTCACGTTCTCTTCGCAGTGCCTGGCTCAGGCAGTGGGGCCCCCCGCCGCCGAGGGTGAACATGGATAGGTCCAGCTCGATCACCTCCAGGCCGCGAGAGCGCAGCGCGGCGTTGAGCTCGGCGGCCCCGGCGGCTGAGATCACCCGATCGCCACCAAGCGAGATTGCGTTGACGCCCAGGGTGAAAGCCTGCTCAGCGCTGACCTCGATCAGGTCGAAGCCCTTGCCTCGTAGCCACTCGACGGCGGCCGAGGGCAGGACCTCGCTGCAGGCGGCCGCCAGCTTCTCCGCCAGCACTGCGACGAGGACGTCGATGTGGACGTAGCGCTCCGGGATCGGCTGGACGCGCGCCTCCCAGCCGTCCTCGCGGAACCACTCCGCCAGCTGGTTCGCCGCGACCTCCTGCGTTCGGGTCTCCCCGGCACCGATCAGCACACTGCCGGGCTCCACGATCATTGCGTCGCCGCCCTCCAGCGAGCCGGCGGTGATCATCCCCCGGATCGGGATCCCGGCCTCCTGGTGGAACCGGATCACGGGCGCGTACTCGCCGCGCCGCCACCACTGCGCAGGCTGTGTGACCACCGTGCCGTTGGGGCCCATCGTGCTCGAGTCGCGGGTGAACACCTGGTACGGCAGCGCCGGATCGGGCTCCAGGAAATGGCATCGGACCCCTGCGTCTTCATAGGCGCTGACCAGCGCGGCGTGCTGCGAGGCGGCCAGCTCCGCGTCGAGCTCATGGCCCGCGTCCAGTGTGGCCTGGCTGATCGCGCTGGTCGCGCGCCAGCGGAAGTTGTCCGGCCGACAGACCAGGACGTCGAGCAGGCGCCCATGCTCGGAGTCGACTCCCCACGGTGAATCGGCGCTCATTCGGTCACCACCCGGATTGTGCGCAAGGACCGGTCACTGGCGCCGCGCACCATCCCTCCGTGAGCGAGCGAGTCGGCGATGTACGCGATGGTCGGGCCGGTCAGGCGCTCGCCGGGCAGCACGTTGGGGACGCCGGGCGGATAGGCCGCCAGGGATTCGGCCGCAATCCTGCCCTCGGCCCGCTCGAAGGGCACGACCTCCTGCGGCCCAAGGAAGGCGTCGCGAGGGGCGAGCTCGAGCGGGCCCCATGGCGGAGGCTCGGCGAAGGCCCGCCGCTCGTCGAGGTCTCTCTGACCGATCTGCTCGACTGCGTGCCGAAGCGCTTCGACGAGCCGATCAGCTGAGGCGGTCTCGGTCTCGCCGATTCCGAACACGGCGACGATCACGTTCTCCGAGAAGAGCTCGAGGACGACATCGTCCTTCTCGCGCATCAGCTCGGCGATCCGGTGTCCTGTGGCACCGGTGCCGCGGACGTCGACGGAGAGCCTCAACGGGTCCCAGGCAGCGACGCTCGTCCGCCCCGCGAGGCGCTCGTCGAGCACGTCGAGGCCGGGAATCTCCCGCACTCGCTCCCGCGTCTTCTCGAGCGTCTCCAAAGTGATGTCCAGGAGCTCGTTTCCCCTGGTGGCGGCATAGCGCCTCGCCGCATCCAGCGAGGCCGTCAGGAGCGCGTTCGGACTGGTGGACTCGACCAGCGTCACCGAGCGGTCGATGATGTCCTCGTCAACGCGCCCGCCCTTCCCCAAATGCAGGATCGCGGATTGGGTGAGGCTGCCGACGATCTTGTGGGTGCTGGAGAGCACCATGTCCGCGCCGCCTCGCAGTGCGCCAGCCGGCAGGCCCTCGTGGAAGTAGAGGTGCGAGCCCCAGGCCTCGTCGACCACGAGTGGGATGCCGCGGGAGTGCGCGACCTCCGCGAGATCCGCGACACGCGCTACGGCCCCGAAGTAGGTCGGCGACACGAGCAGGACGGCCTCAGCGTCCGGCTCGGCGTCGAGCGCCGCGGTCAGCGACTCCGGCGTGACGCAGTGCGCGATGCCCAGCTCCGGATCGATCTCGGGTGCGACGAAGGTGGGCCGGAGACCGGAGAGGACCAGGCCGTCGATGATCGAGGAGTGGACGTTGCGTTGGACGACAACCGGGCCGCGATCCGGGGGCCCCTTGAGCAGCTTGCCGGTGGCATGGGCCAGCGTCATGCAGATCGCGTGATTGCCCCCAGACGCGCCATTGAGCAGAAACCAGCTGCGCTCCGCTCCCCATGCGCCGGCGGCCAATCGCTGGGCGCGCTGGAAGGGGGTCGGTTCCGGACCGACGTCGACCCCCTCGATTCCCGCGGGAAGGTCGTGAAGGATCGCGGCCTCGCCCAGTGCCTGGATGAGGCCCTCGTCAGCCCCGATGCCCTTATGCCCCGGGATGTGGAAGCGCCCCGGGTTGCGCGCAACATAGGAGACGACCGCGTCGAGATAGGGAGCTTCGTTCTGGTCGGACACCGGCCGCCTACGCTCCGTGCGGCGGCTCGCCGCCCGTGTAGCGCGAGTACGGGTACCACCACTCCTTGGGTGCCACCTCGCTCTCGATGTGGACGTGCTTGGTCTCCTGGAAGGCCTCCAGGCCCTCGCGTCCCAGCTCGCGTCCCAGGCCGGACTGCTTGTAGCCGCCGAACGGCCCCGCGTCGTTGTCGGTGAGCGGATCGTTGAACCAGACGGTGCCGGCCTTCACCTCGCGCATGCAGCGCAGGATGGTCTTGAAGTCCTCCGTGTAGATGTTGGCCCCGAGCCCGTACGGGGTCGAGTTGGCGAGCTCGATTGCCTCGTCCAGGCTCTTGACGCGAACCAGGGGCGCCACCGGGCCGAAGGTCTCCTCCCGCAGCAGGTCGGTGTCGGCGGGCGCCCCGGTGATCACCGCCGGGGAGAAGAAGTGCCCGCGCTCCTGACCGCCCGAGTCACCCCCGACGACCAGCTCGGCGCCGGCGCCCACGGCGGCCTCCACCTGCGTGGCGACCTTCTGGCGCTGGTCCGCCGAGACCATCGGCCCGATGTCGGTGTCGCTCCGCATGGGATCGCCGATCACCAGGTCCTTCGTGTAGCCGACGAACGCCGACAGGTAGTCGTCGTAGACGTCGTCCATGACGTAGAACCGCTCCGCGGAGGTGCACACCTGCCCCGAGTTGAGGAACGCCGCCCAGGCCCCGCCCTTGGCGGCCACGTCGATCCGGTCGGCGACGTCTGAGCAGACGATAAAGGGGTCCTTCCCGCCCATCTCGAGGTTGATGCGCGCCATGCGGTCGACGCAGGCCCGTGCGACCTTCTTTCCGGTCGCCACGGACCCGGTGAAGGCGATTCCGTCGATCCGCGGCTCGGACGCGATCGCGGCCCCGATCTCCGGGCCGCCGGCGAGCAGGTTGACGACGCCCGGCGGCAGGTGGTCCAGGCAGGGAGCAAGCATCAGGGTGGACAGCGGGGTGAGCTCCGAGGGCTTGGCGACCAGCGTGTTCCCCGCCGCCAGCGCCGGCGCCATCTTCCAGGCCAGCAGCAGCAGCGGGTAGTTCCAGGGCACGATGCAGCCGACCACCCCCAGGGGCTCCTTGACCACCAGCGAGAGCTGGCTCGACTCGATCGATGGAATCACCCGTCCGGCGGAATCCCGCCCGATCTCGGCGTAGTAGTCGAAGCAGGCCGCCGTCCAACCGACCTCATCCGAGTTCTCGACCAAAGGCTTCCCGCCCTCGAGCGTCATCGCCTCGGCGAGCTCGTCGGTCCGCGCCCGTAACCGGGTCGCTACCTCCCGCAGAAGCTCACCGCGGTCGACGGCCGGCGTGGAGGCCCACTTGCGAGCGGCCTCGCGTGCTGCAGCGAATGCAGCATCGAGCTGCTCGGCATCGGCGCTGCCGACGGAAGCGATCATCTCCTCGGTGTAGGGGTTCTCGACCTCGAGCGCCGCCCCATTCCCGGCGACTCCCTCGCCGTTGATCAACATCCGTGTCTCCAACCGGGCCACGACCTCGATCGTATTGAGGAGCTACGCCGGGCGAGGAGTGACTTGCCCCACGTCCCTAAACAGACAAGGCGGGGTAGGACGGCCAGGGGGAGAAGGAAACCGGCCGCCCTATCCGCCCGCCTGCGCCGAGGCTGAAAACCCGGCGGAGGCGAGGCATCTTGAATATGTGGGCGGGCGCCGGAGTAGGGGGTCTCCGAACGCCCGCCCGCTGCCTCGACTCAGGGCTGGCTTACCCCTCCTGAGCACGCCTAAACCTGGGTATCCGCAGCACGTTCTCCGCTCTGTGCCGGGTTGTTCGGCCAGTTTGCGACCCCCTCAATGGTGGGTAGCTAGGCTTGGTGGGCGGCTCGTGAGCTCGCATCTGCCTCCCTCGGGAGGTAGGAAGCCAGGGGGATCTGGCGCTTGCCGCACGGAGCGGGATCCATGGACGAATCTGCCTCGGCAAAAACTCCAGCCGTTGACATTCCCTCGCCGGGACCCCGCGAGCAGCTCGCGGACGAGCGACGTCTGCTCGAGCGTTACTCGAGGGATCACTCCCCGACGGTGCGGGAGGAGCTGGTCGACAGGTTCATGCCGCTCGCCCGGCGCCTGGCCGCTCGGTACGCCGGTGGCGCCGAGCCCTTCGACGATCTGGTCCAGGTAGCCAGCGTCGGGCTGGTCAAGGCGATCGATCGCTTCGACCCGGAGCGCGGCACCGCCTTCTCGACCTTCGCCGTCCCCACGATCCTGGGGGAGCTCAAGCGGCACTTCCGCGACCGTGGCTGGTCCGTGCACGTTCCGCGCGACGTACAGGAGCGAATCCTCAAGGTCGAGCGGGCGATGGCGGAGCTCCCCGCGAAGCTGGGGCACTCGCCGACCATCCAGGAGATCGGTCAGCGCATCGAGGCGAGCGACGAGGAGGTCCTCGAGGCCATGCACGCGGCACAGGGTCACCACGCGGTGTCCCTCGACGCGACCTCGACCATCGGGGACGGCGACGAGCCGGGCCCACTGCGTGACAGGATCGGCGCTGAGGACCTCTCCTTCGACACGGTCGAGTACGGCGAGGCGATCGGGCCGGTGCTCAACGAGATCTCTGAGCGGGACCGCACGGTCCTCCACCTGCGGTTCGTGGAGGACATGACGCAGAGCGAAATCGCCGAGCGGGTCGGCGTCTCGCAGATGCACGTCTCGCGCATCCTGCGCGCGACCATCGAGAAGCTGCGGAAGCGGATCCCTGAAGAAGAGGGCTAGCGCTTCACCTCGAACACGAGGAACTCGACGGCCTCTCCCCGAGATGTCTCGTCCTTCGCGATCTCCATGGTGCTCGCCAGGCTGCGGAGCGAGCCTGCCCCCGGCACATCCATCTCGGCCATCAGCTTCTCGCCGGCTCCCTCCACCAGCGGGCCGACGCGCACTCCCAGCGTGCCCGCGCCGTCCTTGATCGAGATCCCGACGCGGCCGTCCGAGAAGTCATCCTCGCTGGACGATGAGACCGCGTCGCCGAGCAGCACCGTGTCGGCAAGGCGATCGACCGAGAACTCAGCCCTGGCGGCCAGTGCGCCCATCACCCGGGCGAGGACGGGCTTCACCATCGCGCCCGGGGTGAGCGCCATCGCCAGCTCCTTGGGCGTTTGGGTCGGGATCCCGTTGTCGCTGAACTCCGGAGGTTCATAGCCGAAGCGGATGGTCGTCCTGCTGCCGTGGGACCCGCCACTGATCTCGAAGTTGTCGGAGAGCGCTGCGATCAGCGGGAGGCCGAGGCCGAGCGAGGCATCCCCCTCGATCGCCCGCGGTCGAAAGCCATGGCCCTCGTCCGCGACCTGGATCTCGAGCTGCTCATCGCTGGGTATCGCGATCACCTGAAGGGGCCCTGCCTCCTCGTCATACGCGTGCAGGACCACGTTGTTGCATGCCTCGGTGATCACCGTCTTCAGGTCCGCGATCCGCGACCCGGAGAGCCCGAGGGCCTCGCCCAGCCCTGCCACGGCCTGCCGGACGACGATAACGTTCTCGGCCGTCGCCGGCACCGTCAGCTCGAATCCGCTGGCGTTCATGCCGGTGGCTTTCCCGAGTTGCCCGAGATCTGTTTGATGGCTTCCTCCCGCCGGGAGTGCACGGGCAGCTCGGCGCGCAGGCCGGTCACCTCAAGAACCCGGTCCACGGCATCGCCACCGTTTTTGTGGACGACCGCAAATCCAATCTCCGCCTCGGCCGCGCGCCTGCGGCCGTCGAGGATCACGCCCAGAATGGACGAATCGATGAACGTGGCCGGTGAGAGATCGACGACGGTGGCCGTGCCCTCGTCGAGCAACCCATCGAGCCGGCGCCGCAGATTCGGCGCCGTGCTCAGGTCATGCTCGCCAGAGATTGTCAGCACAGCCAATCCTGCATCGTTCCGCTCAAGCGCGAGCTCCCCGGTCCGCACACCGGCGAAACTACCTTGATTGGAGGGCACTCAAACCTCCTGCTCAGGACCCACGGAGGTGAGGCGATCGGCCCGCCGCTGCTGCAACACCGTGAAGATCATCGCGAGCACGGTGATCGAGAACAGCATGGTGGCGATGATGTAGACCTGGACCGGGATCCCCCGCTGGGCGGCGCCGAAGATGTAGAGCGGGAACGTCACCTCCGTCCCGGCGGTGAAGTTGGAGACGACGAAGTCGTCGATCGAGAGGGCAAACGCGAGCAGGGCCCCGGCGATGATCCCAGGCCAGATCAGGGGCAGGGTGATCTTGCGGAACGTCGTGATCGGGTCCGCACCGAGATCCTGGGCGGCCTCCTCCAGGCTGCGATCGAAGCCGATCAGGCGTGAGCGCACGACGATCACCACGAAGCTGATGCAGAACATGACGTGCGCGATGAGCAGCGTCGAGAAGCCGAGCTGGAGTCCGTAGATCAGGAACATCGAGAGCAGCGACGCGCCCAGGACCACCTCCGGGGTCGCCGTCGGGATGACGATCAGGTAGTTGGCGGCCCGCCGGCCGAAGAAGTCGTAGCGGACCAGAGCGAGTGCGATCAGCGTGCCGAGGGCGGTGGAGATGGCCGTCGCGAGCACGGCCAACCTCAGGCTGAGCAGGAGCGCGTCGGTGAGCTCCGAGATGACGAAGGGATGCGCCCAGTGGGAGAGCGTGAAGCCCTGCCAGGTGAAGTTGAACTTGCCCGCCGGGTCGTTGAACGAGAAGACGACGATCAGGGCGATCGGGATCAGCATGTAGGCGATCGCCAGGGCGCCGTAGATCACGATCGCGTTCCGCTTCAGCCATTTCCAGGCACGGGCACCGGCTGACTCCCGCCGCTGCGGGAGGGTTGCTGTCGCCGCCTCCATCAGCTCCGCTCCTCGACTTCCTCGCCCATCAGCGCCTCCGACCCCGCGATGCGGATGTAGATGAAGACGATCAGCAGCATCATCGCCATCAACGTGAACGAGATGGCCGCGGCGGCCGGATAGTCCGTCTGCTTCAGGTAGAGCGATTGGATGACGTTGCCGATCATCGAGTTCTGCGCGCCGCCCAGGAACTGGGCGTTGATGTAGTCGCCCGTGGCGGGGATGAAGGTGAGCAGCGTTCCCGCCACGACGCCGGGCATCGAGATCGGCAGAGTCACCCTCAGGAACGCCTGGCGCGACGAGGCGTAGAGGTCCTTTGCCGCCTCGACCAGGCTGGTATCGAGTCGCTCCAGGCTGGCGTAGATCGGCAGGATCATGAACGGCAGGAAGTTGTAGGTCAGCCCGGCGATCACGGCGCCGCTGGTCGCCAGGACTCGGCCGTTCTCGGAGACAAGTCCAACCGACTGCAGCGTGTTCACGACGAAGCCGTTGTCGGAGAGGATCGTCTCCCAGGCGAGCGTCCGGATCAGGTAGGTGGTGAAAAACGGCGCGACCACCGCCAGCAACATCGCGTTCTTCCAGCGCCCGCCCCTGAACGCGATCGCGTAGGCGAGCGGGTAGGCGATCAGGAGGGCCAGGATCGTCGCCGCGGCCGAGTATCTGAATGCCCTGAAGAACTGCGTGTCGTAGGCGCTCAGCGCGTCCGTGTAATTGGAGAACTGCCAGTTGAAGCGGAACTCGGGAAAGATTCCCGTATCGAGCGAGAGCCGGCCCATGAAGTACATGGGCACGACGAAGAAGAGGATCAGCCAGAGGATCCCCGGCCCGAGCAGGAAGTAGGGGATGAGCCGGCGGCGGAGAGCGACCAAGCGCTGGTCACGCATCAGCCGTCTCCACCGCCTCTCATCTCGCCTCGTCTAGCCGTTCAGGACGCCCTCGAACGCCCTCGTCACCGTCTGCTCCTCCTGGCCCGTCAGGTTGGGCTGGTTGGAGCACTTGCTGGTGAACTGATCCGTCGGGAAGATCAGCGGATCGTTCACCAGGTCGGGGTTGGTCGTCTTGAAGACGTCCTGGACCCCGTCGACCGGCGTGACGTAGCTGTTGTAGGCCGCGATCTGGGCCTGGTTCTTCGGGTCATAGACGTAGTTCATGAAGGCCTCGGCCGCCGTCGGGTTCGGCGCGCCGACCGGGATCTCCATGTTGTCCGACCAGAGGATGCAGCCCTCGGTGGGCATCCGGAATTCGATGTCCGGGTTGTCGGCCTGCAGCTGCACCGCATCGCCCGACCAGCCGATGATCGCCGCGACGTCGCCGTTGGCCATGTCGCGCGTGTAGTCGTTGCCCGTGAAGCGCCGGATCTGACCGGAGGCGACCGCCGACTTGATCTTGTCGATCGTGTCCAGCCATTGCTGCTCCGTCGCCTTGTTCGGATCGATCCCGTCCGCCTTCATCACGAGCGGCACCGTGTCGCGCAGCTCGGTGAGCATCTCGACCTTGCCCTTGTACTGCGGGTCGAACAGATCGTTGATCGAGTGCACATTCGGGGCCAGTTTGGTGTTGACGATCAGGCCCGTCATCCCGCTCTGCCAGGGGACCGAATAGTCGCGGTTCGGATCGCCGGTGGGATGCCGCAGGTTGTCCCGGAGGTTGGCCTCGACATTCGGGATCCCCGACTTGTCCAGGTCCTGGACATAGCCGAGGTCGTGCATCTTCTCGGCCATCCAGTCGGTCACGACGATCATGCTCCGTCCACCCGACTGGCCCTTGGACAGCAGGGGCTGCATCTTGGCGAAGAACTCCTGGTTGTCGTTGATGTCCTCGATATAGGTCGTGTGGACTCCGGTGGCCTTGTCGAAATCGGAGATCGTGTTCTTGTCGATGTAGAGCGGCCAATTCGAGATCGTCAGGTTCCCGCCGGGTGGCGGCTGGTACTTCACGGTCGTCACGTTGGCGGAGCCGCCGGCGCCCTCGATGCCGCTTCCGCCGCCGCAGGCGGCGAGAGCGGTCGCGGCCACGAGCGCCCCACCCGCCGCGATCAGCGTTCGAAATCTCCTCTTGCTCGTCACTGTGTCCCTCCTATTCGGTTCGTTCAAGCTGCTTCCGCCCCCTGTGGATCCTGCACTGCCCCGCCTGATGCGGACTCCTTGACCACGTGCATGTGGTCGGGACTCCAGGAAAGCTTCACGTTCGCCCCGCCGCCCGGCAGCCGCTGGCGCTCGGCCTCGTCCGTGTTCGGGACCAGGACCGTCATGCGCACGTCGCCCGCCAGCCGCACGATCAGCTGCGTCGCGGTTCCCAGATAGAGCGAGCTCTCGACCAGCCCCTCGACGCTGGGATCCCCGCGTCCCCCGTCGCCGATCGCGAGCTTCTCCGGCCGCACGACGGCGTGGCAGCGCTCCCCGGCGCTGAATCCGTTGACCTCAGTCGCCACCTTGACGCCGCCGTCGAGCTCCACCTCTCCCTTGTCGCCGGTCCTGCGAATGGTTCCGGGCATCAGGTTCGAGACTCCGATGAAGCCGGCGACGAAGGTCGTGGTCGGCCGGTCGTAGACCTCTTCCGGGTCGCCGATCTGCTCGATGTGGCCGCGGTTCATGACCGCGATCCGGTCCGACATCGTCAGGGCCTCCTCCTGGTCGTGCGTCACGTAGACGAACGTGATGCCGACCTCTCGCTGGATCTTCTTGAGCTCCACCTGCAGGCCCTTGCGAAGCTTGAGGTCGAGGGCGCCGAGCGGCTCGTCGAGCAGCAGGACGCGCGGCAGGTTGACGAGGGCGCGCGCCAATGCGACCCGCTGCTGCATCCCGCCGGAGAGCTGCGCCGGCCGCCGGTTCGCCTCCGCGGCCAGGCCGACGCGCTCCAGCTCCTCGCGGACGCGCCGCTCGATCTCGTCCTTATCCGTGCCCTTGCGCTTCAGGCCGAAGGCGACGTTCTCCTTGACGCTGAGGTGGGGGAAGAGCGCATAGCTCTGGAAGACGGTGTTGGTCGGCCGCTTGTGGGGCGGGATTCCCAGCATGTCGACGTCGTCGATCCTCAGCAGGCCTGTCGTGACGTCCTCGAACCCGGCGATCATCCGCAGGGTCGTCGTCTTGCCGCAGCCGCTCGGGCCGAGCATGGTGAAGAACTCGCCCTCTTCGATCTCCAGGTCGATCCCATCGACCGCCGTGAGCTCGCCGAAGCGCTTCGTGACCGAGTTGAGGACGACGCAGTTACCGCCCTCCTTTGCCCCCTCCGGGCTCACGGGCGCACTACCAGCACCGGGACCTCTGAGCTCTGAACGAGCTTGTACGGCGTAGCCCCGATGATCGCGCCCTTGAGCGGGGACTCGCCGTGGCTGCC
This sequence comes from uncultured Solirubrobacterales bacterium, assembly GCA_963747425.1. Classification (GTDB taxonomy): domain Bacteria; phylum Actinomycetota; class Thermoleophilia; order Solirubrobacterales; family 70-9; genus DASUPK01. The sequence goes on from CAVVFJ010000008.1 coordinate 384,704, forward strand.
GACGATGATCATGCGGGCATTGTGCTTCTCGGCCGCGGTGATCAGCGCGTCGTGGGGGTGCTCGTTGATCATCTCGACCGTGCAGTCGACTTTGGCCGACTTAGCGGCGTTGACGGCCTCCTGAGTCGTCTTCTTCCCGAACTCCTCCACTGCCCGGCGCTGCTCGGGTACCTCGCCGCCGCCATAGCCGCCTGGGGCGGAGGCGAACACCACCACGATGCTGTCCCCGAGGGCCTTGGCGAAGTCGAACGCCTGGCTGAGCGCCGACTTCGAGGACTCGGACCCGTCATAACCGATCACTATCTCACTCATCAGGCCACCTCGCTCAGTCGGGCATCACGGATGCTTCGCCTTTGACGGTGCCCTCGAGGATTCCCTCGTCCGCGGTCTCCCACTTGCGCTTGAAGAACTTCGGGTAGGCGAAGTTGGCGAACACCATCACGACGACGCCGACGAGCAGCGACCCTACGCCGATCGCGACCGGAGATCCCACTCCCAGGATGCCTCCGGAGTAGTTGACGTCAGTGCTCGTGGTCTTGTAGTCGAGGAAGGCCTTGACGAAGATGAAGGTCAGCATCGCCCCGCCCACGAAGGGCGCCACCCCCACCATGATGAAATTCTTCAGGCTCTTGAAGAGTGCCTTGCGGTAGTAGACGACGCAGGCAAATCCGGTCAGCCCGTAGTAGAAGGCGATCCCGAAGCCGATCCCGGTGATCGAATCGTTGAGCACGTTCTGGCTCTTGTTGATGATGACCAGCGTCCAGACCAGGGAGACCGCCCCCATCACGAGCGTCGAGACGTCGGGCGTCAGATACCGCGGGTGGATCCGCCCGAAGATCTTGGGTATTGAGCCGAAGCGGGCCATCGACAGCGTCGTCCTCGCGGTCGGCAGGATCGTCGTCTGCGTCGAGGCCGAGGCGGAGGTGAGCACTGCGATGATCAGGATCTTGTCGAGCGGCGACCCGAGAACCGGCCCGCCGAGCGCGCTGAGTACGTCGTTCCCGTGGTGCTTCAGGAAGGTGGTCCCCGCGTAGGCCTGAGCGGCGACCGTGACCACGAGGTAGATCAGTACCAGCAGGATCGTGCTCATCACCGCCGCCCGCCCTGGACCGCTGGAACTGTCCTCGGACTCCTCGTTGACGCAGACCCCGCTGTCCCAGCCCCAGTAGATGAATACCCCAAGCAGGACCCCGTCGACAAGTGCCGTGCTGCCGCCGTGCAGGGTGAAGGGGTTGAACCAATCGAGCTGCACGTGGAAGCCGCCGGGGTCGCCGAAGTACACCTTGGCGAGCGCGACCGCGGCGAATATTCCGAGCGCGGCAATCTCCGCCGCGAGCAGGAAGTACTGGGTGCGCGCCGAGAGCTCGATGCCGATGTAGCAGATCGCGGTCATCACGATGATCCAGATGGCTGCGACGATGCTGACGTCGAGCAGGTTGTTCGCGGCCGCGTCGAGCCCGAAGAGGAGGAAGGTGTAGACGCCGGCGATGTAGGCGAGGGCCGCCATCACGATGACATCGGTGACGACGATCGCCCAGCCGGTGAGCCAGCCGAGTCTCGGACCCATCGCCCTGGTCACCCAGGTGAAGCTGGTGCCGCAATCCGGGTCGGCCCTGTTCATGTAGTAGTAGGCCGCCGCGATCAGCAGCATCGGGACGAAGGAGACGAGAATGATCGCCGGGGCGTGGAATCCCATGCCGTGCACGGCGACGATGAATCCGAGCGTCGCCGCGAGGCTGTAGCCGGGCGCCGTCGAGGCGACGCTGATCACCAGGTTCGAGATGTACCCGAGCGCGCCGGCCTTGAGGCCCTTGTCGCCCTCCTTGGCCTGGCGTGGCTGGGCTTCGCTCGCTCCGGATGCGATCGACGCGCTCTCCAAAGTCGTCTCCTTCCCCGTGAAAGCCGCTCTTGGCCTTCGTGGACGCCCGACCCTAAGAAGCGCGACGAATCGTCGCAAGGGGCGAAAGCCCTAAAAGTCGATTGAACGGTTGTACAACGTGTACAAGTCCCCCACGGCTGATTTCACAATCCTCCGCTTGTAGGGCCGAGCGGTGGGGGGTAGCGTTGTACGGTGAGGCTAGAGAGAGTGGAGGTGAGGGATGGCAGCAAGCAGCGCCACGCAGACCGCGAAAACTGAGGCAAATGAGCTTCAGGAGCAGGCACAACGCCATCTCTGGATGCACTTCACGCGGATGGGATCGTTCGGCCCCGAGCACGAGGTGCCGATCATCGTGCGCGGCGAGGGTTGCTACGTCTGGGACGACCACGGCAACCGCTACCTCGACGGGCTCTCCGCTCTCTTCTGCGTCAACTCCGGCCACGGCCGCTCGGAGCTCGGCGACGCGATGGCGGCACAGGTTCGCGAGCTCGACTTCATCACGGTCTGGAGCTACGCCCATCCGCGGGCGATCGAGCTGGCAACGCGGATCTCCTCCCTGACGCCCGGGGACCTGAACCGGGTCTTCTTCACCAACAGCGGATCGGAGGCGGTCGAGTCGGCGATCAAGCTGGCGCGGAGCTTCCACCGGGCCAAGGGAGACGGTCAGAAGCACAAACTGGTCGCGCGCGAGATCGCCTACCACGGGACCACCCTCGGAGCGCTCAGCGCCACCGGCATCCCGGCGCTCCGTAGCCAGTTCGAGCCCCTCGCGCCCGGGCGGAGTCCACGTGCCGAACACCAACAGCTACCGCTGGCCGGAGGACCGCGACCCGCTCTGGGCCGCCGACCAGATCGAGGAGCGGATCCTGTTCGAGGGCCCGGAGACGGTCTCGGCCGTGATCCTCGAGCCGCTGCAGAACGCGGGCGGTTGCATCCCGCCCCAGGAGGGCTACTTCCAGAGGGTCAGGGAGATCTGCGACCGCTACGACGTCCTGTTGATCTCGGACGAGGTGATCTGCGCCTGGGGCCGGCTCGGCCACTACTTCGGCTGCCAGCGCTACGACTACCAGCCGGACATCGTCACCGTCGCGAAGGCCCTGACCTCGGCCTACGTGCCAATGGGCGGCATGATCGTCTCGGACAGGGTCTTCGAGCCCTTCGAGGAGGGCACCGCGATGTTCGCCCACGGGTCCACATTCGCCGGGCACCCGGTCGCGGCTGCCACGGCACTGGCGAACCTGGACGTCTTCGAGCGCGAGGATCTCTGCGGGCACGTGCTGGCCAAGGAGGACGAGTTCCGCGCGTCGCTCGAATCGCTCTACGACATCCCGATCGTCGGAGACGTTCGCGGCGACGGATATTTCTACGCGATCGAGCTGGTCAAGGACAAGGAGACCAAGGAGCACATGGAGGACGAGGAGTCCGAGAAGCTCCTTCGCGGCTACCTCTCCGGCGAGCTCTACCGCCGCGGCCTGATCTGCCGCGCCGACGATCGCGGTGACCCCGTCATCCAGCTCTCGCCACCGTTGATCGCAGACACGGAGCAGTTCGAGGAGATCGTCGACGTGCTGCGTCCGGTCCTCGAAGAGGCATCTCGCCGCATAGGACACTGATGCTCACCGTCGAGAGCCTCACCTCCGAGCTCGGCCTCAAGGTCGCCGCTGGGGGTGACGCCGCGGCAGAGCACGAGATCCGCTGGGTCCACATCACCGAGCTGCTCGACCCGACTCCGTGGCTCTCCGGCGGCGAGCTTCTGCTCACAACGGGCATCCGCCTCGAGAACGCGGACAAGCAGCGCAAGTTCATCCGCCTGCTCGCAGACGCCGGCGTCGCCGGGCTCGGCTTCGGCACGGGGTTCGACCACGCCAAGGTGCCGAAGGCGATTCTCACCGAGGCGGAAGCGGCCGGCTTCCCGGTCTTCGAGGTCTCCTACGAGACGCCCTTCATCGCGATCACCGAGGCTGCGTTCAGCCGGCTGGTCAACGAGCAGTACGACGTGCTCTCGCGGGGGATCGCGGTCAACGAGCGGCTCGAGCGGCTGGTCCTCCAGGGCGGCGGCCTCGAGGAGGTCGCGCGCGAGATCGCCGCCGCCGTCGGGGGCAGCTCGGTCGTGCTCGACGCGCGCGGAGAGGTCCTGGCGAACGGCGGCCGCCGGCTTCCGGAATACCTGCTCGACGCGATCCGCGCCGAGGTTCAGCCGCGCGGGAGCGCCGCCGCCCCCTTCGTCCCCAGTCAAGCCGATCTGCGCGGGAGGGCCCTCGCCCATCCGGTCTCGCCGCGGGCCGGTGCGGCCGAGGCCTGGCTGGTGGTCGTCCGTCGCTCCGGCGAGCTGGGGGACTTCGAGCGCCTCTGCGTCCAGCAGGCGGCGATCGTGGTGGCCCTGGAGCTGATGCGCGAGCGCGTCGCGAGGGAGACCGAGCGCCGGCTTTCGGGCGAGGTCCTGGCGGCCACCCTCTCGGGCCGGTTGGCCGCGGACGACATCCGCGACCGGCTGGCGCCCTTCGGGATCGGAGAGCGTGCGGTCGTGCTGGCCTTCCAGCTCGGCGACGCGGCGGCGGCCGAGTCCACGCTCGCCGAGTACCTGGCGGGCGAGGGCCGGCCTGCCCTGGTGGCGCCTCATCCCGCGGGACGGCGAGAGCTGCTCTGCGCCGTGGTCGACGGCGCCAAGGGAGACCCGCTCGAGCTTGCCGGCAAGGCCCGGGTGGCGCTGGAGGGCGTGCACGGGCCAACGCGGGCGGCAACCAGCCGCTCGCTGCCGACCGAGCGCGTCCGGCACTCCTTCCACGAGGCGCGCTGCGCCCTGGAGGCGACCGCGTTCGCCAACGGGGCGGCTCCGGACGTGGCGTCGCACCGCGACCTCGGCGCCTTCACTCTGCTGCTCTCGGTGCAGGACGGCGAGGCGCTTCGGCTGTACTGCGAGAGCGTCCTCGGCCCGATCGAGGACTCGGACGAGCGCTACGCGGGCGAGCTGCTCCGCTCCCTCGAGGCCTACATCGACCGCAACGGCCACTGGGAGCGCGCAGCCGGCGACTGCTACTGCCACCGCCACACCCTCCGCTACCGGATCAAGCGCATCGAGGAGCTCACCGGGCGCGACCTGAGCCGGGCGAACGACCGCGTGGAGCTCTGGCTGGCGCTCAGGGCCAAGGAACTGATCTCGTGAGGGTGGCCGTCCTCGGAGCCGGGGGGACGATCGCGCCGGCGATCGTCCGCGACCTGGCGGAGTCCGAGGAGGTGTCGGCGATGCGCCTGCTCGACCTCGACCTGCGGCGAGCCGAGGCTGTGGCCATGGAGCACGGCGGGGGAAAGGCTCAGGCCCGCCAGGCGGACGCCACCGCCGACCTGGCCGAGCAGCTCGCCGGGATGGAGGTCCTGGTCAACTCGGCCGCCTATCGGATCAACCTGGCGGCGATGCGCGCCTGCCTGGACGCCGGCTGCCACTACATGGACCTCGGCGGGCTCTACCACGTGACCGCGGAGCAGCTCAAGCTCTCGCGCGAGTTCGAGCAACGGGGGCGACTCGCCCTCCTTGGGATCGGGTCCGCCCCGGGAAAGACGAACCTGCTGGCCGCCCGCGCGGTCGCGGAGCTTCCAGGCAAGCCCGCATCGATCTCGGTACTCGCCGCCGGACGGGACCTCGATCCGCCCGGTGAGCTCAGCTTCCCGTACGCCGTGCGCACTCTGCTCGACGAGATCACGATGGCTCCCATGGCGCTGATCAACGGCAGGCCGGAGGAAATGAGGCCACTCCAGGAGGGCCCGCGCGCCGACTTCGGCGATCCGATCGGCGAGGCCGACACCATCTTCACCCTGCATTCCGAGGTTCTCACGTTCGGCGACAGTTTCCAGGTGCCCGACGTGACGTTTGCGCTCTCGCTGTCACCAACGGTGCTCGAGAGTCTCAAGGACCTGGAGGGGGCGAGCGAGGAGCGGATTGCGGAAGTCGCCCGTTCCGCATCGCCCCCTTCAGCAAACACGGTGTCGATTCACGTCGTCGAGGTCGCCGGCGCGGACACGGTGATCCGCGCTCGCAGCGTGACGCCCCCCAACGAAGCCTGGGGCCTGGGCGGCGGGATCGTCTCCACCGCATCGCCGGCGGCTGCGGCCGTCAGGCTCCTGGCCCGCGGCAGCATCACCAAGCGAGGGGCGCTCCCCCCGGAGAGCTGCATCGACCCCGACGAGATGTTCGCCGAGCTCGAGAGCCGGGGTGTCCGCTTCGACGTCTCGAGCTCGCCGATCGAGAAGGCCGCGACGATGTCGAACAAGGTATGAGAGTCGGCGTTCCAACGGAGATCAAGGACGACGAGTACCGGGTCGCTCTCACGCCTGCGGGCGCGCGCGAGCTGACCGATCGCGGCCACGAGGTGCTGCTCCAGACGGGCGCCGGCGATGGCAGCGCGATCCCGGACGACGCGTACACCTCCCAGCGCGCGCAGGTCCTCCCGGACGCGGCGGCCGTCTTCGAACAGGCCGAGATGATCCTCGGCGTCAAGGAGCCTCAGCCCGAGGAGGTCGAGCTGCTCCGCCCGGAGCACACCCTCTTCACCTACCTGCACCTCGCCCCGGCCCCGGAGCTGACCAGGGGGCTGCAGGCGAGCGGCGCGACCTGCGTCGCCTACGAGACGGTCGAGGACTCCCAGGGGCGGCTGCCGCTGCTTGCCCCGATGAGCGAGGTCGCGGGGAAGATCGCCACCCAGGCGGGTGCCTTCTTCCTCGAGAAGCCGCTCGGGGGCCGCGGGATCCTGCTCGGCGGCGTGCCCGGCGTCGCGGCCGCGACCGTGATGGTCATCGGCGGCGGCGCGGTCGGGATGAACGCCGCCTTCATCGCGATCGGGATGGAGGCCGACGTCTTCGTCTTCGACGTCTCGATCGACAAGCTCCGTGAGCTCGACGTCGCCTTCGGCGGCCGGGCCTCGACCGTCTTCTCCTCAACCCTCGCGATCGAGGAGATGCTGCCGCGCGCGGACCTGGTGATCGGCGCCGTCCTCGTGCACGGGGCGAAGGCCCCGTACGTGGTGCGCCGCGAGCAACTCAAGCTGATGAAGAAGAACGCGGTGCTGGTGGACGTCGCGATCGACCAGGGCGGCTGCTTCGAGACCTCACACCCCACGACACACCGCGACCCCGTCTTCGAGGTCGACGGCATCACCCACTACTGCGTCGCCAATATGCCCGGCGCGGTGCCGATCACGTCGACCTTTGCCCTGACGAACGCCACGCTTCCCTACGTCCTGGCCCTGGCGGACCACGGCGTCGCGGAGGCCGCCCGCCGAGACCCCGGCCTGAGGCTGGGGATCAACGTCACCGGCGGTACTGTCACTCATCCCGCCGTAGCGGAAGCCGTCGGGGTGGACCACACGCCGGTCGAGGACGTGCTCGGCAGCAAACAGAAAGTCTGACCAAGGAGGAGAGATGGCCACCGCCACCGCAAAGCGAAACTCCCGAAGCTCCCGAGCGAGCCGGAACGGGAAGCCGAGGGCGATGACCCTCAAGAACATGATCGACGGCAAGCAGGTCGCGCCCGCCGATGGCAAGCGCGAGGACGTCATCAACCCGGCGACCGGCGAGGTGATCGCCAAGGCGCCGCTGTCGAGCAAGCGTGACGTCGACGCCGCCGTCAAGGCCGCCAAGAAGGCGTTCGAGACCTGGGGGGTGACCACGCCGGGCGATCGCATGGCACTGCTGCTGAAGCTCGCCGACCGGATCGAGGAGAGGGCCGACGAGCTCGCCGACATCGAGTCCGCCGATGCGGGCAAGCCGCGCTCGGCCTTCTTCGAGGACGAGATCCCCTTCATGTGCGACAACCTCCGCTACTTCGCTGGTGCCGCCCGGAACATGGAGGGCCGCGCCACCGGGGAGTACCTGGAGGGTTATACGTCCTGGATCCGGCGCGAGCCGATCGGCGTCGTCGGCCAGATCACCCCTTGGAACTACCCGATGATGATGGCGATCTGGAAGATCGCTCCGGCCCTGGCCGCGGGGAACACGCTCGTCCTGAAGCCGGCCGAGACGACCCCGATGTCGACCCTCACCGTGCTCGCGGAGCTCTGCGCCGAGATCTTCCCGCCCGGCGTGGCGAACTTCGTCGGCGGGCACGGTGACCCAACCGGCGCCGCGATCGTCAGGCATCCCGAGATCGGCATGGTGTCCCTGACCGGCTCGCCGGAGACCGGCAAGTGGATCGCCCGCGAGTCGGCCGACACCCTGAAGCGGGTCCACCTCGAGCTCGGCGGCAAGGCGCCGGTCGTGGTCTTCGACGACGTCGACATGGCGGTTGCGATGGAGACGATCGCCGGGACCGGCTATTACAACGCCGGCCAGGACTGCACCGCGGCGACCCGGGTGCTGGCCTCGAAGAAGGTCTACGACAAGGTCGTCAGCGGTCTCGCCGAGCAGGCCGAAGGGCTGAAGATCGGCGACACGAAGAACGGCAACACCACTCTCGGACCGGTCAACTCGGAGCGCCAGCTCGAGCGCGTCGAGGGATTCCTGGAGCGCCGGCCGGACAACGCCGAGGTCGTCACCGGAGGCAAGAAGGCGCGCCGGCCGGGGTTCTTCATGAAGCCGGCCGTGGTGGCGGGCCTGAAGCAGACCGACGAGATGATCCAGAACGAGATCTTCGGACCGGTGATCACGGTGCAGCCGTTCACCTCCGAGGAGAAGGCGATCCAGTGGGCGAACGGAACCCGCTACGGCCTCGCCTCATCGGTCTGGACTCAGAATGTCGGCCGCGCGCTCCGCGTCTCCAAGGCGCTCCAGTTCGGATGCGTCTGGGTGAACGACCACATCCCGATCGTCTCCGAGATGCCGCACGGCGGCTACAAGCAGTCCGGCTACGGCAAGGACCTGTCGATGTACGGCCTGGAGGACTACACCCAGGTCAAGCACGTGATGGCGAACATCGCCTGACAACGCCGGATCAGCCGGCCCCTGGTCGGCTCCGTTGAGGTCCGCCTGCGCGCCTCCGTTCACGCGGGACGGGGCGTCAACGCACCGCCAGGATTCGCTTCTGCTTCCCGTTCGGGCCGAGCGTTCGAGGCGGCGCGCCGGCATGGTGTCCACGTCGACGGCGCCGCCCGAAACTGGGCCGAGTGCAAGCTCGCACCACCGGCCGGCGTCGCCGCGGGCTAAGGAATCGCAGCGCCTTGACGAGCCAGTCGTCTACTCGCGTGTTCGCGCGATGCAGCCGGACGACGATCGGGGGCGACATCCTGATCAAGCAGCAGGTTTACCCGCACGCTGAGCAGGTCGGCGCCTAGGACGCGCACGTTGATCGCGTTGAGTGCGCGCAGGGGGTGCCACCGGATGATGCGGCGTTGGCGGGCGAGCGCGTCGTCGTCGGGCACGATCTCGGCGATTCCGGGCACCCAGCGATACCTCCACCCGACTCGTAGCCGCACCCGGACCCGCGGGTCCCCTTGGATGTTGCGAACGTACCCCGCGCGGGCCCCGTGCTCGGCGATGATCCAGAAGGTGCTGCCCTGTCGGCCGTTGCCGACCGGGGTGCGGCGCGGCCGACCGGACACGCGGCCGCGGGTCTCGAGGATCGCGAGCCCCAGCGGGTTGACGCCGACGCGCAACAGCAGGCGCATCAGCGGATTTACGGTCCACCGCTGAAAGGTCCGCACGATCAAGACCTTGAGACGGCGGCTTCTCGCGGTGACAACGACCAAGGCGAGGTAGACGGCGCTCTGCGCGAGCGGCGACACGAGCCCCGGCCAGGCGCCAGGGTTCACGGCGAACATGCCCCAGGCCAGGGCCAGCGCGACGAGGGTGCCGGCGAGCAGGCCGCGCGGCAGGGTCACGCCGGCTGTCGCTGGAAGGCGCCAACGGAGTCGCTTCTTCGGTCCCTCCGCATTCGCGGGGCCGGGTGCTGTGGAGCTGCAGTCTGTGGTCATCATGAGACCCTCCTGTGTTGGCAATACGACTGTGCTAAGACAGTAACACAGATGTGCTAAAAAGACACCATGCCCAAGCTGGTAGACCGCGAGCAGCGCCGAAGCGAGCTCGGGGCGGCCGTCTGGAGGGTGATCCGCCGCGACGGCGTCGAGGCCGCCTCGGTTCGCAAGGTCGCCCAGGAGGCCGGATGGTCAGCCGGCGCGCTGCGCCACTACTTCTCCACGCAGACAGAGCTGCTCAGCTTTGCGATCCAGATGGTGGTCGAGCGAATCGATGCGCGGGTGGGCGCCCTCACGCCCCCGGCCGACTCGCGAGAAGCGGTCGAGCAGCGGCTCCACGAACTGCTCCCTCTCGACAAGGAGCGGCGTGCGGAGAATGAGGTCTGGCTGGCCTTCACCGGTCGGGCGCTGGTCGATCCCCAGCTGCGCGCTCGCCACGAGGAGGTCGACGAGGAGCTTCGAAGGGCCTGCATTGGGGCGCTCGGGGAGCTGGGCAGCGCCGGACGCCTTCGCCAAGGCCTCGATCTGGAGCTCGAGGCCGAACGCTTGCACGGACTACTCGACGGGCTTGCCCTGCACACCGCCATGAGACCTGACCGGATGTCGCCTCGGCTGATCCGTTCGGTGCTCGCCCGCCACCTCGACTCGCTCGATCCCGAAGGTGACGATCGGTGAATCAGGCCCGCAGGGGCGAAACGACACTCATTTTGCGCGCAGGCAGTAGCCGTAGGCCGTCAGGCTGGTGGGCCCGAAGCGGCCGAACGCGGCCGTCGTGGAGCTGCCGTCCCCGTTCAGGGAGCTGCCGACGAAGAAGGCGCTCGACGAGCCGTTGGTGCTGAAGCCCGTGCTGGTCAGCCGCAGCCGCGACGGGCAGGACGGCGTCGTCGCCGCTGCGGTTCCGCCTGCCGGGATCTCGGCGTTGCCCGAGACCTCTCTCAGGATCGGGCCCTTGTGCCTGACGCAATAGGCGATCGCGGTGAGCTCGCCGCCGCCCAGCGGGAAGGCGCTTCCCGAGACGCGCCAGGCCCTGGGGCCGGCGGCGCGCGACTCGGTGATGTAGTTGCCGCCGTCGGCCCCGAAGTCGGTGCGCTGGAAGCCGCCGGTGATCAGGTATTGCCCCTTCGGGCAGCGCGCGGTCGCCGAGCGGGTCTCGCCTTGCTTGATGAAGACGGTCTTGTGGGGCGAGGGATTCGCCGGGATCAGGCCCCGGCCGCAGACCGCCTGGACCGTGATCTGCCGCGGCGTGGTCGATTGCGGCGAGCCGTCGAACAGGATCGTGCTGACGTGGAAGCCGCGCTGCGCCCCGAGCCGCTCATAGGAGTGCGGATAGATCCCCTCGCCGTCGGGATCCGGGTTGCTGTGGTTGATCACGCCGCCCCCGACCGGATAGGTCTTGCCCGGGCAGAGAACCTCGAAGCGGGCCTGCTGCTCGGGCTTGTTCATTTCGAAGGTGCCCTGACGGAGGACCAGGCCTCGAGCGGGCCCGCTCTTCCCGGGATCGGTCCTCGGCCCCCTCTGGCCCTGCACCCTGATGTTCCCGGAGGCGGAGTTGAGGATGTAGAGCCCGGAGCTCGCCCGGAGCGCCATGCGGACATGGCCGCAGCTGCTGCCCTTCTTGAGCACGAAGACGATGTTGCGGCGGTGGACGGACCCCGGCCCCTTCGCGACGCCCGTCTTCAGGTTCGACAGGCGCGCGATCAGCTTGGCCAGCCGGCGCGGCGCCGGGTAGCAGCCGTCCTGGCTCACCGACCGCTCGTGGAGCGCGTACTTGAACGCCGCCTCCAGCTTCCTGGTCGGCGGGTTGTGGCCGGCGCCTCCCCGCTTTGCGAACCCGGTGCCGGCGAGCAGCGCGAGCAGCGCGATCAGGATGGCGGCAGGGAGAAGTGCTCGTCTTACGGTCACGATTGGCTACCAACACGGCGGCGGATGAGAAAGAGCGCCAGCCCCCCAAGCAGCACGACAGCGCCGACGGCGAAGGGCCACCAGGGTAGGCCACTGTCCGAGGAGGTGGCCTGCGCCGCGGGCGGGCCTCCCGGCAGGACCCGTGCGAGAAAGTTGCCGTATGCGTGCGCGCCCGGGAAGTTCGGATGGAAGAGATCGGGCAGGAACCAGGCGCCCGGGGCGGGGTCGGCCCGGTGGTGGGGCAGGGAGTGGCGCACCCAGTCGAGCAGCTTGATCTGCTCGGGGTGCTGATTGGCGGCTTTGACGAACACACCGGTGTCCGGCGCCGGCGGATGGCCCGTATCGGCGTCGTATGCGGTCACCAGGACCAGGGTGCGCTTCGGGCCCAGGACCTTGAGCGCGAACTTGATCAGGTCGTTGTTCACCCCGCCGTTGCCATAGGCGTTGATCAGGACCAGCTTCGGCAGTACCCCCCGGTTGCGCAGGTCGCGCGCGACCCAGACGCTCTGCTTGAACCCGCGACAGCCCTTCGCGTTGACGTCGAACCCATCCCGGGTCAGGTCGGGGATCGGCAGCAGCATCGTCGAGTCGCCGATCGCGATCGGGGGCGGTCCGCTCGTGTACGGGTTCCGCTGCGCCTGGGCGGTGTGGACGTGCCCGCAGCCGAACTCCGGCTCGCCTACCGCCAGCGCCCCGCTCGCCTGCCACAGCCCGAGCAGGGTGAGCAGCATTCCCACAACCGACGCCTTGATCCTCACGCCCTCGACCCGCCTAGAAGTTCTGCGTGTAGGTGCTGCTGATCTCGGAGTCGCTCTTGCGGCAGGTGACCGTCGCGTTGTACTGAACGCCCGGCACGGACTGACGGCTCCCCTCGGTGCAGTTGAAGCCGACGACGGCCGCGTCGCACCTCCCCCCGGCGCCTCCGTTTTGCTGACGGCACCGGTGGTAGGCGACGACGACCATCTCGGCCTGGCCGCAGCTCACCATCGCAACATCGATGGAGGTCACGTAGGACGCGCCGAGGTCCTGCTGCTTGCCGTTGATGTCGCAGGAGGTCAGGGCGGCCGTGCTCGTGCTGTCCGACGATCCCCCACCTCCACAGCCGGCGATCAGCACGGCGCCGAGTGCGATGAGGATGGCGGCTCGCTTCAAGGTCGCGCGAGTCTATTTGCGTTTACGGCTCTGATGCTCGCGGTAGGATCGCCGCGATCGTTCCGACCAGGTACATCGCAGGGGTTCTCGTGGCAGCCGGCCTGATCGCAGGAGGTCTCGCGCAGGCGGGCGGCGCCTCCCCGGTGGCCCACACCGCCGCCTTTTCCGCCTGCGACATCGGCGGTCAGCAGCAGAAGCTTGGCGCCTCGTATGTGACCTCGCTCAAGGTCCGGGGGGTCAGCTGCGCAAAGGGGAAGAAGGTGATCAAGGCGTATCACCGGTGCCGCCACAAGTCCGGTGGGCCGGCCGGCAGCTGCGGCGACACCCTCCTCGGCTTCAAGTGCAAGGACGGCAAGCGGACCGGCGTCCCGAACGTTCAGTACAACGCAACCGCCAAGTGCCACAAGGTCGCGAACTCCGCCAAGCGGGTCAAGAGCCGCTACACCCAGAACACCTAGTTGGTCAGTAGTCGAAGTCCCGGTCGACCGCCTGGAGCACCAGGTCGGCGGCCACGGATGAGCCGTCCTCGTTCAGATGGATGCCATCGGACTCCCTGACGATGGTCTGCTTGCCGTCGAGGTCGATCGAGTCCCGGTAGGAGTCCCCGGGGGTGAAGGTCGGGACCAGGTCGATCACCCGCACCGCGGCCCCGCGGCTCGCGGCGGCCTGGCGGATCGCCTGGTTGACGTCGTCCGCGATCGGCTTGCGGGCTGGGTCGCGCTGGGTCGGAACCGTGAGCCAGTAGATCCGCTCCACGCCGCCGTTGAGGTAGTTGTCCATCATCTGGCCGACGCGGGATTCGAAGACCGACTCCCACGCCGGGCCGCAGCAGCTCACCTGCCCGCCGTTTGGCGCGGGCATCGGGTAGCCCTCGTTCGCGCCGATGAAGAGCACGACCGCGTCCGGATCGTCCTCGGAGGCCTGGCCCGAGGAGAGCTGACCCCAGTCCACCAGGCCGGTGTTGGAGATTCCCGTCGCCAGGTGCGGATCTCGGGTGACCTGGACCCCCGCCCCCTGATCGGCGAGCTTGCGGGCGATCTCGATGTCCAGCGGCGTCGACAGTGAGTCGCCGGTGACGAGCAGCTTGTGCAGTGGCTGGGGCGAGGTGGGGACCGGAGCGACGGGCCGCCCTGCTCCGCCCGGACCTGCCCGGAAGCCCTGCCCCGATAGCTCCTGGTCGGGAGAGAGCCAGGAGGTCAGGTCGCGGCGGGTGTCGGCGAGAGGCAGCTGATCGGAGATCCAGCCCGCCGGGCCCGCAACGGCCTTGATGATGTCCCGGCCCAGACCGGGCTTGAGCTCGTCGGCCGCCTTCCGCACTGACCCGCCGGCGAAGATCAGCAGCAGGAATGTCGTGAGCGCCACCGCCTTGACCGCGTCCCAGCCGCTGAACCGCCGCAGCCCCCAGCGGTCGAAGCGGCCCATCAGGCTGTCGTCCCCGTGCGGCTCTCCCTCGCGGCCGGGGCGGGCCTCGGCCTCCATCTCGGCGATCGTCTCGAATTTCTCGGGTGCCTTGGCCATCATCAAAAGCGGAAGTAGATGAAGGGGGGCACGCCCTGGCTCGGCACGGTCGCACCGACGATCAGGACCACGACGGCGAGGGCCGCGCCGAGCAGCAGAGGCTGCAGGCGCCCGATGCGGAGCTCGATGCCCTCCATCGGACGCTCGGGCAGGAGCTGCAGGCCGACCACCAGGGCGATCGCGCCCACCACCGGCACGGAGTAGAGCGTCGCCGGCCCCGATCGAACCAGCGCGGACATGTAGTCGCCGAACACGGTGAGGTCGGTCGAGCGGAAGAGGATCCAGCCCAGGACGATCAGGTTGAAGGTGACGAACCAGCGCAGCCAGCCGGGGAAGATCCGCCCGAGCCGGCCGTTGATCGCATGCTCGGCCGACAGACCGGTCCCCTGGTAGGCGCCCCAGGCGACGAAGTTCCAGGCCGCGCCGTGCCACAGCCCACCGAGGGCCATGGTGAGCATCAGGTTGATGTAGGTGCGGACCCGGCCCTTGCGGTTGCCGCCCAGCGGTATGTAGAGGTAATCCCGGAGGAAGCGCGACAGGGTCATGTGCCAGCGGCGCCAGAAGTCACGGAAGCCGGTGGCGCGGTAGGGGCTGTTGAAGTTCTGCGGGAAGACGAATCCCATCAGCAGGGCGAGGCCGATCGCCATGTCGGTATATCCGGAGAAGTCGCAGAAGATCTGGGCGGCGTAGGCGTAGGCGCCGAGGATCGCGTCAGGGGCGCTGTACGCCTGGGGGACGGCGAAGACCTTGTCGACCACCTCACGGGCCAGGTAGTCGGCGATCATCACCTTCTTGATCAATCCGAGGGCGATCAGGGAGAGCCCTGCGCCGACGGCGACCCGGTCCGGGTCCCTCGGCTTCTTCAGCTGCGGCAGGAACTCGCTGGCGCGCACGATCGGCCCGGCCACGAGGTGGGGGAAGAAGCTCAGGTAGATCGCGGCATCGAGCAGCGAGGCGGGCTCGGTCTGGCGGCGCTTGACGTCGACCACGTAGGTGACGGCCTGGAAGCTGAAGAAGCTGACCCCGACGGGCAGGGCGATGGTGACCAGCGGCAGCGGCATCCCCAGCCCGATCGAGTCGAGCACGTCCGAGACGTCGGTGACGAAGAAGCCGTAGTACTTGAACACCGCCAGGATCCCGAGGTCGAAGACGACCCCGCCCGCGGTGAACCACTTGCGCAGCCGCTCGTCGTCTGTGCGGTGGATCGCCACCACCGCGAGCTGGCTGACCAGGGTGATCGACGCGAGCAACAGGCAGAAGCGCGGATCGGCCGCCGCGTAGAAGGCATAGCTTGCAACGACGATGAACGGCTTCCAGACCTGCTGGCGGGGCATCAGGGCCCAGGAGAGGGCGAGGACGATCGGGAAGAAGATCGCGAATTCGACTGTGGGGAAAAGCACGGGCGTCAGAGTACGGATCGGGCTCGCCGTCGCCCTCGCCGTCGTCCTGGCGGCGCTCTCGGTGCCGGCCGCACAGGCCGGCTGCGGCGGCGTCGAGACGGCCAGCCCCAAGCACAAGGTCGCGCCCCGTCCGCCGCTCGCCATCGGCGACTCCTCGATGCTGCTCGCCCTGCCGGCCCTGGCTCGCGTCGGCTACAAGGTGAACGCGCGGGGTTGCCGCCAGTTCTCAGAGGGCCTCCGGGTGCTGAGGGACGCCCGCCGGCGTCACCGGCTCCCCCATCTGGCCGTGCTGGCCCTGGGGGCGGACGCCTCGATCACCGGCGGCCAGATCCGGCAGGCGAAGAAGATCCTCGGCCCGAAGCGGAAGCTCGGCCTCGTCACCCCCCGCGAGCTCGGCGGCGGGGAGTCGAACGACGCGAGGGTGATCCGCAACGCCGGCCAGCGCGATCCCGAGCGGGTCAAGGTCCTCGACTGGGTGCGCTACAGCGCCGGCCACTCGAGCTGGTTCCAGCCCGACGGCCTGCACCTCACCTTCAGCGGCGCTAAGGCGTTCGCGCGACTCCTGAAGAAGCTGATCCCGCTGGCCTGACCTTGGTCAGCTTACGACGAGCGAGCTGGTTCACGCAGCGGAGTCGCTGAAGAGGGCCGGGGTCAGTCCGCTCGGCTCACCCTGGCCGGCGCCGATGCGACGTCGCCGGGCGCGGTGCGACGTGATGGTGACGATGTCGTCTGGATTGATCCAGGCCGGATTGGAATTGATGTCGATCACCCGCGTCAGCACGCCGTCGGCGCTCTTGATCGTGCGAACCACTTCGTCCGGCGAAGGCCTGACCACGACCTCGCGGGCGTTTGCGAACCTGATCACTGTGACTGTGGTGGCCGTCCTAGCCATTTGTCCGGTGCCTCGGGGCGGCAGTCTAGGGCAAGGGCGGAAAGCTCCCATTGCGCGCGAGTGGCAGCGCCTGAGCCAGGAACTGCGCGAAGGCGGCGGCGCCGGTGTAGTTCGGATGGAACTTGTCAGGCAGGAACCAGGCGCCGACCTTGGGCTCGGCCTTGTGGTGCGGGCGGCTGTACTTGACCCAGTCGAGGACGAAGATCCGGTGCGGGTACTGCCGGGCGGCCTTGAAGAGGACGTCCGTGTCCGGGGCCGGCGGATGACCGGTGTCTGCGTTGTAGGCCGTCACGAGCCCGAGGATCCGCTTGCGGCCGAGCACGTCGAGCGCCCTGGAGATCAGGCCGGGGTTCACCCCTCCGTTGCCGTAGGCGTTGATCAGGACCAGGTGGGGGAGCTGATGCTTGCGCTTCTGTCTGGCGGCGATATTGATGGACTCCTTGAAGCCCCGACAGCCGCGGGCGTTGACGGAGTAGCCGATCGCGTTCAGGTTCGGGATCGGCAGGATCATCGTCGAATCCCCGATCGCGAGCGGTGCCCTGCCGCGCGGATTCGGGTCGACCTGGGCGAAGCCGCGATGGATCTTCTTGCAGCCGTACGCCGGCTCTCCGGCCCCGTGGGCGGCAGTCGCGAGCCCAACCGAAAGGCAGAGTGCAATGACCGCGACGGCTCCCTGGCGAACGCCGACCATCGGGGCGATTCTAGTCCCGGGGGACCTCAGTTCGGAACTACGGCGCTCTCGGCGGCCGCAGCGGCACCGCCGCCCTTGGCGCTGATGCTCTCCTCGCGGGTCAGCCGGTGCGCGAGGTAGACAGGGATGATCGAGATCAACACGACGATCACGGCGACGACGTTGGTGATCGGGAGCTGCTGGCCGCGGAACAGGTTTTCGAGGATCCAGATCGGCAGCGTCTGCTGGCCGCCGCCGAGGGTGAACGTGGTGACGATGATCTCGTCGAAGGAGAGGGCGAAGGCGAGCAGCGCCCCGGCGACGACGGCGGTCTGCATGTTGGGGAGGGTGATGTGGCGGAAGGTCTGCCAGGTGTGTGCCCCGAGGTCGGCGGAGGCCTCCTCGAGGCTCTCGGACACCCGCCGCAGCCTGGCGATCACGTTGTTGTAGACGACGACGATGCAGAAGGTCGCGTGCGCGACGATCACGGTGAAGAGGCCGAGCGTGACCCCGAGCACCTGGGTGAACGTGTCGCTCAGGGCGAGGCCGGTGACGATCCCCGGCAGCGCGATCGGGATGACGACGAGGAACGAGACGGTCTCGCGACCGAAGAAGCGGTGGCGCGAGACCGCGAAGGAGGCGAGCGTGCCGAGGATCAGGGCGATCCCCGTCGCCGCGAGGCCGACCTTGATGGAGGTGAAGAACGCGGTGCGGGCAGCATGGTCATGGAACGCCTCGCTGAACCACTTGGTGGTGACGCTGTCGAGCGGCCACTTCAGGGTCGTGCCGCCGTTGAAGGCGTAGATCGCGATGACGATCAGCGGGATGTAGATGAACGCGAGCGTGATTCCGACGCCGACGCGCAGCAGGTTTCTGTAGCGGGGGGAGAGGGTCATCGGCTTGAATGCACTAGAGGTGCTCGAACGCCCCGAGGCGGCGGGCGATCAGCAGGTAGGCGACCATCACGACGATCGGGACCGTCGCGAACGCCGAGGCCAGGGGCAGGTTGTTGGTGTGGCTGGTGAAGACGACGTTCCCGATGAACTGCGTGTCCGGTGAGACGAGGGAGGGAGTGATGTAGTCACCCATCGTCAGGGAGAACGTGAAGATCGAGCCGGCGACCACAGCCGGGAAGGCGAGCGGCAGGATCACTCGCCTGAATGTCCGGCCGGGTTTCGCGCCGAGGTCCTCGGATGCGGAGAGCAGGCTGTCCGGGATGCGCTCGAGCCCCGCGTAGATCGGCAGGATCATGTACGGCAGCCAGAGGTAGCTCTCGACGATCCAGACGGCGGTGGCGCCGAAACCCGGGCCATTGATGCCGAGCGGGTCGAGCGCCCAGTTGACGAGGCCGTTGGCGCCGAGCATGGTCTGCCAGGCGTAGACCTTGACCAGGTAGAAGGACCAGAGGGGCATCAGCACAGCGACGATCAGGATCCCCTTCACCCGAGGGCTGGCGAGCTTCGCCATGTAGAAGGCGATCGGGAAGGCGAGCAGCGCATCGGTCACCGTCACAGCTGAGGCGATGCCGATGGTCCGGAACGCCACGGTGCGGTAGACGTCGGTGTTCCAGAGCTCCTTGTAGTTGTCGAAGGTGAAGCCCTTGATCAGCTCGCCGCTGAGGGCGTCGACGCTCCAGAACGAGGCGACCAGCAGGATCGCCAGCGATCCCAGGTAGAGGATGACCAGCCAGGCCAGCGGTCCGGTCAGCAGCGCGCCCACCTGGAGGCGGGGGCGGCCATGGAAGAGGTCGGCGAGCCTGCGGCCCGCCGACCTCCTCTGCGGCTCGGCGCTTACGCCGGCCGCTTCCATGACTCGCTAATCAACCCTTGATCTGGGTCCATGCAGCGGACCAGTCGTTGTAGTCCTTGCATGTGTCGCCGCGGTCATCGCCGCAATCCGCAACCGGAACCTTCCAGTAGTACGTGTTCTTCCAGAAGTTCGGATCCGCTGCGTGGTAGTCATCGCAGAACTTCGGATCCGCCGGCAGGTCATCGGCCTTGGCGGCTGCCGTCAGCGTGGAGGGATCGCACGACTTGCTCTGGGCCGGTGCCTCACCGAAGTACTGAGCGACCTCGGCGTTGGCCTCAGGCGAGACGATGAAATTCATCCACTTGTACATGCAGTTCGGATGAGCCGCGTTCTTCGCGATCATCCAGGTGTCGGACCAACCCGTCGCACCCTCGGTCGGCTGGAATCCGGTGTCGGCTCCCGGCGCCTGCATCGGCTGCTTGTCGGCCAGCAGCGCGAAGTACTGGTACTGCCACGTCGTGCCGACCACCACGTCTCCGTTCGAGAACGAGTTGATCTGCTTGGCGGCGTCTGACCAGTACTCGCCGACGTTCGGATGCTGCTGCTTGAGCAGGTCGACGGCCGCGTTGAACTGGTCGTCGTCGAGCTCGTAGGGATCGGTGATCCCCAGATCGGGCTGGTGCGCCTTCAGGTACACGGCGGCGTCCGCGATGTAGATCGGGTCGTCGTACACGCTGATCTTGCCCTTGTACTTCGACGCCTGAGCCGGATCGAGCATCACCGACCACGAGGTCGGGTTGGGTTTGACGTCGTTCGAGTTCGACATCAGGAGGTTCGCCCCGCGCCCGTGCGGGATCCCGTACGGCTTCCCGTCGAACGTGTTGTACGGCTGGTTCTTGAGGTCGTCGAAGATCGTCGCGTAATTGGGCACCAGATCGGTGTTCACCGGCGCGACGTCACCCCCGGACACGAGCTTCGCGGTTGCGTTGCCCGAGGCCGAGACGCCGTCCCATTGGCCCGTGCGCATCAGGTCGACCATCTCATCCGACGTGCCGGCCTCCTTCAGCTTGATCTGGCAGCCCGTCTGCTGCTCGAAGGCGGACTTCCACGGGTCGGCGACGTAGCCCGGCCACGCGACGAGGTTCAACGACCCCTCACCGGCCCCAACCGACTTCTGGGCGCTGCCGTTGTCGCTACTTCCGCCTCCTCCACCGCAGCCGGCGATCACCAGCATGGTGGCGGCGAGCCCTCCGACGATGCCGGCGGGCAGCCAGGCGGAGCGAGCTTTGAGTCTGCTCACTTTCCTTCCTCCTCTCCCTTTACGGCGACGGTCTGATCCGCTCGCCATCCAATTTTCACTTTTCGGCCGCGCTGCGCCTGGGCGTCCGCTGAGGACGTCTCCAGGTTCTGGCGGACGATTTGCAGCTCTCCCCCTGCTTCGAGGTCGACGAGATAGCGAGTGATCATCCCGGCGTAGGAGACGTCCTTGATCGTCCCCTCCTCGACGTGAAGTCCCTTGGGCCCCGTGCCGTTCTCGAAGATGGTGATCTTCTCGGGGCGAACGGTGAAGCGCTGTCCGTCGCGCTCGAGCAGGTTCGAGACGCCGACGAACCCGGCGACGAAGGCGTTGCCGGGGCGCTCGTAGATCTCCGTCGGCGCACCGATCTGCTCGATTCCGCCCTCGTTGAAGACGGCGATCCTGTCCGACATCGTCAGGGCCTCCTCCTGGTCGTGGGTCACGTAGATGAACGTGATCCCGACCTGGCCCTGGATGCCCTTCAGCTCCACCTGCATCTGCTCGCGCAGCTTCAGGTCGAGTGCGCCCAATGGCTCATCGAGCAGCAGCACCCTGGGCTCGTTGACGATCGCCCGCGCCAGCGCCACGCGCTGCTGCTGGCCGCCCGAGAGCTGGTTCGGCTTGCGCGCCTCGTATCCGGCGAGCTGCACGGTGGCGAGCGCCTCGGATGCGCGGCGGCGGCGCTCCTCCTTGTCGACCCCCTTGACGCGCAGCCCGTAGGCGACGTTGTCCCCGACGGACATGTGGGGGAACAGCGCGTAGTCCTGGAAGACGGTGTTGACCGAGCGGTCGTAGGGGGGCAGGCCGGTGACGTCCTTGCCGCCCAGCTCGACCCGGCCCCTGTCGGGTTCCTCGAAGCCGGCGATCATCCGCAGGGTCGTCGTCTTCCCAGACCCCGACGGGCCGAGCAGCGTGAAGAACTCGCCGCGCTTCACCTCGAGGTCGAGCGACTCGACCGCCACGACCTCCCCGTAGTGCTTGCTCACCCCGACCAGGCGGACGTCGACGTCCTCGGCGCTCGTCCGCGCGCCGGCTTCGTCGTCACTCGTGCTTGCCTGGGTCGAGGCTACCGCGGTCTCCTTCGCTGGCTTCCGTCCCCCGGTCGGATGTGCGCACCGTACAACGCGGTCCGCTGGGGCCATAGGTATATCCGAGCATCACCCCGCGTCGCGAGGACGGGGTGGACAATCTTTGCGGCATGCCTTGGACATCCCGACTTCGACGTTCGGGACTACGTCTAGGTCTGGCCGCAGCGGTTAGAAGCCGGGCGCGTACTTCATGGTGTAGCCGCGAGGCTTGCGCTTCTTCTTGCGCCAGCGCGGGCCGCTGCCCTGCCTCCAACGATCGCCGCCGGAGGAGGTGTCGAAGCGCAGGCCAGCCACCACCATGTACACGTGACTGGCATTGCCGAACACCGTGATCCACCGTCCCTTGCCCGGCAGACCCCAGCTCGACGCGAATCCGCCGGAGGTCATCGGGCTTGCGAGCAACCCCGCCGCATGCAGGACATAGCTCACGGCGCCGGAGCAGTCATACCCCGTGTCCGTGAAGCTCCTGTGCCCGCCGCCCCAGTGATACGGGAAGGTGTGGATTGCGTTACCGGCCGCGATCGCCGCCTGGATGTTGGCGGGCGCATCGGCGGGCGCCACGGCCGTGCCGTCCTTGCGGATCTTGCCGCGGCCCGGAGGGCCGACGGGCGCCGCCGGATCGGTCGGCGTGGTGGTGGTGGTCGTGGTCGTGCCGCCGGGCGGGCCTGACCCGCCGGTCTGGGCGACCGCGGGCGCTGCCGCGGCCAGCACGCAGATGGTCGTGATCCCCGCCACTGCGAGGCGACGCTTAGGGCTAAGTGTGTCTCGCATCGATCAGTTCTCCTTTGCAGGCCTGCGGGGTTAGCTGTCGGGCTAGCGCTAAAGGAGCCTGCGCCCCCACCCTCGATTCCGGTGGGTTCGCCCCAATTACTGGTTCCCCCGCTCCCATCGCCTCTTGGGGATGGGACTCGGCGTAACTCGCGCGGGACCTTACCAAACGTGAAAGTCCCCTTGCAATCGACAACCGAATATTCGTTACGACAGGCACAATCTCTCGATTCGACGCCCACGAGGCCGGCTCCTCCTTGATGAACGGTTGCCAAGAAAGCGCAAGGCGCCGCGCCGCCTGGGGGGCGGCGCGGCGCCACTCACGGGGAGGAGTGGTGGCCCCTGTGAGGCCGCCTTGCGGCGGCTAGAGACCGGGGGAGAAGCGCGCGGCGTAACCGGACTCGGCCCGCATGCTCGCGCGCCAACGGGGCCCGGAGCCCTGGTTCAGGGACTCACCGGCGGACGAGGTGTCGAACCGCAGACCGGCAACCGTCATCCAGGCATGGCCCTTGTTCGCGTAGACCGTGATCCAGGAGCCGATGCCCGGCACGCCCCAGGCCATCAGGGGCCCCGACGCCTCCGGGCTCTTCAGCAGGCCGGCCGCGTGCAGGACGTAGCTGACCGCGCCCGGAGCAGTCGTAGCCCTTCGACTTGAACTTGCGATGGCCCCCGCCCCAGACGTAGGGCCGCTTGTGGATCCTGTTGGCGGCCTTGATCGCCTTCCGGATCTGCCTGGGAGCGTTCGCCGGGGGAAGGGCCTTTCCGTTGGGCTGGAGCTGCGCCGTCCCGCTCGGCGCCGTGGCGATCGGCGTGGTGCCGGTGTCGCCTGGCACCGCCGCACCGCCGGTCTGACCCATGGCAGGCACGGCAGCAGCGAGTGAGGCCACCAGCAGCAGCCCCGCCAAAGCCAGCTTCCTAGTTCCACTGAGTGTGTTCGACCGCAAACCGTTCTCCTTCGTCGGCCTACGGGGTTAGCTGACGGACTGGCGCTAAAGGAGCTCGCGCTTCCACATAGGGTGGATTCGCCCCAACTGCTTTGGTTCCCCCGCTCTCGTCCCGCCCTGGCGGGGACAAGATTCGGCGTTTGGTTCGCGGGCAGCGTAGCAGGACCGCCGGCTCTGTGAGCAGGTCCTCACAGCAGCCGTGGGCCCGGGCTACAGGCCCGGGTAGTTGCGGACCGCGAAGCCGGTGCCGGTCCGCAGGGTGTAGCGCCAACGGGGCCCGCGCCCCTGGTCGACCAACTCGCCGAGCGGTGAGGTGTCGTAGCGCAGGCCGGCGATGATCATGTAGGTGTGGGTCTTGTTCGCGTAGACCGTGATCCAGGTGCCAGGCCCCGGACTGCCCCAGAGGGCCAGCTGACCGGAGACGAGCGGTGAGCTGAGCACCCCGGCGGCGTGCAGCACGTAGCTCACCGCCCCGGAGCAGTCGTAGCCCTTGGCCTTGAAGCGGCGGTGGCCGCCGCCCCAGATGTAGGTCCTCTTGTGGATGCGATTCGCTGCCTTGATCGCGCGCTTGACCGGATACGGTGCGTCCACCGGCCGGGTCGCCTTGCCGTTCGGCAGGATGGTCGCGGGGGTCACGGGGCCCGTGGAGCCGATCGGCGCCCCGGGCACGGTGGTGGTAGTGGTAGTCGTGGTGCTGCCGTCGGTCTGGGCCGCAGCGGGCGACGCGGCGGCGAGCGCCGCGGCGAGCACGAGTCCTGCCAATCCAAGTCTCCGCCGTGGGCGGTGCCAGCGAGACAGCAAGCGACTATCCCTCCTCGGGTCCCTTCCCTCCTGGCCGGAACCCGTTTCTCCTGCAAACGAACGTAGCAAAGCTCGGCTCATCTGTGAGCGCGCGCTCACAGATGGTCGGCGTCCTGCGCCTGAGCGCTCCGGGTCGCTAGGTTTGCCGCCGTGGAACTAGAGGGGAAGCGGCTGCTGCTCAGCGGTGCCACCGGGGGACTCGGCCGGGCGATCGCCCAGGAGCTCGCCCGCCACGGCGCCAGGTTGGTGCTGAGCTCTCGGAAGCCGGCGGAGCTCGAGGAGCTCGCGCGCACGCTGCCGGGCGGGTTGGAGCGCCACGGGGTTCTCGTCTCCGACCTGGCCGAAGAGGGAGCGGCCCAGCAGCTCGTCCGGGATGCGGGTGACCTCGATGGGCTGATCGCAAACGCGGCGCTCCCCGGTGTGGGGTCGATCGAGAAGGTCGGGGCGGAGGAGCTCACCAGCGACACTTCGCGTCAACCTCGAAGCGCCGATGCTGATGGCCCAAGAGCTGATCCCGGCGCTGACCCGGAAGGGCGAGGGTCACATCCTCTTCATCTCCTCCCTCAACGGGAAGGTCGGAACCCCGCGAACCGCGATCTACTGCGCGACCAAGTTCGGGATGCGCGGCTTCGCCCTGGCGCTGCGCGAGGACCTGCACCCGAGGGGGATCGGCGTCTCGACCGTGCTGCCCGGGTTCATCCGGGAGGCGGGCATGTTCCACGACTCCGGGGTCAAGTCCCCACCCGGACTGGGGACCACCTCGCCGGCGAAGGTCGCCAACGCGGTGGTCACGGCAATCACCCGGGACCGCAACGAGGTCGAGCCCGCGACCCTGCGCCTCCGGCTGGTCAGCGCGATCGCGTACCGGCATCCGGAGCTCGCGGCCCGGGTCGGGCGTCGCGGGGGCGCCGCGAAGATCGCCGACGACCTGGTCGCCGGTCACGCCGGCAAGCACTAGCGGCCACCGCGATCGTCGGCCGCTCTCGCAGCGACCCCATGGGTATTCTTCCGGGGCGCGTCAAGGAGAGGCGCGCGGCGCGCCGAGGGACGCGCCCGATTGGTGAGAGAGGACAGGAGAGGTATGCGGAAGCTCGTGCTGGTGTCGGTCATCTTCGGCTCGCTGCTCGCTTCGTCGAGCGCGCAGGCAGCGATCCCGAGCGCTCTGGGGATCCCCTGCACCCCGAATCCGACCGACGGTGTTCGCGAATGCGGCAGCTCGGCGCCGCGCAGCACGGCTGCCAGCTTCGACGCGACGCCGATCGACGTCAACGTCGCCTTCCCCCCCGCACCCTCGAGCGGACCCGATGGCCCGTATCCGCTGATCATCATCGGACACGGATACGGCGGTTCGAAGATCCCGTTCGGTACGCCGAACTCGACCAGCGACATGCGGCAGTTCACGAGCCGGGGATACGCCGTCTTCAGCATGACCGACCGCGGCTTCCACGAGTCCTGCGGAACCAACGCCGCCATCACCGCTGCGGCCGGCGCCTGCGATGCAGCCGGCTGGATCCATTTGATGGACGACCGCTTCGAGGTCCGCGACGCTCAGTTCCTGATGGGCAAGCTTGCCGACGAGGGCCGGATCGACGGCCAGAAGATCGGGGCCACGGGCGGCTCCTACGGAGGAGGCCTGTCCATGGCGCTCGCCTCCCTCAAGGACCGGGTGATGATGCCGAACGGGCAGCTGGTCCCCTGGACGAGTCCCAGTAACGGGATCCCGATGCGCATTGCGGCCGCGACCCCGATCGTGCCGTGGAGCGACCTCTCCTACTCGCTGACCCCGAACGGTGGCACCCTCGACTACGTGGCGGATTCGCCGTATGCGGGCCGGATCGGAATCGAGAAGGAGTCGCTCGTCGGTGGGCTCTACTTCACCGGGAGCAGCACGGGGAAGTACTGCGGGGCGTCGCCCTACCCGCCGTGCACGGATTTCGACTCGGATGTGACGGCCTGGAATGCGCGGCTCGAGGCGGGTGAGCCCTACGACGGCGATCCCGAGATCAACGCGATCTTCAACGAGATCACGGCGCACCATTCCTCGTACTACATCGATCACTCCGAGCAGCCGGCGCCCCTGCTGATCGCCAACGGCTTCACGGATGACCTCTTCCCCGCGGACGAGGCGATCCGCTTCCACAACAAGATCAGGTCGCTGTATCCGGGCGCCCCGATCTCCCTGTTCTTCGGGGACTTCGGCCATCCGCGCGCCGCGCCGAACAACGAGAAGGACGCGCAGAACACCGCGCTCACCGATGACGTCAACTCCTGGTTCGACTTCTACGTCAAGGGCACGGGCTCCACGCCGTTCCAGGGCGTGACCGCCTACACGACGACCTGCCCGACCACCGTCCCATCCGGCGGCCCAACCCAGGCGGGCAGCTGGGCCGGATTGGAGAAGGGAGAGGTCCGGCTCGACTCGGCCCAGTCCCAGGCGATTGCGCCCGACGGCGGCTCCAGCGCCGTCGACACGGCCTTCGACCCGGTCAGCTCCGGCCAGAATCCATGCCATACGGCACCGGGCGCCGACCTTCCCGGCGTCGCGACCTACAGGTTGCCCGCCGCCTCCGGCAGCGGGTTCACCCTGATGGGGTCGCCCACGGTGGTCGCGAAGATCGACTCGCCGACGGCGAATTCGGAGGTCGCCGCGAGGCTGCTCGACGTGGACCCGAACGGCACAGAGACCCTGGTCGACCGCCAGCTCCTGAGGCCGGCCATCGGCAGCGCCAGGCAGGTCTTCCAGCTCCACCCGACCGGTCATCTCTTCGCGCCGGGCCACGTCCCCAAGCTGGAGCTCCTCCCGAGCGACTCGCACGGAAGCCTGCCCGTCGGCGGTTACGGGCGAGCCGCCAACGGTCAGGGCCAGGTGACCGTCTCCGGTCTCTCGTTGCGGTTGCCCACCCTCGACGGCCCGGGGGCCGCCGCCGGCCAGGTCCACCCGGCCTCAGCGCTTCCGCTTCCCTGCGGCATGGCGATCGCCCCCGAGTTCTCGTCCAGCCTCTACCTGCGCGCTTCGCTCAGCGGCGGCAAGCTCAGGTTCAAGGGCCGGAAGGGCAAGGTCCCGGTCGACTCGGCGCCGGGCCCGAACGCCTGCCTGGTCAAGGTGAGGCTGCTCGGCTCCGGCAAGCACAAGAAGAAGAAGGGCCACGCCGCCAAGAAGCGGAAGAAGCACAAGAAGAAGAAGAAGGTCCTGGGCCGCGGCAGCGCGACGATTCCCGGCGGCCAGAGCGCGATCGTCAGGCTGAAGCTCAGCAAGCGTGGCCGCGCCGCCGTCAAGCGAGGCCGCGGGATCAGGGTGCAGGTGACCACGGTCGACGCCACCGGCAACACCGTGCAGACCGCCAAGGTCCACTTCAAGAAGAAGAAGAAGCACGGCAAGCACAAGAAGCACAAGTAGGGCCGAGGCGCCTCACTGGTCATACTGAGCAGGTGAGCAGCGACAGCTTCGGAGCCCGTGCTGAGCTCGAGGTCTCTGGCCGCCGGTTCGAGATCCACCGCCTCGACGCCCTGCAGCAGCGCTTCGACACGGCGAGGCTGCCCTACTCGCTGAAGGTCCTGCTCGAGAACGCGCTCCGCCTCGAGGACGGCACCTCCGTCACCTCCGAGGACGTCGAGGCGATCGCGACCTGGGACGCCAACGCCGAGCCCTCGGTGGAGATCCCGTTCCAGCCCGCGCGGGTCCTGATGCAGGACTTCACCGGCGTCCCCGCGGTCGTCGACCTGGCGGCGATGCGAGACGCGATGGAGGACCTCGGCGGCGACCCGAGCGCGATCAACCCCCAGGTCGACGTCGACCTGATCATCGACCACTCCGTCCAGGTGGACGCGTTCGGCAACCAGAAGGCATTCGCGATCAACGAGGAGCGCGACTACGAGCGAAACGGCGAGCGCTACGCCTTCCTGCGCTGGGGGCAGACGGCCTTCGAGAACTTCAGGGTGGTGCCGCCCGCCACCGGTATCTGCCATCAGGTCAACCTCGAGTACCTGGGGCAGTGTGTCTACTCGCGCGACGTCGATGGCGCGACGCAGGCGTATCCCGACACCCTGGTGGGCACCGATTCCCACACGACGATGATCAACGGCCTCGGCGTGCTCGGCTGGGGCGTGGGCGGGATCGAGGCCGAGGCGGCAATGCTGGGGCAGGCGATCTCGATGCTGCTCCCGCAGGTGATCGGCTTCAGGCTGACGGGCGACCTCCGCGAGGGCGCCACCGCGACCGATCTGGTCCTGACCGTCACCGAGATGCTCAGGGAGAGGGGAGTCGTCTCCAAGTTCGTCGAGTTCTTCGGCCCGGGCATCGCCGGCCTCGGGCTGGCCGACCGGGCGACGATCGGCAACATGTCTCCGGAGTTCGGCTCGACCTGCGCGATCTTCCCGATCGACGCCGAGACCCTTCGCTACCTCGAGTTCACGGGTCGCCCGACGGAGCAGATCGAGCTCGTCGACGCCTACACACGCGAGCAGGGCCTCTTCCACGAGCCCGACTCGGAGGAGCCGACCTACAGCGACACCCTCGAGCTCGACCTCGGCGACGTGGAGCCGAGCATCGCCGGCCCGAAGCGCCCGCAGGACCGCATCGCGCTGACCAACGCCAAGCCGGCGTTCCTGGAGGCGATGCAGGAGTGGGACCCCGAGGCCGGCGCGGAGCTCGGCAACGGCGTCGACGTCGCGAGCGACGAGTCCTTTCCCGCCTCCGATCCGCCCGCCGAAGACCACGACGGCGACGGCGGCAAGCCGAGGCGCGCAGGCCTGACGGCCGTCGCGGAGGAGCACAAGACCAGCGACGCCGTCCCCGTCCAGCTCGAGGACGGCCAGACGGTCCAGCTCGACCACGGCATGGTGGTGATCGCCGCGATCACGAGCTGCACCAACACCTCGAACCCGTCGGTGATGCTGGGCGCGGGCCTCCTCGCGAAGAAGGCCGTGGAGCGCGGGCTGGCCCGCAAGCCCTGGGTCAAGACCTCACTTGCCCCCGGCTCGACGGTGGTGACCGAGTACCTGGAGAAGTCGGGCCTCGACAAGTTCCTCGACAAGCTCCAGTTCAACCTGGTCGGGTACGGCTGCACCACCTGCATCGGGAACTCCGGGCCGCTGCCGGAGTCGATCTCGAAGGCGGTCAACGACAAGGACCTGGTCGTCTGCTCTGTCCTCTCCGGCAACCGTAACTTCGAGGGCCGGATCAACCCGGACACGAGGGCCAACTACCTGGCCTCGCCCCCGCTGGTCGTCGCCTACGCGCTCGCCGGACGCATGGACATCGACCTGACCAGCGAGCCGCTCGGCCGGGACTCGGACGGCGGGCCCGTCTATCTCTCTGAGGTCTGGCCGAGCACTGAGGAGATCAAGGAGGTCGTGGGCGAGGCCGTCCGGGCCGACATGTTCACCAAGAGCTATGCCGACGTCTTCACGGGCGACAAGCGCTGGCGCGGGATCCAGGTCCCCGAGGGCGATCGTTACACCTGGCCCGACTCGACCTACGTGCGCAAGCCCTCCTTCTTCGAGGGCATGCCGGCGGAGCCGGAGCCTGTCGAGCCGATCCAGGGCGCCCGCGTGCTGGCCGTGCTCGGTGATTCCGTGACGACCGACCACATCTCGCCGGCGGGGGCGATCAAGAAGGCCAGCCCCGCCGGCACGTGGCTGATCGACCAGGGGGTCGAGGTCCGCGACTTCAACTCCTACGGCTCGCGGCGCGGCAATCACGAGGTGATGATCCGTGGCACCTTCGCGAACGTCCGCCTTCGCAACCGGCTGGTCGAGAGGGAGGGCGGATTCACCACGCCACTTCCCGGACGGAGAGGAGACGACGATCTACGAGGCGGCGATGAAGTACGCGGACGAGGGCGTTCCGCTCGTCGTTCTGGCCGGCAAGGAGTACGGATCGGGTTCATCCCGTGACTGGGCCGCGAAGGGCACCAACCTGCTCGGCGTCCGCGCCGTGATCGCCGAGAGCTTCGAGCGCATCCACCGCTCCAACCTGATCGGGATGGGCGTGATCCCCCTTCAGTTTCCGGACGGCGAGTCGATCGATTCCCTCGGCCTGACCGGCGAGGAGTCCTTCGACGTCGGCGACCTCCAGAACGGCGAAGCCAAGCAGGTCGAGGTCACCGCCCACCGCGACGGCTCCGAAGACGTCGCCTTCGAGGCCACGGTGCGGATCGACACGCCTAACGAGGTCAGCTACTTCCAGAACGGCGGCATCCTGCACCGAGTGCTGCGGGACCTCCGCTCACGCGCTTAGACCCGTCGTCGGGCCAAGTGTTTTCGTGGCGATAGCGATGGCTATCGGATCGCTAACGCCGCCGCTAGCAATGGCTATCAGCCTCCATTGCCCTCTTCAAAGCCGCCCGATCCGACCTGCCGCCGTTCCTCGACGGTGGGCCCCCATCTCCCCTACTTGAAGCCGGGCACGTAAAGAAGCGGCGTGGCGGGGCCGCGGGAGGCAGGGGGTCCACACGGCCCGCGCCACGCCTGCGCGTCGGTAGCCAGGGAGGGATTTCCGACGCGATCGTTCCCGGAGGCGGGACTGACCCGGGAACGAGTCTTGTCAAGTTAGTACGTCCTCCCGCCTCATCTGATTATCCCCCGTTTGGTCCTGCGGTGTCAACTCCCGCGGTGCGATCCCCCAGCCGCGGCGCTCGATCAGCTCGATTCCGATCACCGCGCCGAGCGGCCCGAACGGCGTCAGGGTCGCCGCGAGCAGCGGCCAAGGGGCCTCCCTGCGCACGATCGCCCAGAGGATCAGCGCGCACAGGCCCAGATAGCCGACTCCATGCAGCAATCCGAAGAGCGCGGTCTCCGATGCGTATCCCGGCACGATCCAGAAGACCAGGAGCGTCGTGAACAGGCCCAGCTCGAGCCAGGAGGCGAGCTTCACCCACCTGAACAGGCGTCCGGGCACGGGCCTGGGAAGTGGATGTGCGTGTTCCGCGCTTGCCATCGCGCCGAAACTAGCGGGTGCCGGGCCTCGACCGGCTGTCGAGACGGCACCGGGCGATCTTCATACCAACTGTCCATAGGTTTCTTGGGCCCCGCCGGGCAAGATGCCGCAATGGAGCAATTCCACGGAGAGCAGACACCCAACCTGAGCATGAGGAGGCTCGTGCGGTTGCAGCGCTCGTATCGGTGCGCGAGCTGCGCCGCGGAATACCACTCCTGGGCACGACTCAGCTCATGTCCCGATTGCGGCCGCTCCCTCTCGGTGGCCGTGATCAGACGCGCTGCGCTCACGGGTCCGGCCTGAACCGCCAGCGGGCGGGCCGTTCGTGCGGGGGCGATGGCCCGCATGGACGGTCCGCTCGGGCCGGCCCTAGGTTTCGACCGATCGAGGTGACGCGCTTGCGGCGTCGGGCGGCTCGGCGCACGCGATCGTGTTCCCATCCGGATCTGGGACGTTGACGTGGCGGACGCCGTTCGAGTACGTCTCGATCGGCTCGTGCTCGATGTCCTGAACGGCGAGGCGCCGGAGGAGCGCGTCAAGCCCGGTGACCGCGAGGGTGATCCGGCCCCCGCCCGCCCGCGCCGCGTTCGGCTCGATGAAGAGCCAGGCGTGCTCATCGATCTCCCAAAGGATCTCTTCCCCGACTCGGCTGTCCGGGGGTCGCCCGAAAAACCGCGTGTACCAATCCACGCTGGAGTCGAGATCCGAAACCGGGACACCGGCGAAGAGGTGGGTGATCGCGCTCATCTCAGGACCGGTGCGCGGGTGAGCGAGCGGCGCCGGACTCAGGCCGGATCCGCCCGGCCCATCAGGGCCGTGAGGACGATCCGCTCCTGCTCCTTGGTGTGTGCCACGGCGTATCCCTCACCGGGGCTGGCCCGCGGCGGGCGGCCGACATAGCCGAGCTCCACGCCCTCGGGGAGGAGCTCCGGAATGCGGCGCTGCATCACTGACCAGGCGCCCATGTTCCGCGGCTCCTCCTGGACCCAGACGATCTCCTTCAGGTTCGGATAGCCGGCGATCAGTTCGGTGAGCTGCTCCTTGGCGAACGGATAGAGGAGCTCGGCGCGAGCGATTGCGACCTTCTCGACCTCCTCGCGCTTGGGAGCGGCGTCGATGTCGTAGTAGATCTTGCCGCTGCAGAGGACGAGCCGCTCGACCTTCTCCCTGCGGTCCTGGGCACGCGGGTCGTCGAGCACGAACTCGAACGACCCCGAGGTGAGGTCCTCGAGCGTCGAGGTCGCGCGCGGCAGGCGCAGCAGCCCCTTGGGCGTGAAGACGACCATCGGCCGGGCCTTCTGGATGTGGGCCTGGCGCCGCAGCAGGTGGAAGTACTGCGCGGCGGTCGACGGGTTGGCGATCCGGATGTTGCCCTCGGCGGCGAGCTGGATGAAGCGCTCGATCCGCGCGCTCGAGTGCTCGGGGCCGGCGCCCTCGTAGCCGTGGGGGAGCAGGAGCGTCAGGCGGGAGGTCTGGCCCCACTTCGCCTCGGCCGAGGCGATGAAGCTGTCGATGATCACCTGCGCCGCGTTGCCGAAGTCGCCGAATTGCGCCTCCCAGAGGATGAGGCTGTCGGGGGAGGCCGCCGAGTAGCCGTATTCGAAGCCCAGGCAGGCCGTTTCCGAGAGCGGGCTGTTGTGCAGCTCGAGGGGGGCGTTGGCCTCGGGCAGGTTCTGGATGGGGGCGTAGCGGAGCCCGGTCTTCTCGTCGTGGAGGACCAGGTGGCGGTTGGAGAACGTGCCTCGCTCGGTGTCCTGTCCCGTGAACCGCACGTGGACCTCCTCCGTGAGCATCGAGGCCAGCGCGAGCGCCTCGGCGTGGCCGAACTCGATTCCCCCCTGATCCATCGCATCGAGTCGCTTCGAGAGAGGCTTGCGGAGCTTGCGGTGGATCGTGAAGCTGTCGGGAACCCTGAGGAGCTCCTCGTTCAGCTTGCGGAGCTTCTCCTCGGGAACGGCGGTCTCCACGCTCGGGCTTCGCGTCCGGTCGAGCTCGCCGGTGCCGGTGGCGGTCGGGTCGGCGTAGTCGCCGGACTCGATCTTCTGGCGGAGCTCGTCGTGGGCGGCCTTGAGGGAGCGCTGGCGCTCGTTGTTGCTCTCATCGACCTCGTCGGGGGTGACGATTCCCTCCTTGACCAGCTCCTGGGCATAGAGCTGGCTGACGGGCGGGTGCTCCTTGATCTTGGCCGCCATCAGCGGCTGGGTGTATGCGGGCTCGTCGGTCTCGTTGTGGCCGAAGCGGCGGTAGCCGATCAGGTCGATGACGACGTCGCGCCCCCAGCGCTCGCGGTAGGCCATCGCCAGGCGGACGGCGCCGAGGCAGGCCTCCGGGTCGTCGGCGTTGACGTGGATGATCGGGACGTTGAAGCCCTTCGCCATGTCGGCCGCGTATGGGGTGGAGCGGCCCTCCTCCGGGTCGGTGGTGAAGCCCACCTGGTTGTCCTGGATGATGTGGATCGTGCCGCCGGTCGCATAGCCCTTCAGCGACTGGAGGTTGAGCGTCTCGGCGACCACTCCCTGCGCCGGGAACGCCGCGTCGCCGTGGAGCAGCACGGGGACGGCGGCCATCGGATCGTGCTCGAGGCGGCCGTTCTGCCGGTTTGTCTGC
This sequence comes from uncultured Solirubrobacterales bacterium, assembly GCA_963747425.1. Classification (GTDB taxonomy): domain Bacteria; phylum Actinomycetota; class Thermoleophilia; order Solirubrobacterales; family 70-9; genus DASUPK01. Next base: position 418,206 of record CAVVFJ010000008.1, read on the forward strand.
GAGGCGCGCGCGGCGCCGCTGACGACCGGGTCCACATACTCCAGGTGGCTGGGGTTCGGGTAGAGCCGTACGCCGATCTCGGAGTCGTCCCGCGTCTTGAAGACGCCGCCGTGGCCGTAGTGGTACTTGACGTCGCCGGTGCCGCCGGTGGGGATCGCTGCCAGCGACTTGACCGCCTCGATCGCCTTCGCGCCCTCGAACTCGGCCAGGATCGCCTCCACCGGCCGGGCGATGTTGTGGGCCAGGACGCTGAGCCGCCCGCGGTGGGCCATCCCGATCACCACGTCGCGCGCGCCCTCGGTGTGCGCCATCTCGAACACCTCGTCGAGCATCGGCACGACGGTGTCGAGGCCCTCGATCGAGAACATCTTCTGGCCGAGGTAGGCCTTCTCCAGGTAGCGCTCGAAGCCGAAGACCTGAATCAGGCGGTCGAGCAGCATCCGCTTCTCCTCGGGCTCGAGCGGCTTGCGGTGCCAGCCGGTCTCGATCATGTCGCGCAGCCACATCCGCTGCTGGTGCGAGGAGAGGTGCTCGAACTGGTACCCGATCGTCCCGCAGTAGGCCTCGCGCATCCGCGGCAGCGCCTCGAGCAGGGTCTCGCCCTCCACACCGATGCGGAGGATCTCCGCCGGGATCTGCGCCATCAGCTCGGGGGTGAGGTTGAGGTTCTCGGGCTGGATCGCCGGGTCGCCCTTGGGCTCGGAGCCCAGCGGGTCGAGCCTGGCGGCGAGGTGACCGTGGGTCCGGTAGCCCTTGAGCAGCGAGGTCGCCGCCTGGACGGCCTGCAGCAGCTCCGTGCTGGGCCTGGCCGCGGCGGACGTCCCCGGTTCGCCCGGCGCACCCGCCGCCGCGAGCGGCGGCGCGGAGGCGGACGCGGCATGAGCGCTGGTGACGCTCGAGGGTTCGAGCCCCAGGTCGGTGGCCACTGACTCGTAGAACTCGTCTTCGCCCTGCAGCAGCTCCTCGATCCGGCGCAGGAACGAGCCGGACTCCGCGCCCTGGATGACGCGGTGGTCATAGGTCGAGGTCATGGTCATCACCTTCGAGACCCCGAGCGCCCTGATCTTCTCGGGCGGAGCGTGTCTCCACTCCACCGGATAGGCGAGCGATCCGCAGGCGACGATCGTGCCCTGTCCCGACATCAGGCGGGGAACGGAGGCGACGGTCCCGAGACCGCCCGGGTTGGTGAGGCTGATGTTGGTGCCCTGGAAGTCGTCGGCGGTGAGGCTGTTCTCCCGCGTCTTGGTGATCAGCTCCTCGTAGTAGGAGTGGAAGCCCTTGAAGTCGAGCCCGTCGGCGCCCTTGATGCAGGGCACCAGCAGGGAGCGCTGACCCTTGCGCTCGACGTCGACGGCGATGCCGAGGTTGACGCCGCCCGGCTCGATCACGGTGGGCTTGCCGTCCCGCTCCTCGAATGAGCGCCCCATCACCGGCCACTCCTGGGCGGCCTTGACGATCGCCCACGCAATCAGGTGGGTGAAGCTGACCTTCATGCCGCGTTCCTTGAGCACCTCGTTGAGGGCCTTGCGCTTGGCGTCGAGCGTGTCGACCGCGAGCTCGCGGAAGGAGGTGGCCGTCGGGACCGACCGGCTCTCGTTCATCGCCTTGGCGAGCATCGCGGCGGGCCCGCGCAGCGGCTTCGCCTCGCCGGCCGCAGCCGCTGCTGGTGCGGCGCCGTCGCTCTCGCCGGCGAGGACGTCCGACTTGGTGATCTTGCCGCCGGGTCCGCTTCCCTTGACACCCGCCAGGTCGACCCCGTTTGCCTCAGCGGCGCGCCGGGCTACGGGGGTGGCGCGGGAGCCGTCGTCAACGCCGTGGTGCACGGCTTCGCCATCAACCGGCACGTCCTCAGCTTCGCTTCCGGGCGTGCCGGGCGCGGGCGCCGACGCCTTGGCAACCCTGGTCGCGTCGGCGGCGCCCTTGGTCATCTCAGCCATCGCCTTGCCGACCTCGATCGTCTCATCGGGGCCGACCAGGATCTTGGTGATCGTCCCCGAGGCGGGCGCGGGCACTTCGGCGTCGACCTTGTCGGTGGAGACCTCGACGACGGTGTCGCCCTCTGCGACCGAGTCGCCCTCGGAGACGTGCCACTCGAGGATCGTCCCCTCCGTGACCGACTCGCCCATCTCCGGCATCACGATCTCGAGACCGCCGCCCTCGAGCGACCTGCCGGCGGAGACCGAGGCATCGTCTGTCGTCGCCTTTTCCTGGGGCTCCGCGGGGGGCTCCTCGGCGGTCGCCGCGCCCGCCCCATTCGAGCCATCGGTCATCGAGGGCGCACCGCCGTTCGGATCGATCTCAGCCAGGGGCTTGCCGACGTCGATCGTCTCGTCGACGTCGACCAGAAGCTTGGTGACGGTTCCCGAGGCGGGAGCGGGGACCTCGGCGTCGACCTTGTCGGTCGAGACCTCGACCATCGTCTGCCCCTCCTCGACCGCGTCCCCCTCCGAGACATGCCACTCGAGCACGGTGCCCTCGGTCACCGACTCGCCCATCTCGGGCATCAAGAGCTGAACCTTCTGCTTAGTCGCCATTCCCCTTACTAACTGTATGACGTTCCCTAAAGCTGCTTTGCACTACCCGATCCGCGCGATCAAGTCCACGGCAGGCCAGCCCTGATCCCGGACGAACTCGCGGGTTGGGGCCGCCGTCTCGCAGAACGCGCAGGCGATCACGTCCGAGAGGCCGACCGGGCCCGAGAGCGCGATCGGCACGCCGCACTCCGGGCAGGCGAGCGATCGCATCCCGAGCCAGGCCGCACGCTCCGCCGGCCTGATCTCGACTCGGGCCGCCGCCGCGCGCAGCACCTCCTCGCGCTCCGGATCCTGGCTCGCCGATGGATCGAACATCCCCACGACTTGATTATTGCGCTGCGGCACCATGAGCCAAGCGGCCTCGGGCGCGGTCGGTGTAAGTTCCCCGCAGTCGTGAAGGAGGAGGTGAGATGAGCTATTTCGTCACCGGTGCGACCGGGTTCATCGGCCGCAATCTGGTCGAGCAGCTGCTCGAGCGCGAGGGGACCATCCACGTCCTCGTCCGCGAAGGATCCCGCGGTCGCCTGGAGGAGCTCAGGAGCCGCTGGGGTGCGGACGAGGAGCGCATCGTGCCCGTGATCGGCGACCTCTCCCAGGAGCAGCTGGGCTGCGGCGATCGGATCGGCGAGCTGAAGGGCAGGGTCGACCACTTCTTCCACCTCGCGGCGATCTACGACATGACCGCGGACGCGGAGAGCCAGCGCATCGCCAACGTCGAGGGCACGCGGGAGGCGGTCAAGCTCGCCAAGGAGCTCGACGCGAAGCACTTCCACATGGTCAGCTCGATCGCCGCGGCGGGCCTCTACAAGGGCACCTTCACCGAGGACATGTTCGACGAGGCCGAGAAGGTCGACAACCACCCCTACTTCCAGACCAAGCACGAGTCCGAGGCGGTGGTGCGCGAGGAATGCGAGGTGCCCTGGCGGGTCTACCGGCCCGGGATCGTCGTCGGGCACTCCGAGACCGGCGAGATGGACAAGGTCGACGGGCCCTACTACTTCTTCAAGCTGCTGCAGCGAGCCCGGAACGCCGTCCCGCAGTGGTTCCCTGGGATCGGCATCGAGGGACGGAAGATCAACATCGTGCCGGTCGACTTCGTCGCCAGGGCGATGGACCACATCGCCCACATCGAGGGACTCGACGGGCAGGCCTTCCACCTCACCGACCCGAATCCGCTCAGCGCCGGGCAGGTGATCAACGTCTTCGCCAAGGCCGCGCACGCGCCCGAGGCGGTGATGCGGATCGACTCGAAGATGTTCGACTTCATTCCCAAGCAGGTGCGCGGCGGGCTCACAATGCTGCCGCCGGTGAAGCGCATCACCGACCAGGTGCTGGCCGACCTGGGCATCCCCCGCTCGGTCCTCGTCTACATCAACTACCCGACCGACTTCGACTCCACCCAGACACAACTGGCTCTCGAAGGGACCGGCATAGCGGTTCCCCCGCTGCCGAGCTACGCGGAGCGGCTCTGGGACTACTGGGAGCGCAATCTGGATCCGGACCTGTTCAAGGACCGCTCGCTGTCCGGCGCGATCGGCGGCAAGGTCGTCCTGATCACCGGAGCATCGTCAGGCATCGGGAAGGCCGCAGCGATCAGGTGCGGGGCTGCGGGCGCAGAGGTGCTGCTCGTCGCCCGCACGCCGGAGAAGCTCGAGGAGACCAGGGCCGAGATAGAGGAGGGAGGCGGCAGCGCCCACATCCACCAGTGCGACCTGTCGGACCTCGACGACGTCGAGCGCATGGCGAAGGAGGTGCTCGAGAAGCACGAGCGGGTGGACATCCTCGTCAACAACGCCGGTCGCTCGATCCGGCGCTCGATCGAGAACTCCTACGACCGCTTCCACGACTTCGAGCGGACCATGCAGCTCAACTACTTCGGCGCGCTGCGGCTGATCCTCAGCATCCTGCCCAGCATGCGCAAGCGCAGCAAGGGCCGTAAGGGCGGGCACATCATCAACGTCAGCTCGATCGGCGTTCAGACCAACACGCCCCGGTTCTCTGCCTATGTCGCCTCCAAGGCCGCGCTCGACGCCTGGTCGCGTTGCGTCGCCTCCGAGGTCGTCGACGACGGAGTCCACATCACCACCATCCACATGCCGCTGGTGAGGACGCCGATGATCGCTCCGACCAAGATGTACGACGCCTTCCCCACGATCAATCCGGACGAGGCTGCGGAGATGATCACCAACGCGATGATCACCAAGCCGAAGAAGGTGGCGACCCGCCTGGGCAACTTCGGCGAGCTGCTCTACAACGTCGCGCCGAAGGCCTCGGACGCGATCCTCAACACCGCGTACAAGCTCTTCCCGGAGTCGAGCGCCGCGAAGGGCAAGGGCAAGGAGGACGGCAAGCCGGCCGAGAAGGAGCAGGAGCTCTCAACCGAGGGCGTCGCCTTCGCTTACCTGATGCGCGGCGTTCACTGGTAGCCGGGCCGGCGTGGCGACCGCGACGCGGCGACTGAAGCACTGGGGGTGGGGGTACGAGGACCAGCAGCCTCCGCGCGATCAGGTCGAGGGGATCGCGCGTGCCATCACCGAGCGGCTCGGCTTCGAGGTCGATGAGATCGAGGAGCCGGTTCCGCTCGACGCGGTCGAGCTGCCCGAGCCGCGCCTGAAGCCCCCGAAGGAGCTCGCCGAGATGTTCTCGGCCGAGCGCTACGACCGCGTCGCTCACGCGATGGGCAAGGCCTATCGCGACGTTGTCCGCGGCTTCCGCGGCGAGTTCGCGAGCCCACCCGACCTGGTCGCCTACCCGGAGTCCCCCGAGGACGTCGATGCGGCGCTCAACTGGTGCTCCGACGAGGGCGCGGCGGCGATTCCCTACGGCGGCGGGACCAGCGTCGTCGGCGGGGTCGAGCCGCGGATGCGAGAGCAGTACCCGGCCGTGGTGACGATCGACCTGAAGAGGATGGACCGGGTGCTCGAGGTCGATCCGATCTCGAAGGCGGCGCGGATCCAGGTCGGGCGCAACCGGACCGAGGCTGGAGGAGCAGCTCCGCGAGCACGGCCTCACCCTGCGCCACTTCCCGCAGTCATTCGAGTACTCGACCCTGGGCGGCTGGATCGCCACCCGCGCCGGCGGGCACTTCGCGACTCTCTACACCCACATCGACGACCTGGTCGAGTCCGTCCGGGCGGTGACGCTCGACGGCGACTGGCAGAGCCGCCGGCTGCCGGGCTCGGGTGCCGGTCCGAGCCCCGACCGGATGCTGGTCGGCTCGGAGGGGATCCTCGGGGTGATCGTCGATGCCTGGGTCCGGGTCCGCGAGCGGCCCACCGAGAAGGTGTCCTGCGGGGTCGCCTATGACGACTTCATGGCCGGCGCCGAGGCCGTGCGGGAGATCTCCCAATCGGGTCTCAACCCTTCGAATTGCCGCCTGCTCGACGCGATGGAGTCGGATACCACCTCAGCCGGGCCGCCCGGCAAGGCCCTGCTGGTCCTCGGCTTCGAGTCTGCCCACCATCCCGTCGATGAGCCGATGTCCCTGGCCCTCGACATCTGCCGCAACCACGGCGGCGATCCGGGCGAGACGAAGGACGGCGGCGGCGATTCGGTTAGCGCCTGGCGCGGTGCCTTTCTGCACGCGCCGTATCTGCGGGACTCGCTGGTCGCCTGCGGCATCCTCTCGGACACCTTCGAGACCGCGATCACATGGGATCGCTTCCCGGACTTCCACGCCGAGGTGACGGAGAGGGCGAGGCGCGCGGTCGCCGAGGCGAGCGGAGGCCGGGCCGAGGGCCGCGGCTCGCCCCGGATCAGCTGCCGGTTCACCCACGTCTATCCGGACGGGCCGGCCCCGTACTACACGGTGCTGGCGCCGGCCAGGCGGGGCGACGAGGTCGCGCAGTGGGACGAGATCAAGGCGGCGGTCTCGGACACGGTGATCGACGCGGGCGGCACCATCACCCATCACCATGCCGTGGGGCGCGACCACCGGCCCTTCTACGACCGGCAGCGCCCGGACCCCTTCGCGGATGCGCTGCGCGCGGCCAAGCGCGAGCTCGACCCGAAATCGGTGCTGAATCCCGGGGTGCTGATCGACCCGTGAGTCCCTCTACCCTTCCCGGTTCATGGAAGGGCCCCTGACGCAGGAGCGGGCCGAGCCGGAGGTGGCCCAGCAGGCACCGGACGGCGAGTCCCCGAAGCCACGCCGCGGGCCCGTCCGCGCGGTGATCAAGGCGCTGCGCCCGCAGGAGTGGGTCAAGAACCTGCTCGTCTTCGCGGGCCTGCTCTTCTCGGCGAAGTTCAAGGAGTTCGACGCGGTCGTCGACGCCACCGTCACCTTCGCCGCGTTCTGCATGGTCGCCTCGGCCGGATACCTGGTGAACGACGCCCACGACGTCGCGGAGGATCGCCTGCATCCAACGAAGCGCTTCCGCCCGATCGCGGCGGGGGAGCTCAGCATCCCGACCGCAATCACGCTCGCCGTGATCCTGGCCGTCGTCGCGCTGGCGGGCTCCGCGCTGCTCGAGGGCCTCGAGGTGGGCGGTCTGGTGCTCGCCTACGGGGTCGGCACGACCCTCTACTCCTACGTGCTCAAGCACGAGGTGATCCTCGACGTGATGACGATCGCGGGCCTCTTCGTCCTGCGCGTTCTCGCAGGTGCCGTCGCCGTCGGCGCTGACGCGTCGGCCTTCCTGCTCCTCTGCACCGGGATGGTCGCCCTCTTCCTGGGCTTCACCAAGCGCCGCCAGGAGGCGACCTCCGAGCTTCACTCGGGCACGCAGTCGAGGCCGGTGCTCGAGCACTACTCGATCCCCTTCCTCGACCAGATGGTCGCGATGGTCACCGCCTCGACGGTGATGAGCTACGCGATCTACGCGGTCAACTCGCCGCTGATCGGCTCGAAGATGCTCGGCACCCTGCCGCCGGTTCTCTACGGGATCTTCCGCTACCTCTACCTGATCTACGACCGCAAGGACACCCGCTCCACCGACGCGATTCTGCTCGATGACCCCGGCATGATCGGGGCGGCGGTCGTCTGGGTGGCCAGCGTGGGCATCCTGCTCGCTATTTACCACTAGAGCCTCGCTGTTCAATTCGCCAGGCGCGAAGCGACGCGCGGCTCAAGCGATCCGCGGCTCCCGCCGAGGTACTGAGTATGTTCGGTCACGTCCGGGCCCTGTCGCTCTCATTCGCCGTCACCGTGCTCGCTGCTCTGGCGGCGCCGGCGCTTGCGGGCGCGGCAAAGCCTGCGGTCGTCACCCTGCCGATGGCGCAGGTCGGCATGCCCGGGAACCCGGCTGCCGCGATCACTCCGTTCACCGACGCGATCTACCAGTCCTGCGCAAGCGATCCCCAGACGTCGCCACCCTGTCAGATGGTGGGCGGGGTTTCCTACCCGTACGGCATCGGCAAGCTCGAGGTGACGGTCAAGCAGTACGTCGGCTTCCTCAACACGGTCGATCCGACCGGCCGCGACAAGCACAACCTCTTCAGCACGGACGAGAGCTCCACCGAGTGGCCCAAGTACGGCCAGATCAACATGAAGGCCCACGCGCCCAGCGGCCGCCACTACCGCATCGCCTATAAGGAATGGGCCGACAAGCCCTACGGCTTCGCCAACTTCCTGCGGACTGCGCGCTTCGCCAATTCCGTCACCAACGGCACCCTGATCTCGAAGCGGACCGTCGCCTCCGGCGGCGTTCACCTATGTGATCTACAAGGTCCGCCTCTCGCGCAACAGCGAGCGCGGCATGTACGACATGCGCAAGCCGAAGACGAAGCGCAGGCGCGCGAAGGGCTTCGTCGTCCCGAGCCAGAACGAGTGGATCAAGTCCGCCTACTTCGATCCGAAGGGCGGCGGGATGTTCTCGTACTGGAAGTACCCGACCAACCCCGGGACCTTCTTCGACCAGCCGACTCAGACCTCGCCCGACCCATCGGCGCCGAACACGGCGACCCTCAACGCGACCACCGGGGACGTCACCAACGCCTCGACGCAGCCGCTCGCGATCTACCACGGCTCCTCGTTCCCGACCTGGTGCCCGTCGCAGGTGTCGACCAACACCTGCAACACAGTCAACCCGCTTCATCTGAGCGCCAGCAGCTATCAGAAGGCCTACCAGGGCAGCCTCGGCACCGTCGGCCAGTCGAAGACGCTTGGGCCCTGGGGCACCCTCGACCAGGGCGGCAACGCGGTGGAGTGGACCGACACGATCACCCCGCCTCCCGCGGGCAAGAAGGGGGCCCGCGTCTGGCGGCGGCTCCACGGCGGCGTCCCCAACGCGCCCGCCTACCAGCTCTGGCTCTCCGCGATCGGCCTGCAGCCGCAGGACAACAAGTTCTACGACGAGGTCTACCCCTGGCTCGGCTTCCGGGTCGGGGTGGTCGGGAACCTGAAGGTCAAGAAGAAGCGCTGAGCTCCTCGACGAGCTCGGCGGCGGGGCGGACGTCGCCGATGCGCTCGACGCATTCGCCGGCGTAGAGGGGCCCCGCGTCCACCAGCGACTCCGGCCCGCCGGCGGTGGCCGCCGCAGGACCGAACACTGGCCGGCTCGCCCGCTGGGTGGCGGCGAGGCGGAGCTGCATCGGGACCGGAGCCCGGGAGAGCGCCGGGGCTGTCGCCCGCTGCAGCAGCCGCAGCCAACCAGGTCCGCGTGGATCGCCCCGCAGCCACCGTGATGTGGCGGCGTTGGGGACGACGCGATGCTGGGCGGGCCAGCCGAAGCCGAAGAGCTCGGTGAGCACCGTCTCGCACGCCTCGGCGACGCGCTCCTTGTAGGCAGGGTGGGCGCCGCTCTCTTCGCTCATCAGGAACCGCGTGCCGCAGACGACGGCCTCGGCTCCCGCGTCGAGCCGAGCCCGCGCCTCGGAGGCGTCGGTCACGCCGCCGGCGGAGAGGACGGGAAAGCCCTCCGGGAGGGCGGCGATCGTGCGAGCCAGGAGCTCGTCCGCCGAGACGCTCCCACGGACGTGGCCCCCCGCCTCGACCCCCTGCGCGATCACGGCGTTCGCTCCGGCCCGGCAGGCGGCGAGCGCCTCCTCGACCGACCCGCATTGATGAATCCATGTCCGAGCCGTCCGGCGTCTTGGCTCGCCCCAGAAGGTGACCAGCACATCGGCGTCGTCCGCCGCCTCGAAGTGGGCGGTGCGGGCGAGAGGCAGCAGCAGATTGACGGCCACCGGTCTGTCGGTCAGCCGGCGCGCCGCGGCGATCTCCTCGCGCAGGTCGTCCGGCGCCAGGATCCCGATCGTGCCCAAGCCACCCGCGCCGGAGACCGCTGCGGCGAGAGCGCTGGTGGAGAGTCCGCCGCCCATCCCGGCCTGGACGACCGGGCGCTCCACTCCGACTCGCTCCAGGAACGCGCCCACCACCCGAGTATCGCCCACTGCGCCTTGACTGGCCAGTCGGCCAGTTCGGTAGTGTCCGGCGCGTGGACCTGACTCTGACCGACTCGGAGGCGGCCTTCCGCGACGAGGTACGGGGCTGGCTCGAGGAGAACCATCCCGGCCCCTCGCCCGAGGGCGACGACCAGGCCGAGTTCGAGTTCCGCCGCGCCTGGCAGAAGAAGATGCACGAGGCCGGATGGGCGGGTCTGTCCTGGCCCGAGGAGTACGGAGGCAAGGGCGCCACGCTGATCGAGCAGTCGATCTTCAACGAGGAGCTCGCCCGCCAGCGAGTGCCGCTGCCGGCGAACGTGCTGGGGCTCGTGATGGGGGGCCCGGTGGTGATCGCCCACGGCAACGAGGACCAGAAGGAGCGCTATCTCGAGCCGATCCTCTCGGGTGAGGAGATCTGGTGTCAGGGCTTCTCCGAGCCGGAGTCGGGATCGGATCTCGCCTCGCTCAAGACGCGCGCGGTGAAGGCGAATGGCAACTGGAAGGTGACCGGGCAGAAGGTCTGGACCACCTACGCGCACGAGGCGAAGTACTGCATGCTGCTCGCCCGCACCGACCAGGACGCCCCGAAGCACAAGGGCATCACCTACTTCATCCTCGACATGGACCAGCCCGGCGTCGACGTCCGGCCGCTTCGCCAGATCACCGGCGAGGCCGAGTTCAACGAGATCTTCCTCGAGGAGGCCGAGGTTCCCGACGAGAACGTCATCGGGACGGTCGGCGGAGGCTGGGGAGTGGCGATCACCACGCTGATGTTCGAGCGCGCCGGCCTGGGCGCCGCCGCGGTGATGGGCCTGAAGCGCTCGATGGAGGACCTGCTGGCGGTGATCCGCGAGCGCGGCCTCGACGAGGACCCGGTGATCCGGCAGCGGATCGCCGAGCTCCAGATCGGGATCGAGGCGATGCGCCTCGGCGCTCTGCGCGCTCTCACCCAGACCATGAAGACCGGGATCCCGGGTCCCGAGGGCTCGCTCAGCAAGTGGCAGTGGGCCGACTACAACCAGTCCCTGACCGAGCTCGGCAACGAGGTCCTCGGCCCCGAGGGGATGCGCCTCGGCACGGACTGGAGCTATCGCTTCCTGCGCTCCCGGGCGAACTCGATCGAGGGCGGCACCACCGAGGTCCTCAAGAACATCATCGCCGAGCGCGTGCTCGGCCTTCCACGACTGAGGTAGCCATGAACTTCGACCTGGACGACGAGCAGCAGGAGATCAAGCGGACCGCGAACGAGTTTCTCGCCTCCCGTTTTGCGCCGGCGAAGGTCAGGGAGCTGGCGGAGGCGCGCTCGTACGACGACGCGCTCTGGAAGCAGATCTCCGAGCTCGGCTGGCCCGGCATCGCAATCTCCGAGGACGACGGCGGCCAGGGCCTGGGCATGGTCGAGCTCGCCGTCCTCCTCGAGGAGTCCGGCTATGCCTGCGCGCCCAGCCCGCTGCTTGGCACCGCCGGCGCCGCGCTGGTGATCTCGGCCGCCGGGTCCGACGAGCAGCGCGCCGAGTGGCTGCCCAAGCTCGCCTCCGGTGAGGCGACCGGTGCGTTTGGGGGCTTCGACCATGGAGCCAACGGCGATGCGGAGAGCACCCTGTTCTGCGACCTGCCCACCGCGGACGTCGCGGTGATCTTCCAAGCGGGCGGCGCCTTCCTCGCGCCCACCGCGGATGTGAGCTTCGAGACCTTCGAGGCGATCGATGCGACCCGCTCCTACGGGCTGATCTCCGAGCCGGCCGGCGATCCGCTGCCGGGCGACGTCGACGCGGGACGCGACCGGCTCGCGGTCGCGATCGCCGCCGAGCTCACCGGCATCGCGCAGCGGACCATGGAGATGGCCGTCGAGTACGCGCGCGAGCGGCAGCAGTTCGGGCGCCCGATCGGCGCCTACCAGGGCGTGGGACACCGCTGCGCCGCCATGCTCCTCGCCACCGAGGAGTCGCGCTCACTGACCTATTACGCCGCCTGGACCGCCGACGCCGAGCCGGAGTCGCTGCCGATGGCGGCGGCGATGGCCGGGGCGCGCGCGGCCGACGCGGGCTGGCAGGTGCCGGCCTCCGCCCTGCAGGTGTTCGGCGGCATCGGCTTCACCTGGGAGCACGATCTCCAGTTCTGGCTCAAGCGCGGCCGCGTCGAGGGCCGCATGCTCGGCACCCCCCGCGACCATCGCGAGCGGGTCGCCGATCTCTCCGGCCTCGGCGCCGGCGAGCCCGCGGTCGCCTAGACACCCGTTTACGAAGCGAGCTCGCCGACCAGGTCCACGCCGTCCAGGTCGCCGTGCGTCAGGTGCTGGAACATGACCCGCTCGACGCCGGCATCCTCGAGCTCGGCCAGCTGCTCGCGGATCTCGGCGACGGTGCCGACCAGGGTGTTGTCGGAGAGGCCCTCCACGTAAGCCTCCGGGTCCGATGCGTCCTCGCCCCGGATCTCCGCGACCGCGTGGGCCCGCTCCAGCAGGTCGACCCGGTCTGAGCCGATGATCCCGTGGGTCATCACCGAGATGACGGGCGCCGGCCGCCCGGCGTCCTCCCACGCCTTCCTGACGATGGGGACGAGCTCCCTGCACCGCTCGGCGCTCATCATCACCAGGTTGTATTCGTCGGCCCAGCGGGCTGCGGCCGCGAGCGTGCGGGGTCTGGCGCTGCCGCCGACGATCAGGTTGGGAGGCGAGATCGGCTTCGGCTGGGCGTCAAGCCCCTTGATCCGGTAATGCTCGCCCTCGAAGTCGAGCGTTCCCTCCTGCCACTGGCGACTGACGATCTCGATCTGCTCCTCGAACATCCCGACGCGCTCCCCGGTGCTCGGGAACGGAAAGCCATAGGCCTCGTGCTCGGCCTCCAGCCAGCCGGAGCCCATGCCGAGCTCGATTCGCCCGCCCCCGGCGATGTGATCGGCCGTGACCACGCTCTTGGCAAGGACCGACGGGTGGCGGAAGGTCACCGGCGAGACCATGGTCCCGAGCCGGAGCGTCGAGGTGATCGCCGCGAGCGCGTTGATCGTGCTCCAGGCGTCAAGCGAGCTGCGCTCGGTCGCCCCCATCACAGACTGGTAGTGATCCGAGCGGAAGAGCGCCTCGATCGGGCTCTCCTCGCAGGCTTTCGCCAGCGCGACCCATTCCTCCCAGGTGACGGACTCCTGGCCCTCGATCATCAGGCAGACGCGCATCAGTCGCCCACGATCTCCGCGTCGGTGACCACCTCGACCTTCCCGGCGCGGCGGAAGTGGACGTCGACCGTCTCGTTCTTGCCGTAGCTCCCGAACAGCCCCAGGCTCATCGCCAGCCAGCGGCTGCGGCTCACCTTCTCCTTCACCAGCGGCCGGGAGAAGACGATCTCGCGCCCGTGGACCGAGTAGTCGGCGCCCTCGGACTGCACGGTGCCGTTGACGAACACCTGGATGGGCCGCTCGGCCCCGCCTGGGAGCCGAATCCGCCGTCCCGCTTCGTAGCTCTCGCTCATCGGCGAGCAGATTATCCCCGGGCGAGCCGGGGGCGAATCGGCGCTAGGCGCAGTAGGCGCTGGTGCTGATCGTTCCCGGGACCGTGTTGAAGTTGAGCGTCATGAGTTGCCAGCCGCCTTCCACCGGGCTCGATCCGGTCAATAGCGCCAGCGCCCCGGACTGGGCCGCAGGCGTGTTGTCGAAGCCGCCTCCCAGCAGGGCCTTGCCCCCAGGGCAGACCGGCGCCGTCGCGGTCGCGCCGGTGACGGTTGTCCCAGATGCGGGGAGGGTGATGCCGGCGGTGGTCTCCGCGATCTTCAGGCCGGCGGCGCAGTAGGCGTAGCTGGTCACGGTGCGAGCCACCGTCCCGACGTTGCTGAAAGCGGCGAACCAGGTGGTCGGACTCGTTCGGTGATTCGACCAGATGTAGGGGAAGGCCTCCGGTTCTTTGGCGACCGGCGTCGGCGAGGAGGAGAACCCGCCGCCGAGGGCAATCGTCTTGGGGGGGCAGGTGGCGGTGGCGCTCGCCTGCGCGGCGTCGACGGACGCCGCCGCAGCGGATGCGCTCGTCTCTGTGATCCTCAGCTTCTTCTTCTTCTTTTTCTGCCGCCGTGGCCTTCTTCCCGACGTGTTTCTTGGCGGCAAGCTTGGTGCTGCGGCAGTCGACGATCGCGGTAACGGGAACGTCCGGGCCGTTGGTGTCCACGTCCTCGCGTACCGCGGACACCTGCCAGGCGCTGTCTCCGGCTCGGCGGGACTCGTAGACGAGGTTCAGGTCGGTTGGGTTTCCGCCGGGCAGGACAGCCGGCGACAGAAATCCTCCGCCGACCGCGATCAGGCCAGGGGGACAGGTGGCCGTCACGGTCAGCTGCTGGTTGTCCGCCGAGGTCGTTTGCGTCGCGCTGACGGTCGTCACCGGCGGCGACTTCGGCTTCTTGTGCTTCTTCTTGCCTTCCGCCGGCGCTGCGCCAAGCAGCACCGGCACGAGGATCGCTACCAGAGCGGCGATCCTTGCCACTCCCCGTAGGTTCATTGCAACCGACCGTAGCTGGTATCCGGGCTACCCCTGCAGGTTCGCCCGCAGGCGCTCGAACGCCTGTCCAAGGGAGTCCGCCTCGATCGTCTCCTTCCGAATCGCACCCGTGTAGGCGATCGCGGTTCCGTCCCCCATCACGTCGATCCCACCCTCCGGAGAGCGGATCAGGCCAGGCCCGGAGATCTCGATCCGAGCCTGAACCCGCTGCCCGGGGCTGAAGTCCCGAATCGAGCGCACGGGAGGCAACCGATCCTCCCGAAGCACCTGATCAACCCGCCGCCGAGCCTCGTCAATCGCCTGATCGAGCGTCGCGAACTTCTCGCGCCCCACATCGCTCCCATGTCTGACGGTGACCTTCCAGCTCACCGAGGAGGGAGCCTATTCGTAACTCGCACGGGTGGCGCGGAATCTCATCCGCGGTGAGATGCCTCGATCCGCGGTGAGATTCCGCGACAGGACCCGTGCGCCGTTACTACTACGCGCCGCGCCTGGGTTTCTTCGGCCGCTTCGCCGGAGGCCCAGTGATCTTCTCGGGCCCCTCGCGATCCTCGGCGGGCGTGAAGTCGACGTCGCGGCGGCCGGTGTAGATCTGGCGCGGCCGGGCGATCTTCAGGTCCGGATCCGAGTTCTGCTCCATCCACTGTGCGATCCAGCCGGAGGTTCGCGGGATCGCGAAGATCACGGTGAACATGTCGTTGGGCACGCCGATGGCCTCGTAGATCAGGCCGGAGTAGAAGTCGACGTTCGGATAGAGCTTGCGGGAGGTGAAGTACTCGTCGTCGAGGGCGCGCTTCTCCAGCTCGGTGGCGATCTCGAGCAGCGGGTTCTCGCCCGTGGCCTCGAGCACCTCCTCGACGTGCTTCTTGATGATCCGGGCCCGCGGGTCGTAGTTCTTGTAGACCCGATGGCCGAAGCCCATCAGCTTCTCCTCGCGGTTCTTGACGCCCTCGAGGAAGTCCGGGATGTTGTCGACGGTCTCGATCCGGCGCAGCATCCTCAGCGCCGCCTCGTTGGCGCCGCCGTGAAGCGGGCCATATAGGGCGGCGACTCCGGCGGCGACCGCCGAGTATGGATCCACACCGGAGGAGCCCACCGAGCGGACCGCGTTGGTGGAGCAGTTCTGCTCGTGGTCGGCGTGCAGGATGAAGAGCACGTCAAGCGCCTTCGCGATCCGGGGATCCGGCTTGAAGCTGTTCTCCATCTTGAACAGCATCGAGAGGAAGTTCTCCGAGTAGGAGAGCTCGTTGTCGGGATAGACGTAGGGCAGCCCCATGCTGTGGCGGTAGGCCCACGCGGCGAGGGTGGGGACCTTGGCGATCAGCCTGATCGCCGCCATGTAGCGCTCCTCCGGATCGTCGATGTGCTTGGCGTCCGGATAGAAGGTCGAAAGGGCCCCGATATTGGCGAGCAGCATCCCCATCGGGTGCGCGTCGTGGCGAAACGCCTCATTGAGCTTCTTGATGTCCTCGTGGGCGAAGGTGTGGTGGGTGACGTCGAAGGTCCAGCGCTCGAGCTGCTGCGTGGTGGGCAGCTCTCCGAAGATCAGGAGGTACGCGACCTCGAGGTAGCTCGAGTGCTCACAGAGCTGCTCGATCGGGATGCCGCGATGCTGGAGGATCCCGGCCTCTCCGTCGATGTAGGTGATCGCCGACCGGCAGGAGGCGGTGTTGGTGAAGGCCGGGTCGTAGCCCATCAGGCCGAAGTCGTCGTCGGAGACCTTGATCTGCCGCAGGTCCATCGTGCGGACGGTCCCGTCATTGATCTCGAGCTCGTAGCTCTCGCCGGTCCTGTTGTCGGTGACGCTGAGCGTGTCGCCGCCGGAGGCGCCGTCAGGCGATGCGTCGGCCGGCTTTTTCTGAGTCTCCTGCTTTGTCGCCATCAACCCTCCTTCTTCGCTAACGGGTCGCGCCTGGCGGCGCGCCCTCGCATCAGCACTTCCCACATATCTTCTCACGGTGGCGATTCCGGCAAACAAGCCGAGCAAGGAGGAGACGCTGCGCCTCTTCTCCGGGCTGCCGAAGCGCTATGACCTCGCCGGCGCCCTGCTCAGCTTCGGCCAGGACCCGCGCTGGCGCCGGGCGACGGTGAGCACGCTCCGGGCGTCACCCGGGGACCGGGTGCTGGACGTGGCGACGGGCACAGGCATGGTTGCCGCCGCCCTGATACGCCGCTACGGCTGCTCCGTCGTCGGCCTCGATCAGAGCCCCGAGATGCTCGCGGGCGCGCAGGCGAAGCTCGCCGCCGATCCCCTCCTTGCCGATCGCGTCGAGCTGGTCAGGGGCGAGGCCGAGTCCCTGCCCTTCGCGGACGGTGAGTTCGACCACCTCACCTTCACCTACCTGCTCCGCTACGTGGACGATCCCCGGGCAACCTTGCGAGAGCTCGCGCGCGTAGTGAAGAGTGGAGGACGGATCGCCTCGCTCGAGTTCATGCTCCCTCCGAACCCCATCTCCCGCTCTCTCTGGCTCGTGTACACGCGCGCGGCGATGCCGGCCCTGGGACGGATGATCTCCCGAGACTGGTACGTCGTCGGGCGCTTTCTGGGGCGGAGCATCACCGACTTCTACGGGCGGCTGCCGCTCGACCGCCAATTGGACCTCTGGCGGGATGCGGGGATCGAGGGCGTGACCGCGCGCGTGATGAGCTTCGGCGGCGGTGTCGTGATCTGGGGAACCCGTGGCTGACGAGGGCACCCGGCCCGCCTTCTACGCGCTGCGACCAGGGGGCTGGCGGGATCTCTTCACGATCCTCCATCCGCCCTACACGGCGTGGAACCTGGCCAACGTCGGCTTCGGCGCCGTGGCGGCGACTCAGATCCACACGGACCGGTTCATCGCGACGCTGGCGGCCTTCTTCCTCGCCGTCGGGATCAGCGCCCACGCCCTCGACGAGCTCAACGGGCGGCCGCTGAAGACCGAGCTCTCGGACCGGACCCTGATCGGCCTCGCCGGCGTCTCCCTCGCCGGAGCGATCGGAATCGGGATCGCCGGCTGCTTCATCGTCTCCGCGAGCCTTGCGCCCTTCGTGGTGGCGGGCGGCTTCTTCGTCGTCGCCTACAACCTGGAGCTGTTCGGAGGCCGCTTCCACACCGACTTCTGGCTGGCGTTCGCTTGGGCGGCGTTTCCGGCCCTGACGTCGTGGTGGGTCAACACGCTCTCGTTCGCGTCCCCCAGGACGGTGGTGGCGGGGATGCTGGTGGCCGCGGGGTGCTTCGGCCTGGTCAGCGTGCAGAGGCGCCTCTCGACCCCCGTCCGCCGGCTGAGGCGCGAGACGGTCTCCGTGTCCGGAGAGCAGCGCCTCGAGGACGGCACGGTCATCCCCCTGACCGTCGAGGAGATCGCGGCGCCGCTCGACTGGTCGCTGCGGGGGCTCTCCTGGGCGGTGGTGGTGCTGGCGATCGGCCTGGTCGTGATCCGCTTCTAGGGACCTGCCGACGTCTCCAGTGCCGCCGTCAACGAGGCCGCGTCGAACGACCCGCCGTGCAGCCTGCCGCCGACGAAGAACCCCGGCGTCCCGGTGACGCCGCTGGCGAGGCCGCTGTCGACGTCTCGCTGCACGCGAGGCGCGTGGACCGAGGATTCGAGCTCCACTGTGAACCGCTCCACATCGAGCCCCAGCTCGGCGGCGTGGTGGATCAGGTCCTCCCGGCTGAGCGCCCCGCGGGACTCGTACATGCGGTCGTGCATCTCCCAGAAAGCCCCCTGCGCCGCCGCCGCCTCCGCCGCCTCGGCGGCGCGCTCGGCGTCGGGGTGGACATTGCGCAGCGGGAAGTGGCGGAAGGCGAACAGCAGCCGTCCGGCGAGCTGATCCCGGATCCGCCGGACGATCGGGTAGGCCGCGGTGCAGTACGGGCACTGAAAGTCCCCGTACATGACCAGCTCGAGCTCGGCCCGGTCAGGGCCGTCGACGTGGTCCTCCGCGGAAAGGGGCGGGGTGAGCTGACCCATGGATGAGCGATCGTAGACTCGCGGCGTGAACGACATCGAGATCCTGATTGCGCTCGTGGCCGCGGCGATCGTCCTGGTTCGCCTCGCCGACGCGATCTCGATCCCGTACCCGATCGTCCTGGTGCTGGGCGGGTTGGGAATCGGCTTCATCCCCGGGGGGCCCGCGCTCGAGTTGCAGCCTGACGTGGTCTTCCTGGTGTTCCTGCCGCCGCTGCTGCAGTCCGCCGGCTACTGGGCCTCGCCGAAGGAGCTGCGCGCAGAGCTCGTCCCACTCACCTGGTTGGTCATCGGGCTCTCGCTGGCCACGATGGTCGCGGTCGCCGCCATTGCCCAGGCCGTGATCCCCAGCATCAGCTGGGCCGAGGGATTCGTCCTGGGTGCCATCGTCGCTCCGACCGACCCGGTTGCCGCGATCGCCACCTTCCAGCGCGTCGGAATCACCGACCGGGTCGCGACGCTGGTGGAGGGCGAGAGCATGGTCAACGACGCCATCGCCCTGGTCTCCTACAAGGTCGCGGTGGTCGCCGTGGTCAGCGGCACGCTCACGGCCGGTGAGGCGATCGATGACCTGGTGGTCGGCGTGATCGGCGGCGTGGCGATCGGGCTGGCCGTCTCAGGTGTGTCCCAGATGGCGCTTCGCCGCCTCGACGATGCGCCGCTGGCGATCCTGCTGACGGTGTTCACCGCCTATGCCTCGTTTGCGCTGGCCGACGGCGTCGGGGCATCGGGGGTGCTCGCCGCGGTCAGCAGCGGCCTCTTCTCCGGGTGGCGCTCCCACATCATCTTCGATGCCGACCTGCGGCTGAATGCGCAGTCGTTCTGGCGGGTGCTCGTCTTCGCGCTCAACGCGATCCTCTTCGTCCTGGTCGGAGAGCAGTTCCCGGAGATCCTGCGCAACGTCGGAGAGATCTTCTCGCCCGGGGAAATCGTCGGCTATGGCCTGATGATCTCGGGCGTCGTGATCGCGGTCCGCATCGCCTGGCAGTTCCTCCCCGTCTCCCTGGGACGACTGTTGCCACCGCTCGGTGACACCGGGGGTGGAGAGGATTGGCGGGAGCGGCTGCTGATCGGCTGGACCGGCATGCGAGGAGCGGTGTCGCTGGCCGCCGCTCTCGCATTGCCATTCACGCTCGACTCGGGCGCCGCCTTCAATTCGCGTGACCTGATCGTCTACCTGACGGTCGCTGTGATCTTCGTGACCCTGGTCGGCCAGGGATTGACGCTTCCCTCGCTGGTGCGATGGCTGGGCCTGAGCGCGACCGAGGCCTGGGCGCCGGATGAGGCGGTCGCCCGGCTGGCGGCCGCGCAGGCGGCGCTCGACCGGCTCGACGAGCTGGAATCCGAAGGAACACCTATCTCGGAGGCCGCCCTGGAGCGGCTGCGCCAGCTCTACCAAGCGCGTTTCGCGCGCTGCGTCGCCGCCCTACAGGGCGAGGACAGCGATCTCCCCATCGAGGATCCGCTGAGCGGGTACAGGAGGCTGCGCGAGGATCTCATCCATGCCGAGCGCGAGACGCTGCTCGGCATGCGCAATGACGGTCGCATCAAGCAGGACCTCTTCCGCCGCATTCAGCGCGACATCGACCTGGACGAGGCGCGCCTCGGGACCTAGTTGATGCGAGGGGGCTCCGCAGGCGCAGCCGAGGAGCCACCCGTTTCATGCTGGGGCTCTACCTCGAAGTGGGTGATCCGGCGGAAGTCGCGCAAACGCTCGTCGATCTCCTCGCGGCTGAGTGACCGGACCCGCTCCGTGCCGAAGTCCTCGACGTTGAACGAGGCGAGCACCGAGCCATAGGCCATCGCCTGGCGGAGGACGCCGTGGTCGAGCACGGACTCTCCGGCGGCCCGGCGGCTGTCGAGGTAGCCGAGGAACCCGCCCGCAAAGCTGTCGCCCGCGCCGGTTGGATCGCGGACGTCCTCGAGCAGATAGCCGGGAATCGCGAAGAACTCGTCGCCGCTGAACAGGGCGGCTCCATACTCGCCCCGCTTGGCCACCACCACGCGCGGACCCATCTCGATCAGCGCCCTCGCCGCACGGGCGAGATTCGGCTGTCCGGTCAGCTCGCGGATCTCGGCGTCGTTCAGCATCACGCAGTCGACCTCCGCGATCGCCGCCTTCAACGAGTCCCGCGTGGTCTCTATCCAGAGGTTCATCGAATCCAGGGCGGCGAACTCGGCCTCCCTGCAGCCGGCCCGTACCTTTCGCTGGAGATCGGGCTGGATGTTCCCCAGGAAGAGCATCTGGGCTTGTCTCGAATCCTCGGAGAGCTTCGGATCGAAGTCCGCGAAGACATTGAGCTGCGTGTCGTCCGTGTGAGCGACGTTCAGGTCGAAGTCGTAGTGGCCCTGCCAGAAGAAGGTCTGGCCGCCGGCAACCCGCTCGATGTCATCGGTGACGATCCCATGGTCCTCGAGGATCCCGAGCTGCTCCGCGCCGAAGTCATCGCCCACCGGCCCCACCACCCGGACGTCGGTGAAGAAGCTTGCGGCCAGCGAGAAATGGACGGCTGAGCCGCCCAGCATCCGCTCGCGTTCCCCGAAGGGAGTGCGCACGGAATCGAAGGCAATCGACCCTACGACGGTTAGCGACATATCCTTGAGGCGTGAAGGCTATTCAGATTGAGGAGTTCGGCGGGCCCGAGCAGCTCAAGCTGGTCGATCTGCCCGACCCCGAGCCGTCCGACGGGATGGTCGTGGTGGACGTCACGCGCTCCGGGATCAACTGGGCGGACACCCACGCCATCCGCAACGACTACCTCGCCGAGCAGGAGCTGCCACTGGTTCCCGGCGCCGAGATTGCCGGGACGACCGCCGATGGGAAGCGCGTGGCGGCGCTGATGAACAACGGCGGATACGCCCAGAAGGCGGCGGTCCCCGAGGCTTTTCTGGTTCCTCTGCCCGACGCGGTCTCCGACGAGCAGGCAGCCGGGCTGCTGCTCCAGGGAATGACTGCGCACGCGCTGCTCCACTACTGCGCCCATGTCGAGAAGGGCGAGACGGTCGTGGTCGAGGCCGCGGGCGGCGGCACCGGCTCCCTCGCGGTTCAGCTGGCGAAGCGCGCCGGCGCCAAGGTGATCGGGCTGGCCTCGACCGAGGAGAAGCGGGCTCTGGCTGAGCGGCTCGGTGCTGACGCCACTGCGGACTCCCGGGCCGACGATCTCAAGGCGGCGATCCTCGAGGCCAACGGCGGCGAGAAGGTGGACGTCGTCCTCCACATGAGCGGCACCGGGTTCGAGGCCGAGCTCAGCTCGCTCAACATGCTCGGCAGGATCGTCGCCTTCGGCAACGCCGCGCGCCACCCCAATGAGGTGGCGACGAACTATCTGCTTCAGACCTCGAAGTCGGTGATGGGCTTCTGGCTGGTGGCGCTGGTCGCTCAGCGCCAGGATCTGATCGCCTCGATGATCGCGGACCTGCTCGGCGCGGTCGCGGCCGGTGAGCTCGAGGTGACGATCGGGGCCACCTATCCGCTGAGCGAGGCCGCTCGCGCCCACGAGGCCATGCAGGAGCGCGGAACGAGCGGCAAGCTGCTGCTCGACCCCTCGAAGTAGATGGCTGAGACAAAGACGGCAACCTCCTTCAAGGAGCTCGGCCTGTCCGGGGGCCTGCTGCAGACCCTGGAGGAGCTGGGCTACGCCGAGCCGACGCCGATCCAGGCGCAGGCCATCCCCGAGCTCCTCGACGGCCACGACGTGATCGGCCAGGCCCAGACCGGCAGCGGCAAGACCGCCGCCTTCGGGCTGCCGATGCTCGAGTACATCGACCCCGAGAACGAGGAGACCCAGGCGATCGTCCTCACCCCGACCCGGGAGCTCTGCATCCAGGTGACCCAGGCGCTCCGCGCCTATGCCGAGCATCTCGAGGACGTCAACGTCGTTGCGGTCTTCGGAGGCGCCCCGATCCGCGAGCAGCAGTCGAGGCTGCGCCACGGAGCCCAGGTCGTCGTCGCCACGGTCGGCCGGATGATGGACCTGATCTCGCGGAAGTCGCTGGTGCTGACCGCGGCCCGGTACGTCGTCCTCGACGAGGCGGACGAGATGCTCGATCTCGGCTTCATCGAGGACGTCGAGAAGATCCTCCGGATGTGCCCGAACGGCCGCCAGACGCTGCTCTTCTCCGCGACGATGCCCGCGCCGGTCGCGAGGCTCGCCGAGACCTACATGTACGACCCGGTGACGATCCGAGTGACGCCGAAGAAGCTCACCGTGGATTCCGTCGAGCAGGCCTACGTGATGGTCGAGCCGCGCCAGAAGCTCGAGCGCCTCGCCCAGGTGCTGAAGGCGGAGGAGCCCGAGCAGGCGATCATCTTCGTCCGCACCAAGATCGGCGCCGCCAGGCTCGGGAGGGACCTGGGGGACAAGGGTCTGCGGGTGAAGGCGCTGCACGGCGACCTCAGCCAGGGCCAGCGCGACGGGGTGATGATCTCGTTCAAGGAGCACAAGACCCCGCTGCTGGTCGCCACCGACATCGCCGCCCGGGGCCTCGACATCGAGCACGTCACCCACGTCATCAACTACGACCTGCCCAACAACCCGGAGATCTACGTCCACCGCATCGGGCGGACCGGCCGGGTCGGCCGGAC
Organism: uncultured Solirubrobacterales bacterium; assembly: GCA_963747425.1. Classification (GTDB taxonomy): domain Bacteria; phylum Actinomycetota; class Thermoleophilia; order Solirubrobacterales; family 70-9; genus DASUPK01. The sequence goes on from CAVVFJ010000008.1 coordinate 441,072, forward strand.
GGGCAGGGCGATCACCTTCGCCACCGCCAAGCAGGCCGGCGAGCTGAAGGAGATCGAGCGGACCGTGAAGGCGCCGATCGGCGAGTGGGAGCCGCCCGAGGAGCGGCTCGAGCACGCCCCGCGCCCGCGCCACCGCGAGGGACCGCCCCCGGAGCCGGCCAACGGGACGGTGAAGCTGTTCGTCAACCGCGGCAAGAGAGGCGGGATCAGCGAGGAGGACCTGAACTGGGCGCTGGTCGAGGGCGCGGTGATCCCGGAGGACGCGATCCGCTCGATCCGCGTCCTCGATCGCTTCTCGTTCGTCGAGGTCGCCGCCGATCAGGCGGAGCGGGCGGTGGAGTACCTGGACGGGACGAAGCTGAAGGGCAAGCAGATCCGGATGGAGATCGCCCGCTCCTAGTCTGAGTTCGTCAGCTCCTCGATCTTGCCGATCAGGTCCTCCCACTCGAACGGCTTCGGAATGACGCCGGTGGCGCCGAGCGAGCGCATCCGGTCCGGCTCCTGCGCGTCGAGGTGGGCGGAGATCATCAGCACGGGGATGGTGGAGCCCGCGCCGCGGATCTCCTCGAGGACCTCGGTCCCGGACTTGTTGGGCATCATCGCGTCGAGCAGGATCACGTCCGGCTCATTGGATCCGGCCTCGTTGAGGCGATCGAGAGCCTCGACGCCATCGGTCGCCGTGACGACCTCGTAGCCCTCCATCTCCAGGCGGCGCTGGAGCATGAGCAGGACGGTCTCGGAGTCGTCGGCGACCAGCAGTCGCGTCACCCGGCAGCCCCCGCCTTCGTCCTGGCCGCGGGTGCCGTTGGGGTAGGCCCTCCATCCTTGGAGATCGGCAGCACGAATCGAAAGGTAGCGCCCTTGCCCGGGGCGGAGTTCGCGGAGATGGCGCCGCCGTGCAGCTCCACCAGCGACTTGGCGATCGCCAGGCCCAGGCCGGTCCCGCCGACCGACTGGGTCTCGGTGCTGTCGGCTCGCCAGAAGCGCTCGAAGACGTGCTCGAGCTGCTCCTCGTTGAGGCCGGGCCCGTCGTCCGAGACCGCGAACTCGACCTCCTCGCCCACCCTTGAGGCGGAGAGACGAACCTGCGCCCCCTCGGGGGCGTACTTGTTCGCGTTGGTGAGCAGGTTGGCCAGCACCTGGCCGATCCTGCCGGCGTCGGCGTCGACCTCAGGAAGGTCTTTCTCGACGGTGACCGTGAAGCTCTGCTCCTTACCGTCGAAGTGGGGCCGCATCTGCCTGCCGATGCGCTGCGCCAGCGGCCGGACTTCGGTCGGCTCCGGCTCGATTCGGAGCTTCCCGGCATCGCTGCGGGCCAGGTCGAGAAGGTCGTTGATCATCTTCTGCAGCTGCCCGGCGCTCTCGGCGATCACCTCGGCAGCCTCGAACTGACGGGAGTTGAGCCCCTTGCGCTGGGCGGTCAGCATCTCGGCGAAGCCCTTGACGACCGTCACGGGCGTTCGCAGCTCGTGAGAGACGGTCAGCACGAAGTCGTTCTTCATCTGCTCGACCCGGTCGCGCTCCCGCGCATCTCGCTCGAGGGAGTTCGCCATCTCGTTGAAGGCTCGGCCCAGGGCGGCGATCTCGACCGGCCCGCCCACCTCGACCCGAGTCCTCAGGTCCCCTCCCGCGAGCCGCCGGGCGCCCTCGACGAGGCGGCCCAGGGGCGCGCGCATCGAGTTGATCAGGCCGGAGAAGAGGATCAGAGCCGCAAGCAGGGCGCCGGCGAGCCCGGCGGCGACCAGGATCGTCGTGTTGCGCGTCTCGGTTCGCGCGTGATCGCGCGCGGAGTCTCGAGCGCTCCGTGTCTCGACGGCGAGTGCCTCGCCGCTGTTGGTGACGGCGGAGGTCCGCCGGCTCTCCACCCCCGGTGGGGGAACGCGCTCCTGAATCAGGGGCTCCGCGACCGCCTTTCGCCAGGCGGCCTCGCTGGCGGTCAGCCGCCTGAGCTTCGCGGTCAACGTGGTGTCGTCGTCGGTCAGATCCCGGGCGCGGCCCGCCGCGTCAGTGAAGCTCGCGGCGGCCTGGTTGAGCTCAGCCTGGCTCGGCCTCTGGTGGGCCGTCGCCGGACGGGCCGCGGCCTGCTCGAGGATGAACGCGGAGCGCAGGTGCTCGGTCTCGAGCTCAAGCTGGAAATACCGGGTGATGTCGTTCTCGTAGTTGACCCGGATCTGGAAGAGCCGCCCCACGCCGAGGAGGGAGACGACCATGAGCAACGCGAAAAGCACGAGGAAGCCGATTCGCAGGCGTGCGGTTAGTGATGGGTTGAAACTCATCTTTTTTGGGGATCCTCGTACATCCCGTACACTACGTCGCAGGGGAATTCATGGGTAAAGGATTGCTTGCGTGGTGGCGCCGACGGATTGTGGCGCGAGGATTGGCCGGAGCGGCTCTCTTTGCCGTGCCTGTGGCCGTCGCCGCCCTGATCGGCTTCGGGACCAGCCTATCCGGCGTCGCGGGAGGTCTCTCCGCGGTCACCAACGGCCCGGACGCCGTCCCCGCCTCGGCGCAGCCGGCCCCGAACAAGCTGAATCAGGCGGTGGTGGCCCTCGCGAACAAGCAGGACAGCTCGCCGAGTCCCTCCTCCACGGGCGGTGGCAGCGGTGGAGGCGGCGGTAGCGGTGGAGGCGGCGGATCCAACGGAACCACGACCGGGTCGACCGGCGGCGGGTCGAGCGGCACGGGCACCGGCACGAGCACCGGCACCAGCACCGGAACCGGCACCTCGCAGATCCCGACGATCAGCACGCCCAGCGCGCCCGACGTGCCCCTGCCCGGCGGCGGCAGCACCAGCGACGCGACCGATGCCGTCAACGGCACCGTCAACAACGTGCTCGACGGCGTCAACAACACCCTCAACGGCCTGCTCGGCAAGTAGTCCTGTGAGGGCTTGGTCGCCCTTGCGCTAAGCCTCGCTTCGGCCTTCTCCTGGGGAGTCTCCGACTTCCTCGGCGGCCTGACGAGCCGGCGCCTGCCGGTCCTCGGTGTGCTCGCCGTCTCCCAGCCGGCCGGTCTGATCCTGATCGGGGTCGTGATCCTGATCTTCGGGGCGGATCCGATCTCGGCCGACAAGCTCGCCATCGCCGCACTGGCGGGGGCAGCGTCGCTCGGCGGGCTGTGGGCGTTCTACGCGGCCATGGCGATGGGCACGGTCAGCGTGGTCGCTCCGATCGCCTCCCTCGGGGTCGTGGTGCCGGTCGCGGTCGGGCTCGCCAGGGGCGATGCGCCGGCCGCGATCCAGCTGGTGGGTCTCGTTCCCGCGATCGCCGGGGTGGTGATTCTCAGCTACGAGGAGAACGCTGGGCATTCCGGCGTCGCCCGCCGCTCGATCGTGCTGGCGATCCTCGCGGGCGTGGGGTTTGGGATCTTCTTCACCGGGCTGGATGTGGCGGCCGCTGACCGGCCGGGATGGGCGGTGCTCGCGGTCCGTGTCGGCGGCGTGGCCACCGTCGCGGTCGCTCTGCTCGTCTCGCGGCCACGACTCGCCGCGGTGTCCGGCTCGATTGCGGTCCTCCTCACGATCGGCTTCTTCGACGTCCTCGCCAACGCGCTGTTCGCCGTGGCCTCCACCAAGGGCGTCCTCCCGGTGGTCGCGGTGGGCGGATCGATGTATCCGGCGTTCACCATCGCGCTCGCGCACGGGGTGCTCGGCGAGCGGCTGGCCCGGATCCAATGGGCGGGAGTGGTGCTTGCCCTGCTCGGTGTCGCCCTGATCGCCGTCGGGAGCTAGGCAGGAGTCAGGGCGAAGCCCGTGAGCTCGGTCAGCCGGGCGATCGTCTCGGCGGGGTCGCGGTGGCGGATCGCGGTCATTCCGACCCCCTCGGCCCCATCGCAGTTCTCCTTGAGGTCATCGACGAACAGGCATTGCGCGGGCTCGACCTCGAGCCGCTCGGCGGCGAGCCGGTAGATCTCGGGCTGCGGCTTGTGGAGCCCGACCTCGGCGGAGATCACCACGGCGTCGAAGAGCTCGGCGAGCAGCTCGCGGTCGTAATGCGCGGTGCTCCACGAGTTCGACACCAGGCCGGTGAGCAGGCCGCCGCCGCGGATCTCCCTGACAGCGTCGACCATCGGCTCGAACGGCTTCATCCCCACGAACATGCTGTCGATCAGGCCGTCGGGGTTGCTCAAGCCCAGACGCCTTCCGAAGATCGCCTCGAATTCCGGCTCGCTGAGCGTGCCGGTCTCCAGGCCCCGCAGGTCGGCGAGCGCCTCTGGGTCGGTACGGAAGAGGTTCTTGATTGCATCCGGGTCGAGGCCCTCGCTCCGGCAGAACGCAGCGAAGCTGTCCCAGACCGAGGTGGTCAGCACCCCGCCGAAATCGAAAAGCGCAGCCGCATATGCTCCCGCCATGGAGGAGCAGGCTAACGACGCGGCCACCGCGGAGGCCCCCGAGGGGATCGACCGCGCCGGGGTCGAGGGCTGGTTCGAGGCCAACGTCGCCGACGTGGAGCTGCCGCTGAGCTTCGACCGGATCTCCGGGGGGCGCTCGAACATGACCTTCGGCGTCCGTGATGCTGCCGGGCACGCCTGGGCGCTGCGCCGCCCCCCGCTCGGCAAGCGGCTGGGCTCCGCCCACGACATGGGCCGCGAGCACCGAGCGATCGCCGCCCTCCAGGACACCCCGGTTCCCGTGCCGCCTGTGATCGGGCTGTGCGAGGACGAGTCGGTCAACGGGGCGCCCTTCTACGTCATGGGCTTCGTCGAGGGACCCATCCTGCGCTCGGCGGAGGAGGCGAAGCAATTCGACGAGGACGAGCGCCGGGCGATCGGCGACCGCGTCGTGGACACGCTGGTCTCGATCCACGAGGTCGATCCGGACCAGGTGGGGCTGGGGGACCTGGGCCGCAAGGAGGCCTACGTCGAGCGCCAGCTCAAGCGATGGCAGGGCCAGTGGGAGAAGTCGAAGACCCGCGAGCTGCCCGCCGTCGACGACGTCCACGAGCGCCTCTCCGCGCGGATCCCCGACCAGGGCCCGGCGACCATCGTCCACGGCGACTACCGCCTCGACAACATGATCCTCTCGCCATCCGGGGAGGTCGCGGCGGTCGTCGACTGGGAGCTCTGCACGCTTGGCGATCCCCTCGCCGACGTCGGGATGCTGCTCGTCTACTGGTCCGAGGAGGGGGACAGCTTCATGCCGCTGTTTGCCCCCGCGACGATTGCGCCGGGCTTCCCGAAGCGCGACGAGGTCAGGGAGCGCTACGCGCAGCAGTCCGGACGCGACCTGAGCCAGATCGACTTCTTCATCGCACTCGGCTACTGGAAGCTGGCGATCATCCTGGAGGGCGTCTACGCCCGCTACGCCTCCGGGCAGTACGGCAAGACGGACGAGGGCTTCCAGGAGTTCGCGAAGATCGTCGAGCGCCTGGCGGGCGCCGCCGACGAGGCGGCGAACCGGCTTCCCTAGGCGGGTGTTTTGGCCGGTTCTTCGGCTGGGGTCTCGACGCGCTTTGCCGCTCGGTTCAGCTCGCGGCGGGCGATCACCATCTTGTGGACCTCGTCCGGGCCGTCGGCGACGCGCAGCATCCGGCTGAAGCGCCACATGCCGGCCAGGGGGGTGTCGTCGGACATGCCCAGTGACCCGTGGACCTGGATCGCGCGGTCCAGCACGTCCATCACGACGTTGGCGGCGACCACCTTGATCATCGAGATCGCCTGGCGGGCTCGGCGCTTGCCCTCCGTGTCCATCTGCCAGGCGGCGTAGAGGGTCAGCAACCGGGCCTGATCGACCTCCATCCGTGACTTGGCGACGAAGTCCTGAACGAACTGCTTGTCGGCGAGCGGCCCGCCGAAGGCCTCGCGGGAGTTGGCGTGCTCGCACATCATCTCGATCGCGCGCTCGGCAGTGCCGATCGCCCGCATGCAGTGGTGGATGCGCCCCGGGCCGAGGCGGTCCTGGGCGATCACGAAGCCCGCGCCGCGCTCGCCGAGCAGGTTCGACTCGGGGACGCGGCAGTCCGTGTATCGGACCTCGCAGTGGCCCGGGCCCTCATCGTGGCCCATCACCGAGACGTTGCGGACGAGCTCGAAGCCGGGGTTGTCGATGGGCACCAGGATCATGCTCGCCCTCGTGTACGGGGCGGCGTCGGGATCGGTCACCACCATCGCGATCGCGAACTCGGCGCCGTTGGCTCCCGAGGTGAACCACTTGTGCCCGTTGATCACCCACTCCCCGTCCTGCAGCTCTGCTCGGGTCTGGAGGGTGGTCGGGTCGGATCCTGAGACCTCGGGCTCGGTCATCGAGAAGCAGCTGCGGATCTCACCGTCGAGGAGGCGCTGTAGGTAGCTCTCCTTCTGCTCAGGGGTGCCGTGGTCGGCGAGGATCTCCATGTTTCCCGTGTCGGGCGCCGAGCAGTTGAAGGCCATGGGCGCGACGATTGGGCTGCGTCCCATCAGCTCACAGAGCATCCCGTACTCCCAATTGGTGAGGCCGGCGCCGAACTCGTCGCCGGGCAGGAAGAGGTTCCAGAGCCCCTGCTCCTTCGCCTTCGCCCGGATCTCGACCAGGATCTCCGGGTAGGGGACCCCGGGCTTGACCTCCTCGTCGATCGCGCGGATCGCCTCGGCCTCCACCGGGTAGCAGTGCTCCTCCATGAACGCCTCGATGCGCTCCTGAAGGGACTCGACCTCGGGCGAGGGCTTGAAGTCCACGTCTGAAACCTACGACATCCCGCGATACCGGGCGAACAGCTCGCTCCCGGAGTCGAGCAGCCAGGCGAGCTCGACCAGATCGATGTCGGGCAGCGCGCCCTCGAGGATCCGGGGCCCCTCGCCGCCTGCGATCTTCGGCGCGATCGTCAGAAAGAGCTCGTCCGCGAGCCCACCCTCGCGCAGCCGGCCGTGCAGCGTGGGGCCGCCCTCGCAGAGGACGGAGCGGATTCCGCGCTCGGTGAGCAGCCACTCGAGCGCCCGGTCGAGCTCGACGCCGTCGGGGTGACGGATGATCGTCACCGGAGTGGCCGTCTCGGGCGGCTCCTCCTCCGAGGCGGTGAAGACGACGACCCGCCCGCCCCCGTCCGTGAAGAGGCCGGCATCCCAGGGAAGCTCGAGCCGGTTGGAGACGATCACGCCGAGCGGATCATGGGCGAGCCCGGTGCGCTCGCGGTATGCCCGGAGCTGCGGGTCGGAGACGATCCGGCCGTAGCGCTCGGCGCGCATCGTCCCGGCGCCGATCATCACCGCGTCGACCCGGGTCCGGAGCCGTTGCAGCATCTCCGTGTCGGTGTCGCTGCCGATGGGGCCGGACCTACCGGAGATCGCGGCGCGGCCGTCGAGGGTGGTGGCGAAGTTGAGGATCAGATACGGGCGGTCGGCGTGCGCCAGAGGCTTCAGGTCGAGGCCGTGAAGCTGCTCGGCGACGGTCGTCTCCCCGTCGTCGGGGAGCAGCCGCCGGACGCTGTGGGTCGCGCCTGGGATGGCGGAGCTCATTTGCTCTCGATCTCGGAGAGGTGCTCGACGTTGGCGGCGTCCTCGGCCTCACCGCTGGGCTCGCCGCCGAACCAGGCGTCGAGGATCTCTCCGAGCTCCGCCTCGGAGGTCGCCCTCAGGCTCAGCGCCAGGGCGTTGGCGTCGTTCCACTTCCTCGCGCCGTCTGCGGTCTGCGCATCGAGGCAGAGGGCGGCGCGCACTCCCTCCACCTTGTTCGCCGCGATCGAGGCGCCGGTCCCGGTCCAGCAGCAGACGATCGCCTGCTCGGCGCGCCCCTCCGCCACGTCGCGGGCGGCCGCCTCGCTCGCCCAGGCCCAGTCGTCCCGCTCGCCCTCGGCCAGGGCGCCGTGCGCGATCGGCTCGTGTCCTCGCTTGCGGAGCTGATCGATGACGGCCTCGGCAACGCCCACGCGCTCGTCGGCGGCGACGGCGATCTTCATGCAGGGATTAGTACTGCTTCCAGCCGGCGAATTCGCGGCCGGCGAACGCCTGGAGCGCAGTGACGTCCTGGGAGAACTGCGGCCGCAGCGACTCCATGATCGACTCCGGGATCTCCGGCTTGGGAGCCGGGGGAGCCTCCGGGTCGTGCACGAGCTTCTCGACCATCCAGCGCATGCGCTCGGGAAGGCGGTCGAAGTTGCGGTCGAAGGAGCGGAAGCCCGGCAGCTTGATCAGCTTCTCCATGAACTGGTACTTGTCGGTCTCCTTGGCAGAGGACTTCTCCCATTCCCGGGTGAACTGCTCCGAGTAGAAGTCCGGGTCGACGCCCGCGAAGGCGAATGCCTTGCGCATCGTCGCCTGGCGGTCCGACTGCAGCTCCTCCTGGGTGATGATCTCGATCTGGGAGCGGTCGAAGCGCTCGATGTAGGGCTGCAGCTGCATCCAGTAGCGGGATCGGGTCACGTAGGTCTGGTCCCCGCGGGCGAGCGCCTCCTCCATCGTCCGCGTCTCGTACCCGGCGCCGACCGCGTGGCTCCAGTGGGAGAGGATCCGGGAGATCGGGTCGCGCACCATGTAGAGCAGCTTCACGTCGGGGACGTGCTCGCCGATCCGCTCGGGGACGCCCTCGAAGTAGGGAAGGTTCGTGTAGTGCGGAGAGGATTCACCCCGGACCGCGAAGCGGCCGTCGAAGCGGCCGCGGTACCAGTCGAGGCCCAGGTCCCAGTTGAGCTCCTCGACGAAGAAGTTGAGCTCCTTGGGCTTCGACATGTCGATCTCGGGGTGAAGCCCCAGGTAGTGGTGGATGCTCGTCGTGCCGCACTTGAGGCCGCCGATGATGATCAGGTTGGGCAGCGCGGCGTGACGGCGCCGGCGCCTGGGCACGCGGCCGCCCCGCTTTCGGTCGGCGGCATAGCGCTCTCGCGCCCGCAGGCACATCGCCTCATCGGCCGGATCGTGCGTGGGGGGAGGCATGGCCGGGGTTGCAACGGCAGCCATGGAGGCGGGCATGTTAGCGTCGCTCCGGCCGCGGGGTTTGTGGCGGCCGCTCCTTGTGAAGCCATATCCTCCGCACTGAATGGACGTCTTTCGCACCCCCGACGAGCGCTTCGAGGGCCTCCCGGGCTTCGACTTCGAGCCGCACTACGCGGAGGTCGACGGCCTGAGGCTGCACTACGTGGACGAAGGAGCCAAGAACGGCAAAGCCCCCATCGTCTGCTTCCACGGGGAGCCGACCTGGGCCTTTCTCTACCGCAAGATGCTCGGGCAACTGGTCGAGGGCGGGCACCGGGTGGTCTGCCCCGACTACGCGGGCTTCGGGCGCTCGGACAAGCCCACCGATCGCGATTGGTACACCTACGACGGGCATGTCGAGCTGGTCACGGAGCTGCTCGACGGCCTCGACCTGTCCGACGTGGTCGCGGTGGTCCAGGACTGGGGCGGCCCGATCGGGTTGCGCTGGGCAATGGAGAACGCGGACCGGGTCGGGGGCCTGGTCATCCTCAACACCGGCATCTTCACCGGACGGGTCTCGAAGGGCTTCATGGCGTGGCGGGACTTCGCTGAGAAGAACCCGGACCTGCCGGTCGGCTTCGTGATCCAGGGGGCGACCACGACGGAGCTCCCGGACGATGTGGTCGCCGGCTACGACGCACCCTTCCCGACCGCCGAGTCCAAGGCCGGCGCTGCCCAATTCCCGCTGCTGGTCCCGATCGAGGAGGACGCCACCGGAGCGAAGGAGATGCGCGAGGTGGCCGACGCGCTCGGCCGCTGGGAGAAGCCGGCGCTGGTCGCATTCTCCGACAGCGATCCCGTATTCCCGTATCCCCGCTCCGGGGAGCGGTTCGTGGATTGGATCCCGACGGTCGCCGACCAGGTCAAGATCGAGGGAGCCGCGCACTTCCTGCAGGAGGACCGCGGCGAGCAGATCGCCGGCGAGATCCTGCGCTTCCTGGATTCGGCGTGACGAGGCGGCGCGCCGCGCCGTGAACAAGGAAGAAAGGAACGCGGAGGTAGCCCGATTGCCGTGGCGAGGGCACGCCGATGGGCGGCCTCGCCTGGCGGTGCCTCCCGCGCCGATGCCGCTGCTGCTCGGGCGCCGGTTCCGGAAGCGCTGGCGCTGGGTCGGGGCCTTTGCCGACAACCTGATGGCGTTCGCGGCGACCGCGCAGGTCGGCCCGGCGTCGACGACCTTCTGGGGCGTGTGGGATCGGGAGCGGCGCCGCCTCTGGGAGCAAACACGCCGCGGCATGCCCGGTCGGCGAGCCGAGGTGGCAATGCGCGGGCGGGAGGTCCACGTCCGCGCCGGCAGCATCGAGTTCGACCTCGAGCTCGCCGAGGGGACGCCCATCGAATGCATGTGCCCGAACGGTGAGGGTGGGTACACCTGGACCAGAAAGGCCGCCGGGATGCCGGTGACAGGCGAGGTTCGTATCGGGCGAAGGACCAACACGATCAACGGGCTCGGGGTCGAGGACGACTCGGCCGGATACCACCCGCGCTACACGTCATGGAAGTGGTCGGCGGGCGTCGGGACGGCCCGTGACGGCCATTCCTTCGCCTGGAACCTGGTCAGCGGCATCAACGATCCGCCGAGCTCCAGCGAGCGAACGATCTGGGTCGCCGGCCAGCCGACCGAGGCCGGCCCGGTCAAGTTCCAGGGCCTGGACACGATCCATTTCGAGGACGAGTCCCGGCTCAACTTCACCGCCGAGACGCAGCGGACCCACCACGAGGGGATCCCGCTGCTCGCTCGCTCGGACTACGAGGCACCCCTGGGGACCTTCAGTGGATCGCTCTACGGGTTGCCGGTCGAATCGGCTCTGGGTGTGATGGAGGCGCACGATGCCGTCTGGTAGATCCGAGTGGATCGCCATGGCCAAGGCGATCTACAGCCGTTTCGGAGAGGTGCAGGTCACGGATCGCGCGGCGGCGCTCACCTACTACTCCATCCTCTCGCTGTTCCCGGCGCTGCTCGTCGTCGTCTCCCTGCTGGCGCTGCTCGGGAACTACCCACAGACCTACGAGAGCATCGTCAACACCCTGCGTGACGCCGCGCCGGGGACCGCCATCGACACGATCAACAGCGCGCTGCGCGACGCGCTCTCGAATCGCGGCAACGCCGGCGTGCTCCTGGTCGTCGGTCTGGCGCTCGGCCTCTACTCGGCGTCAGGCGCGATGGGAGCCGCGATGCGGTCGCTCGAGGCGATCAACCGGGCGGAGACGGGGCGCAGCTTCCTGCCGAACCTCGGGGTCCGGGTCGGGCTGACCGCCCTCGTCACGCTCCTCGTGCTGATCGCCTTCCTGGCGGTGGTGATCGCCGGACCCCTCTTCGGCTCGATCGCGGATGCGGCGGGCTTCCCCGACGTCGTCAAGGGCTTGGTCGGCTATCTGCGCTGGCCTATCGGCGCCCTCGCGCTGCTCACTGCCTTCGCCCTCGTCTACGCGCTCGGCCCGAGGCGAACCCACGCCGGGCATGACCGATCCCTGCGGTCGGTGTTGCCGGGCGCGCTCGTCGGCACCGGCCTCTGGTTCGCCGTTTCCCTGATCTTCACCGCCTACGTCTCGCACTTCGGCTCTTATGAGGTGACCTATGGCACCCTCGGCGCCTTGATCTCGCTGCTGATCTGGCTCTGGCTCGGCAACCTGGCGTTTCTTCTGGGCGCCCTCTTCAACGCCGAGTCCCACAGGATCTCGGGCGGGGGCGGATGACGGCTCCGCTCGGGGTGGACCTGGGCAGGAGCTACGACAGCTTTCAGCACGGCGCCCAGGAGTTCTTTCACCGGCTGTCCGAGATCGGCTGGCCGGCGATGGCGATTGCCCTGGGCTTCTACCTGGCGCACCTGCTCGCCCGGAGCCGCGCCTGGCAGAACACGCTGAGGGCGGCGTACCCCGATCGGAAGGTGCCCTTTCCGCGGATCGCGGCCGCCTATCTGATCGGCGCCGGCATGAACAGCGTGATCCCGGCCCGGATCGGCGACGCGGTCAAGATCTTCCTCGCCAAGCGCTCGATCCGGCGGTCGACCTATCCGACGGTGGTCTCGTCCTTCTTCGTCGGCTCGGTCTTCGACACCTCCGCGGGGATCCTCGTCTTCGTCTACGCCCTCACCCAGGGCCTGTTGCCCAAGCCTCCCGAGCTGCCCGACCTGCCGGCCTTCGACATCGCCTTCTGGGCGCAGCATCCGAGCCTGCTGGTCTTCACCCTGACCGCCCTGGCCATTGCGATCGTCGTCACCTTCGCGCTGCTGGCCCGCCGGGTCGAGGCGTTCTGGGACCGGGTCAAGCAGGGCGCCATCGTGCTGGCGACGCCGAGCCTCTATCTGCGGACGGTGGCCTCCTGGCAGGGATTCGGCTGGCTGCTCCGCTTCTTCTCGTTCTGGTTCTTCCTCGAGGCCTTCCACATCGGCGGCTCATTCCAGAACGTGATGCTGGTGATGAGCGTGCAGACGATCGCGACGCTTCTGCCGCTGACCCCCGGCGGCGCGGGCGCTCAGCAGGCTCTGCTCGTGGCCACCCTGGTCGGCCCCGGTCCGATCGCGGTTCTGACCTACTCGGTGGGCCAGCAGATCGCGGTCGCGGCCTGGACGGTCGTCCTCGGAGCCCTCGCCCTGATCTTCGTCTTCCGCACGACCGACTGGCGCCGGCTGATCCACAGCGCGAGCAAGGAGGCGGAGCAGCACGCCGAGGCATAGAGGGCTGATGCGGGTTATCCGCGCACGCGGATGACGCCGCATCCCTTCGCCTGCGACGCCCCCGCGCACACGCCTAACCCCCATCAACCCTCTAGACGCAGGGTGGCGTCGCAGGCTCAAGTACGCGCCCGAGATGTCGATGCGTATCCCGTCATGGCGCAACTGCGGATCGCATTGACGGTGATCGCGGCTACCGCCGCACTGGCCGCAATTCCCGCCCAGTCGGGCGCCTCGGGCAAGGGCCTCCGGAGCTGCGGCGGGTCGGTCCGCGCAGCGGTCGTCCCCTGCCCCAAGGCAAAGCGCATCGCCGGGGAGTACCGCAAGACCAGGACCCGGAAGCTGCAGGGCTTCATCTGCACCTCGAAGCGGAGGGGTAAGCGGATCAACGCCCGCTGCGTGCTCGACCGGAAGCGCGTCCTGTTCTCGTTCCGGGCTTAGACGGCCGACCCCGAATCCCCGCACGCTGATTCGGACTCGACCGTCTAGGTCGCCGGGCGAGACGGGAGCGACCAGCGCCAGGGCGGCTCGTCGCCGCGCGGGAAGCGATAGTGGTCGCGGCCCGGCAGGGTCTCGAGCGGGACCAGCGCCGGGTCGTCCTCGAGGTTCAGCCTGATCCCCGACGCGGCGGCGATCTGCTCGGCCCCGGCCGTCCGCACGATCCGCTCCCAGCCCGCTCCGGGCCGGTACAGCCAGTAGGTGACGCGCACACCGCCACATATTCGGCGGCCACAAACACCGCCGCCGGACAAGCGCCGATCCTCGACGGAGGCGAACTCGGTCACCCTCCGCCTCGATGAGGTGAGGCCGGGGTCGGAGCCGGGCAGCGCGCAGCTCGGGCGCCGGCAGTAGCGGAAGTCGACGGGCAGCTCCCCGGCCTCGACGGCCGGGGTGGGCGCGAGGCTCCGAACCAGTTTTCCCAGGGGAAAGCCGTACGCCAGCGCGAGCGGGTTCCGCCCGCAGGGCACCGGATAGCGCGGCGTGCAGGCGATGCGCCTCGCCAGCATCTCGCCGAGCTCGCGATCGGCCCGGCGCGGGGGCGAGGCCACCAGGGCCGCGATCGCGACCAGGATCAGGGCGCCGATCACGCCCGCCAGCGCGACGTACTCGACCGAGGCGGATCCCCTGCGATGCGATGGCGGCGTAGCCGGCACCGGCGCACGCTCTCGCGCCGAGTCATCCGCGGGGCGCGCATCCGTGCCGAATCTGTGACCGGCGGGTGCCGCACTCTAGAATCGAGCCATGGAAGGTTTCGGTGGGCTTTTCGGCGACCCGGAGGAAATGCGCAGGCGCATGGAGGAGCTCCAGGAGCAGATGCAGGGAGCTCAGAAGGTCGCCTGGGCCGACAACGCGATCAAACTCGCTGTGGAGATGACCGTGGCGGCGATCAGCTCGATGGACCTCACCGGCTCCAGCGACGAGCAGGCCGTCCAGGTCCGCGACGCGATCAGGATCGTCTTTCCCGAGGCAGTGACGCTGGTGAGGGAGGCCCGCGAGGGCCTGCAGGACTGATGTCCGCGCGACCCGGCGAGGCCTGACCCGGTGGGCCTCCCGGAGCCCTCGGTCAGCAGCACCGCCCTGGTCACAGGCGCGTCCTCCGGGATCGGCGCGGCCATCGCGAATGAGCTTGCTTCGCGGGGATACTCGATCGCCCTGACCGCGAGGCGCGAGGAGAGGCTCCAAAGCCTGGCGACGGACCTCACCTCGGAGCACGGCGTCGTGGCCGAGGCGATCGCCTGCGATCTCGGCGACCCGGCGGAGCGCGAGCGGCTGGCCGATGAGCTTCGCACCCGTGGGCGGGCGGTCGAGGTGCTGGTCAACAACGCGGGCTTCGGGCATCAGGCCGACTTCTCGACCAGCCCGCGGGAGCGGATGGTGGAGATGGTGCGGCTCAACGTCGAGGCTGTCGTCGACCTGACCAGCCGGTTCCTGACCCCGATGACCGAGCGTGGCCGAGGGACCATCATCAACATCGCCTCGACAGCCGCGTTTCAGCCCCTTCCGGGCTCCGCTGTCTACGCGGCCAGCAAGTCGTTCGTCCTCTCCTTCAGCGAGGCGATCCGCACGGAATTGCGCGGCTCGGGCGTCACCGTGACCGCCGTCTGCCCGGGCCCGGTGCGGACCGAGTTCACCGAGGTCGCGGGTTTCCCGGGAGTCGAGGACCGGACTCCCGGCGCCGTCTGGATGTCCCCGGAGGACCTGGCTCGCCACGCGGTCGACGGCGCCCAGGGCGATCGCCGAGTCGTCGTCCCGGGCGCGCTCAATCGCGCCGGGGCGCTCGCCGGGCAGCACAGCCCGCGGGCCTTCGCGCTGCCGCTGCTGAACCGGTTCTGGCGCAACGTCTGAAGGGGTCTGATGCCCACCCTCGAGGCTCGCGGCGTCGAGATCGCGTGGAGCGAGCGCGGCGAGGGGCCACCGGTTCTTTTGATCCACGAGACCGCGGCCACCGGCGCTGCCTGGGAGCCCGTCGCCGAGGCGTTGTCCGAGCACACCCGCGCGATCTCCTACGACCGCCGCGGCTGGGGCGCCTCGAGCGCGCCGGAGGAATACCGCCGCACGACGGTCGAGGAGCAGAGCGAGGACGCGGCGGCCCTGATCGAGGCGGTCGCGGATTCTCCCGCCGCCGCCTGCGGGGCGGGGATCGGAGCGGTGATCGCTCTCGACCTCCTCCTGCGGCGCGCGGACTTGGTCTCGGCGGCGGTCCTGATCGAATCCCCGCTCTTCCAGCTCCTCCCGGCCGCCACCGAGGCGCTCTCAGAGGACCGACACCGGCTGGAGATCGCGGCGGGGAGCGGTGAGGACGTGATCGAGCTCTACCTCTCCGGCGGGCTCCCGGCCCTCGGCCCGGGGGTCGGCCGTCTGCCCGACGCGACGTCGGTGGCCGCCAGGGGACGACCGGCGAGCGTGGTGGCCGAGCTGGGCATCGCCGCCGGCTGGAGGATGCCGCTGTCCCGCCTGGCGAGCGCCGGGAGCCCGTCGGCGATCGTCACGTCGGGCTCGACGCCGCCCCTGCTCCGCGAGGCCTCCGCGGCGCTTGCCGCCCGGCTGGCTCAGGCCTCGGCGCGCGAGGTCGGCGCGGGCGAGAAGTCGCCGCAGCTCGGCGCGCCCGATGAGATCGCGTCGATCCTGCTCGAGCTCACTCCGTAGGCGGCAGGCGGTCCGCCTCCACCTCGATCACGCCCCCGTGACGGGCGATCACGGCGCCGCCCTCGAGCAACACGGCGATGATCGCGGTGGGGATCGCGGCCAGCACCGTGACCAGGGCGTCGATCCAGAACGCCATGCGCCCCCGGCCCGTGCCCGGCCGGAGCCGGCCGGAGACCGCCTCGGAGGCGAAGTCGCGGTGGAAGGTGAGCAGGTTGAGGAGCGTCTGCCACATCGAGGCCATCCCGGCGCGGGCGAGGTGCCGGACGCGCCTGACCTCCAAGCCCCGGCGAGCCAGCAGCAGGCCGGCCGCGCGCGGGGTCGGCTCGATGCCTGCGGCCGCCGAAGGTTTATCTCGGAGGGCGGCCCAGTTCTCCGCCCCGAGCCAGGCCTGCAGGCTCGCCGCGTTGTCGACCCGGATCGCGATCCGGGAGCCTCGCTCCTCCCGCCCGAGGAGGAGCGCGTCGGTCGCGAGGTCGGGGGACGGCACGGCATCCCGGACGGCGACCAGCCCGCAGTTCTCGCAGCGGTCGATCACCTGGTCCTCCCGGGGGCCGTTATGCGAGGGCGCGCCGACAGGCGCGACCCGTTTCATGTCGACTTCGACCCAGACGAACAGCGGCTCGCCGCATGCCGGGCAGCGGGTCGCGTCGGTGGCCGCCCCCTGATCGAGGCTGACGGCGCGCCGCCGCCGGGTGCCCAGCCCGATCGCCATCCGGCTCAGGCCCCGACCGGGGCCGGAACGCGGTTCTCGAAGATCTGCCGGCGCACGTCGAACCGCTCGAGCCCGGTGAGGAAGCTCTTCGGGTCGAACGCCTGCGATGGCGCCAGCCCGCCTCGCCCCTCGAAGCCGCGCTTCGACGCGAGGATCGCACCCCTCGTGATCGCGGCGGCGGTGAGCCCGTAGACGTCCCTTCCGCTGATCACGCCCTTGCGCTCGACCTCTCCACGCTTGGCCTCGCAGACGATCGCCCACGTCATCTTCTCCCTCTGCTCGGGCGTCTGGCCCTCGGGCAGGCGTGAGATGACGGCGTTCATGAGGCGCTTCAGAGGCGTCCGCATCGCCAGTCCGGCGGGGCGGACGGTCGCGCTGAAGATCGGCGCGAGCCGATCGCTGGAGAAGGCCCCTGCATTCATCGACGCGCGCACGTTCCGGGTGGGGACGTGGCGCGGCACGGTGATCTGCTCGCCCGATGGGTAGCGGAACATGCGTTGCCGGCCGAAGGGCTCGGGGAACTCATACGCGCCGCGAGAGACGCCGCCGCTTGCCTCGACCCACTCCATGTTCCGCCACTCGAGATCGTTGCCGCTGATCATCTCCAGCGTCGTCCGGGCGGTGCCCTGGCTCGGAGTGAAGTCCCGCCAGCAGTAGTGCATGTCGAGCTCGTCGAGCTCTCCCATGCCGTCGGCGGTGAGCGACGCGATCATGTCGCCGGGGACGTAGTCGAATCCCATCGCGGGGACCACGGCCACGCCGGCCCGCGCGGCGCCGGGACCGTACCGCTCATAGGCCATCTTCATGTAGGGCTGCTCGCCGGTCGTGTCGAGATAGTGCGTCCCGGTCTCCACGGCCGCGGCCAGGACCGGCTCGCCGTAGAGCACGAACGGTCCCGCACAGTCGATCACCACCGCGCAGTCCGCCAGCAGGTCGCGGAGGGAGGATGGGTCATTCAACTGAGCTGTCTTGGCGGGCGCTTCGAGCTCGAGCTCCGCCCGCAGCGCGTCGAGCTTCTCGGCGCTGCGCCCAGAGACGATGAAGTCGGCCTCGGCCTTGATCAACTCGGCGACGACGAGCCGGCCGGTGTATCCGGTGGCCCCGTAGACGGCGATCGGCCCGGTCTGGCGGGAGAGAAGCGGCATCGCGGCCAAGATACAGTCCTGCCAGTTGGAGGCCTCGACCCCCGATAGCTCACTGCCGAGCAAGCAGGAGGTGCTCGCCTTCCAGGCTCGCTGGATCCGGCGCGCCGGCGCGGCCGGGCTGTTCGGTGCCTTTGTGGTGGCCGCCGCCATCGTCTTGCAGCGGATCGGGCTCCATCTCCCCAACGGGGACTCCGATGCGGACCAGCTCGTCTTCGAGCATGCGCACAGCGGCCGCCTGATCTACTCGTCCGTTCTCCAAGGCCTCGGCTTCATGCTGTTTCTCGGCCCGCTGCTCTTTCTCTTTCGCGCCGCCCAGGCCCGCTCGAAGCGGGTCCGCAGCTTTGCCACCGCGCTGATCATCATCGGCCCGCTTGCCTTCGGCCTCGGCCTGGCGACCTCCTCGGTGGGCAGCACGAAGGCGGCCGACAAGTTCGTGACCCAGGAGCCGGCCGTCGTGCAGCAGGCTCGCCAGCACGCGGAGCAGCAGGCGAAGGCCCCCGCCGCCGCCCCGACCGGCTCCACCACGACCGGGACCGGCACGACCGCCACCGCGGCCAAGCCGAAGACGCCTGACCAGGCCGCGAGCGATGCGCGAGAGGGGCTCGCCGACCACCTCAACAAGCACACCACCCTGCTGATCGTCGGAGGCCTGATCTCGACCATAGGCGTGCTCGCCCTGGTGTTCGGGATGATCTACACGAACCTGTGGAGCATGCGGACCGGCCTTCTCTCCCGGTTCTGGGGAGCACTGGGCATGGCCTTTGGCCTGTTTCTGATCATCCCGCTGTTTCCGCCGGTCCCCGGGCTGGTCCTCTGGTTCGCCGTCCTCGGGCTGATGTTCCTGGGGCTCTGGCCACGGCCACTGCCACCGGCCTGGGCGGCCGGCGAGGCGGTTCCCTGGCAGAGGCCGGGAGATGACCTCGGGCCGCCGCCGTCCCAGCCGGGGGAGCCGGGCACGGTCGAGGGCAGCGGGCGCGAGATCTCGGAGCAGCCGCTGCCGGAGGGCGCCCGGAACGGCGAGCCGGATCAGCCGCCAGAGCCGCCGTACGGCGAGACGCAGGGCCAGCGGCGCAAGAAGCGCAAACGCCGCCGGTAGGCGGCGTTTGTGGATCGGGCTGCGGTTTTTGTGGCGGCCGTTTGTGGCGAAGCCGTCTACCGAGACGGCTGGGGCGGCGCCGCCATCAGCTCGACCCGGTGGCCGCCGGGCGCGATCGCGAAGGCGCGGTCCGCGCCCCAGAGCTGGCGGGTGTCCTCGACCTGGAAGCCCGCGGCGCGGAGCCGCTCCTTGGCCTCGGCGTGATCGGACGCGACCACGGCGGCGTGACCGAGGACGGGCGCCGTGTGGGCCTCCGTGAGGATCAGATGGATCTGGGTGCCGTCCCGCTCGAGCCAGCGAACGGAGTCGCCGAGCACCTCGGCGGCCGGGACCTCCTCGAAGCCGAGCAGCGACCAGAACTCGATCGAGCGATCGGCCTCCTTCGGCGGCACCTCGAGCGAGACGTGGTGGAGCATCGACCGCGAAAGCTAACGCCCGATCAACACATCAGAATCGATCGGCGTAACGTGTGTTCCTGTTGCAGAGCACGCCGTGAGCGTGGTCTCGTTCGCAACACCAGGGAAGGGGGAGAGACACTGCCTCCGAGCACCAGGACCTCATCGCCCATTCGGCGTCGTCGGTGGTTGGCCGCGGTGGCGTCGGCGGCCTGGCTCGCCGCAATCGCCGGGCCGACCTCGGCCTCGGCGGATCCGGTCCCGCTCGGCAATGTCGGCTCGCCGGGAAGCGGCGCCGGCCAGCTCGACAACCCGAGCGCGGTCGCGGTCGACGCGGGCGGTGACGTTTACGTGGGAGAGTCCGGCAACCGCCGGATCAGCGTCTTCGGCCCGAGCGGCGGCTTCCTGCGAGCCTTCGGCACCGGCGTCCAGACCGGCGCGAACGCGTTCGAGGTCTGCACGACGAGCTGCCTGAAAGGACAGCTCGGCGAGGTGAACAGCCCGAGGGGCCTCGCACTGGACGGCGCCGGCAAGCTCTACGCCAGCTCGCTGACCGGCAACGTGATCAGGATCTTCGACGTCAGTGGAATCCCGATGCTCGCTGACACGTTCGGCATGTTCGGTACTGACGGCGGTGAGCTGTCCAGCCCGCGCGGCATCGCGCTCGACGGCACCGACCTCTACGTCGCCGAGCAGGGCAACAACCGGGTGAGCGTGTTCGACCTGGCCGGCATGGCTCCCATTTTCGACCATGCCTTCGGCTGGGACGTCGCCGCACCCGGCGACCCGGGTGACACCGCTGCCGACGAGTTCGAGGTCTGCACGGCGAGCTGCCAGCAGGGCTCGTCGGGCAACGGCCTGGGCCAGCTCTCCCTGCCGTCGACCGTCCAGCCCGACGGCGCCGGCAATCTGTACGTCGCCGACGCGCAGAACGACCGGATCGAGGTCTTCGACGTCAGCTCCACCCCGGCGCCGTCTGGGGAGACCGGGGGCGTCGGCGTCGGCGCAGGGGAGTTCAACAATCCCAGCGGCCTCGCGCTCGACGGCGCGGGGGAGCTGTTCGTGTCCGAGGGCGGCAATTCGCGGATCAGCGCCTTCGACACCACCGGGCCATCGTTCCTGCACGCGTTCGGGTGGAACGTGGACCCGGGTCTGCTACCGGGCGGCTTCCAGGTCTGCGACGCCGTCACCACCTGCAAGCAGGGCTCGGCGGGCAATGGCGACGGCCAGCTCAGCAGCCCCCAGGAGCTCGCCTTCGCCGGCGGCAGACTCTACGTCGCGGAGGGAGCAGCGAACAACCGGGTCGGCTGCTTCGGCGAGCCTTCGACCCCGATGGGGCCGTGTGCGTTCCCCGTGGTGCCACCCAAGTCGCCGCCCGCGACTCCGCCTCCGACCGCGCCGATCGCCGCCCCGCTGCCATCGAACGCCTTCACCCTCGGCAAGCTGAAGCGCAAGAAGAAGAAGGGAATCGGCTTCCTGTTCGTCAGCCTGCCTGGCCCCGGAGAGCTCGGGCTGCAGGGCAAGGGGCTGAAGGCGATCGACCTGGCGGTAGGCGGCGGCACCGCGAAGCTGAAGGTCGCGCCCAAGAAGAAGGGCAAGCGGGCCCGGAAGATTCGGCGGGCCCTGCTGGACAAGGGCAAGGCAAAGGTCAAGGCGCTGGTCACGTTTGTGCCGACTGGCGGGGTCGCCAGCACCCAGGCTCGGAAGCTCAAGCTGGTCAAGCGGCCAGGCCGCTAGCCGCGGCCGCCTCTCCCCGATGAGCAGCCAAAGATTAGGGTGGGTCCCCGATGAAAAACGCTCCCTGCGCTTCCAGAATCGCCCTCGATGGCTCATCACGGAGCGCTGTCGCGCGCGTCGATCGTTCTTCCGGTGGCCGGCTTGCTCTCCGTGGTCGCCGCCGCCCTGCTCGCGGCGAGCGCGCAGGCGGCGACGATCGCGGTCGACGCCCTCACCGACAGCGGGGTCGCCGGGTCCACCTGCGAGCTGCGCGAGGCGATCACCTCCGCCAACAACGACAACGCGGCGGGGAACGGCTGCGCGAACGGCAACGGTGCGGACACGATCAACGTCACGATGACCGGGACCATCACCCTCAGCAACAGCCCGATCGAGCTGAGCGTCGACTCGGACATCACCATCATCGGGCAGGGCATGCTGATCGGGGGAACCAAGGTGACACAGGGCACCAGCGGGCGGATCTTCCATGTGACGAGCCCGAATGGTCGGCTGAACTTCGAGGATACTCGAGGTCTCCGGTGGCGCCCTCAACAACCCCGGGGCCGGGATCTACAACGAGCACGACCTGACGCTCAACCGGGTCAGGGTGGACAACAACGAGGCGGTTGGCGAGAGCGGCGGGGGGATCCTCGGGGCGCCCGGCACCTCCACCACGATCGTCGACAGCGAGATCGACCACAACCTGGCCGGCACCGGCGGTGGGCCCTCGGCCGGCGGCAACGGCGGCGGGGTCGCCGTGTTGGGCGCGACGCTGCTGATCCAGGGCTCGAACATCCACGACAACAAGGCGCTCATAGTCAGCGAGATCGGCGGGGACGGCGCGGGGGTCTACGCGCAGCCGCTGGGGGGACAGATCCGACCGTGACCATCCAGAGCTCCACCGTGAGCGCCAACCTCGCCGACAGCGACGGCGGCGGAGTCAGGATGAGCAACGGCGGGACCCTGCGGGTGAGCAATTCCGTGGTCAGCTTCAACCAGGCCTTGGGGCTGGCGAGCTCCTTTGACGGGTTCGGTGGGGGCATCGGCCTGGTCGACAGCTCAGGGGCAGGCCACAGTCACGAGATCGTCAGATCCCTGATCGCCGCCAACCAGGCGCTGAACGGCGCCGGCCTCTTCTCGAACGTGACCGCGCCGCAGCCGACCCTGATCGACGGAAGCACCGTCTCTGACAACAGCGCGTCCTTGGCTGGCGGTGGGGCGTATTTCTTCGGGGGTGGGGTGGTCCTCAACTCCACCTTCAGCGGCAACATGGGCGCGCCAGGCGTTCAGGCAAGTCAGTCTCCGGGCGAGCCAACCAACGTCGCCCTCACCAACTCGACCCTTGCGGGAAACCAGGCGGCTTCAGGCACGGGCGGGGTCGCGGTGTTCGACGGCGCGACCGTGCTGTTTCGCAGCTCCGTCGCACAGAACACCGGCCAGAACTGCGACGGCACGGACGGGACGATCGCCACCGCGGGCTACAACGTGGCCTCCGACGCCTCGTGCGGGCTCGAGCGGCGCCGGCGATCTGCAGTCGACTGACCCGATGCTCGGCCCGCTCGCCGACAACGGAGGGCCACACGCCGGCGCGGGATTGACCACGCCGATCGACACCCGGTCTCTGCTGCCCGGCAGCCCGGCGATCGATCACTCGCGGATCGGCGCCGCCACCGACCAGCGGGGCGTCTCCCGGCCGCAGGGAGCCTTCTGCGACAGCGGGGCGTTCGAGCTCGCGATGGGGACGTCGCCCAGCCCGAGCTGCGCCGGGCCGGCTCAGGTCCCCTCCTCTCCCCAGCTTCCTCCCCAGCCCCCGTCCAACGCAGTTCACCTTCGGCAAGCTGAAGCGCAACAAGAAGAAGGGCATCGCCTTCCTCTTCGTCAACGTGCCGGGTCCGGGTGAGGTCGGGCTGCGGGGCAAGGGGCTGAAGACGATCGGCGGGGCCGGGGTCGCGCGGGCGAGCCTCGCGGTCTCCGGCGGCACCGTGAAGCTCAAGGTGGCGCCGGCGAAGAAGGGCAAGCGGGCGCGCAAGGTCCGCCGGCGCGCTGCGCCACAAGGGCAAGGCGAAGGTGAAGGCGCTGGTCAGCTACCTGCCCACCGGCGGGGCCGCAAACACCCAGGTCCCTGAAGGTCAAGCTGCTCAGGCGCCGCTGAGCCCGTCGCCAGCGTCGTCGGAGGCCAGGGCATCCGCGAGCCCGTCCGCCCCTGCACCTCCAGCTTGCGGTAGGCCCGTCCCAGGTGCGTCTCGACGGTCTTCGTGGTGATGAAGAGCGCCTCGGCGATCTCGCGGTTGCCGAGGCCGGTTGAGGCCATCTGCGCGATCCGGCGCTCGCGCGGGGTCAGGGCGTCGCTCCCGCGAGCGCTCGCCCGGCGAGGCCGCGCGCCGGTCGCCACCAGCCGCTCCCGCGCGGTTTCCTCGAGCCTGTCGGCGCGGCACGATGGGCGAGGTCGAGCGCCTCGGCGAGAGCTTCGCGCGCCGCCAGCCGGTGACCCTCCTCGAGCAGCGCTCCGCCGAGGTCGCAGAGCGCGTGCGCGAGCTCCAGGGCCGCCTCGGACCCCCGGAGCGTCTCCACCGCCTCGCGCAGCAGCTCGATCCCGCGGTCGCCCCCGGCCACGGCCCGGCGGTGCGCAGCGTCAGCCCGATCTCGCGCGGCGCGCCGAATCCGCGGCCAGCTTCGAGGTCGTCGTTGGCCAGCTCCCCGGCGAGCTCGAGCTTGCCGAGCCGCATCGCCGCCTCGGCGGCTCCCGAACGCCAGGGCACCACGCCCGCGTGGGAGGCGCCCAGAGGCTCGAGGCGCTCCCCGCAGGCGAGAAAGTCATCGAGCGCCGCCTCGTTCTCACCGCGCGCGAGGTGGAGCCGGCCGCGGGCTTCGAGCAGGTCGCTCCAGGTGAAGGTCTCCGACCAGCGCTTCTCGCCGCCGGGAAGATCGATGGCGGCGGCCGCCGCGCCAGCTCGTCGCGTTCGATCAGGCAGAGCGCGAGGACGGCGTGCACAGCGGGAAGCTCGGGCTCCCACCCGTAGCGAGCGGTGTCGAGCGTGCTCTGGGCGTCGACGATCGCGTCGTCGAGGCGGCCGAGCCGGTGATAGGCGTGCGCGCGCACGTGGGAGAGGGTCCCGAAGGCGAGCACCGCTCCGCGTTCGTGCGCGGAGGTCACGACCGCATCGAGGGCACGCTCGGACTCGGTCAGGGCGCCCGTCATGAACAGGGCGGTGGCCGCGAGCGAGAACGCGGCCATCGCGGTGGGGCTGGTCACGCTGGCAGCGGTCCCTCCAGCGAGGCCCTCGCCATGCGGCGGATCCGGTCGATGTCCCTGCCCTGGAGCGCCGGGGCGAGCGCGCCGTGCGCGAGCATGAGGCGTTCGGCCGGGGTCGCGACGCCCCTCGCGGCGCGCGCGAGGATCGCGTCCAGCTCTCCGGGCGAGGTCGTCGCATGATCGAAGCCGATGGCCGCTCGCGAGGAGCGCAGGGCCATCGCCAGCTCGTCGTCGTCCGTGGAGCCGGCGAGCGCCTCGAGCCCCCGCTCGAAGATCTGCTCGGCCTCGGGCCGCCTGGCGTCGACGAGCTCCATCCCGATCTCGAGCGCCGCCTCGGCGCGCCCACGCGGCCCCTCGATCGCGTCGATCGCCTCGCGAGCGTGCTCGACGGCGCCCTCCCCGTGTGACCTGGCCTCCGCCACGGCGAGCTCCTTGAGGAGCACGCCGCGGTCGGCGTCGGCGACCACGATTCGAAGCGCCTCGCCCAGGTAGCGCGCGGCGGCGGTCGGCGCCCCCCGCTCCCGCGCCCTCGCCGCCGCCGCTCTCAACGCGGGCACGGCCCAGTCGCCGGCCGCTCCATGCGCCTCCACGAGCTGGGAGGCGATCAGCTCGGCGTCGGCGCCGGCTTCCCGCAGGAGCTCGGCAGCTCGAGCGTGTGCCAGGGCCCGCTGTGCGTCGGGGAAGTCCCCGTAAACGACCTCTCGCACGATCGGATGAACGAAGGACAGGAGGGCCCGGCCTCGAAGACGGCCGCGCCGGCGAGCTCGTCCGCGGCCGCCGCGGCCACCTCGGCCTCGAGTCCACTGAGCTCAGCCGCGCGTCGAGCGGAGCCCCGTCCCCGAGCACGGCCACCGCGGACGCCAGCTCCGCCGCCGGCGGGGCCAGCCGGGCGATGCGCCCGAGGATCGTCCGGGAGACCGGCGTCTCCCTGAAGCGCCTCGGCCTCTCCGGCGGCCGCGCTGCCGGCGGCCGCCAGGGCGGCGACCAGCTCCTGGACGTAGAACGGGTTGCCCCCGGTCGCGGCGGCGCAGGCGGCGCAGAGCTCGTCGTCGGCGCCCTCGACCTCGAGCCTGACGAGCGGGCGACTCCATCCTCGCTCAGTGGCTGGAGCGGGAAGACGGTGGCGAGCTCGTGCGCCGGCGATCCGGGCGATGAGCCGGCCCTGCGGGCCGGGTTGCCGCGGCCGCGCGGTGACGAGCAGGCGATCGGAAGCTCGTCGAGGCGCTGCAGGAGGTAGATCAGAAAGCGCAGCGAGGGCGGATCCGCCCAATGCGCGTCGTCGACGACGAGCAGCAGCGGCGCCCGCTCCGAGGCATTCGCGGCCAGCCAGTGAAGCCCGTGCAGGAGCGGAAACTCGCTCTCCCCGCCCGCGCCGGATGCCCCCTCGCCCGCCGTGAACAGCGGCTCGGAGAGCGCCGCGGCACCGGACATCAGGGCGTCGCGCTCTTCCTCGGCAACGGCCAAGAGGGGCTCGAACAGGCGGAGCACGACGCCGAAGCTGAAGTCGCGCTCGAGCTCGGCGCCGCGAGCGCGCAGGACCGTCATCCCTCGAGCCCGCCCGCCATCTCGCAGGCCTCCTCCGCCAGGCGGGACTTCCCGAGCCCGCCGCCGCCCTCCAGGACGAGGCAGCGCCCAGAGCCTTCGCGCGCGGCCGCCAGGGTCGAGGAGATCGCATCGAGGGCGTCGGTGCGCTCGAGGATGGTCGGCGCGGTGCGCGTGGTCGGGACGGTCTGGCCATCGGCGGAAGCCTCTCGATTTATACGTGCCGCAAAAGATCAGGGTCGTAACCCTGACGACAGGGAGGGGAGCCTCGCGGAGACTGGGGGGCGTGCAGACTCCCGCCCGAGTCAGAGGCATCGGACGGCGGCTCGCAGGCCGACGCGACCGGCGAGGATGCCGATCGGCGCGAGACCCGCGAGCGCGACTGATGCGAGAGCTGGACGAGGTGAGCGGGCGGCGGAGTCAGGCGGCCGAGTCAAGGCGTCCCGGCCCTCGTCCCCCGACCGACGAGAGGCGCGGGGAGGACGCCGAGCGCGCCGAGGAGGTCGCCGACGAATGACGACGTCATCGTGCAACTGCCGGGCTCGCCTCGCTGCTGGCCGCCGCCGCGCTGGCCGCGCGGCCTTGCGCCCGCCGCGCAGGCGGCGACGATCACCCCCACGGTGACCACGCGACGACCTCACCGTCAACGGCAACTGCACCCTGCGCGAGGCGGTGCTGGCGGCGAGCGGAAACGGGACCGTCGATCAGTGCGCGGCCGGGGACGCCGCTGCGCCGGACGAGATCGTCCTCACGCAGCCCCTCTACAACCTGACGCTCTCCGGGGCGAACGAGGACAGCAACCTGACGGGCGACCTCGACGTCTTCCTCGACCCGGCCGGGCCCGCTGACGATCGAGCAGGGCGACGACGGCGAGTCCACGATCGACGGGGGCAACGCCGACCGGGTGATCGACGTGAAGACCACCACCGCCTCGTCGCTGACCCTGGACCACGTCAGGCTCGATGCACGGCCACCCGCGGCGCGGCAACGGCGGCGCGCTCCACGTCCCGGGGCTCAACTCCGTGACCCTGAACAGCTCGAGGGTGACCAACAGCACGCACCAGCGGCGGGCGGGGGCATGCAGGTCGTCGGCGACCTGACCCTGAACGGAAGCACGGTCTCGGGGAACGTCTCGACCGCGCCGACGGGGCTGGTCGGGGGAGGGATCCGGGCCACCAAGAGCGTGACGATCGACGCGGAGCTCGATCACGAGCAACAGCGTCACCTCGCCCGACGACTCCAACACCGACGATGTCTTCGGGGGCGGCATCGCCGCCAGCGGAGGGAACGTCAGCGTCACCGACTCGACGATCGCGAGCAACACGGTCACGGCGCTCGACAGCGCGGACGCCTCCCACGGGGGCGGGATCTACGCCGAGAACGCGCCGCTGCGGATCGAGCGCAGCACGATCGACAACAACACCGTGAGCGCGGCGAGCGGCGCTGAGCTCCGGCGGCGGAGTCGACTACAGCGACCTGGGGACGATCAGCGGGACGTTCGTAGTCCAGAACTCCACGCTCACCGACAACCACGCCCAGACCGACGCGGCGGCGCTCCAGATCCGCGGTGGGAGCACCGCGATCCGGAGCTCAACCTTCACCCTGAACTCGGCGCCCTCCGGACGGTCGATCTTCTACGACGTCGCGGGCGTCGCGGGCTCGTCACTGGCCGTCGGCGCGACGATCCTCTCGGAGAACGGCGCCAGCGAGTGCTCGACGAACGGCTCGATCGACTCGGCCGGCTTCAACATCGACCGCGGCACCAGCTGCGGCCTGACGGGCACCGGGGACCTGCAGAGCACCAACCCCGGCCTGCTCGGCGAGGCCGACAACGGGGGCCCGACGGTCACCCACGCGCTGCCGGCCGGCAGCCCGGCGCTCGACCGGATCCCGGCGGCGCCTGCAACGGGGATCGACGACCATCCGCTGGCCACCGACCAGCGCGGCGCCCCCCGAGGGTTCGACGAGGACGGGGACGGCCTGGCCGAGTGCGACGTGGGCGCCTACGAGCTCAACCGCTGCCAGGGGAAGATCGTCGACACGCTCGGCTCCGACGGCATCAACGGGACCGCGGCCGCCGACGTGATCCTGGGCTCGGACGGCTTCGACCTGATCGACCCGAAGCAGGGCAACGACACGATCTGCGCCGGGGGCGGCGACGACCGCGTGATCGAGCGCCCGAACGGTGGCAGCGACGCGGTCGACGGCGGCCCGGGCTCCGACACGCTCTTCTCGGCAACGCGCCCCCGGCCAGCCCCGCCGGCAACATCGACCTGGCCGCCGGCACGATGACCGGGGTCTGGCACGAGCGCCTCGCTGAGTCGGCTTCGAGAACGCCTCCGGCTCGCCCGCGGGCGACACCCTGATCGGCGACGTCGGTCCGAACGTCCTCAACGGCGCCATCGGGGCGGACATGATCGATGGAGGAGCGGGGCCGGACATCCTGCTCGGCGGCAACGACGACGATCAGCTGCTCGCCCGCGACGGGATCGCCGACACCGTCGACTGCGGCGACGGCACGGCCGACTCTGCGCAGACCGATCGGCTCTCCCTCGACGCCGTCACCGGCTGCGAGAGCGTCGACGCGCTCCCCGAAGCCTCGATCCTGCCGCCGCCCGGAGTGGGCCCGCCCGCCGGAGCGCCGGCGGCGAGCACGCAGACGGCGAGCAACAAGACGAGGGCGAAGTGCAAGAAGAAGAAGAAGCACAAGAGGCACGCCGCGGCGGCCAAGAAGAAGAAGAGAAGTGCAAGAAGAAGAGGAGGAGGAAGTGACGAGGGCGGGGTGCCACGCACTCGCGGCCAGCAGTCCTGGTCTCGCTGGCGCTGCCCGCCGGCGCTGCGGCGACGACGATCGACGTCACCTCGACGGCCGACAACAAGACCGACGATCAGCTCTGCACGCTGAGGGAGGCGGTGGATGCCGCCAACTCCAACGCGGCCGTCCTCCCCGCCGGGGGGAACGACTGCCCGGGAGGCCAGGCGGGGCCAGCCACGGACACGATCGTGCTGGGCTCCGCTACCTACGCGCTCACCGGCGCCTCGGGCGACGATTCCAATGCCAGCGGCGACCTCGACATCGACGGGCCGTCCGGCCCGGTCGTCATCAACGGCCAGGGCCCGGGCGTGAGCAAGATCGACGCCAACGACAACGATCGCGTCCTCGACACGATCGACTCCGCGACCCTCACCCTCACGGACCTGACGGTGACCGATGGCACCGTCACGGATGCCTTTGGCGGCGGGATCCGAGCATCGTTCACAGACCTGACGCTTGACGACGTCGTCGTCAGCGCCAACACGATCAACGGGACGAATGCGGACAGCATGAGGGGCGCGGGCATCCTGGCGCTCAGCGAAGCCTGACGATGACTGACAGCACCGTCGGCCCGAACAACGTGATCCTCTCGAGCGGCGCGGGCGCGGGGACACCGCGGGGCGGAGGGTATCTTCGCTAGCGTCGAGCGCGCCGGGGGTGATCGACCGCTCGACGATCAAACAGAACGGGATCCTCGGAGCCGCCTCGCAGACCCTGCTCGGGCGGTGGAATCGCAACTCAGAACGCCGAAGAGAACCTGACGATCACCAACAGCACGATCACCGACAACGGGCTGCTCGGCGGCGACACCCAGCACGGCGGCGGCGTCTATTGGGAGGAGAACGGCGACGACGACACGCTGCGGGTTACGAATTCGACCTTCGAGGGGAACAGCGTCGGCTCCTTCCAGAACGGGGGCGGCATCTACATCCACGGCGGCACCGGGAACACGATCGCCTTCTCGACCTTCGGCCCAACGACGCCCGCGGACATGAACGGCGCCGGCATCTACAAGGACGCCGGCGCGGTTGCCGTCCGCGGCTCGGTCTTCGAGACAAACACGAACGACGACTGCGGCGGCGGCGTGCCGAGCTCGCTCGGCTTCAACGTGGAGAAGAGCGGCAATGACTGCTTCTTCAGCGACCCGACCGACCTGCTGACCACCCTGCAGCTCCTCGATTCCGCCGGCCTGACTGACAACGGCGGGCCCACGAATACGATCGAGCTCTTCGCGGGGGCCCCGGCGATCGACACCATCCCGGCCGCGAGCTGCCTCGGGGCGGACGGCACGGCGCTGACACAGGATCAGCGGGGGGCCCCGCGGCCCGACGACGGCGACGGCGACTCCACCCCCGAGTGCGAGGCCGGCGCCTACGAGCGCGTCGCCTGCGGCGGCACCCAGGCGAAGGTGATCGGCACTCCCGGCGACGACGTCCTCACCGGCACCGTGGGGACGGACGCCATCCTCGGGCTCGACGGCAACGACTCGATCCTCCCCGGGGCCGGGCGCGGATCAGGTCTGCGCGGGCCCGGGCAACGACACCCTGGCCGGGGGCGACGACGACGGCGCCACGGACTTCTACCGGGGGGATGCCGGCTCGGACACCTACGACATCAGCGACTTCCTCGACCGCCGCCACCGTGAACCTCGCCACGGGCCAGGTCGACTCGGGCGGAGCCCTGGGCCCCGAGGTCCTGAGCTCGATCGAGAACGTCACCGGCGGGCAGGGCCCGGACACCCTGATCGGGAACAACGGGCCCAACCGCCTCGACGGCGCCTTCGGCGACGATCCCGCGATCGTGGGTGGCGGGCGGCTCCGATCAGCTGATCGGCGGCTCCGGAAACGATGGCCTGCTCGCCCGCGACGGGCTCGCCGACACCGTGGACTGCGGCACCGGCGCGGCCGACAGCGCGGTGACCGACCGGCTCTCGCTCGACGCGGTCGGCGGCTGCGAGAGCGTCGACGCGCTCCCCGAGCCCTCGATCCTGCCGCCGCCTGGAGCGGTGCCGTCCGGGGCGGTGCCGCCGGCGAGCGCGCCCGCGCCGACGAAGAAGAAGAAGTGCAAGAAGCGCAAGCACCGAAAGCACGCCGCCGCCGCCAAGAAGAAGAAGTGCAAGAAGAAGAAGAGGAAGCGGAGATGAGCCCTGTCGATAGCTTGAGGCGCGGTACCGTCGTGGGCATCGCCGCGGTGCTCCTTGCCGTGCTCATCGCCCAGGCCGCCCTCGCCGGTGGGGGGACCGGGATCGGCGGGCCACAGGCCAGAGCCAGCGTCGGCGTCGGCAAGCAGCTCAAGAAGCTGAAGAAGCGGCTGGCGCGCCTCGAGACCCAGGTCGACCAGCTTCAGGGGCAGCCTGGGCCGCAGGGCCCCCAGGGGCCGCAGGGGCAGCAGGGAGAGCGGGGGCCCCAGGGAGCGGCGGGGTCCGCGAGAGCGTACGGCGATGTCGACGAATTGGGAAGCCTCGATGCGAGTCGCAGCCAGAACGCCTCGGTGACCCACCTCAGGACGGGATCTACTGCGTCACCGTCCCCGGCGTCTCATCGCAGATCGCCTCGATGGTCGTCTCGACCGACTTCAACGACGCCGACACCCGCCCGGACACGACGACGGTCAACCTCTCGACGGGAACGCTGATCGACACGTTCCCGATCATCGGCGCGTTCGCCGAGTGGGAGTCGGCTACGCATGCTCCCTGCAATCTCTCCGACTTCGAGGTGGACACCTTCCACACCCAGCTCGACCCGCGTCGGTCACGGCGTTCACTTACGCGGTAGCACGGTTCGACGAGTCCTTCTCCTTCGTCGTCCCCTAGCCGGATCCTGAGGATCCCGACAGCTCCTGCCACCGGGCGGGCCTAGGAGTCTGCGCCGGGGCGGGCCGAGCGGCCTCAAGATCCAGCCCGCCAAGAAGGGAAAGCGGGCGCGGAAGATCCGCCGGGCGCTGCTCCATAGGGGCAAGGCCAAGGTGAAGGTCTCGGTGACCTACCTGCCGGCTGGCGGCACCGCCAACACCCAGGCGCGGAAGCTGAAGCTCCTCAGGCGCCGCTGAGCGGCTAGAAGATCGTCAGCCAGCGACGGCGCCCTGACCGATCGGAAGCGCGGCGCGCGATCAGGCCGAGCGCCAGCATCGCCACGCCCACCAGCGCCAGCGAGCCGACGGCCATGCCGGTCATCGGCAGGGTCGTCGAGTTGCCCGCGGCGTCGGGTGAGGCGACCGCGGATGCCTCCGAGGTGGAGGATCCGCTGGAGCTCGATCCGGAGCTGCCACCTCCTCCGCCGCTCGAGCTCAGCACCCGCACGGTGCCGTGCATGTTCGGGTGGATCGTGCAGATGTAGCTGAAGGCGCCGGGGGAGTTGAAGGTGTGGGACGCGCTCTGGCCGTTGTTGAGGTCGGGCGTGCTGAAGCTGCCGTCGTTGGCGGTGGCGTTGTGGGGGGCCTGTCCCGAGTTGTGCCAGGTGACGGTGTCGCCGGCGGAGATCGTGACCGAACCCGGCGAGAAGAAGAAGTCCTGCATCGTCACGCTGGCGGACGCGGACTTGTGGGCGCCGCCGGGGGGTGCGTCGGGGGGCGACCCTCCGCTGAGGGTCGTGGTCGTAGCTCCGGAGTTGGTGGCAGCGTCGCTCGGATTTCCCCCCGCCGCACCCCCCGACGTCGCCTGAGGTCTCGATGCACCGGCGTCACCGGCCGGGTCGGCAGGCACTGGTGCGGGATCCGGCGTCGTCGTCGTGGTCGTCGCGGTGGTCGTGGTCGTATCCGTCGTCGTGCCGGCGTCCTGGGCGGCGGATACGGCGGGGACGGCGCAGATCGCCGCCAGGACGAGCATCCCGCTCGCCAGGGCTCTCGCTCCCTTCATCCTCCGCATCCTAGGGTCATTGACTCGTAGTCAATTACGAAAAATCGGGGCTTCGGGATTGACCGACTAGCCCAAGGCGCTGACGCCCGGAGGGGCGTCGGAGGGCTCCGGCTCGGTCTCGGCGGCGATCCGCTTCCGGTGGGTCCGGATCTCGCTCATGATGCGCTCGAGGCGGGGCTCGGTGGAGGCGTCCACATGGGTCATCGCCGCCGCGATCGCGGGGTGGACCGAGGCGATGCGCTCGTGCATCGCCTGGGCCACGGCGCGGTAGGTCGGGTGACCCTCGCGGCCGGAGCGCAGCTCGATCAGGTGCATCGCCTCGCGGGCATTCAGGTCGAGCAGGTAGCGGATCCGGTAGCCGAGACAGAGGGCATACGGCGCGGCCTCCACCATCCCCGCGGTCGCCAGGCGCTCGTACTCGGCGCGGGAGATCTCCAGGGCCCGCTCGTACTCGGAGCCGGCGCCGGCCTCGCGCACCTCGTCGGGGATCCCGGCGCCGAGGTCCGGGCTGAGGCTCTGCCACTGGCAGGTCAGCATCCGGTGGCGCTGGAGGTCGCGGAAGCCGCCGTAGTCGGAGACGATCTCGAAGCGATAGC
The DNA here is from genome assembly GCA_963747425.1 of uncultured Solirubrobacterales bacterium. GTDB lineage: Bacteria > Actinomycetota > Thermoleophilia > Solirubrobacterales > 70-9 > DASUPK01. The sequence goes on from CAVVFJ010000008.1 coordinate 473,896, forward strand.
GGACCGCCTCCCAGCCGCGGCCCGGGCGATGGCGGCGGTTGGACCGCTCGCCGACCAGGTCGGAGATGATCTCGGCCTGCTCGTCCGGTGGCAGCGCGCGAACCCGGTCGAGGATCGCCCGCTCCGGGGTCCCCGCCGACTCGAACAGCGACGCGGCGATCAGATCGTCCTCCGAGCCCTCGACGTCGACCAGCTCGACGGACGGCGCGGCGTCGTCCTCCGGGCGGTCGAGGCCCAGGCGGGCGACCCAGTGCTCGGCCGCCTCGCGGCGGCGCTCGAGGTAGGAGACCCACTCGCCCCCGCGGTCAGGTCGCTCCACGCGGGCGACGAAGCTCGGCATCACCTTCTTGAGCTCCTCGAGGATCATCGTGGCGAAGTGACGCGCCTCCGGCAGGGGAGAGGCGAGCATGCGGAGCAGGAGCTGCTCGTAGGCCTGGCCGGACGCAAAGATGCCCACGTGGCTCAGGGTCGCGGCGGGCAGCAGCCCGCGCAGGAGGTCGAGGGCCTTGGCCTTGATAGAGCGCTCCCAGGCCGCCTCGGGCTCGTCGCCGCGGGGCCAGCGCACTGCCGCCCACTCCCTGACCTGGACGAGGGAGCGCGAGTAGATCGCGAAGAGCTCCTCCATCGCCTCCGCGTACTCCGGCCCGAGCTCGTCGTCGCGGTAGAAGCGGTGACCGCCCCCGGCGGAATCCGGGAGCGGCTGGTCATAGGGGATGTAGCGGGTGGACTGCTCGAGGTAGGCCGCCAGCCGGCCGCGCTGGAGCACCTTCGTGAGCACGTTGGAGACCCACTCGCAGGCGAGGTGCGCACCGCCGACCTGCGCGATCGAGTCGTCGCCGTATCCCATGAAGACGCGCTCGTAGAGCCCGGCGGCGCGCTCTCCTTCCTCACCCTCGAAGGGTCGGCCGCCCTCAGGGACGTCGGCGGCGAACTCATCCAGGTAGAGGCGACGGACGGTCCCGGAGTAGCGGGAGTAGCGGGCGAAGAGAGCCCCCTTGATCGTCTCCGGCAGGTTGACCAGGGCGAAGACGGGGCGGTCGAGGTTGGTGAAGTGGGGGGAGAGGAGCCTTCGTTCCTCGTCTGTGAATGACTCGACCGGGTAGCGCACGGGCGAGCCAGCGTAGCTTCATCCCCAGATCGATTGGGCGGCCAATGCCGCAACCACCGCGATCGCCGTCGTCCAGGCGATGGCCTTCGCGGCGAGCCTCGAATCGAGGCCGTAGATGTGGGCCACCAGCAGGGTGTTGACGCCGCAGGGCATCGCCGCGATCAGCAGATACGGGCCCGGGAGGTCGATGAAGGGCAGCGAGAGGAGGAGGAGCAGGCCCGGCGCGATCAGCAGCCGCAGCATGATCGCGGCCGCAACCGGTGGATCGAACGGCGAGCCGATCTCGACGTGCTTCTCCTCGACTTCCTCCGCCAGCACAGCGCCCACCGCGAAGAACCCAATCGGCAGCAGGGAGATCACAACTCCGCGCGATACGTCGACGAGGGCGTCCGGGGCGAGCGAGTCCGGGGCGAGCAGCGCCGCCACCGCGGCGTAGAGCGGCGGGTTGCGGGTGAAGAAGGCGACGGCGCGGTCTCGAAGCCCCTCGCCGGCCCTGGTCCCGAACGCCGCACCGGTCCCGAAGCCGAGCAGCAGCAGCGAGGGCGCCGGGATCGCGATGTCGTAGACCACAGCCTCGCCGAGAGCGTGGAAGCCCAGCAGGGACGCGACCAGTGGATAGCCCAGGTAGCCCGAGTTGGGCACCAGCGTCCCCACGATCAGCGCTCCGGTCGAGGGCCGGCTCAGCCGGAGGAGCCGGGAGCCCGCGAGCCAGGCCAGGCCGGCCGCGCAGAGGATTGCGACCCAGCCGATTACCAGCCCGCCACCGAGGTCGGCGTCGATCTGGACCCGCGCCAGGTTGAAGAAGACGATGAACGGGACCAGCGTGTAGAGCGAGATGACCAGGAGGCGGCGGGCCCAGCCGACGGCGCTTGCCGGCCAGCGGCGTTCGGCGAACACGCCGGCTGAGCCGGAGATGGCGATCGCGGCGACGGTGAGGAGGACGCCCAAGGGGCGCCATCCTCCCAGCGTCGCGCGATAGCGTGACGGCTCGATGGCCGCGATCGACACGACGTTCCAGGGGACATGGCCGTATGAGCCGAAGTGGTTCGACTCCGACGACGGTCGCATGCACTACGTCGACGAGGGCCCGCGCGACGGCCGCCCGGTCGTCCTGGTGCACGGGAATCCGACCTGGGGCTACCTCTATCGCCACTTCATCCCGCCGCTGGTCGAGGCCGGACACCGGGCGATCGTGCCCGACCATCTCGGCTTCGGCCGCTCGGACAAACCCGATGACCCGGAGCTCTACCGCGTACCAAGGCACGCGCGGAGGCTGGAGGCGCTGCTCGAGTCGCTCGACCTGAACGGGGCGACGGTGGTGCCACAGGACTGGGGCGGGCCGACCGGCCTCTACTGGGCGACCCGCCACCCGGAGCGTGTCGAGCGGCTCTTCATCCTCAACACCTTTGCCCACGGCTGGCACCCAGAGACGCTTCCGCCGGGCAAGGACAAGGTGCCGCTGCCGCTGCCGCTGAGGCTGTTCCGTACTCCGGGTATCGGCGAGGTCCTCGTCAAGGGTCTGGACGCGTTCAAGCGAGGCTTCCTCTTCGGGCAGGGCGTCGTGCATCGCGAACGGCTCACGTCGATCGTGAAGAGCGCGTACCGGGACGTGCACCGCGGATGGTCGGAACGGACCGGCATCCTGGTCTTCCCGCGGGAGATCCCCGTCACCGAGGGCGGCCCGGTCCTGGAGATGACTACCGAGATCGAGGAGGGGTTGAAGCGGGACTTCCGGTCAAAGCCGGTGCAGATCTGCTGGGCGATGCAGGACGTTGCGTTCACCCCCGAATTCCTGGACGGGCTCTGGCTGAAGACGTTCCCCGATGCAGGGGTGACCAGGCTCGAAGACGCGGGCCACTACCTCCAGGAGGACGCTCACGAGCGGATCGTTCCGGAGCTCGTCCAGTTCGTCGGGGGGAACGGCCGATAGGAGCTCAGGCGGGCTGCGGTACCGGCTCCGCCTCGGCCACCTCGAGCGTGTCCGCGGGGTTGTTCTGACGTCGTGAGAGGGCGAGGAAGGGCACCGCGAGGGCGCCGATCGCGCCCGAGATCACGTACGAGGTGGGGTACCCATAGGCATCCGCGGCCTTGCCGAGCACCGGCTGCGTCCAGACCCCTCCCGTCGAGGACATCATCGAGTCGAAGGAGAGGATCGTCGCTCGCTGCTGCGAGGGGATCATCCCGTTGATGTAGGTCTGCCTGATCGGCATCGTCGCCGCGAACAGCAGTCCCCAGATGGTGGTCAAACCGATCACCGGCCAGAAGCTCTTGACCGATCCGACCAGCACGAGCGTGACGGCACTCGCCACCGCCATCAGGAGCAGTGCGGATGTGCGGCGGTGGAAGAGCCCGCGGATGCGCGGCGCCGCGATGCCGCCGAGGATCTGGGCGGCGGCCACGATCGCGGCCGCCAGGCCCGCCACCTGGTAGGCATGCGGATCGCCGTACAGCTGGAGCAGGTACGGCTGCAGCGCGTAGAACGCGTAGATGCCGACGCCGCCGGTGAAGAGCGCCTCGACCATCAGCCACTTGACCGCCGGGACGCGCCAGCCGTAGTCGACGGAGTTGGAAGCGATCTTCCGCATCTCGGCCAGCGGACGCCCGCCCTTCACGGGGTCGAAGCCGACGTCGTGCATGAGCCTGAACGCCACGGCGAACATGACGATCAGGATCACCCCGCGGAGGACGAAGGGGAAGCCGAGGCTGACCTGCTGGGCCAGGAAGCCGCCCGCGATGGATCCCGTCAGCATCCCGATGCCGGTGACGATCTGGCCGCGGCCGAAGACGGTCTCCAGATCGCCGGTGTAGCCGGTGGCGGTGAGGGCATCGACGAGCCAGGCCTCGACCGCGCCCGAGAAGAAGGTGAACCCGAGGCCCAGTCCGAGTGAGACGGCCGCCCACCCCCAGAAGGGCGCGCCGATCTGCCAGAGCAGCACGTAGACCAGGCTCGCCGCCGAGAGGGTCAGCGTGCCGAGCAGATAGGACGTCCGCCTGCCGATCGTGTCGGCGACGATCCCGGTGGGGATCTCGAAGATGACCATTCCGGCGGTGAAGAAGGCGTTCGCCGCGAAGGCCTCGAGGTTGCTGAGCCCCGCGTCGAGCAGAAAGATCGTGTTGATGCCCCAGATCAGCGAGGTAGCCAGGGTGTTCCCCGCCATCAGCATGAGGTAGGTGCGCTGGATTGAGCGCGGTGTGGGCATCTCGACTGAAGGTAATGACCCGGCCCGGCCGGGGATTTCATCGGTCGCGGGCTAGACCGTGGTCGCCAGCGACGAGGCGGCGTGCGACGCCCAGTCGATCAAGGGCGAGGGGGCGATGCCGAAGACGACGGTGGCGGTCGCGCAGAGCAGCGCCGAGCCGAAGATGAGCGCGCAACGGCCCGTGCCCTTCGCCGCCGCATCGGCCTCGGGCGATCCGCCGGCGATCGCGGGCATCGCCTGGACGGGGGCTGCGGTTGGCTCCGGCCTCATCCAGACGGCCGCCACCACCCGCAGGTAGTAGGCGAGCGACACCATCGAGCCGATCACGATGACCACGCCGAGCCAGGTGTAGTCCCCGTCGACGGTCGCCTCGATCAGGAACAGCTTGCCCATGAAGCCGGAGGTGCCGGGGAGGCCCGCCAGCGCGAGCATCCCGATGGTGAGCGGCCAGGCGAGCAGCGGGCGGGAGCGGCCGAGGCCGGCGACGGACTCGATGTCGTCGCCGCGGTCGGTCTCGCGCTCGCGAGCGACGATCACCGCGAACACCGCCAGGTTCATCAGCGTGTAGGCGGCGAGGTAGAAGACGAGCGCCTCGAGCCCCTTCTCGGTCGCGACGACGACGCCGGCCAGCATGTAGCCGGCCTGGGCGATCCCCGAGTAGCCCATCAGGCGCTTCAGGGAGTCCTGGCCGAGGGCGCCGATGTTGCCGATCGCGATCGATGCGACGGCAATGGCTGCGAGTGCGGGCTTCCAGTCGTGGGCGATCGGCCCGAGCGCGACCTCGAAGAGGCGTGCCAGTGCGATGAAGGCGGCGGCCTTGGTCGCGACCGCCATGAACGCCGTCACCGGCGTGGGGGCCCCCTGGTAGACGTCGGGCGTCCACTGGTGGAAGGGCGCCAGCGAGGTCTTGAAGGCGAGCCCGGTCGCAGCCATCGCGGTCCCGATCAGGATGAGCGTGTCGTTGCCGCGGCCGCCGGGGCCGACGGCGTGGGCGATCCCCGAGAAGTCGGTCGAGCCCGAGGCGCCGTAGAGCAACGCGAAGCCGTAGAGGAGCGTCGCCGACCCGATCGACCCGATGATCAGGTACTTCAGCCCCGACTCGAGCGAGCGCTCCTCGCGGCGGGCCGAGGCGCTCAGGACGTAGAGCGGGATCGAGAGCAGCTCGAGCGCGACGAAGAAGGCGACCAGGTTCTGCGCCTGCGCGATCAGGGTCATGCCGAGGACCGAGCCGAGCAGCAGCGCGTAGAAGGCGCCGTGGTTGGCCTCCTCCGCGGCGGGCTCCCGGATCGCCAGCAGGACGACGATCGCGGCGGCCGTGCAGGCGATCAGGGTCGCGGACAGGCCGAACGCGTCGAGCCGGAGCGCGCCGGCGACCAGGCTCTGGTTCGTGCTCCACTCGATGATGCAGCGAGCTGCCGTGACCGCGAGCACCGCGATCGTCAGGCCCGCGACCGTGAAGCGGTTGATCCGCGGCAGCAGCCCAACCATCAGGACAACCACGATCCCCGCCGTAAGCGAGATGACGGGCGAGAGCCCGGCGTAGTCGATGTGGGGGGCGTTGAAGTTCATCGCTGCGGCGACCTCAGCCGGGGGGGCCTGCTGGGCGGCGGCGACCGCTGGCGGCGGTCGAGTCCTCGGCCCGGTGCAGGATCAGCCCCGGCCAGAGCGCCAGCGCGACGATGCAGGCGACCAGGCCGGCGATCACGCCGCCGTCGAACAGGCCGACCTCGCGCGACTCGATCCCGTCCGGCTTGCGGTTGTGCATCGCGTGCTGGTAGAGGCGGAGCGCGTAGTAGGCGGACAGCGCGATCCCGATCGCGGCGACGAAGGCGTAGACGATCTTCTCCTGGAAGATCCCGTTGAGGATGTAGAACTCGCCCATGAAGTTGGAGGATCCGGGGATGGCGAGCAGGGCCATCGTCGCGACCAGGAAGAGCGCGGCGAGCACCGGCGCCCGCATCGCCAGGCCGCCCATCTTGGTGATGTCGTCGCTGCCGGCCCGGGCGACCAGCAGGATCGGCGATCAGCATCAGCGGGCGCGACCACCAGCCCGTGGTTGACCATCTGCAGCACCGCGCCGTCGGCGCCGTCGGGGCGCAGGCTGAAGATGCCGAGCGTGATGAAGCCGAGCTGGGCGACCGAGGAGTAGCCGAGGATCAGCCGGGCGCTCGTCTGGGTGAAGGCCATCACCGAGCCGTAGAGGATCGAGGCGACCGCGATCACCAGGATCACCTCCTGGAAGTGGGTGGTCGCAGCCGGGAAGACCGGCAGCACGATCCGCAGGAACCCATAGGCGCCGACCTTGGAGAGCACGCCCGAGAACAGCGCCAGCGCCGGCAGCGGCGCGACCCGGTAGGCGTCGGGCATCCAGGCGTGGAGCGGGAAGGCGGGCATCTTCACCAGGAAGGCGGCCGCGAAGAACCAGAAGATCCAGTACTGGCTGCCGCTGCCGAGCGGGTTGGCGGCGAGGTGCTGGATGTTGAAGTCGATCGGGCCGCCGTTTGCCGTCAGGATCCCGGTGGCGATCGCGCCGGCCAGCATCAGCAGGGATCCCACCAGCGTGTAGACGATCATCTTGATCACGGCGGCCTGCGGGCGGATCGGACCCTCGTCCTCCTCCGGGCGGCCCGGATGCTCGGTCCCCCAGGCCCCGAACAGGAAGTAGAACGGGATCAGCATCAGGTCGAAGAAGAGGACGAAGAGGATCAGGTCCTGGGCGAGGAAGGCGCCGAGGGTCGCGGTCTCGGCGATCCCCAGCATCAGGAACCAGGTGCGGGGGCGCTCGTGCGGGTTGATCGTCGACCAGATCGTGGTGGCGAGCCAGAGCACCGAGGTGAGCACGGCCAGGAAGAGGCTGATTCCGTCGACGCCGAGCTGGTAGCGGACGCCGAGCGCCGGGATCCAGCTCTCGTCGACCGTGTGCTGGAGGCCCAGCGACGGGTTGAACCTGGCGACCACGTAGATCACCAGGCCGAGCCGGGTCACGGCGGTAAGCAGCGGGGGGAGCGGTACCAGGCGCTGCGGCATGACGCAGGCGAGCAGGCCGGCGGCGAGCGGCGCCCAGAGCAGGATCTGGATCATCGCGCGCTCCTCATGAGCTCTGCAGGAGGAAGTAGAGGCCGAGGCCGGCGAAGCCGGTGACCAGGAGCAGGGCGTAGGAGCGCAGGTAGCCGGACTGGGCGCCGCGCACCCCGGCGCCGACCCCGCGCACCACGTCGGTCACGCCCACCACGATCCCCTGGACGACGTAGCGCTCGAAGGTGGAGTTGGCCCAGCGGCCGACCGCCAGAGCCGGTCGGACGATCAGGATGTCGATCGCCTCGTCGAAGTACCACTTGTGCTCCAGGAAGTCGTGCAGCCACGGCAACCTGCGGCGCAACGCGGCGGCCCAGTCGCGGTCGCGGAGGAAGAACAGGTAGGCGATCGCGATGCCGGCGATCGAGACCAGGCCGCCGACCGCGAGCCCGGTCCAGGCGGCGGAGGTCGTGGGCTCGATCTCGTACAGCTTGGATCCCTCGAAGGAGCCCTGGAGGAAGTTGTGCAGCACCTGATCGACGCCGGGCACCTGGATGTAGCCGGCGAACAGGGCGCCGAAGCCGAGCACGGACATCGCGATCTTCATCGGCCACTCCCGCTCGGCGATCTGGTGAGAGGGCCCGGGGAAGCCGATCTCGGTGTCCTCGCGCTCGCCGGTGCCGGGATTCTCGGGCTCCGCGTGGTGGATCTGGCCCTGCTCCAGCTCCCGCGCCTCCTCGCAGGGCTCGCCGAAGGCGACGCGGAAGCCGATCCGGAAGGAGTAGGCCGCGGTGAGCAGCGCCCCGACGTAGCCGCCCACCGTGAAGATCCAGTAGAAGCCGCCGCGGGTGGCCGCCACGGCGAGGATCTCGTCCTTGGAGAAGAAGCCCGAGGTGCCCGGGAAGGCGGCCAGGGCCAGCGCTCCGATGATCAGCAGCGTCATCGTGAACGGCATGGCCCTCCGGAAGCCGCCCATCAGGTCGATGTTCTGGCGGTTCGCCATCGCGCCGATCACCGAGCCGGCCGCCATGAAGAGAAGCGCCTTGAAGAAGGCGTGGGTCATCAGGTGGAAGAGACCCGCCGAGTACGCGCCGATCCCGACCCCGACCACCATGTAGCCGATCTGGCTCATGGTCGAGTAGGCGATGATCCGCTTCAGATCGGTGACGACCAGCGCGATCGTCGCCGAGATCAGCAGGGTGATCAGGCCGACGAAGGCGGCGATGTCGGCGGCCGTTGGGGCGAGCTCGAAGAGAGGGTGGAAGCGGGCGATCAGGTAGACGCCCGCGGTCACCATGGTGGCGGCGTGGATCAGGGCCGAGACCGGCGTGGGGCCCTCCATCGCGTCCGGGAGCCAGGTGTGGAAGGGGATCTGGGCGGACTTGGCGAAGGCGCCGACCAGCAGCAGGCAGCAGATCGCGATTGCGACGCCCTGGTTGGTGTGGAAGGTCCCCTGGGCCTTGTCGAAGAGGCCGAGCAGGTCGAAGGTGCCCAGGTCGCGGAAGATGAAGAAGGCGGCCAGCACCATGCCGACGTCGCCGATCACGTTGATCACGAAGGCCTTCATCCCGGCCTGCGTCGCGGTGGTGCGGCGGTACCAGAAGCTGATCAGCGCGTAGGAGGCGAAGCCGACGAATGCCCAGCCGACGATCAGCAGCACCAGGTTCCCCGCCAGGACGAGCAGCAGCATCGAGAAGACGAAGAAGTTGAGGTAGGCGAAGAAGCGGTTGAAGCCCCGATCAGAGGTCAGGTACGAGATCGAGTAGAGGTGGATCATGGTTGAGATCCCGCTTACCACCAGGCACATGAAGACCGAGAGCGGGTCGACCAGGACGTTGAGCTGGATGTTGAGGCCGGCGGCGCTGGCGTAGTCGTAGAGCGAGGAGGTGACCTGCTGGTGCTCCACCGGCAGATCGAGGATCTCGACGAGCATCCCGATCGAGGCCAGGAAGGAGAGCCCGATCATCGCGGTCGCGATCCAGCCCGCGCTCCGGCCTGGGAGGCGCTTGAAGCCGAGGCTGATGATCAGCGTCCCCGCGAGCGGGAAGGCGAGCACCAGCCAGCCGTAGGAGGTCGCCGACATCAGCGCGTCAACCCCGCAGGCTGCGCAGGTCGTCGACGTTGAGGGGGATCCGGCGCCGGTAGGCGGCGACGATGATCCCGAGCCCCACCACCACCTCGCAGGCCGCAATCACCATCACGATCAGGGCGAAGACCTGCCCGTCCTGATTCCCCAGGGAGCGCGAGAAGGCGAGCAGCGCCAGATTGCCGGCGTTCAGCATCAGCTCGAGGCAGAGCAGGATCACGAGTGGGCTGCGGCGGAGCAGCACGCCGGAGACCCCGATCGCAAAGAGGAGCGCCGAGAGGACGAGGTACCAGGTGATGTCCATCAGGCGGGCTCCTGTGGGGCATTGGCCTCGCCGGCTCGATGGCGGCCTGCGAGGACGACGGCGCCCACGGCGGCGACGAGAAGCAGCAGCGAGGCAGCCTCGAACGCGATCAGGAAGCGCTCCAGCAGCAGCTTGCCGATCGCCGAGGGAGAGCCGAAGCCGAGCTCGACCGTCGGGCCCGTGGTGTCGATCGCCTGCAGGCCCGATCCGGTGATCGCGATCGCGAGCTCGACGAAGAGGGCGATGCCGAGCACAGGCGCGATGAAGCGCTGGCCCGGGATCGGCTCCCAGAGCGGCTCGTCGATGTTGCCGACGTAGGCCGCGACGAAGACGTAGAGCACCATCACGGCGCCGGCGTACACCACGATCTGGGCGGCCGCCAGGAACTCGCCCTGGAGCAGCAGGAACAGCCCGGCGAGCGAGATCAGGTGGACGATCAGGGCGAGGACGCTGTAGAAGGGATTGCGGAGGGCGATCACCGCGATCGCGCCGCCGAGGCAGCCGATCGCACCGAGGAAGAAGCAGACCTGGGTCACTCGCCCTCGCTCCGCAGCGGCGTGCGGTCGATCGGCTCCGCGAGCAGCATCTCCTTCGTGAAGATCAGGTCCGAGCGGTTGTAGTCGGACATCTCGTAGTCGTGTCCCATCGTGATCGCGTCGAAGGGGCAGGCCACCTCGCAGTAGCCGCAGAAGATGCAACGGGAGAGGTTGATCTCGTAGACCTCGGCGTAGCGCTCGCCGGCCGAGACCCGATGATTCGGGTCGTTCTCGTACGCCACGACCCGGATGCAGTCGGCGGGGCAGGCCGCCGCGCAGAGCGAGCAGCCGACGCACTTCTCGAGTCCGGTGTCCTCGAAGCGATGCAGCTTGTGGCGCCCGCGGAAGCGCTGGTAGACGGGGGTCTTCTCCTCCGGGTACTGGATCGTCACCGGGCCCTCGAGGACCCGGCCGAAGGTGGTGCGCAGGCCGCGGAGCGTCTCGCCGAAGGCGCGGTAGGCGCCCCCGACACCGCCCGGGCTCGGTCCTCGCTGGACCGAGATCACGTCGCTCTCGCCCTCCAGGTAGGGGAACTCCGACCAGTCCGTCTTGTCGGTGTTGAGCTTCGCCTCCATCAGCTCACCGTCACGATCACCGCGGTGACGAGGACGTTGAGGGTTGCGAGCGGCAACATCACCTTCCAGCCCAGCGACATGAGCTGGTCGTAGCGAAGCCGGGGGAGGGTGGCCCGGATCCAGATGAAGAAGCAGACCAGGGTGAGCGTCTTGGCCACCATCCAGACGGGGTCGAGCCAGCCGGGGCCCGGTCCCATCCAGCCGCCGAGGAAGAAGGTGACCGCGATCCCCGAGACCACGAACATCTCCAGGTACTCGGCGAGCAGGTAGGAGCCGAAGCGCATCCCGCCGTACTCCGTCATGTAGCCCTGGACCAGCTCCGCGTCCGCCTCCGGCAGGTCGAACGGCGCCCGGTTCGTCTCGGCGAAGCCCGCAAGCATGAAGATCAGGAAGCCGACGATCTGCGGGACGATGTTCCAGATCTCCCCCTGCCCCTCGACGACGTGGGTGAGGGAGAGCGAGCCGGTCATCATGACCACGCCGAGCAGCGCCAGGCCCATCGAGACCTCGTAGGAGATCAGCTGGGCGGCCGAGCGCATCGCTCCGAGGAAGCTGTACTTCGAGCCCGACGACCAGCCGGCGAGCAGCAGGCCGTAGAACGAGAGCGAGCCGAAGGCGAAGAAGTAGAGGATGCCGATCGAGACGTCGATCCCGTAGAGGCCGATCCCGTCCTGGACGTTCCCGAACGGCAGGATCGCCAGCGTGACGATGCCGGAGAAGATCACGATCGCCGGAGCGATCGCGAAGAGGAGCGGGACCGCCGCGTTCGGCCGGAACATCTCCTTGCCCGCGAGCTTGACGATGTCCGCCAGCGGCTGGACCAGGCCGACCGGGCCGACCCGGTTGGGGCCGTAGCGGTTCTGGAAGCGGCCGATCAGCTTGCGCTCGGCGACCGTCAGGATCGGCACGATCGCGAAGACCCCGGCGAAGATGATCAGGCTCTTGACGACCATCACCCAGGTCGCCTCGACGTAGTCGACCTCGGCGAGCGGCAGGCTCATCGCTTGCTCACCTTGATCCGCTGCGGGACGCCGTTGGTGAGCACGTTGGCGTTGGCCTCGTCGGTGCCCTCGATCAGGAAGGCGGCTCCCTCCCTCATCCGCTCGCGGATCGCGACGGTCGCCTCGACGCTGTGCCCGTTGACCGCGACGGTGACTTCATCGCCGTTTGCCAACTCGAGGGACTTGGCGTCCTTGGCCGCCAGCTCAAGCTTCTGCTTCGGCATGAGAAAGCGAAGCGCTGGGTTGCGCTTCGTCACGTCGGCGGCCCAGAGGTCGCGGTAGGTGCCGAGGACCAGTCCCTCCGCCGAGGGACGGTCGGAGGGGGCGGCCGGGGGAACTCCCGGCGGTGTTCGCCGGCCCCCGGACGCTCCCTCCGGCCGGCCCGGCGTCCAAGACTGCCCTGGATCCCGATCGCCCCATCGCAACCCGCTGCCTCCGATCTCCTCGTAGGTCAGCGTGTCGTAGAACGCGACCTCGGCAGAAAGCGCATCGAAGACCTCGGAGGGGGACTCCGCGCTGACGCCGGCCCCGAGCTCCGTCGCGACCGCGTCGAGGAAGCGCCAGCCGGGGATCATGCCCTCGGGGAGCGGGACGTTGCGGCGCACCCGCTGGAGGCGGCCGTCGGGATGAGTGACCGTGCCCTCCTTCTCAGCCCAGTTCTCCGCGGGGATGACGATGTCGGCCAGGCGGGTCGAGTCGTCCTCGTGGGAGGCGATCGAGACGACGAAGCTTCCGGATAGAGCCCTGCGCCAGCCCTCCGTGTCGGGATGGGTGCGGACCGGGTCCGCGCCGACGAGCAGCATCGCCCCGAGTTGGTGGTTCGCCAGGCCGTCCTTGATTGCGGCGCTGCCACCACCGGCGGGAGCGGGGTCGAGGCCGGGCTTGGCCCCGGGAAGGCAGCCGACCTCGCGCAGGCCGCGGCCGTTCGACTCCTCCGGGACCTCGAGCAGGCCCGGGCCGATCCGCTGGTGCATCTCCAGGGCCCGGGCGCAGGCGTGCAGGGCCTCGACCGCCCCGGGGTCGCGCCAGAGGCGCTCGCCCCAGATGATCGTCTGGTCCGGGGCCTCGTCCAGGACCTCGGCCATCGCGGCGGCCTCCTTCTTGAACGGGCCCTCGGTGTCGTATCCATCGGCGCCCAGCGCTCCGGCGAGCGCTCGGACGAAGGAGGCGGCGTCGCCGGGCGCGTATCGCACGGCCTCGTCGGCGCCTCCGTCGAGAGTCGTCGGGCGCTCGGAGGCGACCATCAGCTTGGCGCGGGCACGGCGGACCGCCTTGCGAATCCGGAGATCGAGGATCGGCATCTCGTGGAGCGGGTCGACACCGATCACCAGGATCGCGTCGGCGTGATCGAGATCGGCGATGCTGGAGCCGAGCTCGGGGCGGGAGAGCTCGCCGAGCAGACCCGGCTCCACCGGGTTCGAGGAGCTGTCGACGTTCGAGGAGCCCCCGTGGCGGAGGATCCGCTGGACCAGCCAGCCCTCCTCGTTCGAGGTGCCCCCGCCGACCAGGGCTGCCGCGTTCGCTCCCGCATCTCGCAGGGCGCCGGCGACCTTGCTGACCGCCTCGTCCCAGCCGATCGGGCTGAGGCTGCCGTCGCCCGCGCGGACCATCGGGCGGGTGATCCGGTCCTCGGAGTTGAACATCTGGAAGCCGAAGCGACCCTTGTCGCAGAGCCAGCCGTCATCGACCTCGACGTTGTCGCGGCCCAGGACCCGCAGCACCCGCTCGTCGCGGACGGTGAACTTGACGTTGCACTGGCTCGGGCAGAGGGTGCAGACGGAGCCCGCGTCCTCGATGTCCCAGGGCCGCGCCCGGAAGCGGTAGGTGTACGAGGTCAGCGCCCCGACCGGGCAGAGCTCGGTGATGTTGCCGTGGAACGGCGCGATATAGGGCCGCTCGTCGAAGGTCCCGACGAAGGTCTTGTCGCCGCGCTCCAGCAGCTGCAGCTGCTCGTCCTCGGCCACCTCCTGGCTGAAGCGGACGCAGCGGTAGCAGAGGATGCAGCGCTCGCGGTCTATTGCCACCAGCGGCGAGAGCTCGAGCGGCTTCTGGAAGTGGCGCTTCGGGTCGGTGAAGCGGCTCTTGCCCGGGCCCCAACCCATCGCGATGTCCTGGAGCGGGCACTCGCCGCCCTTGTCGCAGACCGGGCAGTCGAGCGGGTGGTTCACGAGCAGGAACTCGACGACCGCGTTCTGAGCCTCCTTCACCCGGTCGGTCTGCGTGTAGACGACCATCCCGTCGCGGACGGGGGTGGAGCAGGAGGTCTGGAGCTTCGGCATCCCCTCGATCTCCACCAGGCACATCCGGCAGGCACCGACCGGGTCGCCGAGCTTGGGCTCGTAACAGAAGACCGGGATCTCGACGTCGCCCATCTTGGCCGCGTCGTGGAGCATCGTCCCCTCGGGTGCCGTCACCTCGCGTCCGTCGACCACCAGCGAGACGTGGTTGCGGATCTGCCGGGTCACGCCACCGCTCCAGCCCGGGCCGGCATCGGCTCCGAGCGCGCGCCGGGAGGCACGATCGCGTGGCCGCCGCTCGGGGCGCCGAGCGAGCCCCCTGGGACGCCGTGCTGTATCGCCTCGAGGAACTCGTCGCGGTACTTCTTCACCATCGCGCCGACCGGCATCGCCATCGAGTCGCCGAGGACGCAGAGGCAGTTGCCGATGATGTTGTCCTGCACCGAGGCGACCGTCTCGAGGTCGATCGGCGTCGCCTGGCCGCTGATCATCCGCTCGAGCATCTTCACGGTCCAGTTGGTGCCCTCGCGGCACGGCGTGCACTTGCCGCAGGACTCGTGGTGGTAGAAGCGCGCTGTCCGCAGCGCCAGCTCGACGACGCTGGTGGTGTCGTCGAAGACGATGATCGAGCCGGAGCCGAGCATCGACCCGGCCTCCTGCATGGCCTCGAAGCTGTAGGGGAGGTCGAGGCCCTCGTCCGGGAGCAGCACGGGCGAGGAGGAGCCGCCCGGGAAGAACCCCTTGATCGTGCGTCCGTCCAGGGGTCCCCCGGCGAGCTCGTTGATCAGGACCTTCGTCGGGATGCCGAGCTCGATCTCGTAGTTGCCCGGCCGCTGCACGTCGCCCGAGACGGAGGTGACCTTGGTCCCCGGCGACTGCTCGGTGCCGAAGCTCTTGAACCAGTCGGCGCCCGAGGCGACGATGTGCGGCGCGTTGGAGAGGGTCTCGACGTTGTTGATCAGCGTCGGCCCGTCGTAGAGGCCCTGGACTGCGGGGAAGGGGGGCTTGAGCCGCGGGTTCCCCCGCTTGCCCTCGAGCGAGTCGAGCAGGGCGGTCTCCTCGCCGCAGATGTAGGCGCCCGCCCCGCGATGGACCACCAGCTCGACCTGCTCGCCGGTGCCGAGCACGTTCTCGCCCAGGAAGCCGGCCTCGTAGGCCTCCTCGACCGCGGCGTCGAGGATGTCCGCCTGCAGGTCGTACTCGCCACGGATGTAGATGAAGCAGCGGTTGGCGCCGGCGGCGCGGGCGGCGATGATGATCCCCTCGATCAGCTGGTGGGGGTTCTTCTGCAGCAGCTCGCGGTCCTTGAACGCGCCCGGCTCGGACTCGTCGGCGTTGCAGCAGAGGTACTTGTCCATCTCGCCGCGGGGCAGGAACGAGGCCTTCTTCCCCATCGAGAATCCGGCGCCGCCTCGACCCCGCAGCCCGGAGTCCTCGAGCTCGTTCAGCACCTCCTCGGGCGTCATCTCCTTGTAGGCCTTCCGGATCGACTGATACCCGCCGAGCTTGCGATACGTCTTGATCGAGGCCAGGTTGGGCTCGTCGATGTTGCGGAAGAGCAGCCGGGTCTCCTGCGAGGCCACTACTTCTTCCCCTTCTTGGGCTTGCGCGGCCCGGACGCGAAGCGGAGGAGCCGCGCTTTGTGCTGGGGCGTGTGCCCTTGTTGACTGTGTGGCGGGAGATCCGCTTGTCCCCGCTGCCCTTCGGGCCGCCCGCGGCGGGCCGGTCCTGCAGCCTCTTCTCCGGCAGGATCTCCTTGCGGTTGTTGCGCAACTGCTCGACCGCCGTCTCAGCGTCCTCCTCGGTGAGCGGCCCGTAGTAGCGCTCGTCGATCGAGGCCATCGGGGCGAGGTCGCAGGCGCCGAGGCACTCGAATCCCCTGACGAAGACCTTGCCGTCCTCGGATGAGCCCTGCCCGTCCACGCCGGCCGCCTCGCCGAATGCCTCGAGCAGCCGATCCGCCCCTCGCAGCCAGCAGCTGATGTTGGTGCAGACCATCACCTGGTGCTCGCCCTCGGGCTCCAGGCGGAAGAGGTCGTAGAAGCTCGCGACCGACTGCAGGTAGCCCGGGGTGACTCCCATCACCGCCGCGGCCTGGGTGATGCCCTCAGGAGTGCACCAGCCGTAGCGGCGCTGAACCGCCCAGAGCGCGGGGATCGCCGCAGAGCGCTTCTTCGGGTAGCGCTTCATCGCACGCCGGATCTCCTGCGCCAGCCCGCGCGGCACGTCCACCTCCGATGGGTCGGGCACAGGGGCGGCCTCGCCGTGTGGCTCGCGCGACTCCTCGGCCGCCTGGCGTGCCTCGATCTCCTCGGGAGGGATCTCGACGCCGACGCGCTCCTGTTCATCCGGCATGGGCGTGGGAGTTGGAGCGTCGTGGATGTGGCCGGGGTCGGCGGTCCACGGCCGGTCGCCCTTGGGGATCAACGGGCTCATCGGTCGACTCCCCCGATGATCGGGTCGAGCATCGCCAGGTTCTGGATCAGGTCGGCGATCAGGCCGCCCACCGACATGTCGCGGAAGGCCTGCAGGTTGACGAAGGAGGGATCGCGGAAGTGGACGCGCGCCGGCTTCGAGGATCCGTCGGCCAGCACGAAGCAGCCGAGCTCGCCCCGCGGCGACTCGATCGAGTAGTAGAGCTCGCCGGGCGGCACCCGGTAGCCCTCCGTGACCAGCTTGAAGTGATGGATCAGGGCCTCCATCGAGGTGGGCAGCTCCTCGCGCGGAGGGAGCACGTACTTGCGGTCGTCCGAGATCCATGGGCCCTCGGGCATGCCGTCGAGCGCCTGCTCGACGATCCTCACGGACTCCCGCATCTCCTGGAGCCGGACGCGGTAGCGGTCGTACCCGTCGCCGACGGTCCCCACCGGGACCTTGAAGTCGAAGTCGCCGTAGCAGAGGTACCCGGGGCTCTTGCGGAGGTCCCAGGGCTCGCCGGCGGCCCGCAGGAGCGGTCCGGTGACGCCCAGCTCGAGCAGCCGCTCGCGCGAGACGATCCCAACGTCGCGGGTGCGGTGCAGGAAGATCTCGTTGCGGTCGAGCAGCGCCTCGTACTGGTCGATGCGGCTGGGCATCAGCGCGCAGAAGTCTCGGACCTTCTGCTCGAAGCCGACGGGGATGTCCTCGAAGACTCCGCCGACCTGGAAGTAGCGGGTGTGCATCCGCTGCCCGGCAGACATCTCGAACAGATCGAGGATCGTGTCGCGCTCGCGGAAGCAGTACCAGAACATCGAGATCGCGCCGAGGTCCAGTGCCGAGGTGCCGAGCCAGACCAGGTGCGAGTGGATCCGGTTGAGCTCCATGTGGAGGACGCGCAGGTACTTGGCGCGGTCCGGGATCTCCAGCTCGATCAGGCGCTCGACGCAGCCGCAGAAGGCCTCCATCTGGAAGAAGTAGGAGAGGTAGTCCATCCGCTCGACGAACGGGATGACCTTCCAGTAGCTCTTGTCCTCGCAGGACTTCTCGATCCCGGTGTGGAGGTAGCCCATGATCGGCTTGACCTCGAGGACCCGCTCGCCCTGCAGCGTCACGATCAGGCGAAGGACCCCGTGGGTCGCCGGGTGATGCGGGCCCATGTTGATCGTCAGGACCTCCTGCTCCGGCTCGAGCCCGGGCCCCCCGAGGTCCTGGTGCGCGATCTCGGCCGCGTCGACCAGTGGCGCCGAGGGATCCTCCGCCTCGCGGGCGACCCCGCGCTCGGTGATGTCCGCCTCGTCTCTGAGCAGTTCGTCGGCCATCACTCGAACCAGCGCGGCGCTTCGATCTCGTTGTGGGTGAACAGCACGGGCTCGCCGCCGATCGGGAAGTCGCGGCGCTGCGGCCAGCCGACGTAGTCCTCTGGCATCAGAATTCGGCGCAGGTCCGGGTGGCCGCGAAAGACGATCCCGAAGAAGTCGTAGGCCTCCCGTTCCTGAAAGTCGGCCGTCGGGAACAGATCGACGCAGGAATCCAGCTCCGGGAGCTTCTCGACAGCGGCAGCACCGTTCGACTCGTGTCCGGCGGCCGGATCCGCCAGCAGCGCCTTGACGTGGATGCGCTCCATGCGCTCTCGGCAGAGCAGCTCGTAGTGGACCGCGAAGCGCGGGGTCGCGGGGAGATAGTCGGCGGCGTGCACGCTGGAGAGGAAGCGGTAGCCCTGACCCTCGGTGTCTCGCAGCCATTGCAGGGCATGCAGGACGCCCTCGGGATTGACGATCAGCGTCGCGACGTCGTGCTCGACGGAGGTCTCGATGACCGTTCCCTGGCGGCCCTTCTCGATCCCCTGCGCGATTAGCTCCAGCCCCGGCGCGTCAGGCATCCTCTGGCTCCCTGACCGCCCTGGCGGCGCGCTCGAGCGCCTCCGGTGTCGGCTGACCGCTCTCGAAGCGCGCCCACTCCTCGGTGCCCACCGCGTTGTAGCGGTCCCGCCAGCCGAGGTCGGGGTTGCCGCGGACCAGTCGCTGCAGCTTGTTGAAGCCGTGGAGGAGGGCCTCCGGGCGGGGCGGGCAGCCGGGGACGTGGATGTCAACCGGCATGAACTTGTCCGCGCCCTGGACGACGGCGTAGTTGGCGAACATGCCGCCCGACGAGGAGCAGGCGCCCATCGCGATCACCCACTTCGGCTCGAGCATCTGGTCGTACACGCGCCGGACGACCGGCGCCATCTTCACGGAGACCCGGCCCGAGAGGATCAGCATGTCGGCCTGTCGCGGGGAGGCGCGGAAGGCCTCGGCACCGAAACGTGCGATGTCGTAGCGCGAGGTGACCATCGACATCATCTCGATCGCGCAGCAGGCCAGGCCGAAGGTCATCGGGAAGAGCGCGTTGGCGCGCCCCCAGTTGAGGGCATTCTCGAGGGTGGTGGTGAGCAGGCGCTCCTCGACGTACTCCTCGAGGTCCTTGCCCTCCAGATCGCCGCGCAGCAGATCGCGCGCGCGCAGCTGGCGTGCTCGAAGGCTCTCCCGCTCTACTTCCAATCGAGCGCTCCTCGACGCCAGACGAAGATCAGTGCGACGAGCAGCAGCACGACGAAGACGAGGATCTCGACCAGGACGAAGACGCTCTTGGTGGCGTGAACGAGGACACCGACCGGATAGAGGAAGACAACCTCGATGTCGAAGAGGATGAACAGCATCGCGATCATGTAGAAGCTGACCCCGAAGCGAAAGGTGCGGGTGATGTGGGTGGGGAGCCCGCACTCGTACGGCTGCCCCTTGATCGGGTTCGGGCGCTTCGGCCCGATCACCGAGTTCAACAGTGCGAAGGCGCCTCCCACGATGATCCCTAGGCCTGCGAAGACGAGAACTGGGAGGTAGCTCTGAAGCACGGTCCGCTGAGCGTTATATCACCGCGCAGGCGACTTTGTAGCAAGGTGTTACATAGTGCTTTTCCGCATCAGCAAGCCGAATCCCGACCCTTTCAAGCGGCTTTCGGACCCGCAGGAAACGGGTTGCTCCTCGCTGCGCTCGGAGCACCCTCGCATCTAGGCTGTCGCGGCCGTGCCGGAAGTCCATCTCGTAGTCGGGGTCTGTCTGATCGCCGCCAATCTCGTGGCGGGGGTCTGGGGCGGGGTCTCCTGGCTCCAGGACCGGCCCACCGCGGGCTTCTGGTACGCGCTGCGGATCGCGCAGGTGACCGTCGCGCTGCAGGCCCTGCTCGGCCTCCTGCTCGCCTTCAGCGGGCACCATGCCGACGAGCTGCACTACCTATATGGAGCCCTGCCGCTGGTGGTCTCGCTGCTGGCCGAGCTGATCCGGGCCGGGTCGGCGGCCCAGGAGCTGGGGGACGTCGACATCCATTCAGTTTCTCCGGAGCGGCAGACGCAGATCGCGTTGGCGATCGTCCGGCGCGACACCGGGATCATGGCGACCGCTTGCCTGGTGATCTTCCTGCTGGCGCTGCGGGCGGCCGGGACGAGCTCGGCCTTCTAGACGGGCTCCGGCCACTGCCGTAGGCTTCGAGCAGGGAGATGCAACGGTGGGTCCTGATCTCGATGTTGGCGCTGGCTCTGCTCGCATTGCCGGCGTCGGCGAGCGCGGCAAGCTACCAGGGGCCCGGGATGACGATCCCGGAGGTGGGCCCGGCGGCGCCCTATCCCTCGACGATCCAGGTCTCGGGCGTGCGGGGGACGCCCACCCACGTGACCGCCAGCCTGCTCGGCTTGACGGACCGGTTTCTGGAGGACCTCGACGTCCTGCTGGTGGGGCCCGGCGGCGGCCGCGTGCTGCTCTTCTCGGACGCCTGCAGCGGCGACGTGTGGCAGAACGTCGACGTCACCTTCGACGACAACGCGCCCACCACCGCGTCGATCGGGACCGAGCCGTGCTTCGACGACGTCTACAAGCCGACGAACTACGGCGGTGGGGACGTCTTCCCCGCGCCCGCCCCGGCGGGCCCGTACGGCTCGGCGCTCTCCGCCCTCAACGGGACCGGCCCGGTCGGGACCTGGTCTCTGTACGTGGTCGACGACACCCCGCTGCAGGGCGGCACCCTGGCGGCCTGGGCGATCACGCTCGACGGAGTCACCACCAGCCGGCGGTGCGGGGGCAGGCCCGCGACGATCGTCGGGACGCCGGGACGCGACGTGATCAAGGGCACCAACCGCAGCGATGTGATCGCCGCGCTGGGCGGCAAGGACAAGGTGCAGGGCGGTCGCGGCAACGACCGGATCTGCGGCGGCTCCGGCAGTGACATGCTCTTCGGCGGCCAGGGCAACGACAAGCTCTACGGCGGTTCCGGCAGGGACAAGCTGGTCGGCGGGCACGGCAAGGACAAGCTGGTCGGAGGCAAGGGCAGCGACAAGCAGATCCAGTAGCCCTGGGCTGTCTCAGCGCTAGCCGGGCGGCTGGGTCAGCGAGAAGGTTGCGCCCTGCGGGTCCATGAAGGCGGCCTGGCGGAGGCCGGTGCCCGGAATGTCATAGGGAGGAGTGAGGATCTGGCCCCCCAGCTCCTCGATCTTGGCGGCGGCGGCATCGACGTCAGCGATCCAGAAGTCGACGTGCCAATGTGGGGGTGGCGCATCGCCGTTGGCGCTGGGCGGCATCATCGTCGCGACGACGTCGCGCCGGACGGGCTGCTGTGGTTCTCCGCCGACATAGCCCGGCACGAGCCACATCACCATCTCGTCATCGCCCATCTCGAAGGTTTCGATCTCCCAGCCGAATACTTCGGGATAGAACCGCTTCGCTGCCTCGGGGTCGGCGGTCATGAGCGCGCTCATCGAGTAGGCGCTCGGCTCGTTGACGAGCTGAGCCCCCTTGTGAGCCCCAGGTGACCAGATCCCGAGCGCGGCGCCGGCGGGATCGGCGATCACCGCGATCCGGCCTCCGTCGAGAGCGTCGAACGGCTCCACCAGGGCGCTGCCGCCTGCGTTCTTCGCCTTGGCGATGGTCGCGTCGACGTCATCCACCCAGACGTACGTGGTCCAGGCGATGACGTCTGGCGCGGCGTTCGGGCGGGAGGCGATCGCCGCCACGTCGCGGCCACGGAGGCTGCACATGTAGTACGTGCCCTCGACGCCGTCGGGCATCGTGTCCTCGGCCTCCCATCCGAACAGCTCCGTGTAGAAGCTCATCGCGGCGTCCGCATCGGGCTGCCAGGTGTCGACCCAGCACGGGACGCCGGGCGCAAATCCGTCTCGCTCGCTCATCGCTCCTCCTCGTATTCGTCGTGACGGCGCCACCAGGCATAGGGCTCGTCCTGCGGGTAGCCGGCCGGCGAGTCCTCCCAGGTCTCCTGGCGGCCGAACGGCGCCCGGTCCAGGAAGCTCCAGACGGGTCCGATCGCCTCCACGCCGCGGCTCCTCGTGACGTAGGCGCGGTAGACGTCGCCTCCGTCGCGCAGGAAGACGCTCAGCGCGAAGCCCTCGCCGTCCTGGTAGGCGCCCTCCTTTGGCTCGGCGGGGGAGGTGCCGAAGTCGACACCGAAGTCCCCGCCGCCCCACGAGTACCAGGGGTGATCCCATCCCAGCTGCCGCCGGAACCGCTCGAGCTTCTCGAACGGCGCGCGCGAGGTGATCGCGAAGGTGAGGTCACGGGCGTGCAGGTGGGCGGGGTGGCCGACCTGATCGATGAACATGCAGCAGCCATCGCAGCCCGCGTCCTGGTTCGGCCCGAACATGAAGTGGTAGAGGACGAGCTGGCGGCGGCCCTCGAACAGGTCCGCGAGCCCGGCCCTCCCCTGCGGGCCCTCGAACTCGTAGTCCTTCTCCATCTTCGTACGCGGGAGCCGCCGGCGCTCCGCCGCGAGCTCGTCGCTCCGCCGGGTCAGCTCCTTCTCCTTCGCACGGAGCTCCTTCTGGGCCGCCTCCCATTCGCTCGCGGATACCACCTCCGGGAGGTCCATCCCGATCTCCTTCCGTTCGCTTGCCGCACTCTCCATATCTCCGCTGGACCGTATCATAAAGTCCTAAAAGAGGACTAGATACTTGTATTCCAGGATTAGACTCCGGTAAACTCCCGGCATGGCGCGCATCCGGAGAGAGCTCGACGGTTGCGGAATCGCACATGCCTCCGATCTCCTCGGGCAGCGCTGGGCCCTGCTGGTGGTCCGCGAGCTGCTGCTGGGGCCGAAGCGGTTCACCGACCTGCGCGCCGGGATTCCCGACATCAGCCCGAACGTTCTCGGCCAGCGGCTGCGCGAGCTGGAGGAAACGGGCATCGTCGCGCGCCGCAGGCTCGCCCCGCCGGCAGCGGTGCAGGTCTATGAGCTGACCGAGTGGGGGCACGAGCTCGAGCCGGCCGTGCTGTCGCTCGGTCGGTGGGCCAGCGGCTCGCCGTCCTTCCCGCGCGACGCCGAGATGGGGCCTGACTCGCTCGTGCTCGCGCTGAAGTCGGCCTACGATCCGGCGAAGGCGGATGGTCTCGAGGCAAGCTACGAACTGCGGCTGGGGAAGGGGGAGATCCCCTTCCGGATCGATATCACGGGCGACCGCTTCGAGGCGCGACGCGGGGAGGACGACGACACCGACGCGACGATCAGTGCGGACCCGAGCGCGATAGCCGGCGTCGTCTTCGGCGGAAGCCGGCTGGGGAAGGCGGTGGAGGCCGGAGACGTCCGGATCGACGGGAGCCGCCGCGCCGTCAACGCGCTCTTTCGCGCCCTGACCTGACTGCGCCCTACGACTCAGCCAGGAGGTCGCGGTAGGCGCCGCGATGGAAGATCAGCGGCATCCCCTCCCGCGATTCGACGGAGAGCACGTTGCCGGTCAGGATCAGATGGTCGCCGCCGTCGATCAGATCCCGCAGCTCGCACGCCACCCACATCAGCGCGCCCTCCAGTCGCGGCAGCTCCTCGCTCTCCGACCACCGGACGGCCTCCCACTTCTCCGGCTCGGCGTTCTTGCCTGCGAACCGGCGCGCCAGCTCCTCCTGGCCGGCGGCGAGAGCGTTGACCCCGAAGCGCCCCTGGGCGCGGACGGAGGTGAGCGTCCGCGAGCCGCGGTCGAGGCAGGCCAGCATCATCGGCGGGTCGAGCGACAGTGAGGTGACGGCGTTCGCGGTCGCGCCCGAGGGCCCGTTGGGGCCGATTGCCGTCACCACGGTCACGCCCGTGGCATAGGCGCCGAGAGCGGCACGGAATTCATCGGGGGTTACGCCGCCCGCGGCCATGCCTGAACGCTACGCGACCTCTCGTACCTCTCGCATATGATCCCGCCGCGTGCGAGGGGCATTCCTACTGATCGCAGTCGCCGTGGTCGCGACCGCCGCCGGTTGCGGGACCCAGGGCGTCCAGGTTCCGGGCAACGATCCGACCCACGAGGGCGCCCAGATCTTCTCCGAGCGCTGCTCGGGCTGTCACACGCTGACCCCCGCGGGCACCGAGGGGAGCGCCAACCGCTCAGAGCGCGTGCAGGGCCCCAACCTCGACCAGCGGAACGAGACGGTGGCCGACGTGATCTATGCGATCCGCAACGGTGGCTTCTCGGGGGCGATCATGCCCCAGAACATCGTCGTCGGCGCCAATGCCGACAAGGTGGCGGCCTTCGTTGCTAAGTACGCGGGGCAGGACGTCGCCAACACGCCGGGGCCGCAGGCGACGACGACGACCGCGGCCCCCTAACAAGCACGGGAGAGCGGAGCCACGCTCGACCTCAAGCAGATCCGCAGCGACCCGGAGCCTGTGCGCAAGGCGCTTGCCAGGCGGGGCGCGGCCGAGCAGCTGGACGAGCTCCTGGGTCTCGACGAACGGCGGCGTGAGCTGAACACCCGGATCGACGCGATCCGGGCGGAGCAGAACAAGCTCTCGGGCGAGATCGAGCAGGCGGCCCGTGGCGGCAAGGCCGACGACCCGAAGGTGAAGCAGGCTCGCGAGTCATCCAGCGCGCTGAAGTCCGAGCTCAAGGAGCTCGAGCCGCAGCTCGCCGAGCTGGGCGATCAGCGCGACGAGCTGCTGCTCTCGCTGCCGAACGTCCCCGATCCGGACGCCCCCGACGGAGAGACGGAGGAGGACAACGTCACCCTGCGCGAGGTGGGGGACCGGCCGGAGTTCGACTTCGAGCCCCAGGACCACCTGGACCTCGGCCAGGGCCATGGCTGGATCGAGATCGAGGCGGCGGCGAGCGCCTCGGGCTCGCGGTTCGCCTACCTGCTCGGCGACCTGGTGATGGTGGAGCTCGCCCTGGTCCGATTCGCGATGGAGCTGGTCAGAGCCGAGGGCTTCGAGCCCACGGTCCCGCCGGTGCTGGTTCGTGAGCAGGCGCTCTACGGCACGGGCTATTTCCCGGGGGAGCGGGAGATGATCTACGAGATCCCCCGCGACGAGCTCTTCCTGGTGGGGACCTCGGAGGTCTCACTCGCCTCGCTGCAGGCCGACCGCATCATGGAGGCATCGGACCTGCCGAAGCGCTACGCGGGCCTGTCCACCTGCTTTCGCCGCGAAGCGGGCGCGGCGGGACGCGACACGCGCGGGATCTTCCGGGTCCATCAGTTCGACAAGGTCGAGATGTTCAGCTTCGTCGAGCCCTCCTCCTCCCGCGAGGAGCACGAGCGGATCCTGGCGATCCAGGAGCGCATCCTCGCCGCGCTCGAGATTCCGTACCGCGTGGTCGACGTGGCCGTGGGCGACCTGGGCGCTCCGGCCGCTCGCAAGTTCGATTGCGAGGCGTGGATTCCGAGCCAGGGGCGCTACCGGGAGCTGACAAGCTGCTCGAATACCACCGACTTTCAGGCAAGACGCCTGTCGAGCCGGTACCGTCCCGCCCCAGAAGAATCCCCCGAACCCGTACACACGCTGAACGGAACCGCGGTGGCTGTAGGTCGAACACTGATCGCGCTGCTGGAGAACGGACAGACGGAGAACGGGACAGTGGAAGTTCCGGTCGCTTTGCAGGAGTTTGGCGTTCCAAAGAGGATTCCCACATAAATGAGCGCGTCGTCTCCCAAGCGAGTAGTTCTCTGCGATGACCACGAGATCGTCCGCGAGGCCATCAAGGCCCGGATGGCCGCGGTCGAGGGCGTCGAGATCGTCGGCGAGGCCGAGACGGGCGAGGAGGTCGTCGACGTCGTCAAGGAGCTCGAGCCCGACGTCTGCATCGTCGACGTCGAGCTGCCGGGCAAGGACGGCATCGACGCCACCAAGGACATCCTCAAGGCCCGCCCCGAGACCAGGGTCATCATCTTCACCGCCCACGCCCAGCCCGACCTGCTGACGCTGGCGCTGCGCGCCGGCGCCTCCGGCTACGTGCTCAAGTCCGCGCCCAGCGAGGACATCGCTCGGGCGATCGAGGTCGTCGCGGGTGGAGGCACCTTCGTCGGTACCGAGCTCGGCCAGGGCGCGGGCGAGGTCGAGAAGCTGCTCGAGCTGACCCCCCGCGAGCGTGAGATCCTGGAGCTGCTCGCGGAGGGCCTGCGCGTCAAGCAGATCGCCGACCGGCTCTCCCTGAGCCCCGCCACGGTCCACACCCACGTCCGGAACGCGATCGCCCGGATGGAGGTCGACACGCGGACCGAGGCGGTGGCCCTCGCCGTGCGCTTCAGCTACCTGGGCGCCGGCGGCAAGGTCTGAGCTCGGGTTACTCCTCGGGCTTGAACTCGAGGGCGCAGCCGTTGATGCAGTAGCGCTGGCCGGTCGTGTCGGCCGGGCCGTCGTCGAAGACGTGCCCCAGGTGCGCGTCACAGCGTGAGCAGAGCACCTCGGTGCGCCGCATCAGGAGGCTGTTGTCCGCCTCCGTCTCGACGTTCTCGCCGTCCATCGGCCGGTCGAAGCTCGGCCAGCCGGTGCCGGAGTCGAACTTGTTCTCCGAGTCGAACAGCGGCTGACCGCAGGCCACGCAGACGAACTTGCCCGGGTCCTTGACGTCGTTGAGCTCGCTCGTGAACGGAGCCTCCGTGCCCTTCTCGCGCACGACCTCGTACTGATCGGGAGTCAGCTCCTGGCGCCACTCCTGCTCGCTCTTCTTGACCTTCTCCAAGTTCGTACCTCGCTTCGGTGGGGGTGTGACCAGATTAGATGCGAGGGTGCCCCGCAGGGCAACCCGTCTGGTCCTGGATAACAGTCCTCCGAGTGGGCCCCTCGTTACTAGTCTGCCCGCGTGCCCGACTCCTTCTACGAGCCGGATGGCGAGCGCTACGTCTCCACCGAGCTCACCCGCGGCCCCTGGGATCCGGACGCCCAGCACGCGGGCCCGCCTGCCGCGCTGATCGGGCGCGAGGTCGAGCGCCTCGGAGGGGGCCGGATCGGCGGGGAGGGCGGCCCCCCGGCGCAGGTCGGGCGGATCACCTACGAGGTGCTTCGCTCGGTGCCGATCGCGCCGCTCCGCGTCGAGGCGAGGATCGTCAGGCCCGGCAAGCGGGTCGAGATGTTCGAGGCGACCCTCTGCGACGAAGCGGGCGAGGCGCTGATGAGCGCGCAGGGCTGGCGTCTGCGGACCGAAGAGGTGTCCTTCGAGCCACCCGAGCGGGCGCCCGAGCCGCCGGCGGGACCTGAGAGCGGCGAGCCCGGTCGGTTCTTCCACACCGGCTACGACGTCGGCTACCACACGGCCATGGAGTACCGGTTCACGGAGGGCGCATTCATGGAGCAGGGGCCCGCCACCGTCTGGATGCGAATGGCGGTCCCGCTGCTGCCCGGTGAGGAGCCGACGCCCTTGCAGCGCGTGCTCGCCGCCGCCGACTCCGGCAACGGTGTGAGCGCCGCGCTCGACTGGTCCCGCTATCTGTTCATCAACGTCGACCTCAGCGTGCATCTGCACCGGATGCCGGAGGGTGAGTGGGTCTGCCTGGATGCGGTCACGCTGCCGGAGCCGAACGGGATCGGGATGGCTGACACGCGTCTGTTCGACGAGCGAGGAGCGATCGGCAGGGGAGCGCAGACTCTGCTGATCGCGGAGCGCTCCTGAACGGCCGTCCACTTCTTACCAACCCCTAACTCGGGGCTAACCGGTACGTGACCGGCGCCGTCGATAGTTGCCGCGTCAAGTCAAACGGCGGCCGGGGCCACACCATCTTCAGAGGACGGCCGCCACCAAAGGAGGATCGAAATGAGAGGAAAGCTGAGGACCTTCTCGGTGGCCGCCGCCGGAGCGCTCGCGCTGACGGTTGTCGCGTTCGGCGGCACCGCGGCCGCCAAGGATAGGAACCACGATCACATCTCGGACAAGTGGGAGAAGAAGTTCCATCTCTCGCTCAAGGCCGACCAGTCCAACAAGGACCAGGACCGGGATCGCGTCGACAACATGAACGAGTTCCAGGAGAGGACCAATCCCCGCGTCAAGGACACCAATCACAACGGTCGTCCCGATGGCAAGGAGGACTCGGACCACGACGGGCTCAACAACAGAGGTGAGGACGAGAGCGCAAACCTCCCCGACGACCGGGACACCGACAACGACGGTGTCGAGGACGGCGAGGAGAACGCCGGCATGATCGCCAGCTTCGACGGCACGACCCTGACGATCGATCTCGCCGGTGGCGGACAGGTCTCCGGCACCGTGGATTCGACCACCATGATCAAGTGCGAGACCGAGGACGAGCACGAGGCCGGTGACGACTCCGGCCCCGGTAAGGCGTCCTCATCCAGCAGCACCGATCG
Source organism: uncultured Solirubrobacterales bacterium (assembly GCA_963747425.1). Lineage (GTDB taxonomy): Bacteria > Actinomycetota > Thermoleophilia > Solirubrobacterales > 70-9 > DASUPK01. Next base: position 501,965 of record CAVVFJ010000008.1, read on the forward strand.
CTCCGGGGAGCCCGAGCCGGGCGATGACAAGGGCGGCGCCAACCAAGGCGCCGGTGATGCCGGCGGCGTCTGCACCACCGCCGATCTGACTCCGGGCAGCGCAGTCCACGAGGCGGAGCTCGCGGGCACCACGTTCGAGAAGGTCGAGCTGGTCAAGTAGCCGCAGCACACCCTCGAGGTATGCCGGGCGCCCAAGCGGGCGCCCGGTTCCTTTTCCAGCCCAATCAGGTGACCGGCAGCGGCACAGGCAGCTTGTCGGCCGGCGTCGAGCGGACCACGTCCTCCAGGGTGGCGACCACATCTGGATCGAACTGAGTTCCCGCGCACTTGCGGAGCTCGGCGAGCGCGGCCTCCGGGTCGCGCGCGGGCGAATACGGGCGCTCCGTGGTGATCGCGTCGTAGCCGTCGCAGGCGAAGATGATGCGAGCCGCGAGCGGGATTTCCTCGCCCGCGAGGGCGTCCGGATATCCCCGGCCGTCCCAGCGCTCGTGCGAGGAGCGGATCAGCCTGCCGACGGTGGCGAGCGATGGAGCGGCGGCGACGATGCGCTCGCCAAGGGTCGTGTGCTGGTGCATGAAGCGCCACTCTTCCTCGTCGAGCGGGCCCGGCTTGGTCAGGATCGCATCGGGTATCGCGATCTTGCCGATGTCGTGGAGCTCCGAGGCGCGTCGTAGCGTCGCGAGCTCCCCGGGCGGCAGCTGGAGCTTCTCGCCGACCGCAACGGCCAGGCTCTTCACGGCGTCGACATGCTCGCTCAGCTCCGGGGCGCGCTGGTTGAGGATCCTGAGCAACACCGCCTCGACCTCGCCTCCCGCGGACGGACGGCGAGAGTCCTTGTCGGCGTACATCCGCTGGTCCGCGAGCTGAAGCGCGGTGTTGCGCTTGGCCGCATCGACAGGAAGCTCGGCCGAGCCGCACGAGCAGGTGACCATGAAGCCCTCCCCGCGCTCGCTGAGAGCCGCGGCTCCCGCGGCGACGGCATCCGCGGTGGTTGCCGCATCGCCGGTGAGCAGCATCGCGAACTCGTCGCCGCCCATGCGGTACGGGCGGCCTCGGTCGCTGACGGCCTCGGCGAGCTGTTGCCCGAGCCGCACCAGCAGCGCGTCCCCTGCGGGGTGCCCAAAGGCATCGTTGTAGGACTTGAAGCCGTCCAGGTCGAGGATCGCCAGGACGTGCGGTCGCGGGTTGTCGGAGCTCAACAGGCGATCGAGGTCGTAGACCAGCTTGCCTCGGTTGAAGAGCCCGGTCAGCGAGTCGGTCTCGAGCTCGACGACGAGACGGTGGTTCTGGGCGAAGGTGAGGGCGAGCCTGACGACCACGGCCACCAGCGTCGCCACGGTCAGGGCCGCGACGGCGGGCTCGTTCATGTCCTGGCGCTCGAGCATCAGCAGGGCGAGGACGGCCAGGGCGAAGATCGTGGGGGAGGCGAATGCTCGCCAGCCCTCCGCGGGCTCGGTCTCGCGATGCCGGGGCGATGGCTGCAGCGCGCCGGCGGCGACCAGGACAGTCGCAAGCGGCCAGAGGAAGTTGTTCCAGCTCGCGGCGGTGTAGGTGCCGGCGAGCGACTGGTAGGTGTAGGCGGCGTCCCCGGCCGCGGCGCAGGCGACTCCGGCAGCGATCAGCGCCAGGCCCCTGCCCGGGCGCCAGCCGGACAACGCCACCGCGCCCGCGGCGACGGCCAGGATGACGAGGTCGAGCGCCGGATAGGAGACCGCGACCGCGATCTCGAGCGGCGTGCCGCTGGTGTTGGCGAGGACGAAGTCCATCAACAGGCTGGCGCCGATCGCCGCGACGCAGAGGGCTCCGATCGTCACGTCCGTCCAGACGACCGCGGTCATCCGCCCGACTCGCGCGCGCACGTAGGCGACCATCCCCGCGAGGATCAGGAAGTACCCCGCCAGATAGAGGACGTCGTCGACTGACGGGAAGGGTGGACTCGAGACCTCCCGGAGCACCACGGTCCAGTAGAGGTCCCCGGCGGCCCAGCTCAGCAGGCCGAAGCCGAGGAGCGCCCAGGGCAGCCGTTCCTCCTTGCGCGCGGCCGCCCGCGCGAGGGTCACCAGCGCGGCAGTCATCGTGATGAAGTCGTAGACCCACTCCTCGATGAAGTAGCTGTAGCGGGGCGAGCCGAAGTGAAACGTGACGTGGGCGAGCACCACGAGCAGGGCGGCCAGGACGACCGCGGCCAGGACCCCTCTCGAGACCCGGATGATTGAGCGAGGCTGTCGCGAAGCTACAGGCACGGATTTGGACCTTTTCAGGCCCCCCTGTACTTATTCACTGAATTCATCGTCCACGGGGGGAATTCCTGGAGGGCTTTATTGGGTAGGCGGAACCGGCGCATTCTTTGCATGCCCGTGAGACACTGGGCGGCGTACCGGCGGGACCGATCCGATGGGCTGGATGAGCTACAGGGACAAGCACACGAGCGCGGGCCTGCGCGGCGCGATCGTCTTCGCGCTGGCTCTGGTCGCCGTGATCGCCGTCCCGAGCTCGGCGATCGCCGGCCAGGACGACCTGAAGGGCGGCTCGGTGGTCATGCAGCTGCAGCGCTCGCACGGCCTGAAGGTGAAGCCGCGAAGCCTCACGCTGGCGATCACCGGCGGGGCCATCGACCCGGTCGACGGCTCGGGCACCGCGCAGGTCTCGGGGGGCTTCAAGGCGAAGCGCGCCAAGGGCAAGCACAAGGGCAAGGGCAAGCACAAGGGCAAGGGCAAGCACAAGGGCAAGGGCAAGACCAAGGTCAAGTTCACGAGCCTGACCTTCGGGGCGAACGGCGGTCAGGGCACGATCGTCGCCAAGGTGGGCAAGGACTTCGTCAGCGACTTCGGCACCCTGCAGGGCGGGACGGTCGCCCGGGACGGCTGGGGCGCGAGGATCGAGAACGTCACCGTCACCCTCGCCGGCAGGGGAGCGAAGGCCCTCAACCGGGCGTTCTCGCGGCGCAAGCGCAAGGGAGCGAAGAAGTCCGCGCGCGGCAAGATCAAGGCGGGCCAGCCGCTTGGCCGGATCGTGACGATGACCACCGATCCTCTCGACGTCGAGGTCGTTCCCGGAACCGGGAAGATGGTGCTCCACACCGCCGCGATGGGCGCGTTCGCCTCCAAGCTCCCCAACCACTGCATCGACCCGCTCCCAACGGGGTCCCCGCCGGGGGTGGCGCCGATCGCCCCAGCAACCGTCGGCGGTTTCCCGCTGCCGATCGACTACACCTTCCCTGTCGCCAATGGCGCCATCGCCCCCGACTTCAGTGCCGGCGAGCTGTTCACGGCCGGTGGCCAGAGGATCACGAAGAACAGCACGGCGCTCGTCACCCCGGGCGTCGTCTGCGACAGCAGCGAGCCGCCGAACGGCACGCACCTGGTGAGCACCGACCTCAGCGTCGCCTTCAGTCAGAGCCAGCTGAGGGCGATCGCGACGCTGCCGAGCGGCACGACTCTCCCGAGGGCGCCCCTCGCAGACTTCGACTTCTCGACCGGCACCCGCTCGGTCGACCCGAGCACCAAGACCGTGAGCGTCATCGGCGCGACGGTCAAGCTCGCCTCCCTGGCGGCGCCGCTGCTCAACCAGACCTTCCCGAGGGCGAGCAGCAGTGCGAGCGACGACTTCGCCACCGGCGATCTGATCGGGACGGTCGACATCACCGGCGTCAAGCTCCGCTAGCCGCGCGCCGGCTCGTCGGGCGGAGGGAATCGAACCCGGGAGGACCCAAAACCTCGGTTAGGACGCACCACGTAGCGACATCGCAACCGCGCGTGCTGTCGCGACTTTCACGCAAATTGGCTGCGATGTCTCAATCCCGTTGACCGAATCGGCGTTCTATGACCTGATCGTTGATGACGGGAAGCGTCTGTATCGCGTCCAGTGCAAGTTCGTGTCGACACCTGAGGTGGACCTCCGCCGGATACACTCGAATTCACGGGGGTATGCCACCAAGTTGCTGCCGGAAGGGGCCTACGATTGGCTGTACGTCCTGCGACCCAACGGCGAGGAGTTCCTCATCAAGGAGTGTCATGCTGGGCGACGCTCGGTGACTCCTCGCGCCGAGCATCGATTCGGAGGGGTGGCAGAGTCTGGTTGATTGCGGCAGCCTTGAAAGCTGTTGGCCGGGTTTCCCGGTCCGGGGGTTCGAATCCCTCCCCCTCCGCTGATACCACCCCCGCAAAGGTCGGTCGGTGATCAGTCCTGCGGGATGCAGAGGACCACTGGGATCCGCCGGTCTCCCGCCCGCTCCTGGTACTTGGCGAAGCCGGGGTAGAAGCGGGTGGCCAGGTCCCAGAGCCGCTGGCGGAGCTCGCCCTGGGCCTCCCTCGCCCGGTAACGGCCGCCGCCTCCCTTGGTCCAGAGCTCGACCTCCGGGTTCGCGACCACGTTGTGGTACCAGGCCGGGTTGTCGTGGTGGCCGCCGCGGGAGGCGATCAGGACCACGTTGTCACCGTCCGTGAAGTAGGCGAGCGGGGTGGTTCGCTTCTTGCCGCTCTTTGCCCCTGTGTGTGTCAGCAGGACCGTGGGGGCGTTGAGGGTGGTCCGCACCCGGCCGCCGGTGGCCCTCATCAGGTAGGGGTCGACCTTGTTCCCGATGTTGACCAGGAACCAGGTGACCGGGCGCTGCCGCGCCGACCAGGAGAGCGCGCTCATCCACGGGCCCTTGGGCTCCATCGGGTCGTAGGAGGGAACCTTTCCGATGGCGGCATCGTGCCAGAGGGTGCCCGACTTCGCCATCAGGACGCGGCCACAAGCGGCCGCTACGTGATGAGCTCGCCGACGCGCGCCGATCTGAGCACCTCGCCGAGCGCCTCGGGCGGCTGCGGGCGCGCGAAGTAGTAGCCCTGGCCCCGATCGCAGTGGAGAGCCTGCAGCTCGCGGAGCTGCTCCTCGCGCTCTAGCCCCTCCGCCATCGCGGTCAGGCCCAGGCCGTGGGCCAGGCCGATGATCGCGGCGACGCCCGCCGAGTCCTCCCGCGAGCGCCCGAGCCCGGCGATGAACGAGGCGTCGATCTTGATCGCGTTCAGCCTCGGCAGGCGCTTCAGGCTTCCGAACGAGGAGATCGCGATGCCGAAGTCGTCGATCAGCAGCCGGATGCCGAGCTGTTCGAGATCGGGGATGGCGATGAGCGCTGCCGCCCGGCGATCCATCACCGCGCGCTCGGCGATCTCCAGGCAGATCGACGAGGCGGGGAGCCGAGCATCGGCGATCGCCTGGGCGATCTTGCCGCTCAGCCCGGGGTCCGCCAGCCGGCGCTCGCTGATGTTGACCGAGACCGTGAACCGCTCCCCGTCGGGCAGCTCCTCCCGCCAGCGAGCCGCCTGGAAGCAGGCCTTGCGCATGACGAGGTCGTCGATCTCCGAGATCAGGTCGCTCGACTCCGCCACGAAGAGGAACTGAGCGGGCTCGAGCAGGCCGCGGACCGGGTGCTGCCAGCGAACGAGCGCCTCCGCGCCGGTGATCTCGCCGCTCTTCAGGTCCACCTCGGGCTGGTAGTGAACGGTGATCTCGTCACCGGCGATCCCCGCCCGCAGCTCGCGCTCCAGCTCGGTCTGGTCCGTGTCGCCTGTGCGCATCCAGGACTCGAAGACGGCGTAGCGGGACTTCCCGGCGGCCTTGGCCCGGTACATCGCGAGGTCGGCGTCGCCGAGCATCTGGTCGGGCTCGATGGGGGCTCCGTACGCCGAGTACAGGGCGATGCCGATGCTGGCCGCCTGCGTGATCGCCCTGCCCTGAACCTCGATCGGCTCGTCGAGCTCGTCGATCACCCGATCGGCGATCGTCCTCACCTCCTCGTCCCCGACCTCCTCGCAGAGGAGCGCGAACTCGTCGCCGCCGAGGCGCGCCAGGGTGTCGCCCGCCCGGAGCAGGGGCTCGAGGCGGCGGGCGACCTCGATCAGCACCTGGTCGCCGGCGGCGTGACCGAGGGTGTCGTTGACGAGCTTGAAGCCGTCGAGGTCGAGGTAGATGATCGCGTAGCCACGAGCGGCCCGCCGGTTCGAGGCCATCCGCACCCGGTCCGAGAACAGGGTCCGGTTCGGCAGGCCCGTGAGGGAATCGTGGAGAGCCTGCCGGGTGAGCCGCTCCTCGGACTCCTTTCGGTCGGAGATGTCCTCGACCTGCGCGATCAGATAGCTCAGACCGCCGTCGGGCTCGTATACGGGAGATACGTTGAGCGAGATCCAGACCGAGTGACCCGCCGCGTGGATGTAGCGCTTCTCGGTCCGATAGCCGTAGCGCTCGCCCTCGACCAGCTCGCGCAGGGCCTCCAGGTCGGCGTCCACGTCGTCGGGATGAGTGATCTCGCCGAAGGTCTTTCCGAGGAGCTCGTCCTCTCCGTAGCCGGTGATCTCGCAGAGGGCGGCATTGACGCGCTGAAAGCGGCCCACCGTTGAGGTGAGCGCCATCCCGACCTGGCTGTCGTCGAAGGCCCTGCGAAAGCGCTCCTTGGCCTCGCCGAGCTCGTTGCTCGTTCGCCGCAGGGTCAGGACGAGCGCGTGGACAGCCGGGCCGACCGTCGAGGCAAGTCCGACCGCGACGATCGCGCGCTGCAGTTGCACGTCGTGCGCGGACAGTCCCGAGTGAATGTCGGGGAGCAGAATGGTCAGCCCCATCGCGACGATCGACGCCGCCAGCTCCCTGCCCGTCCCGTAGATCGCAAACCAGGTCACGGGGATGGAGAGGAGCGGGTCGAAGACGCTCGGCGTGGTGCCGCCGGCCTCGCGGAGCAGGGCGAGGATGACGAAGTAGGCGAGGGGGAGGATCGCCTGTGGCCAGGCCGGCAAGCGCTGCCACGGCACCAACAGGGCCGAGGCCACGATGATCGGCACCATCGCGGCCGCGATCGCGACCCGCGGGTCGGCGTATGAGAGCCCCGCGACCGGTACGAGCGCGAAGGGCAGGATCCCCGCTACGACGAACGGGGCGATGCGCCAGGCGACGTTGGCGCCCTCGAAGAAGCGGCCGGGCTCGACGTCGAGGCCAATGGCCCGCGACCAGCCTCGGTCGCCCTCACGACCGGTCGCGGCGGCGATACGCTGGCTCACTCTCGACCGTCCTCTCTCGAATCCCCCTTCGAGCCCCTCGGAAATCCCTCCCGGTGGGAACCGGATGACGTTAGATCGGCCCCGAACGCCGGGAAAGGCCTCTATTCGGTACCCGGCCGGATTGGACGTTTGTTCTAGCCGCCACCAGGCCGCTCCACTTCGGAGCGGAGGGCGAAGCCCGTAGCGACTTACGTGGGGCGGCCGCTTGTGGCGGCGATCTGATGGCGAAGCCGTCCTAGACAAGCCGCGGCCTGATGGCGAAGCCGTCTCACAGGAATGTCTTCCCTTCCCCGCGGTAGGTGGGGACCTCGTCGCGGATCGTCGTCCCGGTGACGAGGAAGAGGCGTTCGAAGCGCTCGCAGAGCTCCCCGGCCTCGAGGTCACGGAAATAGGCGCGGTCTCCGATCTCGAGCCGGCCTGCGCGGGCGCCGGGCAGCGCCCGCTGTGCCCCCGCGATCTCGATCGAGTCGACCTCGGACGCCCGGGTTATCGGCAGGGCGAACATCGCGGCCGGCCTCGGCCTGAAGGCGCGGTAGTGATCGGAGTGGACGGGCGCGTAGAAGCCCGAGCCGGCTGCGACCTCCGTCACCGCCCATTCGGAGGCGGTGAGCTCGATCGATCCGGTGCCGCCGCCGTTCACGAACTCGAGCTGCGCGATCTCCGAGAGCGCGTTCACGATCTCGGCCCGCCGCTCTGCGACGTCCTTCGCCGACGCCGACTGCATCGCCCGCACCAGCAGGTTGTTGATCGCCTTGCGCGGGACGTTGTCGCCGACCCCCGCGATCTGACCCTCGTACGCCCTCACGCCGACGAGCTTGGTGCACTCTCGATGATCGATCTCCTGGGCGAGGGAGACGGCGGCGTCCGCCGTCCTGATCGGCGATCGCTTCGGGCCGATCTTGACCAGGCCGCCCAGCGGCCACCAGGAGAGGTCGATGTCGATCGCGACGCGGATCGGCGCCACGAAGGAGCTCGCCGCCTCCTCGATCAGGTCCAGGTGCTCGGCGCAGTCGACCATCACGACCGGAGCCTGCTCGGGGTCCTCCGAGGTGATCCGGGCCAGCCGCGTCAGCGCGGCGCGGTCCGCCGTCGGGTACGCGAGCACGAGATCGCGCAGGCCGCGCTCCCAGAGCCAGATCGTCTCGGGGAGAGTGGAGGTGAGGGCGCCCTGGAATCCCGGATCGAGGTCCAGCAGGCGCTCGATCATCGGCCGCGAGCGAATCCGCTTGCTGGCGATCCGGATCGGCTTGCCGCGCGAGCGGCGCAGCATGTCTGCGGCGTTCGCCCAGAGGGCGTCCAGGTCGACGAACGCGAACGGCGCCTGCACGCCGGCGAAGACGGACTCGAAGCGCTCGTAGGCCTCCACCGGCGTCGGCAGAGGCAGCGGCGTGGGGGTGTCGATCGCGGAGACGGGGCGCGTCTCCTCGTCGACGAGAGGCGCCGGTGTCGGTTTCTCTTCAGTTGTTGGCATCACGATCCAGCCTACAATCGAGCCGCGTGGTCGCCGCCGGCGACCGCCGCCCCGGAGAGGTGGCCGAGCGGCTGAAGGCACTCGCCTGCTAAGCGAGTAGGGGGCTAATAGCCCTCTCGAGGGTTCGAATCCCTCCCTCTCCGCTGAATGAGGTCTCTGGCTTGGATCGCAGCGGGCGCGGTTGTCATTGCCCTGCTCGGGTTCCTGATCATCGACAGCTCCAAGGACGAGGCCGCGCCGGCGGCCTCGTCCGTCCAGCAGCCGGTGTTGACCGCGCCCACCGTCACCGCCCCCCCTTCCACCGGGAACTCCGCGGTCGACGCCCTGCGCGCCAGCGTCCCGGTGCCCGATGTGCACGTCAATCCCCCGGCGTCCACCCACAGGGGCGCGCGTTTCGCCCTGGCGACCGTCAGGGCGGGTCAGCGGGTCGCGCTGCATGCATCGCCGGGCGGGCCGGTGCTGGAGCGAGTCGGTGACCGCACCGAGTTCGGCTCGATCAGCGTCTTCTGGATCGAGCGGGTCGAGGGGGCCTGGTTCGGCGTGCCGACACCCGACCTGCCGAACGGGAAGCTCGCCTGGATCCGGGACGACCGGCTCGCCCTCGACGTGTCACAGACTCGCTTCTGGATCACCGCGGATCTCTCGCGCCGCCAGCTCGAGCTCCACTACGCGAACCGGGTCCTGGAGCGCATGCGCGTGACCGTCGGTTCCAACACCTCGCCGACTCCGCTCGGCAACTACTCGGTTACGGACGGGCTCGTCGGTCGCGCCGTCGGCCCCTGGTACGGGTGCTGCGTCCTTGCCCTCAGCGGCCATCAGTCGCACCTGCCGTCGGGATGGATCGGCGGCAACCGCATTGCGATCCATGGGACGCCGGGCTCCGTCGGCGGCGCCGATTCCCACGGCTGCCTGCGCGCCTCGGACCCCGACATGATCTCCCTGTTCGCGCGCGTCCCGCTCGGGACACCGGTCTTCATCGACGCTTAGGGCGCCGAAGCCGGCGCCGCTTCGGCTGAGGCTTCCTGGCGGCCCTTGGCTTGGGCTTGGGCTTCGCCCGCGGTACTGGCTGCTCGCGGAGCGCCTCCCTGAGCGCGGACGCGAGGTCGTCCAGGTCGGGGAGGACGTCGCGGTCGCCGGCCAGGCCGAAGTAGATGCGGCCGTCGTAGCTGATCATTCCGATCGAGAGGGCGTGGTTCTGTGGGGAGAGCGGGACGAACGGATAGATCTCCTTGATCTGGCGCCCGAGCAGATAGAGGGGCCGCTGTGGGCCGGGGACGTTCGAGACGACGAGGTTGAAGATCAGCGGGCGGGCCATCGCCGAGGAGAGGAGGCGGTTGATCGTCGGAGGCGCCCATCCGGTCGCCTCGATCAGGAGGGAGGCGGCGCGGGCGTTGTCGGACTCCTTCAGCCGCCTGGTCTCGTCGCGGAGCTGCTCCAGGCGCTTGCGCGGGTCCGGCTCGGATAGCGGCAGCCGGACCATGATCGTCGAGAGCCTGTTGCCGAGCTCACCCTTCTCGTTGGGGCGCCGGATGCTGACCGGGACCAGTGCGACCAGGTATGCGGGGACCTTGTCGCCGCGGCCCTCGAGGTAGCGGCGCAACGCTCCAGCGGCGACCGACAGGACGACGTCGTTCACGGTCGACCCCTCGCAGATGTCGCGCGCCCGCTTCAGGCGGTCGAGGTCGGTGCGCGCCCAGGCGATTCGCCGGTCCCGGCCGATCCTGACGTTGAGCGGGCTCCTCGGCACCTTCGGGCCGCCTGAGGCGAGGCCGGTGAACGCCTCGGCGGTGCGCAGCACCCGGGCGGCCGTCTGGGCGGGCGTGGTGACAGCCGTGCGCGCCGCGCGCCCCGCCGCCCTCAGCGGTTTCCGCACCCGCTCGGAGGCGGCCTGGGTGAGCAGCATCGTCGGGCTCGGCTCGTCGGGGTCCCACGGCTTCTCCGGGACGTTCACACGGGTGCCGCGCTTGCTGGTGTCGAGCAGGATCGTGCCGACGTCGACCGCGGCCACGCCGTCGACCAGGGCGTGGTGGGTCTTGGAGATGAAGGCGTGGCGCCCGCTCAGGCCCCCGACCAGGTAGAGCTGCCAGAGGGGGCGCTCCATGTCGAGTGGCTCCGACATCACCCGGCCGACGATGTCGCGGAGCTGGTCGAGGCGGCCCGGTCGCGGTACGGAGACATGGCGCACGTGCCGTCGCACGTCGAACTGGGGATCGTCCCCCCAGACCGGGTTCTCGATGCCGAGCGGGATCTTCACGATCCGCTGGCGGAAGCGCGGGACGAGCAGCAGACGCTTCTCGACGTGCGCGACCAGCTCGTCGTAGCCCGGCGGCGCCCCCTCGACGATGATCGTCGCACCGACGTGTACGTGGATCGGCCCGCGCTCCGCGTGCAGGTTCGACATGTCCGATCCGGAGAGGCGCTGGGGAGCTCGGGTCGCCACGGGCGCGCGAGACTAACGAGATGACGGCCTGCGGCCGCCGGCCAGGGCCAGCGGGATCGCGACGACGACCGAGCCGACCGCGATCACCCTGAGGATCTGCTCGATCGCCACGCCCTCGCCGGTGCCGCCGCCCGCCACCACCTCGATCAGCGAGGCGACGAGGGCGACCGCCAGGCCGGCCATCCCGATCACGATCGACAGGGAGATGCCCGAGGCCTCTCCGGCCTGGTCCTGCGGGACCACCGTCTGGGTGCCGACGCTGAGCATCGCCCAGCAGAGGCCGTAGCCGAGGCCGAAGACCGTGAGGGCCGCGGCGATGATCCCGATCCCGAGCCCGGCGGCGATCACGAGCAGTCCGATCGCACCGACCACGATCGCGACCAGCATCGTCCTCGGGATGTCGAAGCGCTCGGCCAGCCTGCCCGAGAGCGGGCCCGCGATCGCCTGCATCACGGAGGCCGCCAGGAAGATGAAGCCGCCCTCGAGCGGCGAGTAGCCGCGGACGTCCTGCAAGTAGAGCGTCGCCGCGAAGGTCGTCACGACGAAGGCGATGTTCGCCGTCATCCCGAGCAGCGTCACCGCGACGAAGGGGCGATTGCGGAACATCTTCAGGTCGACGAGGGGATACGCCGTCCTGCGCTCGATCGCGACGAAGCCGGCCAGCAGCGCCACCCCCGCCGCGAACAGGCCAATCGTCCTCGCCGATCCCCAGCCCCAGGCGTCGCCTCGGTCCACGGCAAAGGTGATCGTCGCGATCCCGAGTGCAACGGCCGCCAATCCCGAGAAGTCGATCTGGCGCGGCACGGTCTCGTCGCGCGACTCGGGGACGCTCCGGATCATCAGCGCGATGGCGATCGCCGCCGTGGGCACGTTGATCAGAAGGACCCAGCGCCAGCTCAGCGCCTCGGTCAGCCCGCCGCCGACGAACGGCCCGACCGCGGTCGCCGCCGCCGCCAGGCCGTAGAGGTTCCCGATCGCACGCTTGCGGCGTTCCTCGGGGAAGGTGTTGGTGACCACCGCGATGGCGAGCGGGAAGAGGATGGCCGCCCCGATTCCCTGCAGGACTCGCGCCCCGATCAGGAAGCCTGCCGAGGGGGCGAGGCCGCCGGCGAGGGAGGTGAGCCCGAAGATCGCGGTCCCCGCGATCAGCATGCGGCGGCGCCCGAGGATGTCGCCGAGCCGCCCGCCGGGGATCAGGAACGAGCCCAGGGCGAGCATGAAGCCGCTGATCGCCCATTGCATGTTCGTGGTCGAGGCATGGAGCTCGCGCGCCATTCCCGGGATCGAGAGGTTGAGCGCGAAGAAGTCCAGGTTGGTGGCGAACATGGCCATCGAGCACGCGGCGAGCACCATGCCGAGGCGCACCTCGCGCGGAGCCTCGTGCGGCGCCTTCTCGGCGGCCGCGTGCCGCTGCTCGAGGGGCACCGGCTAGCGCCTTCGCTGCACGTGATCGGGCCCCAGATCGGCCGGGCTCGGGGCCCCGAGCAGCGCCAGCGCGAGCCGCAGCTCGTCGGCCAGCATCTCCAGCGCGCGGCGCGCCCCGGCCTCGCCGTCGACTGCCAGGCCCCAGAGCGCCGGCCGCCCCACGAGCACCGCCTCCGCGCCGAGCGCGAGCGCGACCGCGACGTCGGTGCCGCGGCGGATGCCGCCGTCGATCAGCACGGGAATGCGACCGGCGATGGCCTCGACCACCTCCGGCAGGGCGTCGATGGTCGCCGGGGCGTTGTCGAGCTGGCGGCCGCCGTGGTTCGAGACCACCACTCCGGCGGCGCCGTGCTCCACAGCGAGCGCGGCGTCCTCTCCGGTGATCAGGCCCTTGACCAGGATCGGCAGATGGAACTCGCCGCAGAGCTGCTCCAGGTCGGCCCAGGTGATCGAGGGATCGACGAGCTCGAAGACCTGGGCCGTGGTCAGGCTCTTGTGGCCGACGGCCGCCTCGATCGCCGGCGCGCGGATCTCGGCCGGGACCTGAAAGCCGGTGCGGAGGTCTCGCTCCCGCCGCCCGGCGTACGGCGCATCGACCGTGAGCAGCAGGGCCTCGTACCCGGCCTCGGCCGCCTCCTCCACCATCGCCCGGGTCACCCCGCGATCGCGGAAGAGATAGACCTGCATCCAGCGCTTACCGTCCGGCGCCGCCATGGCGACCTCCGCCGCCCGGGTGCTGGTCAGGCTCGACAGGCACATCACCGTGCCGGCGTCTGCCGCGGCGCGCGCCATGCCCTCCTCGCCGTCCGGGTGCGCGAGCAGCTGGAAGGCGACAGGGCCGACCAGGATCGGCATCTCCAGCTCCGTGCCGAGCACCGTCGCCTGGGTCGAGACGCCCGAGACGTCCACCAGGACCCGGGGCCGCAGCTCCCAGCCCTCGTAGGCTTCGGCGTTCCGCCGCAGGGTTCTCTCGTCGCCGGCGCCGCCGGCGAAGTAGCCGTGCGCCCCTGGTTCCAGCTTCTCGAACGCCAGCCGCTCGAGGTCGGCGATGTTGACCGGATCGGAGACGCGAGAAGGCTAGTTGGCATGCTTAGGCAGTGCCGCGAAGACGACGAGAGCGTGAGCCGGTCGAGACGGTCGACTACACCGATTCCGAGGGCAACGTGCTCACGCTTCGCTGCTCGCTCAGCGACAGGTCCATTCGCAAGATCAACAAGCCGCACCGGAAGGACGCCTCTTCGGCAGAGGACGTCTGGGCTCGCCGGAACGAGATGCTCTTCGAGTACCTGGTGGCCGGGTGGGAGATCTCGGGCCTGCCGCTCGACGACCAGAAGATGCTGATCGGCCGCTACCGAATGGCCGATTCGGATGAGCAGCAGTGGGTCCGCGAGACGATCAGCACCCACGTCGAGCGCCACATTCCCGAGCTGGCCTGACCGCGCTTCGGTCAGCGACCCGTCGCTACGCTAGTGCCCGCACGCGCCCGTAGCTCAGTTGGATAGAGCGTCGGTCTACGAAACCGAAGGTCACAGGTTCGAATCCTGTCGGGCGCGCTACCGCTGTTCTGACAGCCTGCGAGCCTCTCTCATCCGCTACCGAGAACGTCCGCCGCACCCAGCCCCTGGCGATCCCGCGCGGTGGCCGAGCGCCGGTCACCATGATCGGTGAACGCCCGCGCCGCGGACGCATCGACCAGCTCGAGCTCCGCGTCGATCGCGGCTCGCCTGAACTCCGGAACGGCCCCCCGCAGATCCTGGAGCAGTGCGCGCAGGCGCCGGGTCACCTGCACCGAGCCCTCGCCGTAGTGGCGGGTCTCGTCGATCGCCAGGGTCAGATAGTCCTCCCAGGACGGGGTCGGGTAGCGGAGCCTGACCGTGCCGGCCCCGTCGAGACCGACACCGGGGACGAGGCGGCGCCCGCCGACTTGCCGCAGCAGGAGCTCGATCTGATCGAGCGCCTGGACCGAGGTGGTCGGATCGTTGACGCCCGGGGAGAGCGCCTTGGCCGAGATGTCGGCGAAGAGGCGAAACGCGAAGGCCGGGTCCTGGCGCATCGTGCGCTCGTCGCCGATCGCCACCGCCCCCTGCAGCCATTGGTCGTCGATCCGGTCCGCGTCGCCGTGGACCCTGAACAGCGCGGACGCCATCGGCGACCAACTCGCCGATCCGCGGGCACGAGCTCGATCACCGCATCGCCGCCTGCGGCCCGCTCGATCAGGCCGTCCCGGTCGATGCTCTGCAGAACCCCGGGCTCGCCGCGGTAGCCGACCGTCCGCACGGGCCCGCCGGGGTCCCGACCCGGATCCTGATCGTCATCTCCCTCCCCGACCGGCTCGGGGTAGATCTTGTCGATCGACCCGCCGCGCGTCGCGGCCGAGGTCGCGGAGCACGGCGGCGACGCGCAGTCCCTGGGTCGTGCGGCTGATCAGCCGCAGGAACATGAGCATGCTGAGCAAGAGCAGCAGCAGCGCGACCGAGATCGCGTTGTCGGGCACGAAGTCCTTGTTCTCGCGCGGTGCCCACCACTGCGCAGCACCACGAGCGCGTAGATGAACGTGGCCATGAAGAGGCCGAGCGCGATCTTGGTGGTCGGGTCGCGCAGGAAGCGCCGCAGCATCCGCGGCGAGAACTGGCCCGAGCCGAACTGGACCGCAAGGAGCAGGATCGAGAAGACGAAGCCGGTGAAGGTGATCATGCCGCCGGCAAGCGATCCGAGCACATTGCGCGCGGCGTCGGTCCCGAACGAGATCCCGATCCTGGTCGACGTGTGCATGTCGATCTCCGGGATGGCGAGACCCATCCCGATCGCGACTGCGCTGAACAGCGCGGGAACGATCCAGATGCTGTTGCGGACGTATTCGTAGATTCGCCAGCGCCTGCGCCAGGACATCACATCAGGTTCCCCTAGCTCGACTTCTTCTTCGCGCGTACGTGCCGGACTGTATGCGCGATGCGCCGGCGGCGCATCGCCCGGAGGGGGTGATTCGACCGGCGGGCCGAGGACCTCTCGGGCGCCCTCCACCGAGAGGCACCCGGGCGCGCCGCGTGGTGCGGCTTCGGAGCTAGGCCGCGGCTCAGTACCCTTCGTTCAGTTCATTGAGCTGGCGGGCCAATTTCTTGGGCAAGCCCGGCCCGGCTGTTGCCATGATCCGGCGGGGGTCGACCGGCTCGCCGGTCGCGGAATCAACGACCTCGAGCTCGACCCGATCACCGGTCTCGCGATCACGCAGCTCGATCGGAGGGCCTCCTCGAGCCGCATCCTACGAAACCGAAGGTCACAGGTTCGAATCCTGTCGGGCGCGCTCTAGGGAAGCCCCGCTATTGCGGGGTTTTCTGCGTCTAGGGATTGACTACTGATGCGCTCAATCCGGCTGTTGGGCAACCAGGAGGGCAACACCCCGCCCCAGAGGGGGGCACTACTTTCCTCCTAGGCCCCGTTTCTGTGTGAGAGCTAGCCGGTGTACGAGCGGACAGAGCGTCGGCCGCCACCTTCTGGCGCCGCGAGACGGTGGAAAGTGCGCCTTCGAGGTGGTCAAGGCCGCCCACAAGGTGTGTCCGTGCTCGAACGCGACCCGCGGCAACATCGACGTGAGGCTGACGGCGAACGGCCAGCCCGTCTAGCACCCGGACTCATGTCTGCGGTCAGGCCGACTGCGTCGCGATGGCGGGGGCGCATGAGGCCAGCTCGCCGCCCGTCGGCATGTCGCGGCGCAGGGTGGCGAACGAGACGCCTCCGACCAGCAGCGGGAGCCAGAAGAGGATGATGCGATACGCGAGCACCGCCGCCGCCGTGCCGGCCGCGGGAGTTCCATAGACGATCAGGGTCCCGATCAGGCCGAGGTCGATGCCGCCGATCCCGCCGGGGATCGGAAGCAGGCCGCCGAGCTGTCCGATCAGATAGCCCATCAGGATCACCGTGAGCGGCGGGGAGAGGCCGAAGGCGTGGAAGGTGGCCCAGAGCACGGCGTTGTCGAAGACCCAGTATCCGAGCGAGCCCGCGATCACGTTGAGATTCCCCGAGCGCAGGATCTTGAGGGCCTCCGCGGTGCCGTCGATCAGTGCGATGCGGGTGTGGCCGGCGCCGCGGCGGAGACGCGAGGCGTCCGGATCGGGGGCGGGGCCCGGTCCAAGGCGGGGGAGCAGCACCACGGCGACCATCACCAGGGTCGCGAGCGCGGCGGGCAGGGCGGTGAGCCAGAGCGAGAGGTCGGGCCCCAGGAGGCCGACCGCCAGCGCAGCCCCGATCACCGCGACGGCGACGAAGTTGGCCCCGCTCTTGATCAGGAAGAAGGCGACCGAGCGGCGGGCGATTCGCCGGCCGTCCATGCCGCCGCGGTAGAGGATCCAGGCGCCGAGGGCGAGGCCGCCGGCGCCGCTCGCGGGCACGAGCGAGCCCATCGCCAGCTCCGACCCGCCGATCTGCCAGCTTCGCCGCCGGCTCAGGCCCGTGCAGAAGATCGGCCCGAACATGAGGACGTAGGAGGCGTAGGAGAGGCCCTCGAGCGCCGTCGCCAGCAGGAGCCAGCCCGGCTTCGCCTCGGTCAGCAGGTCCCGCACCTCTCCAAGGCCCGGAGCGAGGAGCACGACCGCGGCCAGGATCGCGAGGGCGGCAATCGCCTGCAGGGCCCGCCGCTCCAGCATGCGCGGCTGAAACTCATCGGGGATCTCCGCTTCAGGGGTGAGCGAGACGCCGGCGTTGGGCTGGGGTGGCCATGCCCACCAAAACCTACGCACCCGCGACAATCGGGTCTCCGGATGGCACCCCAGGTCGGCCAAGCGCTGCGCGAGGCTCGCACCGAGCGCGGGATCGAGCTCAGCGAGATCGAGCGGGCGACGAAGATCCGAGTCAAGTTCCTCGAGGCGATGGAGGAGGATCGCTGGGAGGAGCTGCCGGCTCCTGCCTACGCCCGGAGCTTCCTCGCGACCTATGCCGAATACCTCGATCTCGATGCGCCGGCGCTCGTCGATGAGCTGAAGCGCAGCTACGGGGAGGGCGACCGCCCCGAGCCGATCCCGTACGGGGTGGTTCGTCCCGGCCAGCTCACACGAGGCCACCACGGCCCGCCCTGGAAGCCGGTGGCCGTCCTGGTCGCGGGCGTCGTCGCGGTGGTCCTGCTGGGCGTCGTGATCGTCGGGGCGATCGGGGGATCCGGCAACGGTGGCGGCAAGGAGCGTCATGCCAAAGGGGCGAGGACCGGCACCGGGACGACGCCGGCAGCGACCTCCACCTCGCCGAGCGGGCCGCCGTCCGGCGTATCGGTCGAGCTTCGTCCGACCGCAGACGTCTGGGTGTGCCTGGTGGACGACAGCGGCCGGGCCGCGGTGAACGGCGAGACCCTCACCTCCGGCCAGGACGTCGGTCCATTCACCGGGGCGTCGTTCGACGTCACCTTCGGCAACGGCTCAGTCGAGATGACGGTCGACGGCGAGCCGGCGAAGGTCCCGCAGATCGCGGAGCCGCTCGGCTTCCGGATATCGCCGAGCGGGGTGCGCAGGCTCGACCCCGCATCCCAGCCCACCTGCCAGTAATCATGCGGCCAAGCCGTGGTCCGAGCCGCTCGGCTCTCTACACTCGGTCACCGGACTCGAGGTGGGGCGAGTTCAGCAAGTGGAAAGCAAGTCAGTCGAAGAGAAGGAGCGAGTGGTCATCCGCTTCGCGGGTGACTCCGGCGACGGCATTCAGCTCTCGGGCAACCTGTTCGCCGCCGAGACCGCGCTGATCGGCAACGACCTGGTCACGCTGCCGGACTTCCCGGCAGAGATCCGCGCTCCGGCCGGCACCCTCGCGGGGGTCTCCGCCTTCCAGATCCACTTCGCCTCACGCGAGATCCTGACGCCGGGCGGCCGCCCGAACGTGCTGGTCGCGATGAACCCGGCGGCGCTGAAGGCCAACCTCGCGGAGCTCGAGCCGGGCGGCATCGTGATCGCCAACGAGGATGGCTTCACCAAGGGCAACCTCGGCAAGGCGCACTACGACGAGAACCCGCTCGAGGACGGTTCTCTGGACAGCTACCAGCTCTTCCGGGTGCCGATGACCTCGATGACGGTGCGGGCGACCGAGGGCATCGACGAGATCAGCTCCCGAGACGCCGCGCGCTCCAAGAACTTCTTCGCACTCGGCCTCGTCTCCTGGATGTACAGCCGGCCGACGGACTCGACCATCACCTGGATCGAGAAGAAGTTCGACGATAAGCCGCCGATCAGGGACGCCAACCTCGCCGCCTTCCGGGCCGGGTTCAACTTCGGCGAGACCGCCGAGTTGCTCCAGGTCAGCTATTCGGTGAAGGCGGCGCCGGCGGAGCCCGGCACCTACCGGGCCGTCAACGGCACGACCGCGGCGGCCCTCGGGCTGATCGCCGCCAGCGTCCGCAGCGGCCTGCCGCTCTTCCTCGCCAGCTACCCGATCACGCCGGCCTCCGAGCTCCTCCACGAGCTCTCGCGCCAGCGCCGCTTCGGCGTGCGGACCGTGCAGGCGGAGGACGAGATCGCCGCCGCGAACATGGCGCTCGGCGCGGCGTTCGGCGGCCACCTCGGAGTCACCGCCACCAGCGGCCCCGGGATGGACCTGAAGGCGGAGACGATCGGGCTCGCGGTCGCGCTGGAGCTGCCGTTGCTGGTGATCGACGTCCAGCGGGCCGGGCCCTCGACCGGCATGCCGACCAAGACCGAGGCCGCCGACCTGCTCAGCGCGATCTACGGGCGCCACGGCGAATCGCCGCTGCCGGTGGTCGCCGCCTCCACCCCGGCGGACTGCTTCGAGACCGCGCTGGAGGCCGCCCGGATCGCGGTCACCTACCGGACGCCCGTGATCCTGCTCTCCGACACCTTCCTGGCGAACTCGTCCGAGCCCTGGCGCCTGCCGGAGGTCGCCGAGCTGCCGGAGATCGATCCGGCCTTCGCGACCGATGCGGGCGCCGGGCGACTTCCAGCCCTACGCCCGCGACGACCGCGGCGCCCGTCCGTGGGCCATTCCGGGCACGCCAGGCCTCGCCCACGTGATCGGCGGCCTCGAGAAGGAGGACGTCACGGGGCAGATCAGCTACGAGGCCGAGAACCACGCCCGCATGACCGAGCTGCGCGCCGCCAAGGTCGCGGGGATCGCCGACGAGATCGCCGACCTCGTTCCCGACGACCCCGACGGCGCCGACCTGCTGGTGCTCGGCTGGGGCTCGAGCTACGGGGCGATCACGGGCGCCGCCAGGCGGATCCGCCGCCGCGGCGGAAAGGTCGCCTGCGCACATCTGCGCCACCTGAACCCGCTGCCCCCCAACACGGGCGAGCTACTGCGCTCCTACGAGAAGGTGCTGGTCCCGGAGACCAACAGCGGCCAGCTCTGGAGGATCATCCGCGCCGAGTTCCTGGTCGACGCCCTCCGCTACAACAAGGTGGAGGGACTGCCGATCTTCGCCGAGGAGCTCGACGAGGTGATCAGCGCCCACCTATGAGCGAGACCAGCATCAGCAAAGGCAATGGACATCCGACGAATGGCGGCGGAGCCATCACCCTGACGAAGAAGGACTTCGCCTCCGATGCGGAGACGCGCTGGTGCCCGGGTTGCGGCGACTACGCGATCCTCGCCACGGTCCAGCAGTTCCTCCCCGAGATGGGGATCCCGCCCGAGAAGATCGTGTTCGTCGCCGGCATCGGCTGCTCCGGCCGGTTCGCCTATTACATGAGCACCTACGGCGTCCACGGGATCCACGGCCGCGCCCCGGCGCTCGCCACCGGCCTCGCCCTCGCCCGGCCCGATCTCTCGGTCTGGGTCGTGACCGGGGACGGCGACTCGCTCTCGATCGGCGGCAACCACCTGATCCACGCTCTGCGCCGCAACGTCCCCATCAACATCCTGCTCTTCAACAACCAGATCTACGGACTCACCAAGGGCCAGTACTCGCCGACCAGCGAGGAGGGCAAGGTGACGAAGTCGACCCCCTTCGGCTCCCAGGATCACCCCTTCAACCCGGTCGCGCTCTCGCTCGGCGCGGACGCGAGCTTCGTCGCCCGCACGGTCGACACCGACCGCGATCACGAGACGGAGGTCCTGCGGGCGGCCGCCCAGCACCGCGGCTCCTCGTTCGTCGAGATCTACCAGAACTGCAACGTCTTCAACGACGGCGCCTTCGACGCCGTCCGCGCCAAGGGCAAGGCGGCGAACCAGATCCGGTTGGTCGACGGAGAGCCGATCCGCTTCGGAGCCGAGGGAGAGCGGGGAGTGGTCCGCGGCGCGAACGGCCGGCTCGAGCTGGCCGACGTCGCCGAGGTGGGCGAGGACGCGCTGGTGGTCCACGACGCCGACGATCCGACCCTCGCCTATGCGCTTGCGCGCCTCGCCGACCGTCCGACGGGCCCGACTCCGCTCGGGGTGATCCGCGCGAGCGATCGGCCCACCTACGCCGAGGGCGTGGGTGAGGAGCTGGCAGCCGCTCGCGAGGGCCTCGGCGACGACGACATCGCCTCGCTGCTCCGCTCGGGCGACACCTGGACCATCGAGTAAGCCCCCTCTGGAGGCGGTTCCCCCGCACCGTCGAAGCAGTCGGGGATGCCTTCCCGCGTCTACGTGATCGAGCTCGCTCGCGAGGCCGGCCGCCGCCGGGACCCCCGCATCCCCTGGGTCTACGTCGGCTCCAGCGCCCGCGACCCCGAGACCCGCTTCGAGCAGCACCGCGACGGCTACCGCTCGGCGCGGCTCGTCAAGCGCTTCGCGGTGCGGCTGCGTCCCGACCTCTATGAGGACCTGGGAGCGTTCCCCGGCTCGCGCAGGGCGCGGGAGGCGGAGCTTCGCCGGGCGCGCGAGCTCGCCGACTGCGGATTCGTCGCCCATTGCGACGGCACCTCATACGGGCGGGACGTCGCGGACTGGAGTGAATGGGACGCTGAGCGGCTCGAGCCCGTGGCCTCCCACGTCGACGCCGCCGCGCTCGATCTCGCCGACTCGGCCTTCAGGCCGCTGACCCCGGAGCGGGCCGCTCGCCTGCTGCACGGCGAGTACGGCTTCTGGGTCCGCGACTACATCGACCAGGACGACCCGCCGCCCGGGTATGGACTGTTCCCGCACGTTCGCCTCGACGTGCTCGAGGATCGCTTTGCCGAGATGAGTCCCGTGGCTCGGCTCAGGTCGCGAACCACTCCCCGTCGAGGCTCGTGAGCAGCGAGGAGTCGGTCGCGAGCAGGGCGCGCACATCGATCTCACGCGAGTGAATCAGCGGGCATCGAGCTATTCCCAGAACCGCGGAGCCATGGCTGAGGGGTGTTCGCAGGTGCGGCTCGAAGCGCCCAGCGAGAACAGCGCTGCCGCGCCGCCGGGCGTCGTTGACCAGCTCGCCGACCACTGCCTCCATTTCCGCCGCCCGCCCGCAGATGTGAAGGACCCGGCTGGCACCGCCGCGACGGCACAGGTACGCGTACCAGCCGATCGCGACATCGCCGCGGCGAACGAGGCGACGCACAAGAGGTCCGGCGGCGGCGTCGACCTGTGCGAACAGCCGATCGAGGTGTGCCTCGTCGTAATCGACGTGCAGGCGGAGGTCGCGTGTCAGGTCGTCGAGGTTCTCAGCGATCGCTCGGG
The DNA here is from genome assembly GCA_963747425.1 of uncultured Solirubrobacterales bacterium. Classification (GTDB taxonomy): domain Bacteria; phylum Actinomycetota; class Thermoleophilia; order Solirubrobacterales; family 70-9; genus DASUPK01. Next base: position 523,896 of record CAVVFJ010000008.1, read on the forward strand.
GTGTCGCATCCTGCCCGTGAACGCCGGTGGGCAGGTCCGGGAACGCGCGTGGCGCGAGTCCGGGACCGCTCGCATGAAAGGGAAGAGCTCGCGCCGGCGCCAGCTCTCGAAGGGACGGCCCCCGGCGCATCCGCGTCCTCAGCACCTCACGAGCCCAGCGGACGGGTCGGAGGACGAGCATCCAGTCGAGGGCTCGCGCCTGGTCGACGTAGCCGCCGAAGGTCCGCCACATCTGCGCGACCCCGTCCGTGGCGGTGTCGGTCCAGGTCAGATCCTGCTCGCCGGAGAGCATGCGCCGGAGCAGGAGGGCCCCTGCGGGTCCGGCTCGGGGGTCGTCAACCACAACGAGATGTGAGCAGCACACTCCCCGGAGCACTCGGTCGCCCAGTCGAACTCGTCGCACCTGGGCGCCGATGAAGCCGACGATCGCGCCATCGTCGTCCACGGACACCAGCGACGGAAGCTCTGCGGCGTCCCAACGTTGGTCGATTAGTGTCGCGGCAAGGAACGATTCATCCTGCGTCCAGTCGGGCAGGCGCCTGGCCATCAGGCTCGCCACGGCGGGCAGGTCCGACCTCCCCAGTGGCCGAATCGTCGTCATCCGGCTCCAAGCTACACAGCCCAGGACCTGAGGAGCTCGATGTCGCCGCCTGCCTCGAGAGCCTCTCTGCGGGAACGGCTGAGGCCGTCAGGCGGCTGGGGCGTGGCGGCGCCGTGGTTGCCGTGTCGGGCGGAGTCGACTCCGGCGTGGTTGCCGGAATCTGCGTTCGGGCGCTCGGCCCGGAGCGCGTCCTCTGCTTGCGGCTTCCCGAGCGGGACGCCGCGAGCGAGTCGGCGGACATCGGCTTGGAGCTCGCCACCGCGCTCGGGGCACGCACGGAGGAGGAGCCGATCACGGGCGCCCTCGAGGCGCTCGGCTGCTACCGGCAGCGCGACGAAGCGATCCGGAAGGTCTTTCCCGACTACGAATCGACCTGGCGCCACAAGCTCGTTCGCTCGCGGCCGACGGGGGGAATCATCGTCTTCTCTCTGGTGGTCGAGCGGCCCGATGGCACCCAGGAGCAACGGCGGATGCCGCCCGACGCCTACCGCGAGCTCCTGGCGGCGAGCAACATGAAGCAGCGAGCCCGGAAGCTGCTCGAGTACACCTGGGCCGATCGTCTCGGCTACGCGGTAGCCGGGACCCCGAACCTGCTCGAGTACGACCAGGGGTTCTTCGTCAAGGGTGGGGACGGGCTCGCCGATCTGAAGCCGATCGCGCATCTCTACAAGGGCCAGGTGTACGCGCTGGCGCGCGAGCTGGACCTTCCCGAGTCGGTTTCCAGCAGGTACCCCACGACCGACACCTTCAGCCTGCCGCAGACCCAGGAGGAGTTCTACTTCGGTCACCCGTACGACCGGATGGACCTGCTGCTGTGGGGCCATGCCCATCGGGTCGAGCCGCGCGAGCTCTCTCCCCGCGTGGGTCTGGCGCCCGAGGAGGTCGAAGCCGCATACCGGGAGATCGAGCGCCGGCGGGTGGCGACCGAATACCAGCACGCTCCCGCGTTCCTGTTGGAGTCCGCGAGCTGACCGCGCCGTGTGCGGCATCGCTGGCATAGCCCGGCCGGAGGACGGACCGCCAGTCCCGGAGATCTCGTTGCGCAGGATGGCGCGGGCGATTCGCCATCGGGGCCCAGACGGCTTCGGGCTCGCGATCGAGCCCGGCGCCGGATTCGTGTCCACCAGGCTGGCAATCTTCGACATCGCCGGCGGCTGGCAACCGCTGAAGGCACCGGCCGACGGTGGCCTGCTCGTCTACAACGGCGAGGTCTACAACCACCCCGAGTTGCGGAGGGAGCTGCAGGCGCGCGGCGAGGCTTTTTCGACCACCTGTGACACGGAGGTGGTCCTGCGGCTGCTCCAGCGCGACGGGCTCGACGCGCTCGAGCGGCTCAATGGCCAGTTCGCCTTTGCCTGGTGGCAGCCGGGTGAGCGTCGGTTGACGCTGGTTCGAGACCGGTTCGGCGTGCGGCCGCTTCAATACGCGCTGTTGCCGGACGGCACTCTCGTCTTCGGCTCCGAGGCCAAGGCGCTCTTCGCCTCAGGGGAGGTGACTCCAAGGCCCGACTTCGCCGGCATCGACGATGTGTTCACGCTCTGGGGGGCGCGGCCGCCGCGAACCGCCTTCGCCGGCGTATCCCAGCTTGCCCCCGGAGGCCTGCTCGTCTGGGAACGCGGCCGTATCGTCGACCAGCGGTCCTGGTGGAGGCCCGCTCACGACGAGACACCCGCGGGAGATGGGGATCTTGCCGAGGTGTTGCTCGAGAGCGTTGGCCTTCGGCTCCGCGCGGATGTGCCGGTTGGCGCCTACCTCTCCGGTGGGCTGGATTCGAGCCTGATCAGCGCTCTCGCCAAGCGCAAGGTGGGCAGCAACCTACGGACCTTCTCCATCGCCTTCAGCGACCCCCGCTATGACGAGCGCGCCCAGCAGGAATCGGTGGCGCGCACGCTCGGCACGAGCCACCACGTCGTTGAGGCAGGGCCCGCTCAGATCGCGGAGGCGTTCCCGACCGTCATCTGGCATGCGGAGACGCCTCTGGTGCGCACCGCGCCCGTACCCCTCTTCCTGCTCGCCCGCGACGTCCATGAACACGGGATGAAGGTGGTGATCACCGGCGAGGGGGCGGATGAGCTGTTCTGGGGATACGACCTGTTCAAGGAGGTGTCGCTGCGGGAGCTTCACCGGACCGACCCGAAGCGCGCCCGGCGGCTGATCGAGGACCTCTATCCGCACCTGGGCCCGACGGGCGCTCGTCGCGGGCCGGCGTGGCAGCGCTTTCTCCTCGAAACGGGGTCGGCCGGCGATCCACTGTCCTCCCACCTCACGCGCGCCGCGGCGACGGCGACGGTGCGGGCCCTGTACGGCCCCGAGCTCATCGCGGACGCCGGAGGTTCCCTCGAACGCCTGCGAGCAGAGCTGCCGGCCGGGTTCGATCACTGGAGCAGTCTCGAGCGCGCCGAGTGGCTCGAGCTGAAGACCCTGCTCGAGCCCTATCTCCTCGCCGCCCAGGGCGATCGCATGGCGATGGCCCACGCGGTTGAGGGGCGGTTTCCCTTCCTGGACCATCGCGTATTCGCCCATGCCGCGGGACTGCCGGCCGAGCGCAAGCTCCGCGGCCTCGATGACAAGGTCGCGCTCCGTGAGCTCGCTGCCGGTCTGCTGCCGGCGGAGATCGCGGCCCGCCCGAAGCAGCCCTACAGAGCGCCGGAGGTGGATCCCTTCTTCTCTGCGGGCGCCCCCGATTGGGTCGAGGAGAGTCTCTCGGCCGCCGCGCTGGCGGAGACGGGGATCTGGGACCCGGATCGAGTTGCGGGCCTGTTGCGGCGCTGCCGCGCCGGCCGGGCGCGCGGTGTCCGGGAGGGGATGGCGCTGGTCGGCGTTCTCTCCACGCAGCTCTGGCACCACGCCTTCTGTGGGGCCGGCGGTGGGAGCTATCCGGCCGAGACGGCCGAGCCCCGGGTGAGAGTTGACCGCTCCGGTTCACGTTTGTTTGAGGGGATACCGGCGTGACTGGCGCAAACGGCGACATTCGCATGGACATGAGGGCCTATATCGAGGAGAACTTCCTCTACATGGAGCCCGAGGTCGAGCTCGAGGATGCAGACGACTTCCTGGCGCTGGGAATCGTCGACTCCCTCGGCTTCGTCGAGCTTGTCGAGGAGGTCCAGTCCCGGTTTGAGATGGTGGTCGAGGACGTCGAGATCACCGAGGAGAACTTCGGATCCATCGACGCGATCGCCGGCTTCGTCGAGCGAAAGCGGACATCGGGGTGAGCAACCGCACCGTCGCCGAGGATCTGAGCTTCACGTCGACGCGCGATCCTGGCCGGGCGGCCCTGATCTCTGACGATCGCGTGCTCAGCTACGGGGAGCTCGACCGGCTGTCCGCCGGGTTCGCGAACGGTCTCCGCGAGCTGGGCGTTCGGCGCGGCGACCGGGTCGTGATCCTTCTCCCCAATGGCATCGAGGCTGCGATCGCCTTCCAGGGGACGCTGCGCGCGGGCGCCGCTCTGACCCCCTTGAGCCCGACGATCAAGCGAGATCGTCTCCGCTATGTGCTCGACGACGTCGATCCCGCCGTTCTCGTCTGCGACCCAGAGAGGGCTGAGGTGGCTGAGGCTGCGGAGGCCCTGGCAGCTCCCTCGGTGCCGGTGGTGGCCGCGGTCGAGGGGCTGGCGGCCGCGGTGGGCCCGACGCCCCCGCTCCCGCTGGAGACCGATCTCGCCGCGGTCATGTACACGTCCGGATCCACCGGCGAGCCGAAGGGGGTCATGCTCACGCACCGCAACCTCTCCTTCGTGACGGGGTCGATAGCGGAGTATCTCGAGATGGGTCCCGCGGACCGGGTGCTGTGTGTGCTGCAGCTCTCCTTCGGTTACGGCCTCTGCCAGCTGCTGACCTGTGTGCGGGTCGGTGCCACGCTCGTGCTCGAGGAGGGCTTCGCGTTTCCCGGCCGGATCGTGCAGCTGCTCGAGGACCATCGGATCACCGGGTTGCCGGCGGTGCCGATGATCTTCCAGGTGTTGGTCGCCCTGCGCGGACTCGCACATCGCGAGCTGCCCGACCTGCGCTTCCTGACCAACGCCGGCGCCTCACTGCCTGAGGCGACCGTCGCCGCCGTTCGCCGGACCTTCCCAGGCGCCCAGCTCTACCTCATGTATGGGCTCACCGAGTGTATTCGCGTCTCCTATCTCCCGCCGGACCGGCTGGACGCTCCGACCTCGTCCGGGATCCCGATCCCCGGCACCGATGCCTGGGTCGCCGGGGCCGGCGGGCAAGAGGCCGAGGTCGGCGAAGTCGGTGAGCTGATGGTCCGGGGACCGCACGTGATGCACGGGTACTGGCGGGATCCCGTGCGGACCGCCGAGCGCCTGAATCTCGGGCGGTGGCCCTGGGAGCCGATTCTCGCCACCGGTGACCTCTTCTTGCGCGACGAAAAGGGTCTCCTGCACTGGGTGGGTCGAACCGATGACCTGATCAAGTGCCGCGGCGAGAAGGTGTACCCGCGCGAGGTCGAGGAGGTGCTCCACGCCCTCGAGGGGGTCCGGGAGGCCGCGGTCGTCGGGGTGCCCGACCGTCTTCTGGGACAGGCGATACATGCCCATGTTGCCCCTGAGAACGGGGTCGAGCTCGATCCGGCGGCGCTGCGGCGGGAGTGCGCGGAGCGCCTCGAGTCTCACCAGGTGCCGGGGAAAATCTCGATCCATGACGACCTGCCGCGGACCGCTCGAGGAAAGGTGGATCGGCGGATGCTGATCGCCGCCGCGGGAGAGGGATCTGCAGAGGAGCGTCAGCCGCCGAGGTCCGCGAGGGTGAAGTCCGGGTCGTGGCCGAACTCGCGGCGTACCCTCCGTCGAATCAGGGCGTAGCGCCGCATCGCCTCGCTGCGCCGCCCACGCTCCATGCAGATCTCAAGAAAATCGCGCTGGACGTCCATGTCGAAAGGCTCCATCTCGGCGAGGCGGCGAGCGTGCTCGGCCGCTGCGGCGAGGTCGCCGGCAGTCCGCTTCTGGGAGAGAATGGCGCGGAGCTCCCGCCCGGCGAGCTCCCGCAGGCGGTCGCGCTCCTCCAGCGCCCAGTCCGCGTACGGGTCGTCACTCAAGAAGTCTCCCAGGTAGAGGCTGAGCGCCTGCTCCAGTGGAGCCATCGCCGCCTCCCCCTCACCGTTGACGAACAGGGTGAGTCCCGTGCGGACCTTGTCCTCGAATTCGTCTGCGTCTATCCACACGCGCTTGGGATCCAGCATGTAGCCGCCTCGCTGCGTGATGACGAACTGCGACGGCGTATCGCTGTCCCGGTCCGGCTCCAGCCTCTCCCGAAGTGTGTGCACCTGGTGGCGAACGCTGGTCGAGCTCCACGGCAACGCCCTTGCCGGCCACAGTGCCTCGGAGATTTGTTCGCTAGTGGCCACCCGGTGGCGAGCGCAAACGAGGTACTCGAGGAGCTGACCGGGCCGCTGGTGCAGCCAGTCGCCTCCGAGGTCCACCCCGCCTACCTCGACCCGCGTCCGCCCGAAGGTGTGGATGTGAAGCCGGGGGAGCGATGAGATCTCTGCCTCGACGCGCCCTGCCACCTGAATGCGCGGGTCACCGTAGCTCGGATTCTCGGGACGCAGATAGACGACCGCCCCCGCCCCGACGCACTCGATCGGCGACGCGGTCACCCAGACCGAGGTCCGCACGCCACCCATGTCGACCTCCAGCCGGGCCTCGGGAAGTGCTCCGCCGGTGCCCCTTACGCGTTCTGTCAGGCAGACGGTGTTCTCGCGGCCGTGGTGTTGCCGGTTGAGCGGCTCGCAGATCGAGTCGCAGCATCTCGACCCGAGGACGTTCGAGCTGTCCCGCGGGAAGAGCATCTCCGTAGCCCGCCGGTTCGAGTTCAGAATCGTGCCTTGATGGCCCGTGACCACCAGCCCATAAGGCGAGTGCTCAAAAAGGCTCAGCAACCAGCCCGTTGCCTCCACGGGCCCCTCGATTCTGGCGTCCGCCGGTTCCGTCCGGCTCCGCATTGGCAACAAAGCTCCCTCCTGTCACCTATTCCCCTTATGAACGGTCTTCAACCATCCATTTGTCCAGGCTGACGCGATTCGCTAAAGCGTGCGCCACTTCGGAAATGCCGAGCGACCCTCCATGCGGTTGGCGGTACCCGCAGCCTCCCGTTCGCCCGCATGCGGAGCATCAGGGGGGACGTCTTGACCCGGAACCTGAGCCCATCGTCCTCGCGATAGACGCCGATCCGCGGCCAGCGCAGCGGCGATGACGGATGGAGGCTGTCGGGAAGCGTTCCCGCGGCCGAGTACCCGGCCGCAGCGGCCGCCCTCACAACACGATGATCCTCATCCCCGTAGGGGTACGCCAAGGACCTGCAGGGAAGGCCGAGCCGCGACTCGCACTCGCGACGGGACCCCACCAGCTCATCGGCAAGGTCGCTGTCGTCCAGATCGGTCAGCCGGGGATGTGTGCGAGTGTGGGATCCGATCTCCCATCCAGCGGTCGCCAGTGTTGCGAGCTGCGACCAGGACATCCCCATCAGCTCCGCCTCGTGCCGGCTGCCCAGCCACCCGTCGATGCCCGGCCAGGACATAGGCCCGGCGTTCCCGGCGAACCCGGTGGGCACGAAGACGGTCCCCGGTAGTTCCAAACGACTGAGCACCGGGAGCCCGAGCTCGAGCACGGACCGGTAGGCGTCGTCGAAGGTGACAGCCACGACCTTGGGGGCGGGCGGGGCGCAGACCGCCTGATGGAAGGTGGCCCCGCGGTAGCCGTGCTCGAGAAGCAGCTTGAGCTGATGCTCGAGCTGTGCCGGCCTGACAGCAAGGTCGGCTGGCCAGGATTCGCTGACGGCGTGGTAACAGAGCACCAGCACGTCGGCCATGACAGACCAACGTGATCCGGGAGGCTGAACTGACGCGCAGATCCGGTCGGGATCTCACACGCCTCTAACAAGAATCCGCAGCGAGGGCAAACCTCTCTCGAAACATTCCGCAAACTGGAGAAGCCTAGGGTCGCGTCTGCCAGTGGAACCGACGTGCCTCACTCCCTCGCAGGCAGCCAAACCCGGGCCCGGCTCGTTTGCGCTGGGCAACGAATCAGACCGCGAGCGGCGCCTGGTTGATCGCGCGGTGGCGCGGGCGAAGGCAGGAGACAGGGAGGGGATCCGGTTCCTGTACGACCGTTACTCGGCCGACGTTTACCGCTTCGTCCGGAGCATCGTCGGTGACGAGCACGACGCCGAGGACGTGACGCAAACGGTGTTCCTGAAACTGATCTCCGTGATCGGCAGGTACCGGCGTGAGGCGGTCCCGTTCGCCGCCTGGCTGATTCGCGTGGCCAGGAATGCCGCGATCGACCACCTGCGGGAGAGGCGGCCGGTCCCGTGCGAAGAGATCCGGGCAAGCACCCCGGATCCGTTCGAGGGCAATGAACAGCGTCTCGCCGACTTGAAGGATGCGATGGCCGGCGTCCAGCGGAAGCAACGAGAGGTGGTTCTGCTGCGCCAGGTCTGCGGGCTCGCGCCACGTGAGATCGCCGCCAGGCTGGGGAAGTCTGAGGGTGCCGTTCACGGTCTGCATCACCGTGGCCGCCGAGCGGTGCAGGCCGGCCTCAGTGAGCGGGGCGCGGTACCGGTCACCCGGTAGCTCCCCCGGGCCGCTCCACTGCAAGAAGGATGTGGCCGCGCCCGTTGATCTGTCGATGGACGCCAGGGCCAGGAGCGACATGCTCGGCCCGTCCGACCGACTTGACATTGGGAGTCTTCATGTACGCGTTGGCGGCTTTTCGAGCCGCGCGCGAGGTCCCCTTCGTGGATCTCCGCCGGCAACACGCAGCGATCGCCGAAGAGCTTCGAATGGCGTTCGACGACGTGCTTGCCGAGGGCAGGTTCATCCTGGGCAATGAGGTCGAGCGGCTCGAGACCGAGTTCGCCGAATTGTGCGGGGTGCGCCATTGCGTCGGCGTGGCGTCCGGGACGGCCGCGCTGACGCTCGCGCTGGTCGCGGCCGGAGTGGAGGAGGGCGACCAGGTCATCGTCCCGGCTCACACCTACATCGCTACCGCCCTCTCAGTGGTCCATGCGGGCGCGGTTCCGCGGTTCTGCGACGTGGACGATGCGACCGGGCTGCTTGACGTTCGATCCGCCGGCGAGGCCATCTCGGACCGCACCGCAGCCGTGGTCCCCGTCCACCTGTACGGGCAGGTCTGCGACATGGACGCAATCCGGCGGTTCGCTCGGCGCCACGGCCTGCTCGTGGTCGAGGACGCCGCACAGGCGCACGGTGCCCGCTGGAAGGGTGCCCGCGCCGGATCGTTTGGAGATGCCGCGGCCTTCAGCTTCTATCCAAGCAAGAACCTGGGAGGGCTTGGAGACGGCGGTGCGATCTGCACGGACGACGATGGGATCGCCGAGCGTTGCCGTCGCCTGCGCAATCTAGGACAGAGGAGCAAGGGTGAGCACATCGAGGCTGGGTTCAACGAGCGACTGGACGAGCTACAGGCCGCGATGCTCCGCGTCAAGCTGCCGAGGCTCGATGCGGCGAACGGCGCGCGAAGGGCATGGGCCGCGCTCTATCGCGAGGTGCTGCCGGAAGGCTGCCGTCCGGTCAAGGAGGACCGCCGCGGTGAGTGCGTCTACCACCTCTTCCCGGTTCGGGTCGCCGGGCGCGACACCGTCAAGGCTCGGCTGCACAGCCTCGGCATCCAGACGGGCATCCACTATTGGCCCGCTGCACACCGGCAGCAGCCGTTCGCGAGCGGGCGCTTTGGTCAACGCAGCGATTACACGGCCGGCACCGAGCTGACCGCTGCTGTGCGGTGGAGCCAGGAGGAGCTCTCTCTGCCGATGTTTCCCGAGCTGACCCGCGCCGAGGTCTTGGCCGTCGCGGAGGCGCTCACCGGTGCGGTTGGGAGGGCGCGCGGATGATCCCTCCGGAGCCCGACCCCAAGGCGCTGAACGTCGGCGTCGTCGGCCTCGGATATTGGGGACCGAACCTCCTGCGAGCGCTCGCCGAGATGCCGAACGCGCGCCTCCGCTGGATATGCGACCTCGACGAGCAGGTACTCGAGGCGTTCGGCAGACGCTATCCGGGGCCCGCACGAACGATGGATGTGGAGGTTCTGCTCGACGACCCCGAGCTCGATGCGATCGTGCTCGCGACTCCCGTCTTCACCCATTTCGACCTCGCGTCGAGGTCTCTCGACGCAGGCAAGCACACCTTCGTGGAGAAGCCGCTGGCCCCATCATCGGAGCTGGCGAGCGAGTTGCTCGGCCGCGCTCAGGCCCGGGAACTGGTGCTGATGTGCGGCCATACGTTCCTCTACAGCCCGCCCGTGCGTGCCGTCAAGGACCTGCTGCGCCGCGACGAGCTCGGCGAGGTCTTCTTCGTCTCGTCGAGCAGGGTCAACCTCGGCCTCCATCAGCCCGACGTCAGCGTGATCTGGGATCTGGGCCCGCACGACTTCTCGATCCTGCTCTACTGGCTCGAGGAGATGCCGAGCACCGTGCGGGCGATCGGGCGGGACTCGATCGTCTCGGGTATTCCCGATGTCGCGTTCGTCACCCTCACCTACGAGTCGGGCATCGTCGCCAATGTCGAGCTGAGCTGGCTCGCGCCCAGCAAGCTGCGGCGCACGGTGATCGTGGGGAGTCGGAAGATGGTCGTCTACGACGACGGATCGCCCGAGCCGGTCAGGGTCTTCGATCACGGTGTCGTCTACAAGGATCCGGAGACGTTCGGCGAGTACAAGCTCTCCTACCGGACCGGCGACATCCTCTCTCCGAAGATCGATGCGTACGAGCCGATCGTGGAGGAGCTTCGCGACTTTCTCGGCGCGATTCGCAACGGCGGCGAATCCGTAGCCAACGCGAGCCTGGCCAAGGAGGTCGTGCAGCTGGCCGAGGCGGCCGATGACTCGATGCGCCTCGGTGGGGCGGAGGTCGCGCTGGGGTCGGCGCGGCGCTTCTTCCCGCGCGACTCGCGGGAGCGCCTGGTGAATCCGTCGGCGTCCGCGCGATGAGCGAGCCGCCGCCTCCCATCGAGCAGTCCCAGCTGGTGGCGGGCAGTGCGGCCCTCGAGCGCCCGCGGGGTGACGCCGCGGCGCGGACATGGCAGCGGGTAGTCGCGCGACGCCACCAGGCGCGTGACTCGGCGGTGCGCCGGCTTCTCGCTCTCGCCGACGGGGTGGGCGTGACCGTCGCGATGGCCGTATCGCTGCTGGTGCTCTCGCACCACCCGAACGAGTTCGCCTGGGGTCTGGCGGTGCTGCCGCTGTGGATCGTCGTCTTCAAGGCGTACGGCCTCTATGACCGCGACTTGAAGCGAATGAGCCATCAGACCGTGGACGATCTGCCCTGGATCTTCCACGCGGTGCTCGTCGGCTGTCTGCTGCTGCTGGCCTGCTACCGGTTCCTTCCCGTGGGCGGCGTCTGGCTCGGCGCCCTGGCGGTGTTCGCCCTGCTCGCGATCGTCTGCGTCACCGCCCTGCGAGCGGTCGCACGGAGGCTCGCGGTGTCGGTGCTCGGGCCCGAGCCGGTCGTGCTGCTCGGCGATGGAAGGGAGATCTCCACCCTGGCGAGGAAGCTGGAGGCGAACGGCCGGCAGGGCGCGAAGTCGGTGGGCCTGATCCCGCTCTCCGCGCTGGGGGCCGGGTCCAACGGAGTTCCCGCGGAGGGCGAGTCCCCGGCCCGCGACCTGGGCGCGGTGGTGGCCGAGCACGGCGCGGAACGGGTCGTGATCGCGCGCGAGGATTTCGACGGGCAGGCGCTCTTCGACTTCCTCAATCGCGCCCGGGAGCTCGGCGTCAAGGTGAGCGTGCTGCCGCAGCTGTTCGACGCGCTCGGGCCCTCCGTCGAGATCGATGACGTCGAGGGAATCACCGTGCTCGGCATCAACCCCCCGGTCCTTCCTCGCTCCTCGCGGTTCCTGAAACGGGGCATGGACCTCGTCGGAGCGCTCACCCTGCTCCTCCTCACGGCGCCCCTGTTCGCTGTGATCGCGGTTGCCATCAAGCTCGACTCGCGCGGGCCGGTCTTCTTCCACCAGGAGCGAATCGGGCTGTGGGGGCGGCGCTTCCGGCTGGTCAAGTTCCGCACGATGACCGTGGACGCGGAGCAACTCCGGGGGAGCTTGCTCGCGGAGAGCAAGGACCCCGGCTGGCTCCACCTCGACCATGACCCGCGGGTGACGCGAGTCGGCCGCATCCTCAGGCAATCGAGCCTCGACGAGCTGCCCCAGCTGTGGAACGTGCTCAAGGGTCAGATGAGCCTGGTGGGACCGCGGCCGATGATCGCCTCCGAAGACAGGCAGCTCGACGGCTGGCGCCGCAGCCGCATCGACCTCACCCCGGGCTTGACGGGCCTCTGGCAGGTACTGGGGCGGACCAGCCTCCCGTTCGACGAGATGATCAGGCTCGACTACGTCTACGTGACCAACTGGTCGCTGTGGACGGACATCCGCCTCATGCTTCGCACGCTGCCCGCGGTGCTGCGCAGGAGGGGGGCGAACTAGCCCGATGAGGATCTGGATCGACCTCTCGAACTCGCCGCACCCGCTGCTCTTCGCTCCGGTTGCGAGGCGCTTCGAGGACCTGGGGCACGAGGTGCTGGTGACCGCACGCGACAACGCCCAGACCGTCGAATTGGCCCGCGAGCGCTGGCATGACGTGGAGGTGATCGGAGGGCCGAGCCCTCACGGCCGCTTGTCCAAGGCGCGGCTCGTCGCCGACAGGGTCCGGAGGCTCGCATCGTGGGCGCGAGCGGAGCGCCCGGACGCGGCCATCTCCCACAACTCCTACGCCCAGATCGTCGCCGCCCGCGCCCTGGGAATCCGGACCGTGACCGCGATGGACTACGAGCACCAGCCCGCGAACCACATCGCCTTTCGCCTCGCGGGCAGCGTGCTGCTGCCGGCCGTGCTCGCCCGCACGAACGTCGGCCGGATGGGCGCGACGCGCCGAAAGACGCGCTTCTACGACGGGCTCAAGGAGGAGCTCTACCTCGGTGATTTCAGCCCCGATCCAGGCGTCCTTGCGGCCGCCGGCGTCGATCGGGGCGACGGGACCGTGGTCATCGTCGCCCGGACGCCCCCGTCGGGGGCCCTCTACCACCGGTCGGACAACCCCCTCTTCGCCGAGGTCCTCCGGGTGGTCTGCAAGGAGCGCGAGGCGCGATGCGTGGTGCTCACCCGCCGTCCGGAGCAGCGCCGCGAGCTGATCGCACTGGGCCTGCCGAATGTCGTGTTTCCCGAGGGCGCAGTGGACGCGCGATCCCTGATGTACGCCAGCGATCTCGTGATCGGCGCCGGTGGCACGATGACGCGCGAGGGGGCGCTGCTCGGGGTGCCCACCCTCAGCCTCTTCTCGGGCCGTACCCCGGAGGTCGACCGCTGGCTCGAGGAGCGCGGGGACCTGCGGCGCATCCAGAGCGTCCGCGACCTTCCGCCGGTCCGCCGGCGGGAGGTCGAGCCCGCAGGCCGGAGGAGCTGCGCGCACGGAGCGAGCGATTGATCGGACAGTTCGTGGCGGCGGTCGTCCACTCCCAGGCCGCCGCGTCGCCGGCCACTGCCTGGGCGGGGGCGCGTGGCTGACGAGGCCACCACCGAGACCTCGGAGGTAGCCACAGAGGCTCGCGCGCTCGCCCGCCGGCTGAGTTACTGGGCCGCCGAGCGTGCCTGGCGCGGAACGGATCCGTACGAGGGGCTCAACGCCTCGCGCCGCATCGTCGCGCCGCTGAAGAGGACCCCGCTCGGGCGCCGCCTCCTGATCCAGGCCGTCAAGCGCTCCCCCCTCGATCTCCGCCCGATGCTGGGCATCCAGCCGCGAGCCGAACGCGGCCTCGGTCGCGTGGGTGGTGTCCGCCTATGCCCGGAACGGCTTCCTCCCCCACGACGAGGCGCAGCGGTTGCTGACCGACGCCCTCCGGTGCCTCGATGAGCCTCCGGCTCGCCGACCGCGAGGAGCCATGCTGGGGGTACCCGTTCGACGTGCAGTCCCGTGTCTTCTTCTACTCCCGCCGGCAGCCGAACACGATCGCGACCGCCTTCGCGGGCCACGCCCTGCTGGACGCCCACGCGTCCCTCGGCGATCCACGCCTGCTGGAGAGGGCGCGCGGCGCCGGGCGCTTCTTCCTCCGTCGCGTGCCGCAGACCGAGGCGCGGGAGGGGCGCCTACTTCGGCTATCTGCCGGGGGACCGCTCGCCGATCCACAACTCGAACCTGCTGGCGGCGGCGCTGCTTGCGCGGCTGGCGGCGCTCGGGCCCCCCGACGAGGGCTTCGGCTCCGCCGCCGCCGCCGCGGTGCGCTATTCGACCGCTCGCCAGCGCGCGGACGGCTCCTGGCCCTACGGGGAGCGGCCGAACCTGGCCTGGGTCGACAACTTCCACACGGGATACGTGCTCGACGCGCTCCGCGTGTGCGCCGACGCGGGCGTTGCAGAGGCGGAGGCGGAGGACGCCTGGGGCAGAGGCGTCGCGTACTACCGCCGTGCCCTCTTTCTCCCGGACGGGACACCGAGGTATTACCCGACCCGGGTCTTCCCGGTGGATGCCCAGTCGCTCGCGCAGGGGATCCAGACCCTCTCGATCGCTGCAGGGCACGATCGGTCTTGTGCGGATCAGGCCTGGAAGGTCTTCGGGTTCGCCCTGCGGCGCATGCTGGGCGACGACGGGCTTCCAATCTTCCAGCGCCGGCGCATCTGGTCGAATCGCGCGCCCCATTTTCGCTGGGTGGTCGCCCCGATGCTGCTGGCGCTCACCCATCTGATCGCGATGGAGCAGCCGGCCCCGGCAGTTCGTCCCGAGCCGCGCGTGGGGGTGGCCGCCTGAGATGGCCGAAACGCTCGCCAAGGACCGGCGCGGGCTCACCCGCCACGCCGGTTCCGGGGCCCGCGGGCGCCGGCGCGTCACGTTCGTCACCGACATCCCCACGCCGTACATGCTCGAGGTGCTCGATGCGCTCGCGGGGATCGTCGACCTGACAGTGCTGTTCTGCGCGCAGACCGGGAGCCGGGCGATGCCCTGGTCTCCGGGCGGCCGCCATCGCTTCCGCCACCAGGTGATCGACGGGCTCACGATCAGGAGCGGCGCGCCGGATCGGCGCCGACTACTACCTGAGCCCGCGGATCCTCGCCGCCCTCGGGCCGGAGCCGCCCGGAAGCGGTGATCAGCGCCGGCTACTCGATACCGACCGCCTACGCGGCCGTCTACGGCAGGCTCCGCGGCTCGCCGCTGATCATCTACAGCGACGGCACCAGCCATTACGAGCGCAACCTCGGCCGCCATCAGTTGCTGGCGCGGTGCGGTGCTGCTCCGCGCCGCCTCGGCGTGCGTCGCCAAGAGCAGGCCGGCCGCGGAGCGCTTCATGGAGCTCGGGGTTGCCACCGACCGGGTCTTCCTGGCGCCGCACTCCTCCACTATGGACCGCCTGTGGAGGATCGCCCGCGAACGCGACTACGAGCGCCCCGTGAGGTTCACGGTCCTGACCGCCGGCCGCCTCGTCCCGCACAAGGGCGTGGACCGGCTGTTGGTCGCGGCCGCCCGCGTGCGGGGAGGACATCCGCGGATCAGGCTGGTCATCGCCGGGTCAGGGCCGGAGTCCGAGCGACTCAGGCGGTTGGCCGAGGAGCTCGGCCTGGAGGACGTCCAGTTCCGCGGCTTCGTCGATCACGCCGACATGCCGGAGCTCTACGCGGATGCCGACGCGTTCGCCTTCCCGACCTTCGATGACCCGTTCGGCATCGTCCTGCTCGAGGCGGCTGCCGCGGGGCTCCCGCTGATCGCCTCGCGGCATGCCGGGGCCACGTGGGACCTGATCGGCGATGGGGAGTCCGGCGTGATCGTCGATCCGGCCGACCCAGCCGGCTTCGCCGCCGCGCTCGGGAGTCTCGCTGGCGACGCCACGCGGAGAAGGCGCCTCGGCCAGGCGGCTCACCGGGCGACCCTCGACAGGAGCCCGCTTGACTCCGCGCGCGGCTACGCCTCCGCCATCGAGACCGCGCTCGGAGACCGGCGACGGGCCAAGGCATGACCGGCAACGGCCGTCGAGGGGCGGCGTCAGGCCGGCTCGCCTATCTGGCGACGCTCTACCCGGCCCTCTCGCATTCGTTCGTGCAGCGGGAGGTGGAGGCTCTGCGGAAGCGCGACCTGGAGATCCACACCTTTGCGCTGCACGGCACCAACCCCGCGCACCTGCTCACGGACGCCGACCGCGAGGCGCAGGGATCCACCTATACGGTGCTGCCGGCGCGCTGGCGCAGTTTCGCCGGAGCTCATCTCCGCGCCCTGCTGACGGGTCCCGCGGCGTACCTCCGGACGCTCGCCTTCGCGCTCAGTCGTCCGCCCGGCGGGTCCCACGGGCGCTGGTGGCAGCTCTTCTACTTCCTGGAGGCGGTGCCGATCTGGCGCGAGTGCGAGAGGCGTGGGCTAACCCACGTCCATGCGCATTTCACCAACCCGTCGGGGGACGTCGCACAGCTGGTGGCGAGGCTGGGTGTGGAGCGAGCGGCCCGAGGCGGTGGTCCTGGAGCTTCAGCGCCCATGGCACGGACATCTTCAACGACGGGCCCGCCAGCCTCGCCGCGAAGGTCGGCAGCGCCTCCCTGGTCATCTGCATCAGCGACTTCGGGCGCAGCCAGCTGATGCGAATCGCCGCGGAGGAGGACTGGGGGAAGCTGCGGGTCGCCCATTGCGGGCTGGACGGCGAGTGGTTCGAGAACGGCGCCACGCCCAGATCCGACGGGGAGTTGAGATTGCTCACCGTCGGTCGCCTCGAGCGCGAGAAGGGCCACGCGATCCTGCTCGAAGCCGTCTCCATGCTTCGGCAGCGGCACGTCCCGGTGGTTCTGGAGGTGGTGGGGGACGGCTCCAGGCTCGAATCGCTCCGGCGCCAGACGGTCGCACTGGGCATCTCGGACCGGGTCACCTTCGCCGGACCGGTCGGACAGGACCGGATCCGGGAGCACTACCGGGCGGCGGACGCCTTCTGCCTGCCCAGCCTGGGCGAGGGGATCCCGGTGGTGCTGATGGAGGCTCTCGCGAGCGGTCTTCCGGCGGTCGCCTCGAACACGATGGGGATCCCTGAGCTGATCGAGGACGGCGTCACGGGGCTGCTCGTCCCCCCGGGGCGGCCGGGGGAGCTGGCCGCGACGATCGAGCGGCTGGCCCGCGATCGCTCTCTCGGCCGGAGCCTAGGCAAGGCGGGGCGGCGCAAGGTGGTCGAGGAGTTCAACCTCGATCAGGGCGCGGACAGCCTGCGGGACGCGTTTGTCCAGGTGCTCTCCGGCCAAGCGGCCCGCTGACGCATCGATTCCGGGGATCGCTCGGATTCCCTCGTCGCGGCTCCCAGCACGATCCCGGCCCAGAGCCAGACGATCATGCTGGGAAAGACCTGGCCCAGTGGCGCGAAGTTGGCCGCGACAACCCAGTAGGCGGCGATCGCGAACAGCCCTGGGCGCCATGCCCTGAGCTCGGGTGGGCCCCGAGCCAGCAGCGCGCTGCCGACGGCCGCGAGCAGGCTCGCCACCAGCAGCGTCACACCGACCAGTCCCTGTTCGACCGCGAACAGCAGGAACACGTTGTGGATCGCGATCTGCGTCGTGTCCACGGTCACCACCTGCGGCACGTCGCCCAACAGCGGGAAGAACTCGGCGTTCCGCTCGTTGAAGGTTCCGATCCCAAAGCCGGTGAGCGGACGCCGGGAAACCATCTTGATCGCGGCGGCGTCGACGTTGCGCCGCTCCCAGACGGTCAGCTGGTTGTGGGTGCGGTTGTTGACGCTGGTGTCGAACTTGGGTACGAAGGCGAGCAGCAACAGCACCACCGCTGCGCCTGCAACCGCAGCCGGGAGCAGAAATCGACGCAGCCGGGGGGTCAGCGCCAGCGTCATCACGCTGGCGACGACCGTGGCGATCCAGACCGATCGCGTCAGCGTGAAGAGCAGCCCGAGCGCGCAGAGGAGGAGCACGAAGCCGGCGCCCATTCGCTTCCACCGGATCCTCCAGGTCGCGATTGCGATCGCCGAGGCGACGGCGCAGGCGTAGAGGGCGACCCCGTTGACGGTGGACTCCAGGAACGGTCCCTGCGCCCGCTCGCTCTGGAAGCCCGTGTCATGGATGAAATGCGGGACGACGAGGGCGGTCGGCCCGAAGGTCTCGAACACCGCCGTCAGGCCGAGGTACCCGCCGAAGACGACCAGGGCTGCGAGGAAGCCGGCGCGGTGTCTGGGTGTGCGGAAAGCCAGGGGCGCCAGCGCGAAGACGGCGAAGGGGACCGCCAGCCGGTCGAGCAGGAAGAAGAACGTGTCCGGCCGGCTCAGCGTCTGCGCGGCGATCGCGGACCCGATCGCCCAGATCAGCGTCGCCGCGAGAAGCGCATGGACCGGCTCGAGGTGGAACCGCGGGCGATCGAGCGCGGCCGGGGAGCGGAGCAGGAGCCCGAGAATCGCCGCCAGCAGAATGAGCCGGTCAGGAGCGAGGCCACCGGGGACGCCGAACTCTCCCCAATTGCTGTTGAAGGTCGAGCCGATGATCGCCGCGGTCATCAGCCAGGCGGGCTCGGTGTGCCAGGCCAGATAGGCGATGGCGACGATCACCGCCAACACCAGGGCCAGGCCGGCGAGGTACACGGCGGCTAGGTGCGAGCTCGGCGCGGCGATCGCCGCCGGGTGGCAGCTCGCTCGGTGCGGCTCGAGCGTGCACCGGCGTCCGGCCTCCCGCGGGTGCGCTCACGTTTGAAGGGCGAGCGGCCGCGAAGGAAGCCGGTGGCCGCGAGGGTCTTCTCATAGAGGGGGCTGTCGCGGAAGAGGGCAAGGGCCATCCCCAGGACGAGCCCCACGACCACGGCCAGGAATACGCGAATCTGAAGCACGCTGGACCGGTCACTGCTCGCCCGGTCCGCCTTCTGGATGATCTGCAGGGGGACGGCCCCGCTCTGCTGGCTGGCCTCGTAGGCGTTCCTCAGGGATGTGGCGCGTGCATCCGCCGCCAGCAGCTCGGCTTGAGCCGCCGCCAGGCTCCCGCCGCCCGTTGCGCTCACGCTGTCGACCCGGCGGCTGACCTGCTGCCGCTCCAGCTCCGCCGTTCGGTACTCATCGAGCAGACGGGCGGGGTCCGCCTGGCTGGCGCGGTCGACCTCCGTCACCAGCGCCTGGCTCGCCAGCGTGGAGAGCTCGATGGCGCTGTCCGAGGAGCCGGAGGTCGCGGTGAGCGCGAAGACCGGGGTCTCGGGGATGGGCGCTGCGGAGAGATGGGACCGCACCTGCCCGGGACTCGTGTTCGTGTGCCGCGCGACGTCCCCCACCACCCCGTCGCCCTGCACCGATCGGCTGTATGTCTGGGCGAGCTGCTGGGCCGCGTCGGCGAATCCGGTAAACGAGGCCGGGTTGGTGGCGTTCAGGCCGCCAACCGCGAGGCGGGTGCTCGCGGTGTAGGTGGGCGTTCGAGCCATTCCGGAAAGCAGCGCCAGGGCCAGCAGACCGAGGACCGGAGCGAGGACGAACGAGGGATGACGGCGCATCGCGGCGCCGAGCGACGCGTCCGAGCGCCTGGCGCGGCCGGAACCGGGCGGGTATCCATCAGCATCAGAGGACGGAGCGAGATCGAACAATCTCTGCTCACGCTCATCTACCTCGTCTGCCTGCACGCCCATGTCTCCCACCTCGATTCCGAACCGCGGCTAATGGACTAACGCCCGTTGCCGGCAACCCCTTCCACCTCCGCCGGCGCCGCTGAGGATCGAGTTGGGCGGTCGGGTGCCATCACGAGCTCCGGCTCGCCGGTCTCGAGGGACCGCGCGGCCGCCAGCGTGACCAGTGTCGTGATCCAGGGACCATCCGCAGTGGGGCCCTCGGCCTCGCCTCGCACGAGCTTCGCGAGATAGTCGAATTGGGCCGCGAAGCCCTTGTCCTGTCGACCGCCGCCAAGTCGCTCCTTCCGCCGCCCTCGCCAGATCCGCCCGCGACGGTAGTCGTCGATCTCGGCATAGATGCCCGGAGCGCTCATCTCAAAGCGCTCCTTGCCGGGGCCGAGCGGCGCGTCCGCCGCGTAGTGAAGCGTTCCGACGCTTCCGTCCTCGAAGCCGATCTCGACGCTGAAGTTGTCGGTGGCAGCCAGGGAAAGGCCGGGACGAGAGCTGAAGCCGCGGGCGGTCACCCTGATCGGATCGCAGCCGGCCTGATCGCAGAGGAAATCGATGAAATGACATCCCTCGCCCTTCAGGCGGCCGCCGCCGCGCGCCAGGTCGTTCATCCAGTGGCCGCCCGGCAGGCTGCCCGCATTGATCCGGTATCTCATCAGCCTTGGTCCCGGCAGGCGCCGAAGGGCCCCGGCCAGCGGTGCGAATCGGCGGTTGAAGCCGACGATCAGCGGAGCCCCTGTCCCGCGCTGCGCCTCTCTGACGAGCGCGAGGCCTTCCCAGTCGAGGCTGAGCGGCTTCTCGAGGTAGACCGCCTGGCCGGCGTTCAGCGCCAGCGCGGCGAGCTCGGCGTGGGAGTCGTGGCGCGTGGCGATCGCGACCAGGTCGATGTCGGCGCGGCCGATGATGTCGCCGGGGTCGGCGTGGGAAGACCCGAATCCGAACCGCCGCCGAGCACTCTCGGCCGAAAGGCCCGAGGCCGAGGCGACGGCGAGTGGCTCGAACCCCGCCCGGAGCAAACCCGGGATCAGGGTTCCGGTCGCAAACGACCCCGCTCCGATCAGGCCCAGCCTGGGCCTTGCGCCGAGCGACCCCCTTCGCTCTTCGCGGCCTCGGTTCCTCGGCGGCGCGGGGCTGCCCGCCTCCGTTTTCGCTGCGCCCTTCCCCGTACCGCAGGACGATTCCGACGACCTGCCGATCGGAGTGGAGCAGCTCGAAGGCCCGCTCGGCCTCCGCGAAGGGAAACCGGTGGGTGACGAGCTCGGACGGCCTCACCTTGCCGTCGGCGACCAAGCTCAGGAACGCCTCCATGTTGCGCTGCTCGGTCCAGCGAACCTGCCCGATCGGGTAGTCGAGCCCGTGCAGCTCGTAGTCGGGGTCATAGCGGCCGGGCCCGTAGGAGCGGGAGAGACGTAGGTCGAGCTCCTTCTCGTAGAAGGGTGCCCGGGGCAATTCCATGCGGACGTCGCCGACGATCACCACCCGGCCCCGGTCTCGCGCCAGTGATGCCGCGAGCAGCGCGGGATCGCTCGATTCGGTGGCTGCGCAGACGAGCACCGCATCGGCGGAGTCCTCCCAGCGGGAGCCTCGCTCGAGATCAGAGCGGACCTGTGCTTCGGCGCCCGCCGACCGCGCGAGCTCGACGAGCTCGGAGCTGAGGTCCACGCCCAGGACCCGGCAGCCCGCCGCCCTGGCAATCCGAACGGCAAGCTGGCCGATGAGCCCGAGCCCGATCACGGCGACAGTCGACCCGACCTGGACGTCCGCCCGGCGCCAGCCGTTCAACGCGATCGCGCCGAGAGTGGCGAAAGCGGCGTCCTCCGCGGAGACGTCGTCCGGCACCTTCGCGCAGAGCAGAGCGGGCACCACGTCGCGCTCCGAATGGTTCGCGAATCCGCCCCCGGCGATCGAGACCCGATCGCCCGGCGAAAGCCCCCTGACTTCCCCGCCCGCTTCGACGACGACGCCGGCGGCGCTATACCCGAGGGGTCCGAGCTCCTCGAGCCTCTGGCGAACGAGATTGACCGTGGAGCGAACGCCTTCTCGGCGCATTCGCTCGACCACCTGCCGTGTCTGGTCCGGCCGCGCGCGGGCCTTTGCGATCAGGCTCTTGCGGGCGAGGCCCAGCGTGGCGCGTTCGGTGCCGGCGCTCAGGACAGAGGCCTTCACCCTGACCGCGGCCTCCCCCGGGCCTGGGCTGGGATCGGGAACCTCGACCAGGTCGAGGCTCCCGTCCTTGAGCCGGCGGGCGATCTGCCGCATCAGGCGCTTCCTGCGATGGACCGTGCAACCGCGGGACAAGCTCTGAGGCTGCGGCGCGTTGTTCTAAGTGATGCCACGTGACGCACCCCACCCAACGTGAGAGCCCGGCTGAGACTCACGCTCCCTGACCCGGGGACGGCGTAGCCGGTGTGCGGGATCTGCGGCTTCGTCGGCCGGGCGGACCGAGACCTGATCGAAGCGATGACGGCGTCACTGGCCCATCGAGGCCCCGACGGCGAGGGAATCGAGCTCTTCCCGGCCGCCGATGGCTCGGTTCCCGCGGCGCTTGGTCACCGCCGCCTCAGCATCCTGGACACGAGCGAGAGAGGCGCCCAGCCGATGGTCCATGCGGACCGGTACTGGATCTCCTACAACGGCGAGCTCTACAACTTCCGCGAACTTCGCTCCGAGCTGCGTTCAGACGGCTTCCGCTTCCGGTCGGATTGCGACACCGAGGTGCTGCTGGCGATGTACGCCCGTTACGGGGAGGGCATGCTGGATCGCCTCAACGGGATCTTCGCCCTCGCGATCTGGGACACCGAGCGGGAAGAGCTATTTCTTGCCCGCGATCGGCTCGGGGTGAAGCCGCTCTACCACGCGGAGCAGGATGGCGCTCTCTACTTTGCCTCGGAGCTGAAGGCGCTGCTCCCGGCCATTCGCCGGCCCTCGCTCCGGCACACGGCGATCGCCGACTATCTGACCTTCCTCTGGGTTCCCGATCCGGGAACCCTGTTCGACGGTATCCACCAGCTGCCGGCGGGGCACTGTGCGCGGTACGCGGACGGCGAGCTGGCTGTGAGGCAGTACTGGGACGCAAGCTTCGGGGTGGAGGGCGGCACCTCCGAGGCGGCCTGGGCCGAGCAGGTCCGCGGGACGACTCAAGCCGCCATTCGCCGGCAGATGGTCTCCGACGTTCCGCTCGGCGGATTCCTCAGCGGGGGCCTGGATTCGGGCACCGTGGTGGCCACCATGAGGGGCGCGTCACCGAGCGTGACCGCCTACACCGTCGGGTTCAGCGAGGAGGACCTCGCCCACGAGATCGTTCCCGACGATCTCCGTTACGCGCGCAGACTCGCCCGGGAGCTGGGACTCGACCATCGTGAGCGAGTGCTCTCGCCTGGGATCGTCGAGCTTCTGCCCAAGCTCGTCTGGCACATGGACGAGCCGATCGCTGATCCCGCTGCGATCACGACCTATCTGATCTGCGCCGCCGCCCGCGAGAGGCTCACGGTGATCCTCAGCGGGATGGGCGCCGACGAGATCTTCGCCGGCTACCCGCGTCACCTGGCGGCCCAACTGACCCGATCGGCCGACCGCCTCCCTCGAGCATTCCGCAGCGCCATCCGCACCTCGCTCGACGGCCGGCTGACGATGGGAAGGCCGGGGAGGTGGCGTGGCCCTCGCAGGAACCTGATGAAGCTCCTCCGCGGCATCGACCAGCCCTTCACGGACCGGTACCTCACCTATTGCTCCTACTACCGGTCCGAAGAGCTGTTCGGCCTGCTCAGCAGCGAGCTCCGCAGCGAGGTCCGCTCGCACGACGCGCTCCATCGGCACCGCGAATACCTGTCGCACCGAGAGGACGAGGACTGGCTCAACCAGCTCC
Organism: uncultured Solirubrobacterales bacterium; assembly: GCA_963747425.1. Taxonomy (GTDB): domain Bacteria; phylum Actinomycetota; class Thermoleophilia; order Solirubrobacterales; family 70-9; genus DASUPK01. The sequence goes on from CAVVFJ010000008.1 coordinate 546,924, forward strand.
TCTACGTCGACATGAAGACGTTCCTTCCCTGCCTCAACCTGGCCTACACGGACAGGATGAGCATGGCGGCTTCGACGGAGGTCAGGGTCCCGCTGCTCGACGACGAGGTGGTCGAGCTGGCGGGCCGCATTCCCCCGCGGCTCAAACTGAGGCGCATGACGCGCAAGTACGTTCTCAAGCGGGCCATGCAGGGAGTTCTGCCCGAGGCGGTCATCTGGCGACCGAAGGCCGGCTTCGGCGCTCCCCTGAGGGCCTGGATGGGCGGCGAGCTTCGGCCGCTGATCGACGACTGCCTGTCCCCGGCGACGATTCGCGACCGCGGCCTGTTCGACCCCGAGGCGGTCCGTGGACTGGTTCGCGACAACGAGGCGGGCACCGCCGACAACGCGCTGCGGATCTGGGCACTGGTCGTGCTCGAGCTATGGCAGCGAACGTTCGTCGACCAGGCTGTGGCTGCTCCTCGGAAGCACGGCGTCTCACAGATCGTTTCCTAGGAGGAGATGACCCTGACCTCGGCAGATGCGCAAGCCGGCAAGCCCCGCCGAACAGGCGGGTCGACGCGTCCGTCGAACCGGGCGCCTCACCGGTTGATCAGCGATGTGCGCTTTGGGGACGACGTGATCGTCTACGCGTTCACCAACCTCTACGGCTGCTCGATCGGATCCCGGACGAAGATCGGCACCTTCGTCGAGATCGAGCGCGGCGCCTCGATCGGATCGGACTGCAAGATCGAGAGCCACACCTATATCTGTGACGGCGTCACCATCTGCGACCGTGTCTTCGTCGGACACGGCGTCACCTTCATCAACGACAGGCACCCTCGCGCGACCAGCCAGGACGGCCGGCTGAAGGGAGAGGAAGACTGGGTGATGGAGAGGACGATCATCGAGCCTGAGGCCTCCCTCGGTTCGGGCGCGATCGTGCTCGGTGGCGTGCGAATCGGTGAGGGCGCGCTGGTGGGAGCCGGCGGCGTGGTCACGAAGGACGTCCCAGCAGGCGAGACGGTCGCCGGCAACCCCGCCCGAGTGATCGCGGCACGGGCGCTACGGCATTAGCCAAGCCCCATGGAAGGCCGCAAGGCGGCGAGCCGTTGGATAGGCGATGCACCACGGTCCGGTCAGCAAGCGACCGTCGTTCCTCAGTGCGTTCGGGTTCGGCGGCCTCAGCTTTGCGGTCAGCGGGATCCTTGCCCTGGGATCGAGCATTCTCACCGCTCGGATCTACGGGATCGACGTCATTGGGGAGTTCGCGCTTGCCTACGCTCCAACCGGGGCCGTCTGGTTCCTGTCGAGCGTTCGCGAGCAACCCGCGCTGGTCCGCCTGCTCGCCCCGTTGCCGCCCCGAAGCCCCCGGGTGACCGGTCTGTTCCTTCCGGTGTTCTTCTTCTCGGTTGCCCTCACCCTCGTCTCGTCGTTGATCGCGGCCGTTGGCACGTATCTCCTCTTTCACGGCCCGATCGGGCATCCCGATCTGTTCGCGCCGGCGATGGTCAGCCTGGGCGGGTATCTGTTGTTCACGAACCCGGCCTGGAACATCGACGGGGTCCTATCGGCATTTCGCGCCGGGCACGACCTGTTCTGGATCCGGTCTCACCAGATGGCCGCCTATCTGGCCTTCGCCGTGGCGGCCAGCTTCTTCATGCCGACGGTGTGGGGCCTGATCCTCTCCACTGTCGCATCGTGGGTGACCTCGCTGGCGCATCGCCTGTACGTGTCACCGAAGTGGATGCGCTGGTCGGTACCGCTCGCGGAGATCCGGGAGGGGTTCCGTGAGCTGCCCGACATCCTGCGGTTCGGGCTGAAGGTCACCCCGGGCTCCCTCGCCACCGGCGTGAGCGATCAGCTCGGGACCTGGATCCTCGGTGCCTATGGCTCACTCGGTGCCGTCGGCGCCTGGAACCGCGCTTGGTCCCTGAGTCAGCGCTTCGTCGAGCTCAACTACCGGATCACCGAGATGGTGTTCCCGACCTTGGTCGAGCGACACGTGGGGGAGGACCAGTCCGGCTTCGATCGCGCCCTCGTCGACTCGCAGAGGTATGTCGCCGTGGGAATGTTCCTGCCGGCCTCCGTCGGCGGGGGGGCGGCCGCGGGTGTGATGGGGCTCTTCGGACCGGGATTCTCCAGCGCATCGACGGCGCTCGCGCTCGTCCTCCTCGTGCCGGCGATCTCGACGATGACGAACATCCAGTCGGATGCCCTGCTCGCGGTCGGGAGGCCAGTGGCGACGACCGCGCTCGCGGGGGCTCGGATGGCGGCCACGATCCCGCTGACCATCGTCTTGACGATTTCAATGGGCGTGACCGGCGCTGCTCTGGGCGTCACGCTCGGAGCCTGCGTACAGCTCGGCGTTCAGCTCGTCGTGTTGCGAGCCCACCTCTCGCAGCCGATCCTCCAGCTCTGGCCGGTTCGCCAACTGGCAGGTCTCGTCGCCGCCTTCGCCGGCGGTTTCGCCATCGCACGCCTGGCTGACTCGGCCTTGCCCGGGTTGCTCGGTCTGCTCACCGCACTCACCCTAGGCTCCGTCGCCTACGCGGCAGTCCTCCTGGTCGTCGGTGGGACGCTTCCACGCGATCGTGCGCGCGCCGAGGCCGTCGTCAGCGCCGTCGCACCCGGCTCGAAGTGGGGCTCGAAACATCCCGCGACCACAACCTTCCATGTGAGGAGGACGGCGGACGTGCACTCGCAGGCGCCTCTTCCCGTATCGGTTGTGATCTCGGTCTTCAACCGCCCTGAACTCCTGCGCCGGGCATTGCGGAGCGTCGCTTCGCAGCAGCCGAGGCGGCCGGCCGAGGTGATCGTCGTCGACGACGGCTCAACTGACCGTACTCCCGAGGTCGCCGAGGCGAGCGGCGCTCGGGTGATACGGCATGAGCGGAACCTGGGGACCGCTGCCGCGAAGGAAACGGGCATGAGGGCGGCTCGTTACGACTGGGTTGCCCTACTCGACTCCGACGACGAGTGGCTTCCGCATCATCTCGGGGTCCTTTGGTCCCTGATCCCCGGGAACGTGCTGGTCGCCGCCTCCTGCGTCGAGTGCAAGCCGGACTCGAGTGAGCTCGGCTTCCATGGGACTCTTGCCGAGGAGACCACAACCCTGACTTCACCGGCGCGTCTCCTTCACCCCGAGAACCCGATTCCGGACAGCGCCGCGATGATCCATCGGGAGACCGCATTGGCGGCGGGTGGATTTCGGGATGGACTCTGCGAGGACCTCGACATCTGGTGTCGCGTATTGGCTCATGGGCAGGCAGCGCTGTCCCCGAGGGTCGGGGTCCGGTATCACGCCCACTCCGGTCAGCTGTCGTCGGACTGGGAGGAGATGCACGCTGCCCACCTCGCCATCGCACGTTCATTTTCCGAGGAGACGTGGTGGTCGCGACGACTGGTCGAGCGCCGCACGGGTGTCACCGCGTGGGATCGCTTTCGGGCTCAACGGCGAGCCGGCACCCCCGGTGCCCTTCGCCGGTTCATCCGTGACCTTCTCGAACACCCACAGCGGATAGTCGGCGTGCTGGATGTCTGTCGTCAGCGCGTCGGGATGCGTCGAAGGGCCAGCCGGTTGGGCCTGAGCGGAGCACCGTCCGTTGCGGTCCTGTCGGGTGGCGACCCTGCCGCGATTCCCGAGGAGGATCGCCACGCGGTGGATCTGAGCACCGCCGGCCCGGTCGAGGCTTTCCTCCGTCTCCTCCGGCGGCCCAGTGCCATCGCCGTCGTCAGCTCCCGCCCGCAGGCGGCGCTTGTCCGTCTCGCCGGGGTCCGGCCGGTGCGAGATCCGGACCTCAGCCGACCACTCGGCAGCTGAGGCAGCGATCACCTAGCTCTGCGAGCAGCGATCGGCCTGCCGCGGGCAGAGCCTCATCCGCGCCACCTCGAGCCTGTCCCAGGGGAAGGCGCCGAGGAACCGCGTCGGGGATTGGCCGCCGAAGAGGCCATGCCGCCCGTAGTAGGGGTCCCTCTTGGCGTGGACCGGGTCCTGCGCATAGAACCCGATCGCGGCATGCGTCTGGTCCCGGACGATGATCCCGTAGCGCTGGGCCGCCTTGGCCATCATCAACGTGATCGGCGGGAGGCCGAGGCTGTCCAGATTCAGGTCCGGATCGAGGCGAAGACGAGCGCCCTCCGGGATCGCGCCCGGAGGCCCGGTGCCATCGGTCCGCTGTGCCGGCCAGGCGAACGAGTCGGCGCGCGGAGCAGGCAGGCTGAGCGCGAGCGCGTGGTTGATCTGCCCCGTGCGCAGCTCCCCGACGAGCATCGTGCCGGCGATCACGGGAAGGCTGGTTGCCGTTGCTCCCCAATGAGGCCTGGAGAGGTGCGGCCAGGAGCTCGCGTTGAAAAAGCCGGGGCTCTCTGAGACATGCTTGATCGCTCCGCCCCAGCTCGCATGCCAGCGGCCGCGCTTCCTGTGGGCCTGCCAGAACTCCCAGAGCCGGTCCCGCGACGGCTGCCAGACCGTCATGTGCGCGTCGCTGCCATCGGCAGGCCGCGCGTGCCGGGGAATCGGAACCTTCCGGAAGGCACGTTGCAGGCCTCTCCGCCCGGGTTCGCGCGCGTCGGCGAGGGCCACGCGGACTACGGGCTGGTGCTTGCCGGCGACGTAGAGGGGAGTGCTGTAGGCGTCCGTCTGGACGTAGGGCCCCGTCCCGGCGGCCTGCTCCCGGTCAACCTCCGCGACCAGCCCCCCGACCATGTCGGTCGATCTTGGATCGACCGGGGCATCCGCGGGGAAACAGGCGTTCCAAACGCTGTCGGCCGCGAACAGCCGTGACGAATTGCACGGCTCACCCACCGCCGTGTAGGTCGACGTATCGCTTGGGTCCGAGAAACCGCAGCATGCGAAAGCGAACACCGCCAGGCAGACACCCAGCAGGGCGGTGGCCTTGTAGCCCGCGGGGGTGACGCCCCCCTTTGCCGTGGGGGCCATTCTCGGCAGGCTACGGCATGCCCGGGTCAGTGCTGCTCGGCGCCGAGCGCCCGCCGCATCGAGCGCCGAGCGCGCGCGAAGACCTCCGGGTCGCGGGTGAGCTGGAACCCGTAGCTGGCCGCCGCCGCCAGGGCGTTGAGCTCGAATGCGATGTCGGCCGGCTCGGTGTCGGGTGGCAGCTCGCCCGACTCGACGGCGAGGGCGACCTCCTGCTCGAGCCTCCGCAGCCAGCGATCCATGGTCTCGGCGACGGCGTCGCGGAGGGAGCCGGGCCTGGCGTCGTACTCGACGGTGGCCGTGGTGAGGAAGCATCCGCCCGGCAGAGACTCGCGCTCGTGGTAGGCGAGCCAGCTGTCGCAGAGCGCCAGGAGGCGCTCCTTCCCGGGCGGGCGGTCCGCCACCGGCTGCCAGACCCCGTGACGGAACTGATCGATCGCGGCCCGCAGCGTCGCCAGCTGCAGCTCCTCCTTGCTGCCGAAGAGGGTGAAGACGCTGCTCTTCCGCATCGACACCTCGTCGGCGAGGGCGCCGATGGTGAGGCCGTCGAGGCCCTCGACGGAGGCGCGATCGACGGCCGCCTCGGTGACGGCGGTGCGTGTCTCGGCGACGGCTGCTGCGGAGCGGCGGGGCATGGTTCGGGATGATACCGTACGATCGTCCGTAATGATCGAGGAAGCGAGGAGCAGATGAAGGTCCGTTGGCTGGGTTGGGCGGGGGTCGAGATCGAGTCGGGTGGAGCCGCGGTGGTGATCGATCCGCTGGCCGACCCCGGTGCGACCTTCGCGGCGCTCGGCGATGAGGCCGCCGGCACCCAGCTGCCCGTCGTGGTCACCCCGCACGCGCAGGGGACCGCGGTCGCGGGGCTGGTCAGCCACCTGCACCGGGACCACACCGACGCGGGGGCCCTCGCCGCCTCCCTGTCTCCGGACGCCGCCGTCCACGAGCCCGCCTGGCCCGGCGGCTCCGACTTCGAGAACCTCGCGCTGGCGCAGGCGAACGCGGAGCTCGAAGCGGCAGGCGTACGACGAAGGGCGGTTGACGTCTGGGAGAGCTACGAGATCGGCCCGTTCACGCTGACGGCGCTGCCCGCCGTCGACGGCCTCGGCGACCCCCAGGTCTCATGGGTGGTGGAGGCCGGCGGGCAGAGGCTCCTCCATCTGGGGGACACCATCTTCCACGGCTACTGGTGGCGAATGGCTAAGCGCCATGGGCCGTTCGATGTCGTCTTCGCCCCAATCAACGGGGCGGTGGTCAACTTCCCGCACCTGCAGCCGCCGAGCCCGCTTGCCGCGGCAATGGAGCCGGAGCAGGCGGCGATCGCGGGCGAGCTGCTCAATGCGGGGACGCTCGTCCCGATGCACTACGACGGCTTCGAGATCGACCCCTTCTACCTACCGGTCCCCGGCCCCACGGCGCGATTCGATGAGGCTATGAGGGCCCGTTCCTGTGAGGCCCGCATGCTGAAGCCCGGCGAGGACCTCGAGCTCGCCGCCGTTTCGTCAGGCGGCTGAGCGGCTGGGGTCGTCCCCGCCCGTCGGCCCGTTGGTCTTAGGCTTCACTCGCCATGCCGCTCGATGCCGCGGGCGCGCGCAAGGTCTACGACCGGATCGGCCGAGCCCAGGATACCCAGCGCTTCTACGAGGACCCGGCCACCCAACGACTGGTGGTCCCGGCCGGCCTACGCGGCGCGAGCCGCGTGTACGAGCTCGGCTGCGGGACGGGCCGCTACGCGGCTTGGCTGCTCGAAACGCAGCTTCCCGAGGACGCCCGGTATCTCGGTGTGGACGTCAGCCCTGGAATGGTCCGCCTGGCGCGCGAGCGGCTGGCGCGATGGGGACCTCGTGCCGAGGTACGTCTGGTCGATCCGCCCGCGCTGACACTTCCCGGCGAAGCTGAGTCGTTCGATCGGTTCGTCGCGACATATGTATTCGACCTCCTCTCCAGCGAGGCGGCCCGGATGCTGATCCGGGAGGCCCATCGCCTGGTTCTGCCAGGCGGATGTCTCGCCGCGGTGAGCCTGACGACCGGCGTAACAGGGCTGAGCAGACTCGTGTCCCGGACATGGGGTGCGATCGCCTCACGGCGACCGGCGCTGGTGGGCGGCTGTCGGCCCATCGAGCTTGGCGCACGCCTTGACGCGGGCGACTGGCGCATCACGCACCGCGAAGTCGTCATCAGCTGGGGCGTCCCCTCCGAGGTGCTCGTCGCGAGCCGCGAGGAAGCCCGGTGAGCGCGGGGAAGGGGTACTCGAGCGAGCCGGCGGACCGCGACGCGTTCACGCAGCGCTTCGACCGCCTGTACTCGCGCACCGCGGTTGCGTACGACCTCGCGGTCAGGTTCCTGCCGGTGTGGCGGCGCTGGCTGTCCTCGGCGTTGCCATGGATCGAGGGGCCTCGCGTGCTCGAGGTCTCATGCGGCACGGGCTGGCTGCTCGCAAGGTGCGCTGCGCGATTTCAGGTCTACGGGCTCGACCTCAATCCGGCGATGCTCGCCAAGGCTCGTCGCAATCTCGAGCGAAACGGGGTCGAGGGGGAGTTGAGGCAGGGGAACGTGGAGGCGCTTCCGTACCCGGATGACTCCTTCGACACCGTCGTCAACACGATGTCGTTCAGCGGCTACCCGGATGCCGGCGCGGCGATGGCCGAGCTCCGTCGGGTGCTCAAGCCCGGCGGCCGGCTGGTCATGATCGACGTCAACTTCCCGCATGACGGCAACCGGATCGGGAGAGCCCTCGTCCGCCTGTGGCAGCGCTCCGGAGATCTGATCCGCGAGATGGAGCCGCTCTTCACGCGGTTCGGCTTCGAGGCGGACGACCGCGAGATCGGGGGCTTCGGCAGCGTCCATCTCTACGTGGCGCGGGTGCACGGATGACCAAGCGCACTCAGCCTCGGTTCCGGTACAGGTGCGCGGTCAGCGGGGCGAAGACGGCGGTCATGATGGCGCCTGCCGCGAGCACCCATGCGATCTGAGGCTCGACATCCGCGAGGCGATCGACTCGCTCCGTGCGCTCATGCAGGCGCTAGGCAGGCATTCGCTCCGGTATCAGGCGGTCTCGGTGAGGGGCCGGCCGGGGTCGGTTCAGCGGTTCGAGTTCCGGATCAGGAAGGCGTCCTAGGCTGCCTTCTCCAGCAGCCGCTCCGCCAGCCGGTTCATGCCCCGGGCCCGAGCCGCCTTGGCGGCGCCGCGGTAGTCCGTCCGCCTGTCGCGTGGGCGCCCGACCTTCTCGGTGCGCAGGGTGGCCATGTCCTTGAAGGCCAGAAGCAGCTCGCGGTCGCCGATCAGCGCCGTCCGCAGCGCCGGACGGGTCTCCCGGATCGCCGCGTCGAGGACCTTCTCCAGCGAGCCGTGCTTGCGAAGCAGCTCGACCGCGGTCTTCTCCCCGACGCCCTTGGCCCCGGGGATGCCGTCGGAGGGGTCGCCTCGCAGCGCGATCAGGTCGGGGACGAGTCTGGGCGGAATCCCGTAGCGCTCCTTCACCTCGGCGGGCCCCATCACCTGCCCGCCCTGCTTGCCGGTGCTGACGTAGAGCACCTTGGTGGAGCCGCTGGCGCATTGGAACATGTCGCGGTCGCCGGTCATCAGGAGGGCCTTTCCGCCGGCCTTCTCCTCCTTGAGCGCATATGAGTTGAGGATGTCGTCGGCCTCGAGATCCTCCGAGCCGGCGACGGTCCAGCCGAAGGCGCCGAAGAAGTCCGCCGAGTCCTCCCATTGCGGGCCGAGCGCATCTGGGAAGGCCGCCTCGCGATCGGCGTGATAGTCGGGGTAGAGCTCGACCCGGTAGGCGGCGGCGTCCGGCCCAAAGCAGAGGACGACCGCGCGGGGGTTGTGCTTCTCGACCTCTCGCAGGATCAGGTTGGCGGTTCCGAGGAGCGCGTTGACCGGCTTGCCGTCCGGCCCCTTGATCGACTTCGGCAAGGCGTAGAACGCGCGGAACAGCATCGAGGGGGCGTCGACGGCGAGCAGCGGACGTGGCACGCCACGGAAACTAGCGGCCACGAGGCGGCTCTACTTTGGAGCGAAGGGCGCAGCCCGTAGCGACTTACGTGGGGCCGCCGCTTGTGGCTGTAGATCCGGCGGCGGTGTTTGTGGCCGCCGGATGTGGCGAAGCCGTCGCCAGACTCCGTCGCTCCCGCAGCCGCTCGGCTCCCCAGTTGACGATCAGGATCGTCGCTGCGGCGTACGCCCAGCCGAGCAGGATGTCGATCAGGTAGTGCTCGCCCAGGTAGATCAGCGAGAGACCCATCCCGATCGGATATGCCGCGAGCAGCGGCCTCCAGCGCCGATTGAGTCGCGGCCAGAGGAACAGGCAGATCAGCATCGTGTAGCCGGCGTGCAGCGACGGCACCGCCGCCACGTCGTTGCCCCAGTCCGTGCCTTTCTGGAACATCGCCCCGGCCTTCGGGACGGGCAGGTGGGTCACGACCGCGTGGGTGATCCGGTAGGTGTGGTTGATGTAGCCGTGATCGGCGGCGAGCCAGGGAGGGGCGGCCGGGAAGATCACATAGGTGACGAGGCCGAGCCCGGCGAGCACCACGATGCAGGCCGCGAACCGGTGGAACCACTCGTAGCGGTAGAGCCAGATGCCGACGGCCACCAGCAGCGTGGCGAAGAAGTGGGAGAACCAGAACGAGAACGCCGCGTAGTCCCAGAAGTGCAGGTGGCCCGGCGTGTAGAGCGCGTCCTGGAGGCGGATGGTCGGGACCTGACCGAGCCCGAGCACCTTGTCGGCGTGGACCGGCGCGCTCCAGTGGATCGCGAAGAGGTTCCCGTCGGCGACCCCGCGGAGCAGGTCATAGGCGAGCAGCGCGACGATGATCGGCAGCCAGTCCTTGATCAGCCGCCGCACCGAGTGCTGCCCGTCTCCGACGGACAGGGCCAGCATCAGCCCGACGATCCAGACGAAGATCCAGTCCTGGGAGTAGGGGAGGCCGACCCGGTCGATGGCGACCGCCGTTCCCAGCAGGTAGATCGCCGGCACGGCGACACGGACGATCCAGTGGGACCGCCATCCTCTGTTTGGCTCCCTCTCTCGCTCTGCGGGCCGTGGCGCCTTGGGCTCTGCCACCGCAGTGCTGCTCATCCGGGCAGCCTAGGCGAAATCCTTCACCGGCTATTAACAACTCCGGGGTGGGCGAATCGGGAGTTGCGCCGGCTAAGACGGGACGCCGAGCAGCGCCGCCTCGACCTCGCGGAGCCGATCGACGTCGCCCCGGATCCCGGCGACCGCGTCGTTGAAGAGGAACGCCTCGGCGAGCCGCACGATGGCGTAGCCGAGGGTGGAGGGCTCGACGGGCGGCTCGTAGGTGCCGGCCTCGGCCTCCTCCTCGATCAGGCCCGCGATCAGCTCCACCATCCGCGGCTGCACCAGCCCGGCGCCCGAGGCGATGATGCGCAGGGCGGCATCACGCTCCTGCTCGACGAACGCGCGCAGGGCAGGGGCGTCGGCGAGGGCCCGGTTGAAGCGGTCGAAGGTGTCGAGCAGGCCCGGGCCTCCCTTGCCTTTGAGGCCGGAGCGAGCATCGACGAGTACGGGCTCGGTGGCGCGGATGATCACCTCGCCGATCAGCTTCTCTCGCGAGCCGAACCACCGGTAGATCGTCGCCCGGCCGACGCCCAGCTCGGCCGCGATCGCCTGGACGTCGACCCGCCGGCCGCGCAGGTAGCGGTAGAGCCCCGCGTCGAGGACGTCCTCCCGGCTCGCCGCTGCGGGACGGCCGCGACTCTTGCGGGTTCTAATTTGAGACATACCTAAAACTATGTATAGTGCTCGCCTCGCTCATGGGAACCCGATTGTGGAGGAGAGGGCCCGCGATCGCCGCCTTGGCGGTTGCAATCGCGCTGCTCGGCGGCTCGGCTGTGGCCAGCGCCTTCGACCCGGTCTACGAGGCGAAGGACTACTCGAAGACGCTGGAGCGCGCGCGGATCTACTCGACGCCGGAGTACCAGGAACAGCTGCGCACGATCTCGCTGCAGAATCGAACCGCCGCGACCCTGGCCCAGGTCCAGGATCCAGAGCGGAACTTCATCACCAATCTCTGCGCGAGCGGCGAGGACGGCTGCGCCGGCGACACCCGGCTCTACGACTGGGGCTCGAAGGGCTACGGGATCGTCAAGCCTGTGCTGTTCACGGCGCGGAACGGCGCGACGCTCTCGGGCCACGTCTGGGCGACCAGGTCGGGCCCCGCTCGGCGGCCGGGCATCGTGATCACAAACGGCTCGGTACAGGCCGACGAGCAGATGTACTGGTACGCGGCGCAGGCGCTCGCCAAGGATGGCTACGTCGTCATGACCTTCGACCCTCAGGGGCAGGGCCAGTCCGACGACTTCGGGGAGTCGCCGGACCAGCGGGAGGGCTTCCCGGCCCAGAGCGATGGCCGCCCGTTCTTTGACGGCACCGAGGACGCGATCGACTTCTTCCTCTCCGATGCGAAGCGCCGCTACAAGCCGGTGCCGAGCTGCAGCACGGGCACGAGCCACGCCGCGAAGCAGGATCGCCGGGTGGCCGCCGGGCTCGACGCGGCGTATAACCCGCTCGCCTCGATGCTGAACCGCAACCGACTCGGCCTCGCAGGGCATTCCTACGGGGCGGCCGGCGTCTCCTACATCGGCCAGTGGGACCCGCGGGTGGACGCCGTGGTCGCCTGGGACAACCTCAGCGGCGCCGATCCGAACGGGCAGACAGGATCATTTCCGCCGGGAGAGCAGCCCTGCCCGGCCGACCCGTCCCAGCGGACGGCCGTTCCGCTCACGAAGCCGGCGCTGGGGATGTCGGCCGACTATTTCCTGCCGCCGACGCCGAACACTTCGCAGCCGGACCCCGAGGCGAAGGCTGCCCAGTCGCTCCATTACTCGGATGCCGGCGTCGACTCCGGTGAGATCGTGATCCGCGGCGGCAGCCATCTCGATTTCAGCTGGATCCCGAATCCCGCCTTCGGGGCGAGCCTCCGCGGCGCGGATGAGATCGACTGGTACACGACTGCCTGGTTCGACAAGTACGTCAAGGGCGACCCGAGCGCCGATCGGCGTCTGCTCAGCGATCGCTGGTTCGACGACGCGCAGGAGGCCGCCGTCGACCCGGACGGCGACGGCAACATGTTCTCCCGCTACTACCGCTCGCGGCTCGACATCGGGCTGTCGGACGGCGGGCGCTTCGACTGCGAGGACATCAGGCCCGACGCGATGCGTCCGGACCCGCCGAGCACCTTCCCGTCCAACACATGCACGGGCTGGGTTCCGGCGGCCGATGACGGCTGGCCGGGGAACTACGACTACGTCGCGATCGACACCTCGCCGGACGGCTAAGGGCTGACGAGCAGCGGCCCGGCTGAAGACGGCTTCAGGTCTTTCCGGCGCCCGGCACCGCGGCTCGAATCTGAGTTTCTGTACCGTCGAGCACTTGACGATCGAACGGATGGACCACGTCGGCATCGTGGTTGACGACCTTGCGGCCGCGACCGAGTTCTTCGTCGAGCTCGGGCTCGAGCTGCAGGGCGAGGTGACCGGCATGGAGGGCCGCTCTGTGGACCGCATCGCGGGCCTCGATGGCGTCCGGACGGACTTTGCGTTCATGCAAACTCCGGACGGCAACGGACGACTCGAGCTGATCAAGTTCCACTCGCCGTCAAACCAGGGCGACAACCGGCACGCGCAGGCGAATACGCCGGGTATCCGCCACCTCACATTCGCCGTCGATGACATCCACGACGCCGTCGCCGGCCTGCGAGCCCGGGGCGCTGAGCTCGTCGGCGAGCTGGTGCGCTACGAGGACAGCTACTGGCTCTGCTACGTCCGCGGCCCGGAGGGGATCATCATCGAGCTGGCGGAGCGGATCGGCTAGCAGCTCTCGAGGAGACGCTGGAGGGAGGCGGCGCGGCATCGGCTGCAACTGGCTCGTCTGCCTCGCCGTCTGGATGGCGCTCGGCGCCAAGGACATCGGCGGCAAGATCCTGGCGATCTTCTTCCCGATCATGGCGTTTGTCGCGATGGGATTCGACCACCTGGTCGCGAACATGTTCTTCCTCCCGGCGGCCCACTGGGCCGGCGTTCCCGGTATCGGGTGGGGAGACATCGGGCGCAACCTGCTCTTCGCCGGGCTCGGCAACGCCGTGGGAGCGCTGGTCTTCGTCGGCTGCGCCTACTGGTTCCTCTACGGGCGTGCCGCGCCCGACGTGGTCGCCGAGACGATCCCGGCGTCCCGCACAACAGGCGGCCCCGAGCCCGCGGCGGTGCACGCCACGGCGGCCACGGTGCAGGGCTGATTCACCGAGCTCCACCCAAGCAGGCGACTGTTGGTGGCCCCGGCGGCTTGGCCGTCGGGGCCACCGGCTGACCGGCAGCGACTCTGCTGCTTCAACACCGGCAACGACTGCTTCAACAGCGGCAATGAAGGAGGGTGGTCAAGGTTGGCCAGCTCTCCTGACGGTTTCGGAGGATTTGCGCACCCCGGACACCCAAGAGCTCCGAAACTCCCGATGCCGCCCCCGCCGGAGGGAGTTCTGAAGAGTTGTCCCCGTATATGGGGGAAAACCCTCAAGATTCCGTTGGTGGCTCGGCGGAGCCACCACCTCTGGCCCACGCCCTCTTGATTGCTGGGGTTCGGGTTATCGGGCCCAGCGAACCGGCAGAGACTTCAGCTGGTTGAGGAAGGCCGAGATCGCCGGGTCCGGCTTGCCGGCCAGCTCCATGTTCGGAAAGCGGCGCAGCGTCTCCTCGAAGAGGATCTTGAGCTCGAGCCGGGCCAGGGCGGCACCGAGGCAGAAGTGGCGGCCGCCCGCGCCGAAGGCCTGGTGCTCGGGGTTGCGCTTGACGTCGAAGCGGTCGGGTTCCTCGTAGACGTCCTCGTCGCGGTTGGACGAGACGTACCACATGACCACCTTCTCGCCCTCCTTCACCGGACAGCCCGCCACCTCGGTGTCGCGGGTCGCCGTGCGGCGGAAGTGGGCGAAGGCGGGGTACATGCGCAGGCACTCCTCGACCGCGGCTGGGATCAGCGACGGGTCGTCGGCCAGCATCTTCATCTGGTCGGGGCGCTCGAGCAGGGCTCGCATGCCGCTGGTGTAGGTCGCCTTGGTGGAGTCGTTGCCGGCCGCCATCAGCAGGAAGAAGCCCATGACGATTTCGTGCTCCTCGAGCTTCTCGCCGTCGATCTCGGCGTGAACCAGGACGCTGGTCAGGTCGTCGGTGGGATTCTCGAGCCGGTCAGCGATCAGCAGGCGGCACCGCTCGAACAGCTCGGGGATGTCCTTCTCCAGGATCTCGTCGAGGCCGCCCGGGTTGAGGTCGTCGTCGCCGAGCCCCAGCGCCGAGTTCATCAGCCTCGCCCAGATCAGGTCGTCCTCTGGGCTGATTCCCATGAAGCTGCCGATCACCCGCGAGACCACCGGCTGCGCGACGTCGTTGACCAGGTCGCACCCGCCGCGGTCGGCGACCCCGTCGAGGACGCCCTCGGTGATCGCCCGAATCCGATCCTCGTGCTCTGCGATCCGCTTCGGCGTGAAGCCTTTCTGGAAGAGCATCTTGAGCCGGTCGTGCTTGGGCGGGTCCTGGGCGATGAACATCCCTCGCGCCAGCTCAAGGGGGATCGCATGGGTGAGCCCGGTGACGCCGCCGCGCTCCGAGGAGTAGGTCTCCCAGTCGAGGCTGACCTCGCGGACGTCCTCCGCCTTGGTGACGGACCAGAAGCCCTCTTCGTCCGGGTACTCGTTGATCTCCGACCAGTGGACCGGGCAGCGGCCGCGGAGCTCCTTGAAGATCTCGTGGGGCGGGCCGTCCTCCCAATGCTCGCGGTCGGTGACGTCGAGGGCGTCGAGGTCCGCGTACTTCTCGCTCGCCAGCTGGTCCTGGGGCGGCCGGTTCATCGCCACGGACAATACTGGCTGGCCAGCCAGTTTTCTCGCGGCGGGCGCGATCGTCGTGCTCGGCTCAATAGGGTCCGGGGCGTGAGCACCGATCCCCGCATCCCGCCGCTCCCGCCGGAGGAATGGGACGGCGACCTGAAGAGGGTGCTCGAAGCGGTGCCCCCCGGCATCGAGCGGCGGCTCGGGGACAACAACATCTTCCCGACCTTCGCGCGGAACCCCGAGCTCTTCCGGGTCTGGCTCCCGCTGGGCGGATACCTGCTGGCGGCGGGCAAGCTCTCCGGCAGGGATCGTGAGCTGCTCATCCTGCGGACCGCCGTCAACTGCGAATCCTCGTACGAATGGGGGCAGCACGTGCGCATCTCGCTGGACGGCGGGATCGAGCGGGAGGCGATCGACCGCGTGCTCGAGGGCCCCGAGGCCGATGGCTGGACGGCTCACGAGGCGGCGCTGCTGCGGGCCGCGGACGAGCTCCACGAGGGCTCGCGCGTCTCGGACGCGACCTGGAAGACGCTCGCCGAGGCCTACGACCAGGCGCAGCTGATCGAGGCCACGATGGTCGTCGGCCACTACCACATGGTCGCCTTCGCCCTGAACAGCTTCGACGTGGAGCTCGACGAGGGCCTCGAGCCGCTGCCGTGAAGCCGGTCAGCGTCTCGATCGAGGTCCCAACCTCGACCCAGCAGGTGTACGAGTTCCTGGAGGTCCTCGGGAACCACGAGAGCTTCATGGACCACTTCATGGTCGATTGGAAGCTCTCCGGCCCACCGCGAGGCGTCGGCGCCAAGGCCAACGTCCGGGTGAAGGCCACCGCCGAGAAGGATTGGACCGACTTCGAGATCGTCGAGGCGGATGCCGGGCGCAGGCTCGTCGAGGAGAGCATCGGCGGGCCGAGCGCCAAGCGCCGCCTGCGAGGGACCTATCTCCTCGAGGGGCTGCCCGACGGGGGCACCAGGGTCAACTTCGAGCTCGAGTTCCTCGAGCTACCCACCGGCGAGAAGCTGATGGGCCCGCTCAATCGCGCCTACGTCAAGCGGGTGAACGGCAAGGCGATGAAGCGCCTCGCCGACCAACTCTCCGCTCTGTAGAGCTACATTGCTGCCTCGATGCAGGTAGGGCGATCATTGATGGCACTCGGCGCGGCGGCGCTACTCGTGCTGGCAGTCGGCTGCGGCTCGGACTCGAGCGGAGAGAGCAGCACCGCCGCAGCGGTGTCGATCCCATCGCCGACGTCGCCGATCCCGACCACGACGACGTCCGGCACGGCGGCCGGGGGCGGCAAGCAGAAGACCGCTCCGACGACGACCGGCGCGGGCGGCTCGACGGCGTGCTCGATCCCCGACGCCTACCAGAACTTCAAGTACACGGGCCTCGACTGCACCGCCGCCGTCGCCGTCGCCACCGCCTGGGATCAGGACGGCAAGGACTGCAACACGGTCGACAACCCGAACGTCGACGAGGGCTATCACCGGACCTGCTCGGTCGAGGGCTTCACCTGCACCGCCAAGCGGGACGTGCACTCGGACGGGCGCTTCGTCAGCTGCACTCAGGGCGGGCAGAGCATCCGCTTCACCTGGCTGCCTGCGTAGGGCTGGACTCAGTAGCCAACTCCGACGACATCGTCGGGATCTGCCCGGTGAAGGTCGTGCCGAGTACGGCCGTGACGCCGATCGTGTTCTCGTCGATGTGCGGCTCGACGTCCTCCGGCCCGATCACGATCTTGTCCTCCTGCAGCGGGACGATCCGGGGCTCGACGTCGAAGTAGCGGCAGAACTTCTCCCAGACGACGTGCACGTCGGACGATCCCTGCGTGCGCGCCCCGATCGTCTCGCCCGGGGCGTTGAAGAGGTTGGCGAGCATGCGGATGCAGCGCTGCTCGATCTCGGCGGTCTGCGGGTACTCCGCGTGGTCGATGAAGTTGCGGTGGAGGTTGTGGGCGATCAGCAGATCGACGTCCGGGCCCATCCAGGTGGTGACGAACGTCGCCAGGTTCTTCTCCGGATCGCCGTCGAGGAGCAGCTCCTGCTCGATCAGCAGATGGGCGTCGGCCGGATCCATCGGGCCGTCGGGGAGCTTGTGGTCCGGGGCAGGCTCGGTGATGAACCGGGCGCGGTTGAACCCGGGCCCTCTGGCATTGGGATGCTTGTCCCTCTCCGCCACCAGGCGCGACACTACTCTCCGCGGTGGGTCGGCAGCAAAGATGGCTGACGAGCGCCCCCAATCAAATCCGCTGCAGCGAGCGGCCGCGCCTGTGGCGCGAGCCGGGCTGCGGGGTGCGCAGGGCCTGGCGCGGCGGCTGGGACTCGACCGAGCCGTGGACCGCGGGGTGGATCGCGCGCTTGACAGCGAGACCGCCGCCAAGGCGACGGAGCGTCTGCTGAAGACCGACACCGCCAACCGCGTCTGGGACAAGGTGCTCGAGAGCGACGAGGCCCAGAAGCTCGTCGAGCGGGTGGCCGAGGCGCCCGAGGTCCGGGCGGCGATCACCTCCCAGGGCGTGGGTCTGCTGGAGGACCTGCGCAGGGTCGTGCGCAGCGTGGTGCGCCGGCTCGACACCGGGATCGAACGGGTGGCGCGAGGCCTGCTGCGAAGGCGGGCCCGTGAAGGCCGGCCCATCTATGCGGGGGTGGCCAGCCGCCTCCTGGCCCTGGCGATCGACGCCGGGGTCGTCTACGGGACACTTCTCCTGATCTCGACCGCGATCGCCTTCCTGGTCTCCGTCTTGGAACCCGGGGACCAGACGGCCGGCACCGTCGTGATCGCTCTCGGTGCAACCGTCTGGGCGCTGATCGCAGCGGCCTATCTCTTGATCCTCTGGTCCGGCGCCGGGCGAACCGTGGGAATGTCGTTCGTCGCCATCCGGATGCTGTCCGAGGACGGCAGCGACGTCAGGCCGCGCCAGGCGTTCCGGAGGCTGATCTGGATCGTTCTCGCGGCCCTGCCCCTATTCCTCGGATACTGGGGTCTCCTCTTCGACCGCGAGCGACGCGGCTGGCCCGATCGCAGGGCCAGGACCGTCGTTTGCTACGCCGACCCGGAGCTGGACCAGGACCTGGTCTAGGACGCGGCGGCCCGATCGCGCGCGGATGCAGCCGCGACCAGGCCCATCGCCAGCTTTACCGCCTCGGGCTCATCGAGGCCCTGCTCATGGACGAGCGACTGCCAGGTCGAGAATGCCAGCGCGTGCCCGATCGCGGCCTGGGCCCGCTTGCGAGCGTGGCCGCGCAGCCCGCGCCCGGCCATCAGAACGTCGCGGGCGGCGTCCATGTAGGCACGGAAACCCGCGAAGTGGCGTCTCACGTTCTCGTTAGTCGCCTCGTCGCGGATCAGGTTCTCCATCATCTGCTCCGTCCGCCCCCAGTAGGCGTAGAGCTCCTCGAGGGCGGAGCGCAGACGCTCCTCCGGGTCGTCGATCGCGGCCCACGCCCCGATGTCGGGCGGAGGATTGGCCCCGATCCAGTCCGCGCTGCAGGCCTCGAATAGCGCGGCCTCGTCCGGGAAGTGGCGGTAGAGGGTCGATCGGCGGACACCTGCGCGCTCGGCCACCGCGCTCATCGAGGTGTAAGCGGGCCCCACGGTTCCGTGCAGCTCGACGGCGCTCTCGGTGATCCGGCGGCGGGTCTCCGCCTCGAGTTCGGCTCGGCGCTTCTTGCGGTAGGGACGCTTTTGATCGGACATAGATGTCCTATGAATCTTGACAGATCGATCGGACTTGTGTATATATTCGCGCGACACCGCTGTCCGACTAAAGGAGAAGAAGGCAATGGAAGCCACCAAGGCGAAGGTTGTTGGCCCGAGAGATGGAAAGGCCGGGTTCCTGGGGAGCATCGGCGTCCGATTCATGATCGACGGCGACGAAACCGACCGGGGCTTCTCGCTCGTCGAGCATCCGATGTCCCCGCGCGCTCTGGCCGCACCGCTGCACAGGCACAACCGCGAGGACGAGTACACCTACGTCCTCGAAGGGAAGGTCGGGGCTCTGCTCGGTGACGAGGTTCTGGTCGCTGAGCCCGGTGACCTGGTCTTCAAGCCCCGCGACCAGTGGCACACCTTCTGGAACGCGGGCGACACCCCCGCGAGGATTCTGGAGATCATCGCGCCGGCGGGCTTCGAGAACTTCTTCGAGGAGCTCTCGGACATGGGGGGAGCCATGCAGGCCGACCCGCAGGACCTGGGTGAGCTCTGCCAGCGCTACGAGCTCGAGATGGAGCCGGACAGCATCCCAGGACTGCTGGAGCGCTTCGGCCTGGTGATCGGCGAGCCCCTCTAGGGCTCGTCGAGCGCCTCGTTCGCCTCGGACCACTTGCCCGGCGGGACGCGGAGGGCGATGTCGCCCCTCCCGTACTCGTTCAGCGGGTGGTCCGAGGTGATCACCGCCTCGTGCCCGCCGTCTGTGAGCTGCTGGCGCCAGGCGCGGGCCGTCTCGAGGTCGTCGAAGTCTCGGACGACGTCCCAGTCGTCATAGCTCGCGTCGCCGACCTTGAGCTCGGCGAGGCCGTCGGGATGGAGGGGATCAGTGCCGACCCCGAAGAGCTCGCGGAACTTGTCGCCGATGCCCATGCAACTCAGGCTACGCGGTCGCCTGAATACCGGTGAGCTCGGAGGAGAGCTCGCGCAGCCGCCGCCGGGCCTCGGGATCCTCGGCCTGTGGATGAGGCGCGGACTCGCCGGTGCCGTTGAAGTAGTGGCCGTTGACTCCGTCCAGCTCCGGTGAGGCGACCAAGCGCAGCGTCGCCTCCACGCCGTCCTCGAGCGGGGTCACCGGCTCGACGCCCGCCCGGCGGACCATGTTGGTCGGCATGAAGGTTCCGGGATGCAGGCAGTTGGCGGTAACGCCGCTGCCCTCGAGCTCCTCTGCGAGATCGAAGGTGAGCATGACAAGCGCGACCTTGCTCTGGCCGTAGGCCTGGATGCCGTTGTAGCGCCGCCCCAGCATCACGTCATCGAAGTCGATCGGCGCCTGGCCGGCCGAGGTCACGTTGACGATCCGCGCCGGGGCGGAGCGCTCGATCAGCGGCAGCAGCATCCGCGTCAGCAGGAACGGTGCGAGATAGTTGACCGCGAAGCGCAGCTCGTAGCCGTCGGCACTCTCCTCGCGATCTCCGTCTCCGCGCTCTGTCGCCCCCTCGGCCGTGGTCCCGATCCCCGCGTTGTTGACGAGCACGTCGATCCGGTCCTCCTCGAGCAGCTCGTCCGCAAGATCGCGCACCTCGTCGAGCGAGGAGAGATCCGCCCGGCGCCACTCGAGCTCTCCGGTCGAGCGCGGGCGCAGCTCCTCGAGCAGCGCCTGCCCCTTCTGCTCATCCCGCCCGTGCAGGATCAGGCGGCCGGCGCCGGGCGCCAGGTCCGAGGCGAGGGCCTTCCCGAGACCGTCCGTCGCCCCGGTGATCACGATCGTCCGCTCGTCAGCCACGGTCCCTGCCTTCCCCCGGCGGCACCGGGCTAATCGCTCAGTTCGACCTTCTCGATCACCTGCGGTTCGCTGGGCCGATCGCCGGGGCCGGTGTCGGTCCCCTCGATCGCGTCGACCGCGTCCATGCCGTCGGTGACCTCCCCGAAGACGGTGTGCTTGCCGTCGAGCCAGGGCGCAGCGTCCGTGGTGACGATGAAGAACTGGGACCCGTTGGTGTTCGGCCCGGCGTTGGCCATGGCCAGGGCGCCGCGGACGATCTTGTGCTGGTTGAACTCGTCCTCGAACGTGTAGCCGGGGCCGCCGGTCCCGGTTCCCTCCGGGCAGCCGCCCTGGATCATGAAGTCCTTGATGACGCGGTGAAAGATCAGCCCGTCGTAGAAGCCGTCGCCCGCCAGCTTGCGGAAGTTCTCGACGGTCTTGGGCGCGTCGTCGTCGAAGAATTGGACGGTGATCGCACCCGCGTTGGTCTGAAGGGTGGCCTGCGACACGCCTCCACCCTAACGAGGTGACGGCTTCGCCATCAGGTCGCGGCAGCAGGCGGCCGCTAGCCTGCGCCGACGGCCGCGAAAGGACCCTCCGACACCCACGGCCGCCTCCAGCCGCCGTAGCCGTGCATGAGGTTCGACGCGCCCTCCGGCCCCCAGCTCCCCTTGCGGTAGGGCTCCAGCGCACAGGGGTTGTCGATCAGCGGCTGCACGATCCGCCACGTCTCCATCACGCTGTCCTCGCGCGCGAAGCTCTGCTGATCTCCGGCCAGCGCGTCGCCGAGGAGCCGCTCGTACGGCCCGGGCTGTCCTCCGAACTGCTGCTGGAAGAGCAGGTCGAGGTGGACCCGCCGCAGGGACTCCTCGCCCGGTGACTTGGCCTCGAGCAGGACGCTGGCGCCGGGGTCGGGGTCGATGCGGACGACGAACTCGTCGGTCGCGGGCGAGGGGCCGCCGCCGATCCCGATCGGCGGGGGGTTCTGGAGGATCACGCGAACCTCGGTGACCTTCTCGGCGAGCTCCTTGCCGGCTCTGATGAAGAACGGGACCCCGGACCAGCGCCAGTTCTGAATGTCGAGCCGCAGGCCGACGAAGGTCTCGGTATTGGACTTGGGGTCGACCCCGTCGATCTTGCGATAGCCCTCGTACTGCCCGCGCACGTAGCGATTCGGGTTGATGTCCGGGATCGCCTTGAAGAGGTCGAGCTTCGCGTCGCGGATCGGGTCAGGGTCCGCGCCCGCCGAGGGAGGCTCCATCGCGACCAGGGCAAGGACCTGGAGCAGGTGGTTCTGGACCACGTCGCGAAGGCAGCCGACCGGGTCGTAGAAGCTGCCTCGATCGTCGACGCCGAAGTCCTCGGCCATGGTGATCTGGACCGACTCGACGTAGCGTCGGTTCCAGATCGGCTCGAACATCGAGTTGGCGAAGCGGAGGTAGGTGATGTCCATCACCGGCTCCTTGCCGAGGAAATGGTCGATCCGGTAGATCTGGTCCTCCTCCAGGACCTCGTGGATCTGGTCGTTGAGCTCGACCGCCGAGGCCAGGTCGTGGCCGAAGGGCTTCTCGATCACCACCCGGCCCCCGTCCGTCAGCCCCGCGCTCCCGAGCTGCTCGATGACCGGGGCGAACAGCGCGGGCGGGATCTCGAGGTAGAAGACCGGGTGCTTGGCGAAGGAGATCTTCTTCTTGAGCCGCTCGTAGGTGTCCTTCTCGCCGTAGTCGCCCGGGACGTAGGAGAGCTTCTCCTTGAACTTCTTGAAGACGTCCTCGTCGATCTCCGGTGCACCCTCCTCGGACGCCGACTCGATCGCCTCGCGCGCATGGTCGTGGCATTGATCGTCGGTCCAGTCGTTTCGGGCGACGCCGATGACCGGCACGTCGAGAGTCCCGTTCTTGAACAGGCTGTACAGCGCCTTGAAGGTCATCTTCTTCGCCAGGTCGCCGGTGATCCCGAAGATCACCAGCGCATCGGCGGGTGGGCCGGTCTTCCTGCCGTCGGATGCCTGCGCCACGTTGGGCAACCTACTGATATGCGAGGGTGCTCCGCAGATGCGAGGGTGCGCCGCCAGGCGCAACCCGTTTCACGAGGGTAGGAGCAACCCGTTTAATGACGAAGTCGTCAACCACCTAGGAGGGAAGTCATGTCGCAGCTCGGAATGGTCGGCCTCGGCAGGATGGGAGCGAACCTGGTCCGGCGCCTGATGCGCGACGGCCACGACTGCGTCGTCTACGACGTCAACCCCGAGCCGATCAAGGAGCTGGCCGGCGAGGGAGCGACCGGCGCGTCAACCCTTGCGGAGCTGGCCGAGAAACTCGACGCCCCGCGGTCGGTCTGGGTGATGGTCCCGGCCGGCGAGATCACGGAGTCCACGGTCAAGGAGGTCGCCGAGGTGCTGGAGAAGGGCGACGCGATCATCGACGGCGGCAACTCCTACTACCGCGACGACATCCGCCGCTCGCAGATGGTGGGGGAGAAGGGCATCGACTACATCGACTGCGGGACCAGCGGAGGCGTCTTCGGCCTCGACCGCGGGTTCTGCCTGATGATCGGCGGCCCGGATGAGGCTGTCGAACGCCTTGACCCCATCTTCAAGACGATCGCGCCCGGCGTCGATTCCGCGGAGCGGACTCCCGGGCGCAAGGGGGACCCCGACACCGCCGAGAACGGCTACCTGCACTGCGGGCCGAGCGGCGCCGGCCACTTCGTGAAGATGGTCCACAACGGGATCGAGTACGGCGTGATGGCGGCGTACGCCGAGGGGCTCAACATCCTGAAGAACGCGAACGCGGGGAAGGTGAAGCGCGAGATGGACGCCGAGACCGCCCCCCTCGAGCACCCCGAGTACTACCAGTACGACCTGGACATCCCGGAGGTCGCCGAGGTCTGGCGGCGCGGCAGCGTGATCGGCTCCTGGCTCCTGGACCTGACCGCCGCCTCGCTGCAGGAGTCGAACGACCTCTCCGACTTCGAGGGCCGGGTCTCGGACTCCGGCGAGGGCCGCTGGACCTCGATCGCCGCGATCGAGGAGGGCGTCCCGGCCGGCGTGCTCACCACCGCGCTGTATGAGCGCTTCGCCTCACGCGACCTCGACGACTTCGCCGATCGGGTCCTGTCGGCGATGCGGTACCAGTTCGGCGGGCACAAGGAGAAGCCGGAGTGAGCAGCCCCCACCGGCTCGAGGTGTTCGACACTCCCGATGCGGTTCACAAGCGCGGGGCGGAGCTTCTCGCCGAGGCGGCCAAGCAGGCGGTCGCCGAGCGGGGCCGGGCCGAGCTCGCGTTCAGCGGGGGGAGCGATCCGTGGCCGATGTTCTCCCAGCTCGAGGACCTGTTCGGCGACTGGGACAAGACCGAGGTCTTCCAGGTGGATGAGCGGGTCGCCCCGGCAGGCGATGACCAGCGCAACCTCACCCACCTGATCGAGAGCCTCTCGATCGGCGCCCAGGGCAGCATCAAGCCGATGCCGGTCACCGATGAGGACCTCGACGCGGCTGCAGCGCGCTACGCCGAGTCCCTTCCGGAGCGGCTCGACATAGCCCACCTCGGCATCGGGCCGGACGGGCACACCGCCTCACTCGTACCCGGGGACCCTGTGCTGGAGGTGACGGATCGCCGGGTCGCCGTCACCTCCGGCGAGTACCAGGGCGTCCGCCGGATGACCCTCACCTACCCGGAGATCGAGAGTGTCCGCAGCCTGCTCTGGGTCGTCACCGGCGAGTCCAAGGTCGACGCACTGGCGAAGCTGATCGCCCAGGACCCGTCGACTCCTTCGGGCCGAGTCCAGCCTGGCGGGGACTCGCTGATCCTCGCCGACCGGGCCGCCGCGCCGGACGCCTAGGTCGGGGCCCCGGCCTTCAGCCTTGCGCTGAGCTCGATCTCCTTGACGCCGGCGAGCGCCCGGGAGACGGCGCAGCCGCCCCGCGCATCCTCCGCCTGCTGCTCGAAGGTCGCCTGGTCGATGCCGGGCACGTCCCCCTCCGTCTCCAGCTTGATGTTGTCGATGGTGGGGAGGCCGTCGACGTTGCGGATCTGCACTCGCGCCGTCGTCTTGATCGAGTTGGGCGCGTGACCGGCTTCGGCGAGCTGGGCGCTGAGCGCCATCGAGAAGCAGCCGGCGTGGGCGGCCGCGATCAGCTCCTCGGGGTTGGTGCCGTCGCCGTCCTCGAATCGCGACGCGAACGAGTAGTCGCCGCTCCAAACCCCGTCGCCGACGGTGACCGTGCCGGAGCCGTCCATCAGGTTGCCGTTCCACTGCGCGCTGCCGTTGCGAGTTGCCATGTTGGCCTCCTTGTGTTCTGCCTCAGCCCAAGGTACCGAGGCGGTATCGCCGGCTAGGAGGTTTCGTACTCGTCGTGGTATCTCACCCACAGAGGCTCGTCGGGCGCCTCGTTCCGGCCGGCCGGGGTGCGGTCGAGCAGGGCGTAGTAGGACATCGCCGGTGCCTCCAGGCCGCGCGACGTGGTCATGTAGGTCCCGTAGACATCGCCGTCATCGAGCGCGAAGACGCTCAGTCCCGGGCCCTCGGCGACGTAGCCGGCGACGTCGGTCCCACACATCTCCGCGTTCTGCGTGACGGTCAGCGGGATCTGGCCGCTCTCGAGGAACGGCTTGAGCTCCTCCTCGGTGCTGAAGAAGCCGAGGTCGCGGTGGAAGTCGGTCTCGGCCGAGACCCAGTCGAACTCCCAGCCCATCCGGTCGCGGAAGGCGAGCAGCCGCTCGAGCGGGCCGCGTGACGAGCAGATCAGGGTCGCGTCGCGTGCCCCGAGGTGGGCCACCTGACCGGTGAGGCTGTCGGCGATCGAGGAGCAGACGGGGCAGCCGGTCTCGTAGGTGGGGCCGAACATGAAGTGGTAGATGATCAGCTGCGAGCGGCCGTCGAAGAGGTCGGCCAGCGACTTGGTCCCGTCCACCGTCTCGAAGCTGTAGTCCGTTTCGACCTTCACCCAGGGCAGGTCCTGCCGCTTCTTCGTCAGCTCGTCGCCGCGGCGGGTGAGCTCCTTCTCCTCGGCGAGCAGCTCCTCGCGCTCGGCCCGCCACTCTTCCCGATTCACAACTCTGTGGTCCGGCATCACGGTCCTCCTGTGGTCGGTTCGACGTTCTCCGTATATAGTTAGCAGAATGGCTAACGATCCGTTCAGGGCCCTCGCGCACCCGCTGCGCCGCGACATCGTTGAGCGACTCAGCGGCGGGACCGCGACGGTCGGCGAGGTGACGCATGACTTCGGCGTCTCGAAGCCGACCATATCGAGGCACCTGAAGATGCTCGAGGAGGCCGGCGTCGTCACCCGCGTGATCGACGGCCGCACGCACCGCCTCGCCCTTCGGCCCGAGGTGCTCGCCGAGACCTCCGATTGGATAGAAAGTCAGAGGGCTCGCTGGGAGCGCCTCTTCGACGTGGTCGGCGAGTATCTCGAGGAGCGAAAGGAGTGAGGGTGGCCGAGGAAGCGGCAAGGGTGGTCCGGATCGAGCGGAACTTCGATGCTTCGGCCGAGGACGTCTTCGACGCCTGGACGAGCGAGGAGGTGATCGGCCGCTGGTTCAGGCCGATGGAGGGCTGGCGGGAGGCCGACGCGGAGGTGGACCTGCGCGTCGGCGGAAAGATTCGAGTCGTGATGCGAACGCCCGACGGGGAGCCTGTCGAGGCGGGCGGCGAGTACACGCTGATCGAGCGGCCACACCGGCTCGCGTTCACCTGGACCTTCGAAGACGATCCCTCCAACCAGCAGATGATCGAGCTGGAGTTCACGGAGCGGGACGGCGTCACCACTGTGCTGTTCGTGAACAGCGAAATCTCCGAGGCGGAGCGGCGGGACTCTCAGTACGAGGGCTGGTCGACCTGCTTCGATGAGATTGAGCGGGTTCTGGCGTCTAAGTAGGAGAGGCCAACGTGGACGCCACCTTCCCAGGAGAGAGCGCCGAGTACAGGGCGGCGCGGAACGCGCTGCTCACCAAGGAGACCGAGCTTCGCCGCCAGATGGAGGCGGTCGCGGCCGCGCGGCGCGAGCTTCCGCCGGGCGGCGAGGTCCCCGAGGATTACGTCTTCCAGGGCGAGGGCCCCGAGGGCACCGCGATGGACGTGCGGCTCTCGGAGCTCTTCGCGCCGGGCCGGGACTCATTGGCGATCTACAGCTTCATGTTCCCTCGCGACCCCGAGGACGACCGGCCGGGGCCGGTCCGCGAGAAGGAGACCGCGAAGCTTCCGCTGGCGGAGGGTCCATGCCCGTCCTGCGTCGCGCTGCTCGACCAACTCGACGGCATGGTCGAGCACGTCAGCCAGAAGATGAACTTCGCGGTCGTGGCCAAGTCGCCGCTCGAGCGAGTCCTGACCTGGGCTCGCGAGCGCGGCTGGAGGCGACTGCGCCTCCTCTCCTCGGCGGACAACGCCTACAACCCGGATTACCTCGCCGAGACGCCTGAGGGCGCGCAGCGGCCGATCCTCAACGTCTTCCGCCGCGACGGTCAGACGATCCGCCACTTCTGGAGCTCGGAGCTCTTCTACGGTCCCTGGGACCCGGGCCAGGACCCACGCCACGTCGGGACGCTCGAGCCCGTCTGGAATCTCTTCGATCTAACTCCGGAAGGGAGGCCCAATTGGGACGAACAGCTGAACTACGACTGACCGCCCTATTCCTGCTCGGGGCGGCGGCTCTCGCCTGGGTGGTCACCGCGGATCGAATGCAGGGGATGGACGCCGGACCGGGAACGGACCTCGGCTCCTTCGGCTGGTTCGCCGGCGTCTGGGCGGTGATGATGGCGGCGATGATGCTGCCGTCGCTGATTCCGATGGCCGGGGCGTACGCGGGCAAGGCGCGTGGCGGCTCGGCGGACGTGACGCCTCGGTCCCTGCTGCTCACCACCCTGTTCACCGCCGGCTATCTCCTCACCTGGGTGCTCGTCGGGCTGGTCGCCTGGGTTGCATTCGAGGGTGTTCGCTCGCTCGACATCTCCTTCCTCGGCTGGGACGACGGCGGCCGGTATGTAGCCGGGGCCGTGATCGCGGGCGCCGCCCTCTACGAGCTGACGCCGCTGAAGCGGACCTGCCTGCGGCATTGCCGTGATCGCGAGCTGCTGGTGGCCGACTGGCGCGAGGGCGCGGGCGGCGCGCTCCGCATGGGTCTCGACCAGGGCGCCTATTGCGTCGGCTCGTCCTGGGCGCTGATGGCCGCGCTCTTCGCGCTCGGCGTGATGAGCATCACCTGGATGGTGGTGATCGCCGCCCTGATCGTGCTCGAGAAGCTGCTGCCCTGGCGCGAGCGCGCCGAGGCGGTGACCGTGGTGGTGCTCCTGGCGCTGGCGGTCGGAGTCGCCTTCTTCCCGGGCCAGGTTCCGGGCCTGACGACCCCGGACTCGCCGGCGGCGATGCGCGCGATGGACTCGATGTCGATGCACGACGACGCACCGGCGCACGAGTCGCAGATGCAGGACATGAGCCCTTGACTTAGAGCGCACTCCAAGTTCTATCTTCGAAGGGTGTGTATGCGGAGCTGCTGAACGGGGAAGACGAGATTGACCTCTACCGCGAAAGGCTTGGCAAGAAATGAAGCAGCGAAATCTTGGTGACCTGGAAGTCTCGGAGATCGGCCTCGGGTGCATGGGAATGTCCGCCTTCTACGGCGAGACCGACGAGGAGGAGTCCATCGCGACGATCCATCGGGCTCTGGAGCTCGGCATCGACTTCCTCGACACCGCACAGATCTACGGCCCGCTGACCAACGAGGAGCTGGTTGGCAAGGCGATCAAGGGCGCGCGAGCTCAGTACGTGATCGCGAGCAAGTTCCAGCGCAACCTGGACAACGCGGTCCCCGGCGACATGTCGACGCTCGGCGGGCTCGACAGCTCCCCGGAGAGCGTCAGGAAGACGATCGACGGCACCCTGCAGCGCCTGGGCATCGACCAGATCGACCTCTACTACCAGCACCGCGTCGATCCCAACGTCGAGATCGAGGAGACGGTCGGCGCGATGGCCGAGCTGGTCGAGGCTGGCAAGGTCCGCCACCTGGGCCTCAGCGAGGCCGCGCCGGAGACGATCCGCCGCGCCCATGCCGTCCATCCGATCACCGCTCTGCAGACGGAGTACTCGGTGTTCGCGCGCGAGCCGGAGGCCGAGATCCTGCCGACCTGCCGGGAGCTCGGGATCGGCTTCGTGGCCTACTCGCCGCTCGGGCGCGGCTTCCTGTCCGGGCGGTTCTGCCAATCCGGACGAGCTGGCCGAGGACGACTTCCGGCGGAGCCAGCCCCGCTTCCAGGGCGAGAACCTGGAGGCGAACATGAGGATCGTCGCCAAGCTTCGCGAGATCGCCGAGGAGAAGGACATCACCCCGGCTCAGCTGGCGCTGGCGTGGGTGCTCGCCCAGGGTGACGACATCGTCCCGATCCCCGGGACCAAGCGCCGCAGCTACCTCGAGGAGAACGCCGCGGCGGCCGACGTCGAGCTGACCGACGAGGACCTCTCGCGGATCAACGAGGAGCTGCCCGAGGTCTCAGGCGACCGCTACGAGGAGACCGGCATGGCGGCGGTGAACCTCTAGGAACGAGTCTCAGGAGCGGCTCGGAGCGCTGGAGAACCAGCGCTCCACACGCTCCGGGCTCATCACCTCGGACGGCTCCACCAGGCGGCTGAAGGAGTCGCGGAGGTCCTGACCCGCGTCCGAATCGCTCGCCCACCCGTTCCAGAGCTTCTCCGCGGCCTCGCGGTGAGGGAAGCGCCCCCACGAGAAGGACCAGTCGTAGTGCTCTGCGGCCCTCGCATCGCGCCAGGCCTCGTACTTCTCCAGGCTCGGAGTCGAGCCCGAGAGCGCCTCGGCGACGTAGAAGGCCTGCTCCACGGCGTCGCCGATCCCCTGGGCGGTGCCGGGATGCTTGAAGTGCGATGCATCGCCGACCAGGGCCCAGCCCGGCCCGGCCGGCTTGCGGAAGAACCCGCGCATCAGCGTCTCCGGCGCCACGCTGACCTCGGTGGCGAGCTCGGCTCCCTCGAGCACGTCGGGCTCGATCATGTCCGGGAAGCGCCGCAGGAGCTCGACGTACCGCCGGCGGCGCTCGGATTGGGTCCCTCGCGTGAAGTCCGCATCGCCCATCGCGATCAACAGGTGAAGCCCGTCCTCCACCGCCGAGCGGCTGGCGAACTCACGCTCGTGGATCTCGATCGTGCCGTAGCCGTTGTCGGGAATGCCGCTCCAGTAGCCGAACAGGAACGCGACCTCGCCCTTGGCGGTGCGCTCCTTCTCGATCCCGAGGCGCCCGGCCACCGTGGATCCGCGCCCGTCCGCGCCGAAGACCCACTTCGCCCGGATCTCATCCCCGTTGTCGAGCACCACTCCGGCGACCGGGTCCTCATCGGTGCCCGAGCCGATCAGCTCGACGACCCGCCGGCCGAAGCGCCCCTCGGCCCCGGCGGCCAGGGCGGTGTCGACGATGGCCTTGTCGAGGGCGGATCGGCGCGTGACGGCCATGCGGTCGTATCCGTCGATCGGCGTGTACATCCCCGCGACCTCGTTTCCGAGACCCACGAGCCGGCTCCCCAGCAGCGGGATGTCGTGAGAGGCGCGGAGCGTGTCCATCACCCCGAGCTGCTCGAACCTGGCGAGGGTGTTCGGATAGACGCCGTGGGTCGAGATCGTCCCGCTGGGGAAGGTGTCGCGGTCGATCACCAGCACGTCCCAGTCCCGCTTGGCCAGGGCGATCGCCAGAGTCGATCCGGCGCAACGGGCGCCGACGATGACCGCGTCCTTCTCCTCCATTCCGAACGAGCCTACTGTGCCGCGACGGACCCGCTTGGAGCGCCGAACCAGCGGGCCAGGCGCTCCTCGCTCATCACCTTCGAGGGGGACACCCGGCGGGTGTAGGTGTCGCGCAGGTCCTGGCCCGCGTCCGGGTCGCTGGCCCAGCCGCGGAAGAGCTTCTCGGTGACGTCGGGACGGGGAAAGCGCCCCCAGGAGAACGACCAGTCGTAGTGATCGCCGGCGCGCTCCTCATGCCAGTCCTCGTATCCCTCGAGGCCCGGATCGGAGCTCGAAAAGATGGTCGGCGATGTAGATCGCCTGTTCAACCGCATCCCCGATTCCCTGGGCGGTGCCCGGGTGCTTGAAGTGGCTGGCATCGCCAAGCAGCGCCCATCCCGGCCCGGTGGGCTTGCGGAAGTACCCGCGCATCAGCGACTCGGGCGCGACGACGAGGTCGGAGATCATCTCCCCGCCCTCGAGCTGGTCGGGGGGGATCGAGTCCGGGAACCTGCGGAGGACGTCGAGGTAATTCCGGAGTCGCTCGTCCTTCGACCCGTGCGTGAACTCGTCGGGTCCGGTCGAAACCAGCAGCGTGACGCCGTCCTCCGCGGCCCACTTGACGAGGATCGCGTCCTCCTGGATGTCGGTCGTGCCGAAGCCGTCATCCGGGATGGCGGTCCAGTAGGCCCACATGAAGGCGATCTCTCCCTGCTGCCGGCGCTCCTTCTCGATGCCCAGCTTGCCTGCCACCGTGGAGCCACGCCCGTCGGCGCCGAAGACCCATTTCGCCCGGATCTCGTCGCCGTTGTCGAGGACGACACCGGCGACCGGGTCCTCATCGGTGCCCGAGCCGATCAGGTCGACGACCCGCCGGCCGAAGCGCCCCTCGGCTCCCGGCCGCGATCGCCGTGTCGACGATCGCCTTGTCCAGTGCGATGCGGCGGACCGAGGATCCCCGATCGAATCCCTCGATCGGCGTGAAGATCCCGGCGGTCTCGTGGCCCAGGCCGACGACCCGCCAGCCCAGCGAGGGGAGCCGGTGATTCGCGCGCAGCCTGTCGAGGACACCGAGCTGCTCGAAGCGAGCCAGGGTGTTGGGGAACATCATGTGGGTGGAGATGGTGTCGCTCGGGAACGTGTCCCGGTCCACCAGCGCCACGTCCCAGCCCGCCTTCGCGAGGGCGGTCGCGAGCGTCGATCCCGCGCACCTCGCCCCGACGATGACCGCGTCCTTCTCCTCCATGGCAGCGAGCCTACCGCCGGCAGGTGCCGGGCTTGGTGTGAGTCTCGTCACCCCGCCTCGAGGGCGGCCCGCGCCTCGTCCCGGTCGCGATAGACGTCGTACCGAACGACCAGCCCCTCGCGGAAGGTCCAGAGATGGGCGCCCTCAGCCTGCATCTCGACGCCGCTGCCCTTGCCGTAGCCCTTCCAGCGGACCAGCGCCAGGATGCGGTCGCCGGACTGGATCAGCTCCTCGGCTTCGATCTTCAGTGGGCGTGCCCAGGCGCTCAGCCAGTCCGTGAGCACGGCGGTGACCTCATCGAATCCGCTGCCGCGGATCACCTCGCCCATGCCGTGGGACTCCAGCTCAACGGAGGGATCGAAGATCTCGCCACCGGAGAAGTCGCCTCGCGCCCACCTCTCGTACAGCGCCTCGAGCTTTGCGAGTGGCTCAGGCACGCTCGACTTCGTCGCCGCGCCCGACCAGGACGCTGCTCACCATCCCCGAGGGAAAGAGCCCGTGGTCGACGACTCCGGGCATCACCGAGAGGCGGGCCGCGAGCTCGCCGGGCTCGTGGACCTCGCCGTGGTAGTCCGCGATCACGCCGTCGTCGGGGCTCTGTGGGGTGTCGGGACGGACGGTGACCTCGCCGAGCTCGCTCGCGATCCTCGCCAGGGTCGAGGCGAGGCCGAATCTCGACAGCTCGAGCGGGATCGGAGCCGAGATCCGGTCGACGGTCTTCGAGGAGTCGGCGATCACGATGAAGCTCTCGGCGGAGGCGGCGACGATCTTCTCGCGGGTGTGGGCCCCGCCGCCGCCCTTGACCAGCCAGCGGTCGGGAGCGACCTGGTCGGCGCCGTCGATCGCGATGTCGAGGCGGTCGAGCTTGTCGAATTCCTCGACCGCGATGCCCAGCTCGCGCGCATGGTCCTCGGTCGCAACCGAGGTCGCGACGCAGCGGATGTCCTTCAGCCCCCGGGCGGCGAGCGCCGGTAGGAGGTGGGCGACGGTCGACCCCGTCCCGAGGCCCACCTTCATTCCGTCCGAGACGAGCTCGGCAGCCGCCTCGGCGGCGAGCTTCTTCTCGGAGTCCAGGTTTGGCTCGCTCACCGACTGGAATCTAGTCATAGGATCGTGGAGATGGCAACGACAGCTGAGCGCCAGACCGACATCGACGAGCTCTGCATCAACACCATCCGCACGCTGTCGATGGACGCCATCCAGAAGGCGAATTCGGGTCACCCCGGCACCCCGATGGCATTGGCACCACTCGCCTACACGCTCTGGCAGCGCTACCTCCGCTTCGACCCCGAGGACCCGATCTGGCCGAATCGCGACCGGTTCGTGCTCTCGGCCGGCCACGCCTCGATGCTGCTCTACTCGCTGCTCTACCTCGCCAGGGTCAAGGCGGTCGATCCCGACTACGAGGTCGTCGGCCAGCAGGCGGTGACCCTCGACGACATCAAGCGCTTCCGCCAGCTCGACTCGAGGTGCCCCGGGCATCCCGAGTATCGCTGGACCTCCGGGGTCGAGACCACCACCGGCCCGCTCGGCCAGGGGATCGCCACGAGTGTCGGGATGGCGGTCGCTTCCGTCTGGCAGGCCGCCCGCTTCAACCGCTCGGACGCCGAGCTCTTCGACTTCGACGTCTACGCGATCGCAGGCGACGGCTGCCTGATGGAGGGCGTCTCGAACGAGGCGGCGTCATTTGCCGGCCATCAGAAGCTCTCCAACCTCTGCTGGGTCTACGACAACAACCACATCACGATCGACGGGCACACATCGATCACCTACGAGGACGACGTCCAGGCTCGCTTCGAGGGCTACCAGTGGAACGTGACCCGGGTCGAGGACGCGAATGACCTCGCCATGATCGCCCGGGGCTTCGACAACTTCAGGGAGGAGGAGGACCGGCCCACGCTGATCATCGTCGACTCGCACATCGGCTACGGCGCCCCCCACAAGCAGGACACCGCCGAGGCCCACGGCGAGCCGCTCGGCGACGAGGAGGTCCGCGAGACCAAGCGCTTCTACGGCTGGCCCGAGGACGCCGAGTTCCTGGTCCCGGACGGGGTCCAGGAGCACTTCGCGGAGGTGATGGGCAAGCGGGGCGCGGAGCTGCGCTCGAAGTGGCAGGAGACCTTCGAGAGCTACCGGGCCGACAACTCCGAGGACGGGGCGCATCTCGAGGCGATGCAGCGCCGCGAGCTGCCGGAGGGCTGGGACGCCGACCTCCCGAGATTCGAGCCCGACGAGAAGGGCCTGGCGACGAGGAAGGCCTCGAACAAGGTCGAGAACGCGGTGGCCGCGAAGGTCCCCTGGCTGCTGGCCGGCGCCGCCGACCTGACCGGCTCCAACTCGGTCGGCCTCGAGAACACCGAGGACTTCGAGCCGAGCACGCGCGAGGGGCGCCAGCTCCACTTCGGGATCCGCGAGCACGAGTCCGCAGCCATCTCCAACGGCATGTCTCTTTCGAAGCTGCGCCCGCTCTGGTCGACCTATCTGACCTTCTCGGACTACGCCCGGCCCGCGATCCGGCTCTCGGCGCTGATGGAACTGCCGGTGATCCACCTCTTCACACACGACTCGATCGGCCTCGGGGAGGACGGCCCGACACACCAGCCGGTCGAGCAGCTCGCCTCGCTGCGGGCGATCCCCGGCCTGGACGTGATCCGGCCGGCTGACGCCAACGAGGTCACCGAGGCCTGGCGCGCCGCGATGGATCGCCATCACCAGCCGGTGGCGCTGGTCCTGACCCGCCAGGACGTGCCGATCATCGACCGCTCGCGCTACGCGGCAGCCGACGGGCTCCGGCGCGGGGGGTATGTGCTCGCCGACCCCGAGGGGGGCGAGCCCGAGGTGATCCTGATCGCAACCGGCAGCGAGGTGGCTCTGGCTCTGAGCGCGCACGAGAAGCTTGTCTCGGACGGAGTGCGTTCCCGGGTCGTCAGCCTGCCCTGCTGGGAGCTCTTCGAGCGCCAGGATCAGGCCTACCGCGACGAGGTGCTGCCCCGGGCGGTCACGGCACGCGTTTCCGTCGAGGAGGCGTCTACCCTCGGTTGGGACCGGTTCGTCGGCCCGGAAGGGGCCAGGATCGGAATGCACACCTTCGGCTCGTCCGCGCCGCTGAAGGACGTGCAGACCAAGTTCGGCTTTACCCCAGACAAGGTGGCCGAGACGGCCAAGGAGGTACTCGGACGATGAAGCCCACGCAGGAGCTGCACGACCTGGGTCAGAGCCTGTGGCTCGACAACATCACCCGCACGATGCTCGACGACGGGACCGAGCAGGGCTACATCGACGATCTGAACGTAACCGGTCAGACTTCGAACCCGACGATCTTCGACAAGGCGATCAGCGGCGGCGACGCCTACGACGAGCAGATCACCGAGCTGCGGGAGAAGGGCATGGAGCCCGAGGACATCTTCTTCGAGCTGGCGCTCGCCGACGTCACGCGCGCGGCCAAGATGTTCGAGCCGATCCACAAGGAGACCGACCGCATGGACGGCTGGGTCTCCCTCGAGGTCTCCCCGAAGCTCGCCTACGACACCCAGGCGACGATCCAGCAGGCAGCCGACCTGCACGGCCGCGCCGAGAAGAACAACTTCATCAAGATCCCGGGTACGCCCGAGGGCCTGCCGGCAATCGAGGAGTCGATCTACGCGGGCGTGCCGATCAACGTCACCCTGCTGATGTCGACGGACCAGACGATGGCGGCCGCCGACGCCTACATGAAGGGGATCGAGCGGCGAATCGAGTCGGGCCTCGACGCGGATGTGCCGTCGGTGCTCTCACTCTTCATCAGCCGCTGGGACGTCGCCGTTCACGATGACGTGCCCGACGAGATGAAGAACACGCTGGGGGTGGCCGTCGGCAAGGCCACCTATGCGGCCTGGCGCGAGATGCTCGAATCCGATCGCTGGAAGGGCCTCGCCGATCAGGGCGCGCGCCTGCAGAGGCTGCTCTTCGCCAGTACCGGGACCAAGGACCCCGAGGCTTCGGACACCCTCTACGTCGAGGCGTTCGCGGCGCCGGACACGATCAACACCATGCCCGACAAGACCCTGAAGGCCTTCGCCGACCACGGCGAGGTGGGCGACACGCTGCCGGCCGACGGCGGCGACTGCGAGCAGGTCTTCCAGGCGCACCGGGACCAGGGAATCGACACCGATGCGCTTGGGCTCAAGCTCCAGAAGGACGGCGCGGAAGCGTTCGTCAAGTCCTGGACCGAGCTGCTCGACACGATCAAGTCGGAATCGGAGCGCCTGGCCGCCTAGCGAGGTTGGCGCGGGCCTCCCGGTTAGGCTGCCGGGGGTGAGCGCGGAACCGCAGCTCAGAGAGGGAGCGGCCTGGAAGGCCCTCGAGAAGCACCACGCCGAGATCGGCGAGCGGCACCTGAGGGACTTCTTCGCCGAGGACCCCGACCGCGGCGAGCGCCTGACGGCGGAGGGCGCCGGTCTCTTCCTCGACTACTCGAAGAACCGGATCACCGACGAGACGCTCCGGCTGCTCACCGAGCTGGCGGACGAGCAGGGCGTGGCCGAGCGGCGCGACGCGATGTTCCGGGGCGAGCACATCAACGTCTCCGAGGACCGCGCCGTGCTCCACGTCGCGCTGCGGATGCCGAAGGACCGCTCATTGGTCGTCGACGGCGAGGACGTCGTCAAGCAGGTCCACGAGGTGCTCGACCGGATGTCCGCCTTCGCCGAGCGGATCCGCTCGGGCGAGTGGAAGGGCCACACCGGCAAGCCGATCCGCAACGTGATCAACGTCGGCATCGGCGGCTCGGACCTCGGGCCGGTGATGGCCTACGAGGCCCTGCGGCACTACTCGCGGCGCGAGATGACCTTCCGCTTCGTCTCGAACGTCGACGGGACGGACTTCGCCGAGAAGACCAGGGACCTCGACCCCGAGGAGACCCTCTTCGTCATCTCCTCGAAGACGTTCACCACCCTGGAGACGATGACCAACGCCCACACCGCGCGCGAGTGGGCGCTGGCGAAGCTGGGCTCGGACGAGGCGATCGCCAAGCACTTCGTCGCCGTCTCCACCAACGCCGACGGCGTCGCCGAGTTCGGCATCGACACCGACAACATGTTCGGCTTCTGGGACTGGGTCGGGGGGCGCTACTCGATGGACTCGGCGATCGGCCTCTCGACGATGCTCGCGATCGGACCCGAGGCGTTCGGCGATCTCTTGGCCGGCTTCCACGCCGTCGACGAGCACTTCAAGGAGAACCCGATCGGCCAGAGCCTGCCGTCGATCATGGGCCTGCTTGCCGTCTGGTACGGCGACTTCTTCGGGGCGCAGACGTCCGGAGTCTTCCCATACGACCAGTACCTGCACCGCTTCCCGGCCTACCTCCAGCAGCTCACCATGGAGTCGAACGGCAAGCACGTCACCCTCGACGGGACCCGGGTGGACTACGACACCGGCGCGATCTACTGGGGCGAGCCCGGGACCAACGGCCAGCACTCCTTCTACCAGCTGATCCACCAGGGGACGAGGCTGATCCCGGCCGACTTCATCGGCTTCATGCACACGCTGAATCCGCTCGGCGACCACCACGACCTGCTGATGTCGAACGTCTTTGCCCAGCCCGAGGCGCTTGCCTTCGGCAAGACGGCGGAGCAGGTGAAGGAGGAGGGGACCCCCGACCCGATCGTGCCCCACCGGGTCATGGAGGGCAACCGCCCCTCGAACGTGATCCTGGCCGACCGGCTGACGCCGGGAACGCTCGGCTCGCTGGTCGCGCTCTACGAGCACAGCGTCTTCACCCAGGGCGCGATCTGGGGAATCGACTCCTTCGATCAGTGGGGAGTTGAGCTGGGCAAGGTGCTCGCCGTGAAGATCATTCCCCAGCTTCAGGCCCCCGACGAGCCCGAGCTCGAGCACGACAGCTCGACCAACAGCCTGATTCGCCGCTACCGCTCCGCCCGCTAGGTCGGCGGCCCGCCGGGGTCGTAGTCATAGAAGTCCCCGGT
Source organism: uncultured Solirubrobacterales bacterium (assembly GCA_963747425.1). GTDB lineage: Bacteria > Actinomycetota > Thermoleophilia > Solirubrobacterales > 70-9 > DASUPK01. The sequence goes on from CAVVFJ010000008.1 coordinate 584,026, forward strand.
GACGCTGGTGGGCCCGTTGATGGTCCGCGTGCAGGGCCCCGCCCCGTTGCCCTCGCAGGCGCCGTGCCAGCCGGCGAAGACCTGCCCGTCCGGGGGGTTCCCGGTGAGCGTGACCACCGTTCCCACCGGGAAGCTGGCCGTGCAGGCAGCATCGGGGCAATCGATGCCGGCCGGGGCCGAGGTGATCGAGCCGAAGCCGGGTCCGCCGAGGTCCACGCTGAGCGAGGTGGCGAAGGTGGCGTGACAGGCCTTCCCCGGGGAGGCGATCGCGCTGAGCGAGGAGACCGGGTCGGTGCCGCTGCAGTCCCCGGTCCACCCGTAGAACGAGTACCCGGCGTCAGGGGTCGCCGTAACGGCCACGTCGTCACCCGAGTTCACGGTGCAGGTCGTGGCGTCCGTGCAGACACCGAAGGGTGCGTCGGGCGCGGTCACCTCGACCGTCCCGCCCGCTCCGGCGTCCGCCGTCACGGTCACGCGCTGCAGGAAGCCGGCGACCACGCTCATGTCCGAGTTGAGGATCACCTCGCAGGCGCCGCGACCCGAGCAGCCTCCCCCGGTCCAGCCGACCTGGAAGTAGCCGGAGGCGTCGGTCGCCGAGAGGTGGACGAGGGTCCCGGGCGCGAACTTGGCCGTGCAGACGGTGCCGCAGGAGATGCCACGGGGCGAGCTGTGGATCGTGCCCGCGCCGGGCAGGTCGGAGGCGACGGTCAGGGTCACCTGGGACGGGGAGGGGAGGGGGACGGGGAGGGGAAGGGGGAGGGGGACGGGGTCCTGTGCGCTTGCCGCCGGCACTTCTTCCTGGCTTTCCGGCGCTTCTTGGCCTTGCATTTCTTCTTCGACTTCTTCTTCGACTTCGCGAGCGGGACGGCCGTCTTGGAACCCGGAGTGGGCGCGGCGAGGATCGAGCCCGGTCCCAAGCACGTGACCAGCGCCGCGGTGAGGCTGAGAACGATGATTGCGCGCAGCCTGCGCCGGCGCTCCCCTAGAGGCATTCCCACCTCCCATCGGGTGCCGAGCCAACCGGCTTTAGCACCTGGACAGATGGGAACCCTTCTCTGGGCGACCAATGAGATCGCCACCTCGTCGTGAGCCCGACTAGCCTGGTGCCCGTGGCGGAGACGGAGGCGGTCCTGTTCGACATCGACGGCACGCTGATCAGCACCGGCGGTGCCAGCGACCGGGCCTGGAAGCGCGCCTTCAAGGAGCTCCAGGACGTTGACGTCGACGTCCCGGCGGTGACCGGCAAGGGCGTGCCGGATCCCGAGGTGGGGAGGGTCGTCTTCAAGTCCGCTCTGGGCCGCGAGCCGACCGACGAGGAGGCCCAGGCCCTGATGCGACGCCGGCTCGATCACCTCACCGAGGAGGTGGAGAGCTCCCCGGGCTTCGAGGTCCATGACGGCGTCCTGGAGCTGCTCGAGCAGCTGATCGACGATGGGCTGCTACTCGGCCTGACCACCGGCAACGTCGAGGAGGCCGCCCACATCAAGCTCCAGCGAGCCAACCTGAACCGCTTCTTCGCGTTCGGCGGCTACGGATCAGACTCGCCGGACCGCACCGAGCTGACCAAGAAGGCGCTGGAGCGGGCGGAGCTGGTGTCCGGCGACAGCCTCGACCCGGACCGCTGCTTCTCCTGCGGCGACACCCCTCGCGACGTCGAGGCGGGTCACGGCGCCGGCATCAGGGTCGTCGGAGTGGCGACCGGGGAGTTCACGGTCGATCAGCTGAAGGAGGCCGGGGCGGACGCGGCGATCGCCTCGTTCCGCGAGGGCCTGCCGCTGCTCTAGCCCTATGCCTTGACGTACTGGTGGAGCAGCTGCAGCTCCACGCGCTCCGACGGGCTCGCCAGCAGCGGGGCCACCTTGTCGTTGAAGTCGGCGAACTGCGGATCGCTGTTGACGGCGTCCGCGGCGTCGCGGTCGGAGAAGACGCCGATGCCGCGCACGACGCCGTCGGACTCGTCGCCAACGACCAGCACGGTCTCGAGCGCCGGATGGTTGCTGAGGAAGTCCGCGGCGAAGGCGGAGTAGATGTCCGCCACGTCCTGGAAGTGGCCGGGCTTGGCGTGCAGGGTGAACTCGGCGATGTGCATCTCTGTCCTTTCGGTGAAGTGAGGCGGCCGCGGGAACCTAGTCGACCAGGCGGCGGCTGACCGCCCAGCGGCTGAGCTCGTGGCGATTGGACAGTTGCAGCTTCCGGAGCACCGAGCTGACGTGAGCCTCGACGGTCTTCACCGAGATGTGGAGCCGCAGGGCGATCTCCTTGTAGAGGTAGCCACGGGCGATCTGGCGGAGCACCTCTCGCTCGCGGGCGGTGAGCTGGTCGAGCTCGGGGTCGACCTCCTCGGCGGGCAGGTCGCCGGCGAACGCATCCAGCACGAAGCCCGCGAGCCGAGGCGAGAAGACCGCGTCGCCGTCGCGGACGCGGCGCACGGCGTCGGTGAGCTCCTCGCCGGTGATCGTCTTGGTGACGTAGCCGCGCGCGCCGGCGCGGACGATGGCGATCACGTCCTGCGGGTCGTCGGAGACCGAGAGGGCGAGGAACCGCTGATGCGGCCTCTGCTTGGCCACCTGCTCGATCACCTCGACGCCGCCGCCGCCGGGCATGTGCACGTCGAGCAGGACGACGTCGGGCTCCAGCTGTCGTGATCGCGCGCACCGCGTCCTCCACCGACTCGGCCTCGCCGAGCAGCTCGACCCCCTCTCCGAGCTCCGCCTTGACGCCCGCCCGGAAGATGGCGTGATCGTCGACGATCACGACGGAGGGCGTGCTCATCGGCGCATCCTCATCGTCAGCTCGACCTCGGTGCCGTCGCCCGGGTCGCTGCGGATCTCCGCGGTCCCGCCGTATCTCTCCATGCGCCCGATTATCGACTCGCGGACGCCGCGGCGATCCGCCGGGATGGATTCCGGGTCGAAGCCCGGGCCACGGTCGTCGATGAAGACATGCGCGCCGCTCTTCTCGATCTCGGCGTAGAGGCGCACCGGGCCGCCCTCCGAGGCGAACTTGACGGAGTTGGTCAGCGCCTCCCGGCTCGCCGCGACGAGGGCCTCGAGCCGCTCGTTGAGCTCTGCATCGCCGACGACCACCGCCTCGATCGGAGCGCCGTGCGAGTCCTCGATGTCGGCGGCGGCTGCCCGGAGCGCGTCGGCTAGGCGCTCGTCCGGCCTGCTCGGCTCGGTGTCGGAGAGCCATTCGCGCAGCTCCCTCTCCTGGCGGCGGGCGAGCCTGCCGACCTGCTCGGGGTCGTCAGAGCGGGTCTGGATCAGGGCGAGGGTCTGGAGGACGGAGTCGTGGAGGTGGGCGGCAACGTCCGCTCGCTCATCCGCGCGGGCTCGCGCCACCCGCTCGGCGCCCAGGCGGTTGAACGTCGCCCGCCAGAACGGCGCCGAGATCAGGGTCAGGGCAATTGCGACGACGAGCGCGGCGAGGGCCACCCGGCCCGCGAACTCGATCACGCCCGTCAGCCAGAGGACGATCAGGCCGATGCCGAGGAGCCCGCCCACGGCGAGGCCCAGCTTCGAGGCCCGGCTCGCCTCGGGGCTCAGGGCGGGGGCGATCGCCAGCGTGTCCCGCGCACCGGCGCCGGCGGCCGGCGCCGACGGCCGCCCCATCGCCCTGGCGATCAGGGCCACGAGCACGCAGGCGCCGATGAGGGCAAACGACGCACTCGCATCGGGGTCGATCCTGCCGTTGGAATGCAGCAACAGGAACGTGCCGAGGACCAGGACGGCCGTCCCGGTCCCCAGCGTGCTCAGGTCTGGTCTTCTCACCTACCGCATACCGTCCTCTGCGAGTTGAGCATCTCCTGGTGGTGGTCGTAGTCGACTCCTCGATCGCGGTCCGCCTGCTCGGGAGCCTGATCGGTGACGATCATCTGCCCGAGTTGGATATCGGCACTGAGATCGAGCCGGGGAGCATGGGTCGTGGGGGTTCCCAGCGAAATGTCGGGATCCACTCCGTGAGAGACCTCGCCCGCCACGACCAGCTCGCCCGCCTTGCCGGTCGCATGACCGACGACGCAGACGTTCTTCGGCACGGAGACGATCATCTGGCCCATCCCGAGGTGGGAGGAGACCGCAATGGTCCTGTCCTTCAGCCAGGGAAGCTCACGGAGATCGACAACGAGCTGGCCCGTACCGAGCTTGTAGCCGTCGGTCGGCACGTCCGACACCGCGGTCGGCGTGTAGTTCCGCTCGCCGATCGATCCGTCGATGTCGATGTCGGCGGCCGCGATCGCTCCCGCGGGAATGCCGAGCACGAGCGCCGTGGTGAGCAGCAGCGGGGTGCTGCGCCGTCGCCATTCCGGGGCGAACGCGAACGCGACCAGCGCAACGCCCAGCGCGATCACCACCGCCGCGACGATCCCGCCGTGGCCGGTCGCGGTCGTCCAGGCGCTGACCGCCGCCAGCAATGCGGCGACCCCGAGCCCGACCGCGACCAGCAGGCAGACGACGAACACCTTGCCCAGCCGCCCCCAGACGCTCTCGGGCACGGGGTTGCCGGTTCCGTCGTCCTCCGGGAGCGCGACGGCCAGCACCAGATAGGCCAGGATCCCGGCGCCACCGAAGAGCGTGGTGACGACGAACGCGATCCTGACTAGGGTGGCGTTGAAGCCGATGTGCTCGGCGAGACCGCCGGCGACGCCCCAGAGCACCCGATTGTCCTTCGAGCGCAGCAGCGCGCGCCGCGGGCCGACCGTCTGCTCCTCTTGCTTCTTCTTCCTTGGGTTCTTCGGTTGGTTTGCCATGACGTTGACGATGAAGCCCGGGGCCCGGATCGTCTATCGGGAATGGCCCCTAAGAGTCCCCTAACTGTCCCTGTAGCCTCGGATCATGGGCTCCAGACGCATCGTCCCAAGCCATTTCCGCGCCGACGGCAAGCCGAAGACCGCCTACGAGAGCGAGTCGGTGGCCCGCCAGGAGGCGGCTCGCCTGGGGATGACCTACTACCGCTGCGACTTCTGCAATCGCTTCCACCTGGCGAGCAAGTAGTGGAATGATCCGGACGTGGAGCGGCCCGCCGACATCTTCGTCATCTTCGGGATCACGGGCGATCTCGCCAAGGTGATGACGTTCAACTCGCTCTACCGGCTCGAAGCCCGGGGTCTGCTCGACTGCCCGATCGTGGGCGTCGCCTTCGACGACTGGTCGGTGGACGACCTTCGCAAGCACGCCCGCAAGGCCATCCAGACCTCATCCGGGCGCAAGCCCGATCCGAAGATCTTCAACCGGCTCGCCAAGCGGTTCTCCTACGTCCAGGGCGACTTCTCCGACGACGAGACCTACGAGCGGGTCGGAAAGGCGATCAAGGGCGCCAAGACCCCCGTCTTCTATCTGGAGATCCCGCCGTCCCTGTTCGGGATGACGATCGGCGGTCTCTCGAAGGCGGGGCTGACCGAGAACGCTCGGGTGGTGGTCGAGAAGCCCTTCGGCCATGACCTCCAGTCGGCCCGCGACCTCGCCGACGAGATCCACCAGTACATCCGCGAGGACCAGCTCTACCGGATCGATCACTTCCTCGGCCTGATGGGGTTGGTGGAGATCCTCTTCCTCCGCTTCGCCAACGCGATCTTCGAGCCCGTGTGGAACCGCAACAGCATCGACTGCGTACAGATCACGATGGCCGAGGACTTCGGCGTCTCGGATCGCGGCAGCTTCTACGACCCGGTCGGCGCCGTGCGCGACGTCGTGGTCAACCACCTGATGCAGATCGTCGCGGCCTGCGCGATGGAGCAGCCGGCCGGCCGGGACGCACGATCGCTGAAGGACGCCATGTTCGCGGTCTTCTCGGCGATGCCGAAGGCCGATCCGAAGCAGTACGTGCGCGGGCAGTACGAGGGCTACCGGAAGATCAAGGGGGTTGCCAAGGGCTCGAGCACCGAGACGTTCGCGGCGATGCGCCTCGAGATCGACAACTGGCGCTGGAGCGGGGTGCCGTTCTTCATCCGGACAGGGAAGGAGCTCCCCGTCGAGCAGTGGGAGCTCAGGCTGATCTTCAAGGAACCGCCGCGCCTCGGGTACGCGATGCGGGGCAGACAGATGCCGCCGTCGGACGAGCTGGTGATAAGGCTCCACCCCACAACTGGCGTCCGGCTGCTCGTCGACGCCCAGCGCAGCGACTCCGCCGATCCCGAGCAGATCAACCTCGACATGGAGTTCGCGGAGCAGGGCGGAGAGGGGCCGACGCCCTACGAGGTGCTTCTGCACGCCGCGATGGTCGGGAACAGCACCCGCTTCACCCGTCAGGACAACATCGAGGAGACCTGGCGGATCTGCGGGCCGCTGATCGAGAAGCCGCCCAGGATCCAGCCGTACAAACCGGGCTCATGGGGGCCGAGGTCCGCCGACCGGCTGGTCAAGGAGTTCGGCGGCTGGCGCGATCCCTGGACCGGCTCGTGAACCAGCCTGAGGAGACCGTGGCGCAGAGCGCGGCGATGCCGTCGCCGTTTCCGCCGATCGCGGACTACGCCTTCCTCTCCAACTGCCACACCGGCGCCCTGGTGGCGCCGGACGGAGCGATCGACTGGCTCTGCGTGCCGCGGTTCGACTCGCCCAGCATCTTCGGGACGCTGCTCGATCGCGAGGCCGGCTCCTTCCGCTTCGGGCCCTTTGGGATCAACGTCCCGAGCAGCCGGATCTACGAGCCCGGCACCAACATCCTCAACACGACCTGGCACACCCCGACCGGCTGGGCCATGGTGCGCGACGCCCTGACCATCGGGCCCACCGAGCACAAGGACGAGATCACTCCCCACACGCGAGCGCCCGCGGACGAGGACGCCCACCACCTGCTCGTGAGAGTGGTGCTCTGCATGGAGGGCTCGGTCGACATGGAGCTGCTCTGCGAGCCAGACTTCGACTACGGGCGCGTGCCCGCCGACTGGACGCTGCAGGGAGACCACACCGCCGACGCGAGCGGGGCCGGGGTCAACGTGAGGCTTCGCAGCAGCATGCCGCTCGGGGCCGAGGGACAGGTGGCGCAGGCGCGGCACACGCTCCAGAAGGGAGAGCAGGCGTTCTGCTCGCTTTCCTGGGCCGAGGAGCTCGCGTCGCCGGAGGACATGGATCACGCCAACGCTCGCATCAGCGAGACCGCCAACTACTGGCGCACCTGGGTCTCCAAGGCGCGGATGCCGGACCACCGCTTCCGCGAGGCGATTGCGCGCTCGGCGCTCGCGATCAAGGGACTGACGTACATGCCCACCGGCGCGACCGTGGCGGCCCTGACGACCTCGCTGCCGGAGACGCCGGGAGGAGAGCGCAACTGGGACTACCGCTTCACCTGGATCAGGGACTCGACCTTCACGCTCCAGGCCCTTCATTACCTGAACCTGGACTGGGAGGCCAACGAGTTCATGCAGTTCATCGGCGAGCTCGAGCCGAACGACGACGGCGGGCTCCAGATCATGTATGGCATCGACGGCCGGCGGGACCTCACCGAGACGACTCGGGATGATCTCTCGGGATACGCGGGAGCATCGCCCGTGCGGGTAGGAAATGGCGCCTTCGACCAGCGCCAGAACGACGTCTTCGGCGCCGCTCTCGACTCGATCCTGCTCCACAGCCACCGGAGCCAGCGGCTGCCCCGCGGGCTCTGGCCCGTGGTGCAGGCCCAGGCGGAGGGCGCGACGAAGGTCTGGAAGAAGCCGGACCAGGGGATCTGGGAGGCGCGCGGCAAGCCCCAGCACTATGTCTCCTCCAAGCTGATGTGCTGGGTTGCCATGGACCGCGCCTCGAAGCTCGGGGAGATCCGAGGGGACTCGAAGCTCCAGGCCAAGTGGGGGGACATCGCGGAGGAGATCCGCAAGGACATCCTCGACAACGGCGTCCAGGGCGGTGTCCTGCGCCAGCACTACGACACCGACGCGCTCGACGCTTCGACCCTGTTGGCCGCCATCTTCGGCTTCCTGCCGGGCGATGACAAGGTGCTCCGCAAGAGCGTGCTGGCGATCGCGGACGACCTCACGGAGGACGGCTTCGTGCTCCGCTACGTCACTGGGCAGACGGACGACGGGCTGTCCGGGAAGGAGGGCAGCTTCCTGATCTGCTCCTTCTGGCTGGTCTCGGGCCTGGCGATCATCGGCGAGCACCAGCGAGCGCGGGATCTGATGGACCGGCTGCTTCGCATCTCCTCCCCGCTCGGCCTCTATGCCGAGGAGTTCGACACCAGCACGGGCCGCCACCTGGGGAATTTCCCCCAGGCCTTCTCGCACCTCGCCTTGATAGAGGCCGCGGCACGAATCATCATGAGTGAGCGTCTCAAGGAGTTCGGAGTGAACGTGTGAGCGATTACGACGTGATCGTGATCGGCAGCGGCGCCGGTGGTGGCACCCTGGTCCATCAGCTCGCGCCTTCCGGAAAGCGGATCCTGCTGCTGGAGAGAGGAGACTTCCTTCCCCGCGAGCCGCAGAACTGGCTTGCGCAGGACGTCTTCGTCGACGGGCGCTACCAGTCGGAGGACACCTGGTACGACGAGGACGGCAAGGAGTTCGCGCCGCAGGTCCACTACTTCGTCGGCGGCGCGACGAAGATGTACGGTGCCGCGCTCTACCGCCTGCGAGCGGAGGACTACGGCGAGATCGAGCACGCCGATGGGGCCTCGCCCGCCTGGCCTATCTCGTACGAGGAGATGGAGCCCTTCTACACCAGGGCTGAGCAGCTCTACGAAGTGCGCGGGGCCCGAGGTGAGGACCCGACCGAGCCGCCGGCGAGCGCGCCCTATCCGCACCCGGCCGTCTCGCACGAGCCGCGAATCCAGCAGCTGGCGGACGATCTGGCCGCCGCCGGGTACGAGCCGTTCCACGCTCCCTGTGGCGTCCTGCTCGACGAGGACAACATGCCGTACAGCCGCTGCGTGCGCTGCCAGGACTGCGACGGGTTCCCCTGCCTCGTTCACGCCAAGTCGGACGCGGAGGTGATGGCCGTGCGGCCGGCCCTGGAGCACGAGAACGTCACGTTGCTCACCAATGCCACGGCGCTGTCGTTGAAGACGAACGCCGACGGCACCGCGGTGACCGAGGTCGTCGTAGAGCGCGACGGCGAAACCGAGACGCACAGCGCGGACGTCGTCGTGGTCTCCTGCGGGGCAGCCAACTCGGCCAGGCTGCTGCTCGCCTCGGCCACCGACAAGCACCCGAACGGGTTGGCAAACGGATCCGACCAGGTGGGCCGCAACTACATGTTCCACAACAGCCAGGCCGTCCTCGCCCTCTCCAAGGAGCCCAACCCGACCGTCTTCCAGAAGACGCTCGGCCTGAACGACTTCTACCTGGCGGGCAAGGAGTTCGACCACCCGCTCGGCAACATCCAGATGGTCGGCAAGTCACAGGCTCCGATGTTCCGCGGGGAGAAGCCGGGAGAGACGAAGTTCGCCCCGGGTTGGTCGCTCGAAACAGTCGCCGCCCATGCGGTCGACTTCTGGCTCTCGACCGAGGATCTGCCGAAGCCCGAGAACCGCGTCACGCTGGCCGACGACGGGCGGGTGAAGATCGCGTACAGCTACTCGAACGAGGGGCCGAAACAGGAGCTCTACGAGAAGCTCAAGTCGATGCTGGGCGAGATCGGCATGCACGAGGGCCACCTGCTCCCGCATCACGCGTATCTGAAGAACGAGATCCCGGTCGCCGGAGTGGCCCACCAGGCCGGCACCTGCCGCTTCGGCGCCGACCCCGCCGACTCGGTTCTCGACACGAACTGCAAGGCGCACGAGCTCGACAACGTCTACGTGGTCGACACCAGCTTCTTCCCGAGCATCGGCGCGGTGAACCCGGCGCTGACGGCGATGGCGAACGCGATCCGCGTCGGCGATCACCTGCTGGAGCGTCTCGGCGCTTAGGCGGGACGGGCTCGACGGGCAGACCGTGGCGAAGGAATCCCATCGAGTGGTGGTTGTGGGTGGGGGCTTCGGCGGCCTCTTCGCCGCCCGCGCTTTGCGCCGAGCGCCGGTTCAGATAACGCTGGTGGACCGCCTCAACCATCACCTCTTCCAGCCCCTGCTCTACCAGGTGGCGACCGGGATCCTCTCCGAAGGAGAGATCGCTCCACCGTTGCGCGGGGTGCTTCATCGCCACAAGAACGTCGAGGTCGAGCTGGCCGAGGTGAGCGGTTTCGACCTGGAGGCTCGGAAGGTGACGGCGATGGGGCCCGACGGCCGGCCGCTCGAGCTCTCCTACGACAGCCTGATCGTCGCCGGCGGTGCCGGGCAGTCGTACTTCGGCCATGACGAGTTCTCGCGCTGGGCTCCCGGCATGAAGACGATCAATGACGCTCTCGAGCTCAGGGGCAGGATCCTCGGGGCGTTCGAGATGGCCGAGCTGGAGCAGGATCCCTCAAAGCAGCAGGAATGGCTCACCTTCGTGGTGGTCGGCGGCGGTCCGACCGGAGTGGAGATCGCGGGCCAGATCGCCGAGCTGTCGAGGCGCGTGCTCACGGACGACTTCCGGAGGGTCGATCCGCGCAACGCCAGGATCATCATCTGCGATGGCGGGAAGCAGGTGCTCGCGACGTTCGGCGACCGGCTCTCCGGCAAGGCGGCCACGGGGCTCGGGCACCTCGGCGTCGAGCTCCAGATGTCGAGCATCGTCACCGACATCGACCAGAACGGAGTGGTCGTCAAGCAGGGGGAAGAGGAGCGGCGGATCGGCTGCCACACCAAGGTCTGGGCTGCGGGTGTCGAAGCGTCCCCGCTCGCCCGGATGCTCGGGCAGGCGACCGGTGCGGATGTCGACCGCGCCGGGCGGGTCGCAGTGCTCCCCGATTGCACGCTGCCGGGGCATCCGGAGGTGTTCGCGATCGGCGACATGATGTCCCTCGACGGGTTACCGGGGGTCGCGGAGGTGGCGATGCAGCAGGGCATCCATGCCTCGACCACGATCAAGCGGCGGCTCCAGGGCAAGGAGGGGAAGCCGTTCCGCTACCGCGACCTGGGCAGCATGGCGACCATCTCCCGCTTCCGGGCGGTGGTGAGCTTCAAGGGCATCCGGCTGTCGGGCCTCATCGGCTGGCTCACCTGGCTCTTCGTCCACCTGGCATTCCTCACCGGGTTCAAGAACCGTCTGGCCACACTGCCGAGATGGGCGATCACGTTCATCGGCAACAGCCGCCCGCAGCGCACGATCACCATGCAGCAGGTCATCGGACGCGTCGCCATCGAGCAGGCCGGCGGCCGGCCGTTCCTGATGTCGCTGGTCGAACATGACTCGAAGTCGAGAGAGAGCGAGACGCCCGAGTGATCGCCACCCGTCCCGTCGACGGATTCGATGCGCTGACCCTCTCCTCCGCGGACGGCGAGCTCGAGGCCGCCTTCGTCCCCGATGCCGGAATGGTCGGTTGCTCCCTGCTCCATCGCGGGGAGGAGCTCCTGGGTCAGCGCGGCGGCCTGGGCCGATACGTCGCCGACCGCTCGACCATGGGAATCCCATTGCTCCACCCCTGGGCGAACCGGGTCGCCGAGAGGCACTTCCGGGTGGCCGGGCGGGAGATCGACCTCTGGGCGCACCCCGCCCTGTACACCCTGGGCCCCAAGGGCCTGCCGATCCACGGCCTCCTCGCGGCCGCTGCCGGGTGGAGCGTCGACCGGCACGAGGACACGGCGGAGGGTCCGCGTCTCGCGGGCACCTTCGACTTCGCCGCCCGCGAGGACCTGATGACCGTGTTCCCGTTTCCGCACCGGCTCCAGGTCGAGGCCGGGATCTCGGATCAGACGCTGACCATCGCGACGACGGTGCGCGCCTCCGGTGACGTGCCGGTGCCCATCGCCTTCGGGTACCACCCCTACCTCCGGCTGCCGGGGGTGGATCGAGGTGCCTGGCTCGTCGAGATACCGGTGAGCGAGAGGGTCATGCTCGACTCCGAGGAGCTCCCCACCGGCGAGCTGGAGGAGGCGGATGTGGCTCCCGGTCCGCTCGGGTCGAGGACCTTCGACGACGAGTTCGCGGCCCCGGCCGAGCCGTTCGCCCTCGAGGGAGGAGGGCGCCGAATCGAGGTGTCGCTTGACCGGGGCTACCCCTATGCCCAGGTCTATGCGCCGGACGACGATGACGTGATCGCCTTCGAGCCGATGACCGCACCAACCAACACGCTGGTCAGCAGTCAGGACTTGAAGCTGCTGCAACCCGGTGAGAGCTACGAGGCCTCGTTCTCGATCAAGGTGACGGCCGCGTGACGGCGCCGGCCGACATCCAGGTCTCGGCGGACGAGTTCCGTCAGCTCTTCGATCGGGTCTCGAATTGGGGCCGGTGGGGGGCCGACGACGAGCGGGGCGCCCTCAACTACCTGACGCCGGAGCTGGTCACCGCCGCCGTTGGCCTCGTGCGCGACGGGCGGACGATCAGCCTCAGTCGCTCCCTCAACACCGAACACGAGCCAGACAACCCAGAGCCGGCTGATCACCACATGACCATGCTCGGCGGCCGGGAGCACCCGGAGGGCCTCGCCTTCGCCAAGGACTACATCGGTGTCGACTACCACAACGACTCGCACACCCACCTCGACGCCCTCTGCCATGTCTCCTACGACGACTCGCTCTACAACGGGCGATCGGCGGACTCGGTCTCGGCCACCGGCGCCGCGCTCGAAACGGTCGAGGCGTTGAAGGACGGGTTGGTCGGCCGCGGCGTCCTGCTCGACATCCCCCGGGCTCGCGGGGTCAGCTGGCTGGAGCCGGGTGACAGCGTGCTGCCCGGCGACCTCTCCGAATCTGAGGACCGCCAAGGGGTGAGGGTGGAGGAGGGCGACATCCTGTTGATCCGGACAGGGCACGCGAGCCGCCTCGACGAACTCGGGCCCTGGGACACCGCCAGCACCAAGGCCGGCCTGCACCCGAGCTGCGCGGAGTTCATGGCGGAGCGGAGGGTCGCGGCTCTTGGCTGCGACGGAAACAGCGACACGGCTCCGAGCTTCACCGAGGGCGTCGGCTTTCCGATCCACGTGCTGGCGCTGACGGCGTTGGGCGTCCACCTGCTCGATTACCTGCACCTCGACGAGCTGGGCAGTGCGTGTGAGGAGGCGGGGCGCTGGGAATTCCTGTTCGTCGGAGCTCCGCTCCGCATCGCGGGAGGTACCGGATCGCCGCTGAACCCGATCGCAATCCTTTGACGGCCAGTCGCAGGAATAGGCTCTGGGGCGAGTTCTGATGCCGAGCCTGGTGCCTCTACTAGCGGACTCCTCCTCCAACCTGCTGGCAGCGCGCAGCCAGATGGGGTTCACCCTCGGCTTCCACATCGTGCTGGCCTGCTTCGGCGTCGCCTTCCCCGCGATGATGCTGATCGCCGAGTGGCGGGGACGGAAGAGGAACGACGAGGCGGCGCTCCGGCTGGCGCGCAACTGGTCGAAGGCAGTGGCCGTGATGTTCGCGGTGGGCGCGGTCACCGGCACTGTCCTCTCCTTCGAGTTCGGGCTGCTCTGGCCGCGGTTCATGGACCGCTTCGGCGACGCTTTCGGCATCGCCTTCGCGATCGAGGGGATCTTCTTCTTCCTCGAGGCGATCTTCATCGCGATCTACATCTACGGCTGGGACCGCCTCTCGCCGCGCGCCCACATGTGGGCGGCGGTGCCGATCGTGATCTCGGGGGTGGGCGGCGCCTTCTCTGTGATCGCGGCCAATTCGTGGATGAACCAGCCTCAGGGATTCACCCTCGACAGCGCCGGGAAGGTCACGGACGTCCAGCCGTTGCAGGTTCTGACCAACTCGGCCGCCGGCTACGAGTTCGCGCACATGCTGCTCGCGGCCTACATGGTCACCGGCTTCCTGATCGCCTCCGTCTACGCCGTTGGCATGCTGCGAGGCAAGCGGGACCGCTACCACCGGCTCGGCTTGATAATTCCCCTGACGGTCGCCGCGATCGCGACACCTTTCCAGTTCCTGGTCGGCGACACCGCCGCCCGCGCCATCGCCAATGACCAGCCGGCCAAGTTCGCCGCGATGGAGTGCATCTACAAGGGCGGCCCGGACCAGACCGAGTACCTCGGCGGTCGCTGCGTGGACGGCAAGGTCAAGGGTGGGATCGGGATCCCGGGGCTCGATTCGTACCTGGTCGGGTTCAGCAAGAACACCGACGTCACCGGCCTCAACCAGATCCCGGCCAATGAGCAGCCCCCGGCCAAGACGATGCTCCACCTCTCCTTCGACACCATGGTCGGGATCGCGAGCCTGTTGATCCTGCTCGCCGCCTGGTACGCGGTCGTCTGGTTCCGGAAGAAGGACCTGCCTCAGACGAAGTGGTTCCTCCGGGCGGTCGCGATCTCTGGAGTCGCCACGGTGGTGGCGATGGAGTGCGGCTGGATCGTCACGGAGGTGGGACGCCAGCCCTGGATCGTGAACGGCTACATGCGCACCTCCGAGGCGGTGACCCCCGCGCAGGGGATCTGGTGGGTCTTCGGCATCACGATGGCGATTTATGCCGCCCTCGGGGTGATCGCCGTCGTCGTCTTGCGCGCGCTCTCGCGCCGCTGGCAAGCCGGCCAGGGGGAGGGTGAGCTTCCCTACGGCCCGCCGCCTGAGACCCCGCCGACCGAGGCCTCGGCATGAGCACCGCAGACCTCTGCGCGGTGATCCTGTGGGCGGGCGTCACCCTGTACGCGATCTTCGGCGGCGCCGATTTCGGCGCCGGAGTGTGGGATCTCCTCGCCAGGAGCGGCGAGCGTGCCGATCGCGTCCGCAGTCAGATCGATCGCTCCATCGGCCCGGTCTGGGAGGCCAACCACGTCTGGCTGATCTTCGTCCTCGTCGTCCTCTGGACGGCCTTCCCCACCGCCTTCTCGGCGATCATGACCACCGTCTACATCCCGCTGGCGCTCGCCGCCCTCGGGATCGTCCTGCGGGGGTCGGGGTTCGCGTTCCGGCACGCCCTGCCTGGACCCGTGCAGAGGCCGGCCACCCGGGTCTTCGGGTTCGCCTCCCTGCTCACGCCGTTCTTCATGGGGACGGTCGTCGGCGCGATCGCCTCCGGCGAGGTGCCCGCGTCGGGCGACGGCGATCCGACCGGGAGCTGGACCGGGTTCCTGCCGCTGGTGACGGGGGCGCTGTTCGTCGTCGTGGCCGCCTACACGGCCGCGATCTTCCTCGTCCGCGACTCCGGGGCGGCAGGCGAGCAGGACCTCCGCGACTACTTCGCGCGGCGGGCTCTGGTGGCGGCCGTGGTCGCCGGGATTGCGGCCGTCGTCGGCGTCATCGCCCTCCGTCAGGACGCCCGATTCATCTACGACGGACTCACTTCATGGCCCGGCATCGCGCTCGTGGTGCTGTCCGGGGTGTGCGGCCTTGCGGCGCTCGGCCTGCTGGTGACCGGACGCAACCGCGGTCTCCGGGTGGCGGCCGTCGGGGCCGGCGTCACCATGATCTGGGGCTACTTCGCGGCGGCGTTCCCATACATGCTGCCGACCTCCCTGAAGATCTCCGACGCGGCCGGAGCCTCCGCGACGCTGACCGAGGTGATCGTGGTCTTCGGGGTCGCGGCCGTCACGGTCGTGCCATCTCTGATCCTGCTCTACGCGCTGTCCCAGCGCAGCGCCCTCGAGTAGCGCCTTCGGCTCAACTCTCCTTGACGACGGCGTAGACGATGCGCTCGGCGACGTCGATCACGACCTCGCTGATCCGGTCGCAGCGGCGGTAGAGCTCTCGGAGGCCGATGCGCTGGCGCATCTCCTCAACCTCCAGCAGCTTGGCCGTGTCGCGGTAGTAGACGTGCTGAAGCGTCCGCGCGGTCTTGATCGCCGAGTCGGCGGCCGCCGTGGCCCGGTCGTCGTCCCTGCCGAGGAGACCGATTGCGTCGTCGATCTGCCGGGTCGCCTGCCCCATGAAGGTCACCATCTCGGCGATTCCGGAGTCGGGGGCGACGCTCATCGCCTCGGCCTCCTCGACCAGGTCGCGCGCCCGGTCGAGAATCCAGTCGATGCCGCGGGACAGGGTGAAGACGTCCTCCGGCTCGAGCTGCAGGATGAAGGCTTCGCGCACTGCGTTCAGCACCTCGCGCTTGGCAGTGTCGCCCCGGGGCTCGGCATCCCGAACGGCCTGGGCGGCCGCAGCATCTCCGCCGGCCCAGGCGGCCAGGGCGTCCAGCCCCTCGAGGGTCACCGCCGTCTGCGCACGAAGGAGCCCGATGACGTCGGGCGTTTCCGGCAGGAACCAGCGCCGGTCTCGTCCAGCGCTGCTCATGTGAGCAGTCGCCAGACGCCGAGCACGGCGGCCGCCAGCGCTGCCGTGGCCGGAAGGGTGATGAGCCAGGCGAGTCCGATGTGACGAACTATCTCCCAGTTGACGTGGCGCAGGCGGCGGCGGCCGGCGCCGATGCCGACCACCGAGGAGGCGACCACCTGGCTCGTCGAAACCGGGGCGCCAAGGAATGAGGCACCAAGGATGACCACCGCCGACGAGGACTGGCTCGAGAGCCCCTCGAGGGGATGGATGCGGTAGATGCGACGACCCACGGTCCGAATGATCCGCCAACCGCCCAGTGCCGTGCCGGCCGTCAGCGCCGCGGAGCACGCCACGATCACCCAGGTGGGTGCGGAGAGCGAGTCGATGCTGCCGTCGGCGAGCAACAGCGCGGCCACGACGCCCACCGACTTCTGTGCGTCGTTGGCACCGTGGCTGAAGGAGAGCGCCGCCGAGGTGACCCACTGCCCGCCCTGCACCTGGCCGCGCCAGCGCCGCGTCGCCCGCCTTGCCGCCCGGCGAAGCGCCCGAATCACGACCAGGGCAGCCAGCCCTCCAAGGATCGGTGAGACCGCGAGCGCGATCAGCGTCCCGAAGACGCCGACCGGGTGGATGCCGTCCAGCCCGCCCCAGTTGACGGCCTGCGTGCCTCCCTCGACCACGGCCGCCCCGACCAGCCCACCGACCAACGCGTGGCCGGAGCTGGACGGCAATCCCAGGCGCCAGGTGGTCAGGTTCCACGCGGTGGCGGCCGCCAGCCCCGAGCCGATGACCTCGACGGCGGCCGAGGGCGACACGGTGACGATGCCGCCGATCGTGTCGGCGACCGCCGCACCGACCAGCAGCGGGCCCAGCAGGTTGAAGACCGTGGCCAGGAGGATCGCCTGCAGCGGCGTCGCCGCGCGGGTGGCCACCAACGTCGCGATCGCGTTCGAGGCGTCGTGCAACCCGTTCGTGACCGCGAAACCGAGTGCGAGGAGGACCGCGATCGCGAGTCCGGTATCCATCCGGCGATGCTATGCCGATGGCGTCGTCCATCGGCAGACACACCAGGATTCGGGGAAGCTGGAGTCCTGCGACACGTTCTCGGCCGAGATCCAGCCATCAAGGAGCGACGAACCTCATGAGCGACCTCTTCGACTTCTATCCATACGCCGAGCGCTTCGGAGTCAACCGCGCTCTTCCGGAGGGCGGGCGCTCCCGCGAAGAGATCCTCACCGAGCTCCGGACGATGGCCTCCGAGGAGGACGCCGTCTGGGAGGACGGGCGCTGCTCGGGGACGATGTACTGCGGCGACCGCGACCACTATGCCTTCCTGAAGGAGGCGTTCGGGCTCTTCGCTCATCAGAACGCGCTTCAGCGGGACATGTGCCCGAGCGCGACCCGTTTCGAGGGCGAGATCATCGCGATGGCGCTCGGCCTGATGCATGCGGAAGCCGTGGGTGACGCTGAGCCCGCGGGCATGGTCACCTCGGGCGGGAGCGCCAGCATCGCCCAGGCCGTCCTCGCCTACCGGGAGGAGGGACGGGTCGAGCGGGGAATCGACCGGCCGAACCTGGTCAAGCCCGAGACCGGCCATCCCGCCTTCGACAAGGCCTGTCATCTCTTCGGCGTCGAGATGCGGCGCGCGGAGGTCGACACCGAGACCACGCTGGTCCGGCGGGAGGCGGTTGAGGAGCTGATCGACGAGAACACGGTCGCGATCGTCGGCTCGGCCGGGAACTACGGCTACGGGACGATCGACCCGATCGCGGAGCTGGGAGAGCTGGCCCTCGACCGCGGTGTCGGTCTGCACGTCGACGGCTGCCTGGGGGGATACCTGCTGCCGTTCGGCGAGGAGCTGGGTTATCCGATCCCGCCGTTCGACTTCCGGGTTCCGGGAGTGACGAGCATCTCAGCCGACACACACAAGTACGGCTATGGCCTGAAGGGAACCTCGACGCTGCTCTTCCGCGACAAGGAGCTGCGCAACCGCTGCTACTTCTTCATGCCGGACTGGAGCGGGGGCAAGTACTTCTCACCCGGGATGGAGGGCTCGCGCTCGGATGGATTGCTCGCCGCCACCTGGGCATCGATGGTCTCGATTGGTCGCGAGGGCTACGGCGAGTACGCGAAGCGGATCTTCGAGACCTCGGCCGCGATGCAGGACGCGGTCCGGTCGCATCCAGAGCTGAGGCTGCTGGGCGAGCCGACGTTCCTCTTCGCCTTCACCTCCGACGAGTTCGACATCTACCACGTGAACGACGAGATGAGGAGGCGGGGCTGGCGCTTCAACGGGCTCCAGTACCCGAACGCCCTGCACATGGCGGTGACCCGCCCGCAGACGCAGCCAGGTGTCGTCGACGTGTTCGCCTCGGATCTCGACGCGGCGGTCGCCTACGCGCGCGAGCACGGCGACGAGCCGGCCGAGTCGAGCGCCGTCTACGGCGGCGTGCCCGGCGGCCTCAACGTCGAGGCGGAGCAGATGATCCGTGGCGTGATGACTCAGCTGATGGACTCGCAGCAGGCGGTCCCCTCCGCGTGAATCGCACATTTGGGGTCAGACCCAGGGGTCTGACCCCTCATACGTGCTGGCCGTCGATCTCGGCAGCGGCGCTCTCAAGGTCGGCGCCGTTTCCCTGGCGGGCGAGATCGCCGCCGTGGGGGAGCGGACCTACGACACCGAGCGGCTTCCGGGAGGCGGCGCCATCCAGGACGCCTCGGGCTGGTGGAAGATGGTCCGGGAGCTCGCTCGCTCGGTCCTCGATGGCATCCCCGCCGACCGGGTCGTCGCGGTCTCCTGCACGGGGCAGTGGGCGAGCACGGTCCCGGTCGATGAGACGGGCGAGCCGGTCGGGCCCTGCGTGATGTGGCTCGACACCCGCGGCGCGCCTCACTCGAGGGATGTGATCGGCGGTCCGCTGATGGGCTACTCGCCATCCGCGCTCGCCACCTGGATTCGCCACAGCGGAGGCGTGCCGTCCCCGTACGGGGGCGACCCCGTCAGCCACATGCTCCACCTGGAGCGAGACGAGCCGGAGGTCGCGGCGGCCGCCCGCTGGTACCTGGAGCCGGTCGACTACCTGACCATGCGGTTCACCGGCCGGGCGGCGGCAACCCACGCCTCCATGAGCGGCGCCTGGCTGACCGACAACCGGCACCTCGACCGGCTCAGCTACGACTCGGTCCTGGTTCGCAGGGCGGGCCTCGACCCCGGCAAGCTGCCGCCGCTGGTGGAGACCGGCTCGCTTGTGGGGACCGTTCAGCCGCAGGTGGCCTCGGATCTCGGAATCAGCCCTGAAGCACAGGTCGTCACCGGCACCCCCGACCTGCACTCGGGGGCACTGGGCTGCGGCGCGATCGGCGAAGGGGAGGCTCACATGACCATCAGCACCACCTCCTGGATCTCGCTGCCCTTCGGCCGCAAGAAGACCGACGCGATGCGCTCGATCGCGACCGTCCCCGGGCTGGACTCGCGGAGCTACCTGGTCGCCAACAACCACGAGGCGGCGGGGCTCTGCCTGCGCTGGATGCGGGAGAGCTTCACCACCGGCGAGCCGGCCAGCTTCGAGCGGCTGGTGGAGCTGGCCGAGAGCTCGCCTCCCGGCAGCGGCGGGATCCTGTTCACGCCCTGGATCGCGGGCGAGCGCTCGCCGGTCGATGACCGCAACGCCCGCGGGGGCTGGCACAACCTCTCCGCCGAGACCGGCAACGCAGACCTGGTCCGGTCGGTGCTCGAGGGGGTCGCCTACAACTCGCGCTGGCTGAACGAGGCGGTTGAGCGCTTCGCGAAGCGGCGCCTCGACTCGCTTCGCATCTTCGGTGGCGGCGCGATCCCCGACCTCTGGTGCCAGATCCACGCCGACGTCATGGATCGCACCATTGAGCGGGTGGCCGACCCGGTGCAAGCCAACCTCCGCGGCGCCGCGCTGTTCGCCGGCCTGGCGCTGGGTTCGGTCTCGCGCGATCAGGTGCGCGAGCTCGTTCCGGTCGACCGCTCCTTCGAGCCGAACCCGGCCAACCGCGATGCTTACGACCGGCTCTACGCCGAGTTCCCGGGCCTCTACAAGTCGCAGCGCAAGATGTTCGCCCGCCTCAACGGCCGGGGGAATGAGACGCCCGGCTAGGCCGGGACCCGCGCCACCTCGGCATCTCCCGTGACCGAGTACAGGGCCCACTCGCCGGGGACGCCCCGGAGCTCCTGCGCGCCCCGCTCGGCGAACTCGAGCCCCGAGCCGACCACCAGGTCCTTGACCGTGCTCGTGACGAGCACCTCTCCCGGGCCGGCAGCGTCCATCACCCTGGAGGTGAGGTGCACGGCAATCCCGGCGACGTCGTCGGCCATCACCTCGCACTCGCCGGTGTGCACCCCGGCGCGGATCTCCAGGCCCATCTCGCGCGCCGCGTCGCAGATCGCGCGGGCGCAGCGTACGGCCCGCGCGGGGCCATCGAAGGTCGCCAGTGCTCCGTCCCCGGTCCAGTTCACGAGACGCCCGCGGAAGCGCCCGACCTCTCGCTCCACCCGCCGCTGATAGCGGTCGAGCAGCTCGCGCCAGCTCCGGTCGCCCAGCTCGGCGGCCCGGTCGGTGGAGCGGACGATGTCCATGAAGAGCACGGTGGCGAGCATCCGGTCGCGGACCGCGGCCGCCGGCTTGCCGGTGACGAACTCCTCGATCGGGTCCAGCATCGCGTCCATGTCGCCGGCCACCCAGAGGTGATCCGAGCCCTGCAGCTCGATCTCCGTGGCGCCCGGGATTCCCCTGGCCACCGCCCGAGACATGGTGGCTGGCACCAGCCTGTCGCCGGTGCGGTAGAGCACCATCGTCGGCACCTTCACCGCCGGCAACAGCGGTCGCACGTCGAGGTCCTCGTACATCGCGGCGACCCGCCTTGCGGTGCCCGGGCTTGCGCCTGAGCGGAGCATCCGGCCCCACCATTCGCGTACCTCCGGGTCGTCCGCGACGCTCGGCGCCCAGACCTTGAGGGCCTCGGGATCCCCCCAGTCCTCCACGATCCGGTCCCAGAAGGGCCGGAGGACGTCGAGCGGAATCCCCTCCTCGTAGTCGTCAGCCGCGGGGAGGCGGGCGAATGTTCCGTACTGGACCATCGCGCTGATCCGGTCGGGATGAGCAGCGGCCAGCATGGTGGCTGCGGCGCCGCCCTCCGAGATGCCGAACAGAACCGCCCGCTCGACCTCGCAGGCGTCGAGGACGGCGAGCGCGTCGTCGACGATGTTCTCGAGCGTGTAGGCGCCCGCCTCCCGGTCGGAGAGGCCCATGCCGCGCTTGTCGAAGGCGATCACGCGGGCGAACGATCCGAGGCGCTCCCAGAAGCGCTGCGCGAGCGGGGGCTCCCTGCCGATCTCGAGGTGACTGACGAAGCCGCCCATGAACAGGACGTCAACGGGCCCGTCCCCCACCGTCGCGTAGGCGATCGAGGCGTCGTCGTTGTGTGCGTAGCGGCTCGGCGTCCAGCTCAGCATCATTCCAGCGTACTGTCGGCGGCTGGGATACTTGGTCGGGCCATGCGGTGTCCGTCCTGCGGCAATGAGAATCGTGAGGGCGCACGATTCTGCGACTCGTGCGGCAATGACCTGACCGCCGAGCCGGCCGTCGCCGAGCCGCGGCCCGAGCCGCTGCCGGCGGACGTACCGAGCGAGATCGCGGGCCGCTACCGCGTCCGGCGCTTCCTGGGGCAGGGCGTGCGCAAGCGCGTCTATCTCTCCGAGGACACGGCGACGGGCACCGAGGTCGCCGTGGCCCTGTATGACACGGCGGGCGTGGGCGCCGGCATCCAGGCAAGGGCGCGCCGCGAAGCCGATGCGATGCGCAAGCTCGGCGACCACCCGCAGGTCGTCACGGTCCTCGACACGGGTGAGGACGCCGGAAACCCCTTCATCGTCAGCCGCTACATGCCGGGTGGCGACGTCGCGGGCCTGCTCTCGGCCGCAGGCGGGAGCCTCGAGGTGACCCGGGCCGTCGAGATCGCCGCCGACGTGTCCCGCGCGCTCGAGCACGCACATGCCCGCGGCGTCGTCCACCGCGACCTGAAGCCCGCAAACGTCTGGATCGACGACGACGGGCATGCGCGCCTCGGCGACTTCGGCCTGGCCACGACCGAGGCCCGAGCCCGAGTCAGCGGCGGCACGCTGGTCGGCACGGTCGCCTATCTGCCTCCCGAGCAGGCGCTCGGCGAGGCCGCCGGCCCGAAGGCCGACCTCTATTCGCTCGGGGCCCTCCTCTACGAGATGCTCACCGGCCAGCCTCCATTTCCCGGCGACGACGCGGTTTCGATCATCTCCCAGCATCTGCACGCGGACCCGGTGCCGCCGTCGCGTCACAACCAGCGGGTGCCGGAGGCGCTCGACGGGGTGGTGCTCGTGTTGCTCGCCAAGCGCCCGGAGGATCGACCGGCCAATGCCGGCGAGTCTCGAAAGCGGATGCTTGCCGCGCTCGAGGAGAAGCCGGCCGAGTCCGCGGAGGAGCGCCGGGCCAATCCACTCGAGAGCCTCGCCGGCGGGGTCTTCGTCGGCCGCGAGCTGGAGCTCGAGCGCCTGCGGGAGGCCGTCGACGCGGCGCTCGGCGGGCGTGGGTCCCTCCAGCTGCTGGTCGGGGAGCCCGGGATCGGCAAGACCCGGGGGGCCGAGGAGCTGGCCACCTACGCGAGGGTGAGCGGAGCGCGGGTCTACTGGGGCCGCTGCCGCGAGGACGAGGGCGCTCCCGCGTACTGGCCCTGGGTCCAGGCGATCCGCGCCTATGCGCGGGACGCCGACCCGGTCGCCCTCGCCTGGCAGCTCGGCGGGGGAGCTGCCGAGGTGGCCCAGCTGATCCCCGAGGTCGCCGAGAAGCTCGACATCGAGCCGGCGAAGGGCACCGACAGCGAGGAGGCCCGCTTCCGCCTCTTCGACTCGGTGACGAGCCTGATGCTCGCGGCGGCCCGCGACCGGCCGATCGTGATCGTGCTCGACGACCTCCACTGGGCCGACGAGCCCTCGCTCCTGCTCCTCCTCTTCGCCGCGCGTGAGCTCGCCTCGAGCGGCCTCCTGATCCTCGGCACCTATCGCGACGTGGAGCTCGGCCGCCATCATCCGCTCGCCCGCGTCCTCGGCGAGATCTCCGGCATCGAGGGAAGCGAGCGCATCCCGCTCCGCGGGCTCTCGGTCGGCGCGGTCGAGCGTTACATCGAGATGACCTCGGGGGCCGCCGCCCCGCCCGGGCTCGCCCAGGCGGTGCAGGAGCAGACGGACGGCAACCCGTTCTTCGTCGGCGAGGTCGTCCGGCTGCTCGCCAGCGAGGGCAAGCTCACCCGCGGCGGCAGCGTCGCCGACCTCCAGATCCCCCAGGGTGTCAGGGAGGTGGTCGGGCGCCGCCTCGACCGGCTCAGCGAGCGGACGAACGAGGCTCTCCGGGTGGCCGCGGTGATCGGCCGCGACTTCGAGGAGGAGCTGGTCTGGCGGGTGGCCGACATGCGCCCCGAAGACCTGATGACCGCCGCCCGGGAGGCGATCGCCGAGCGCCTGGTCACCGATCTCGGCGACAGGCACTACTCCTTCGCCCACGCTCTGGTTCGCGACACGCTCTACGAGGAGCTCAGCCCGCCGAAGCGCTCGGCGCTCCACGAGCGCGCCGGGCTCGCGATAGAGGAGGTCTGTGGCGGCAATGTCGATGAGCGCCTCGGCGAGCTGGCTCATCACTTCCTGGAGGCTGCTCCTCGCGGGGATCTCGCCAAGGCGATCGACTACGCACAGCGAGCCGGCGAGCAGGACATGGAGCAGCTGGCCTACGAGGATGCGGTCGAGGTCTACGGAAGCGCCCTCGAGGTGCTCGACCTGATGGAGGAGCCCGATGAGGCTGTCCGCTGCAGCCTGCTGCTCTCGCTGGGCGGTGCGGAGGCCAAGTCAGCCCGGGTGGCGGACGCTCGCGAGGCGTTCGAGCGCGCGGCGGACTCCGCGCGGCGACTCGATGACGCCGACAGCCTGGTCGGAGCCACGATCGGGATCGCGATGATGAGCGACGCGGGCAGGCTCGACGAGAAGCTCCTCGCCCTGATCGACGAGACGCTGGAGCGGATCGGCCCGGAGCGCACCGCCCGCCGCGCGGCCCTGCTCAGCGCCAAGTCGGCCGAGATGTACTGGAGGGACAACGACATCAACGAGTCCACACGGCTGGTGGACGAGGCGATCGAGATCGCGCGTGAGATCGATGCGCCGGCGAGCCTGCTTCCCGCGCTCCAACGGAAGATCTTCATACCCGCGGGGCCGGCCGCGTCCCGGGAGCGGCTTCGGCTGGCGGACGAGATGCTCGAGCTCGGGGAGGCCACGGGAAACCGCGAGGCGGTCCTGCGGGCGCACGGCTACCGGCTCTGGCAGTTCCTCGAGCTGGCCGACATGGAGTCGGTCGATCGCGAGCTCTCCACCTATGCCCAGCTGGCCGAGGAGCTCCGCATGCCCGAGCACAGCTGGCTGACGATCGCGCTGCGCGGCATGCGCACCCTGCTCGACGGCGACATCGATGGAGCGGAGCGCCTGGCGCAGCAGGCGAGACGAGCCGGCCAGCGAGCCGAGCAGCAAGTCGCAGAGCAGTTCTACGGGATCCAGATGACGCAGATCCGCAGCCTGCAGGGTCGCGCCGGCGAGCTGCTTCCGGCGGTTCGCGATCTCGCCGAGAGGTTCCCCGGGATTCCGGCATGGCGGGGCGGAGTGATCACGCTCGCCGCCCGCTCCGGCGACTTCGAGCTGGCGCGCCGGGAGCTGGAGCGCTTCGCCGGCGACGACTTCTCGGCGATTCCCAGAGACGTCAACTGGACTGCCGGGATGAGCCTGCTGGCCGAGGCCATCGCCCTGGTCGGCGACGTCGATCGCGCCGGGCGGGCGTACGACGAGCTGCTCCCGTACGAGGGCCTGGTGATCGTCGTCGCCCGGGCGGTTGGCTGCAACGGCCCGATCGATCGCGTCCTCGGGCTGCTTGCCCAGACCCTGGGTCGGGTTGACGACGCCGAGCGGCACCTGGGGAACGCCGTCGAAATCTCGACCCGGATGGGCGACCGGCCCGGCATGGCGCTCAGCGGACTTGCTCTGGCCGAGTTGCTGCTCGCTCGCGATGAGTCGAACGACCGCGAGCTCGCTCTCGAGATGCTCTCGACGGTGCTGGGCACGGCCCGCGAGATGGGGGCGCGGTGGATCGTCGAGCGGGCCCTGCGTGACCGCCTCGACGCTCAGGGACTGACCGGCGTCGACGTGACGACCTCGATCGACGACATGGTCTCCGCGCTGGAGGAGGAGCGCCCCGACATGCGCGCCCACGCCGCCCCCGACGGCACGGTCGCGATCCTGTTCAGCGACATCGAGGACTCGACGGTCCTCACCGAGAAGCTCGGTGACGAGCAGTGGCTCGAGGTCCTGCGCGAGCACAACGCGATCTTCCGAGAGCAGATCTCGCGCCACGAGGGCTACGAGGTGAAGAGCCAGGGCGACGGCTTCATGCTCGCCTTCCCAGATCCCAGCGAGGCCTTAACCTGCGCGATCGAGGTGCAGCGCGCCTTCGCGGAGCGCGAACGCGACGGCAGTGGGGAATCACTACGCGTGCGGATTGGCCTCCACACCGGCGAGGTGATCTCGGAGGAGGGGGACTACTTCGGCAAGAACGTGATCCTCGCCGCCCGGATCGCCGCCCAGGCGCTCGGCGGTGAGATCCTCGTCTCCGAGGAGATGCGGGAAGCGGCATCGGCGGGCAACGGCGACGGCTTGCGCTTCGACGACGGCCGGGAGCTCGAGCTCAAGGGCCTGGCCGGCAGCCACCGCGTCTTCCGGGCCGAGTGGGCGGAGTCCGACGCGGCGTCCTCGGCCTCGCTCGCCTGAGATGGGCTCTCCCGAGCCCCTGACCCCTGCCCGTCACAAGGGAGCGGCGACGGTCCTGGCCGACGCCTTCGTCGACGATCCCGGTTGGATCTCGGTCGGGCCGCGGCGGCCCGGCCCGCGCTGGCGCTACATCTACCGGACCTGCCTGGCGGCGATACGCGTCGGAGAGCGCTGGTGCGGGCCCTCGTGGTGCATCGCTGAGGACGGCGAGCCGGTGGCCGTGCTGACCGGTTGCGCGCCCGGCATATGGCCGCCGCCGGTGCTGCGCACGCTGATCCGGCTCTCTCCGGGGCCCGTGCTCGCGGGCCCGGCCGTGCTGGCCCGCTCGCTGCGTGCGGAGCGCATCTTCGAGAAGGCGCACCCCGAGTACGACCACTTCCTGGTCTGGATGTTCGCCGTCAGCCCGGTTCACCAGCGTGGGGGGTTGGGGCGCCGGCTGATGTCGGAGGCCCTGGCCCAGGCGGACTCGCATCAAGTCCCTGCCTACCTCTGGACCGCGAACCCCGACAACCTTCCCTACTACCGCTCGCACGGCTACGAGGTGATGGGAGAGACGACCATTCCCGGAGGCGCCTCGAACTGGTTCATGGAGCGCCCTGCGGCAAGCGCCTCCTAGGGCCAGCACATAGATTCGGGTGGTGAAGGAGGGGTACGTCACCCACACGATCGAGGTCCCAAGCGGTGAGCTTCGCGTGCTCCAGCCGGCCGAGGCCGCCGAGATCCCGGACGATCATCAGGTCGAATGGGCGCCGCTCGCGCCCTACTGGTCGGTTCTCTGGCGCAGCGGGGTGGCCCTGGGCCGCGAGCTCGACGGCGAGGAGATACGCGGCCTGCGAGTGGTCGAGCTCGGCTGCGGCCTCGCGGTTCCCAGCATCGCAGCGGCACGCGCTGGGGCGATCGCGCTGGCGACCGACGCGGATGCCGAGGCTCTCGAGCTGGTCGCCTGCAACGCGCGCGCGAACTACGTGTTCGTCGAGACCGCCCAGGTCGAATGGGCGAAGCCCGACGATCTGGTCGCCCGCGGTCCCTTCGACCTGGTGCTGGGGACCGACGTCCTCTACGAGCGATCCGGCGTGGCCCTTCTGCTGAAACTGCTGCCGCGCCTCGCCCCGGTTGCCTGGATCGCTGATCCCGGCCGGCCGGCGGCCGACGCCTTCCTGGAGCAGGCCGAGCGCCGCTGGAAGCTGGAGCGACGAGAGCGCGGCGTGGTTAGCCTCTACCGACTGGAGCTCGCCTGAGCATGTCTCGACGGAACATCCTCGCCCTGCTCGCGGTTGCGACGATCGCGGCTGCTGGGCTGATCGTGGTCGCGGGCCCGAAGCTCGCATCTGGCGGTTCCGATCCCGCGGGGAGCAAGCTGGCGGATGCGAAGCTGGCTCCGCCGCCGTGGGAGGGGAACCCCGGCTACAAGCCGGGAGCGAGCCACGACTCCTCGGTCGGCAAGAAGAGGGCCCCGGTGAAGCCTGCGCCGGCTGCCCCGGTCGACCCGGTGACGGGCATGCCGGCGGCCTCCGCGGGCACCAACGGCTCGTATACCCCGCCGCCCCCGGGCGAGCGAAAGCGCGTCTATACGGCAACCCATCCGGTCGGGGGCGTCGACTCCGCCATCCTGCTCAACCGGACCGCCCTGGCCCCTCCATCCGCGCCCGATCCGATCCGGGCGATGATCAGCGCGGCCAACCTGATCGTCGGCCAGCCCTATCGGCTGGGCGGCGGGCACGGCTCATTTCAGTCGAAGGGCTATGACTGCTCCGGCGCGGTCAGCTACGCGCTCGCGGGCGCCGGCCTGCTCCAGACCCCTCTGACATCCGGTCAGTTCATGGGATACGGGGCGCCGGGGCGGGGGCAATGGCTGACCATCTACGCGAGCCCCAGCCACGTCTACGCGGTGATCGCGGGGCTGCGCTGGGACACCGTGGGGGACGCCAGAGGCTCGGGCCCGCGCTGGCACCCCTTCGACGCATATCCCAGCGGGTTCGCCGTGCGCCACGTCCCAGGCCTCTGATTACAGCGGCGCTCTAGGCTTCCGCGATGCTTTCGGCTCTCCTGGCGGGCGCGCTGATCGTCGTCGCCTCGCTCCTGCTCGGCTCGGCGATCATGGCGATCGCCGGCCTGCCGCGGCATTCCGCCGCAGGCCCCGCCACCGGGATCTCGGCGCTGCTGGTGATCTGCGGGATCGCGATCAAGCTGCCGGGCCACGCGGTCACCGCCGCGGTGGCAGTGGGCCTGGCGCTGATCGGCTGCTTCGTCGTCTTCGGGCGCACCCGGGCGCCGGCCGGCGCGGTGCGGATCGGGGCGATCGTCGCCGTCGTCGGGGCCGCCCTCGTGGTGGCGATCCCGTTCGCCACCAGCGGCCGGGTCGGGATCTTCGGCCAAGGTCTCGTCAACGACGACATGGCCTCCCATCTGCTCTTCACCGAGTGGATCAGCTCGCATGCCGGACCGACCCCCGACCTGATCAAGGACGGCTATCCGCTCGGCCCACACGCGATCGTCGCGGCGACGGCGAAGGTGAGCGGGGCAAGCCTGATCGAGGGGTTCGCGGGGCTGACCGGGGCCATCGCCGTCCTGATGGCGCTGACCGCGTACGGGGCGCTGTCGGGCGTTCGCGGCTGGTTGCGCGTGCCCGCCGCCGTCCTCGCCGCCAGCCCGTATCTGGCGGCGGCGTATCTCGCCCAGGGCGCGTTCAAGGAGCCGCTGCTGGCGCTCGCGCTGCTCGGATTCGTGCTGGCGCTGCCGGCCCTGCGCAGCGTCTGGTCCGGCGCCGGGGGACCGGCCAAGGCTGCGATCCCGCTCGGGGTGATCGCCGCCGGCACGATCTACAACTACAGCTTCCCCGGCCTGGCCTGGCTGCTCGGAGCCGCACTCGTTTGGATGGCGCTAATCGCGATCCGCGAGCACGGCCTGCGCCTGCGCCAGCGGCTTCGGGGCGCCCGCTCGGCCCTCGTCCTCGGGATCACCATTCCGATCGTCGCCGCCCTGCCGGAGGTCTTCCGTCTGGCGAGCTTCTCGAGCTTCAAGGCGTTCAACCCGTCCGGCACGGGACCGACGGTCGGGTTCGGCAACCTCCGCCAGCCGCTCAATCCGCTGGAGGTGTTCGGGGTGTGGCCATCGGGCGAGTTCCGGATCACCCCGGCGAACTCCACGACGCCCGAGATCGCCTTCTACCTGGGAGCCCTGCTCGCGCTCGCCGCATTCGCCTGGGGGCTGGGCCGGGCGCTGTCCCGCCGCGAGTCGGCGCTGCCCTCGGCCCTGCTGGCGGCGACGCTGCTCTACCTCGTCTCGCTGGCGCTCGGCACCCCGTACACGCAGGCCAAGGCGCTCGCGATCGCCGCGCCGCTGGTCATGGTGGTCGCGCTGCGGGGCCTGCTCTCGGCCGACTCGCTGCCGGGAGAGGAACGGGACGTTCCCGAGGGCGCCGGCTGGTGGCCGCCGAGCTTGGTGCGCCCGGTCGCAGGCTTGGCGGTGCCGCTTCTCACGATCGCCTTCGCAGCCGCCGCGGCCTTCTCGACGCTCCTCCCGCTGCGCCAGGCCGCCGTCGGACCGGACTACCACCTCCAGGAGATGCTGCGCATGCGGCCGATCGTCGACGGCCAGAACGTCCTCTTCCTCGGCCGCGACAACTTCGTCTCCTGGGAGCTGATCGGCTCGGAGGTCTACGCGCCGATCACCAACCACTACGACGTCGAGGAGGTCCACCCGCTCTATCGCGCCACGGACCTGAACGCGAAATTCGACTGGGACAACGTCCCCCAGTTCGTCATGAACCACTTCAACTGGGTGGTCACCACCAGCGCGGCGATGCAGAGCCAGGCGCCGCCCGGGTTCGTGCCGCGCCTGCGGACGGGCGACTTCATCCTCTGGCACCGCGACCACCCGGTCGGCCAACGGCGGACCCTTTACGAGCCGCTCAACCCAGGTGCGCCGCTTGACTGCAACGACCCGAAGCAGGCGCCGATCACCAAGGTCGAGGGGACGGCGACGGTCTTCACGGTCCAGCCGGTGATCGGCAAGGTCTGGAACCCGAGCCCGGCCCTGACGCAGACCAAGCCGGCCCACATGCGCCTCTACCTGACCCCCGGCCGATGGGACCTCTCGATCCAGTACGCCAGCACGCAGCCGCTCCACCTGACCGCGAGCGGGCCCGGGCTCGCCTCGCCCTTCCGCACCGAGCTGCGAACCAACCTGCTGTTCCGCGGGCCGTCGCCGTACTACCCCGTGGGCTCGCTGGACGTCAAGCGGTCGGGAACCGTGGTCATGAACGTCGACGTCGGCGATCCGCCGCTTGTCGGCCGGCTGCTCCGGACGGAGAGCAAGGCCTACCTGAGCGGCCTGGCCGCCACCCGCTCGGACCCTGCGCGCGAGACGATCCCGCTCCGTCAGGCCTGCGGCCGCTACGTCGACTGGTACGAGGTGGCGCCTGGCACACCCGCGAGCGCCCTCCGTGGCGTGGTCGCGCCACAGCCCCAGTCCATCGAGCCTGACTAGGATCGCCCGGTGCCCCGCCTCTGGGCAATCTGCATGGTGATCATCGTGGTCTGCCTGCTGGCCTCGATGGTGATCGCCATCGTCAAGCTGACCTGAGCGGGGAGTGCTGCGCCGGTCGGGCCGCGGCGGGTAGTATCGGCGCGCTAATTCCGGCGTTGGGAGGAGGAGGAATGTTCGACCGCATAGTGGTTGGAACCGATGGCTCGGAGACCGCCACCGAGGCGGTTCGGACGGCAGTCGAGCTGGCGAAGCTCTCGAAGGCGAAGCTCGAGATCGTCAGCGCCTACGAGCCCGTGCCTCAATCCCGCCTCAGGGAAGAGGGGGAGGGGATCGCGGGGGACGTCTCCCACACCGTCAATCCGCGTGAGGACGTGCAGTTGGTGCTCGACCAGGCTGCCGCGGTGGCGAAGAAGGCGAAGGTCGACGTGGTGACGCACCCGCGCGAGGGCGAGCCCGCCGACGCGATCCTCGACGTCGCCGAGGAGAACGACGCCGATCTCGTCCTGGTCGGCAACAAGGGCATGACCGGGGCGAGGCGCTTCCTGCTGGGCAGCGTGCCCAACAAGATCTCGCACCACGCGCCCTGCGACGTCTGGATCGTAAAGACGACGTAGTCGTCTTTATTGATTCGGCCGCGGTGTTTGTGGCGGCCGCATGTGGCGAAGCCGGGCCTGGCCCGATACCTAGCAGCCCGGCGCCGTGGCCCTGACCGCCGCCGCGGCGTCGATCAGGCCCGCGCCGAACAGGCGCGGGTCATAGGGCTGGCCGAGCTGCGGCTCCGTGCGTCGAGCGCTGGCCTCGAGCTGGCATTCGACCGCTCTGGGCGAGCTGCGGACGACGCGGCTCGCGATCACCATCGCGGCGACCCCCGAGACGTGCGCGGCGGCCATCGAGGTTCCCTCGTATCCGCCCGGATAGCCGAAATGTTTGAATCCCGGCCCCTCGAAGGTGAGCTGGAAGATCGGCAATGCGCGAGTGAAGAGAGGGTCGTCGGTCCCGCAGCTGGCGAGCAGCGGATAGCCGCCGCCCGGGGCCACCAGATCGAGTCCGGTACCCGTCCGCGAATCGCTCGCCAGGCAGGCGTCCTTTGTGGTCCGGCCGACGCCGATCACGTGCGGTGCGCCAGCCGGATAGGCCACCGGCTCGCCGTTCTCGTTCCCCGCCGCCGCGACGACCAGTGCCCCCTTCTTGAACGCGTACTTGACCGCCGAGCAGATCCCCTTGATCTTCGCGCAGCTGTTGACCCCGAGGGAGAACTCGAAGCTCATGTTGATCACCTGCGCCTTGTGTTTGGCGGCGAAGCGGATACCCCTGGCGATGTCGCGTGCCGTGCCGAAGCCCTCGGAGTCGAGCACGCGCACGGGGATGATCTTCGCCCGCCACGCAAGGCCGGTCAGCCCGACGTTGTTCCCGGTGCGCTCGCCGATGGTCCCCGCCACGTGAGTGCCGTGCCCGTCCTCGTCGAGCGGCATGCGGTCCTTGTCGACGAAGTCGTAGCCGGGAAGGAACTGGCCGTGCGAGAAATCGGGGCTCTTGCGAAACCGAGGCTTCTTGGACATGTAGGCGACCCCCGTGTCGAGGACGGCCACCTTTGCGCCGCGGCCCCCGGCGGCGCCGTCCTGCTTGAGGATGCTCCACGCTTCGGGAGCGTTGAGGCCGCCCTTCGCCTGGTACGCGCTCGCAGTCTCTCCGCAGAGAGAGCCGCAGGGCAGGAAGTTCCACTGCGTCCGCTGCCAGCCGCCGGGGACGCCTGACGGTCCCGGATCATTCGCGAGCCCCGAGGCGTGCGCGACGTAGTTGGGCACCGCGTAGTCGACCGCGGGATTGGTGTCGAGGGCCTGCTCCGCTGTGGACACGCCAACGCCCTCCGGCAGCTTGACGAGGTGCTCGCCGCCTCCATCGAAGCGGACGAGTAGCTCCCTGGGGACGAAGCCCTTGTGGTTGGGCGCCTTGGCGGCATCGGCGGCCGCGGCCGGGACGATGGCTGCGGTCAGGACGAGCGTGGTTGTGGCAATCAGCTTTCGCATGTTCCCCAGTGCCCTGCCTGAACACCGCCTGGCCCGAAAAGTTCCTGGTATGGCGGAGGCCCGGCCCCGCCTCCATACTGCCGAAGCGATGACCCCGACGGAGTTCAGCGACGTCGACCGGCGACACATGCAGACCGCCCTGCAGCACGCGAGCAAGGCCGCGAAGCACGGGGACGTCCCGATCGGCGCGGTCGTGGCGCGCGGGGACGAGGTCCTCGGCGAGGCCGGCAACGAGCGCGAGCTGCGCGGGGACCCGACCGCCCACGCCGAGGTACTCGCCCTGCGCGCGGCCGCCGAGCGGCTGGGAGGCTGGCGCCTGCTCGAGACGACGATCTACGTCACGCTCGAGCCGTGTCCGATGTGCGCGGGCGCGATCACGCTGGCAAGAGTGCCGCGTCTCATCTACGGCGCCGCCGATCCAAAGGGCGGAGCCGTCGGCGGCGTGATCGATCTGTTCGCCGAGCCGGTCGTCAACCACCGGCCGACGGTTGAGAGCGGCCTGCTGGCCGAGAAGTCAGCCGCTCTGCTGGAGGCGTTCTTCTCGGACCGCCGCTAACCGGTGAGCCAGGACACGGCGTTGTCGACCATCATCATCCGCTCCTGCTCCTCGGTCATCCCGGACTCGCGCAGCTCGGGCAGGACGCGCTCGGGCACGATCCGGATCGTCCAGTCCTTGGCGGCGCCGGCCGCAATCAACTGCTCGATCACGTTCACCGGGAACCAATCCGTCGTCGCGACCGAGTCGGCCGAGAGGAAGATGCGGTCGGCGTAGCCGCGCTCCAGCAGGGCCCTGGTCGTCGCCTGCCGCTTCTCGTACGGGAGGAAGAGCTCCAGCCCATAGCGGTCGAGGCCGATCCAGACGCCCTTCTCGATCAGGCCCTCGATGTGGTCGAGGTCGTCGGTGTCGCCGCAGTGAGCGATTTGGACCTTGGAGAGGTCGACGCCCTCCTCCTCGAAGATCTCCACCTGGCGCGGGCCGGTGTTGCTCGCCGGACGGGAGTGGGCCATGATCGGCGCCCCCGTCTTGACGCTCGCTCTGGCGGCCGCGCGGTGGATCTTCTCGATGTTCTCGTTCACTCCGGGCTCGTCGGCCGCGCATTTGATGAAGGCGGCCTTGATGTCGGTCCCCTGGATCCCCTGCTCGATGTCGGAGACGAAGAACTCGGCGATCTGATCGGGATCGCGGTTCATGAAGAACTGCGGCAGGTGGTCGTAGGTGTAGATGCCGGTACAGGGGATCACCTGCAGGCCGGTCTCCTCGGAGACGCGCCTCATGAAGTTGACGTCACGACCCAGGAACATCGCGGTTGGCTCGCCGATCGTCTTGATGCCCAGCTCGACAGCCGCCTTCGCCTCGCGGACCGCGATGTCGAAGTCCTCGCCGGGGGCGACCACATGCGGTGGTTCCTCCGTGGTCGCTCCGGCGCTCGGCCACTGGTTGTGGACGGCCTCGTCCTGATTGCGAAGGTGCTCGTGGATGAGCGTCGTGCCGAGCTCCTGCGCGTCGACCGTCCCGGTCACCGTCTCTACCTCCGCCATGGCGCGCTGAACCCTATGGAAGCGTCAGCGGAAACGCCCGCCGCTCGTGGCCCGGTTCAGCCGCATGCGGCCTTCTTTGGCAATTAGTCCCCGTCGCCTCGTGGTCGGACTTGAGCGGAGAGGGTGGGATTCGAACCCACGAGGCGGTTTAACCCGCCCACTCGCTTTCCAAGCGAGCTCCTTAAGCCACTCGGACACCTCTCCGGGTCGGGCGAAGTCTAGAAGCGATGACTCGGTCAATAAGATCGAGCTATGGCATGGAACGTCTACCTGGCGGGCGAGATCCACTCCGACTGGCGCGAGCGGATCGCCGAGGGAGCCCGGGAGACCGGTCTCGACGTCACCTTCAGCTCGCCCGTCACCGATCACGGCGCATCCGACGACGTCGGCGTTGCGATCCTCGGCGACGAGTCGGAGGGCTTCTGGAAGGACCACAAGGGTGCTGGCGTCAACGCGATCCGCACCCAGACCCTGATCCGGCAGGCCGACGTGGTCGTCGTCCGCTTCGGCGATAAGTACAAGCAGTGGAACGCCGCCTTCGACGCGGGCTACGCGGCGGCGCTGGGCAAGCCCATCGTCACGCTCCATGACCCGGAGACCACCCACGCGCTGAAGGAGATCGACCGCGCCGCGATGGCCACCGCCGAGACGCCCGAGCAGGTCGTGGGCATACTCCGTTACGTGCTCGAGGGCAAGCTGCCCGCCGGCGCCTAGCCGGAGTCCCTCGCTAGCCTCTGCGACCCGGAGGGGTGCCGGAGCGGTTGAACGGGGCGGTCTCGAAAACCGTTAGGGGCCTTCGGGTCCCTCGTGGGTTCGAATCCCACCCCCTCCGCTGATCGCCCCAGCGGCGAGAATCCCGGCCATGAGAGTCGCGGTCGTCGGACACGTCGAGTGGGTGGAGTTCGCGCGCGGGGACCACGTCCCCGTCGCCGGCGAGATCGTCCACGCCGAGGGCTCTTTCGAGGAGCCGGCCGGGGGAGGGGCTGTGGCGGCGGTGCAGCTCGCCCGCATGGAGGGCGGCGCGACGCTGCTGACGGCCCTCGGCGACGACGAGCTTGCGGAGCGCTCGCGCCGGCGGCTCGGCGAGCTCGGCGTCGAGGTCGACGCCGCGAGCCGGCAGGGCCCGACGCGCCGTGCCTTCACCTTCCTCGACGCGCAGGGTGAGAGGACGATCACGACGATCGGCGAGCGGCTCAAGCCCCGCGGGGACGACCCGCTCGACTGGGACTCCCTGAGCGGCGCCGACGGGGTGTACGTGACGGCGGCCGACGACGCGGCGCTGCGAGCCGCACGGGCGGCGAGGGTGCTGGTGGCCTCGCCGCGGGCCGGGAAGGTGCTGACCGAGGCCGGGATCGGGCTGGACGCGCTCGTCTACTCCGACGAGGACGAGCTGGAGTCAGCCCTTGCCCGCCGGCTGGAGCCGCGGCCCGCGCTGCTGGTGGCGACCCGCGGTTCCGAGGGCGGCCGCTACGAGGCGCTGGAAGGCCGGAGTGGCACCTGGGCCGCCGCACCGCTTCCGGGCCCGATCGTGGACAGCTACGGCTGCGGGGACTCCTTCGCGGCGGCGCTGACCTACGGGCTCGCCGCGGGCGAGGACGTCGATTCGGCGCTGGCGCTCGCCGCCGAGGCGGGAGCATCCTGCCTGTCGCGGCGCGGCCCGTACGGCTGATCCTCCTCGGTGGCCGCGTCGAGATCGGGCTCGGGATCCACCGCGGTTTCGGCCTCCGGTTCCACGTCCGTCTCGGCCTCCGGCTCCTCCTCGGGGGCAGCGAGCGCTTCGTCATCTGCGGCGAACTCGGCCGCCTCGAATCCGGCCCTGTCCACAGCTCGATGAAATCGCTCGCCGAGGACTGCGCCGACGATCGCAAAGACCAGCGAGACGACGAGGGCCACCACCAGAATCGCCCAGCCGCTCTGGCCCAGCGGACCTTCATCGATCGGATTGCTCGGCAGGGAGATCGACTTGGTGGGATCGAGATCTCCGCCCGCGATCCACGCCGTGATCGCGACTGCCAGGGCCATCAGCAGGCTGAGCAGCCAGATCCCGAGCCCCTGGCGCCAGCCGTCGAAGCGGGCCATGCGGGCCGCCACGTAGCCACCTGTGAGATAGCTGAGCGCGAGGACGGCGACGGGAATGGCGCCGCCTGCGGTCATCATGTGGTCGACCAGGCTGGCTGCGTCATCCCTGAAGCTGGTCACCCCGGCAGCGACCAGGCCGCCGAGCACCATCGCCGCCAGGGATGCGGCGAGGCCGATGGCGGCCAGCAAGCCGAAGAAGACGGCCTCCCACTGAATCTGCTTGCCGTACGCCAGCCGTTCCCGGCGCAGCTCGCGGCGGCGCAGCTCGAGCATCGCCCGGCCTCGATGCCGGATCACGGGTCCCTCGAGCGTGGGATCGGCTCCCATGCCCCGAATCATTTGCGGATCAGGCGATTCTCAAACCCGCTTGCGCTTCTTTGGGCGCAACTTGAGGACGACCGCGCGGTCGCTGGGTATCTCGGTTCCCGCCGCCGGGTTCTGCTTCCTCACGAACTTGCCGCCCTTGTGCTTCTTCTTCTTCTTCTTGATTCTCGGCGGGTCACAGCCCGCGGCCGAGAGTGCCCTCCTGGCCGCACCGACCTTCTTGCCCTTCAGCTTGGGAACGATGCAGTTGAGGAGAACCTGGGCGTTGAAGCCGATCTCCCCGGTCCGGGAACCCAGCGGAGCCACGCCCGGGCCGCCGTCCACAAGCGGGGGCAGGAAGGCCTCGATCTGGGAGCCCGGCAGGTCCGGCACAGCGCCGACCGTGTCCGTGTCGTTCGTTGGATCGATTCCGATCAGGTCGCCCTGGCTCATGGGCAGACTCGCGGTGAAGGTGAGCACGCCCGGACCCGTGATCGGCCCGGAGCTCGCCGTGCCGGCGCCCTTGACGAGGCCCCCGTCGACGGGGTGCACCACCCGGAGCTTGAGCGGCCCGCCGCTCGCACCGATCACCTTCCAGCTGACGATGGTCCCGTTTGCGGGGGCGGTGACCAGCGCGCCCGGTTCCGGAAGGGCGGTAGTCACCGCGGTTCCCGAGCTGCCGAACTGCACGGGGGGGAGGGCGGCCGTCAGCGGGCTGCCCACCGTCACCGTGTTCGCACCGGCGGCCGCTGGGCCGACCAATGCCAGGCATCCCGCCAGGCCGAGCATTAGGAGTCCGTTCCTAGCTCTAACCATCAAACCTCCGGTTTGGGGGGTGGGTACTGCGAGCGTACGAAGCGGTCCCACATGCGATCCGTCATCGCGCGGCGCATGCCCATGATCATCCTGGCGGAGGACGTCACCTTGTACCGGGTGTTCGGTTGCCGGGCGGTCAGTGCCTTCGAGATCTTTCCCGCGACGGCCTCGGGCCCGGCGCCGAAGCGAGCCATGCCGCCCTCGTAGGCGCCGGCGGTCACCCGTGCCACGTCAGCGTTGAACTTGGCGTAGGGGCCGTGCTCCTCGACGTCGCCCAGGCTGCCCGCAGCGGTCTCGCCGAAGTCGGTGATGATCAGTCCCGGCTCGATGATGACCACCTCGACGCCGAACTCCTTCACCTCGAACCGCAGGGCATCCGAGAGGGCCTCGACGGCGTGCTTGGTGGCGTGGTAGACGCCGCCGCCCGGGAAGGTCAGCTTGCCGCCCATCGAGCTCAGGTTCACGATCCGTCCCGACCCGGCGCCGCGCATGCTCGGCAGCACGAGCTGGCACATCCGCATCAGGCCGAAGACGTTGGTCTCGAACTGCCTCCGCACGCTCTCCATCGGGATCGTCTCGATCGCCCCGCTCTGGCTGTAGCCGGCGTTGTTGACCAGGGCGCCGATCGGGCCGTCCTTCTCGGCCTCCTCCACGGCCTTCTCCATCGAGCGCTCGTTCGTGACGTCGAGCTCCTGGAGCTTGCAGCCCCTCTTGCCAAGGTCCTCGATCGCATCCAGGCGGCGTGCGGTGGCGTGCACGTTCCAGCCGTCGTCGGCCAGCCTCTCGGCGGTCGCCCTGCCGATTCCGGTCGAGCAGCCCGTGATCAGCACCGGCCGCGACTTCTCGATCCCCATTGCCTCTCCTCCGGTTTCAGTCGGGTTGCGCCTTCGGCGCACCCTCTCATCACAGCCTCTCATAGGCTCTGGGGCATGCGCGCGGTCACGTTCCAGGCTCCCGGCGAGGTTCAGGTGGACGAGGTCCCCGAGCCCGAGCTGCTCGCGGGAGACGACGCCATCGTCCGCGTGGAGGCAAGCGGGATCTGCGGCTCGGACCTCCACATCTACCACGGGCGGGTTCAGATCGAGCCGGGCTTCGTGATCGGCCACGAGTTCGTCGGCGAGGTGATCGCGGCGGGCGACGAGGTGACCCGCGTTGCCGTCGGCGACCGGGTGCTCGGCACCTATGGGACGGCGTGCGGGAAGTGCTTCTTCTGCCAGCGGGAGGAGTTCCACAAGTGCGATGAGGCTCGCGTCTACGGTCACGGGGCGACGCTCGGTTCGCTTCAGGGCGCCCAGGCGGAGCAGGTCCTGGTGCCGCACGCGAACCTCACCCTTCGGCAGGTTCCGGATGGCCTTTCAGACGAGGTGGCCCTGTTCGCCGGCGACGTCATGGGCACGGGCTTCCACGCGATCAACTCACGGCCGCTGGCCGAGGGAGAGACCGCCGCGATCCTCGGGATGGGTCCCGTCGGGCTCTGCGCCGTTCAGGCCGCGAAGGCCGCGGGCGCCTCGGAGGTGGTCGCGATCGACACGGTCGAGGACAGGCTGAAGATGGCCGAGTCGTTCGGGGCGACCCCGGTGCACCTCACCGAGCAGAGCCCGCGCGACGAGGTCAAGAAGCTGACCGAGGGGCGCGGGGTGGAGCTGGCGGTGGACGCGGTCGGCCATCCCGATGCGCTCGACCTGGCCCTGCGGCTGGCGCGCAAGGCCGGAACCGTCTCCGCGACCGGGGTCTACGCCGAGCGGGCCGAGGTCCACATGGGCGTTCTCTGGATCAAGGCGATCACCCTGACCAGCGGCCATGCCAACGTGATCAAGCATCTCGACCGGGTGCTCGAGCTGATCTCGGCTGGGAAGCTCGACCCGGCGCCTCTGGTCACCCACCACATGAAGCTCGACGAGGCGCCGGAGGCCTACCGGGTCTACGACAACCGGGAGGCGCTCAAGATCGTCCTGACGCCCTGAGCATCTCCGCCGGCAGCAGGCCGGCGGGGAAGTCGCTGCCGAACTCGGGGATCAGCCGCATCGCCAGGTCAGCCGACGGGCGTCCCTTGGTGACGGGGTCCAGATCCCGGACGGTGAGCAGCGCGCGCACCGACGTCGCGATCTGGAAGTCGGCGGCATTCGGCTGCTCGCCGCCGATCACGCCTTCGGCGACCAGCTCGTCGACGTGGTCAAGGACATCAGGCACCTGGGCGATCGCGTTCTGGATCTCGGCGTCGCTGTCCACCTTGTCGGCCATGCGGCGGGCGGTGGGCGCGTTGATCCAGGCGGCGAACCTGGGCAGTGGGACCCCGATCTCGCGGGCGATCATCACCCGCGTCTCGGGCCGGTGTACCGACATCCAGCGCACGATCCGCCGCGGCACGTCCTGTAGCACCTCGTCGCCCCAGCGCTCGGCCTCCTCCACCTGCAGGCGCTTCTCTGGGTCAGCGGGGAACAGCGGCGGATCCGGCTGGACCTCATCGAGCGCGCGTGAGATCGTCCGCGACTCCTGAAGCCTGCGGCCGTCGATCTTCATCGCCGGAACCGTCCCGCCGCGGAACCCGCGAGTCCTCAGCAACGCCGGGTGCAGGCCCGGAAGCAGCCAGATCGGCTGGTAGTCGAGACCCTTCGACTCGAGCATCAGGCGGGCGGAGTGCGTGGGAGGCGATGGCTTCGTGCCGTACAGCTTGATCCCCATATCCCCAGCCTATTCTGCAAGGCCGTGAGCGAGCGCCTCAATGGCAAGCTGCTGATCGCCTCGCCCAGCATGCCGGACTACTTCCACAGGACGGTGATCCTGATGGTCGAGCACTCCGAGGAGGGCGCCTTCGGCCTGGTGCTCAACCGGCCGTCGGAGACCACCGTCGGCGAGGCCTCGCCAGAGCTGGCGGACCTGATCGGCGAGGGTCATCTCCTCCACGTCGGTGGTCCCGTCCAGCCGAACGCGGTCACCGCGATCGGCGAGCATCACGATCCGGCCGAGGCGACCAAGCTGATCGTCGGCATGGTGGGGATGGTGGACCTCGACGATCCACCGGAGCTGTCGCGGCTTCGCGTCTTCGCGGGCTACGCGGGCTGGGGCGCGGGCCAGCTCGACGGCGAGCTCGAGCAGGAGGCCTGGATCGTCGCGGACACCCACCCCGACGACCCCTTTGGCGACGCCGGCCTCTGGGCCGACGTCCTGGCTCGCAAGGGAGGCGAGTACGCGCTGCTGGCGCGGATGCCGCCCGACCCCTCGGTCAACTGACCCCGGGGGTCAGTCCGCCTCGTAGGCGAGCTGCACGTGCTGGCGAGCGACCGCGATGAAGGGCCGCTGTACCGGAGGCTCCCCGTCCCGGCCGGTGATCGTGGCGTCGACCAGCGGGATGAACTGAACGCCCTCGCGGTTGAGCAGATCGGAGAGGCGGCTGTGGAAGCCCTCGGCCGGCAGGGTCACGTTGCCGACGATCGTGTACCGCTCGGTCTCGAGCACAACGCGCTCTCGCCTGATGTCGGCGCTCATGCGTCAGGTATCGGGCCGATCCCGCCCTACCTTGAGTCGCTCCAGCCGCGGAACGCGTCGAGGAGCTCCTCGCGCGCGGCCGGATCGATGTCCTCCTCGGTGAGCCGGCCGGTGCCCTCGATCACCAGCCGCATCTGCTCGACGTAGGCGGTGCAGTGATCGCAACCGCCGATGTGGGCGCGGAAGCGGCGGCGATCGGCGCGCGACAGGCTGCCGTCGAAGTAGGCCGTCACCAGCTCGATGAGCTCCTGACAGGCCATCTCCCGGGTGAACAGGCTCATGCTCCACCCCCCACGATGTCCGGATCGAGATACATCTCCAGCGCGGCGCGCACCTTCGAGCGCGCCCGGTGGAGCAGGACACGCTGGTTCCCGTCGGTGATCTCGAGGGCGTCGGTGACCTCCATCGGGGTCCACCCCTCGACGTCGCGCAGCCGGATCACCTCGCGCTGGGCCTCGGGCAGCTCGTCGATCGCCATCTGGATCACGCCAAGCGTCTCGCGCTC
This sequence comes from uncultured Solirubrobacterales bacterium, assembly GCA_963747425.1. Classification (GTDB taxonomy): domain Bacteria; phylum Actinomycetota; class Thermoleophilia; order Solirubrobacterales; family 70-9; genus DASUPK01. The sequence continues at coordinate 625,256 of CAVVFJ010000008.1, forward strand.
CAGGATCTTCTCCTGGGGCCAGGCCCGCGGCGGCGCCGCCCAGGCTCCCGGAGTGGATGAGTCCGGGCCGAGGAAGCGATCCGGATCGACCGACGACTCGTCGCCCTCGCTCCCCTTCGCCGCGAGTGACGAGAAGGGCACCATGCGCCCGTCGCGCTCGCCCCTCGTCTTGGCCCGGTTGGTGAGAATCCGGAAGAGCCAGGTCTTCAGGCTGGAGCGACCCTCGAAGCGGTCGATCCCGTTGAGGACAGCGAGCCAGGTCTCCTGCACGACCTCCTCCGCCGAGGCGCGGTCTCGAACGTACATCTGCGCCACTCGGAGCATCGTGGCGCCGTATCTGTCGATCAGCTCGGCGAACGCCGACTCGTCGCCCTCCCGCAGACGCGCCACCAGGGCGGCGTCTGCGTCGGCGGTGGCCTTGCTCTCCTTGCCTCTAAGCCGCGGCATCCGTCCAGCATCTTGCCGGTTGAGGGGCCGCGGTAGGGCGAGCGCGAGCGAGGTCATGGAGTTCAGTCATCGGAGGGCCTTCGCGGTTACAGCGTCGCACGCACGCCGGGAGCATTTCGCGTCTGGGGCTCCGGTTTGAATACATTGGCGTGTCGCAACCTAGAGATTCCCGGAGGAACTTCATGGGCAAGGCAGGCGGCCTGGCGGCTGCCGCGGTGCTCGGCCCGGCGGCCCTGGCGGAGGCGGCCGCTGAGGCTGAGAAGACGCGCGGAAAGAAACCCGGTCCTCACCCGAAGAACCCGTCGGAGGCTCTCAGCCTGCTCGTCAAGGGAAACCGCCGCTACCAGAAGGGCAAGCTCCGGCTGCGCGACTACTCCCCCGTGGGCGAGGATCGTGCCCACGACCAGAAGCCGTTCGCGGCGATCATCACCTGCGCCGACTCGCGGGTCTCGCCCACGCTGATCTTCGACGTCGAGCGCGGCAACATCTTCGTCTCCAAGGTCGCCGGCAACAGCATCGACACCGGCACGCTGGGAAGCACCGAGTACGCGGTCAAGGTCCTCGGCGTCAAGCTGGTCATGGTGCTCGGCCACAGCGACTGCGGCGCCGTCAAGGCCGCGATCGGCGTCGCGAACGGGACGTCGAGCTATCCACCGGACAAGTACGGGGCGATCGGCGACTTCGTCGACAAGATCGTGCCCTCGGTGCAAGGGGTTCCTCCGGCCGATCGAACGCTGCCCACCTGCGTCCACGTCAACGCTCTCGCTCAGGCGGCCGACATCGCAAGCCGGGGACCGATCGTCAAGCCGGCGATCGACGCAGGTCAGATCGCGGTGGTCCCCGCCGTCTACAACATCAAGAACGGCAAGGTCATCTTGATCTGAGCCGCTCGGCCGGCTAGCGAAAGACGCCGGTGTGACCAAGCGAGTATCGGCCGGGCTGGGGATAGACGCAGAGGCCGTGCGGGCCGCTACCGACCGGAATCCGGGCGAGCAGGTGCCCGTTCCGGGTGCTGATCGCATAGACCTCTCCGCCGTACCTGCCGGACAGCCACAGAACCCGCCCGTCGGCAGACACCCCACCCATGTCCGGGCTGCCGCCGGGGATCCGCCAGGTGTGCACGACCTTGCGGGTGGCGAACGAGATCACCGAGACCTCGCCGGCGGTTCGGTCCGAGACATAGAGGTACTTGGAGTCGCGGCTGACGTAGAGGCCGTGAGCGCCGGGCGCCGTTCGGACGAACCCGACCCTCCTCATCCTCTTCGCGTCGATCAGCCAGACGCCGCCCGAAGCCTGATCTGCCACGTAGAAGACGCCGCCGTCAGGCGAGAGCTTGACGTCCTGGGGCGAGGCACCCGGGCCGAGCGCCAGGCTCCCCACCACGCGCTGGCGCGCGAGGTCGACCTTGATCACGGCCCGGCCGAACTCGCAGCTTGCGAGCAGATACCGGCCATCTGCCGAGAAGTCCATGTGGTTGACGCCGTCGCAGGGCACCGACAGCGTGTGGTCGCTGCGCATCGTCCGCGGATTGCGGAAGTCGAGCGTCCGCATCCGCTCCTCGACGACGATCGCGTAGCGCCCATCTGGTGTGAAGTAGAGGTTGTACGGATCCGTGACCGGGACCGGCCGTCCCGGCTTCCCGGTCACCGGATTGATCGGCGTCAGGGTGTTCCCCTCGTCGTTGTTCACCCAGAGGGTCTTCAGGTCATAGGAGGGGACGACGTGCTGAGGCAGCGTTCCGGCCGGGAACTCGTCGATCACCTTGTAGGTGTGCGGATTGATCACGCTCACCGTGTTGCTCTCGCTGTTGGGCACGTACACCCGGGAGGGGAACCGGCGCACGACCGGCGACAGGCGCCCGGGCCGATCCGCCGCGTAGACGTCACGCGGGTCGAGCAGCGGCGGGACCTTGAACCCGGCCGTCGCAGCGTTGCCGGCCGCCGGTGCTCGCAGGTCGCGGCCACCGCCCCCCGAGCCGCCGGTCGCGAAGAACCAGACCAGCAGTGCCGCGACGGACCCCAGCAGCGCCGCGAGGCGGACCAGGCCGCGTCGCCGGGCGCGGCTCATTCGTCGCCCACCGCGGCTCATCGCGGCAAGGGTCACCTCCTCCGATGAAGTGAATCTAAGGATGGGAGTAGAAAAGACTCATGTTGAGCTTAGGAGCAGTTCAGATGCCCCGGGCAGGGTCATGATCGAATGAGTTCCGAGCGCCGCCGAGGCTTGGTCCGGCTGGGCATTCTCCTGGGGTCCCTCGCGGCGCTGGTGGTGCTCGCCTTGAAGGTCACGCCCGGATCTTCTGGGAGTGGCGCCGGCGAGACCGGCACCGCCCGAGCCACCTCCGGGGCCTCCGCGCCAGCCACGTTGCGGGCGAGCACCAGCCGAGTCCGTCTCCCGGTCGCGCTCCACGGCGACGCGGCCGCGACGACCGCCGACGGTCTCCTGGTGATCGGCGGTGAGGACTCCGCCGGCGGCTCGAGGGACAGCGTCTACCGGCTGGATCCCGCGATAGGCCGGGCCGTGAGCTACGGCTCACTCACCCAGCCACTCCATGACGCCGCGGCAGCGACGATCAACGGCCGGACCCTGGTGTTCGGCGGTGGGAACACCTCGACCCTCGACCAGGTCCAGTCCCTGACGCCTGGCGGCACCGCGACGCCGGTCGGTCGCCTGCCCGCTGCCCTCTCCGATCTCTCGGCCGTTCCGGTCGGGGGCGCGGCGTACGTGCTGGGCGGATACGACGGCCAGACGCCCTCGGGATCGGTCCTCCAGACCACGAGCGGGCGCGCCTTCACCAGGGTCGCCCGTCTGCCAACCCCGGTCCGGTACACGGCGGCGACGGCGGTGGGCGACAAGATCTACGCGTTCGGAGGCGAGCTCGGGGACGGCAGCGACACCAGCGAGATTCAGGAATACGACATTGCCACCGAACGCAGCGTGGTCGCGGGGCATCTGCCCGATCCCGTCTCTCACGCGTCGGCTGTGACTCTCGATGGCGGGATCTACCTCCTCGGCGGCCGTGTCAACGGCCATGCGAGCGACCAGATCCTCCGCTTCGATCCCACACGCAACGTCACGGTGCCGGCCGGCCATCTGCCTAAGGCCGTATTCGACGGAGCCGCTGCGACGTTCGGACGGCAGGCCTACCTGCTGGGCGGCTTGGGACCGACCGATACGGCCCTGGACACCGTGATCGCCCTGCGCTAGGCGCGGACCAACGTCCGTTGAGGCGGAGGCAGGGCGTAACCCCAGAACGCCGCTCGGCGCTGATCCATACGAACGGGAAATCAGAGGTCAGCAGGTCATACGGGACACCGAGGAGGTTGTGAGAGAGATGAAGAGGATCGGCAGCGTGTTGCTCTGTTGCATCGGCGTCGCCGCGATCGGAACGAGTGCGGCGCTGGCAGACAACGGCAACTCGACTCCCAACCCAAGGCAGGTGGCGGCCAAGCAGTGCACCGCCCAGCTTCACGCGATGGGGGCGAAGGCATTCAAGGCCCTCTACGCCAAGCCCGCGATGCGTACGTGTCGGGGCAAGCAGGACAAGTCAGCGGGGAACGTGGTCGACAACGCCGCTCAGCAGTGCAAGACCGAGCAGGCCGACCCGAACTTCGCTGCGAGCCACAATGGAATGACGTTCGACGACTTCTACGGGACGAACGTCAACCACCGCAACGCGTTCGGCAAGTGCGTGAGCGGCAAGGTTCAGTCGGCCGAGGCGCAGGAGCAGGAGAACCTGCAGAACGCGGCGCAGCAGTGCCGCGCGGAGCGCGCCGATGCGAACTTCGCCGCGAGCCACGGCGGGAAGTCGTTCACCGACTTCTACGGCAAGAACCACAACAAGCGGAACGCGTTCGGCAAGTGCGTCTCGCGAAAGGCCAAGGCGCAGGGAACCACGACGGCATAGTTCGAAAAGGTTGCAGGGGAACACGCGAGGGCCGGCCTTAGGGCCGGCCCTCTGCGTGTTAGGCGCCGACCGAGACGAGATCGATCACGAACACCAGCGTGGCGTTCGCGGGGATCGTCGGCGGCTGACCCTGGGCGCCGTACGCCAGGCCGGGCGGGATGATCAGCTCCCGCCGGCCACCGACCTTCATCCCCGCCACGCCCTGATCCCAGCCGGGGATGACCTGTCCGCCGCCGAGCTTGAACGAGAACGGCTGGCCATGGTCATACGAGGAGTCGAACTTGCTGCCGTTGTCGTAGAGGACGCCGATGTACTGGACGCTGACCTGATCGCCGGACTTGGCCTCGGCGCCGTTTCCGGTCTTCAGGTCCTTGACGACGAGCTGTGTGGGTGCCGGCCCGCTCGGCAGCTCGACCGTCGGTCCGTTCGGCACCGTGATCGCGGCCTTCGAGCTGTCGTCACTCGAGCCGCCGCCGCGGCCGATCAGGATCACCGCGACCACGACGACGAGGATGCCGCCGGCCACCAGCAGTCCGATCACCCTGCGATCCATGGCGCGGGATCGTACGCGAGCGTCGCAGGGTCGCGCTGCGCCCAGCCGCGCGGGTCAGCCGGGCGCCGTGCCGTTGACGGCCATCAGGCGGTCCAGTCGCTGGCCCAGCTCCGAGCGGAGAGCGGCGTCCGAGCCGCTCAGGGCCTCGCCGGTTCGGCGGTCGACCAGGTTCTGGCTCTCGTTCGGATCCCGGACGAGGTCGTACATCTCGTACTCCGGGGACCTCTTGCCCGACGGATCGAAGTAGAGGGCGAACTTGGCGTCCTCGGTCCGGACCGCGCGAATCCGGTTCGGCTGGCCGGAGACGTTCTGCAGCGCCGTCGCGGCCTGGTGATCGTCGTAGGTGAAGTGGATCTCGTCCTGAATCGACTCGCCGGGCGCCGAGTGCGCGGCGATCGGCCCGAGATCGACCGCGGTGCGCCTCAGGCGCTCGCGTTCGGGCGCCGCCCGCGCGGCGAGGACGGGCGCCAGGTCGCGGCCCTTCGACCCTCCGTCGAGTCGCGTTCCCGCCACGCTGGCGACGGTGGGGAGGACGTCGACCAGGGATGCCAGCGCATCGGTCTGAGCCGGCTTCGGGAAGAGGACCGGGTTGGAGACGACCAGGGGAACGTGGATCGTCTCCTCATAGGTGTTGAACGCCTTCTGGCGCAGGCCGCCGTGCGAGAGGCCCATCTCGCCGTGGTCGGCGCAGCGGAAGATCAGCGTGCGCGAGCGAAGGGAATCCGGATCCGAGGGATCGCCCAGAGCTCCCATCACCCTGCCGATCTGATCGTCGACGACGCGATGCAGGTGGGCATAGAAGTTGACGTACTCGAGCCTCTCCCGCTCGCTGCGCAGCGGTCCGAGATATGCGGTCATCCCCATCTTCATCAGCTCGTGGACCGAGGGCTTGTCGCGCAGTGACTCATCTACGGTCGGCGGGAGCTGCACCCCGAGGTCGAGGTATCCGCTCTCCTTGTATCCGCCGCGAGCGTGCTGCGCCGGGAAGCCGAGAACGTCGTGCGGGTTGACGAGCGAGACGACGAGGCAAAAAGGCTCAGGCAGGTCCTGACTCGCCAGCCAGCTCTCGACCTGCCGCGTGTAGACCTCGTCCCAGCCGAGCTGGAGCGGGCCGGCGTTTCCCGCGCCGAAGTGCTCCGCCTTCGCGTTCTCGCCGGCATCTGGAGGCTCCCAGTCGGCGAAGCCGTAGTCGTCACGGAGCCTGTCGGCATCCGATTCAGCCCAGCCCCCGATCATCGGCCCGCCGCTCGGGTGGGTCAGATGCCACTTCCCCTTGTAGGCGACCTCGTAGCCGCGGCCGCGCAGGAGATGGGCGAGGCTTTGGGTGTCGGGGCTCAGCTCGGGCTCGCCGCCCGACTTCGGGCCCGCCTGCAGCAGCCCGCGACCGAAGCCGTGCAGGGCGCGCCTGCGCGGCGCCTTCGGCCCCCTCAGCATTCCCACCATCTCGCGGAGGACCGCCGGCGAGTTCGCGAGGTCGGGGCGCAGATCGGCCTGCGTGTGCGTGAGGGTGACGCCGTGCTGGGCCGGATAGCGGCCGGTCAGCAGCGTCGCGCGGCTGGGGGAGCACATCGACGTATTGGTGAAGGCGCGCCGAAAGCTGAGGCCGGTCTCCTCGAGCGCGTGCTGGTTCGGGGTGAGGTCGCGCAGCCAGCCGGGCGAGTCGGGCCAGTGGCATGGATATCGCTGCTGGTCGGTGATCAGCAGCAGGAGGTTCGGGGGCTTCACGGCCGGGACTTCGGCCCGCCGACGCTGGCCCCGGCGGCCGCGTTCATCGCCGCCATCAAGGTCCCGCCCACGAGCTCGATCACCTGCTCGCGAGGGAGATCGTCCTCGATTGCGTTCTCGACCACGGTCTCGACGTACGCGAGGAAGCCGTCGAGCGCGATCCGGACGACGGGCGGCGGCTTGGATGTGCCGAGCTGGTTGAGCGAGATGTTGTCGATCACCCGCTCGCGGTAGACGGCGGCGATCTCCAGCAGCGCCGGATCGACGGTGCCCCGGCCCTGCCTGTAGAGCAGCCACGCGTCCGTTGGCTCGGCGGCGTGGTCCATCATGCGGTTGAGGTTCGCCGCGAGCCGCTCGCCGAGCGGGACGTCCGGGTCGGTGACCCAGTCGCTCGAGAGGAGCTCCCCCGCGCGATGCACCGCGGCCTCGAGCAGCTCCTGGCGCCCGCCCGGGAAGTAGTGGTAGACGAGGTTGCGGGTGACGCCGGCCTGGTTGGCGACCTTCTCGAAGGCGAGGTTCTCGTAGCCGTTGCGGGCGGCGATCGTGAGGGCGGCGTCGATCAGCTGCTCGCGCCGCTCGGCGGGCGGCAGCCGTCGCGGGACAGAGCTGACCTCCATGCCGGGACCTTACACGTTATTTACAGATTGCCCAAGTTGGGCGCATGTTGAATAACCCTCAACGCGCGCGAGCAGCGCGAGATGGGCGCGGTTGGGATCGAACCAACGACCTCTCCCGTGTGAGGGGAGCGCTCTCCCGCTGAGCTACGCGCCCGGGACGCGGCTGATGATACGCGCGCCCGCTTACTGAGACGGCGGTGTCTCGGCCCGCATCGTTGGATCCCCCTCGACCTGGAGGTTGGGGAGGATCCGGTCGAGCCAGCGCGGCATGAACCAGTTGCGCTCGCCGATCAGCTCGAGCAGTCCGGGCATGATCAGCAAGCACCACCAGGGCGTCGATGGCGACGGACACCGCCAAGCCGACGCCGAACTGCTTGACGATCGGGTTGCCGTTGATGACGAAGCTGAAGAAGACGGCGAACATGATCGTCGCGGCGGCCAGGATCGGCTTGCCGGCGTTGACCAGGCCGGCCCGGACCGACTCGGAGTTGTCGGCCCCGCCACCGTGGCGCTCCTCGATCCGCGAGACGAGGAACACCTGGTAGTCCATCGAGAGCCCGAAGAGGATCGCGAACATCATCAGGGGCACGTAGCTCACCACCGGCATCTCGTGGTCCACCCCGAGCAGCGATAACGCGAAGCCCTTCTCGAACACGGCGGTCAGCACGCCGTAGGAGGCCGCCACCGCGAGCAGGTTGATCAGCGCCGAGACGAGCGGGATCGTCAGGGTGCGGAAGGCCATCGTCAGGAAGAGGATGCTGAGCAGGACCACGATCGCGATCACGAGCAGCAGCTTGTCGCCGATCTTGATGGCGAGGTCGATATAGGAGGCCGTGGTACCGCCGACGTACGCCTTCATCCCCTGCCCCTTCGTGGAATTCGGGATGGTGGTGTCGCGAAGGTGGTTGATCAGGTCCTGGGTCTTCCGGTCCGACGGGGAGGTCTTCGGGGTCGTGGAGAAGACGGCGGCGGTCCCGCCCTTGTCCGTCTGGGCAGGCGAAACCGATTGGACGTTGCTCTGCTTCGAGATCTGCTGCTCCAGATTGACCAGGCGAGGGTCACCAGCCGGGGTGGTGGCGATCTGCGGGGGCACGCCCTGTGCCTCCTCGCTCTGCGCCTGCTCGGGCGACGGCGGGGCGAGCGGGTTGCCGTAGACGTCGACCGCGATCAGCAGCGGCCCGTTCGTGCCGACGCCGAATCCCTTGCTGATGGCGTCGTAGGCCTGCCGCTCTGTCGTGTCGGTCGGCAGCAGGCCATAGTCGGGGGCGCCCAGGTACAGGTCGAGCGCCGGTATGGCGATCCCCACCAGAACGGCGATCCCGGCCACGGACGAGACCAGCGGGTGATTCTTGATCGCCTCAGACCACCTGTCCCAGCCCTTGCTTTGCCTCTTGGTGCCGTCTGGGAGCTTGCGCACGAGCGGGAGGGCCTGGATCCGCCTGCCGAGCAGGCCAAGGACCGCGGGGAGGAGCGTGATGGTGGCGACCACCGCGGTCGCGACCACGATCGCCGTCGTGTAGCCCAGCGACCGGACCAGCGGGATCCCGCTGAAGTAGAGGCAGAGCAGGGCGATGATCACCATCACCGCGGCGAAGATCACGGCCGAGCCCGAGCTCGAGATCGAGCGGGCGATCGAGTCGTTGGGTTCGGCGCCCTCATCCAGCAGGCGCAGGTGGCGACTGATGATGAACAGCGAGTAGTCGGTCCCCACCGCCAGGCCCAGCATGGTGGCCAGGGTCGGTGCGATCGACGGGACATCGAACAGGTGCCCGGCCAGGCCGACGACGGCGAGCCCGCTCGCAAGTGCGACGATCGCCGTGGTGACCGGAAGTGGCATCGCGACGAGCAGGCGGAAGGCGATCAGCATGATGATCAGGGCGGCGACCACCGCGATGATCTCGCTCGCCCGGGTGCTGGGGCTGGAGAGCTGCTGGCCGAGGTAGCCGCCCGCGGAAACGGCAATCCCAGTCCCGGCGGCGGGCTTCTTGGCCGCGTCCAGGACGCTGTTGGCCTGGTCGTCGGTGATGTCGCCGGACGAGGGCTTCAGCGCGGCCGACACGTAGGCGATCTTGCCGTCCTTGGTGATGTCGTTTGCCCCCTGCGGCGAGAGCGGGCTGAGCACCTGAGTCACGTACTTGTTCTTCGAGAGCGAGGCGACGACCGCGTTGACGGTCTGCGCGTTCTTGCCCTCAGCGAGGGAGGTGCTCGACTGGAGGACGATCGGGTTGCTGCCGTTTGCCTGCTGGGGCAGCTTCTGATCGAGCAGGTTGGTCGCGTCCTGGGAGCCGGTGCCCGGCAGGTCGACGTTGTCGCTCTCCGGGCGGCCCGCAGAGTTGGCGATCAGGACGAGGCCGACGGCGATCACGATCCAGGCCGCGATCACCCAGAGAGCTCTTCGCGCCGTGAAGCCCCCAAGCCTGTGCAGCAGCGCGCTCATGCGGGCGGCATCGTTGCACGCCGGCCGGTCACGGTCATCGCGATTACTGAGAGGATCGGCCGATGCCGAGGCGCGCCGAGAACCCGCCGCTCGACCGGGACCTGATTGCGGACGATCCAATTGAGCAGTTCGCCATCTGGTTCCAACAAGCGGAGGCCGATGTACCGCTGGAGCAGGCGATGACCCTGGCGACCGTCGACGATCAGGGCTCCCCGGACGCACGGATGGTGCTGCTCAAGGGCTTCGGCCCCGACGGCTTTCGCTTCTTCAGCAACTACGAGAGCGCCAAGGGGGTGGAGCTGGCGGCGATCCCCCGTGCGGCGCTGGTGATCTACTGGCGCGAGCTCGACCGGCAGGTCCGGGTCAGGGGGGCGGTGGAACGTCTGTCCAACGAGGACTCCGATGAGTACTTCGCGAGTCGCCCCCGTGACAGCCGCATCGCCGCTTCGATCTCGCCTCAGAGCCGGCCGATCGAGCGCGATCAGCTCGAGCGCCGCTACGACGAGATGCTCAGTGAGCTCGGGGATGCCGATCCGCCCCGGCCGGATCAGTGGGGCGGCTATCTGGTCCGGCCTGACGCGATCGAGTTCTGGCAGGGTCGCGAGAGCCGCATGCACGACCGCTTCCTCTACACCCGCGAGCAGGACGGGTGGAGGATCGAGCGGCTAGCTCCCTAGGTTGGCGAGCCTGCCCTCCAGGAACCTCCGCTCGACGGGATTCGTGGCCAGCTCGAGCGCCCGGCGGTAGGCGTCGGCCGCCTGTTCGCCCCGCTCCAGGCGCCTGAGCAGGTCGGCGCGCGCGGACCAGAACCACTGATATCCATCGAGCGCCTGGGCCAGTTCGGGCTCGTCCAGAGCCTCAAGGCCGCGCTCGGGTCCCTCGGCCATCGCGACCGCAACCGCGCGGTTGAGCTCGATCACCGGTGAGGGTTGAGCCATGGCGAGCATTTCGTACAGGGAGACGATCCGAGGCCAGTCGGTCTCGTCGGCGCTGTCGGCGCGGGCGTGCTCACCGGCGATCGCGGCCTGCAGCACGTAGGGACCCGCGGGACCGAGGCGGGCGGCCCGCTCGAGCACGCCAAGCCCCGTGTCGATCTCGCGAACGTCCCAGAGGGAGCGATCCTGATCCTCCAGCAGCACCAGCTTCCCGTCCGGCCCCACCCGCGCCTCGCGACGCGAGTCCTGGAGGAGCATCAGGGCCAGCAGCCCCAGCGCCTCCGACTCGTCCGGCATCAGCCGCGCAAGCGTTCCCGCCAGGCGAATCGCCTCGCCGGAGAGCTCGCGCCGGACCAGTGCCTCATCCGAAGTGGCCGAGTAGCCCTCGTTGAAGATCAGATACAGCGAGGTGAGAACGGAATTGAGGCGGTCCGGCAGGTCGTGGTCCGCCGGCACCTGGTACGGGATGTTCGCGGTCTTGATCTTTCGCTTGGCACGGACCAGCCGCTGCGCCATCGCCGGCTCGGAGACCAGGAAGGCGCGCGCGATCTCCGGCGTTGCCAGGCCGCCGAGCGTGCGGAGGGTGAGCGCCACCCGGGCCTCGGGCGCCAGCGCCGGATGGCAGCAGGTGAAGATCAATCGCAGGCGGTCGTCTCCGATCAAGGGGGCTTCCTCGAGCTCGTCGTCCTCGGTTGCGGCGGGGGGCTCGAGCGCCTCCAGCTCCGCTCGCTTCTCGGTGCCGCGGCGCTCGCGCCGAAGCCGGTCGATCGCCTTGTTCCGCGCCGTGGTGGTGATCCAGGCGCCCGGGTTCTCCGGGACGCCGCGCTCGGGCCAGACCTGCATGGCGACGAGGAAGGCCTCCTGGACCGCGTCCTCGGCGAGGTCGAAGTCGCCGAGAACGCGGATCAGGGAGGCAATCGCCCGCCCCGACTCGTGGCGGAACAGGCGATCGACCAGCTCAGGTCCTGCCTCCAGCTAGGCCGTCGCTTCCTCGACCAGGTTTCCGGCCTCGTCGAAGACCATCACCGGGCGAATCTCCACCGAGCCGACCTGCGAGCCCGGGATCTTGGCCGCCCACTCGATCGCCTCGTCGAGGTCCTTGACGTCGAGGACGTAGAAGCCGCCGAGCTGCTCCTTGGTCTCCGCGAAGGGGCCGTCGGTGACGTCGCGCTCACCGTCGCGAACGCGGACGGTGGTCGCGGTGGCGGTGGGGTAGAGGCCATCGCCGGCAACCAGGACGCCCTTCTGCTCCATCTCCTGGCTGAGGGCCCCGTACGCCTGGCTCATCTGCTCCTGCTGCTCGGGAGTCGCGCTTTCGCGCTGGCTCTCGTCGCCGTAGATCGTGAACGCGTACTTCATCCGAGATCTCCTTGTTTGGTGCGGCGCGGTTCGCCGCTTCACCCTAACGACGAACGGCGGTGGGCCCGATCGACAGCAGGCCTCGCGCACCCCGACATAGACTCGCGGCATGGCTGAAGCCCGGACGATCGTCTTCTTCCCGGAGGGGGCGTTCGGCCCGACCAACAACTGCGTGGGCATAGGGGAGGTCCTGAGGCGAGCCGGCCACCGCGTGATCTTCGTGATCGAGGAGTCGTTTGCCGGGACGCTCGAGGAGAAGGGCTTCGAGGAACGCCTGATGCGTCTGGCGCCGCCGCCGGAGGTCGAGGAGGAGCCCGGCCAGTTCTGGAAGGACTTCATCCGCGAAACGGCTCCGGTCTTCCGCAAGTCGACCTTCGAGCAGCTTGGCGAGTTCATGGCCCCGACCTGGGAGGCGCTGCTCGACGGCGCGCGCTACGTCGACGAGCGCCTCGTAGAGATCTTCGACGAGGTCCAGCCCGACGTGATCGTCGAGGACAACGTCTGTGCCTTCCCGGCGATCCCCGCCAGCGGCCGGCCCTGGGTCAGGATCGTCTCCTGCAACCCGCTCGAGCTCAAGGACGCTGAGCTGCCTCCGCCGTACACAGGGCTGCCGATCGACGACCGCTCCGCCTGGGATGACTACCGCGCCGAGTACCGGCGTGCCATCGACGAGATGCAGGCCGGCTTCAGCGAGTTCTGCACCGAGCGCGGCGCGCCGCCGCTCCCCCAGGGGGAGATGATCCACACGTCGGCCTGGCTCAACCTCTACCTCTACCCGGGCGAGGTCGACTATCCGCGCTCCCGGCCGCTCGGGCCGAGCTGGTTCAACCTCGAGTCGAGCGTCCGGACGACCGACGCGGAGTGGAACCCGCCGCCAGAGCTCGCGGACGGAGATGGAGCCCTGATCTACGTCAGCCTCGGCTCGCTTGGCTCAGGCGACGTCCCGCTGATGAAGAGCCTGGTCGCGGCGCTCGCGAAGACGCCTCATCGATACGTGGTGTCGAAGGGCCCTCAGCACACGGAGTACGAGCTCGCCGACAACATGGTCGGGGAGGAGTTCCTGCCGCAGGTCTCTGTCCTGCCGCACGTCGATCTGGTGATCACCCACGGCGGCAACAACACGACCACCGAGTCGCTGCACTTCGGCAAGCCGATGATCCTGCTTCCGATCTTCTGGGACCAGCACGACAACGCGCAGCGAATCGACGAGACCGGGTTCGGCGCCCGGTTGCCGACCTACTCGTTCGAGGACGGCGATCTGTCCGGGGCCATCGATCGGCTGCTCGCCGACCGCGAGCTCCACGGGCGCTTGGCCGGGGTGGCGAACCGGCTTCAGGCGAACGCAGGCAACGAGCGCGCCGCCGAGCTGATCGAGCAGGTGGCCGCGACGGCCGAGCCCGCTTCCACCGGCTAGCATCAGCGACGGACCGTGCTAGGCGGGGAATTAGCGGTGCCCTGTAGTCCGCAACCCGCTCAAGCGGAGCTGAATTCCCGAACGAGGGACCGGCCCTCGGGGCCGGGCCGCCGCAGGCGGCGTTGACGGCCAGGTCCTGCGCAGTGTCGGCCTGCGAACCAGGTCAGGTCCGGAAGGAAGCAGCCTTAAGCGGACGCCGACATGTGATGCAGGCAAGCCTGGCCCGAGCCAATCGCAGCGGACACGCCCGGGAGCCTCGTCTCGAGGACGGGTGCACGGTCCATTTTCAAAACGGCGGGCCGGAGCGGTAGGTTGCAGGCATGCGGGGACGACGACCGTTCATTGCGCTCGTTTGCGCTGTGGCGTCGCCGCTCGTCCTGGCTGCGGTCGCCCACGCCGACCGGGCGCCCACGGCGAAGCAGCACCGCCAGATCGCCAAGGTGGCGGAGCTGCCTCCCCGATGCGCCGCGGTCCGGATCTCCACGGTCACCAAGAAGCCGAAGTGGGCTTCGGTTTCCTGGAGGCCGGGCGGCGCGAAGTGCAAGCCCTTTGCCGCGGACGGCGTCGAGGTGGTGAAGAAGAAGAAGGGCCGCTGGCGATTCATCACGGCCGGCAGCAGCTTCGACTGCGGTCCCCTCTACGAGCTGGTTCCGCTGGCGATCGTCCGGGACCTCGGCATCAGCTGCATCTGATCTCCGGCTAGGGAGGGCCGCCGCCTCCCAAGGGCGGCCCGGCGCCGGCGTCCGGGGCACCGAGGGCGAGCCCGTCGGCGGAGGTGATCGCCGTGCCCCGGTAGCAGGCGACCAGGTAGGGGAAGTCGAGGGTCGCGTCGTAGTGGTAGGTCTCGACCTGGCTGCCGTCCCTGTCCACCGTGCTGGTCCGGCCATGGCAAACGTCGAGGTCCGCGCTCGAGAGCATGGTCCCGCTCGAGTCCCACTCGACATAGATGCCGAAGCCGTCGAGCGCCCAGCCGACCAGCTCCGAGGAGTCGGGCGCGCCACCGGTGTCGCTCAGCTCTGCGATGCAATCGGACAGCGAGTGGTAGTGGTACTGGCCGGTCATCTCCGGGTGGGCGTCGCAGCGATCCTGCGTCTCCCAGGCGACCGCGTCGCGACCGCCGGCGTCGAACGCGCTGAAGATGGGGATTCCGGTCTTCGCCACTCCGATCGTGCCGCCCACGCAGCTGGGCTTCGATTCCACGGTCGGGTTCGACGGCAGCGACGCCTCGAGCGCATAGCTCGAGATCGAGTTCGGGTTGCGGTCGTACTGGTATGCCGGATCGCCGGCCTGGACAGGGAAGACGCCCGAGGGATCCGGCGGGAGGCCGTTGCCCGACAGCTTGCGGTCCGCGCCGGAGACCTTCTCCGAGAACTTCGAGTCCCACTTGACCTTGCCCTCGACCGCGACCTTCTTGGTCAGGTCGTAGGTCTTGCCGTCGGAGCTGAACCAGGGACCCATGACGTCGGCACCGCCGCCGTTGAAGTTGGTGATGCACGAGTACACGTAGCCCTTCTTGGGCCCGTCGGTGACGTATTTGTCGGTGCCGACGGGAAGCGCGTGGACGTTGACCGGCGTGGCCGTCGGCGGGGCGCTGCCGCCGGTTGCGGTCGCGGAGGTGTCGCCGTCGCTCGAAGAGCCGCCGCAGCCGGCGAGCAAGACGAGGCCCGCGAGCGCGCTCGCGGCAGGCGCGACTCTCCTCCTACGCACGATTTCCACCCTATCTAGGACTTCGGCGGGAGCGAGGAGGCGAAGCCCGCGCCCGCGTCGACCCATTCGGCCAGGCCGGCGTCGTCAGACGTCCGCCCGGGCGCGACGTCGAGGTGGTGAAGAAGAAGAAGGGCCGCTGGCGATTCATCACGGCCGGCAGCTGACTGCGGCCCCTCACGAGCGGTCCGCTGGCGATCCGGACCTCGGCATCAGCTGCATCTGCCCGACGCGAAGCCGGTCGATGTTCAGTAGTTCTCCGGACTGACTTCACTCAGAAGTAGGGTTGACCGTCGCCTCGGGCGGCGTCGAGAATGCCGCGTCCACTTACCGAGGGAGGAAACATTGAAGTTGCGACGGTCGTTTCGCAGGGGGCTTCTCGCCGGCCTGCTGGGCAGCGTGATGCTGGTGGTGGCGGTGCCGGCGGCGAATGCGGCCGATTTCTGGGATAGGCCGAGTCAGGATTTCGGCAACCAGAACGCGGGAACCACGAGCGATCCGCTCCAGTTCGTGCTCGAGGCCACCTGCGACGCCAACTCGGGCTCTCCGAGTTTCACTTGCACCTCCCCACCAGGCGGTGTCCACCAGTTCGGGGCCATCACCGTGACGGGACCGTTCGCGTTCGTTCCGAACACCGACGTCTGCAACGCCCGCGGCGGAGTGCTGAGCACGCCCACGGCCACCCAGCCCATCGATGTCTGCACCCTCCAGCTCGCCTTCAAGCCGACCTCGGGCGGCGTCGTGAACGGCAGCCTGAGCACCACGACCAGCCCGGCCGGAACCCCCCTCAGCGTGGCCCTGAAGGGCACCGGTATTGCCACGGGTAAGGGACGGGCAATGGCAATGGTGCGGGAACCACTCCGGGCCAGACCGGCAAGAAGAAGTGCAAGAAGAAGGGGAAGAAGCACTCGGCCTCCGCGGCCAAGAAGAAGAAGTGCAAGAAGAAGAAGAAGAAGTAGTGCCGCGGCGCGGAGCCGGCCTCGCCGCTGGTCGTCGTCACGGCCTTGACCGGCCTCTTCGCCTTCGCCGGCTCCGCAGCCGCCGCCACCCCGACGGTGACCGAGTTCAGCACGGGCCTTGACAGTGACGCACGGATCGAGGGGATCACCGCGGCCTCGGACGGGAAGCTCTGGTTCGCCGACCAGGGCAACCTCACCGCCGGCTCGATCAACCCGTTCAACCAGATCATCGAGCGAGATTCCCCGGAGCGGACTTCTTCAAGATCGTCGGCATGACCAACGGCTCCGATGGGAACGTCTACTACGCGCGCACCGAGGAACAGAACTCGGTCGGCGGGATCATCCCGGCGACCGGCGCCTTTCGCAATACGTATCTCGGCGGCGGCAATGTGGCCTGGCCGTTCATCCCGGTGACGGGCCCCGAGGGGAACATCTGGACGACGGAGCCGCGCGACCCTGCGACGACGACCGGCAACGACAAGCGTCGGCGTCGCGACCCCCCGCGTCGACACCAGCCTGGCCGCTCCCGGATGGCGGCCCGATCCTCTTCCTCGAGCCCGACGCTGACGGGTAACGCCGACCCGCAGGGGATCGCCGCCGGCCCGACTGACACGAGCAACAACCCCGACGAGGCGCCTCTGGGTGGCCGAGTTCACCGCGAACAAGATCGCGCGGCTGCACACCGGTGTTCACCGCCGGTGGCGAGGGAGCGGTGCTCACCGAGTACACCGGGCTGAGCAGCCGGCGCCCACCCTGACGGGCATCGCGCTGGGCCCCGATGGCAACATCTGGTTCTCGGAGTACGACGCCGGGAAGGTCGGCAGGCTGATCCCGCCGTCGACCCTGCGGGGCTCCCCGGACATCGACGAGTTTCCCATTCCGCACCCCGGCTCCCAACCCGTGGGGAATCGCGGCGGGGCCCGACGGAAATCTCTGGATCGCCGAATCCAGCACCGGCAAGATCGCGCGGATGACGACGTGGCGGCGTGGTCACCGGCGAGTTCCCGACGCAGAACGGCTCCCCGCTCTTCATCACCGCGGGGGCCGACGGGAACATGTGGTTCAGCGAGGGCAACGAAAACACCGTCGGGCGCATCACCACAGGCCTCGACCGGCCCGCCTTCAGGAACACGAGCGCGATCTCGATCCCGCTCATCGGGCGCACCCGACACGCCGGCTTCGATCAACGTCTCGGGCCGGCAGGGGACGATCACCGACGTCAACGTCCGACTGACCGGGATCAGCCACACCTTCCCGGACGACCTCGACGTGATCCTCGAGAGCCCGAGCGGCCGAACGGCGCTGATCATGTCCGACGTCGGCTCGGCCGTCGGATCGAGGATCGAGACCCATGGCGGGACGAAGCGCTCCTACCCGGCGGATGGGATCACACTGACGCTCGATGATCAGGCCGCCCGCTCGCTCTCGGACACGAACCGGCTCATCTCGGGGTTCTACAAGCCGACGAACGTCACCGACTCGGACGAGGGCACCACGGAGGGGTTCGCACCCGGGCCGTTCAGCACCGTCGTTCCCCAGCGCGCTCAGCACCTTCAACGGGCAGAGCGCGAACGGGACCTGGAAGCTCTGGGTCGACGACGACGATCTGAACGCGAAGGACACCGCGGGCAAGGTCTACGGCGGCTGGGGTCTCGACATCCGCACCACCGGCCCGCCGGCACAGCCGACCCCGCCGGCGCAGCCGTCCCCGCAGGGCACCCCGCCGGCCACGAACACGTTGGTCCAGGCGCCCGCCAAGAAGTGCAAGAAGAAGAAGAAGAAGGGCAAGAAGGCGGCGGCCGTCGCCAAGAAGAAGTGCAAAAAGAAAAGGAAGTGACCATGCTCCGCCGTCGCCTCGCGCTCATCGTCGCGTTCGCCTTCGCCGCCATCGTCCTTCCCGGCGTCCGCGTCCGCGGACAAACGGACGTTCATCAACACCGAAGACCTCGCTCCCTCGGGCTCCGCAGCACTATCGGGCCCGGCAACCTCATACCCCTCGACCATCACGGTCTCGGGCGTTCCGGGAACGGTGACCAAGGCGACCGTGACAGTGGTCGACCTTGACTCCGCCAGCGGAGATGACATCGACATGGCGATCACGGGGCCGAACGGGAAGACGGTGATGCTGATGTCGGACGCGTGCGGGGAAAACCCCAACACCTTGCTCAACGAGGACTGGACCTTCGACGACGCCGCCCCGACCTTCCTCTCCGACAACGGCCCCTGCGCCCACAACCAGACCGCCAGCTTCAGGCCCTCGAACTTCGGGGACCCCGGGCTCGACGACCTGAGCGCCCCGCCGCTCGGGGCGCCGAACGGCCCGGCGCCGCCATACCTGAACGCTCTCTCCTTCCTGGCCGGCGGCTCCCCGAACGGCACCTGGAAGCTGTTCTTGCTGGATGACAACGACACCGGCTTTGTCGGATTCGGCACCCGCGCCTGGGCGCTCACCCTGGACGTCAAGCCCCCGGTGAAACCTCCGGCGACGCAGGGCAACCCGCCCGCGACCCCGGTCGCCACCGCGGTCGCCACCCCGGTCCAGGCGCCCGTCAAGAAGAAGTGCAAGAAGAAGAAAAGGAAAGCGGCGACCGCCGAAGAAGTGCAAGAAGAAGAAGAAGTAGCGAGGACTGTTCGCGCTTACTTCGCGGGCAGCGACGCCGCGTAGTCGGCGCCGGCCTCGACCCATTCGGAGAGCCCGCCGTCCTCAGACGTCCGCTCGGCTGCGACGAAGATCCATCCCTTCATCGGCCGCCCGGTGAAGTCGAACTCCCGCACCCCGTCCTCCCCCAGCGCCTTCTCTGCGTCCTCTGGGTCGAGACGGACGATCAGCTCCTCGCCGATCACGCCAACCGACATGTTGCCCGCGATCATGAATCCGACACCGCCGAACATCTTGCGCTCTGCTGACTTCGAGCGCGCGCGCGAGCAGATCGCGGACGCGCTCTGCGAGGTCTTCGTCGTAGGCCACGGGCGTCAGCGTAGGCGACGGATAGACTCGATCGGTGGCCGAATCAGCCTCTCTCTATCGCCGCCACCGCCCGCAGAGCTTCGCGGAGGTGGTGGGGCAGGAGCACATCGTGCGCACCCTCTCCAACGCCGTCGAGAAGGGGCGGGTCCATCACGCCTACCTGTTCGTCGGCTCACGTGGGACCGGGAAGACGTCGATGGCGAAGATCCTGGCACGCTCGCTGAACTGCGTGCATGGCCCGACGCTGACGCCATGCGGCGAGTGCGAGCCCTGCCGGACGATCGCGGCCGGCACCTCGCTGGACGTGATCGAGATGGACGCGGCCTCGAACCGCTCGGTGGACGACATCCGCGAGCTCCGGGAGCGGGTCGGCTTCGCCCCGGCCGCCGGCCGCTGGAAGGTCTACATCCTCGACGAGGCGCACATGCTCACCAAGGAGGCCTGGAACGCGTTCCTCAAGACCCTCGAGGAGCCGCCTCCCAACACCGCCTTCGTCCTGGCGACGACCGAGCCGCAGAAGGTGATGGCGACAATCGTCGACCGCTGCCAGCGCTTCGACTTCCAGCGCCCCTCGCTTGAGCAGATCGCCGAGGTCGTCAAGCGCGTGGCAGCCGCCGAGTCGATCGAGATCGAGGACGGCGCGGTCGCCCTGATCTCGCGCTCGGCCACAGGCAGCTTCCGAGACGCGCTGGGAACCCTGGACCAGCTGGTGGCTTTCGGCGGGGACTCGGTCACCACCGACGAGGTGGTCGAGGTGCTGGGCGCCGCAGACGCGGAGCTGCTCTTCGACACCACCGACGCCCTTGCTTCAGCCGACGCCAAGGCGGCACTGGAGTCAGTCGAGCGTCTCTCACGCTCTGGCAGGGATCCGGGCCAGTTCGCCCGCGACCTGATCGCCCACCTTCGCCAGCTGCTGGTGACCCGGGCAACCGGACAGGTTCCTGAGTCCTTCACTGTGACGGTTGCTCAACCTGAGCGGCTTGCAGAGCAAGCAAAGGCCATCGATGACGCGAAGCTGGTCGGTGCGATCGACTCCCTCAGTGCCGCGGTCGCCGCCATGCGGGAAGGCGATGACCCTCGGCTCACTCTGGAAGTCGCTCTGCTCAAAGTGGCGACGCCTTCGCTGGACTCCTCTCGTGAGGCTCTGTTGCGCCGGATTGAGTCTCTCGAGTCTCGGTTGACTGGCGGCGCGCCCGGGGAGCCGTCCTCAGCAGGCAGGGCCGGCGCCGAAGCCGATGCTGGGGCGCAGGCCGACGATGAGCCGGCCATCGAACTGCCGGAGCCTGCTGAGGCCGCCACCCCGGCCACGCCGCCGGTGGACGATCCCCCTGAGGCAAATGAGCCGGAGGCCGCAATGGCCACGGCGACTATCGAGATCGAGCGGGTCCACGAAGGCTGGCCGGCGGTCGTCGATCATCTGCGCGAGTCCGGTTCAGCAATGCTGTCGACTTTGTTCGACGAGGCCCGCCCGCTTGGCATCGACGAGGAGCGGTCGATGTTGCGGATCGGGTTCCCGCCCTCGGCGAAGTTCAACAAGAAGAAGGCCGAGGCAAAGGGAAATGTCGAGCGGATGACCGAGGCGATCACAGTGATCGTCGGGCAGCCGCTGCGGCCTGCTTATGAGCTGATCGAGGAGGACGATTCGCCCGCCGAGGCTCCCAAGGAGGCAGTCGAGCTGAGCGAGGAGGACGCGATCAACATGATCAAGGACAACTTCGACGCCACCGAGGTGGTCCCCGACGACGCGCGTCGCGAAAGCGAGGCCGGCTGATGCCGCAGGGACCCAATCTCAATCAGCTCATGAAGCAGGCTCAGCAGATGCAGGCTGAGATGGCGAAGGCGCAGGAGCAGCTCAAGAGCGAGATCGTCGAGGCGAGCGCGGGTGGGGGAATGGTCAAGGTGACCATGACCGGCGACATGCAGCTTCGAGAGATCACGATCTCGCCCGAGGCCGTTGATCCAGAGGACGTCGACATGCTGCAGGACATGGTCGCCGCCGCCGTCAATGAGGCCTTGCGTTCCGCCCAGGAGCTCGCGGCCAATCGGATGGGCGGCATCGCAGGCGGCCTCGGCGGCGCGGGCGGCCTTCCAGGCCTTCCAGGGATGTAGCGGGCTCTCGCGGCCGGTTATCGCTCCCAGAGCGGGGTCTGCTGATGCAGGACGAGTTTCCAGGTCCCGTCGTTCCTCGAATAGGCGCTGCTCATCAACGCCCCATAGGCCTGATCCTTCCCCCGCCGCCCCCGAAAGCTGTAGGTGAGAACGACGCCTCCGTCGCCGACCTCCCGAAGGTGCGGCTCGCTGATCTCGACCTCATCCCATCCGGGGCTTTGCTCCATGGCGGCCACGGTCTCGCTCTTGTCGAGCGCCTGCGCGGGGATGATCACGATCGCGTCATCGGCGAGGTGCTCCCGGTACTCGTCACCGCCACCAGTCGCGAGCGCGTGCTCGATCTCGAGTAGCTCCTGCTCATCGGTCACCATCGGTCCTCCTTCCTTTGCCTCATCGCCCGCTTACCCGCCCTCCGCCATGGCTAGGCTGATCCCATGTACGCGGGACCGATCAGCCAGCTGATCGCCGAGCTGTCGAAGCTGCCGGGGATCGGGCAGCGGACGGCGCAGCGGCTCGCCTTTCACATCCTTCGGGCCGACGACGCCGACGCCATCGGCCTTGCCGACGCGATTCGCGAGGTGAAGGAGAAGGTGGGGCTCTGTGAGGTCTGCTTCAACCTCGCCGAGGGGCCCCGCTGCCGGATCTGCGAGGACTCGCGCCGCGACCGGTCCCTGATCTGCGTGGTGGAGGAGCCCGCGGACGTGATCCCGATCGAGCGCACGGGCGAGTACCGCGGCGTCTACCACGTGCTGGGCGGGGCGCTTTCGCCGATCGACGGAATCGACCCGGAGGACCTGCGCATCGCCGAGCTGCTCGAACGGGTCAACGGCGAGGTGAAGGAGGTCGTGCTGGCGACCAACCCCACCACCACGGGCGAGGCGACCGCGCTCCACATCGCCGACGAGCTGCGCGACCGCACCACCGTGACGAGGCTCGCAAGCGGGTTGCCGGTCGGTGCGGACCTGGAGCACGCCGACGAGGTCACGCTCGGCAAGGCCCTGGCCGGCCGCCAGTCCGCCTGAGCGGTTAGAGGCGGCGGGTGGGGTCGTCGTAGCCGCTGCGGGGCGCGGACTCGTCCTTCGAGCCGCCCTGCCGGACCAGCTCGTAGAGCAGCGAGAGCGCCAGGCCGGCGCCTCCGGCGATCATCAGGATCAGCCCGACGGTCTGGATGTTGATCACGTCGCTGCTGACGTTGATCGCATAGCGGAGGATCGCGCCGATCGCGATCAAGAAGATTGCGGTGGCGATGGTCACGCGCGGCAGCATAGCCGCGTGCCTGGGGGTCACCGACATTCGGCCAGCACTCGCAATGGGGATTTCCGTACCCGGGGGGCCCACTACCCTCCCTACTATTAAGTAGGGGGTCCGGCATGCCGATAGTCGCAGGAGGTCGATGCGCCCAGCAGCGTTCATTCGGGCAGGTCCGATCGCGGTTCTCGCCGCGGTAGTCCTGATCCTGCTCGCAGGCCACTCCGACGCGGCCGCGTCACCGGCGCGCGGGTTCTCCCTTCATCCGAACTGGTGGCAGACGCCGCCGACCGGAGCGACCGACGCGCAGCTGGTCCAGGAGATCCAGGCGGCCCACTCGGTTGGCGCAGATGTCGTTCGCGTCCCCCTTCCCTGGAACCAGCTCGAGCCGTCAGCGGCCGGGCAATGGAACAGCACGCTCGCCGCACGGGTCGACGGAATCATGAACGGGCTGGCCGCGAATCAGATGAAGGCCGTGGTGATGGTGATCAACACGCCCTGCTGGGCCAGCGCCGATCCACAGCTCTGCATCCCGTTCAACCCCGTGTATTCCCTCGCCTCGGCGGCCGATCCGGCGGACTTCGGCGACGCGGTCGGCAGGATCGTCGACCGCTGGGGAGCCGCAATGGCCGGGGTCGAGATCTGGAACGAGCCGAACAACCCGGACTTCTTCCACGGGACGGCGGCTCAGTACGCGGCGATGGTCCGGGCGACGGCCACGGCACTCGACAGCCGCAGCTGGAACGGCCAGCTCCTCGCGGGTGCACTCGGGATGAACGCCACACCGAGCGGCATCGACTGGCTCAAGCAGCTCTACGCGGCCGGCATGACCGGCGAGGACGCGATCTCGATCCATCCCTATGACATCTACTACGACTCCGCCGGCGTTCACTTCGGCGATCCGCTTCGCCCGGACTCGCTGTTCGCCCAGCACATCGATGGGGTGCGCGCCCTCATGCGAGCTCACGGCGACGCCTCGAAGGGGATCTGGCTGACGGAGTTCGGCGCCGCCGTCTGCCCCGCAACTCCGATCTGCGTCTCGGAGTCGGATCAGTCCAAGTGGCTGGTCGGCATGTTCGCGGCGGCCGAGCGCCGGCCCTTCATCCGGGGGTCACTGGCCTACAGCCTCCGCGATCCGCAGGCGGGAGCGGCGGCGATGGACTACCACTTCGGGATCCTGCGCAATGACTTCACCGAGCGCCCGTCCGCGGGAGCGTTGCGCAGCGCGTTCACCTTCCCGCCCGTAGCCACCAGCGCCGCGTCGCGGACGCTCATGGTGAGCCGGGCGGGTCGCGGCACGGTCACGGGCATTCCGGGGCCGGTCATCGGCTGCGGGTGGGTCTGCACCGCCACGGTCGATGACGGGAGCGAGTTCACGCTCACCGAGACGCCGTCCACCGGCTACCGGTTCGCGGGTTGGTCGTCGAACTGCTCAGCCATCTCCGCCACGAGCTGTGTCGTGCGGATCAAGGGCAGCATGAACGTGACGGCGGTCTTCGCGTCGACCGCGCCGCCGCCCTCACGCCCGCCGACACGCGCGACGGTGGTCTCGCCGTCGCCGCCCCCGAGCACGACGGCTCCGACCACCAAGAAGAAGAAACACAAGAAGAAGAAGCACAAGAAGAAGAAGCACAAGAAGAAGAAGCACAAGAAGAAGAAGCACAACAAGAAGCATCGCCACCGCCGTTGACGGCCCGCGGGATCAGCTTCCCCCCGCGGTCTGGAACGCCCCAGTGGCGTCGCTGAGGCCGAACCGGTTGTGTAGACGGCGCAGCGGCTTCGGCGCCCACCAGTTCCAGCGACCGAGCAGCTCCATCAGCGAGGGCACGAGCAACGCCCTGATCAGGCTAGCGTCGAGCAGGACGGCCAGCGCGGTGCCGACGCCGTTCTCCTTGATGAAGACGATCTGCGAGGTGGCGAAGGCGCCGATCGCGATCGCGAACAGCAGGGCGGCCGCGGTCACGATCCGGCCGGTCCGCTCGAGGCCGATCGCTACGCACTCGGAGTCACTGGCTCCGTTGTCACGCGCTTCCTTGATGCGGGAGAGCAGGAAGACCCCGTAGTCGGTCGAGAGGCCGAAGACCACCGCGAACAACAGGATCGGCATCGTCTGCTCGAGTGCGCCCTGGCTCTTGTAGTCGAGCAGTCCCTCGAGTCTCCCGTCCTGGAAGATGAAGACGAGGATTCCGAAGACCGCGCTCAGATTGAGCGCGTTCATCACCAGCTGCTTGACCGGGAGCACCACGGACCCGGTCATCAGGAAGAGGACGATCAGCGTGGCCACGATCACGATCGCCAGCGCGATCGGCGCGTGCGAGGCGAGGCTCGACTGGAGATCGACGAAATGCGCGGAGGCGCCGCCGATCAGCACGGTCGACCCATCGGGGTTTGGCAGCGTCCGGATGTGCTTGACCGCATTGCGGCTCTCATCGGAGATGTAGCTCGACTTCTGGAAGGCCTGGATCACCGCGTCGCCGCCCTTCAAGCGGGTCGGCGGCTGCACCTCCGCGATGCCCTGCACGCCGGCGAGCTGCCGTCCGACCGCATTCAGGGATGACGGCGTCGCGTTCTCGACGAGCGCGAGGACGGGTGTGTCATGGAACGGCGGGAACTCGGCCCGCATGACGTTGTCCACCTGCCGGGCGCTTGCGCTCTCCGGCAGCACCTGGGCGTCGACGGAGGTGAACTTGAGCGAATAGAACGGGATCCCGAGAACGAGCAGCAGGGCGGCGGTCGCGGTCGCGATCCCGACCGGCCGACGCATGACGAAGCGCGAGAGCCTGTACCAGAAGCCCGACTCGGTCACGGTGGCGTCCCGCTCGGCGCGCCTGTGCAGGAAGCTCGGCGAGAGCGCATTCACGCGGTTGCCCAGCAGCGCCAGCACCGCGGGCAGCACGGTCAGCGCAATCAGGGCGGCGAGCAGCGCGACGAGGGCACCGCCAAGACCCATCGAATACAGGAAGCGCTGTGGGAAGACCATCAGCGAGGCGAGCGCCACGGCCACGGTGATCGAGGAGAAGAGAACGGTCCGTCCGGCCGTGTTCAGCGTGCGCCTCATCGCCTCGGCGCCCGGGCCGGACTTGGCGATCTCCTCGCGGTAGCGCGAGACCACGAACAGGCTGTAGTCAATCGCCAGGCCGAGGCCGAGTCCCGTGGTCAGGTTGAGGGCGAAGATCGAGACGTCGACGAACTCGTTGGCGATCCGGAGCGCCAGGAACGTGCCGACGATCGCCAGGCCGCCGATCAGCAGCGGCAGCAGTGCGGCGACGACGCTGCGGAAGAAGACCAGCGAGAGCAGGAAGAGGATCGGGAAGGCGAGCAGCTCGGCCATCCGCAGGTCCTTCTCAACCTGCTTGTTGACCTGCTCCTGCGCCAGGGCGATGCCGCCGACGCTGACGCCGGGCTGGCCGTCGAGGCTGTCCGCGATGCGATTGGCGGCATCCTGCTGTTGCTTGTCGTCGGTGGGCTTCAGGCCGACAGCGAGATAGGTCGTGTTCCCACCATGCGACACGAAGTCCGGGCTGTGTGTCTCCAGGTAGCTCGTCACCGAGGCGACATCCGGGTTGTGCTCGAGCTGCGCCTCGAGCTGCCCGATCCGACGTTGTCCGGCCGGGCTGCTCGGCGAGAGGTTCTGCACGAGGACGATCATCTCGGCCTGGCGGTAGCCGTCGTCCTCCAGGCGGTCGCTGGCCTTGACGCTCTCGGTCGCCTGATCGTCGGCGCCGTAAGGAGCGAGCTTGCTGGCGACGCCCCCGCCGATGGCAGCCGCGGCGACGAAGAGGACCGCGGCGAAGATGACGACGCGCCGGCCACGGCGCTGTGCGAGTGATGCGAGTCCGTTGAACATCTCTACCCCCCGGTTGCGCCGACGCGGGCGCCGACAGTTTCATTCTCCAGGTCCTCGGCGGCGCGCTCGAACCACTCGGCCACCCATTCGTTCATCTCGATGCCGTAGCGCAGGACCGTCATCGATCCGGCGTCTGGCCTGTGGTCGGGCCCCTCGTGGCGCCCCTTTTCCTCGACCTGCTCCTCAATGGCGCGCAGCACGGCGGCGCTCGCCGCAGCCGTGGCGGCGCGCTCCCGGGCGATTTCGGGTGTCCGAGCTGGTTCGATCGAGCCCGCGAAGAACAGCTCCAGGAGCCCCTCGTCACGCGTCTCGAACACCTCCGGCGGCCGACCGATCCACTTGCGCGCCGCGCGTTTGCCGGCCGCGGTGAGCTTGTAGACCGTGCGCTGGCGCCTGCCGTTGGCTGAGTCGCTCCCGCTGATCAACCCCTCCTTCTCGAGGCGCTTCAGCTCCGGGTAGATCTGGCCGTAGCTCGCCGCCCAGAAGAAGCGGGCGGTGTTGTCGACGAGCTGCTTGATCTCGTAGCCGGAGCGCGGACGCGCCGCCAGCATTCCCAAGATCACCTTTCCCGTGGCGCTCAGTTCCATCCACACAGATATATCAATCCGATACATCCGGCGGTGTGATGTGCCTCACACCACTACTCGGCGGAGCGGCCCTGCGGCTCCCACTTGAAGCTCTTCGTCGCGATCCTGATCGCCGCAAGACCCCAGATCGCGAGCACGATGACGTCGCCGGCCGAGAGGCCGATGCCGGTCGGGTCCTGTGAGACCGTTGTCTGCAGGCCCGCGGCGAGGTGGTAGAGCGGGAAGATCCGGCCGATGTCCGCCATCCAGTTCGGCAGCGTGTCGAGCTGGATGAAGATGCCCGAGACGAAGGAGAGCATGACGACGGTGAAGGCCCCGATCGGCTGGGCGCTGTCCTCGTTCTTCGCCAACGAGGTCGCGGCGATGCCGAGCGCCGAGAGCGTTGCGGTGCCGAGGAACAGGTAGATGACGAACCCCGGGATCGTCTGCGCGGGCAAATCGACGCCATAGGCCGCAATGCCGATCGTGATCATGATCGCCCCGACCGCGAAGGCGAAGGCGACCGAGCGAAGGACCTGAGCCCCCACGAAGGTCCAGGTGGGAACCGGCATTCCCCGCTGCCGCTTGAGCTGGCCGCGCTCGCGCTGAGCGACCAGGGCCATCAGCGGCGTGCTGAAGCACGAGAGCGCCAGGGCGTAGGCGATCAGGCCGGCGGTGAAGTAGGAGTGCACCCCGATCGTGTGCCCCTCCACCGTCGTCGTCTGCGGTCCGCCGCCGCTGGTGAAGAGCGAGTTGAAGAGGACCAGGAAGATGATCGGGAAGAGCGCGCCAAAGAGCATCGCCCGCGGAGTCCGCAGGGTGGCGGTGAGCGCGTAGCGCGTCTGGATCAGGACCAGCCCGACGTCGCTCACGAGCTCTCCTTCTCCTCCGCACGGCCGCCCGTCACCTCGAGGAAGACGTCCTCGAGGCTGGGGCGGCGAACCTCCAGGTCGGCGAGCTTGACGCCTTCGCCCTCCGCCCAGTCGAGCAGTCCGTGGAGGTCGCGCTGAGGCTCGGTCGAGGCCAGGGTCGCCTGATTTCCGGAGAGCTCGGGGCGGCGGCCGATCGCCGAGGCGATCCTCTCGGGGGTGAGCCCGTCGGTGAGGCGGAAGCGGATCAGCGTCTCCTGCCCGAGCTTGTCGCCGAGGGTCGCAGGCGCGCCCTCGGCCACGATCCGTCCCTCGCGCAGGATCACGACCCGGTCGGCGAGATGCTGGGCCTCCTCCATGTAGTGCGTGGTGAGCACGATGGTCGTGCCCAGGTCCTTGAGGCCCTCGATCATGCTCCAGGCCTCTCGCCGGGCCGTGGGGTCGAATCCGGTGGTGGGCTCGTCGAGGAAGAGCAGCTCCGGGTTGCCGACGATCCCGACCCCGACGTCAAGTCGCCTCTGCTGCCCGCCTGAGAGCGCTCCGACGCGGGCCTCGTGGCGGTCCTGGAGGCCGACCAGCCGCAGCGTCTCGTCGACCGGTCGCGGGTTGGGGAAGAAGCTCGCGTAGAGCTTCATCGTCTCGCCGACGGTCAAGAGGGGATTGAGCTCGCACTCCTGCAGGACCAGGCCGATGCGCGTACGCCACGCACGCGTGGGGGTCCCGGGATCGATGCCGAGTACCGAGACGTCGCCTGCGCTCCGCGGCCGGTATCCCTCGAGGATCTCGACGGTCGTCGTCTTGCCGGCCCCGTTCGGGCCGAGAAAGCCGAACACCTCGCCCTTGCCGACCTCGAAGTCGATCCCCCTGACCGCCTCGTTCTCGCCATAGGACTTGTGCAGACCGGATACGTGAATCGCAGCGTCCTGCGCCATCCAGGCACGCGATGTTATTGGGGAGCGCCTAAAGCTCGCCTATGCTCGGGTGCTCGATGGCCACCAAGCAGGCAGCGAGCGACATAGTGGTGATGAAGTTCGGCGGGACCTCGGTGTCGGGCACCGAGGAGCTCAAGCGAGCCGCCCGCCGGATCGTCGCCGCCCGCGAGGGGGGCCAGCGCGTGGTCGCGGTGCTCTCGGCGCGCGGCAAGACCACCGATCGCCTGCTCGAGGCGGCGCGCGAGATCTCTCCCCGCCCCGATCCCCGGGAGATGGACATGCTGCTCTCGATCGGCGAGCGCGAGTCGTGCGCGCTCTGCGCGATGGCGATCAACGACCTCGGTCACCGCGCGATCTCCCTGACCGGCTCGCAGGCGGGGATCGTCACCGACTCCTCTCACACCAAGGCGCGGATCATCGACGTGCGCGCCGACCGCATCCGGACCGCGCTCGAGGAGGACTCGATCGTGCTCGTCGCCGGGTTTCAGGGGGTCTCGACCGAGAGCCGCGACGTCACCACGCTGGGCCGAGGCGGCTCCGACACGACTGCGGTTGCCCTCGCGGCCGCGCTCGGGGCCGTGGAATGCGAGATCTACACCGACGTCGCCGGCGTGTTCACCGCCGACCCCAGGATCGTGCCCGACGCGCGCAAGCTGACCGTAGTCTCGTACGAGGAGATGCTGGAGATGGCCTCGTCCGGGGCGAAGGTCCTGCAGTTGCGTGCCGTTGAGTACGGCCGCAACCATGGGATCCGGATCCACTGCCGGAGCTCGGCCGACGAGGGCACCGGTACCCTCGTCGTCTCGGAGCAGGAGACCATGGAGCAGCCGTCCGTCACAGCCGTCACCCACTCGACCGACGAGGCTCGCGTCACGCTCACCGGCGTGCCGGACGAGCCCGGCGTCGCCGGCCGGATCTTCGGCGCGCTCGCCGAAGCCAACATCAACGTCGACATGATCATCCAGAACGAGCCCGTCTCCCACGACGGCGGAGCCGACCTGTCCTTCACGGTCGAGGCCGAGGACCTGGAGGCCGCGGTCGAGGCAATCCGGGTGGAGGACTCCGAGATCGGCATCGAGACGGACGAGGCGATGGGCAAGGTCTCGATCATCGGAGCGGGGATGCGAAGCCATCCCGGCGTGGCCGCCAAGGTCTTCAGAGTGCTTGGCGAGGGCAAGATCAACATCGAGATGATCTCCACCTCGCCGATCAAGATCTCGTGCGTGATCCGGGCCGACCAAGTCCCCCAGGCCGTCGAGGCCCTCCACACCGCGTTCGAGCTTGGCGAGGACGCGATCCGCAAGGAAGAGCCGACGGGGGAGCACCGTCCAAAGGTCGAACCACAGGAGGACGAGGAGGGGGACACGCGCGATGCCGCCTGACGGATACCGCGTCGGGGTAGCCGGCGCCACCGGAGCCGTCGGCTCCACGATCCTCGAAGTTCTGGCCGAGCGGAAGTTCCCCGCGGCCGAGGTGCGACCGCTCGCATCGGCGCGTTCCGCCGGGAGCAAGGTGCCCTTCGCCCGCGGCGAGCTCGAGGTTCGGGAGCTGACCGACGAGTCGATCCAGGGACTCGACCTGATCCTCTCCTCCGCGGGGGGTAAGGTCAGCTCAGAGTGGGCGCCGAGGTGGATCGAGGCCGGCGCAGTCGTCGTCGACAACACCAGCTTCTGGCGGATGCACGACGACGTCCCGCTGGTGGTGGCCGGCGTCAACGACGACGCCGTAGCTGGTCACAGCGGGTTGGTCGCCAACCCCAACTGCACGACGATGCAGCTGATGGTGGCGCTCAAGCCGATCCTCGACGGGGCGGGCATCGAGCGGCTGATCGTCTCCACTTACCAGTCGGTCTCCGGTACGGGCCGCAACGCAATCCAGGAGTTGCGCGAGGAGTCGGAGGCGGTCCTGAAGGGCAAGGTGACCGAGCCCAAGGTCTACCCGCACCAGGTCGCCTTCAACGTCCTGCCCCAGGTCGAGAACTTCAAGGACGGCGACGACTACACGACCGAGGAGCGCAAGGTGATGGCCGAGACGCGCAAGATCCTCGGGCTCTCGGAGGCCGTCGGCATCTCGGCGACCTGCGCGCGCGTTCCCGTCGTTACCGGACATTCGGAGTCGGTCAACGTGCAGACCGAGCGGGACCTCACGCCGGAGGACTGCCGCGAGCTGCTCTCGAAATTCCCTGGGCTGATCGTCCTGGACGACCCGGGCGCGGGCATCTATCCGCTGCCGATCGCGGCCGCTGGCCGCGACGAGGTGCTGGTCGGCCGGATCCGGCGCGACCCCTCGCACGAGCGCTGCCTCAACCTCTGGGTCGTGGGCGACAACCTGCGCAAGGGCGCGGCGACCAACGCCGTTCAGGTCGCCGAGCTGCTGCACCAGCGTGACCTCGTCCGCGTTCCTGCGGGCGCCTCACTCAGCTAGCCCGGCTTCACAGGGAAGTGACGCACCGCTCGCGGCGGCGGGCTATATTCGGCCGGCTTGAGGGGTACGCCGATCATCTCCGGCGCCGGGGGGCGCCGACTGGGTGTGCGCAGCCGGGCATTGGCGCTGGCGGTCGCTGTGCTGCTCACGATGGCGCTCGTCACCGGCGCCGTCGTCGTCGCCAAGACGATCAACGGCGGACCCAGCTACGACGTGATCAACGGAACCACCGGCAACGACGTGATCCAGGCCCGGGACAACGGCCCGGACACGATCGACTGCGGTGCCGGCAACGACACCGTCTACGTCGACCGCGCCGAGGACGGCGTCTACAACTGCGAGTCGGTGATCACGCCATGAGCGGGCACCGTGACGAGTTCGCGGACCGCGAGGCGGAGGAGCGCTTCTCCGCCGAGCATCCCGATCAGCACCTGCGCCGCCGCGAGTTCCTGACGAAGACAGCGATGCTCGCCGGCGCGGCGGGCCTGGCGACCGCCCTGCCGGCGAAGGCGCTGATGTCGCAGGCCGCGAGGGCCCAGACGGCGGTGGGGCTCCCCAGCCCCAGCAACATGCCGATCGACACCTTCGTGGTCCTGATGCAGGAGAACCGCTCCTTCGACCACTACTTCGGCTGGCACCCGAACGCCGATGCCAAGAACGCCGGGCTCGTCTATCCGGACGACCAGGGCGGCAAGCACCCGACCCACCCGCTCGCCCCGGACTTTCAGGGATGCGCGTTCGAGGACCCCGATCACTCCTGGGAGGGAGGGCGGACGCAGTACGACGGCGGGAGGCTCGACGGCTTCCGCAAGTCCCCCAACGACGACTTCGCGCTCGGCTACTACAACAAGGCCGACATTCCCTTCAGCCCGGCGGTCGCCGACGCGTTCACCCTGTATGACCGGTACTTCTGCTCGCTGCTCGGCCCGACCTGGCCCAACCGCGAGTACATGCACTCGGCGCAGTCGGGGGGCGTCAAGACCAATGCCCAGCCTGAGGACGCCGTTGCCGCGATTCCCGACGGAGGCCTCTACAAGTGGATGACGATCTGGGACCTGATGCTGTCCCAGGGGCTCACAGTCACCTACTACTTCAGCGACCTCCCTTTCATCGGCATCTTCGGGCCCAGGTACCTCTCGATCATCAAGCCGGTCTCCGAGTTCTACGCCGATGCGGCGGCCGGGAACCTTCCCAACCTGGCATTCGTCGATCCGATGTTCCTCGACGGCGGCGGCGGCCGCGGGCTCTCGGGTGACGAGCATCCGCACGGGGACATCCGGATCGGACAGGCGTTCCAGGCCGACATCACCCATGCCTTCGTCAACTCGCCGCAGTTCAGGACCGGCGCCATGTTCATCAACTACGACGAGTGGGGCGGGTTCTTCGACCACGTCTCGCCGGTGTTCGTCCCGGACGACAGGCAGAGCTCGAACCTCGACGAGAGCTTCGGCATCACCGGCTTCCGCGTCCCGGGCGTGGCGATCTCGCCATACGCGCGGCGAGGGTACGTCAGCCACATGACCGTTACGCACGAGTCGATCCTCAAGCTTCTGTCCTACCGATTCGGTCTCGGCTATCTGAACAAGCGCCACCGCTACGCCTCGAACATCGGTCGCTCGTTCGACTGGCAGAACCCCAACTTCGACGTTCCCGATCTGCCGCTGCCCCTGCCGCCGGTGACGACCCCCTGCGACCTGCAGGGCACCGGTCTGGACCCGGCAGCCCAGGAGGCGGAGGAGAGCGAGGGCCTCCACATCGGCTCGCCGGAGATGCTCACCTACCTCGACGCGCTCGGCTACCCGACGGGGCCGGCAAGCCCACAACAGATCTTCTCCAGCCCGGACAGCACGGTGAAGCGACTCAGCGACCAGATCAGTGCACTGGAGGTGGTTGGGTGAGGCGCCGCATTGCGCTCGCTGTGGCAGTGACCGCGGCACTCGCCGCCGGAGTGGTCGGTGCAACGGCTCAGACCTCCAGGAGCACTGCGGTGCCGCACCTCAAGCACGTGTTCATCGTCGTCCTGGAGAACGAGAACGCCGACGAGACCTTCGGGCAGAACACGGAGATCCCGTATCTCGCGCAGACCCTGACCTCACAGGGCGCCTTCGTTCCCAATTACTACGCGACCGGACACCTCAGCCTCGACAACTACATCTCGATGATCAGCGGGCAGGGGCCCAACGTCCAGACCCAGGCCGACTGCCAGCTCTATACGAAGTTCCTGCCTGGAACTCCAACCGGCGACGGCCAGTACATCGGGCAGGGCTGTGTGTACCCGCCAGGGGTGCAGAACATCGCCACCCAGCTCGAGGGCAACGGCTACACCTGGAAGGGCTACATGCAGGACATGGCCAACTCGGCGCCGGCCCAGCCCGCGACCTGCCGCCATCCCGCTTTCAACTCGCAGGACACGACGCAGACCGCCACGGCCACCGATCAGTACGCGGCCCGGCACAACCCCTTCGTCTATTTCGAGTCGATCATCGACTTCCCGACCTGTCAGGCAAACGACGTCGATCTGAGCCGGCTCTCCACCGACCTCGCCTCCGAGTCGACCACGCCGGACTACTCATTCATCACTCCCGATCTCTGCAACGACGGCCATGACACCCCCTGCGCCGACGGCCAGCCCGGCGGGATGGCCCAGGCCAACACGTTCCTCAAGGGTTTGGTCCCGCAGATCCTGGCCTCGCCGGCGTACAAGGACCACGGGCTTCTGATCGCCACCTTCGATGAGGCCGAGGGTGACCCGCAATCCTCCAGTCCCGACGCCAGCGCCTGCTGCGGCGAGCAGCCGGGGCCGAACACGGTGAACGCGGGCGGACCGATTCCGGGGCCAGGCGGCGGTCGCATCGGCGCGGTCATGCTCTCGCCCTGCATCAGGCCGGGCACCGTGACCACCGACGCGTACAACCACTACAGCCTGCTGCGCTCGGTCGAGGACAACTTCGGCCTGCCCCACCTGGGATACGCGGCGCAGGCCGGCCTACGGCCATTCGGCACGGACGTCCTGAACCAGCCGGACTGCTAGCCGGCCGCCGGCTCTCGGTCCCGCTCCATCGCCGCCGCCACCTGCGCCCGCTTCGACCGCCGAGCTGCCGAAGATCCGCGAGAGGTGGCTCTCCACGGTCTTCTCGCTCAGGTAGAGCTCGGCGGCGATCTCCTTGTTGGTGTGGCCCGGCGCGACCAGGTCGGCGACCTCGTGCTCCCTGGCGCTGAGCGACGCGACGCCATCGCCGATCGCCTCGCGCCCGCGCTTCGGCCGCGTGGTGCGCTCGCCGAGGGCCCGCAGCTCGCTCGCCGCCTCGTCCCGGTAGCGGGTGGCACCGATCTCGTCGAGTGCGGAGCGGGCCGCTCGAGGTGATCCAGCGCGGCATCCCGGTCGGCCGGCGCGAGCGCCCGGCCCGCGAGGATCCTCGCGCGAGCCTCGTCGATCGGTAGCCCGGCCCGCCCCGCCAGGTCCGCGGCGGACAGGGCAGTCTCGGCCGCGACGGGGAAGTCGTCTCGGGCGAGCGCGACGGCAGCCTGCGCTCGCATCGCCTCGGAGCTGCGGCCGTCGAGCGCCAGGCCCTCGGCGGCCTCGGTCGCCAGCCCCGCCCAGTTGGACGCGGCCGCGAGGTCGCCGGCAGCGAGCTCCAGGCGGGTGAGCAGCTCGTACCAACGGGACTTGAACCCCTGCTCGACGAGGGGCATCGCCGCGCCGCCGACCGCCTCGAGCACCTCGTCGCGGCATGGCGGCGTCCTCGCCTGCCTCCAGCCTGGCCTCGGCCAGGTGGCAGGCGGCGAACCCGAGATCGGATCCCGCGCGCCCCCGGCCGCCTTGACGGACTGGCGGCCGAAGCTCAGCGCCGCGGACAGGTCCCCGGCCAGGGTCGCTCCCCAGCAGCGCACCCAGAGCGCCCAGGTCAGGAACTGGTCGTTCCCGGTGAGCAGGGCCTGCTGGGCGGCGGCGTCCAGCAGGTCGCCGGCCCGCTCGAGCTCGCCCCGCCAGAGATGGACGAGGCCCTGGCCGATTCGCGTCAGGGTGGTGACGTGGCCGTGCCCGGTCGCCTGCGCCACCGACATCGCGCGGTCGAACAGCGCGCTCGCTCGGTCGAAGCGCTCCAGGTAGACCTCGGTCATCGCGCACCAGACGATCGAGTGGAGGCGGCCGGCGATCTGCTCGTCGTCGATCTCGGCCAGCATCGCCTCCGCCTCGTCCAGGCGGGCCCGGGCGGCGTCGAGGTCGTCGACCATGTACTCGGCGCTGCCGAGCGTGCCGGTGGCGGTGGCCTCGGTCGCCCGGTCCCCGCGAGCCCTCGCTTCATCCAAGGCCTGGGCGATCCAGCGGCGGAGGCCGTCGAAGTCGCCGTTGAAGAAGCAGGCTCCCGCCATGATTGGTCGGTTGCCTCGGGGGAGCCGGATTCGGGCATCTCCCCAGGGCGGCCTCGAGACCTCGCGATCCTCCTGGTGGTGACCGAGCAGCTGGCGATCGCGCCGCGGAGGCGGCCACCTTCGCCCGCGTGGTGCGCTCGCCGAGGGCCCGCAGCTGAGGATCCCCTCGAGCGTCGCCGAGCCTCGTCCCGGCGACGCGTAGCCGAGCGCCTGGGCCATCGGGGCCATAAGTGGAGCTGGGCCCGGGCTCGGAATCCGGCATCAGCCGGAGGGCGGCCCCGTACCAGTGAGCCGCGGCGGCCGGCGCTCGCGGGTGGGCGCTTCGGCCCGCCTCGGTCAGGAGCGCAGCGGCCTCCGAATCGCCCGGCTTCGCCGAGCACTCGATGTGCCGCGCCCGCGCCAGCGGTGAGGCGCCCTGGCGCTCGAGCACCGCGGCGACCCTGGCGTGGGCCGCCAGGCGCCAGCCGGGCTTGGCCGAGGCATAGACGGCCGAGTGCACGATGGGATGACGGAAGCGGAAGCGCCGGGGGACGTCGGTCGTCCGGATCACGTCGAGATCGAGCAGCTCGTCGATTGCCGCGAGCGCGTCGGGTTCGCTCATCCCGGCGGCCTCGGCCGCCAGCTCCGGCTGGAAGCTCTCGCCCGCGACGGCGGCGCCCCTCGCCAGCTCACCACCGGTCTCCGGCAGCGCGTTGAGCTCGCGCGCCAACGCGGCGGCGACCCGGCCCGGAACCTCGACATTGCCGGCACCGTTCATCTGACCGGCCGGCTCCTGCCCGTCCCCAACCGTGCGAGCCAGCTCCTCCAGGTAGAAGGGGTTTCCTCCGCTGAGCCGGTAGAGCTCCTCCCGGTCTGCCGGATCGAGCGGCTCGAGCAGGGGCTCCGCCTGGTCTCGGCTCAGCCCCGCCACCTCGATGGGCGTGAGGAGCTGGTCGCGCCGCGCGTCCTCGACGGCGGCGGCCAGCTGTGTCCCGAGCTGACCCGAGCGGTAGGCGAGCAGCAGGCAAACGGGTCCCTCGGGCGGACGTCGCAGAAGGTTCGCGACGAGCTCCATGCTCGCCGCGTCGACCCAGTGGAGGTCGTCGAGCGCCAGCGTCAACGGCTGCTCGATGGCCAGGAGCGCGAGCAGCTCGCGCACCGCCGCGTGGGTCCTGTACCGCTCGTCCTGGGACCCGGTGGGTGGGCCGCCCAGGCCCGAGAGGGCGGGGAACACCTGGGCGAGCTCCCCCAGCCGCTCTGATCCCAGAATCTCGAAACGGCGGGGGCCCTGCGCGGCCAGGTAGTCGTCGAGGGCGTCGGCAAACGCGCCGAAAGGCAGCTCCCGCTCAAATTCCGCACCGCGGCCGTTCAGCACCAGATGTCCGCGCTGGTCCGCCCGCGAGGACAGCTCCCCCAGCAGGCGTGTCTTGCCGATCCCGGGCTCGCCCGCGATCGCGATCACCCGCGGCGCATCCGAGAGCGACTCCAAGACCACCTCGGCGGCCGCGATCTCCTGATCCCGGCCGATCAACCCCATCGGTACGGACATTTCTCGTCTCCCCTAGCTGGCCGGGCGAGCGTAACCGAAGGCGGGCGCGCGGCCTACCCCAAAATCTACGCAAACCCCCCAATACGCCAAGTTGGGGGATTTCCCCCATACAACCGTTTCCCGAGGCGCGGGATCCTCGCCCGGATGCCGCGATTCATGCTCACCCACAGGCACGGCGCCGAGGAATGCAGGGTGGCCTTCGCCTCTTGGAGGGGCTTCGACAGCCCCCTGCGCTACGCCGGGACGTTCGGTTCCTGCCTGCTCGTCAACGGCACGGCCGAGCACGAGATCTGGTGGACGGTGGACGCGCCGGATGGCGCTGCGGCCCTTTCCCAGCTGCCCAGCTACGTCGCCGAGAGGACCGAGGCGACCGAGGTCACGGAGGTATCGATTCCATGAAAGTCCACGGTCATCTGAAGACAGCCGTTCCAGCGACCGTCGTGCTCGCCGCGACCTTCGGCCTGGCCGCCGTCGCGCAGGCCGTCGACGGTTTCCCCGACAAGAGCTTCGGCGGTGACGGAGTCGTCACCACCCCCGTTTCGCCACTGGACGGCCAGGATCGGATCGAGGCGATCGCCCGTCAGCCGGACGGGAAGATCGTCGCCGTGGGCTCGGCCGACAACGACTCGACCGCGACCACGGATTCCGACTTCATGGTCGTTCGATACAACCCGAACGGGACCCTGGACGACACCTCCGACGGCGATTCCGGCTTCGGGTCGGACGGGATCGTCACCACCGCGATCGGGAGCGGAGCGGCCACCGACGAGGACAAGGCGACGGATGTCGCGATCCAGCCCGACGGCAAGATCGTCGTCGCAGGGTTCACCGAGGACGCAAACGGTGACCGGGACTTCGCGCTGGTGCGGTACAACGCGGACGGCACGCTCGACGACGACTCAGACGACCCCGGCTTCGGGACGGACGGGATCGTCGTCACCCCGGCGGCACCGGAGAACGGCGCCGGAGAGGACGACGACGGCGCCTTCGGTGTGGCGATTCAGAGCGACGGCAAGATCGTCGCCACCGGCTTCGCAGAGTTCGCCGGCAGCGCCGATCTGGACCTCGCCGTGGTCCGGTACAACGACGACGGCACGCTCGACGCCGGCTTCGACGGTGACCCCTCCAACCCGGGGGGTGGCGACGGGATCGTGGGCACCGACGTCACCGGCACCGGCAACTTCGAGGAGGCCCAGGCGGTCGCGATCCAGGCCGACGGGAAGATCGTGGTCGCGGGTGAGGCCAACGGAGGCGCCGACGACGACTTCGTCGTAGCGCGCTACTCGGGAGCCGACGGCACGCTGGATGCCTCGTTCGACGGTCCCGGCGGCGCCGGTAACGGGAAGTTCCTGCTCAGCTTCGGGAGCTCGGACGACGACGCGAACGACCTCGCCATCCAGGCGGGCGGGAAGATCGTCGTGGCTGGCACGGCGCGTCTCTCGCCGGACCGCTTCGCGGTCGCGAGACTGCTCCCGGCGACGGGGGATCTCGACTCCTCGTTCGACGGGAATCTGGGCGATCCGGCGGGCGGGAACGGCAAGGTGACCACCTCCGTCGACGGCAATTCAGCGGAGGGCGAGGGCATCGCGGTGGCGCCGGACGGCAAGCTTGTGCTGGTCGGACGCTCGCTCAACACCTTCGCCGCGGCGAGGTACAAGGGCGCCGACGGCGCGCTGGATACCAGCTTCGCCGGAGACGGGACCCTCACCACCCCGATCCCGGGCGCGGTCGGCGTGGCCCAGGCCAACGGCGCGCTGGTTCAGCCGGACGGCAAGGTGGTGGCCGGTGGGTCGGTGTTCAAGGCCACGACCGTCGAGGATGCCGCTCTGGTGCGCTGGGGCGCCGCGCCCAGCAACCCCGGCTCGCCACCACCGTCGGGTTCGGGCACGGCCACGACGCCCGCTCCGAGCGACGGCCCTGACGGCGGCCCCGACGACGGACCCGGCCTGCAAGAAGCTCCGCAAGAAGCTGAGAGAAGGCCAAGGCGAAGTCGAAGAGGTCCAAGTCGAGTCAGCGCAAGGTCAGGAAGCTCCGCAAGAAGCTGCGCAAGCTGGGCTGTTAGGCCGGAGAGGAAGGGAATCCAGATGCTGAAGCGACTCGGAATCGGAATTGCGATCACCACTGTGGCTCTGCGTCGTACCGGCGAGCGGGGCGCTGGCCGCCGACTTCTTCGTCGATGGGGACACCGGCGACGACGCGAACATCGCCACCAACTGCCAGCAGGCGAATCCCTGTCAGACGATCGGGCTCGGCGTCACGGCCGCGACCAACGCCGGCAGCGGCAACACGGTGAAGGTGGACGACAGCGCCACCGCCTATGACGCCGACAACGTCTCCCTGTTCAGCGATGTCTCGGTGGTCGCGGACGAGTTCGTGGACGGAGTCGAGAGCGGGGACGGTCGGCCGATCATCAACGCCGGCGCCAGCTCCGCCTTCTTCGTCGGCATCGGGGGGACCGCCGGCACGATCAGCGGATTCAGGTTCGAGACCAACGGAGGGTCCGGCATCACCGCCGGCGCAGGTCCGATCGCCACCATCGCCGACAACGTCTTCGAGGATCCGGGGGCGAGCGGCAACGACATTGGCGTCGTCACCGCCGCCACCGGCTCAACCCCGTCGATCAGCGGGAACCTGTTCTCGGGCCTGCTCAGGGGGGTGCAGGTCAACGGCGGCAGCCCGGTGATAGTCGACAACGAGTTCACCGGAATGCGAGCCAACGGCGTCTCCGCCGGGGCCGGAAGCCTGACGTTGATCGCCAACTTCACACACAACCCCGGCCTGGGAGGAGAGGGCTTCCGGCTCGGCAACGTCGGGCCGACCAACAACCTCTCAGTGACCTCCTCGCGCAACCGCATCCTCGGCGGCGGTGGCGGGGTCGTGGTCTCGGACACCGTCGGGCCGGTGAACCTGAGCAGCGACCTGATCGCCGGCCAAAGCACCGCAGCGATCAGCATCGGCGATTCCGACAACAGCGGAGACGCAAACGTGACCGCGACGAACGTCACCGTAGTGGCGGACTCTCTGGCCGGGCGCGACATCGACCTCGACGGTGCGGCGCTCGTCCTGAACTCGAGCATCGTCGGCGATCAGGGCATCAACGACGTCAACGGCGGCACCTGCTCGATTTTCTTCTCCCGTGGTCCCGTGACGGGGGCGGGGTGCGACAACTTCCAGAGCACGGCCGACCCGCTGTTCGCCGATGCCGCCGGAGGCGATTTCCATCTGCTCTCCGGCTCGCCGATGATCGACGCCGGGAACACGGCGGCGCCGCCCCCGAGCTCGCTGGACATCGACGGCCAGGCACGAGCCCTGGACGGCGACGGTGCCTGCCCGCTGGTGAAGCGGCGCGACATCGGTGCGGACGAGTTCTCGATCACGCAGCCGACCTGCAGCACGCCGCCCCCGCGCGGCGGGGGTGGTGGCGGCACCACCACACCACCGCCCACCGACCACCAGCACCCAGTACCACCACCACGAGTCCTCTCCCCGCGACCACCTCGAAGCGCAAGAAGTGCAAGAAGAAGAAGAAAAAGGCGAAGAAGGGCGCCGTCGCCGCCAAGAAGAAGTGCAAGAAGCGCAAGAAGCACTAGGCGTCTGACCATCGGGTCCGGGGAGAGGGGGACCCCGACCCGATATAAGCCCTTCATGGACGTCGGCTTCGGCACCGCGATGCTGTTCGCCGGAGGGCTGCTGGCGGTCGCCGCGCTGCTCTCTGGAGTGATGCGCGGCACCGTGCTCTCGATCGCGGTGCTCTCGGTCGGCGCCGGCCTGATCCTGGCCGAGCTCGACGCGATCCACGTCTACCCGGGCGACGCCGCCGTGGTCCACCTCTTCGAGCTCGCCCTGATCGTCACGCTGCTCTCCGACGGGCTATTCGTCGACAGGGAGCTGCTGGTCGTGCACTGGGGGCCGGTGGCGCGGGCGCTCGTGATCGCGATGCCGCTCACGCTCGTCCTGCTGGCGCTGGCGGCGAAGCTGATCTTCTCGGCGCTGACCTGGCCCGAGGCGTTTCTGCTCGGCTCGATCCTCGCAGCGACCGATCCGGTGGTGACCTCGTCGGTGGTCACCTCCCAGCGGGTCCCGGCCTCGGTGAGGCACGCGCTCAACCTCGAGTCGGGACTCAACGACGGGCTCGCCCTGCCCTTCGTCCTCTTCTTCATCATCCTTGCCTCTCCCGGGGGGAACGCGGGCACCGAGGCGGCGAAGCTGGCCGGCGAGGCCGCGTTCGGCGCGCTGATCGGAGTGGTGCTCGGACAGGTCGCCGGTCGCGCCACCCATCACGTGCCCGGCGGCGGGATCGTCCGCCGCTACGAGGGGATCTACGCCCTCGGCGTCGGGCTGCTCGCCTACGGGGTGGCCGATGTCACCTTCGGGAACGGCCTGATCGCCGCGTTCGTCTGCGGCATCTCCCTGGGTATCGCCGATCGGGCGATCGCCGACGATTTCGTCCTCTTCAGCGAGAACGTCAGCTCGATCCTGCAGGTCCTCACCTTCTTCGCCTTCGGCGCGCTGATCGTCACCACCGGCTACCACAGCAACGTCGCTCTGCTGATCGCCTTCATCGCTTTCGCGCTGCTGGTCGCCCGCCCTGCGGCGATCTTCCTCGCCTTCCTCCGGGTCAACCTGCCGCAGCCTCACCGTGCCTTTATCGCCTGGTTCGGGCCAAAGGGGGTGGCGGGGATGCTGTTCGCTGTGCTCGTCCTCAACTCCCCGGTCGACGAGGGGAACAGGATCTTCGAGACCGCGGCCTTCGTGATCCTGGCCTCGATCCTGATCCACGGCCTCACCGACACCCTGGGGACGAAGTGGATCGAAGCGGCGAATCGCGGCGGATGCCGAACCGGGGGAGGAGGCCGATCCCGGGCTCGCGGCTGGCTCCGGGGCTATCCCCTAGAGCCCTCTAGCCGCTGAGGAGCTTCTTCTTCTCCTCGCGGAACTCGGCCGCGGTCAGCACGCCCTTCTCCTTCAGCTCGCCCAGCTTCTCGAGCCGCTCGAGCTTCGCGTCGTCGGGGTGCTTGCCGTTGTCGTCGCTCAGCTCTCGGACGGCGGATCCGATCCGCCGTCCGGTCTCCCTCGTGGTCTCGCGCGCCCGCTTCCGCATCGATCTCATCCAGTCGCCCTGCTTCGCGCCTGGGAACTCGTGCGCGGTCTTTCGCTTGAGTGCCTCGAGGCCCACCCCGGCGATCGCGATCAGCAGAAGCGTGAGCACCAGCTGGCGGGTTCCACTCGGCGGCCAGATGATCACCCCGACCAGCGCGACGGCCCCGAAGACCGACCAGACGATGCCCGGCCTCTCGCGCAGGGTGGGGGCCAGTGCCCTTCGGATGCCGATCGCGGCGCCGGCCGGCGAGGCCAGGAACGAGGCGATCACGAAGAGGACGCCGTAGATGACGACGCTGGTCGCGATGCTCTGCAGCAGCGAGGTCGCGATATCCCAGGCGTGCTGGGCGGGCACGTTCGCGGCCTCGGTCTGCGAGAGGGAATCGACGAACAGGCCCTTGAGAATGCTGCGCACCGCGATCGCCGCAAGCCCCGCGGCGATCAGGCCCAGCCCGTAGCCGAGCACGACCACCCAGCGGCGGCCCTTCGCCAGATAGACCGCGAGTCCGAACAACGCGAAGGTGCCGAGCATGAAGAGCCAGGCGAGCCCAACGATGATCTTGACGACGGTGCGGGCCGTGTCGAGATTCTTCGAGTTCGCCACTTCCAGCTGCCCGACGTCGGGTGGCAGCTTCTCGTTCAGCTGCTTCTTCAGCCCGATCCGATCCGCGAGCTGAAGCACCAGGGGCCGGAGGTTGAGCACGACCCTGCCGTTCTGGGAGGAGACGACCTCGTTGTTGCCCTTCAGGATCGAGACCAGCTCGCGGTGGGCGATTCGGTTTGCGTCGGTCCAGGCCTGGTGAACGCGCGGCGACTGGATGGCCTGCTTGGCCGCCTGTGTGGCGACCTGGCGGATCCCGGCCGACGCAGGGGCTGAGAATTTCTGGAGGTCTTGAGGAAGGCGCTGCTTGACCACCGCGGAGACGTCGACGTTCGCGTAGAGCTGGTCGACCGAGTACGCCGCCAACGCGTCCGAGATCTCCTTGTCCTCGAGCAGCTTCCCGCTCGTGTGCACCCACTGGTCCGTGTCCAGCGCCTGACGGTCGATCCAGCTCGTGAAGATCGCCAGGAAGGCGAGCAACGAGGCGAGGACGACGAGAACGCGCACCTTGATCCGGTGCCGCATCTCGGGCGGTTCGGTCGACGCCATCCGGCCTGGAATTTACGCCTGGGCCCGGTCGATCTCCTGCTTTGCCTTCTCCAGGCTGAGTCCCGTGCGCTCCTGGTAGCGCTTCGCCGCCTGCTCGGCGTTCCCCTTGGCGAGCAGGTCCTGGATCTCGGGATCGCTCGCCGGGTCGATCTCGCCCGCGGCCTCGCCGCGTGGCTTCAGGTCGAGGTGGTCGTAGAGCTGCTCCAGCCGCGCCTCGATCAGCTCCAGGCGCTCCTCCATCGCGGCGACCTGCTGCTGCAGCGAGTCGGCCACGGGCTCGCCTCAGGCCGCGGCGGGCTCGGCCGATTCGCGGTCGCTGAGCCGTTTCTCGACCCACTTGGTCGAGGCGATGTGCTTGCCCATGCCGAGCTGCTTGGGCTCGAAGCCGAGCGCGAGGCCGACGAGCTGGGGGAGATGCAGGACCGCCAGGCCGAGGTCGCGATTGACGACCTTGGCCGCCTCGGGCTGCTGCATGTCGAGGTTGAGGTGGCAGAGCGGGCAGGGCGTGACCAGGCAGTCGGCGTCGGCGTCGATCGCATCGCCGATATGCGTGCCG
This sequence comes from uncultured Solirubrobacterales bacterium, assembly GCA_963747425.1. Taxonomy (GTDB): domain Bacteria; phylum Actinomycetota; class Thermoleophilia; order Solirubrobacterales; family 70-9; genus DASUPK01. The sequence goes on from CAVVFJ010000008.1 coordinate 668,981, forward strand.
GCCTGCCGCAGCGAGACCTCGCGGGCCATGGTGATGATCGGGAAGCCGCAGCACTTGCGCGCGCCGTCGTACTGGACCACCTCGCCGCCGAGCGTCTCGATCAGCCTGTCGAGGTACAGGTCTCGCTCGGGGTGCTCGTCGTAGCCGAGCCGATGCTTCGGCCGCAGGACATAGCAGCCGTAGAACGGGCCGACTCGCAGGCCCTCGAGCGGGCGCTTCACCTGCTCAGCGAGCTTGTCGAGCCCGTAGTCCTCGACCAGGACCCAGAGGAAGTTCTTGTTTGAGAAGCCCTCGGGGTCGTAGGCGAGTCCCTCCTCCGCCAGCGTCTCGTTGATGTGGGACCGGTATTCGGAGTCGCGCAGCCGCTGCTGGCACTCGGACTGGGCGCCCTGGCAGGTGGAGCAGATGTTCATCATCGGCAGGCCGGTCTGCTGGGCGAGAGCGAAGGTCCGCGCGTTCAGGGTGTCGGCCAGCTCCTGGTTGTGCTCTGCGATCACGCCGGCGCCGCAGCAGTTGGCCCGATCCAGCTCCACGAGCTCGATGCCGAGCCGCTCGGCGACTAGGCCCATCGAGCCGTGCAGCTCGGTGGTGAAGCCGCGAGAGACGCACCCCGGCCAGTACGCCACCTTCAACGTCACTGCTCTCCCCCTTCGTCGGGCTCCGGCTCGACCGCCTGCTCGGGCACCGCGACGGCCTCGGGGACGCTCTCGTCCTGGTCGGCCTCCTCGCCGCGGATGTACAGGTTGAGCTCGATGCCGTGCTCCTCGGTATGCGCGTAGATCCGCTTGACGTGGTTCTGCGAATCGCCGGGCAGCTTGGGGTGGACGCCGGGGATCAGCTTCGGGAGCGAGCGCATCTTGCCCGTCCTGATCCCGCGGATCGCGGTCGGGATCGACTCGAGCAGCCCCTTGATCGCACCGTGCTTCGGCATCAGCTTGCCCTTGATGCCGGGGGCGAGCGATTCCTGCAGCAGGAGCGCCTCGTCCAGGGTCCCCTTCTTCTCGATGATCTTCGTGAAGGCCTCCATGTGGTTCCGGCCGTGGTTCTGGTCGTGGATGTCCTCCTCGTCGGCCGCGCGGCGGAGGCGCATGATCTGGTCCATCGGCGCGACGCCCTTGGGGCAGGCGTCGATGCACGAGAAGCAGTGGGTGCAGTCGTAGATCCCATGCGGGTCCTGGGAGAGGTCGTGGAGACGCTCCTTCGTCTCGGCATCTCTTGGATCGCCGATGAAGCGGTAGGCCTTGGCGAGGGCGGCGGGCCCGATGAAGTCGGGGTCGGCCTCCATGGAGAGGCAGGACGAGACGCACGCGCCGCACTGGATGCAGGCCATCGACTGGGTGATGTCGATCATGGACTCCGGAGGGACGACGTACTCGCGCTCAGGCGGGTCGCCCTCGGGCAGCAGCCACGGCGTGACCCGGCGGATCTTGGTCCAGTGGGTGGACTCCATGTCCGTGACCAGGTCCTTGATCACCGGCATGTTCCCCATCGGCTCGACCACGATGGGCTCCGAGCCTCCGTTCTTGCGGTTGGCGAACTCCGACGCCTCGCCGATCATCGTCTTGCAGGCGAGGCCGGATTCACCGTTGATCTTCATCCCGCAGGAGCCGCAGATCGCGGCGCGGCAGGAGCAGCGGACAGCGAGTGAGCCGTCGTCGCGGTCCTTGGCCTGGAGGAGGCCGTCGAGTACGGACAGGGTGGGGTCGAGGTCCACGTCGAAGCTCTCCCAGTACGGGCCCTCGCGGTCCTCTGGCTGGAAGCGCCTGACCTTGAGCGTGAACTCAGCCACGTCTAAAACCTACTGACCCCGGTCGCCATCAATACGTCCGCTCCTGCGGCTCCCACTGGGTGATGGTCACATCGGAGTAGCTGATCTCGGGGCCGTCGTCGGTTCGGATCAGGTCTATGTGCTTGAGCCATTCCTCGTCGTTGCGCTCGGGGAAGTCCGTGCGGAACTGGGCACCGCGGCTCTCCGTACGGTGAATTGCGCCGACGCAGGTGGCCTCGGCGCAGTCGAGCATGTAATTGAGCTCGATCGCCCCCAGCACGTCCTGGTTGAAGACCGAGCCCTTGTCGTCGATGTAGCAGCTCTCCGCCTCCTCCTTGAGGCGCCTGACCGTCTCGAGCGCCGTGTTGAGTCCCTCGGCCTCGCGGAAGACTGCGACGTGCTCATCCATCGTCTGGCCGAGCTCCTTGCGGACCTCGGAGACGCGGCGGCCGGAGTCCTTCTCGCGGTCCAGGATTCCGCCGATCCGGCTCTCCTCGTCCCGCAGGACGGCGAGCGACGGGTTGGTGACGTCGCGGCCCTTGGCCCGGTCGGCGGCGTCGACGCCGGAGCGGCGGCCGAAGATCAGGGTGTCGAGCAGGGAGTTGGCGCCGAGGCGGTTGCCGCCGTGGACCGAGACGCAGGCGACCTCACCGGCGGCGTAGAGCCCGGGGACGTTGGTGCGGCCCTCGGTGTCGGTCTTGACTCCGCCCATCGTGTAGTGGTTGCCGGGCTTGATGTGGATCGGCTCGGTGGTGATGTCGACTCCGGCGAAGTCACGGCCCACCAGGACGATCTCGCGGAGCGCCTCGTGGATTCGCTTGCGCGGGACAACTGTGATGTCGAGGGCGACGGTCCCGTCCGGAAAGCCGCGTCCCTCCTGGATCTCGGTCTGCTCGGCGCGGGAGACGACGTCGCGCGAGGCGAGCTCCATCTTGTTCGGCGCGTACTTCTCCATGAAGCGCTCGCCGTTGGCGTTGAGGAGGTGGGCTCCCTCGCCGCGCGCGCCCTCGGTGATCAGGAAGCCCTTGCCCGCCAGAGTGGTCGGGTGGTACTGGACCATCTCCATGTCCATCAGCTTCGCCCCGACCCGGTAGGCCTGGGCGATGCCGTCGCCCGTGCAGATCAGCGCATTGGTGGTCGGCTGCCAGACCTGGCCGTTGCCGCCGGTGGCCAGGATCACCGCCTTGGCGCCGAAGAGCTCCATGGAGCCGTCCTTGACGTTGCGGCAGACCGCCCCGACGCAATTCCCATCGTCGTCCATGGCGAGGCCGGTCGTGAAGTACTCCTCGTAGCGCGCGACGTCCTCGGAGAACTTCATCAGCTGCTCGTAGAGGACGTGCATGATCGCCTGGCCGGTGATGTCGGCGACGTAATAGGTCCGCGCGGCCGAGGCGCCCCCGAAGGCGCGGGTCCCGAGCTTGCCCTCCTCGTTGCGGTGGAAGGTGACCCCGAGGTGTTCCAGGTGGAGCAATTCGTCCGGCGCGGCCTTGCACATGACCTCGACCGCGTCCTGGTCGGCCAGGTAGTCGGAGCCCTTGATCGTGTCGAAGGCGTGCGACTCCCAGGTGTCGTCCTCCTGCAGAGCGGCGTTGATGCCTCCCTGGGCCGCGTTCGAGTGCGAGCGGACCGGGTGGACCTTGCTGATGATCCCGACCGAGACGCCCGCCTCGGCAGCGGCAAGCGCGGCCCGCTGTCCTGCGAGGCCCGCCCCGATCACCAAGACGTCATGGTCCGGCATACAGCACCGATCCTATTCAAAGGGACGGCTTCGCCATCAGGACGCGGCCACGAGCGGCCACCCCACATAAGTCGCTCCGGGCTTCGCCCTGCGCTCCAAAATGGAGCGGCCTGGTGGCCGCTAGAGGGTCGTATCGGCGCTGCCGGGGGCTATGGGACGCAGGGCTTTCCCGATCGCGTCGATCGTCAGCACGCCGCGGATGTGGCCGTCCGCGTCGGTCGCGATCAGGGCCCCGAGGCGCCGCAGCGCCTCGTTGCCGAGCACGGACTCGAGCGGCTCGTCCTCTCCGATCGTGAGCGATCCGCTGTCGCGCGCGAGGACGTCGCTGACCACCGAGGAGGTTCGCTCCACCGCCGGAACGTTGTCGGCGGCGCCCCGGTCGACCAGCCCGATGAACCGCTGTGCCCGGTCAACGACCGGGAACCAGGGAGAGCGGTAGCGGAGGAAGTACTCGTCCAGCGCCTGCTCGATCGAGGCGCCCTCGGGGATCGCGACGGGATCGCGCTCCATCACGTCCGCTACGGAGATTCCCTCGATCCGGCTGGTGACGTCGGTCTGCGCGATCGCCGCCTTGGCGGCACCGCGGAGGATGAACCCGACGAAGGCGAGCCAGATCCCGCTCACGAAGTCACCGAGATAGGCCATGAAGTAGCCGAGGCCGGCGAGGATCAGGAAGAGGCCGAACCACTCGCCGAGGGTCGCGGCGAAGCGCGTCCCGCTGTTGCGGCTGCCGGTCCGCCACCAGGCGATCGCCCGCGCGATGCGGCCGCCGTCGAGCGGGAAGGCCGGGACCAGGTTGAAGGCCAGTACGAACAGGTTGATACCGCCGAGCCAGGCAAAAAGAATCGCCAGGGCGGAGGCGTTGGTACCGCTCTGGGTCAGCACGGCATGCCGCAACTCTCCTGAGGGAGCCAGAAGCAGGAAGGCACCGAAACAGGCCAGTGCGATCACAAGCGTGACCAACGGTCCCGTGATCGCGATCTTGAACTCCGTCGCCGGTGAATCGGAGTCCTTCTCGAGGCGGGCAAAGCCACCGAACATCCAGAGCGTGATGCCCGAGACCCCGATTCCATGCCGTCTCGCCACGAAGGCGTGGCCCAGTTCGTGGAGCAGGATGGAGCCGAAGAAGAGAAGGGCGCTGGCGACCGCGAGCAGGTACGGCTCGGTGCTCCCCTTCGCGACGCCAAGCTCGTCGCGGTACGAGCTCGAGAGAAAGATGATGATCAGGAAGAGGACGACGAACCACGAGTAGTCCACCGCGACCCTGATGCCCTTGATGCGGAAGAGGGTGACGCCGCCGCCGGCCATGCAGGTGATGTTAGGGAGCGGCGGGTAGTTTTCCGGGATGGCCACGCGGGCGCCAGCGGACGTATCGATCCCGCCCGACGCTGCCTGGATGCGGGAGCGTCTCGACGAGCTCTGCTCGTACGAGCGCGGTTCCGCCTCGGAAGGGGAGGAGCGCGCCGCGCAGTGGCTCGCCGGCCTCCTGCGCGAGGCGGGCGCTCGCGACGTGCGGGTCGAGGAGGAGCCGATGGCCAACGGGACCTTTTGGTGGCCGATTGGGCTGCTGGCCGGGGCCGGTGCGCTCGCGGGCCTGGCCGCCCGGCGTGGCGGCCGATTCGCACGCGCGCTCGCGGCGATCACCGGGGCGGCCGCGTCCGCCCTGATCGCCGACGAGCTGCCGCCTGGTGGCAGACGGTTCCGGCGAACTCTGCCCACGAGCAGCGCCCATCACGTGCTCGGCGAGATCGGGCCCCCGGACGCCGAGCGGACGATCGTGGTCATGGCCCATCACGACGCAGCCCACACGGCCTTCTTCTTCAACCCGGCCATCACCGAGGCGGTCGGCGAGAACGCCCCCTGGGTGTTCGAGGAAAACGACACCAGCCCCCCGCTGATGTGGCCGACCGTGGCCGGCCCCGCGATGGTCGCGGCAGGGGCGGCACTCGGCAGTCGCAGGCTGACGGGAGTCGGGGCCTTCCTCTCCGCGGGCGGCGCCGCATTCATGGCCCATATCGGCGCGAGCGAGGTCGTTCCGGGCGCGAATGACAACGGCACCGGCTGCATCGCGCAGATCGCGATTGCCCGCTCCCTCGCCGAGCGCCCCCCTGAGAACACTCGGGTCCTCCTCCTCTCCACCTCCGAGGAGGCCCTCTGCGAGGGCATGGGCCTCTTCATGGAGCGCCACGCCGGCGAGCTGCCCGTGGACAAGACGTTCTTCCTCTGCCTCGACACGATCGGCTCCCCGAACCTCCTGGTGCTGAGGGGGGAGGGGATGTTGAAGCTGCGAGAGTATCCGGCCGCTTCCCTGGAGCTGGTCGATTCCACAGCGGAAGAGTTGGACATCGACCTCTTCCCGAACCTCCGCCTCCGCAACGCGACCGACGGCATCTTCCCGCTGGCCGCCGGCTACCAGTGCGTCTCGGTCGCCTCCTGCAATCAGTGGAAGAACCCCTCGAACTACCACTGGAAGACCGACACCCCGGAGAACGTCGACTACGGCACCGTCGGGGACGCGATTCGGCTCTCCGAGGCGGTCATCCGCAAGCTCGACGACAGCTGGCTCGGCGCATGACCGCCGATCCACAAGACGGGTCGCTCCTGCGGAGCGCCCTCGCACCCACCGAGCGAACCCGCTTCCGCCGCAAGCCCGGACGCGGGAGCTACGACCGGGAGCTGGTGCACGCGATCCTCGACGAGGCGCTCGTCTGCCACGTCGGATTCGTGGACGACGGGCACCCCTACGTGATCCCCACGATCCACGCCAGGGAGGGGGAGACCCTCTACCTGCATGGCTCCCCGGCCAACCGCATGTTCGGCGCTCTGGCGGAGGGGATCGCCTGCTGCCTGACCGCGACCCTCGTCGACGAGCTGGTGCTCGCCCGCACGGCGCGCAACCACTCCCTCAACTACCGCTCGGTGATGGTGCTGGGAACCGCGCGCGAGATCACCGATCCGGATGAGAAGCGGATCGCCCTGCGGGCGGTGGTCGAGCACATCGCACCGGGCCGCGCCGGCGAGATCAAGGGCCCGCGCCAGAAGGATCTCGAGACGACCAAGGTCCTCTCGATGGCGATCGAGGAGGCATCCGCGAAGGTCCGCACCGGGCCGCCTGCCGACAAGCCGGACGATCTCGAGCTGCCCTACTGGGCGGGGGTGCTGCCGCTGTCACTCGGCACGGGCGATCCCGTTCCGGTGCCGGACCTGCCCGGGGACGTACCCGTCCCGGAGCACCTGACGCGCTGGGAACGCCCCTAGGCCGCGAAGCGCTCTTCGTACTTCGCCCGCCGCTTGGCCGCCTCTTCCTCCCGGTTCTTGGGAGGCGCGTTCGTGACCAGCGAGTCGAGCAGCTTCCGCGTGGAGGCGGCGACCTCGACGACCGCGCGGTCGAACGCCTCGGCGTTCGCCTTGGACGGCTTCGTCGATCCGCTGATCTTGCGGACGAACTGAAGCGCGGCGTCCTCGACCTCCTCCTCGCTCGCGGGGGGCTCGAAGTTATGGAGTTGTCTGATGTTTCTGCACATGGCCTCAGCGTAGCGATGAGTTTCCGTGTCCAGCCCGGTCTCAGTTGACGCACACACCGACTCGGGAGGACCGAAATGAGCCCCACCTTCTCGACCAATCTCAACTACAGCGCCAACCACGCCCACCGGACCGAGCAGCAGCGTCGCGCCGCCGAGACCCGCCGCGTCCGGATCGGTCGGAAGCTCCGCAGCCGCTAGACCAGCATCAACCGCCGGCTCCTCCGCTTCGCGTCCGGGGCCGGCGGGTTACAAGCCATGGTTCGGCCACTCCGGGGTCCGCTTCTCCTTGAAGGCCCGGGCCCCGATGGCGTGGGAGTCGCGCCGGGCGAACATCGAGATCGTGTTCTCGGCCTCCTGGCGCAGCTGCTCCTCGTAGGTCCTCCCGACGTTCCGCACCATCGTCTCCTTGTCGGAGCGGATCGCGCCCTGCGGGAGTTCCGCGATCTGGTGCGCCAGCTCCACGGCTCGCTCCAGCGCCTTGCCCTCGGCCACGACCTCATTGGCCAGCCCGATCCGGAGCGCCTCCTCCGCCTCGACGGCGCGGCCGGTGATGATCATCTCCATCGCCCGGCCGTAGCCGACCGCCAGGGTGAGGCGGACGTTCATGCCGTCCCCGCCGACGATGTTCCAGCGCCGCTCGAGCGCTCCGAAGACGGCGTTCTCGGCGGCGATCCGGATGTCCGCCAGTAGGGCGTTCTCCAGCCCCGCGGCGACCGCCCAGCCGTTGACGGCGGCGATCACCGGCTTGAAGACGTCGACCTTCCGCGTGTAGCCGCATTCGCCCGGCGTGTTGTAGATCGACGTCTTGAACTGGTCCCAGTCCGGCTGGCCTCCCTCGCCGAGCTCGGCGGCGTCCTCCAGGTCCCAGCCGGCGCAGAAGGCGTCGCCCTCGCCGGTGATCACGAGAACGAACTCGTCCTCGGCGTCGCGGAACCGCTCCCAGGCGTCGTGGAGCTCCCGGTTCATCTGGCGGCTGACCGCGTTCCGATGGTCGGGGCGGTCGTACGTGAGCACGGTGACGTGCCCGTCGCGCTCATAGCGCAACGTCTCGTAATCCATGTTCTCTCCTCGGGTTAGGCCGCCGCGCGGTGGCGGTCGATGATCCGGACGAAGTCGGTGCCGGCGGGCAGGGTGCCGAAGGCGTGGCCCCAGTCGCCGGCTAGGCGAGATGCGACGAACGCGTCGGCCACGGCCTCGTCGCCGAAGCGCAGGAGCAGCGAGGCCTGCAGGGCAAGGGCCATCCGCTCGACGAGCTGCCGCGCCCGGGACTCGATCCCGTTCATGTCCTGGAGGTCCTTCCTGAGCTCCGAGACATAGGCGTCGAGCCGTGGCTCACCCGCCCCCTCGGCGACCTCGGCGAAGAACGCGTCGACCGAGCTCGGGTTCTTGACCATCGCCCGGAGCACGTCGAGGCACTGGACGTTCCCGGAGCCCTCCCAGATGGAGGACAGCGGCGCCTCCCGGTAGAGCCGCGGCATCCCGGACTCCTCGACATAGCCGTTGCCGCCGAGGCTCTCGAGGCACTCGACCGCGTGGCTCGGGCCTCGCTTGGAGATCCAGTACTTGAGGACGGCATTGGCGATCCGCTTGAAGGCCTGCGCCTCGTCGTCGCCGGCAATCGCCTCGTCGTAGGCGCGAGCGAGGCGAAGCGAGCCGATCGTCGCGGCCTCGGACTCGACCGCCAGGTCGGCGAGCACGTTCTGCATCAGCGGCTGCTCGACGAGGAGCTTGCCGAATGTGGAGCGGTGATCGGCGTGGTTGATCGCCTGTGCGACTCCCGCTCGCATCCCGGTGGCGCTGCCGGTCGCGCAGTCGAGCCGGGTGTGGTTGACCATCTCGATGATCGTCCGGACGCCCGCGCCCTCCTCGCCGACCAGGCGGGTCCAGGCCCCGTCGAACTCGATCTCCGAGGAGGCGTTGGAGCGGTTGCCGAGCTTGTCCTTGAGCCGCTGGAGGCGGAAGCGGTTGAGCTCGCCGTCGGGCAGGCGACGCGGCATCAGGAAGCAGGAGACGCCGCCGTCGGCCTGGGCGAGGACGAGGAACGCGTCGCATTGAGGCGCGGAGAAGAACCACTTGTGGCCTGTGATCTCGTACTCCGCCCCGGGCCCGCCGCCGTTGATCGGCTTGCCGACCGTCGTGTTCGCGCGGACGTCGGAGCCGCCCTGCTTCTCCGTCATCCCCATGCCGAACAGGGAGCCCTCCTTCTCGGAGGCGGCGATCTGGCGCGGGTCGTAGACGTCGGAGAGGATCCGCGGCTCCCACTCCTCGGCCAATTCCGGCTGCTTGCGGAGCGCGGGCACGACTGAGTAGGTCATCGAGATCGGACAGCCGACGCCGGCCTCGGCCTGGGAGAAGCACATGAACGCCGCGGCGCGCGCGACGTGGGCGCCGGGTTGTGGCTCGCGCCAGGGGAGCGAGTGCAGCTCGTGCGAGATGCCCAGCCGCATCAGCTCGTGCCAGGAGGGGTGGAACTCGGGGATGTCGACCCGGTTCCCGTACCGGTCGTGGGTGCGGAGCTTCGGCGGGTTCTCGTTCGCCAGGCGGCCGAGCTCGATCACGTCGCCGCGGCCGGCGATCTCACCGACCTCGGAGATCCGGTCGACGGCCCAGTCGGCGCCCTCCCGGCGCACGGCCTCCTGCATCACCGTGTCGGACTCGAAGATGTTGTAGTCGACCAGCGGGGGAGGCTGGTTGGTGACCTCGTGGGTGTTGACTCCCGTGGGCTTCTCGACGGTTGACATCTACTGCTCCTCTCCGATTGCGCGCGTGCAGAAGTCGATCAGGGAGGCGATCAGCGCTTCGGGGTCGCCTCCGTTCGTCGTGGGGGACAGGGGACCGATCATCGTCTCTCCGATTGCCCCGACCAGGGCGGCGGCGGTCGCGTCGACGTCCTGCTCCGGGAGCTCTCCCGAGCGGACGCCGTCGGCGACGATCTCAGCGATCACGTCGCGGTAGCTGTGGCGGAAGTGAAGTCGTTCGGCCTCGACGGCGGGATCGACGGGTTCCGCCAGCAGCGCCCAGGCGAGGCGCCGACCTGCGAGCGCCCTGCGGGCGAAGGTCTCGGTGCCGCCGGCGATCCGCTCGGCGGCGGATCCTCCCGTCGTGGCCGCGGCTCCAGCCCGCATCTCGTCGACCTCGCGCTGGGAGGCGACGCGGAAGACCTCCGCGAACAGCTCCGACTTCGACGGGAAGTAGCGGTAGACGGTGCCGACGGCGACCCCGGCGCGATCAGCGACTGACGCGACCTGGGCGGCGACATAGCCTCCTTCGGCGATCAGCTCCAGGGCGGCGGTAACGATCCGCTCACGAGTCTGAGCCCGACGCGCCTCGGTCCGCTCGGTGGTCCGATAGGCCACGGAAGAAGTGAATCACGATTCACATCTTGTGTCAAACGGAGGCCGTGGGTAGGATCGGCGCGTGGCGGACGTGGTGGAGACGCTGGGCAGCGTCCCCCTTTTCCAGGGGGTGAAGCGGAAGGAGCTCAAGAAGCTCGCCGACCGCATGCAGGAGCGCACCTTCGGCGAGGGGGACATGATCACCACGGAGGGGAAGAGCGGGATCGGCTTCTTCGTGATCGAGGACGGCAACGCGACGGTCAGCATCGACGGCAAGATCATCCGGACGCTCGGCCCGGGTGAGTACTTCGGCGAGATCGCCCTGATCGACAGCGGCCCGCGCTCGGCGACGATCGTCGCAACCACCGATCTGAGCTGCCATGGCATCACCGCCTGGGAGTTCAGGCCCTTCGTCGAGGGCCACCCCGAGGTCGCCTGGCCGATGCTGGAGACACTGGCGTCGAGGCTGCGCGAGGCGGAGAGCCGCAGCTAGTAGATCCGGCCGCGGTGTTTGTGGCGGCCGTTGATGGCCAAGCCGTCAAGCAGGGAGCGTGGCTCCCAAGCTTTCGAAGGTCCGCTTCGCCTGATCGCGCTCGTCGCCGCCCAGCATCCAACCGGTGCGCGCGGACTGATACGGGCAGTCGAGCTGTTCGAACAGTTCGAGCGACTCCCGCAGCAGCCCCTCGTCGCCGGAGCGGATCCCCTTCGCGCGCAGCAGGATGCCCTTCCCGTAGCGGTGCTCGCCGATGCCCTCCTCGGCGGCCACGATCGCCTGGTCGGCGTCCTTGAGGCCCAGGCGGGCGTAGGACTCGGCGCGCGCGGCGAGGTACGGAGAACGGAACCAGGTGGTCGAGATCTCGGACTCGAAGCGGTCCGCGGCGCACTGGACCTCGCCCTGGTGGAGCTCGATGTCGGCACGCATCACAATGACGCCGGCCTTGTTGCCGAGGGCGCCCTCCGAGAGCTCGTTGGCGATCTCGAACCAGTCGGACCAGCCATCGTCGCCACGGACCCCGAGGATCGCTCCCGCGCATGCGATCGAGGTTGCGAAGGCCCCGAGCGGCGGACGTTCAGCGGCGACCCAGGCCTCGCGGACGTGGGTCGCCATGTTCAATGCGTCGTCCCAGCGGCCGAGGAAGAACGCGGGAAGAAGGCCACGCTGCCAGGCCGAGTAGATGATCCCCCGCGACAGGTCGAGATCGCGAGCCTCGCGGGCGTACCGCTCGGCCTCATGGAAGTCCCCGGTCTGCAGCAGGCACTCGATCATCATGTGGAGCGCGTCGCTGCGCTCGACGTCGAGGGTGGCGGTCCGCGGCGCGTCTCGGAGCAGCTCCAGCCGCTCCCTGGTGTGCTCGACGGCGGCCAGGTGGCGTCCCTGCTGCCAGTCGCTGGCGGTGACCGCGTCGAGCGCGGACTGCAGGACGGCGAGATCGCCGGCCTCGCGAGCCAGCTCGAGCCCGCCGAGGGCGGGCGCCTCCATCTCGAGTGTCTGGTCGCTCTTCCAGGCGATCCAGGCCTCGTCGAGCAGGAGCCTCGCCTTGGTGACCGTGTCGTCATCCGTGACGAGGGCGCGACCGCGCTCGAGGAGCGGCTGGAGCTGGTCGGCCTCGGGGTTGCCGCTGATTCCGCTCATCCTGGTGGCGATCTCGACCGCTCGGGCGTATCCGCCGGCGGCGCGGGGATCGCCGATTCGCTCGGCGCTTCGACCGGCCTCGGTGTACAGCCGTAGCGCGAAGTCGCCGCGCCAGCGGCGTAGCGCCACCTCGCCCGCGGCCAACAGCCAGTCGATCCGGGACGACCCCTCGGCGAGGTCGGCTGCCTGCTCGTACAGCTCCTGGCCGCGGGCCGCGGCGCCGCGGCGCACCGCGCTGGCCGCGGCCTCGGCCATCGCGGCGCAGGCCGCCTTCCGCCGCTCTGAAGTGGGCTGCTGCTCGAAGGCGTGGTCGAGGTGGTAGGCGACGAGCTCGGCCCGCTCCGCGAACGGCTCGCGCGCCATCAGCGCCGTGACGGCCTGCTCATGCAGGTTTGCCCGGTCGGCCCGCGGCAGCGAGTTGTAGGCGACGTCGCGGATCAGCTGGTGGCGGAAGGCGTAGTGACCGGCATCCGACGTGGTGCGCTCCTCGACCAGTGCCTTGCGGCGCAACGACCAGAGCATGTCGCTCGGGTCCTCGCCGAGCAGATCTCCCAGCGGCCCCTGGGCGAAGGTATGCCCCAGCACCGCCGCGTACTGGAGGGCTCGCTTCTCATCGGGAGGGAGCTGGTCGATCCGGGCGGCGATGGCGGCCTGCACCGTGTCCGGTAGCCGCTCGGGGATTGCGTCCGCGTGCTCCTCCCGGATCGCCCGCGAGACCTCCTCGGTGAAGAACGGGTTGCCCCCTGCGGCGTCGGCGATCCGGCCGGCGATCACGCGCCGGTCGTCTGGGAGGAGGAGCTCGGCGAGCCGCGTCGCCGAGGCCCCGTCGAGCGGCAGCAACTCAATCTGCGTGTTGTTGCGTGCGGCGCGGCCGAAGTCCGGGCGCCTCTCCGCCAGTTCGGGCCGGCAGGTGCAGAGGATGATCACCGGCGCCTTGGAGAGGCCGAAGGCCGCCTCCTCGAGCAGGTTGAGGGTCCCCTCGTCAGCCCAGTGGGCATCGTCCACGCCGATCGCCAGCGGCCGGTCGGCCGCGAGCAGCGCGACGAAGCGGCGCCAGGCCCGCTTCAGCTCATCCTCGGCGTCCGTTCCCTCCTCGGCGCCGCGCATCGCCACGACCAGCGCCCCCGCCAGCTCGGCGGCGTCGTCGGCTCCGAACTCGGTGAGCACCGCCTGGAGAGCCGGTTCCACCTGGTTGGCACGAGCGTCCGCGGACATCCCGGCGGCGTCGTGCAGGATCTCGCCGAGCGCCCAGAACGCGATCCCGTGTCCGTAGGGCGGGCTGCGGCCGACCACGGTTCGCCATCCGTCGCTTCGCAGCTCGGCGAAGAGCTCGGCGGCGAGCCGGGTCTTGCCGATTCCGGCCTCGCCGATCACGGTGACGAGCTGGGGCACCTGCTCTCTCGCCGCCCGCCGGGCGATCAGCCGGAGCATCGCGAGGTCGTCCTCTCGCCCCACGAGCGGAACGTTGGTGAGCTCGTCCTCCTCGCAGATGGATACCGCCCGGAAGGCCGGCAGCTCGTCCATTCCCTTTGCGTCCACATGGCCGTCCCGCTCGAGCTGCGCCCGCCGGGAGGCACGGGCCGTGCGCTCGCCGACCAGGACCTCTCCGGGCGAGGCGGCTTGCTGCAGGCGAGCCGCGGCGTTCACCGCCTCGCCGGTGACGCGGAGGTCGCCGCTGCCGGGGACCGCGAGGACCTCGCCCGTCTCGATCCCCACCCGCACGGCCAGCTTGCCGTCGATCGCCGAGACCCTGTCGACGACGGCGAGGGCTGCGGCGATCGCCCGGTCGGGATCGTCGCCATGGGCGACGGGGGCGCCGAAGACGGCCATCACCGCGTCGCCGATGTACTTCTCGACGGTGCCCCCGTGCTGCTCGAGCGCAGTCCGCGCCGCCTCGAAGAAGGGCTCCAGGCGGCCCCGCAGATCCTCGGGATCGAGCTCGGTGGCAAGCTCGGTGGAGCCGACCAGATCGGCGAACAGCATCGTCGCGATCTTCCGCTCTCCTCCCAAGCTGCTCATGTGTTCAAGATAACGCCGCCCGGGGCAGTGCGGATTGGGTTCTTTGGTTACGCGGCCTGGGGTTGCGGATCCGGCCGGATGATGACCGTGTCCGCGACCTCGAGCACCTCGTCGGCGGGCATGTCGACCCGCTTCGCGTGCGCGCGCACTGCGTCGATGTCGGTGGCCTGGTAGATGCAGACGGTTCCCAGGGTGCCGCCCTCCTCCTTGATGACGTAGCTGCGGATCCAGGCGATGTCGTCCGGGAAGTCGTCGTCGGCCACCTGCTTCGAGCGCTCGGCCGTCGCCTCGAGCTCGGCGGGCGACGCCCATGCCTTCTCCCGGCGGATCACGTATGTGTTCATCTCTTCCTCTCCTCGTTTGGCGTGTTCTCAGCGGTACCCGGTCAGCCTGGTTGCGGCTTTACCGACCGGCTGTCGGTTAATATAGGCGATCGTGGCGGAGGTTGCGGAGAGGCCGAGGCGAGGGCGCCCCAGCGCGGGAGCGCGCGAAGCCCTGCTGACCGCCGCGCGCGAGCTGTTCATGGAGCGGGACTACGCGGAGGTGAGCACGACCCAGATCCTCGGGAGGGCCGGGGTCAGCCGCGGAGCCATGTACCACCACTTCGCGAGCAAGCGAGAGCTCTACCGGCAGGTCTGGAGGGACTCCGAGGAGAGGCTGATCGAGCGGCTGGCGGCGGCGGCGTCCAGTGCGGGTACGCCATACGAGGCGCTCGTTGCGGGTTGCCGGACCTATCTCGACGAGGCGGCCACCAACCGGGAGCTGCAGCGGATCGGCCTGTTGCAGAGCCGGACGGTGCTCGGCTGGGAGGAGTGGCGCAGCGGGATCAGCGACCTCGGCCTGGCCGCGATGGCCGGGGGCGTCGAGGCGGCGATGGAAACTCGTGAGCTGCGGCGCGCCGATGTGGAGTCGACCGCGCACCTGCTCCTCGCGGCAATGATCGAGGCTGCGCTGCTGGTGGCGACGTCGGCTGACCCGAGCGCCGCCCGTGCACGCGCCGAGCCACCGCTGATGCAGATGCTCGAAGGCCTGCGCAGATAGCATCGCGCGCCGGACGTGGCGAAAATCAAGGTCAAGAACCCCATCGTCGAGCTCGACGGCGACGAGATGACCCGGATCCTCTGGGCCTTCATCAAGGAACAGCTGATCCTGCCCTACCTCGACGTCGACCTGCGCTATTTCGACCTCTCGATCGAGAAGCGGGACGAGACGGACGACCAGATCACCGTCGACGCCGCCAACGCGATCAAGGAGCACGGCGTGGGGGTGAAGTGCGCGACGATCACACCGGACGAGGCCCGGGT
This sequence comes from uncultured Solirubrobacterales bacterium, assembly GCA_963747425.1. Taxonomy (GTDB): domain Bacteria; phylum Actinomycetota; class Thermoleophilia; order Solirubrobacterales; family 70-9; genus DASUPK01. The sequence goes on from CAVVFJ010000008.1 coordinate 684,302, forward strand.
CAAGGAGTTCGGACTCAAGGAGATGTACCGCTCGCCCAACGGGACGATCAGGAACATCCTCGGCGGAGTCATCTTCCGTGAGCCGATCGTGATCTCGAACGTGCCCCGCCTTGTGCCCGGCTGGACGAAGCCGATCGTGATCGGCCGCCACGCCTTCGGCGATCAGTACCGGGCCACGGACCTGGTCGTGCCCGGGGAGGGGAAGCTGACCCTGACCTACACGCCCAAGGGCGGCGGCGAGCCGGTGGAGCTCGACGTCTACGACTTCCCCGGCGGCGGGGTGGCGATGGCGATGTACAACCTCGACGACTCGATCCGCGACTTCGCCAGGGCCTCGCTCCGCTACGGCCTCGATCGCGGGCTCCCGGTCTACCTGTCGACCAAGAACACGATCCTGAAGCGCTACGACGGCCGCTTCAAGGACATCTTCCAGGAGGTCTACGACTCCGAGTTCAAGGAGGAGTTCGAGAAGGCGGACCTCACCTACGAGCACCGGCTGATCGACGACATGGTCGCGGCGGCGCTCAAGTGGGAGGGCGGCTACGTCTGGGCCTGCAAGAACTACGACGGCGACGTCCAGTCCGACACCGTCGCCCAGGGCTTCGGCTCGCTCGGCCTGATGACCAGCGTCCTGATGACGGCCGACGGCAAGACCGTCGAGGCCGAGGCCGCCCACGGCACCGTCACCCGTCACTTCCGCCAGCACCAGCAGGGCAAGCCGACCTCGACCAACCCGATCGCCTCGATCTTCGCCTGGACGCGCGGCCTCGCCGCACGGGGCCGGATGGACGAGACACCGGCCCTCGCCGAGTTCGCCGAGACCCTCGAGCGCGTATGCATCGAGACGGTGGAGAGCGGGAAGATGACAAAGGACCTGGCCCTCCTGATCGGGCCCGATCAGGAGTTCCAGACGACCCAGGAGTTCCTCGCTTCGATCGATGAAAACCTGAAGAAGGAGATGAATTGACCCCCGTCAACGTCACAGTCACCGGAGCCGCAGGCCAGATCGGCTACGCGATCCTCTTCCGGATCGCCGCCGGCGAGATGCTCGGGCCCGACACCGAGGTGAAGCTCCGTCTGCTGGAGATCCCGGACGCTGTCACGGCGGCCGAGGGAACCGCGATGGAGCTCGAGGATTGCGCCTTCCCACTGCTGCGCGGGATCGACATCTCGGACGACCCGAAGGAGGCTTTCGATGGGACCAACATCGCACTGCTGGTCGGCGCCAGGCCCCGGTCGAAGGGGATGGAGCGCGCCGACCTCCTGGAGGCGAACGGCGGCATCTTCAAGCCCCAGGGCGAGGCGATCAACTCGGAGGCAGCCGATGACATCAAGGTGCTGGTCGTCGGCAACCCCGCCAACACCAACTGCCTGATCGCGAAGTCACACGCTCCCGACGTGCCGGCCGAGCGCTTCACGGCGATGATGCGCCTGGACCACAACCGGGCGATCGCCCAGCTCGCCCAGAAGCTCGGCCGCCCGGTCACCGACATCAAGCGGATGACCGTGTGGGGCAACCACTCGCCGACCCAGTACCCGGACCTGGTCAACACCCTGGTCGACGGCAGCCCGGCGTGGGATCAGGTCGACGACGAGACCTGGATCGCCGAGGAGTTCATTCCGACCGTGGGCAAGCGGGGCGCGGCGATCATCGAGGCCCGCGGCGCCTCCAGCGCCGCATCGGCCGCGAACGCGGCGATCAACCACATGCACGACTGGGTCCTCGGGACGCCCGACGGCGACTGGGCCTCGATGGCGGTCACCTCCGACGGCTCCTACGACGTCGAGGAAGGGCTGATCTCCGGCGCGGCCTGCGAGTGCTCCGGGGGCGAGTGGAAGCGCGTCGAGGGCCTCGAGATCACCGACTTCTCCCGCGAGCGGATCGACGCGACGGTCGGCGAGCTCAAGGACGAGCGCGACGCCGTCCGGGAGCTTGGTCTGATCTAGCCGGGGTGGTAGCCGTTGCCCTTGCGCTTGATGCGGCCTTCCTTCTGCAGGTCGGGCAACACCCGATACAGGTAGTTCGGGTGATTCAGCTTCATCTTCTTGCCGAGCTCGGAGACCTTGATCCCCGGGTTGTCGGTGATGATCTTCACCGCCTGGTCGGCCCTGGTGCTGCCGCGCCGGCGACGGCGACCCGCCACGCGCGGACGGCCCGGACCGCGCCTGGTGCTCTTGCCGAGGCCGGCGAGAGCGGACTGCACCTGGCGCCGCTCGTCGTCGAGCTCCTTCAGCCGGCGCTCGAGCAGCGTCCTGGCCTGATCGACTGTGTTGGAAACTGTTGGCATGACTAACTGGTCCTCTCTCTATCCGGATGACAGTTACATCACCGTAACGGTTAGTTTCGACTGACATGAACGCAGAGCGTCAATTGGTCGTCATAGCCCGAGTGCTGCTGCCGGCGGGCCTCGACCGCCTCGGTGAGCGCTTCGAGGTCAGGACGGGCGGCCTCGAAGCGGGCTGGGAGGACGTGCTGGCGAACGCTCCCGGTGCGAGTGCCTTCGTCGCCGACCCGAGCGTGCCGGTGAACTCGGAGCTGCTCGACGCCTGCGGCGAGCAGCTGCGGGTGGTGGCGAACTTCGCGGTCGGCTACGACAACGTCGATCTGGAGGCCTGCAGGGACCGGGGCGTGATCGTCACCAATACACCCGACGTCCTCACGGAGGCGACCGCCGAGCTCGCCATCGCGCTCACACTCGCCGCCGCCCGCCGGATGAGCGATGCCGAACGCGACCTGCGGGCCGGGCGCTGGCGGGGATGGGACCCCGCCGCCTACCGCGGCATCGAGATCCGGGGCTCCACGGTCGGCGTGGTGGGCATGGGGCGGATCGGCCTGCGGTACGCGAGGCTCGCCCATGGACTCGGCGCGAGGATCACCTACTCGAGCCGGTCGGCCAAGCCCGAGGCGGAGGGCGAGCTGGGAGCGGAGCGGCTGGAGCTGCCCGATTTGCTGGAGGTCTCCGACGTCGTCAGCATCCATGCGCCCGCCACGCCCGAGACGCGTTCGATGATCGGCGCCGCCCAGCTGGAGCTGATCGGACCGGATGGGGTCCTGGTCAACACCTCGCGCGGGCCGCTGGTCGACTCGGAGGCGGTGGCTTCCGCGCTGAAGAGCGGCGCGCTCGGGGGGGCCGGCCTCGACGTCTACGAGAACGAGCCGGACGTCGCCCGTGCCCTGCTGGAGGCGCCGCGCTGCGTGCTGCTACCCCACATCGGATCTGCCACCGTCGCCGCACGCGATGGGATGGCGAGCGCGGTCGCGGACAACGTGATCGCGGTGCTCGCGGGCGAGGAGCCGCCGAGCCGGGTGATCTAGTCGCCGTTGGGCTTGCGGCGGCGTGGGAGGGTCTGGAAGAAGGCGTCCCAGAGGGGCGACGAGACGCCGAAGCCGTAGCGGTGATCCTGGAAGTGGTGGCGCATGTGGTGCTCGCGCAGCTTCTTCCCGAACTTGGTCTTCGGCACGTGGTGGTGGACGTGGTAGTGGGTGTAGTCGTAGCCCAGATACCCCGTGATGAACCCGGCGAAGGCGGGGAAGGCCTCGGGAGTGCCGAAGATCAGCACGTAGAGCCCGAGGAAGAGCGCGGCGAGCGGGATGCTGACCGCGGGCGGCATGACCAGTCGCATCGCGTCGTTGGGGTGGTCGTGGTGGACGCCGTGGATGATGAAGTGGACTCGGTCGCCGCCGCGGAACTTCGGCTGCCAGTGGAAGAAGAGCCGGTGGAGCCAGTACTCCGTGAGTGTCCAGATCGCGAAGCCGGCAGCGAACAGGAGCGCTGCGGTGCCCACCGAGAGCCCCCGGTCGATCCCGAGCCAGACGCCACCGACCACCACGGGGACGAAGACGACTGCCGGCACCGCGGGGTGGACGCGGGAGAAGAAGTCGAGGAACCTGCTCTCGAACATCGGCGGGGATGCCGAGAGCTGGTTGGTCCGCTGTTGAGCGATTTGAGCCATCGGCGCTGATCTTAGCGAGGCCTCCAACCTTCCCGGTGCTAGCGGAACTCGTGACCAACCGGTGAAAAAAGAAGAGCGCCATTTGCGGGAACGCGCCTGACGGGGGGCCGCGCAAATGGCATCATCAAGCCAAGTCGCGGGTCAGTAACCGGGGCGGAAATGATCGACGAGAGAGGGGATGGGGCAACTTGGCCGACGGTCGGGCACGCAATGCTGCGGTGACATGTGAGGACTGCTTCTTCCATCGCCGCGGCCTGTGCGCCCTCGGTCTTGACTCGCCCTGTCCCACCTTCAGGCCCGATACCCCCGAGGGCCTGGTTCCGCCCCGGCAGCCCGCGCTCCTCATGAGAGATCGAGCCACCGCCTCCGCTTCGCACGTCGCCGTGCAAGCTGCATAGCCACGGGTCAAACCCGGTTACAGTCCCGGCGGGGCTATGGGACACATGCCTTGAAGATCACCGTGCTCGGCAAGTCGCCCTCCTGGCAGGACGCCGGAGGCGCCTGCAGCGGCTATCTGATCGAAACCGACGAGACGAAGGTCCTGCTCGACTGCGGCAACGGGGTGTTCGGCAAGCTGCGGGAGCGGGTCGACTACACCGAGGTCGACGCCGTGATCGTCTCCCATCTGCACGCCGACCACTTCCTGGACCTGGTCCCCTACTCATACGCCCTGATCTACGCCCCGAAGCAGCAGCCCGTGCCCGTACACATCTGGGACGGGACGGACGAGCCGGCCCGCCCCCGGTTGATCGCGCCGCCCGGCGCCGTCGAGACCTTCCGCCGGGTGGTCGGCGCGTGGGGCAACGACGACCTGATCGAGAGCGCCTTCCGGATAGAGGAGTACTCGCCCGGCGACAGGGTCGAGATCGGCGACATCTGGGCGAGCTTCCATCCGGTGCCGCATTTCGTGGAGACCTTCGCGGTGCGGATCGGCTCGGAGGGCAGCGGCGAGATCGCCTACAGCGCCGACACGCGCCCGGGCAAGGAGATCATCGAGGCCGCACAGGGTGCCGACCTGCTGATCATCGAGGGAACGCTGCCCCGCCCGGAACGCACCGGGCTGCGCGGCCACCTCACCCCCGAGGAGGCCGGCGAGCACGCGCGGGAGGCGGGCGCGAAGCGCGTCGTCATCACCCACATCTCCGACGAGCTGGGTGACGACTGGGCCCGCGAACAGGCCGAGGGCGGATTCGGAGCCCCCGTCGAGATCGCGCAAGAGGGAGCGACATACACCATTTGAGGGTGCCGGGACGAGCTCCCTCTCGTGCCCGAATGATCATTGCCGCCCCACCCGAACGCCGCCCGCAAGGCACGCAGACCGTATGCAGCCAGGCTCCCTGCTAGAAAAGGGCGGGATGCCGCAGGGAGGAGCGGACGGATTGAAGGCGCTTTTGAGGCGCCCTGTAGCCCGAACCGACGGGGCGGTTCAGCGGCTCTCAGGGCGTGAAGCTGGGCTCGCGGCTCTCTTCCACCAGGTCGGCGATCCACAGCGGACCTGGGCTGACGGCAGGTACCCGCGCCTTGGCCCGCGATTCTTCGAGTCACAGCTCAGGCACCTGACAAAGCGGTATCGGGTAGTCGCGGCGTCCGAGCTCATCGAGGCGGTTCGAACGCGGCGTCGCGGCGAGCCGTATCCCGTCGCCATCACATTCGACGACGATTCGCCATCGCATGTCAGCCACGCCGCGCCGATCCTGCAACGCTTCGGTGTCCCGGCGACCTTCTTCGTCTCGGGCGCTTCGTTGGACGGCCCGAGATCGTTTTGGTGGGAGCGGCTGGAGCGAGCCATGGAACGTGGAGCGATCAGTCGCGAGGAGCTCAGCGAGATGGTCCCGGCGGGAAGCGCCGTACCGGCCGGACTGCGGAAGATGCAGCAGATCGCGGATGACATCGAGCTGATGACCCCCGAGCAGCTGAGGGACCTCCTGGACGAGCTGGGGCGCCGCGCCGGGCCGGATCCCGAGGACGCTGTGCTCGACGCCGCCGGCCTTCGCAAGCTCGTGGCAGCCGGGTTCGACATCGGCTTTCACACCCTGCGACACCTGAACCTCTCGACGCTCGACTCCGCCGAGCTCGGATTGGCGATGAGCGAAGGACGGGATCGACTGGAGGAGGCGATCGATCGCGAGCTCACCCTGATCGCCTACCCGGGAGGCAAATGGAACTCGCATGTCCTCGAGGCGGCGCGGGGTGCCGGCTTCCTGCGCGGATTCACGACCGAGCCAAAAGCTGTGCTGCCCGACAGCGACCCGCTCTGCATTGGACGCGTCGATCCCGGCTGGTGCACGACGCTCGGCCAGGTCGAGCTCAGCCTGACGCGCGCACTGCGGCGCGACGATGGGCTGCGCCTCAGGGAAGCGACGGCCGCCTGAGAGTATCGGGGGGCTACTCTTCTCAGGGATGACCAGCCAGCGCGACCCATTCGCTGACTTCGCCCGGATGCGACGGGAGATGGACGAGCTCCTCGGCGACTTCTGGGATCAGGCCGGCCACCGCCAGCGCCGGCCGGTTGCCGCCTTCGTCCCCCGCGTGGACGTCTACTACTGCGGCGAGAACGCGCCCCAGAAGGCCGTCGTCAAGGTCGAGCTGCCCGGGATCGAGCTCAACGCGGTCAACCTCGAGGTCCGGGGCCGGACCCTGGTGATCAGCGGCGAGCGACCCGTCCGCGAGACCGAGGGACGCACGTATCAGCAGGTCGAGCTTCCGTCGGGCCCGTTCCGCCGGGTCGTCGAGCTCTCCGTGGACGTCGAGGCCGAGCAGGCCCAGGCGACGTACGAGGACGGCATCCTCAGGGTCGAGCTGCCGACGCGGCTCCCGCGCGCAGCTCGCCAGGTCCCGATCGAGCGCGCCGAGTAGTCGGCAGGCGCAAGGGGAAGGTGCACTGACAATGGCGGAGGTCGAGACTCCCCAACTCGAGGTGGTGGAGATCCCCGACGTCGAGGACGCGGGTGGCGCAACGGAGCCCCTGCCCGACGCCCTGCCGATCCTGCCGCTCAGGGAGACTGTCACCTACCCGGACACGCTCACCCCACTCGCGGTGGGGCAGGAGCGCTCGATCAAGCTCGTCAACGACGTCCTCTCGGGCAACCGCATGCTGGCGATGGTCGCGTCCAAGGATCCCGAGAACGATGCGCCCGGTCCCGACGATCTCTACGGGGTCGGGGTGGCCGGCACCGTCGCGCGGATGATGAAGGTCCCCGACGGGACGCTCCGCATCCTGGTTCAGGGCAGCGAGCGGATCCGCATCGCCGACTACGTCAGCGAGAAGCCGTACCTGGTCGCGCGGATCGAGGAGATGCCCGACGTGCTCGAGCCCTCCACGGAGCTGGAGGCCCTGACCCGCAACGTGCAGGGCACCTTCAGCGAGATCATCGAGGCGATCCCCTATCTGCCGGAGGAGCTCCAGCTCGCGGTCGCCAACCTCGACGAGCCCTCCGCGCTCTCCCACCTGATCTCCGGCGCGCTCCGCATCTCCACGGAGGAGAAGCAGGAGCTGCTCGAGACCGTGGACGTGACCAAGCGTCTGCGGCGCCTCTCGGAGATCCTCACCCGCGAGCTCGAGGTCGTCCAGCTCGGCTCGAAGATCCAGTCGCAGGTCGAGTCCGAGATCGACAAGGGCCAGCGCGAGTACTTCCTGCGCCAGCAGCTCAAGGCGATCCAGGAGGAGCTCGGCGAGGGCGACGAGCAGCAGGCCGAGCTCAACGAGCTGCGCGAGCGGATCGAGCAGGCCGGCCTCCCCGAGGACGCGCAGAAGGCAGCCGAGCGGGAGCTCTCCCGCCTGGAGAAGCTGCCGCCCGTCGCCGCCGAGTTCGGAGTGATCCGGACCTACCTCGAGTGGCTGGTCGATCTGCCCTGGTCCAATCAGACCGAGGACAACCTCGACATCGGGCATGCGCGCGAGGTCCTCGACGAGGACCACTACGACCTCGAGGAGGTCAAGGACCGGATCCTCGAGTACCTCGCGGTGCGGAAGCTCAACCCCGAGTCGCCCGGGCCGATCCTCTGCTTCGTCGGGCCCCCCGGCGTCGGCAAGACCAGCCTCGGCCGGTCGATCTCCAAGGCCCTGGGTCGGGAGTTCGAGCGCATCTCGGTCGGCGGCGTCCGCGACGAGGCCGAGATCCGCGGCCATCGCCGCACCTACATCGGCGCACTGCCCGGGACGATCATCCGAGCACTGCGCGACGCCGGCACCAAGAACCCCGTCTTCATGATCGACGAGATCGACAAGATGGGCACCGACTTCCTCGGCGATCCATCCAGCGCGATGCTCGAGGTGCTCGACCCGGCGCAGAACTCCACCTTCCGCGATCACTACCTCGACCTGCCGTTCGACCTCTCCGAGGTCCTCTTCATCGCGACCGCCAACATCCTCGACACGATCCCGCCGGCGCTGCAGGATCGGATGGAGGTGATCCAGCTGGCCGGCTACACGGTCGACGAGAAGCTCCACATCGCCAAGCGCTACCTGGTCCCGCGCCAGCTCTCGGCGAACGGGTTGAAGGCCTCGCAGATCGAGTTCGCTGACCCGGCGCTGAACGCGATCATCGAGGAGTACACGCGGGAGGCGGGGGTCCGCAACCTGGAGCGCCAGATCGGCACCGTCTGCCGCAAGATCGCCCGGGACGTGGCCGAGGGGAAGGTCGAGAGCAAGGTGAGGGTTTCGGCGAAGCGCGCCCGCGAGCTCCTGGGCAAGCGCCGGTTCTTCTCCGAGCAGCGCCGCCGCACCAAGGACCCGGGCGTGGCCACCGGACTCGCCTGGACTCCGGTCGGCGGCGAGGTCCTGTTCGTCGAGGCGACGGCGGTCCCCGGCTCGGGCAAGCTGACCATCACAGGTCAGCTCGGCGACGTCATGCGCGAGTCCGCGCAGGCCGCGCTGACCTGGGTGCGGCGCCACTCGAATGAGCTCGCACCGGACCTGCCGGACGACTGGTTTGCGACCCACGACATCCACGTGCACGTGCCCGCGGGCGCGGTGCCGAAGGACGGGCCGTCCGCCGGTGTCGCGATGACCACGGCGCTGGCCTCGTTGATCACCAACCGGCCGGTGCGGAACGACGTGGCCATGACCGGCGAGGTCACGCTGACGGGTCAGGTTCTGCCCATCGGGGGGCTGAAGGAGAAGTCGCTCGCCGCACAGAGAGCCGGGATCAAGCTGGTGATCGTGCCCGATCGCAACGAGGGGGACGTCGAGGAGATCTCGGAGCAGGAGCGCGAGGGCCTCGAGTTCGTCTACGCCGACGACATCGGAGATGTCCTGCAAACCGCGCTCGAGCCGAACCATCACTAAACGGGTCGCGCTCGCGCGCGCCCTCGCGTCTACGAGCGGGTAGTCTCCCCCCTGCACCCTGGAAACGATCTGAGGAGACCCATGGGCGCACAAAGCAGAAGCGCGAAAGCCGGAGATGCTGCCCGGTCGGTTGCGTCCAATCCATACGTGCGGCGGCTCATCGAGGATGAAGAGCTGCGCGAGAACATCCGCGTTGCGTTCGAGGCCGCAAAGGGCGCGTACGCCCGGATGTCGAATGGGAAGGGCCCCGCTAAGGCCCTGATGGACGACAAGAAGGTTCAGCGTGATCTGCGCACGGCGGCCGAGTCGCTTCGGGATGCTTCACAGCAGCTGCGCGGACGGAGCACCCGCCGCCGGTTTGGGCTTGGAAAGGCCCTGCTCGTGGGCATTCTCGGCGCGGCTCTGGTCCTCATCCTGAGCGAGGACGCGCGCAAGATGGTGCTCGACAAGCTGTTCGGCGCCGAGGAGGAGTTCGAGTACACCTCGACCACCACCCCCGCCCCGGACACCGAGACCGTCCCCAGCGCCTGACCTAGGCGCATCACCGGTTCTTCGAGGGCGCCCTTCGGGGCGCCCTCTTCGTTTGGATAGGGTCAGGCCATGGCCTCGGTTCACGTTCTCGTTCCGGCGCAGCGCTACGTCTTCGCCGTCTCCAACGGTGAGGCGGAGGCCGCAGCGATCGACAGCTCCGCCGAGGGCTTTGAGCGATACAAGTCGCTCCAGCAGGGCGGGCGAACGACCGGAATGGTCGCCTTCCCCAACACGCTGCTGGTTCGCGGCGAGCGCGACTACCTCGTCGATCCCGGGCTGATCATGCAGGGGGCGCCGGTGATCGGCGCGATGGGAGAGCTCGGTGTCGACCCGAACGAGGTCAAGGACGTGATCCTCACCCACCTGCACTTCGATCACGCCGAGGGACTCGCGGGCTGGCCGATGCGGCGGACGTATGTCCACCGGATCGAAACCGAGGCTCCCTACGCCCAGCTCGTCTCCGGCGTGATGGAGTTGGCGAACCTCGAGATCCTCGATGGGGAGGAGGGCGAGATCGAGCCCGGCCTGCGCTGGATCCTCACCCCAGGCCACTGCGACGGCCTGATCTCGCTGTTGGTCGACACCGACGACGGCCTCGTGGTGATCGCCTCCGATTGCGTCGGCCCGCTGCCGGAGTACTTCGACCGCATGGACCTGCCCGAGGACTTCGGGCCGGAGCGCGAGGAGCTGCTCAAGCAATGGCAGCGGATTCGGGACCTGGATCCCGCGGTCGTGATCCCGGGCCACAATCCCCCGGTTGTCCTGCAATAAGCGGCAAAATGACCCCGTCCGGACCCCGATTCGGGCGTCGGCGCGTCAGCAAATCGCCTGCCGGGCTCACCTAATCGCGGCAGAATGCCGAAAGAGATGAAGGTGAAAGCACTCATCGGACCCCTGGCGCGCCCGCCCGAATCGACCCGCGCCGCCGGCCCCGTCGCACCCGAGGCCGCCGAAGCGCACCGGGCCAGCACCTCCGTGCGGCAGGCGCGCTGGCGCCTGGCGACCGACGCCGTGATGCTGGTGTTGGCGGGGGGTTTCGAGATCCTCTCCGCGCCGGCCGCGGGAGTCAGTCAGGAGCCGGGCTGGCGGCTCACCTTCATCGGCCTGGTGCTGACCGCGCTCGCTCTTCGCGGCGCGTACCGCGCCAGCGTCGGCCAGCACTTCCTCGACTCGGCGCGGACAATTCTCAGCGCGACAGCGGTCGCGGCGATGATCGTCACCTTTCTCCGGGTTGCCCTGACCGACAACTCCCAGGTTGCCGAGGAGGAGATTCGGACCTGGCTGTTCGCAGCCGTCTACCTGGTAGTGGGGAGGGCGATCCTGACGATGATCTGGGAGCGCGCCAACCGGCTGGGCCATGGCGTCCCCACGCTCATCCTCGGCGCGGGGCAGGTCGGGCATCTGGTTGCGCGGCGGCTTCTGGCTCACCCGGAGCTGGGATTGCGGCCGATCGGGTTCGTCGATGCCGATCCGCTCGAGGTGGACAGCCCCTCGGGCCTGCCCGTGCTCGGAGCGCAGAGCGACCTGGAGGACCTGGTCAGGGAGCACGGGGTCGAGCACGCGGTGGTCAGCTTCTCAAACGCTCCTCACGACGTACAGCTGGGCGTCTCGCGGGCGCTCCAGCGAATGAGGATCTCGGTCTCGATCATCCCCCGTCTGTTCGAGGGCGTCCCCGACAAGATCGCTCTCGAGCGCGTGGGCGGATTGCCGCTGGTGACCATCTACCCCTCCGATCCCAGGGATTGGCGCGTGACGCTCAAGTACGCATCCGACCGGGTGGTCGCAGCATTGACCATCATCCTGCTCTCACCCCTGCTGCTCATGGCGTGCGCGGGCACCGTGCTGACCTTGGGTCGCCCGGTTCTCTTCCGTCAGCGGCGGGTTGGTCTGGACGGCCACGAGTTCGAGATGCTCAAGTTCAGAACGATGCGCTCTGCCGATCCGAAGGAGCAGGACCGCTCCTCGCGCCGGGTGGCCGAGGCGATCGACCAGGGCCTTGCCCCGGGCGGTTCCGAGGGCGCTGAGCGGCGCAGCCGCTTCGGCTCCTTTCTGCGCCGGACCGGGTTCGACGAGCTGCCCCAGATCTTCAACGTTCTCAATGGCGATATGTCGATGGTCGGCCCGCGTCCCGAGCGCCGTGAGTACGTGGCCATGTTCGAGCAGCAGGTGCGTCGCTACAGCGATCGCCATCAGGTCAAGGCCGGGATAACCGGCTGGGCGCAGGTCCACGGGCTTCGCGGGGACACCTCTTTGGACGACCGGATCGAGTGGGACAACTACTACATCGAGAACTGGTCACCGTGGCTCGACATCAAGATCGTCCTGCTCACCTTCCTGGCGGTCTTCAGGCAGTCTGAGTAGGGTCGCTCTGGCGGATGGCTCCCTGCCGCCGTTGCTCGCCGAGCGTGCCGCTGAAGACGTCCTCCAGCGGGCCGAGGCTTTGTATCCACTCCGCCATCGCGGCCAGCCCCTGATCGAGGTCTGTGGCGGGCGTCCAGCCGAGTGCCCTCATCCGACTCGCATCGAGGACGAGATGCCGCACGTCACCCAGCCGGAACTCGCCCGTGACGAGGTAGTCCGGTTCGAGCCCGTACGTCTTGGCGAGCGCCTCGATCACGCCCGTGATCGTCACGGGCTCGCCGCGCCCGACGTTGAGCACCTGCCCGTCGGCGTCCGAACGCTCCATGGCGGTCATGGTGGCCCTGACGATGTCGCCCACGAAGACGAAGTCACGGGTCTCGCGCCCGTCCTCGAACGCTCGGGGCTGGCGTCCGTTGAGCAACAGCGTCGAGAAGATGGAGAGGATCCCCGTATACGGGTTGAAGACCGATTGACGCGGCCCATAGACGACCGCGAATCGGAGGGCAACGGTCGGGATCCCGAGTCGCTTTCCGAGACCGATCACCGTGCGCTCGGCGGCGATCTTGCTGACGGCATAGGGCGTTTCGCCGTTTGAGCGCGCGCCCTCGTGCGTGAGCAGGGGATCGAGCTCGCGTCCGCACTCCGGGCAGCGGGGCTCCCATACGGATTGCGCCATGTCCTCGGCGGCTCGCAGGGTGGGTTGGACCACGCCATGCTCCCCGCAGCTGTAAAGCCCCTCGCCGTACGTGGCCTGAGACGACGCCGCCACCAGCTTGCGGATCGCCAGGTCTCGCCGAGCGACCGTTTCCAGGATCAACGCGGTGCCCGTCGCGTTGACGTCGTAGAACGAGGCGATCTCGTCCGTCACGCCGCCGACGGCGGCGGCCAGGTGGTAGACGTCGTCGATTCCCGCAAGGCAGGTGGCCACGCACTCCGAGTCCCGTATGTCGCCCTCGACGAATTCGGCTTCCTCGGGGATCCAAGCGGGTCGCCCCCGGTGGGATCCTGGATCGAGGTTGTCGAGGATGCGGACCTCATGACCCTGCTCCAGAAGAGCATCCACCAAGTGCGAGCCGATCATCCCGGCCCCGCCGGTAACGAGTGCCTTCATCCGCGTGAGAGTACCCTCCGTGGGGCACTAGACTCGCGGCGATGGAGCAGGATGCTTTGCGGAGGGGAGTCGGGGCCTTCCGGGTTCCCGATTCCGTGGGTCCCGTCGCGCCGCGCGCCCAGCGTCCGACGCTGGGGGTGATGATCGCGGCGTACCAGGGCGCGAGCGTCATCGGCGAGGCGATCGAATCGGTGCTCGCTCAGACGCTTCCTGCGGACGAGATCGTGATCTGCGACGACGGCTCAACCGACGACCTCGAGGCCGCGCTCGCTCAATACGGCGATCGGCTCGTCGTCATCCGGAAGCAGAACGGAGGTGGCGCCTCCGCTTTCAACGTCGCCGCCAAAGCAGCGCGGTCGGAGTTCGTGGTGCAACTCGACCAGGATGACGCCTTCGCCCCGGAGAGGCTCGAGGCCATCGCCGATCTGGCCATGGCACGGCCAGACCTGGACGTGATCGCCACCGACGCGGTGATGGAGCTCGACGGCGAGCCGGTGAGCACCTGGTCGGAAAGGCACCACTTCGATGTGCGCGACCAGCGGGCCGGGATACTCCGCACCTGCTTCTTCGGCTGGCCGGCGATTCGCCGTTCTCGGCTTGTCGCCGCGGGGGGATTCGATGAGAACCTTCGGATCGCCTGGGACTGGGATTGCTGGATCAGGCTGGTCCTCGGGGGTTCTCTCGTCGGCCTGGTCGACCGCCCGTTATACAGATGGCGGTTCGGCCATGACAGCCTCTCCTCGAATTCGGCGAAGACCACGCGCGAGGTCGCGATGATGCTCGAGCAGGTGCTGGAGCGCGACGCGCTCACCCCGGCAGAGCGAGAGATCGCGAGGGAGGTCATCGCGCTCAATGCCCACCGGGCGGCGCTCCTGGGCGCTAAGGAGGCGCTCGCGACTCGGCAACCGGGGGCGCGCCGCCTCGCCCTCTCGGTGGTCACCGGAACCGGGTTCTCCCTTCGGACGCGAGCGAAGGCGGGGCTCGCGGCTCTTGTGCCGGGCCTCGCCCGGCGGTTCCGGTCCGAGAGCGTGCCCGCCGGACCTGCCGGCGGTGCCGGGCTCGCCGACCGCTGACCGGCCGCCGGCATCGAGCGAATCGCCGGGACGGAGCCGTGGGCCCGAGCTAGACTCGCTGCGATGGAGCGCGAACCGGCCGCGGGGACCACTGGGGATTATCGGGCTCCCCCTCCGGCGGGTCCCATCGAACCGGCCGCCGCGCGTCCAACGCTCGGCGTGATCATCGCGGCATACCAGGCCGCGGGGACCATCGGCGATGCGGTCGAATCGGTGCTGGGCCAGACGCTCCCGGCGGATGAGATCGTCGTCTGCGACGACGGCTCGACGGACGATCTCGAGGCGGCGCTCGCCCCCTACGGCGATCGATTGGTCCTGATCCGCAAGCAGAACGGCGGGGCCGGGTCGGCGCTGAACGCGGCCGCGCGGGCGGCGCACTCGGAGTTCGTGGTGGAGCTCGACGCGGACGACGCGTTCGCCCCGGAGAGGCTCGAGGCGATCGCGGCCCTCGCCGTTGCCCGGCCCGACTTGGACGTGATCACGACCGACGCGGTGATCGAGGTAGACGGAGAGCCGGTCGGGACCTACAGGGGCCGACACGGCTTCGAGATCGATGACCAGCGCGCCGGGATCATGCGCGGCTGCTACTTCGGCTGGCCCGCGATTCGCCGCGCGCGACTTCTCGCGATAGGGGGCTTCGCCGAGGACCTGCCGATCAGCTCGGATTGGGATTGCTGGATCAGGCTGATTCTCGGCGGCTCCCTGGTCGGCCTCGTCGACCGTCCTCTCTACAGGTACCGCATGGGGCATCCCAGTCTCTCCACTGACGAGGCCAAGACCACGCGCGAGAACGTGGCGATGCTGACGAAGCACCTCGAGAGCGGCTTGCTCACCCCCGAGGAGCGCGCGATCGCGAGCGAGGGCATTGACTTCAATGCTCATCAGGCCGCCCTCCTGGAGGCGAGAGAGGCCCTGGTTGCCGGGCGCGCGGACGCGCGCCGTCTATCGCGTTCGATCGTGACGGGGACCGGGTTCTCCCTTCCCACGCGGGCGAAGGCGGCGTTCGCGGCCCTCGCGCCGGGCCTTGCCGGGCGGCTCCTGGCGGACCGCTGACAGACCCACGCGCTCGCCGGGAGCGGGCGCGACCACCCGCAAATATGGTTGAGCGCACTGTGCCTGGTCCAGCCGAGCCGAGCAGGGTTGAGGCCGAAGTCGCCGGCATGGAGGAGTCCCGGGGTGCAGCAGCGGCAGCGACGACAGGCGCCACGGTCGCTCGCGGGAGCGCCTGGAACGTCGTGCTCGGCGTTGTGCCGCAGCTGTACCTGCTGGTGGTGTCGGTCGCGGCGGGGCGTTTCCTCGGTCCGGATCTCTTCGGGCGCCAGAGCTTCATCGCCTTCGCCGAGCTATCGATTGTCACCCTGCTGGGACTCGGTATTTCGATCTCCCTGCAGAGGTTCACGGCGTCCGTGCTCGGCGAGGGTCGCCCAGGGGCTGTGCGCGCCCTGTCGCGCTCTGCGCTCTGGGTTGCGATGCCGCTGGCTGCGCTGGCAGCCGGGATTCTGTTGGTGGTCGCGCTCGCCGGCGCGAAGCCCGAGGCGGCGTGGGTTCTGGCCGGCGTGACGGCCGCTGTCCTACTCGTTCAGGGTGTCACGCAAGCGGTCTTGGCGGGGCATCAGCGGTGGCGCCAGATGGCGCTGATCGGCGTGATCACCGGCGCGGTCTCCACGGCTGGAGTCGTTGCGGTGCTCGCGGCCGGGGGAGGGATCACGGGGATGTTTGCCGTCGAGGCGATCGCCGTCGTGCTCAGCCTGGCCTGGACTTCCATCCTCGTGGCACGTCTCAATGCTTCGCACGGAAAGGGCGAGGACGTCGGCGCCCCCGTCAATGCGATGTTCCGGTACGCGGGGGTCTCGAGCATCGGCGTGGCTGTGAGCGTGGTCGTCTGGAATCGATCCGAATTCCTCTTCCTGAACCACTATTCGAGCGACGCGCAGATCGGCTTCTACTCCATCGCCTTCGCCGCGATCACCGCCCTATCCATTATTCCGAAGCA
The DNA here is from genome assembly GCA_963747425.1 of uncultured Solirubrobacterales bacterium. Taxonomy (GTDB): domain Bacteria; phylum Actinomycetota; class Thermoleophilia; order Solirubrobacterales; family 70-9; genus DASUPK01. The sequence continues at coordinate 700,612 of CAVVFJ010000008.1, forward strand.
GATCGGCGGGACGCTGGTTCCCGCGGTGGCCACTCTGCAGGGCGCGGGGGAAATGGACAGGGTGCGCACGGGCTTCGCCAGGGCGCTGCGCCTCGGGTTGACCGCCGCATTCATCCTGACGGCCGGGGCCGCGGCCCTCGGCCCCGAGCTCCTGAAGGTCGTTTACGGCGCCGACTTCAGTGCCGCCGGCCCGATCCTCCTGATCCTGGTTGCGCCCTTTCCCGCGATCGCGATTTTCGGGTTGGCGGGCTCGATGGTGGCTGGAATGGGTCATCTTCGGATCCTGGTCATCGCGGGGGCGGCCGGCGCGGCGGTCGACATCGGGCTCGCCTTCGCGCTGGTCCCCCACCTTGACGCCGTCGGCGCGGCGATCTCCAACTCGATCGCCCAGCTCGTCGTGGGCGCGCCCCCGTTCATCTACTCGCAAAGGCTCGTCGGTGGCGTGCGCTGGGAGTTCGCTCGCGTGGCCGCAGTCGCAGCTGCTGCAGCTGCCGGAGGAGTCGCGGCCTGGGGATGCGTCTCCGCGATTGGAGGGATCGCCGGAATCGCGATCGGGGCAGCCCTCGGCCTGCTCGCGTTCTCGCTGGTTGCTCGCGGGCTTCGGATCTTCAGTCCGGCGGATGCCCTTTGGCTCGATCAAACGGCGGGAAGCGCGATGAGAGACATTCCCCGTCGAGTGATCCGTTTCTGGGCCGGCGGCGCCTGAGTCACCATCGCAGAGCCGTCCGGTACGCCCGTACCGTGTCCTCGGCGGTGCGCCGCCAGGTGAACCTGGACGCCCTCTCGCGTCCTCGATCGACCAGGATGCGCCTTCGGTCCTGCTCGGCGAGCAGCCGCGCGATCGCTTCGGCGAGCGCATCCGGGTCTTCTGGAGGGACGAGCTCGGCTGCGGAGCCGACGACCTCCCGGACAGGCGGCAGGTCGCTCGCGACCAGGGGGGCACCGGCGGCCATCGCCTCCAGGCACGGGAGACCGAAGCCCTCGGCTCGGCTTGGAAAGCAGACCGCCCTTGCGCCGCTGTAGAGCGAGGCAAGGCTCCCGTCATCGACCGGGCCGAGCAGCTCGAACTTCCCGTACCGGTCCGCTTCGACTATAGCCCGTCGCGTCTCGTCCGCCTTCCAGTAGTCGGGCCCAGCCACGAGAATCCGGGGGCAGCTCGGCCCGACCCGCGTGACGGCCTCCGCGAGCACGTCTAATCCTTTTCTGGGCGTCATCGCTCCGACGGCGAGTAGGTACGGTGCCTCCGGTTCGGCGTGTCCGTCCGCCGGGGGCAGTCCGGTGACGCCGAGCGGCGCCACCACGATCCGCTCTCGAGGAAACGGAGCCACGCGCGCGATCTCGTCTGCGGTGGACTCGCAGGTCGCGACGATCACGTCAGCTTGTGCGGCACTCGTAAGCTCCTTGCGCTGAGCATCCTCGGTGCCGGGGGGGTAGAGCTCCGGATGAATCAGCGGCAGCACGTCGTGAACCGTGGCGACCCGCGGCAAGCGGCTGGGGACGGCCGTGAGCGCGAGGGAGTGGACCACCTGCACCGGTCCCACGAATGTCTCGGCCCGGGGCCAGCCCAGATATCGCCAGGCCGGCCTGAGGACGCGGAGAGGAATGTTCATCCTGCGAACCGGGTGGTCGAAGGGCCCCCCGGCGCCACGACCGAGCGCAAAGGCGTGGACTCGCACGTCTTCTCGCCGCTCGAGCTCTCGCCAGAGCTCCCCCGTGTAGCGGCTGAGTCCGGTCTGGCCAGTTACCACGGGCGTGGCATCAAGTCCGACATCGATCCGGTCTGAAAGGCGGCCGTGCTCTGGCATCGGACTGGCCGTAGGCTAGCGGCGCGGGGCGTCAGACGCGCTTGGGGTGCACTCTGGCGCGGCCTGATCGGTGCCAGTTCGGTCGAGTACAGTGGCGCCGGATGACGCATCAGGCGGACGAGCAGCGGGACCTACAGGGCGCCAGGGACGAGCTTCCTCGTAGGGATGAGTTGGTGGCGATGGTGCTGGGCCGCGTCGCTCCGCACTGCGAGCGGGTGAAGCCCGGCGCCCGCGTCTTGGACCTCGGCACCGCCCAGGGACTCAACGTCCTCGCATTGAATCGCGCAGGGTATGCCGCCTCCGGAGTGGAGCCGTGGGTACCCGCCATCGAGACCGGCCGTGAGCTGGCTCGCGAGATGGGCGTCGACCTGGACGTGGTCGAGGGTATGGGGGAGAAGCTGCCGTTCCCCGACGAGGAGTTCGATCTGGTTATCGCGATCTCCGTCATGGAGCATGTTCGCGATCCGCAGGCTGTGTTTCGGGAGGTGTATCGCGTGCTGCGCCCGGGGGGCGGCTTCTATTTCCACACGACTACCGCGCTGGCCCGAAAGCAGGACGAGATCAAGTGGTTCCCGCTGTTTGCCTGGTACCCGGATCGGCTCAAGAGGCGGATCATGAACTGGGCCGTAGCCGAGCACCCTTCCCTGGTCGGAGGTACGACGATGCCGGCGTACAACTGGTTCACGCCCTGGGGCGTGCGCCGCGACCTGCGGGCGATTGGCTACGCGCAGGTAGTGGAGCGCTGGGACCTCGTCCGGGATGAGGAATTCCAGGGTTGGCAACGCTCGGCGCTCCGTATGTTCAGATCGAGGACACGGCTTCGGACCCTCGGCGAGTTCGTCAAGCCCGGCTCGGGCTTTCTAGCTTTGAAGTAGCGGTCCCGGCGAAGCCAGCTCGGAATAGAGCTCGTGGTAGGCGCGAACCATTACGTCGAGGGAGTGCTCAGCCTGCACCTTCTGGCGGCCGATCCTTCCCATCTCCGCTCGCCGCTCCGGATCTCTTAGCAGCTCGATCACCGCTCGCGCCAGTGGGGGGGCATCGCGATCAACGAGGATTCCTGCTCCGCCACCCAGCATCTCCTCCATGCCCTCCACGGCCGTCGCGACCACCGGGGTTCCCGCGGCAAGAGCCTCCAGCGCGACGAGGGACATGCCCTCCCAATCCGAGGAGAAGACGATGACGTCAGAGCGCGAGATCAGGTCTCGAGCGTCCGAGCGGATGCCCGTGAAGCGAACCGCGGCCCCGATGCCCAGTCCGCGGGTCTCTGCTTCGAGAGCCAGCGAAGGGGCCGTCGCCGACGACGAGGAAGCGGATTCCGGGATCTCGGCGGCGATCAACGCGGCAGCGCTGAGGAAGCGTCCAGGGGCCTTCTGAGGCACGAGCCGCCCGACCAGCGAGACGACAGGCCGTCCCGCGAGCCCGAGCTCCCGATCGATCGATTCGCGGTGCGCCGCGTCGAGCGGCTCAGGAGCGGGAACGGCATTCGGAATCACCCGCAGCCCGATCGCGGCATGCCGAAGTCCGCGAGCCCGTTGGCCACGTCGTCCGAGACGCAGACGACGAGTGTCGCGGCGCGCAATATCAGCCCAGATGCTCGGGACCCCCCCCGCCGGACCCCGTGGAAGGTTGCCACCAGGGGGGGCGCACTCCCCTCGACGCGCGCGCGGCGGCCACCAGCGCCGTCGACTTGACGTTATGGCTGTGGATCACATCGGGACGAAACGAGCCCATTGCCCGCCGCAGGCCCGCCGCTCCGCGGGCTGCCGCGATCGGGGAGCGGCCGTAGCCCGGCTGGTAGAAGCGGGTCACATTGAGCTCGGCGAGGTCGGCGTCAATCGGTCCATGACCGCTGCGACGGCCACCTGGTCGGTCGGGGTGCCAGACCCCTCGCCAGCTCCACGAGCAGTCGCTCCGCCCCGCCCACCCCCATCGTGGCTGCGGTGAGCAGGATCCGCACTAGCCCTCGCCGAGTAGCCGCCGGTAGAGGGCAAGCGTCTCGCCCGCGCAGGCGTCGGCCGTGTACCGGTCCAGGACCCGTTCGCGTGCCGCTTTCGCCTGTCGCTCGCGGAGACCGGGATCGGCCAGCAGGCGACCGATCGCATCCGCCAGGGCTACGTCGTCGCCCGGGGGTACGAGTTGGGCGGTGCCATCGATTGCGATCTCGGGGATCGCACCGACCGCGGTCGCGACCACGGGGCACCCGGCCGCCATCGCCTCGAGCACTGACATCGGTGCGTTCTCCATGTATGAGCTGAGGACGAAGATTCCGAGGCTGCCAACCGCCTGGGCCATGGGTACGTAGCCCGGAAGCTCCAGCTTCTCGCTCACGCCGAAGCGCTGGGCGAGCGCTTCGAGGCGCTCCCGCTCCGTGCCGCTGCCGAATATCGCAAACCGAAGGTCTGGATCGCGATCGGCGAGGCGCGCCGCCGATCGAACGAAGACATCGAGGCCCTTAACCGGCTCCAACAGCGCCACCGTACCTACGAGCGAGCCGGTTGCGATCGGATGGGGCGGGACGCGGACGCCATTTGGGATCACCGCCAGCTTGGCGCGTGGAAAACCGAGCCGCGTGACGAGTATCTCGGCGACGGCCCGAGAGGGAGTGATCACGGCGTCGGCGCGGTGGCACAGCGCCGCATCCAGACCGCGGTAGGCGATGGTGGCCCGCAGTCCGGGCGGGGAACGCCCGGGGAGGGGCAGGTACTCGTCCGGGAGTCCGTGGACGGTATAGACCCTCAATCCCCGTCGGCTGGGGCGCGGACCCATGCGGACCACGAGGCCGCTGCGCCGATCCTGGCCGTGGACAACATCCGCGCCCCGGGACGTAGCTCCATGCCTGGCGGGCATGACGGCCATCCCACCAGCTCCGAAGCGGGATCACCGCGGTGTCTGCCCTGGCGGCGCGGAATCGCTTGGCGATGTCCGAGCTCGCGCAGACGGCACCGACATCGATCCCGGCCTCGCCCATCGACCGGGCGAGGGAAAGGGTGTGCTCAATTGGTCCGCCGCGCTCCAGCGACGTAATGAAGCGAACCCTCATGCAGGTTTCTTGGCAGTGACGTTGCCCACCTGTCCCGCCACTGAGACAGCCGCCGCGAAGCCGCAGATCACCCAGAACGGGCTTGCGACTTGTTCGCTGAGGAATATTGCTCCGACGATGGCGACCAGAAGCGATGCTTGGAGCGCGGTCGCCAGCCGCTCGTCCCCTCGGCTGCCGTCGGCTGGCTCGCGGACTCGTGCGAGCGTCGAGGTATGCCGAGAAAGAAGAGGAAAGCCGCGAGTGCAAAAGCGCCGCTCTCGGCAAGCAATTCGAGATACGCATCGTGGGCCTGCGGATCGGCCAGGACTATCGGGTCGTCGAGAACGTAGTTGACGCTCTCCTCCCCAAATTGTCCGGGTCCGATGCCCGTGATCGGGCGGTCCATCGCCATTTCGAACGCCCCGGCCATAGGGCCTCGCGTGATTGCAGTTCTTGGTCGCAACCTGCCCCTTTGTTCCACTCTCTCGTTGATCACCGATCCGAACAACGCGAAGCCGACAGCGACCAGCGCCAAGAGGCTGACTGCGGAGGTGAGCAGGCCCCAGGCGGATTCGTCCCGTGAGGACGGCCCAGATCACCATCGCGACGAGTCCGACGAATGCGCCGCGGGAGAGCGTTGCGAGTGTCCCGGCGAGAATCCCTGGAAACAGGCCACCCACAGGAAACGTATGCTGTCCTCCAGGATCAGGAAGACGCACAGGGGAAGCAGCGTCGCGAGCATGTAGCCGAATTCGTTCGGTTCGCTGATCGGTCCTCTGGCAAGCGTTGTACGACCTGAGAGGAATGCGACCAGCCCCCAGAGGGCGGCGGCTCAGCCCGACGAATGAACACCTTCAGGGCGGTGAGCAGGCGGGCTCGGGAATCCAACAATTGAATGGTGATGAAGAAGAACCCGGCGAAGAGGGCGTACCTCAGGAGCTTGGATATGCCGGCCGCCGCGTCATGGGAGGCGAGCAGCGAGATGGTGGCGAAGAGGACGAGTGCGAAAGCCGCGATGGCGGCGGGCGGGGCCCGGAGCCTCGTTCCCTGCGCAATCGCGGTCAGCGTCACCGATACCAGCAGGAGGAAACCGAGGATCTTGACGACGGTGAGCGACTGCGTCGGGAAGTCGAGCATGCCCTCCCACGGGAGCACGGCCAGCATGATCATCAGCACCGTGTGCGGCTGGGTGAGCACGAAGATGATAAGGACGACTACGGCCAACGCCACAATGGTCAGCAACGGACTGCGCGATGAGGCGAAGCCAACCGCGATCGCACTCAGCGTTGCGGCGACCAGCGGGAGCCCGCGGGCATCGAAAAATCGGGCGGTCATGATGCCATTCATCTCGGGCGCCGCCCCCGGTCTGCAACGAGTGGTGCGGTATCAGCCGATTCAGCCATTGGTCGCACAGTCTGGCAGGCAGGCCGCTGCGATTGCGCGGGCCGGAGACTGCGGCGGGTGCGACTTCGAATGATGCTGCCGCCTTCGCTCGCGGACCGAGGTGACGCGCGCTCAGGTGGCACGGTGCGCGTTGCGGCCTACACGGACTCCAATGACCTGGGCGGCGCCGAAAAGGCGCTGGCGACCGTGGTTCGTGGGCTTGGCGATTGGATAGACGTGACCGTGGTGGGGACCGACCCTGCCATCGTGCGAGAGGTGGCAGCAGGACGCGACGGCGCCGAGACTCGGATAGTGCGATCGGTGCGCAGCAAGTGGGACCTTCGTGGCAGCGTCGCTCACTTGCGCATGATGCGTGAGTTGCGCCCTGACGTGCTGCACGCCAATCTTCCGACCCCATGGTCGTGCCAGTATGCCCTCAGCGCGGCCCTGCTGACGCCCGGCGTCAGGACTCTCGCCGTCCACCATGCGATCGCCCTTCCGGAGACGCAAACTCAGCTGCGCCTCAATCGACTCAACCTCAAGCGTCTCGACGCTCATGTCGCGGTCTCCGTCGCCAGCGCCGGCTTTGTCGAGCGGGTGGTCGGGCTTGGCGAGGGCGCGGTACGGGTGATCTATAACGGCGTCCCTGATGTCCCTGTCACCGCAGGACCCAGGGTCGCCGATGGCCCGGTTGTCGGCTATGTCGGCCGGCTCGCCCCGGAGAAAGGGCTGGACGTATTGCTTCGGGCCATTGGGTCGCTCCCCGACGTCACCACGGTCCTGGTCGGTGACGGCCCGGATCGTCCCCGGTTGGAGCGCCTCGGCCGCGAGCTAGGAGTCTCGGACCGGGTATGCATGCCCGGATGGGTGAAGGACCCGCGCCCCTGGTACCCGGGGTTCGATGTACTTGCGCTTCCCTCACGCAGCGAGGCCCTCGGCATCGCCGCGATCGAGGCGATGCTCGCAAGGCTGCCCGTAGTGGCGAGCAGGGTTGGTGGCACACCGGAGGTGGTGGTCGACGGCGATACGGGCATCCTCGTCCCGCCTGACGACCACGAGGCATTGGCTCGCGCGATTCGCTCGCTGCTCGCTGCTCCCGCACTCCGCGGCCAGATGGGGGAGAGCGGGAGGGAGATCGCGCTTCGGCGGTTCGGGTTGGCGCCGATGCTGCGCTCCTACGAGTCGATCTATCGAGAGCTGCTTGGTCCCGGGCGCCCGTCCGATCGCGAATCAGGCTAGAGGGCCGATGTGGGCTATCCGCGCACGCGGATGACGCCGCATCCCTTCGCTGGATCGCCACCCGCGCCCTCGCGGGTAGCAACCACTACCCGCTTCGGCCGCGTGCGGCGCCCAGCTCGGCCTGCGGCGCCCCCGCGCACACGCCTAGCCCCCATCAACCCTCTAGTCCCGACGCCCCCGGCGCCGCGTGCGCCTCAGCAGTCGGGCGACCTCAATCGCGAAGGCCCCGAGGGACTCATATGGTGGATCGAACCGTCCGATGAGCATTGGGTCGGTATCCGGCTCCACCGGCTTCGGTGATCCGGTGAAGCCCAGTCGAAAGCCGGCGACCGTTGCCGCGCGGGCGACCCTGGGGTCCGCCATCCCATAGGGATAGGCAACTGATGTGATCCCGGTCCCTGCCGCAGCGGCGAGCTCGCTTCGTCCATCGCTGAGCGCGCGGCCGAGGAGATCGTCGTCAAGTGGAGGAAGCGCATGATGGTTACGCGTGTGGAATCCGATCTCAAAGCCGGAATCGGCCAGGGATCGGACAGAGTCCGCGCGTATGCCGGCTCCCGATGGGTCTCCGCCGATCCACTCCCGCAGCGATTCCGAGACCTCTTCGCGCTTGCCGGGCGGCATCGCCGTGATCGCGGCCCCCACCTCGTGGATATCCATCGGCAGCGGTCGCGCCTGTTCACGGCCTACCAGCGCGGCCAAGTCTTGATCCGGTATGACGCCCGTGTCGAGCGCGATCTGGAGCCTCTGCCACCAGAACGCGAAAGGCTCCTGTAGGGAGGCCCCGCACAGGAAGAAGGTGGCCGGGAGCTCGAGGCGCGCGAGGGTCGGCATGGCCACCCGCGCGTGAGACGGCAGATCGTCGTCGAAGGTGATCGCGACGGGGAGGCGTTGACCGCGCCTGCGGCTCTTCACCGCGGCAAGCAGTTGCCGGGCGGGAACCACGTCGTAGTGCCTTCGCAGGTGGTCGAGCTGGGCCTCGAAGCGCCCAGTGCCCAGGGCAGGATCCAGGTGACCTTTCCGCGGCTCGTGCGGATCGCCGACTCGGTGATAGACGAGGACAAGCCCGGCCTGGGTTTGCGAGAGGCGTGTGAGGAGGCCGAGCATCCGGGCGACCGGGATCCTCAGGCGGGCCTTCAGGGCCGCAATCATGAGGATGGCACCTCGTACAACGCGCGCCGAGCTGTCCGCATAGCCGGATTGGTATCAGCGGCCGAGGCGGTGGCCGCACGACGCGTCGCTACAGTTGCCGCATGCGGAGGTCCCTGTAGCGTCCGTCTCAGAGCGGGGAAGGCGGTTTCTCGTCCCGGAGGCAACCGGCCCGCTCGAGCAGGGCACCGTGCCCACCTTTTCGATACTGATCGCCGCGTACCAGGCGGCTGGCTTTGTGGCAGACGCGGTCAGCTCCGCGCTCGCGCAGACCGTGCCACCGCTTGAGGTGATCGTCTGCGACGACGGCTCGACTGACGACATCGAGGGAGCGCTCGAGCCCTTTCGGGAGAGGATCGTCCTTATCCGCCGGGATCACCGCGGAGAGGCGGCAACCAAGAACGTGGCGGCTCGTGCTGCGTCAGGTGAATTCGTCGCGTTCTTGGACGCCGACGACTTCTACATGCCTGAGCGAATCGAGGCCATGGGTGAGCTCGCCGCCTTGCGTCCCGACCTCGACATCGTGACCACGGACTCACTCCTGGAGCTGGACGGGCAGGTAGTCCGCCGGTATTACGACGAGGACTTCACCTTCGAGGTGGATGACCAGCGCACGGCGATCCTCGAGCGGTGCTTCATCGCCGGCGCGCTGGCCGTTCGGCGCGAGCGGCTGCTGGAGGTAGGCGGCTTCGACGAATCCGTGTACACCAACGATTGGGACTGCTGGATTCGGCTGGTTTTCTCAGGGTCGCGGGCGGGGCTCGTCGACGAGCCGCTGCTTCGCTACCGGCTGCACGAGGGCGCCCAATCCAGCAATCCCGCGCGGATGGCTCGGGGGCAGGCGGAGACGCTCGCGGTTGCGGCCAGCACGATCGAGCTGACGCATGCCGAGCGTATGGTGCTGGCCAGTTCACTTGCAAAGCGACAACGGGCCGCCGAGCTCGAGGAGGCCCGCCTCGCTCTGCTCGAGGGCGCGCCCGACGGGCGTCGACGGTCGCTCGCCGTGGCTGCGCGTTCGGAAAACACGCTCACCACCAGGATGAAGGCTCTCGCCGGAGCCGTGACGCCCGGGTTGACCCGGCGCCTCCTGGTTTCACGCGCCCGTCGGCGCTGGGTTGCCGCGGGTGGCGTGGAGGTCTCGCGTAGGGACTGAACATCCGGCCAAATCGAACAGCCTTCTACTCCCTCTCGCGTCCAATGACAGTCGAGGCGGAGCGCTTGGTCCGCGGCCGTGCCGATGCCCGGGGGGATGGCGCGGATATGGAACATCGGCATTCCGAGCGGGATCGTGCTCGCCCTACTGCTGGGGGCGACGAACGCCAGCGCCGCGACCTCCGTAGCGAATCACGTGCGCGTCGCGATTGACAGCAACCCCGACTTCTCGAAGACCTCGGCCTCGGCCCAGAGGAACAGCTACGTGATCCTGACCGACTCGCAGGTCAGCAAGATGCAACAGCTCAAGGCCGCGAACCCGAACCTCAAGGTCCTCCTCTACAAGAACCTCAGCGCGAGCCGCGCGGATTGCACCAGCAGCACCAGTGGCTGCGGCACAGGGGTCACCTATCAGCAGGCGGACAGCCAGCACCCCGAGTGGTTCTTGCAGAACAAGCAGGGAGCCCGCATCAGGTTCAGCGATTACGCGGACCTGTGGGCGATGGACGTCGGCTCGGCGAGCTACCAGGCCCAGTGGGCGGACAACGTGATCAACGAGGTGCAGCGCGACGGCTGGGACGGCGTCTTCCTGGACGACACGAATACAACGATGAAGTACCACTACAGCGTTTCGAATATCGCCAAGTACCCGAGCGATTCTTCGTGGCAGTCGGCGACCCGTTCGGCGCTCGCGGCCATCGGGCCCCGGATCCAGGCCGCCGGTCACCTGGCGATCGCCAACATCGGCAGCTGGCACGAGTACCCGGCCGTCGGCAACTCATGGCTCGCCTATCTCAACGGCGGGATGCTTGAGCACTTCGCCAAGTGGGGATATTCGGCCGGTAGCGGCTACGCCGATCAGGGCACCTGGCAGACGATGCTGAACACTGCCAAGTACGCGCAGTCGCAGGGCAAGGTTTTTCTGGGTGTGAGCGACTCGACCAACACCGATGCGGCGGCCGCGCGCTATGGATGGGCCACGACCCTCCTTGCGGCGCAGGGGACGGCAGACTTCGCTCTGCATGGCGACTACACCAACGAGCCCACCTGGATCCCCGAGTTCGACTACGCGATCGGCCAGCCGACCGAGGCCGAGTCGATTGACTCCAGCGGCGTCCACCGCCGCGTTTTCAGCAAAGGCATCGTCGTGGTCAATCCGACCGCCGGACAGCGGAGCGCAAGCCTGGGCGGCACCTACAGCGGCTCCGGGCTGACCAACGCCACGAGCGTCACCCTCGCGCCCCACAGCGCCTACGTGCTGACGGGGTCAAGCGCCTCGCCACCGCCACCCCCGCCTGCGACCTACACGCTGACGGTCTCGGTCAGGGGCAACGGCTCCGTCACCGGCGCCGGGATCAACTGCGCCACCGACTGCACCGAGACCTATCCGACCGGGACGGTGGTGAACCTGACCGCGACTCCGGCCACCGGTTCGACCTTCTCGGGCTGGGGCGGGAGCTGCTCCGGCACCGGCGCCTGCAGCGTGACGATGAGCGCGGCCAGGTCGGTCAGCGCGAGCTTCAGCACTCCGCCGCCGACGAGCACGCCACCGCCGACGAGCACGCCACCGCCGACGAGCACGCCACCGCCGACGAGCACGCCACCGCCGACGACCACGCCGCGCGGTCATGCGCACAAGAAGCGGAAGAGCATGTCAAAGCGTCGGCTCAAGCATCGGAAGTTGAAGCGGCTCAAGCACCGGAAGTTGAAGCAGCTCAAGCACCGGAAGTTGAAGCAGAAGGCGCGTCGGTCGTAGCGATCCCCCGGAGCGAAGGCCTCAGGTGGCTCCGGGCGACCGGTAGTAGTAGCTGCCCTCCCCGGTGGACCCGGCCTTGTTGATCACGAATCCGGTCACCTTGGCGTTTGCCATGCCGAGCCGCTTCATCGCCTCGGTCAGCGCCGCGGGGCGCTCCTCCCCGGCCGCGAGGACGAGCACCACGCCGTCCATCCAGCCGGCCGTGATCCTGGCGTCGCTCACGGGCAGCACCGGCGGGGAGTCGACAAGGATCAGGTCGTAGGAGGTCCGCAGACGCTCGAGCAGGGCTGGAAACCTGGCCTGGAGCGCTTCGGTTGGATCGATCCGCGACGTGGCGGCGGGAAACACGGTGAGGTTGGCGAAACGGGTCTTTGAGCCGGACTTGCCGCCCGCGCGTTGTGGCGTCGTCCAGCTGCCGTTCTTGGTGTCGAGCTCGAAAATCTGACCCTGAGCGGGACGGCGCAGGTCGGCGTCGACGATCACGGTCGAAACCCCCAGGTCGGCGAAGGCCACCCCCAGATTGGCGGTGATCGTCGACTTCCCCTCCGATGGCCCGGCGCTGGTGACCTGGAGCGCGATCGGATTTGTGCTGTTGGTGAGCTGGATGTTGGTTCGCAGGGAACGGAAGTTCTCCTGGATCTGGATCATCCGTGAGTCGTCCCAGACGATCTGCGGCCTGGCGCGCATCAGGCGCCGGCTGCGCTCGACCTGCCCGAGCAACGGCAGGGGACTTACCTCGGCCAGATCGTCGGCGTCCGCTATCCGTCGCCGGAATCGGTCGAGCGAAATCGCGAGTAGGATCGCCAGGCCGAACCCGACCACCAGAGACGTCCCGATGATCAGCGGCGGGCGGGGTTGGACGGCGCTGGTCGGGACCGATGCGGGACTGACGAGCGTCGCGGAGAGGTTCTGGTTGCCCTGCAGCCGATTCAGGAACGCCGTGGCCACCGCGGAAGCCGTGTTCTTGGCGTCGGTGGCGTCATGGGCCCGATCGCTGATCCGCAGGATCCCTGTCCCGGACTGCGTAGAGGCGCTGACAGTGCCGGTCAGGGGATGTCCGAGGATCTGCTCGGCCTCGCCGCGGACGACATCCGACTCCGCGGTCAGGGCATAGGTGCCGAGGAGCGCCGATAGCGAATCCGCCGAGACGATCCCCTGTGAGCTGATGTCGGGGGTAATCGCGATCGTCGCCGTCGACTCGTAGGTCGGTTCGCGCTGTGACGCGAAGAGAGCACCCATCACGCCCGCGAGGACGATGACGATCGCGACGAGTACACGCCACTTCCAAACGACGGAGAACAGCTCCCGAAGATCCACGCGGCGCAGTGTATGCGGGAATCAGGAGCCGGCAGGGGTCAGCCACGGCCTGCATCTTGACTGGCGAGGCTGGAGTACAGCCCCAGCCAGTCGCTCACCATTCGCTCGCGCCCGAACGCGGTGCGTCGGCGACGCTGCTCGGCGAGCATTTCCTCTCGTCTGGCGGGGTCGGTTAGAGCCGCCCGTAGCAGCTCGATGGCAGCAGCTTCGCTTCCCGCGACCTGGGCTGTCCCGAGCAAATCGGAGTTCGGCTCGATGTCGCTTGCGATCACCGCGACGTCGTGGGCCATCGCCTGCAGCACGCTCAGCGGATGGCTGTCCCAGGCGGACCAATTGAGAAGCGCCGTGGCCTGTGCCAGCCGCTCAACCGCGCTGTCTCGATCTATCCACCCGGTCACCTCGATCCCCGCCGCCCTGACGTCGTCCTCCAGCGAGAGATCGGCTCCGGGGCCCCCGATCCAGAGTGTGTCAGCCAAGTCCGAGATCGCGTTCAGGATCCGTCCACTTTCGCGCGGCCGCCTAGCCGGGACGATCCTTCCCATCGAGACCACGAGAGGTCGCGCCCGAGGTGGCGGTCGGCGCTTGAGCGAGAGCCGGTCGGGATCGAGGTCGGCGATCCCATTCGGCACTACGACGACTGAGCGGGCGCCTACCCGACGTGCCTGCCGGGCCTCGGATTCGGAGACCGCGCCGAGCATCGTGACCCGATGTGCGACGAAGCGCTCGGCAAGCCTGTAAGCCATGCGGGTGGCACCGGATTTGGCACTGAGGAACGAGTAGCCATGCGGCGTATAAATGGACGGCGCGAACCGGGTGATGCTGACAGCGCCGAGGAGGCCGGCGAACGAGGAGTGCAAGTGGATCACGTCCGGACGCCACTCCCTGCAGATTCTCCGCAGCGCGGGTACGGTCCGAACCTGGTTCCCGACCGTCCGACCAGTCCAGGGAAGCTCGATCAGCTCCACCTCGCCCGGCACCTCAGCCCGCAGATCGGTTGGGGTCTCGGGCCGCTTCCCGTATGCGATTGCCACCGAATGGCCGCGCGCGATCGCCCCCGCCGCGATCGCACAGATGATCTCCATCGTGCCCGTGGCGAAGCTCTCGCTCACCTGGAGAATTCGCATCGGCCGCGTCTGCTCCCGCACCGTCACCGGCGGCAGGATGGCATGCCGCCCTGCACGGATGCGACGATGCTGAACTTGGCTACGAACCGCGCGCAGCGAAACCGCCTGTGAACGAGGCCGAAACCGGCTCGCCGAACCGGTTTGCGTCGGTGCTGATCCGCAGCCCCGAGGTCATCCCAGGTGCTCTCGCGCTCGCGGTCTTCGTTCTCTGGGCGATCTTCGACGGAGGCGTCTCGCCGACGAGGAGCTACCCCGGGGCTCTCTTCCTGCTCGGCCTGCTGGTCGCCACCATCTTCGCGTATCGCGGCCGTCTCACGGGCCTTACGCGCGTTGCACTCTGGGCGATCGGCCTGTTCGCCGTCTTTGCCGCCTGGAACTTCCTCTCGATCACCTGGGCCGACGACCAGGGAGCGGCGTGGGACGGAGCAAATCGATGCCTTCTCTACTTGACCGTTTTCGTGCTCTTCGCGCTCCTGCCGTGGAGTGCGCGGACCGGCGCCCTGGTGCTCGGTGCCTACGCGGTCGCGATGGCGGCGGTCGCCGCGATCACGCTGATCGGGGCCGCCGGGTCGGCGGATCCATCCAGCTATCTGATCTCCGACCGCTTCGCCAGCCCGGCCGGTTACTACAACGCGAACGCCGCCCTCTTCACCGCGGCCATCTTTCCCGCCCTCCTGCTCGCGTCGCGTCGAGAGGTTCCCTGGCCATTACGCGGGTTGTTGTTGGCCTCGGCCGGCGTCCTGTTCGACTTCGCGCTGTTGCCGCAGAGCCGGGGCTGGCTGATCGCGGCACCGCTGGGCCTGATCGCCTATCTGGTGCTCGTCCCGCAGCGGGTACGTTCTGTGATCGTCCTGGCGCCGCTGGCGGTCGTCGGGGCGCTGTCGGCCTCGCCGCTGCTCGACGTCTTCAACGACGCGGGGACAGGGGGGCTGGAGCCGGCGCTCGACGGAGCGAGAAACGCGATGCTGATCGGGGCGGCAGCGCTGTTCCTCGCCGGGGCGGTGATTGGCCTGATCGAGGAACGTGTCGAGATCTCGGAGGCGCGCGCGCGGACGGGAGCGCGCGCGGTCGGAGGTCTGGCCTGGTTGGTCGCACTTGCGGGTGTGATCGCCGCTGTTGCGGTGATCGGGAACCCAGTCTCCTGGGTGGGTGACCGCTTGCACGACTTCAAGACCGGGCGATCCGAACCCGTGGCCACGGGGTCGCGCCTGGGCCAGGGCCTGGGCAGCAACCGCTACGACTTCTGGCGCGTGGCGGCCGACGAGTTCACGGCACACCCGGTGGCCGGGGTCGGCTCAGGGAACTTCGCCGAGGACTACGTGAGAGACCGGGAGTCTGACGAGGAACCTACGGAGGTGCACAACCTTCCACTCTCGGTCCTCTCTCAGACGGGATTGGTAGGCATTCTGATCCTCATCGGCTTTCTGATCGCCTTGTCGATCGGGTTGGGCAGGGTGCGCCTCCGCTCAGCAGAGCCGCTCGATCGCGCGATCGCCGGAGGCGCGGCAGCAGTCTTCGTCTACGTACTGGTGCATTCGACGGGCGATTGGTTCTGGTTGTTTCCGGCCATCTGGGCGCCCGTCTTCGCCTGGCTCGGGCTTGGCATGGCGCTCGATCGCGGGCAAGATGCGCAACCGCAGGAGGAATCGGCAGGACGAAGACGCTGGGGCAGGTTCTTGACCGCGACGGTCGCTGCCACCGCTGCCCTCGCGGCAGTCTCGCTCGTCCTTCCGTGGGTCGCGGCCGTCGACACCAACCGGGCTGCTCACATCTGGGGTGCAAACCCGCAGAGAGCGTACGAGCTCCTGGATCACTCGGCTGACCTGAACTTCCTGAGCGCGAACCCTTACCTGGTCGAGGGGGGAATCGCCTCGAAGTTGAACCAGCCGGACCGGATGAGGGAAGCGTTCTCCAACGCTCTCGAGCGGGACCCGAACAACTGGTACGCCAACCTCGAGCTGGCGACGCTAGATGCGGTTCAAGGTCACCGGCGGGCGGCTCTCGATCGCCTCCGGCGCGTCGCCGAGCTCAACCCGCGCGAGCCGCTCACGGCCCGAGTTCGCCAGGGGCTCCTCAGCGGTCACCCCATCAGCACCGGGGAACTCGACGCGGCGTTCCTCGAGCGCTACTGCTCAGTGCTCGGACGCGACGTCGGGCCAACCGGGTGCGTCGCGCGCAGCTGAGTTGCCACCGAGCCGAAAGAACAAAGGTCCCGGCGCAGTGCCGGGACCTTTGTAAGGCCGCAAGCTTCGGTGTGCCTACGCGGCAGACTGTCGGCTAACGAAGCGGCTCAGCGCCACCCCGCTTGCGAGCAACACAAGTCCTCCACCCGCAAGCAGCGCGAGGTCGAGTCCCGTGAACGCAAGCACGCCGTTTCCACTCGTGGCGTTCGTAGAGGCGGTGCCGTCGTTGGTCTTGCCGGCGGTGCCGGCGGGACCGTCGTTGCTCTTACCACCTTGCGCCGTCTGTCCGGCGACGCCACCCGCGATCCCTTCGTAACCGGTACCCGTACTCTGGGCAAACGCGGCAGGGGCCAGGGCGAGAGCGCCGACCACCGTAAGAATGGCGACCAGTCGTCTTGTTCCCTTCTTCACTTTGTGCTCTCTCTCGATCAGGCGACTTGCCGCGTTCCGGCCTGCCGCGAATTGATGTTCCTGGGCCCGAATCGGACTTCCCCGTAACGACCCTCAGGCTCGATCAGGCTTGACGCATGGTCACACAACGGGCCCCCGTTGCGCCACGTCTGTTTCGAGTAATAACGAGTGGTCATTTGTCCATCTAATGCCGCCTGGGCTCAAGTTGATGAATCTTCTGGCGACCTCAACGAGCTTAAGCTCGCCTGCGCCAGATGCATCCCTTCAAACCCGCAGTGTTCTTTCGGCAAAACCCCCATACTCCGGTACCCAAATTTAGGGACCCGCACAGCACACACTAGACGAGCCGCATGGATCGTGCGTGGCGGGGCGCGGAACGGGCGTGCTGTCCAGCCAGCCAAGGGCCTAGATTGTGAGCAAGCACATGGAGGCGACGACCAAGACCAGGGAGCTGAGCGGGGAGAAGGCGCAGCGCATCGTGGAGGCGATGCGCTCGAGCGTGGCGCGCCGGGGGATCTCGGGCTCCACCTTCGAGCACGTCGCCCGCGAGGCAGGCGTCAGCCGTGGCCTCCTCCACTACTACTTCGGCACCAAGGAGGCCCTGCTGGTCGAGGTCGTCAGGCGGGATACCGAGCACCGGATCGCCCGGATGGACGAGCCGCTGGGCAAGGCCGGATCGGTCGACGAGCTGCTGGGCATCCTGGTCGCGGACCTCGAAGACTCGATCCAGAACGATCCGGGCTTCTGGGTTCTCCTGTTCGACCTGTTCACCGCCGGTCGCCGGAACCCCGAGATCCAGCGCGAGGTGGGGGAGCTCTTCAATCGGACGCGTGCCCACGTCGCCGAGATCCTGCGCGCCAAGCAGACGGAGGGCGTGATTGCCCCCCGCTTCGATGTCGATGCGGTCGTCGCGCTGCTCTTCGCTCTCGCCGACGGAATCGCCTTGCAGCTGCTCTCCGATCCCGAGCGCGATCACAAGGACGTGATCGCCGCGGGAACGGTGGCGGCCCGCCATCTGCTTGCAGGCTAGCCGCGAATGATCTGGCAGGAGCCCGCCAAGGGCGGCTACCCGGATAGATCGTTCCTGGGCCTGTCGGGCATCGAGCGAATGGG
The DNA here is from genome assembly GCA_963747425.1 of uncultured Solirubrobacterales bacterium. Classification (GTDB taxonomy): domain Bacteria; phylum Actinomycetota; class Thermoleophilia; order Solirubrobacterales; family 70-9; genus DASUPK01. Next base: position 718,260 of record CAVVFJ010000008.1, read on the forward strand.
AGCCGGGCGCCGTGGACTGATCCCGTACTCCCCTATGGGGTATCTGACGGAGCTCGAGATGACCGCGGGCTCCCGCGGCCACTCCACCTTCTCGATGCCTGCCTCGCCCTGGTTCGCCAACTCCTCCGGTCTGATCTCCCCGGGGATGCTCGCCGTGATCGGCGATGCTGCCCTTGGGTCGGTCGTGCACTCGGACGTCGAGGCGGGACAGGGGATGACGACGGCGGAGCTCTCCATGTCCTTTCTGCGCCCGGTTGTGCCGAGGGCGGGTGCGGCCGTCACCGGCTCGGGCCAGCTGATTCATCGCGGCCGCTCCATGGGGATCTCTGAGGCCTTTCTGTTCGACGACGACGATCAGCTGATCTCCCACGGGACGACGCGCTGCACCATCTTCCCGCCGCTCGATCCGATTCCGGATCCTCCCGACGTCAGCTCGCCTTCCCACGACCTCCCGCCGCCGGGTAGCGCCGCGGATGACCCGCTGCGGCGCCCGGCTCGAGGGCGAGGTGCTGCCTCAGGAGGAATTCGAGCGCCGCACCGGTCTCGAGATGCTGCGCGAGCTGATCGACGGCGAGTTGCCCCGGCCGCCGATCCACCATCTCACCGGGCTCCGCCTGGCGGAGGCGGATGAGGGCGAGGCCGTCGCCGTGCTGCCGTGCAGCAAATGGCTTTCCACTTCCGCCGGGACCATCCAGGGCGGGTTCACGGCGATGCTCGCCGAGAGTGCGATGACCTCGGCGGCGTTCAGCACCGCGGCGGCCGACACCGCGGTGGCCGGGCTCGACTTCAAGGTCAACTACCTGCGCCCCGTCTTCCCAGACGGGAACGACCTGACTGCGCGCGCCCGCATCCTGCATCGCGGTCGCACGCTGGTGATCGCAGCCGCCGAGGTCATCAACTCGGAGGGCAAGCAGGTGGCTCTGGCCACGGGCTCCTCGATGTACCTGCCCGGCAGGCCGGCCAATCTGGTGGGCGTCGAGCTCGGCTCCGGCTCTTCCGACCCCGAAGACGACCCAGGCGCCTGACATAAGCCGGCATCTCCTCCGCTTCGCGTCCGGGATGCAGGGGGTTATACCTTGCCTCTGTGGGTCTCTTCGGCTTCCTGAGAAAGAAGGACGAGCGGGCGATCCCGGAGCCGGGGACGCCGGAGTTCGACGCCGCCGTTCAGGGCTCCGCGCTGCCGGACTCCCAGAGCGTTTCGATGGGGGAGTCGGGGTGGACCAGTCCCGACGCCAAGGTCGAGACGTCGAATCAGACGATCGATCTGCGCGACACCGGGGCCCGCCAGGAGATCGAGGAAGCACTGCGCGAGTCCGGCATCGATCCCGACAAGAAGGGCCAGACGATCGACGCCTCGAGCGTGCCGGGCCTGCAGGACAAGATCGCCGGAATCCTCGGCCGGATGATGCCCGTCCCGAACGCGGGCGGATTCGGCGGCGGCGTCGCCGCGCCGAAGCAGGACCCTCTCGACCAGATCGCCCATCTGGAGCAGCAACGCGAGGCCGGCAAGATCACCGACGCGGAGTTCGAGGCCCAGAAGAAGCAGCTGCTCGGCGAGTAGGCCGGCGCGTCAGTCGTGGAGGGACGGGGCGTAGGAGATGCCCACGATCAGCCCTTCGCCCGACAGAAGCCTGACAACGGTCTGGCCCCACGGCTCCAGCCGGGCGGAGTGAAGCAGCGAATAGCCCGCGTCCTCGAGCTCCTTCCCGCCCGCTGCCACCGCGTCGGCGTCCTCGACCTCGAACTCGACACTGGCCTGCGGAACGGTGATCTCCGCCGGCCACGACGGCGTGCCGAAGCACGCCTCGGCGGCCTGGGACAGCGGCCAGACGCCGAAGTGCTTGCTGCCGGCGATCTCCTCGCTGTGCCAGTACTCCGCGTCCTGCCCGGCACTGAGCGGGAGGCCAAGGGCCTCGACATAGAGCTCGCGGCTCTTCGGCGGGTCGGGTGCGATCACGCTGAAGCTGGCGATGAAAAGGATCTTCATGGCGTCGACCGTACGGAACGACGACGTCAACGTCTTGAACATTCCGGACGTAGCCGCTGAGCTGCGAGTCTTCGACTACTCCACCGGTTGTGGCCTGGGTGGGAAGATCTTCGGCATCCGCGCCAGCTGGCGGAGCGACCCGCGCGGCTTCAGCTTCCTCCGCAGCATCGCCCGCCGCGCATCCTGACCGCGGACCGAGACGTCGATCCAGTCCGCCCAGGTCGTCTTCAGCGTGAGATCGGGCTTGTCGACAATGCCGGGCTCGGCGCGGGTCGAGCCGTTGTCGATGCGCAGGTGGTACGGCTCGGCGTCCTCGAAGCGCCACTGGATCGTCACCGGGCGATCCACCGCATCGGTGTGGGCCGAGCGCGCGATCAGGTCGAAGAGGATCGCCTCGAGCTCGGGATTGACGTCTGGCTTGCCGTTCGGTTCGCCCATGACGCCGGCGCGGAGCAGCTTGATCTGACGCTGCGCGCGCTCCTCGTGCGGCATCTCGGGGTCGAAGGGGTAGATGCCGGGGGGCATCTCGCTGAGCGGGTAGCCGGTCGCCTTCCACTTCATCTCGACCGACTTCATCCCGAAGGCGTAGATCTGCTCGAGCGTGAAGCCGTACTCGGTCGTGTAGCGCTCGTCCCAGCCCGGCGGGACGAAGACGCCGGTGACCCAGGGAAGGACCTCGCGGAGCAGCTCAGAGGCCGCGGCCTTGCACTCGTCGGATTCGGCGAATAGCTCGGAGAGCACCTTGACGCCGAAGCCGATGTGGCGCTGCTCGTCGCGGGAGACCTTCTCCATCCCGGCGCTGAAGCCGGGCATCGTGCCGGCCTTGGCGAAGAAGTCCTCGATGAAGTGCTGCCCCGGCTGCGCCATCGTCGCCTCGATGATCATGTGGTAGAGCGTGATCGCCTGGGCGAACTTGGGGAGGGAGCGGTCGGTCTGGAGCTCCTCGACCATCCGCTCGAGCCGGCCGAAGACGTTGCGATAGCCCCAGCCGAGTTGGCCCTGGGTGAAGTCGAGGCCGTCCGCGATGCTGCCCTCGACCCCGATGACCTCCTTGAAGAAGCGGTGGAAGAAGACGGCGTGGCGGGCCTCATCGACCTGCTGGGTGGCGAGGAAGTACTTCTGCTCCTCCTTCGGGGCGGCCTCGATGTAGGGGGAGAGGCCGTCGGCCACGGCGTCCTCGCCGTAGAAGAACATCGAGTAGATCCAGAGGGCGGACTTTCGCTGGATCTCGTTGAGGGAGTCCCAGCCCTTTCGGTCCTCGGAGAAGTCGAGCTCGGTCGCCCTCCAGTTGCCCTCCTCCCAGCGGCGGTAGAGGTCGTCGTAGGTGATCTGACCGGCAATGCCCTGCTGTGCGACCGACATTCAGTGCCTCCTGATCTCTCGTCTCCGTTCCGTCGTATAGTAACTGACTGACTAGTCAGTTAGTACGGTGACATCGATCACACAGAACAAGAAGGCCGCGACGCCGCCCACCCGGTCCAGGATGACCGCGGCCGATCGCCGCGAGGCCATCCTCGACGCCGCCCGCACGGCCTTCGCCGACACCGGGTACCACGAGACCTCGCTCGACGCCGTCGCCGAGCGCGCCGGGGTCTCCAAGGCCCTGCTCTACGAGCACTTCTCCTCCAAGCGCGAGCTCTACGTGGCGATGCTCGAGATGCACGTCCACGAGCTGGTCGAGCGGATCTCGGGCGCCGTCGCGGAGGCCGAGCCGGGAGAGCCGCGGATGCGGGCCGGGCTCGAGGCGTTCTTCGGCTTCGTCGAGGAGCGCCGCGGTGCCTGGCGGATCATGTTCCGCAACGCCGGTGACCCCGACGTCGCCGTCCGGCTCGACCGCCTCCGCGACGAGGTCGCCGCCGCGATCGTCCAGCTGATGAGCGAGGAGGCCCAGCGCAAGGGGCTCGACTTCCCGAAGCTGCCCCAGTTCGTCGAGATGATCGCCCAGCAGATGGTCGGCGCGATGCAGTCGCTGGCCGACTGGTGGGACCTCCACCGAAAGGTGCCGAAGGAGGAGGTCGTCCAGGCGGCGATGGACTTCGCCTGGGTCGGCCAGGAGCGGATCAGCCAGGGGCAGCGCTGGGACGAAGCGGATAGCCGGAAACGCGAACCCACTCCGCAATCCCGTCGCATGCCTGGCTGAAGTCGATCGCCGGGGACCAGCCCTCGATCGTGTGCGAGGAGAACTCGTACGGTGCGGACAGAGCCTCGAGCAGGCCGGAGTCGTTGGGGTCGGATGTGGCGACCGTTGGTTCCGGCGGGGGCGCTTGCGTCGCCCTGCCCAGCACTCGATCGACGGGTCGCGACTCGGGCAGTAGGGCCACGCCCATGCGCAGATATGCTCCTGGTTTGGACTGCGCATAGCGCTTCAGTAGCTGCTTGACGGGATTCCCGGCCACAGCGCCCACCGGGACTCCCCGGGCGGCCGCGTTCCACGGCTTCCCGACCTGGGCGGCGATCACGTCAGACAGCTCCGACCACCGGTGGGACGAGTACTCGGCAAGATGGTGATAGGTGCCGAACTCGCGCAGCGCGCCGCTGGGCATGTCGACGAGGGCTGCGAGGTAGTCGGCGGCATTCTCCACGTGCGTGGCGTTCAGGAAGCCCTCCACTCCGAGATACCCGACGGGCTTCATCTCCATGATCCGCTGCGCGAGCTCCGCCACCCACAAAGGAGCCCCAGGGCCGATCACGTTTCCCAAGCGTACGATCGCGAGTTCACCTGCGACGCTCCGCATATGCCGGGCGACCGTCCGTTCCATCAGCATCTGCGACTCCGCCTCCGCATCGCTGATCGGCTGCCACCGCACTTCTTCCGGGGCAGGCGCACTGTCGGGTGGTTGGCCAAAAACCCCCGAGCTGCTGATCTGGATCAGCTGGCGACAGCCGTTCGGCGCAATCTCGCGTATCGAATCGGCCAGCCGGCGACGCCATCGCGTACGCGTTCGCCGATCTCCCCGGAGTAGTTCCGGCGAGGGCGCGTCGGCAATCTCCGCGAGGTTGACGATCGAGCACAGTCCCGGATCATCGATCAACCCTCGAGCGTTTTCCGGCGAGGCGATGGTCAGCTGGTCGGACTCGGGCGGGAGGAAGATTCGCGCGATCGCAGGTCGGCCGCTCACCCCTATGACCCGATTGCCACTTTCCAGCAGACGGGACGTGAGGGCCGCACCGACATAGGTGCTGGGCCCGAGCACTACGACGGTTCCACTCATGAGCTCTCTCCCGTGTGAAGCGAATCCAGGATCTGACCGAGGAGCAGGAACCGTCGGCCGTCGAGCCTACTTTCATGACCGAAATCCGTGAGCACTCTGTTGAAGTCCCGTTGCGCCAGCAGGAAGGCGCCGCGAGGGTCGGGGGACTCATCGTCCACAGGCTCTGCCGTCAGCTTGAACCCGCCAGATCCGTGAAACAGGAGCGGTGGGCTGCCGAGCGTAAATGGGAGGAAGATCAGGCCGAACGAGCCCCAGACCTTGATGCCCCGTGCGAGCGGGCGTAGGCGACTGACCGACAGGTCGATGGGGATGTCGTCGCCGCGAGGGCGAGTGAGCACGAGCCGGGCCCGGCACTCATGCGATGGCTCGGCCGGCGGTGTCTTCTCGATCCTGGAGAGGCTGGAGGAGATGGCCCCATCCTCATCGACCCCGAGGATGTAGAGCAGCGTGTCGAGCAGGTGCGACCCCGAATCGTGGATCACACCGCCGTACGGATCCTCAACCAGGTAGTCCGAGGCCGTGGCCCAATTCCATCGCTGGCCGTCGGTTGCCTCCGCGCCATCCACCTCATCGAGGCGATCCTCGAGGAACCGCCGTGCCGCGTTCACATTCGGGTGGAACCGCCGAATGTGGTCGACGAGAACCCTGGCCGAGTGCGTCTCCGCCTCTGCGACGAGTTCGGCCGCTTCGCCGGCGCTTGCCGTGAAGGGCTTCTCCACCAACACGCTCTTTCCCGCGCGCAGGTACTCGACCGCTATCTGGGCATGTGTGGTCGGCGGCGTGGCGACGAGGACGGCGTCCACGCCGTCCCCTTCAGTGGGGGAACCTCGGGACCCTGAACGCTCAGCACCGAGGATTTCAGCGAGCTCGCGTGCGAGTTGAGTGTTCAGGTCGTAGCAGCCCGCGACCTGGAGGTCGCCCTGGCCGCTGAGCAGCTTGCAGAGCCGGCACGTGATGCTGCCGGACGACCGAGCCGCATCCGACGATGTCGTACTTGGGTCCGCTCACCCGCTCATATTCCCCAGAAGGAACCCGAACCCGGTCAACCGAGCTTTCGGGACGTGACGGTGATCGCTTCGGCTACTTGCTGGAGCTGCTCGTTCGAGAGATCGGGCGAAATGTTGATGTTGACCGATCGGCTGAGGATCTCGATCGTGCGCGAGCATGCATCCGGCGGGTACTCGATCGGGCGGGGATGCTGCCTCCAGGGGAACCCTGCGGGAGACCATGCCCGCTTACCTGTGACAGATGCCCAGCCCGGGTACACCTGGGGGTTCGGGCCCGCGGCATCCGTGCGAAACAACGGATAGGCGGGGATGTTCTCCCGCTCGAGGGCGGACGCAAATCGCTTCGCCATCCCTCCATCCGGGAGCAGGAGGATCAACCCGACCGCGGCCTCGCCCGCCGGATCGTGGATCGTGCGGAAGCGTATTCCGATCTCGGCAAGGGGCGACTCGATCATCTCCTTGAGTGCCGCCTTGCGGGAACGCATGTCGGCAAGGAGTTGATCGAGCCGACCGAGCTGAACGAGCATGACCGCCCCGTGGAGCTCCGACATCCGCAGGTTCAAACCGGGGAGCCACTCGTCCGCTGTGACATCGACGTGGTCGACGGATCCGGCATCGTGGTACATCAGGGCTCGCCGGTGCACTCTCTCCGAGTCGGTGACAATCGCTCCTCCCTCGCCTGCGGTGATGATCTTGCTCATCTGGAAGCTGTAAGCGCCCACGTCACCGATCGTCCCGAGCCGACGGCCCCGGTACGTTGCCCCGACCGCCTGGGCGGTGTCCTCGATCAATGCCAAACGGTTGTCTCGCGCGATCTCACCCAGCCTGTCCATCGCCGCCGGCGCCCCGCGCAGATGCACCGGCATGATGGCCTTGGTGCAGGGGGACAGCTTGTCGACAACGTCGTCCGGGTCGATCGTCAGAGACTCGTCGATGTCGGCAACCACGGGGATGGCGCCAACCGCGAGCACCGAAGTCGCCGATGCGATCCAGGTGCTCGCTGGAACGATGACCTCGTCACCGGGCCCGATCTCGAGCCCGGCGAGGGCGCACACCAGCGCGCTCGTGCCGGAATTGACAGCCAGCGCATGCTCGGCGCCCATTGAACCAGCGAAGGCGGCCTCGAACTCCGCGACCTTGGATGGTTGATTGGGGTCCGGGACGCCAGACCATCGGAAGAGGCGCTTGGAGCGGATCACCGCTCGGACGGCTTCCTCCTCGGCCCCGTCCATCCGGAGCGCACCGGGAAATGGGGGCGGCAGCGGCTCCCTGAGGCGCGGAGGACGCACCATCCACCTCAACCGCCGTCTGACGCGCCCCGCTTGCTGTCGGATCCGAGTAATTCAGCACCTCGCAGATCGTGGACGGCGGGTCGCGGCGCGGGAGTATAGAGATCGCGACGTGACCCCCCCACGGATCCTAGGGACGGGCAACGACGTTCCAGAACGTGCCCGCGAAAGGGGTTGGCTTCCACCGGACCGGGCGGATAGGGTCGCCTGGATGCTCGAGGTCGGAAAGCGTTACACGAGCCCCCGAACCGGAACCTGGCTGGAAGTCGTCGAGCGGGCGGGCGGGAACATGAAGTTCGAGCGGTCGTTCGCCCTGGGCGCGGGCCGGACGGATCCGCACCTCCACGAGGACCTCACCCAGACCTGGGAGGGGCTGTCGGGCGAGGGGATGATCGAGGTCGGCGGGGAGGAGCGCGAGTTCAGGGCGGGGGACAGGGTCGCGATCTCACCCGGCACCGCTCACCGCGATCCCTGGAACCCGCGCTCGGCCGAGCTCCACGTCCGGGGGACTCCGAGCCCGTCGTCGACTTCATCGAGGCCTATGCGGAGGCCTACGTCCACCACCTCACGGAGAGTGGTCGGCTGAACGACCAGGATGAGCTGCCGCTGCTCCAGATCTTCGTCACCTCGAAGGCGACGAACGGGCGGTCGTGGGCGGCCTCACCCCCAGTCGCGATCCAGAAGGCATCGCTGCCGCTGATGGCCGCGGTCGGGCGGCTACGCGGATACAAGCCCAGCTACGACTGAGCCGCGGTGCTGGCGGATCATGTTCCGCAACGCCGGCGACCCCGACGTCGCCGTCCGGCTCGACCGCCTCCGCGACGAGGTCGCCGCCGCGATCGTCCAGCTGATGAGCGAGGAGGCCCAGCGCAAGGGGCTCGACTTCCCGAAGCTGCCCCAGTTCGTCGAGATGATCGCCCAGCAGATGGTCGGGGCGATGCAGTCGCTCGCCGATTGGTGGGACCTCCACCGCAAGGTCCCCAAGGAGGAGGTCGTCCAGGCGGCGATGGACTTCGCCTGGGTCGGCCAGGAGCGGATCAGCCAGGGGCAGCGCTGGGACGCGCGTTGAGCGCTGCGGTGAGCACGGTGAAGGCGGCCAGGGCGCCAAAGGCGAGATCGGCGTCGCCGCTCGCCAGTGCGGCACCGAACAGGGGGATAACGGGAATCGGGAAGGTCCCGGCGCCGACCTGAAGCAGCCCGAGCCCGCCGATCGGGTGATCCGGCAGCACGCGCTCGGCTGCGTCGTAGTAGTGCGGATAGGGCAGGGAGAGCCCGACTCCGACCAGCGCGATCGCCACTGCGACCAGCCCGACGGACCTTCCCTGGCCGAGCAGGACCAGCCCGGCGGCGGCCAGGCCTAGGCCGAGGACCACCAGCAGCGAGGTGCTCACCCCAGCCGCCGACCAGCGGCCCGCCAGGTCGCGCATCAGCGCCGAGATCCCGAAGAGCATGAAGGAGAGGGCGCCGGCCACGGCCGCCGACATCCCGTCTCCCGTGGTCAGGTAATGGACGAGCCAGGCGCCGATGATGAGCGGGATGTTCAGGGTCGTGTTGCCGAGCAGCTCGATGCGCCACCAGGTCCCGCTTGTGAGGGCCTCGCGCACCAGTCCCTCCCCCTCGGACGGGGCGCGCTTGACCGGCACCTGCTCGTTCGGGAGTATCGGCATGGCGACCAGCGCCAGCACGGCGGTGATCACGAAGGGCACCCGCCAGTCGACGCCCTCGCCCTGCAGGATGCTGCCGAGGAAGAGGCTGGCGGCCACACCGAGGGTGAGCCCGGCGCCGAACAGCCCGAGCATCCTCAGGCCGCCCATCGCCCGGGCGTAGGCGGGGATGAAGACCGCCGCAAGACCGAATGCCAGTCCCGCGATCACCCGGCCGGCGGCGAGGACGGCAAAGCTGTCGCCGATCGCGATCAGCGCATTCCCGGCGACCGAGAGCAGGCAGCAGGCCCAGATCCCCTGCAGCACGCGGATTCTCCGGGCCAGCTCAGCACCCGCCAGGCTCGCGGTCGCCGCACCGGCGAAGAAGAAGGTCCCGGAGAGCAGCCCCACCTCGGAGAGGCTGAGGTCGAACTCCTGGCTCAGAGGCGCCACCACGGGTCCGACGTTGCCGCAGTTCCACCCCGTGATCACCAGGGCGAGGACGAAGACGCCGATGCTCCGGCGGGCGCTCACAGCGCTGCCTTCTACCGCTGCGGCCGGATAGCCGGGGGTGGGGCTATGCCGCCGCGCCGAGCTTCGGCGAGGTCCAGGGCTCCGCGAGACGACGTGACAGCTCCTCGGCCAGCTCGCCGATCGCGATGCGCGACTGGTCCAGGGAGTCGCGATCGCGCAGGGTCACGGTGTCGTCCTCCATCGTCTGGTGGTCGACGGTGACGCCCCACGGGGTGCCGATCTCGTCCTGGCGGCGATAGCGCTTGCCGATCGAGCCGCCCGTGTCGTACTCGGCGGTCATCAGCCGGCGAAGCTCCTCGTAGATCTCTCGCGCCTTCTCGGGCTGCCCGTCCTTGTTGACCAGCGGCAGCACCGCAACCTTCACCGGGGCGAGCTTGGGGTGGAGGCGCAGGACGGTCCGCTCGCGGCCCTCGACCTCCTCGACGTCATAGGCGTCGACCATGAAGGAGAGCATCGCCCGGTCGACGCCCGCGGCGGGCTCGATCACGTGCGGGACGTAGCGGTCGCCGGTGGCGGAATCGACGTACTCGAGCTTCTCGCCGGAGAGCTTCGCGTGCTGGGTGAGGTCGAAGTCGCCGCGGTTCGCGATCCCCTCCAGCTCGGACCAGCCCATCGGGAAGAGGTACTCGATGTCGGAGGTGGCGCTGGAGTAGTGGGAGAGCTCGTCGGCACCGTGCGCGCGGAGGCGGAGCTGGTCCGGCCGGATGCCGAGGTCCGTGTACCAGCGCATCCGCTGCTCCATCCAGCGCTCATGCCACTCGGCCGCCTCGACCGGCGGGACGAAGAACTCCATCTCCATCTGCTCGAACTCCAGGGTGCGGAAGATGAAGTTGCCGGGGGTGATCTCGTTGCGGAAGGACTTGCCGATCTGGGCGATCCCGAACGGCGGCTTCTTGCGGGCGAAGCTCAGGACGTTCTTGAAGTTGATGAAGATCCCCTGCGCGGTCTCGGGTCGCAGGTAGGCCTTGTCGTCCTCGTCGTGGACGGGCCCGACGTATGTCTCGAACATCAGATTGAACTGGCGCGGCTCCGAGAGCTCGCCGCCGCAGTTCGGGCAGCGGATCTCGCCCTCCGCGTCCTCGGCGCCGAGCTGCTCCTCGCGCAGGTCGTCCTCGCGCCAGCGCCGCTTGCATTCCCCAAGGCACTGAACGAGCGGGTCGGTGAAGCCGGCGAGGTGCCCCGAGGCCTCCCAGACCTTGGGGTTCTGGATGATCGCCGAGTCGAGCGCGACGATGTCGTCGCGCTCCTGGATCATCGCCCGCCACCACTCGCCCTTGACGTTGTTCTTGAGCAGCACGCCGTAGTGCCCGTAGTCGTAGGTGTTGGCGAAGCCGCCATAGATCTCCGACGCCGGGAAGATGAAGCCCCGGCGCTTGCACAGCGCGACGATCTCCTCGAGCTTGAGCTCGGACATGGGCGTCAGCGTAAACGGCTCCCAGCGTGCGATGCCTTGGGGCGGCGCCCACTACCCTCTTGCCTCCGATGCCGATCTACGAGTACCGCTGCGAGAACGGACACACCTTCGAGGTGGTCCAGCGCATGTCCGACGATCCCGTCGAGGCCTGCGAGCAGTGCGGCGCCCCCGTCGAGCGGGTCTTCCACCCGGTCGCGGTCCACTTCAAGGGGTCCGGCTTCTACTCCACCGACTACGGCGCCAAGGCCAAGTCGGGCGCGGGCAAGGACGGCGACTCCTCGTCGTCCGGGGATTCAGGCGGTTCGGGCTCCGAGTCGTCCAGCTCCGAGTCCAGCTCCAAGAAGTCGGACTCGAACGGCACCGACAAGGCGAAGACGAGCTCCAGCTCGGACTAGCCGCCGTCCGGGCTATGGCGAGCAGGCGGGCCGGCGCGGTGGATCGCCGCCGACCAGCTTCTTGACGGCGTCGTCGCAGGCGCCCTGGGGAATCTCCAGGCTGCCGCCGGGTCCCACACCAACGCCCGCCTTGTCGCTGCCCAGCACGTTCGTCGACCCGCTGCCGCCGAGGATTGCCGAGATCGCCAGCTGCGGCAACGTGAAACCGCCCATGTCGCTGATGAAGGCCTTCGGCGCGTTCCAGCCGATCCAGGGACCCTTGATGAAGTTGTAGGGGAAGCGGGTGATGCTGGTCAGGCGCCCCTTGATCCCGTTGAGGACCGCTTGCTGGCGAGCCGCGCGGTCGCGGTCGTCCTCGGAGGGATCGCAGTTGTTGTGCCTGATCCGGGCGTAGGCGAGGGCCTTGTCGCCCTCCAGGGTGATGTCTCCCGGGGGCAGTTTCAGGGAGACACCGCCCTGCTTCTTGCCCCCGTCCACGTCCCCGCAGACGACGGCGCCGTCCTTCTTGCCATTTGTGTCGGGCACGTGGATCGTGACCCCGCCAAGGGTGTTGATGAAGTCGGCGAAGCCGTCGAAGTCGACGATCACGATGTGGTTGATGTCGATGCCGAGGAAGTTCTCGACCGTCTTGATGGTCGAGGCGGGATTGCCGTTGGTGCTCTGCGTGTTGCAGGCGAGCGAGGCGTTGATCTTCTGCGAGCCGCAGTCCGGGATCGCGGCGAAGCTGTCGCGGGGGATGGAGAGCTTGCGGAACGAGGTCAGCGACGAGTGCAGGACCATGATCGTGTCGGCGCGAGGCGGGCCCTGGCCCTCCGAGCCGTTGGCGTTGCGCTGGGTCTTGCCGCGCCGGTCCCCTCCGAGGATGAGGATGTTCTGCCCCGCGAGCACGGCTGGACCGCCCTTGAGCGCGTTCTTGGCCGACTGCGGCAGCTTGCCCTTCTGGATCTGGGCCGAGATCGCGAAGGTGATGAAGCTGAGCAGGAGCCAGCCCACCGCGAAGATCAGGATCCAGCGAAGCCAGGGGCGCTTGCCGCCGGTCAGCCCCCCGAAGAAGCCGCGGATCCCGCCACCGCCACCGGAGTCGCGGCGGATGCTCTGCAGGCTCGGCTTGCGAATCCGGTCGCGCAGGCTGGGCCGCGAGCGGTAGACGGTGTACGGGGGCTTCTCGCCCTTGCCCTCGGGCTTCTTGCGCTTGGGCGCCGAGCGCTTCTGGCCGCCACGGCCGCCCCGTCCGTAGACCGTGTACTCGGGCTTCTTGCCGCCTTCGGGTTTGCCGGAACCCCCGGACGCGCCAGGCTTCTTGGGCTTGCCGGGCTTCCCGCCGCCCGCAGAGCCCCCGGACCGCTTGGGCGGCCGTTCATCTCCCTGCGGAGACATGGGATATCAATACTTACGCATGCCGCCGCCGGACCCCTCTTCCTCTTGAGCCCCCGCGAGACGATCGGCGTCGACCTGGGCGGGACCAAGATGGCCGTCGGGGTCGTCGATTCCGAGCAGCACATCCACTTCGAGGGGAACGAATCCTCGATCGGGCTGAGCGAGGACAAGCTGGTCGAGGATCTCGGCAGGGAGCTGGTGGAGGCCAGGGACGCCAGGCCCGACGTGCTCTGCGCGGGCCTCGGGATTCCGGCCACCATCGACCACGATCGCGGCGTGGCCATCCAGGCGGTCAACCTCGAGATCTCGGACGTCCCCCTTCGCGACCTGATGGGAAAGCAGCTCGGCCTCCCGGTCTTCATCGACAACGATGCGAACGTCGCCGCCCTCGCCGAGTTCCTGTTCGGCGCCGGCCGCGGGGCACGGAACGTCGTGATGCTGACCATCGGGACGGGGATCGGCGGAGGCCTGGTCCTGGACGGCGAGATCTACCGTGGGACGACCGGCTCCGCGGCGGAGCTCGGCCACGTCGTGGTGCAGGAGGACGGTCCTCCCTGCCAGGGCAACTGTCCCAACCGCGGCTGCGTCGAGACGCTCGCCTCCGGCACCGCGATCGCGCGCGAGGGCAAGGCGGCCGCCGAGCGGGAACCGGACTCCGCGCTCGGCAAGGCGCTCGCCGAGGGGCCGATCGTCGGCAAGACGGTCACCGAGCTGGCCATCAATGGAGACCCGTTGGCGGCAGGGGTCGTCGCCGAGGCGGGCCGGCACCTCGGTGTCGCGCTCGCGAGCCTCGCCAATATCTTCGATCCCGACGTGATCGTGATCGGGGGCGGCGTCTCCGTGGTGGGGGAGCTGTTGATCGGGCCGGCGCGCAAGGAGCTCGAGTCGCGGGCTCTGACGCCGATGAACCGGACGCCGGTGAAGATCGCCGAGCTCGGCCCGAAGGCGGGCATGATCGGAGCGGCGGCGATGGCGCTGATCGAGCTCGACAAGGAGACTTAGTGAGATGAACGACCCCGCGACCATGCACGCCTGGATGACGGCCCCGGACTTCGCATCTCGGCGTCCTCGGGCTCGCCCTTGCCGCCAGCAAGGGCTTCGCCCTGCGTCCACCGATCTGCTCGGCCGCGGCCGCCCCCAGACGCGCATCGCCGCGGGTTCCCTCATCTAATGCCGGGGAAGCTCGTCGTCTGCCCGACTCCGATCGGGAACCTCGAGGACATCACTCTGCGCGCGCGGCGTGCCCTGTACGAGGCCGATGTGATCGCGTGCGAGGACACGCGCAGGACGGGGCTGCTGCTGGAGCGGCTCGAGATTCAGGCTCTGCGGCTGCTCTCCTACCACGAGGGAAACGAGGCGGAGCGAGCCCGGGAGCTCGCCCAGCGGATCGAGCGGGGGGACAACGTCGCCCTCGTCTCCGACGCCGGCACGCCCGCGATCTCCGACCCGGGCTTCCGCCTGATCAGGGCCTGCATCGACCGCGACCTCGACATCGAGGTGCTGCCGGGGCCCTCATCGATCATCACCGCCCTGGTCGTCTCCGGCCTGCCGACGCATCGCTTCCGGTTCCAGGGCTTCCTGCCCCGGCGGACCGGCGAGCTGGAGCGGGTCCTCCAGTCCAGCGACACCCTGATCGCCTTCGAGTCGCCGCGGCGCCTGCCCGAGTCGCTGCGGGCTCTCGCCCAGCTTGCCCCGGACCGGCCGGCCGCGATCTGCCGTGAGCTGACCAAGCTGCACGAGGAGGTCGCCCGCGGCACTCTCGGCGAGCTCTCGCGTCGCTTCCGCGACGAGGCCCGCGGCGAGATCGTGGTCGTGATCGGGCCGGCCGCGGAGCGCGGCACCGCCGACATCGGCTTCGCGACGGACGCATTGCGCGGCCTGATCCGTGCCGGTGCGAGGCCGCGAGCCGCGGCCAGCGTGGTGTCCGCCCTGACCGGAGTGCCCGCCAACGATCTCTATAAGGGGATCACGGGGCGCGAACCCCGGCGTTAGCAGGGATTTCGGGCCGGGTCCGGCAACTCGGCGCGCTACCGTGAGGTGATGGCCAAGCGCGAGCCACGCATGGTTTCGCTCGGGTACGGGAAATTCGCCCGGGCGGACCGCATCTACGCCCTCGTCCCGCTTGATCCGAAGGACCGGGGGGAGGGGCGGCGCACCTACGTGCACGTCGACGACATGGCCGAGCCGATCGTCGCCTCGCGCTCGGAGCGAGCGATCCTCGCCGACGTCGAGGAGGCGCTGACCGAGGCGGCGGGCATCCCGCGCCGCCGCCGCGCGGCAAAGGGGCAGGAGAAGCTGCTGTAAGTAGGCTCACTGCGCGTGAGCTTCTACGTCACCACCCCGATCTACTACGTCAACGGCGAGCCCCACCTGGGGCATGCCTACTCGACGATCGCCGCGGACATCCTCGCCCGCCACCACCGCCAGCGGGGCGAGGACGTCTTCTTCCTGACCGGGACCGACGAGCACGGGGAGCCGGTGGCGCAGCAGGCCGAGGCCGAGGGCGTCACCCCGCGCGAGCTGGGCGACCGGCTCGCACCCCGCTTCAAGGAGATGGCGGCCAAGATCAACGCATCCAACGACTTCTTCATCCGGACCACCGATGAGGGCCACATGGAGCGCGTCCAGGAGATCGTCCAGCGCGTCCACGACAACGGCCACGTCTACGAGGGGATGTACGAGGGCTGGTACTGCCCGCGGTGCGCCGACTTCAAGACGGAGTCGGAGATCGGTCCCGACAACACCTGCCCGATCCACCAGATCCCGCTCACCCGGGAGGAGCAGAAGAACTGGTTCTTCAAGCTCTCCTCCTTCCAGTCGGATCTCGAGAGGCTCTACGAGGAGCGCCCCGACTTCGTCGTGCCCGGCTTCCGGAGCAACGAGGCGCTTGCCTTCATCAAGCGGGGCCTCCAGGACGTCTCGCTCTCGCGCCCAACGCTGAAGTGGGGCGTGCCGGTCCCCTGGGACACCGACCAGGTGATCTACGTCTGGTTCGACGCGCTGCTCAACTACTACACGGCGCTCGGCTACGCGATCGAGGGCAAGGACGTGACGGAGCAGTTCTGGCCCCCGTTCCACATCCTCGCCAAGGACATCCTCAAGTTTCACGCGGTCTACTGGCCGGCGTTCCTGATGGCGGCCGAGATCGAGCTGCCGGAGCGGATGTTCATCCACGGCTTCCTGCTGATGGAGGGGCACAAGATGTCCAAGTCGCTCGGCAACGTGCTCGACCCCGACGAGGTGATCGCCAAGTTCGGCGCCGACGCCCTGCGCTTCTACTGCTTCCGCGAGGTCTCCTTCGGCCAGGACGGGCAGATCTCGCCCGCCGGCTTCGAGTCGCGCTACGAGACCGAGCTCGCCGACCAGTACGGGAACCTCGCCAACCGGGTGCTCTCGATGATCGGCCGCTACCGCGACGGAGTCGTGCCGGAGGCGGAGGCGGAGGCAGACCTGGCGGGCGACCTCGAGGGCGCGCCGGACCGGGTGCGCGCGCTGCTCGACGACGCGGAGCTGACCCAGGCGCTCGAGGAGATCTGGAAGCTGGTCCGCCGCCTCAATCAATACGTCGAGGAGACGAAGCCGTGGGAGCTGGCGAAGGACGATTCGGCGTCAGCGAAGCTCGATTCGGTCCTCTACGGCCTCGCGGAGGGGCTGCGGGTTACGACGTTGTTGCTGCACGCCTATATGCCTGAGACGACGGGACGCCTGCTCGAGGCGCTGGAGGAACCGGGCCGCGAGTTGGCCAACTTCGCCTCCCGGGGCGGGGGACAGACCGTGGGCGACCTGGCCCCGCTGTTTCCCAAGCTCCAAACGGCCTAGCCGGACGTACCGTCCTCCCGATGCCCCGGAACCTCCGTGGTAGTGTGGCTCGCCAGGTCCGAACGGCGATTCAGGGAGGATTTCGATGAGCAGGAAGTCTCGTATCGGGAGCTTCGTGGCGGCGCTGGCCGTCACCGGTGTGCTCCTCATTCCGGCCTCGGGCGCGGCGGCCGATGGGCCGGTTGCCCACAAGTCCGGCGCCATCGTCAACTGGGTCACCAAGGGCAAGGTCAGGATCAGGAAGCACATCCAGCCGGTCGCCGTCTGCTCGGTCGCCTGCAACGTCACGGGCACCGGAGTGCTCAAGGGCCTCGGGGCGCGCATCCCGTTCGGGGATTCCGGTTCCTTCGGCCCGAATGAGTTCTTCGGCCTCGCCCTGATCGTGAAGGGCAAGGCCCTCAAGACGATCAAGCAGAACGCGGGCAAGTTCAAGCTGACCGAGACGCTGATCGCCACGGACCCGACCACCGGGGCAACCGACAAGATCTCGCGCGCCTTCAGGCTCAAGCGATAGAGAAGGCCAAGGGCTAACCTCGGGCCGATGCTCTCTCGGATCGCCAGGGCGGGAGCGGTGGCTCTCTGTGCCGTTTGCCTGATCGGTTTGCTTGCCGCAGGGTCGGCGAGCGCCAAGCCGCGCGCACGGACGAGTGTGATCGGCGGCACCGTCGCGAACATCGACCAGTGGGGATTCGCCGCGGCGGTCTTGACCCCAAGAACGCTCTGTACGGGCACGGTGATCTCGCCGACCCGGGTGCTGACGGCTGCGCACTGCGTCGGGAGCCTGCCGACGATGATCGTGCGCACGAGGTCCACCTCGGCGTTCTCAGGGGGCGAGGTGTTCGGCGTCACCTCTGTCGCCCTCGCCCCGGGATACGCGAACGGCCTGGAGAGCGATCTCGCCATCCTGACGCTCAACGCCCCCACCACGGCGAGCCCGATCCAGCTTGCGAGCACCGCCGAGGATGCCGCCTACACGCGGCCGGGTGGGCGACTCTCGGTGGCAGGGTTCGGCAACCGCAACCCGCTGATCGTCGGCAAAGCGAAGTTCGGCCTGCTGACCGCGGCCAATGTGATGGCGCGATTCTGTCCGGCGCCGACGTTCCTCATCTGCGACGCCGGTCACAAGGTAGGCGTCGCCATTCGCCGCATCAAGCACAAGGTCAAGCGTCGCCCTGTGAGGAGAAGCATCTGCGAGGGCGACAGCGGCGGGCCGCTCATCGCGAACACACCCGCTGGGCCGCGCCTGGTGGGAACCGCCGAGGCCAGCCTGACGCCGAGATCGAAGCGGAACCCGTTCTTCTTCGTGATCTGCGGGCTGAAGGGCTTCCCGTCGGTTCACACCCGCTCCGACAGCTACCGCGACTTCATACTCACCAACCTCGGCTAGCTTCCGCCGGGCGCTCATAGACTCGGTCCGTGGTCGATACCCACGCGCACCTTGGGCTCTGCGAGCCGGCGGAGGCCGAGCTCCTCCGATTGGCACACGAGGCCGGCGTGAGCCGCATCCTCACGGTCGGCCTGGGTGAGGACTCGAATCCCGGTGCGGTTCTCTCGGCTCAGGAGAACACCGGAGTGTTTGCCTCCGTTGGCCGGCATCCGAACAGCGCCGACGGCTTCGATGACGCCGCGGCGGTGGCGATCGAGGAGCTCTGCTCCCAGCCGGGTGTGGTCGCCGTCGGCGAGACGGGCCTCGACTTCTACCGGGACCGCTCCGACCCCGAGGACCAGCGACGTGCCTTCGCGGCGCAGATCGCCATCGCGGGGCGGACGGGGAAGGCGCTCGTCGTCCACCTTCGTGACGCCGAGGGATCGGAGGACGCGGTCTCGGAGGCATTCGAGACGCTCGGGCGGGAGGCGGATGGCACCGCCGTGATCCTGCATTGCTTCTCCGCAGGTCCGCGCTGGGCCGAGATGGCGGCAGAGCACGGCTGGTACTGCTCGTTCGCCGGGAACCTCACCTATCCGAAGGCGGAGGCGATTCGCGAGGCGGCGGCGATCGTGCCGGAGGACCGGGTGCTGGTCGAAACCGACTCGCCGTTTCTCGCGCCACAGCCGGTGAGGGGAAGGCCGAATCAGCCCGCGAACGTGGTCGCCACGGCCGAACGGCTCGCCGAGGTCCGCGGCGTCCCCTACGGTGATCTCGAGCGAATCGTGGAGGCGAACGCCGCGAGAGTCTTCGGGTGGTAAGGGGCACCGGTCCGCCGGAGCGCTCGCCGCGCCGGTTGGGCCAGAACTTCCTCGCCGACCCGAACCTGCTGGACGCGATCGCCCGCGAGGCGGCCCTCTCGGCGAGCGACGTCGTACTCGAGGTGGGCGGAGGGGGCGGAGCCCTCACCGAGCGGCTGGCCCCGGCGGTGGGCTGCCTGCATGTGATCGAGGTCGACGAGCGTCTGCGCGACGAGCTCATGCCGCTGGCGGACGAGGCTGGCAACGTCAAGCTCGTCTGGGGCGACGCGATGCGGATCGCTCTCGGCGATCTGACGCCGGCGCCGACCAAGATGGTCGCCAACCTGCCCTACTCGATCGCAACGCCGCTGCTGATCCGGACCATCGACGAGCTCCCGGGCCTGGAGAGCTGGGTCGTGATGGTCCAGCGGGAGATCGCCGAGCGGCTCCGCGCCGAGCCTGGGACGCGCGAGTACGGCTCCGCGAGCGTCCTGGTCCAGCTCGCCTGCGAGGTGACGATGCTTCGCACGGTCGATCCCGCTGTCTTCGTGCCCCGGCCGCGAGTCGGCTCGGCGCTGCTTCGGCTGCGCCGGAAGGGCCCGGGCGCCTCGCAGGACCTCGCGGCGCTGGTTCGCCTCGCGTTCACCCACCGGCGCAAGGCGCTGCCCGGCTCGCTGGAGCTGGCCCGTGCCGGAAGCCGCGAGCCGGCCCGGCTCGCCCTGGCCGAGCTCGGCAAGGCCGCCGACGCGCGCGCGGAGACGCTCTCGCCGGAGGAATGGGTGCGGTTCGCCGAGGCCCTGGCCAAGGAGGCGAAGAGGCAGTGAGCGTTGAGGAGCTGCCGGGCACGATGCTCGCGCCCGCCAAGCTCAACCTCTGCCTGTACGTGGGCCCGATCCGAGAGGACGGGCTGCACGAGATCCGCTCGCTGTTCGAGCCGCTCGAGCTCGCCGATCGGCTGCAGCTCAGTGCAGCGGAGGCCGACGAGGTGGTGTGCGAGGGGATCGAGGGCCCCGATCTGACCGCCAAGGCCCTGGTCGCGCTCAGGGAGAACGGCTGGAGCGGACCGCCGTTGCGCATCGAGGTCACCAAGCGGGTCCCGGTCGCGGCCGGACTCGGGGGCGGCAGCGCCGATGCGGCGGCCGTCCTGCGGCTCGCCCGGGGCGAGGTGGAGGGCCTGCGGTCGATCGCGGCCGAGATCGGGGCCGATGTCCCGTCGCAGCTTCAGCCCCGCCCCTGTCTGGTCGCCGGCGCGGGAGAGGTGATCGAGCCGGCGCCGCCCCCGGCCGAGCACGGGGTGGTGCTGATCCCGCAGGCCGAGGGGTTGGCGACGGCCGACGTCTATGCCGAGGCCGACCGGCTCGGCTCACCTCGGGGGGAGTCCGAGCTGGAGGCGATTCGCCGGCGCCTTCGAGACGCGGTGGACGAGGGCGGCTCCCCGCTCGACTACCGGGAGAACCTGGTCAACGACCTGCAGCCGGCGGCAATCTCGCTGCGGCCGGAGATCGAGGAGGCGCTTCGCGCCCTGGAGGAGGCCGGCGCGGCTCACGCGATGGTGACGGGGTCGGGGCCGACCGCGTTCGGTCTCTATCCGAGCGCGGATGCCGCGGTGGCGGCGGTCGAGAGCCTCCGCGGGGGATTCCCCGGCGCACTGGCGACGGCCCCGCTGGCGGAATGAGCCCGCAGCGGATCAGCTGGAAATGGGTTCGCCGCGGACTGCTCGCGGCCGCGATCGTCGCCTACTTCGTCTTCCGGGGAGATCTGCCGCATATCGACCTGGAGGGGGCGATTCAGGACCTTTCCAAGGGCCTGGGGGCCTGGACCTACGTGCTGGTCGGCGCGCTTGCGTTTCTCGAGACCGGGGCGTTCGTCGGGCTGATCGCCCCCGGGGAGTTCACCGTGATGCTCGGCGGGGCCGTGGCGGGTCAGGGGGACATCTCGCTGCCGCTCATCCTGGCGATCACCTGGGCATGCGCCTTCGCCGGAGACTCCGTGAGCTTCCTTCTCGGGGCGCGGCTCGGTCGCGGGTTCCTCGTCAAGCACGGCAGGCGCTTCCGGATCACCGACGAGCGCCTCAAGCAGGTGGAGGGCTATTTCGCCCGCTACGGGGGCCGGACGATCCTGGTCGGCCGCTTCATCGGCCTGGTGCGCGCGCTGGCTCCCTTCATCGCGGGCACCAGCAAGATGCCGTACCGGAACTTCGCGCCCTTCAGCATCCTGGGCACCGGCCTCTGGTCGGCCGGGCTGATCCTGGCCGGCTACTTCTTCGCGCAGAGCCTCGACACGGTCACGAAGGTCGTCGGCAAGGGCCTGCTGGTGTTCGGGATCGTCATCGGGGTGGCTGTGGGGCTCTTTCTCGCCTTCCGGTTCCTGCGCGAGCCGGAGAACCGGGGAAAGATCGCGGCGGAGATGGAGAAGCGACGGGCGCTTCGCCCGATTCTGTCTCTGGCGCGGCGACTGCGCCCCCAGTTCGCCTTCCTCGGCCGGAGGCTCACTCCCGGCGGGCTCGGTCTCGAGCTGACGACCCTCTTGGCGGCCCTCTCGGTCGGGCTCTTCGTCGTGATCGCCTACTGGGCCGTGATCTCGGGGGACCCCGGGCCCACACCCGGCGACCAGACGGCGCTCAACGTCGTCAACCACCTCAGTGCGTCCTGGCTCGATCACGTTGCCAAGGGGCTCACCTATCTGGGCTCGGGGTTCGTGACCTGGCCGATCGCAGTTCTTGCCGCGATCGCCCTGGCCGCCTGGCGCCGGTGGACGGAGTTCTGGGTGCTGGTCGCCGGCATGGTGCTGACGATCCTGCTCGTCCACGGGATCAAGGCCTGGACGGACCGGCCGCGCCCACCCGATCCGCTCGTCTCGGCGCGCGGCTCATCCTTCCCGAGCGGCCACGCCGCCTACTCGACGCTCTATGTCTGGCTGGCTGTCACGGTCTCGTTGCGGCTCGTTCCGGGCATCACCAGGCGCAGCCTGGTGATAGGGGCGGGCATCGCGCTCGCCGGGCTCGTCGGTCTCACCCGCATCTATCTCCGGGTTCACTGGCTCAGCGACGTGACCTCGGGATGGGCTCTTGGCCTCTCCTGCTTCGCAGCGGCCGCAATCGTGGCGCTGATCGTGACCTACATCCGCCACAATCCTCGGCGTGTCGCTGCCCCTGAGCTCGATCCTCGCGCCGGCGCTGGCGCTGGGCACTGAGTACTACCTCTTCGGCATCGCCGGGGTGCTCTCGGTGTGCGCGTTCGTGGGACTCATCCTGGTCCCCGCGCTCGGCTCCTATGGGCGCGCCTGGGAGAAGCTGGTCGCCGGCTTTCTCTCGCTCTTCGTCCTTGCGGCGCTGGTCCTAGTCGGCCTTGTGATCGGCGTCGTGATCTTCCTGAACTGGGACAAGATCTCCGGTTGGCTTTAGGTATCGCCGCTTTCTAGGACTCAACCTAAAATGCGCCGATGAACGCCAAGGAGAAGGAGACCAGCTCGAAACGGGTTGCGCCTGGCGGCGCACCCTCGCATCACGAGCGCCACGCCGATCCCGGCAGCCTCGAGGAGCTGTCCGCTGCGATCGAGGCCGGCGCCGGCATGCCCGCGGTCGCGCGTGCGGCGGGCGGTGCGCTCGACGCGAGCGTCGCCCTGATCGACCGGGCCAGCAACGTGCTCGCGGTTGCCGCCGCGTCACCCGACGAGGAGAGGAAGCTGCTGGCGGGCGGCGCGGGCGTCGAGGTCGTGGAGCTTCGCGTGGCGGATACGTCGGTGGGCGAGCTGCGCTGGCGTCCTCGCGGCGAGGACGAGCCGGACGCCGCCCTGCTCCGGATGGTGGCGACCCTCGTCGGGCTCGAGCTCGAGCGCACCCGCTCGCCGGAGTGGGCGACGGAGGAGGCCGCCGGGGACTTCGTCACTGCCCTGCTCGGTCGCGAGATCACGGATCGCGGTGACATCGAGGCCCGCGCGACTGAGCTCGGCGCGGATCTGTCGGGCGGCGCCGGCGCTCTGATCGCACGGGCCGTGCCGCACGTGGCGCAGACCGGTGAGTGGCGCGCGCGAGTCCTGGCGATCGCCCTGCGCGCCGTGCGAGCGGTCAGCAGGGGCGCGCTCGCGGCCGAGGGGAATCCCGAGGGGGAGGGAGCGGAGGTCGTTGCGATCGTCCCCGCGGAGGACGAGGAGCAGCTGGCACGCGCCTCCGATGCGCTTGCGAACGAGCTCGAGCAGGGATTGACCGGCTTCACCGTCGGTGTCTCCAGAAGCCGGGTCGCTTCCGACCCCGTCGATCTCTACCGGGCCGGGCAGGAGGCTCTGCTGGCGGCGAACGTCGGCGAGGCCGAGAGCGCGCGGGTGCTCGCCTTCGAGGACACGGGGGCCTACCGGCTCCTGCTGCCGGCGATGAGCGAGGACCCGGCCGAGCTCGAGCGCTTCTACTCGGAGACCGTCGAGCCGCTGGTCGCCTACGACGAGCAGTACGAGACCGAGCTGGTCACGACGGTCGAGACCTATCTCGAGAACGACGGGAACGTGGCCGCGACCGCGCAGCAGCTCTTCACCCACCGCCACACGATCCGCTACAGGTTGGAGCGCGCCCGCGAGCTCTGCGGGCACGACGTCACCTCCACAGAGGGGCGCGAGAAGCTGGGGCTCGGGCTGAAGGCGATGCGGGTGCTGGGAATCGCCTCGCCGGTCGGACCGGCTCGGGAACCGGGCACTGAGGCGGGCCAGGTCCCTCCGGCCGAGGCCGACTAGCCGAACTGCCGCGAGATCATCTCGCTGAGCACGCCGCTCATCTCGCGGTCGCCCGTCCGGCGATCGTCCGAGATCACGTGGCTGACGGCGTTGATCAGCGCCAGGTGAGTGAACGCCTGGGGGAAGTTGCCCCAGTGACGGCCGGTCCTTGCGTCGAGCTCCTCGGCGTAGAGGCCGAGCGGGCCGGCGATGGCGAGCAGCTTCTCGCACATCTCTCGTGCCTTCCGCTGCTCTCCGATTTCGGAAAGGGCCGACACAAGCCAGAACGAGCAGATCAGGAAGCTGGCCTCCTCGCCGTGAAGGCCGTCATCGGTCTGCTCCACGCGGTAGCGCAACACGAGCCCGTGCTCGGTCAGCTCCTCGTCGATCGCCTTGACCGTGTTGACGACTCGCTCGTCGTCCGGGGGCAGGAAGCGTACGAGCGGGACAAGCAGGGTGGAGGCGTCGAGCGCGTCGGTCTCATAGTGCTGCCGGAAGACCCCGCGGTCCGAGACCCCTCTCTCGAGGATGTCGTCGCGGATCTGGTGAGAGACCTCGGTCCACCGCTTCATCCGGTCCTCGTCGCCGATCCGATCCGCCAGGCGACAGCCTCTGTCCAGTGCGACCCAGCACATCAGCTTCGAGGAGACGTAGTGCTTGGGCTCTCCGCGCGCCTCCCAGATCCCCTGGTCGGGCTTCTCCCACACGGCGATCGCCGACTCAACCTGGCGGCAGAGGGCCTCCCAGAGCTCATGGGGGAGGTGGTCCTGGACCTTGGCGTGGATATAGACGGAGTCGAGCAGCGCGCCGTAGACGTCGTTCTGGCGCTGGCTGTAGGCGGCGTTTCCGACGCGAACGGGCTTGGCGCCCTCGTAGCCGCTCAGGTTGTCGAGCGTCACCTCGGTGAGGTCGCTCTTGCCGCCGATCCCGTACATGATCTGCAGCCCGGGGCGGCCATCCTGGAGGCTCTCGTTGTAGACGTCGGCCAGCCAGCCCATGAAGTCCGTCGCCTCGTAGTCCAGCCCCAGAGTGTGGAGCGCCCAGAGGGTGAAGGTGGCGTCCCGGATCCACGTGTAGCGGTAGTCCCAGTTGCGCTCGCCGCCGGGGGTCTCGGGAAGCGAGGTGGTGAGCGCCGCGATCATGGCGCCGGTCGGCGCATAGGTCAGTCCCTTGAGGACCAGGGCCGACCGCTGCAGATAGTCGCGCCACGTATGGTCGGGGAAGCTGCCGCCCTCCAGCCACCTGCGCCAATAGTCGACGGTGCGCTGGAGGCGCTGCTCGCACTCCTCGGCCGAGCTCGGGGGAATCGGCGCGGGCCCCCAGCTGAGTGCGCTGTAGCGGACCTCGCCGGACTTCATCCGATGGCGTGCACGGGCGTCGGATTGGTCGACGCCGATGGGGAGATCGCCTGTGAGGATCAGGTGGATGTCCTTGTGGCTGACCTCCGCGTCGGTCCCGTCCTCGCCGCGCCGCTG
Organism: uncultured Solirubrobacterales bacterium; assembly: GCA_963747425.1. Classification (GTDB taxonomy): domain Bacteria; phylum Actinomycetota; class Thermoleophilia; order Solirubrobacterales; family 70-9; genus DASUPK01. The sequence continues at coordinate 743,279 of CAVVFJ010000008.1, forward strand.
CCACTCGAGCCGCGTCGCGCCGTAGCCGAAGGCCGGCTGACAGATCATCTCGATGTCCACCTCGCCCTGGAGACACTCCACCTGCCGGATCAGGACGTGCTCGGCCTCATCGTCGGGCGGCGGGCGGCGGTGAGGCTCAAAGTCGTTGTCCTGCCGCCAGTCTCCGAGCGTCAGCCCGTCGCGAATGACGACCCAGCCGGAGCCCGTCATCCAGGTGGTCTCGAGGACGTTCGTCCCTGGGACGTAGCGTCGGCTGACCGGCGCGACCAGCGCGGGGGGCCCGATCCGCCAGAAGCCGGCGCTGCGATCGAGGAGAGAGCCGAAGACGCTCTCGGAGTCGAAGCGCGGGAGGCAGAGCCATTCGATCGACCCTTCGGGCGAGACGAGGGCGCCGGTGTGGCAATCCGAGAGGAAGCCGTAGGAGGAGATGCGGGGGAAGCGGGACTGGAGGGACGGCATGCGCCCAGGAGACTATTTGGCCCGCCCGCGACGGGATCAGTTCGTCGCGAGCACCGCGCCGATTACGCCGATCAGAGCGAGGATCACCCCAACGAGACCAACCATGAATCCGCCCCCGAACCGGAAGATGACTGATCGGAGCTCCCTGATGTCCCGATCGACGCGATCGAATCCGGTCTCCAGCCGTGTTTCCAACCGATCGAAACCGTTCTCCATTCGCTGGGCAAGCTGGTCGATGCGCTCCTCGGTGGACGCCGTGCGCTCCATGTCATGAGATTAGCCCGCGCATACACTGATTTCTCCCCCTGGGGAGTCGTCTAAAGGCAAGACTCCGGGTTTTGGTCCCGGCAATCCTGGTTCGATTCCAGGCTCCCCAGCCTCGACTGGATGGCAGAAATCGTCCGCTATTGGTCATTGCAGACGGCCGCCAATAGGGCCATGATTCGGCCGTGACCTCGATCAATGAGCCGCGACGAGTCGTCATCCTCGCCTTCCCGGGGGTCCAGCCGCTTGACGTGATCGGGCCGGCGGAGGTGTTCGCCGGCGCGGACGTCCTGGCGGGTGGGAATGCCTACACCGTCGAGGTCGTCGCCAAGGAGCCCGGGCCCATCGCCACCAGGGCAAGCGGCTATGGGATCGCTCCCAAGACGACGACGGCCCGCTGTCGCGGCCCAATCGACACGCTCGTCGTTGCCGGCGGCTTCGGGGTCGCCGAGGCCGAGAATGACGCCGGCCTGATCCGCTGGATCCGCAGCGCCGCCCGCCGCTCGCGACGGGTCACCTCGGTCTGCTCCGGATCGTTCCTGCTCGCTCGGGCCGGGCTGCTGGAGGGGCGCACCGTCACCACTCACTGGGCGTCGACCGCCGAGCTCGCCCGCCGCCACCCGGAGCTCACCGTCGACCCAAATCCGATCTTCGTCCGGGACGGGAACGTCTGGACCTCCGCCGGGGTCACCTCCGGCATGGACCTCTCGCTCGCATTGGTGGAGGAGGACCTGGGTCGCGAGACCGCGGTGGAGATCGCACGCTGGCTCGTTCTTTTCCTCCAGCGCCCCGGCGGCCAGGCCCAGTTCAGCACCCACCTCTCGGCGCAGCTCGCCGAGCGGCGGCCCCTGCGCGAGCTCCAGTCCTGGATCGCCGACAACCTCGACGCAGACCTGCGGGTCGAGGCCCTGGCGGAGCGCGCCGCGATGAGCCCGCGGAACTTCGCCCGCTTCTTCCGGCGGGAGACGGGGATGACGCCGGCGGCCTATGTCGAGGAGCTCCGCGTCGAGCGCGCTCGCCAGCTGCTGGAGGAGAGCTCCGATCCGGTGGAGCTCGTCTCTACCCGTTGCGGATTCGGCACGCCGGAGACCATGCGCCGCGCCTTCTCGCGCCGGGTCGGCGCCGCCCCGGCTGCCTACCGCGCCCGGTTCCGCCGAGCCCCCGACCCGGCCGCACCCGTCCATTGAGAGGAGACCCCTGATGCAGATCGCCTACCTGCTCTATGACCGCTTCACCGCTCTGGACATCACAGGACCCCACGACGTTCTCAACTCCGTCCCCGGCAACGAATCGATCTTCGTCGCCGAGGTGGCCGGGCCGGTCCGAAACGAGTCGGACACGCTCTCGCTCGTCGCCGACGCCTCGCTGGACGAGGTGACTAGCCCGGACATCGTCGTCGTCCCAGGCGGCTTCGGCAACCGGCTGCTGCTCGAGCACGAGCCGCTCCACGAGTGGATCCGGGGCGTGCACGAGACCAGCACCTGGACCACCTCGGTCTGCACCGGCTCGCTGCTGCTCGCGGCCGCCGGCCTTCTCGACGGTGCACCCGCGACCACCCACTGGCTGGCGCGCGACGTCCTCGCCGAGCTGGGGGCGAAGCCAGTCCCGGATCGCATCGTCGAGCACGGCAAGATCGTCACCGCAGCGGGCGTCTCCTCGGGGATCGACATGGCGCTCCACCTCGTCAGGAGGATCAACGGGGACGAGGTCGCCCAAGCGGTGCAGCTCGGCATCGAGTACGACCCCGAGCCGCCACTCGATGCCGGCTCTCCCGAGAAGGCGCCGGCGGAGATCGTCGAGCTGGTCAGGGCCGCGTTCACCGCCCGGGAGTCGGCCGGAGTAAGCGACTGACACTCGGGTGACTTCTGGCAGGCTGGGGGGATGGAGCTCGAGCGCCAGGTGTTCGATCTGTCGCACGGTGAGTTCTACGCGCTGGCGGGGGGCGACCCCGACGGCCGTCCGGTCCTCTACCTGCACGGCTTCCCCGACCACCCGCCGACCGCGACCCCATTTCTCCTGGAGCTCTGCCGCCGCGGCCATCGCGTGCTGGCGCCGTGGTTGCGCGGGTATGCGCCTTCGCCGCTCAGCGGCCCCTTCGACCAGGGGTCGCTGCTGGGGGATGTGATCGAGCTGATCGACCGCTGGTCGCCTGGGTCCGCGATCGACCTCGTCGGGCACGATTGGGGCGCCGGCCTGACCTGCAACGCGTGCCTGGTGGTGCCCGGCAGGATCGAGCGCGCGGTGACGCTCTCGGTGCCGCACCCGCTCACCTTCCTCCGCCGGCTCGGAAGGCCGGCGCAGATGCGTCGCAGCTGGTACATGGCGCTGTTCCAGCTCCCCGGCGCGGGCTGGCTGGTGGAGGCGCGCGACCTGGCGCTGGTCGACCTCCTCTGGCGCCGCTGGTCGCCGGGCTTCTCGCTCGATCCCGCCCGGCGGGCCGAGCTGCACGAGTGCCTCGCCACCAGCCTGCCGGCCCCGATCCGCTACTACCGGCAGATGCTCCGCCCGTACACGGAGGGGAGGGCCAGGCTGCGGCTGCTCTCCCAGCCGATCGCGACGCCGCTCCTGCAGCTCCACGGGGCCGATGATGGCTGCGTCCTTCCGCCGAGCAGTGACGACCGCGGCCGATTCAGCGGCCCGTACGAGCGAGAAGTCCTGCCGGGCGTCGGTCACTTTCTCCAGATCGAGGAGCCCGAGCTGATCGCCGAGCGGGTCGCGGCCTGGCTGGCTTAGGCGATCTCGGTCGCGAGACGACCCCTGGCCTTACGATTCCGCTGTGAATACGGCTGCCACCACGGCCCTGATCATGGCCGCGGGCCAGGGCACGCGCATGCACTCGGCGGTGCCCAAGGTCCTGCACGAGGTCTGCGGGCGACCGATGATCGCCTGGCCGATCCTCGCCGCTCGCGAGGCCGGGGCGGGGCGGGTCTGCGTGATCGTCTCGCCCGACCATGACCTCTCCTCGGTGCTGCCCAACGGCACCGAGACGATCGTCCAGCCGGTGGCCGACGGGACCGGCGGCGCGCTGCGCGCGGCCGCCGACGTCGTCAGCGACTCAGACACAGTCGTGGTCCTGTCCGGCGACACGCCCCTGCTCAGTGCAGAGGCGATCGAGGCGATGCTCGCCGCCCATGGCGATGCCGGTGCTGCGGCCACGATGATGACCACCGAGCTCGAGGACCCTGGGACGTTCGGGCGGGTCATCCGCGGGGGCGACGGCGAGGTCGAGCGGATCGTCGAGGCCAAGAAGCCGGGCGACGCCTCCCCGGAGGAGCTCCAGGTCAGAGAGGTGAATGCCGGCACCTACGCGTTCGCGGCGAAGCCGCTGGCGGAGGCCCTCGGCGGCCTGACCAACGACAACGCCCAGGGCGAGTACTACCTGCCCGACGTGCTGCCACTGATCCGCAAGGCCGGCGGCCGGGTGATCGCCCACCTGGTCGGCGATCCCGCGGTCAACCTGGGCATCAACGACCGCGCGGACCTCGCTCGGGTCACCGACGAGGCTCGCCGGCGGATCCTGATCGCCCACATGCAGGCGGGGGTCACGATCGAGGACCCCGGCGCGACCTGGATCGACGCCAACGTCCGGATCGGGCCGGACGCCACCATCCTTCCCGGCACTTCGCTGCGCGGCACCACGACAGTCGGATCGGGCAGCAGCATCGGGCCGATGACCACGCTGATCGATTCCCGCGTGGGAGAGCGCGCCACCGTGATCCACTCCTACCTGACCGGCTGCGAGGTCGCCGACGAGGCGAGGGTGGGGCCGTTCACCTATCTGCGGCCGAACGCCCGGATCGGCGAGGGAGCGAAGGCCGGGACCTTCGTCGAGATCAAGAACTCGGACATCGGCGCCGGTGCCAAGGTCCCTCATCTGTCCTACATCGGCGACGCCGAGGTGGGGGAGGGAACCAACCTCGGGGCGACCACGGTGACCGCCAATTACGACGGTCGCAACAAAAATCGCACCAAGATCGGCAAGAACGTTCACACCGGGGTTGACACCACCTTCGTCGCTCCCGTAGAAGTCGGCGACGACGCATACACTGGAGCCGGTTCGGTGATCAACGAGGATGTACCGCCCGGGGCGTTGGGCATTTCGAGGGCGGACCAGAAGAACGTCGAGGGCTACGCGGCGAAGAAGGACAAGGAATCGAGCGAGGGAGAAGACTCGTGAGCACCATCGAGCAGCCCCAGCCGATAACGGAGATCGTTCAGGACTACCGCAAGCGCCTGATGGTCTTCGGCGGGCGCGCCTCAGGAGAGCTCGCCTCCAACATCGCCCGGAACCTCCAGGTCGACCTCAGCGACGTCACCCTGAAGACCTTCTCGAACGGCGAGGTCTACTGCCGCTACGAGGAGTCGATCCGGGGCGCCGACGTCTTCATCGTTCAGTCGACGGCCGCCAACGAGATCGAGGGGATGACCCCGAACGACGCGCTGATGGAACTGCTGGCGATGATCGATGCGGCTCAGGGCGCCTCGGCCCACAGGATCATCGCCGTGATGCCCTGGTACGGCTACGCCCGCCAGGACAAGAAGTCCGCCCCCCGCGAGCCGATCTCGGCGCGAATCGTCGCCAAGTGCCTCGAGGGCGTCGGGGTCGACCGCGTGCTCACCATGGACCTCCACGCCGGCCAGGTCCAGGGCTTCTTCCACGTGCCCCTGGACCACATGACCGCGATGCCGATGCTCGCCCAGTACGTCTCGGACATGGGCTTCGACGAGGAGCTCGTGATCGTCTCCCCGGACGCCGGCCGGGTGAAGACGGCCCGCAACTTCGCCCGCAAGGTAGGCAGCCACTGGGCCGTCATGGAGAAGGAGCGCCCCGCCCAGCAGGTCGCCGAGATCGGCTACGTCGTCGGGGAGGTCAAGGGCAAGACCGCCGTCCTCGTCGACGACATGATCGACACGGCAGGCACGCTCACCGCGGCCGCACAGACCGTCCTCGACGTGGGCGCGAAGCGGGTTCTCGCCGTCGCCACCCACGGCGTCTTCTCGGGCCCGGCCTACGAGCGCCTGGCCCAGGACAGCTCCGGCATCGAGCGGATCGTGGTCACGGACACCATGCCCCAGCGCCCCGGCGCCCCGGAGAACATCACCGTGATCTCAGCAGCTCAGACCCTCGCGGACTCGATGCGCCGGATCTTCACCGACGACTCGGTGTCCGAGATCTTCGCCGGCGAGAACCAGCTGTTCTAGCCGCCGGAACGAGCCTCATCCCTCTAGTGTGCGCCGCCATGGCGGCCAAGCCCAAGGCGGGACAGAAGAAGGCGCCCGAGAAGAAGGCGCCCGATAAAAAGGCGCCCGAGAAGAAGCCCGAAGACGCCCCGACCTATCGCCGGATCGGCCACAAGGGCGCCGACGCGATCATCGCCGGGAACACTGCCGAGAGCTTCGACGCGGCCGTGGAGCACGGGGTCGACATGGTCGAGCTCGACGTCCTCCGGGAGCAGGAGGGCCGCCTGATCGTCGCCCATGACTTCGACGACGCGCTCTCGCGGCAGCCGATGGACCTGACGGAGGCCCTCGACCTCTTCCTGGAGGCTCCGCTCGAGGACGTTGAGATCGACTGCGACCTGAAGCTCCCCGGTCGCGAGGCGGAGCTCGCCGGAGCGCTGGAGGGCCGCGGCCTGCTCGATCGCGCCATGGTCTCGACCCAGGAGATCGACAGCCTCCGCAAGCTGCGCCAGCTCGAGCCTGAGCTGCGCCTGGGCTGGACCTACCCCAAGACGAAGCGGGACTGGACCCAGTACGGCTGGGCCCAGCCGGCGCTCAAGGCCGGCCTGTCAGCCCTTCGCCGCCGGTATCCGAGCATCCTGGCCAAGCAGGGGCCGCGCCTCGAGGTCGACGCCGTCTGGGTCTACCACCCGATCATCACCCCGAAGGCCGTCGACGTCGCGCACGAGATCGGCGTCGAGCTGATCGCCTGGACCGTCGACGAGGCGGCCCGGATGAGAGAGCTGCTCGACATGGGCGTCGACGGGATCTGCTCGAACGACCCGAGGCTCTTCGAGGTAGCGGAGCGTCAGCTACAGCCGGCGGCGGAGAAGGCAGACTAGACGCGGCTCGGCAGCCCGGGCGTCTGGGCGGTGCCCCGGCGCTCGAAGTAGCGCCATTCCGCCTCGCCGAGCACGGTGGAGGGCGGGTCCGCGTAGACCCACTCCCGCATGATCCGGTGCCAGTTGGCCCTGGAGCGCAGCTGCGCCAGGACCGCCAGCAGGCCGGTCTCCATCCGCCTCCCCATCAACTCGTCGGCGGGGAGGCTCTCCTTGCGCACCAGGTCGAAGAAGTCCGACCGCGGATCGGAGGTCACCTCGATCATCTTCATCACGCGCTTGGGCGTGATCTGGGTCTCCTTGTCCTCCATGTACCAGCCGCCGACCATCTTCACGTGCTCCATCAGCCGCTCGGCGTCGACGCGGCTCGTGTCGGCGACGAAGCCGAGGTCGTGGAGAGCCTCGCGCAGCTCCTCCGGGTCGTCTCGGCCGGCGGCGTCCATCGCTCGCTGCTCGAGCTGGATCTGCTGGGTCGTCAGCCGCTTGGTCATCCCGAAGTCGAGGAAGGCGACCCGGCCGTCCTCCATCAGCAGGTAGTTGCCCGGATGGGTGTCCGCGTTGAAGTGCTGCAGGTGGTAGATCGATCCGAAGCAGAAGCGGAAGACGATCTCCCCGAAGATGTCGCGCTCGTCCTGCTCGAGCTCCTTGACCTCGTCGAAGCGGCGGCCCTCGACGTAGTCGCTGACCAGCACCCGCCGTCGGGAGAGCCGCGAGTGCACCTTCGGAACGAAGATGAAGGGGTGGTCCTCATAGGCGCGGGCGAAGGTCCGCTGGTTCTGCGCCTCGAACTCGTAGTCGAGCTCCTCGAGTACGCGCTCGCGCAGCTCGGACGCCACGGCCTTGGCGTCGAGGCCCGGGGCGAGCGCTCTGGCGAGCCGCAGGAGGATGCCCATGTTGGCGACGTCCGACTCGAGGGCGTCCGCGACGCCGGGGTACTGGATCTTGACGGCGACCTTCGACCCGTCGCGCAGGGTCGCCCTGTGGACCTGCCCGATGGAGGCAGCCGCGAAGGCCTCCTCCTCGATCGAGGCGAAGACGCTCTCCGGCCGCTCGTCGTATTCCTCCTCCAGCACGGTGCGCACCTTCTCCCAGGGCATCGCGGGGGCGTGAGTGCGCAGCTTGGAGAGCCGCTCCTGGTAGATCTCGCGGTACTCGGGCGGGAGGAAGTCGACGTCGACGAATGAGGCCATCTGGCCGATCTTCATCGCCGCGCCCTTCATGTCGCCCAGGGTGGACGCCATCTTCAGCGCCGTCTCGATGTGGCGCGTCTCGAGGCGCTCATGGGCCTTCTCGTCAGAGCGGACGACGTTGGCGGCGGCGGTCCCCGCGTAGCGGGTCGCCTGGCCGCCGATCGCGGTCCCGAGCTTCGCCGAGCGTCTGATCCGGGTCTGCGGGATCTTGCCCTCCTGCCGCTCGGGCTCTGGAGGCTCGGAGCGCGCTGGATCGCGCAGGTTGGATCGCAGGATCTCTATGCCCTGGGGCTCGCTCTCGTCGCGATCTGGCTCATCTTCCCGCTCGATGTCTCGGTCGCTGCTCATCGGCTCCCGTCATTTTCTATCCTGGCGCCCGAGCGTAGCCTGCCGGAGCAGCCGGCTGGGTGTCACATGGCACAGGACCGAACCACACTCAAGGTATCTCCCCGCGACATCTTCGGATCGCGGGCCACCCGGCGGCTGCGCCGGGACGGCCTGGTGCCCGGGATCGTCTACGGGCAGGGTGGCGAGGCCCGGCCGTTCCAGGTGCCCGCGCGAGAGCTTCGCAACGTCCTGCAGGAAGGCCAGACGCTGCTCGACCTCGAGGTCGGTGGCTCGAAGGCCGTCCCGGTGGTGATCAAGGAGCAGCAGCATCACCCCGTCCGCGGTGACGTCACCCATCTCGATTGCCTCGAGGTCCGCCTCGACGAGGAGATCCAGGCCGAGGTCGCGATCGAGCTCGAGGGTGCCGACAACGCACCCGGTGTGCGCGAGGGCGGGGTGCTCGAGCACGTCACCCGCGAGATCACGGTCGAGGCCCTGCCAACCGCGATCCCGGAGCAGATCACCGTGGACGTCTCCGCGATGGAGATCAACGACACGATCAACCTCACCTCCGTCGCCATCCCCAGCGACGTCAAGCTGATGGTGGACGATCCCGAGGAGATCACGATCGCCACGCTGAGCCCGCCGCGCGTCGAGGAGGAGCCGGAGCCCGAGCTGGAGGAGGAGGCCGAGCTGGTCGGCGAGGGCGAGGAGGCTCCGGAGGGCGAGGAGGCCGCCGAAGGGGAGGGCGAGCGCGAGGGCGAGCGCGAGGGGGATGCCGCCGAGGGCGAGGGCGGCGGCGACGAGTCCGGCGGGGAGTAGCCGCTGTCACTCTTTCGCCGCCGGTCACGGCGATCCGGCGACGAAGCGCGTGAGCCGCGAGCGGACGTCTTGATCGTCGGCCTCGGGAATCCCGGTGACCGCTATGCGGGGACACGCCACAACCTCGGCTTCGAGGTCGCGGCCGAGCTCTCCCGCCGCTGGGAGATGCCCAAGGCCCGCAAGCGATACGGCGGCCTGATCGCCGAGGGCCGCACCGGGCCGGGCGGGCCGCGCGTCGCGATCCTCCTACCTCAGACCTTCATGAACGAGTCCGGCTCGGCGGCGGGCCCGGCGCGCGGCGAGCTCGGAGTCCCGCTCGATCGCGTGATCGCGATCCACGACGAGATCGACCTGCCGTTCGGCGAGGTGCGCGCCAAGCTCGGCGGCGGGGTGGCCGGCCACAATGGCCTGAAGAGTCTCGGCCAGGGGCTGGGCAGCAAGGACTTCTGGCGTGTGCGAGGGGGCGTGGGCCGTCCGGACAGCACGGACCCCGAGGTCGTCTCCGGCTACGTGCTCTCCCGCTTTCGCGAGCCGAAAGAGGATGTCCAGCTGCTGATCGGCGAAGCCGCCGACGAGGCCGAGCGGCTGGTCGAGCAACTCACCGGCGCCGGGCCGGGCTGATGCCGCTGACCAGCTACAGCGTCGACGAGAAGCAGGTGGGGCTGCTCCGCCTGGAGCGGGAGAAGTCGCGGAACGCGCTCAACACCGAGATGCTCGAGGAGATCCTCGCCCGGCTGGGGAGGGCGAGGGAGGACGCCGCGGCGAGGGTCCTGGTGATCTCCTCCAACGACCATCTCGGCCTGTCCGCCGGCGCCGACGTCCGGGAGGAGATGGACGAGGAGGGAAGGGTTCGGCGGATGGAGCTGTTCGCCCAGGTCTATGACGTGCTGACGGCGTTCCCGAAGCCGACGGTCGCCGCCTGCCACGGCTCGGTCGTCGGCGGCGGGGCGGAGATAGCAATCGCCTGCGACCTGCGGGTTGGGGGATCCAACCTGAGGATGCGCTTCCCCGGCGCGGAGCTGGGTGTTCCCGTCGGGCCGGCCCGCCTCGTCACCCTCTGTGGCCTGGCAACCGCCAAGTACCTGCTGCTCACCTCGCGCAACGTCAGTGCCGACGAGGCGCTCCGCATGGGCCTCGTCCACCGGGTCGCGCCGGCGGCCGGCACCGAGGACGCGGCGCTCGATCTCGCCGCCGAGGTCGCGGCGCACCCGCCCGAGTCTGTCGCCCGCCTCAAGCAGATGCTCCACCGCTGGGACGGTGTGGTAGAGCGCTCAGCCGACGAGGGCCGCGGCCAGGTCGAGTGGGAGCGCTCCGGCCCCGGCCTGCCGTACGGGGAGCGCCCCTAGCGATGCGCCCCGAGGTGGTTGGGAGGGATCGCTGGCTGACGCTGGCGGCCATGACGCTCGCCAACAGCATGATCCTGGTCGATCAGACCTCGGTCCCGCTGGCGACCCCGGACCTGATCCAGGACCTTGGCGGGAGCATCTCCTCGGGGCCGTGGATCCTCACCGCCAACATCCTTCCCTTGGCGGCCCTGATGGTCCTCGGTGGGCGCCTCGGCGATCTGCTCGGCCTTCGCCGGGTGTTCGTGGCCGGGGCCGGCCTGTTCGTCGTCTCATCGGCGCTGGTCGGTTTCTCCCAGAACGTGCCGTGGGCAATCGCCGCCCGGGCGGCGCAGGGGACCGGGGCGGCCCTGATGATGCCAACCGCGCTGGCGATCGTCAGCTCGATCTACCCGCAAGCCGAACGAGGGCGGGCTCTGGGGATCCTGGCGGGCGCGTCGGCGTTCTTCGCGGCCCTCGGCCCGGTGCTGGGGGGCCTCCTGACCAGCGTCGACTGGCGCCTCGTCTTCCTGATCAATGTGCCGCTCGCGATCACCACGATCCTGCTGACGCTCTCCTTCACCCCGAAGCTCGAGCCGGATCCGGACGCGCCCCGCCAGATCGACTACCCGGGGGTGATCACCTTCGGGATCGGGATCGGCCTGATCGTCTTCGGGCTCACGGAGGGGAGCGGGAACAACTGGGGCAATCCGGAGGTGGTGGGGTCGCTGGCCGGAGCGGTGGCATTCCTGATCGCCTTCGTATTCGTCGAGAGGCGAGTGGCGAACCCCCTGCTCGAGTTCCGGCTCTTTCGCCACCTCAACTTCCTCGCAGCGAACATCAGCCAGGTCCTGGCCGGCATGGTCGAGCTGGGCATGGGGTTCCTGCTGCCCTGGTTCCTGCTGCTCGTCATCGGGATCTCACCCGAGCTCGCCGGCCTGGCGCTGATCCCGGCCACGGTGCCGATCATCCTCGCCGGGCCCCTCGCGGGCCGCGCCTTCGATCGGGTGGGCGGCCGGATGCCCCTGGTGATCGGCTTCCTGGTGCTCGCGGCCTCCGGCGTCGCCCTCGCGCTGGGCGTCTCCGAGCAGTCGTATCCGATCCTGATCCCGGGCCTGTTGCTGCAGGGGCTGGGGCTCGGCATCGTGCTGACGGTCAACGACCCCACCGGGCTCACAGCCGTCCCGGCGAAGGACCAGGGCCAGGCGGCGGGCATGATCAACACCGCCGAGCAGATGGGCGGCGCGCTCGGCATCGCGGTGCTGAGCGCGGTCCTGCTCGAGGACTACTGGCACCGGCTCTCGGACAAGCTGGCCCGGATCGGCATTCACATCACCCCCGCCGAGGTCGACCAGGGCAAGGAGTTCATCCTCCAGGCCGAGGAGAAGGGGCGCGACCACGTCGTCGCCACGGGCAAGATCCACTACGTGCTCGGGGACATCATCAACGAGCACGCAGCCGCGTACGAGCTCACCTTCTTCGTCGCGGCCGGGCTGTCGCTGATTGGGGCGGCGGCATGTCTCATCCTCGTCCGCCGGGGAGACCGAGTCAGCGAGGGCGGCCCGGTCTTCGCCAGGCGCTCGCGGTGGGTCTATGCCACCGCGGGCCGCAGCTCCGCGATCAGCAAGCGGCCGCCGCCGGCCGGCTGAGCGCCCTCGGTACCCTCGGATCAACCGACCCGGATCGCCGATCCGGGCGTTCGTCGTGCCCGAATCATGAGTCTGAGACCACTGCTCGAGATCGCCGAAGAGAACGAGCGCCTCAGGGCGCTCCGCGAGAGCCTGCCCAGTCCGGGCGGGACGGCGCTGAACGCCTACGTCTCCGCTTCGCTTCGCCCCTACCTCCTCGCGGCGCTGATCGACGGAGGTGAGGTTCCGGGCCCCGTGCTGGCGGTCGCGGCGGACGATCGCTCCGCTCGCGACCTGGCCGGCGACCTGAAGGCGTTCCTGGCGCCGCGCGCGGTGCGCATCTATCCGTCGCGCGGAACCACCTTCGAATCCCACCTGGATCCGCCGCCGCACCTCGCCGGGCTCAGGATCGCCGCGATGAACGCGATGGCCGACCCGTCGGCTGTGGTCGTCGCGAGCGCGATCGCTCTCGCCGAAAAGGTCCCAGACCCCAAGCTGAGGCCGGAGACTCTCGCGCTCCACAAGGGCGAGAGCGTCGACCTGGACGACGTCACGCTCCTGCTCGCCGACGCCGGCTACGACCGCACCGACCAGGTCGAGGAGCGGGGGCAGTTCGCGCTTCGCGGAGGCATCCTCGACGTCTATCCCGCGACTGAGGAGCAGGCGATCCGCGTCGAGCTGTTCGGGGACGAGATCGAGTCGATGCGGCGCTTCTCGGTCTTCACCCAGCGCTCGCTCGGAGAGGCCGAGCGAGTCGAGCTCGCCCCGGCCGCGGAGCTGTCCGCCGAGCATCGAGGGGATGTCGATCCCGGGGACTTCCTGGCGCCGCTGGACCTGGTGCCCGCCGAGGCGCTGGTGGTGATCGCGGCCGCGGAGGAGATCCCGGGCGCCCTGCACGACTACTGGGAGGACGTCACGGCGGCGATGATCGAGGAGCATGCTCGCCGCCTCTACGTCGACGTGTCAGACCCGCTGCAGGCTCGCGCCGGGCTGTCCCTTGGCGCCGACTCGGGCCAGGAGCACTCCTTCAGGGCCCAGCGCGCGGAGTTCCCCTCCCGGACCCTGGCGGAGGCCGAGGGCGAGCTGGAGAAGCTGACCCGCTCCGGCTACCGGACAGTGGTCGCGTTCGAGGGCCGCGGGGAGGCCGAGCGCACCCGCTTCAACCTGAGCCGCATCGACGTGCCCTTCCTCGGCGAGCAGGCGCCGCACGAGCCGGGTGTCAGCTTCGCCGAGGCGCGGCTGCGGGAGGGCTTCTTGGCTCCAGAGCTTCAATTGGCGGTGATCCCGCAGCGACGGCTGCTCCATCGCCGCCGCGCGGCCGCGCCCGTCTCCGCCCGCGCCCGGCTGGCCGCTGCGATCGAGCTCCGCGTGGGGGACTACGTGGTCCACGAGGACCACGGCGTCGCCCGCTTCTCGGGCTTCGACACCAAGACGCTGGCAGGCGTCACCCGGGACTACCTCGATCTCGAGTACCGCGGCGGCGATCGCGTCTTCGCGCCCACGGACCAGCTGGCCCGGATCAGCCGCTACATCGGAGCCGAGGGCGACGAGCCCGCGCTCAGCCCCCTGGGGGGCAAGCGCTGGCAGAACCTCAAGTCGCGGGCGCGGCGCGCCGCCAGCGCGATGGCGGGCGAGCTGATCAACCTGTACGCGGAGCGCCAGGTCCGCACAGGCCACACCTTCTCGCCGGACGGCGAGATGCAGCTGACCTTCGAGGCGGCATTCCCGTATCGCGAGACGGCGGACCAGATGGACGCCATCGACGCAGTCAAGGGCGACATGGAGTCCGAGCGCCCGATGGACCGCCTGATCTGCGGCGACGTCGGCTACGGGAAGACCGAGATCGCCCTCCGCGCGGCACACAAGGCCGCCGCGGACGGCAAGCAGGTGATGATGCTCGTCCCGACCACCATCCTCGCCCAGCAGCACTTCGGCACCTTCCGCGAGCGCTTCGCGGAGACGCCGTTCAACGTCGAGATGGTCTCCCGCCTGCGCAAGCCGGCCGAGATCAAGGAGGCGCTGCAGCGCTTCGGCGAGGGCAAGGTGGACATCCTGATCGGAACGCACCGCCTGCTCTCGCGGGACGTTCGCGGCAGAGACCTCGGCCTCCTGATCGTCGACGAGGAGCAGCGCTTCGGCGTGAAGCAGAAGGAGCTTCTCCGCCAGCTCAAGCTCAAGGTCGACGTCCTCTCCCTCTCGGCCACTCCGATCCCGCGCACGCTGCAGATGTCCCTCGCCGGGCTCCGCGACATCTCGGTGATCGAGACACCGCCCGAGGGGCGGCGGCCGGTCCGTACCCACGTCGGCCCCTACGACGAGGACCTGGTGAAGCGGGCGATCATGCGCGAGAAGGAGCGTGCGGGGCAGGTCTTCTTCCTGCACAACCGGATCGACTCGCTCCACGAGACCGCCGAGCGCCTGCGCGCGCTCTGCCCCGGGGTCGGCTTCGCCGAGGCCCATGGGCAGATGGACGAGCTGGAGCTCGAGGCGACGATGCTCGCCTTCGTCCGCGGGGAGCACGATTGCCTGGTCGCGACGACGATCATCGAGTCGGGCCTCGACATCCCGAACGCGAACACCCTTCTCGTCGAACGGGCGGATCAGCTCGGCCTGGCTCAGGCGTACCAGATCCGTGGACGGGTGGGCCGGAGCCGCGAGCGCGCCTTCGCGTACCTGCTCTATCCCTCGGCGGAGGCGCTGACGCCGGACGCCGCAGCCCGGCTCTCAACGCTCTCCGACAACACGGAGCTCGGCAGCGGCTTCCGGGTCGCCATGCGCGACCTCGAGATCCGCGGTGCGGGGAACCTGCTCGGGGATGAGCAGTCCGGGCACGTCGCGGCGGTCGGCTTCGAGCTCTACTGCCAGATGCTGGAGGACGCCGCCGAGGAGCTCCGCGCGGGCATCACCGAGCTTCCCACGGAGCCGAGGGAGCCGGTGCGGATCGACGTCGACGTCGACGCCTACGTGCCCGCGGACTACGTCCCGTTCGAGGCGGCCAAGATCGATGTCCACCGCCGCGTCGCCGCCGCGAGGGAGCCGGGCGAGCTGCGTGCCCTTCGCGAGGAGCTCGAGGACCGGTTCGGGCCGGTTCCCGACTCGGTCGGGAACCTGCTCGACCTCCAGCGCGCGCGAATCGCGCTCGGGGACGCCGGGGCGCGGGTCGTGGAGTTCCGAGCCGGCCGCCTGCGGGTCTCGCCGATCGAGCTGGATTCGGATCGCGTCGCCGCCCTCAACGAGCGGGTCCCCGAGGCGATCTACGCGTGGCGCGAGCGCACGATCGCCGTTCCCGTGCCTGAGGAGCCGGGCGCCCGCCTCGGCGCGCTCCTGGCGCTGGTCGACGGCCTGGGCGCCACCGCGGTCTTAGCGCCCACTTAGGTGATGCCGGTTATGCTGCCGCCCCTGTGAACCGCGGATTCTTCTCCCAGAGGAACCTCGCGATCATCTTCGGCGCGGTCCTCGTGCTGATGGTTGTGATCGTCGGGGCGGCAGTCGGCGTCGGCCACCCCAGCGTCCCCTCGGACGACGTGGCGGTGATCGATGACTCCAGCATCGACGTACCCGGGTTGGCGCAGGACGGGCACATCAGCAAGACGGACTTCAATCGCTTCCTGGTGCAGACGGCCAGGCAGAGCGGCTCCCAGGCGGTCCCGCAGCCCAGCGATCCGCAGTACAAGCAGATCAAGGACCAGGCGATGCAGACCGTGCTCCAGATCGCCTGGATCGTGGGCGAGGCGAACCGGCGGGACCTGACCTTCACCGACACCGAGATCCAGCAGTCGCTTCAGCAGATCAAGTCGCAGTTCAAGACCCAGGCCGAGTACGTGAAGGCGCGCGATCAGGCGGGCCTGAACGACGCCGACGTCCTCGAGCGCGCCAAGCTCCAGTTGATTCAGAACAAGATCCAGGACGACATCAGCAACAGCGTCGGCGACGTCCCCGACAGCGACGCCCGGGACTACTACGACGCGAATCAGGCCCAGTTCACCCAGCCCGCCAAGCGGACGATCAGGATCGTCGAGAACAAGGACCCCCACCAGATCAATCTCGCCTACCAGGCGCTGCGCACCGACGACTCCGACGCGAACTGGAAGAAGGTCGCCGCTCAGTACTCGACGGATCCGACGTCGAAGGAAAAGGGCGGCCTCCGCACCGACGTCGTGCCCGGCTCCTTCCAGCAGCCGCTGGACGACGACATCTTCAAGGCGCCCCAGGGAGCGCTCCAGGGACCGATCGTCACTTCGACCGGCAACTTCGTCTTCGAGGTGCTCTCGGCCACGCCCGAGAAGGTGCAGGGCTTCGACGACACCACGGCCTCGCCGAGCGGCGGCGCTCCGGTGAAGGTCAGCGATCAGATCAAGCAGCAGATCAAGAGCCAGCAGCAGCAGGAGGCCCTCACGGACTTCGGCAACCATTTCCGCGACTACTGGTCGAACCTCACCCAGTGCGCGAGCGGCTACGAGGTCTCCGGGTGCGACAACTTCAACGGAGGCAGCCCCACCTGCGATCCCGACAAGCTCGCGCCCTCCCAGACGGGCCAGGCGAGCCAGGGATGCCCGGCCCCGGTCTTCGCCTTCTGTCAGGAGGGCTCAGCCACACAGGGCGCGAGCAGCAGCAGCGGCCAGCTCCAGTGCTCCGGAACCGGCCCGACCCCGGGCGCTCCGGGATCCTTCAAGCCGTTCGCCCTGACCACCGGCGGCTCGCCGCAGGGCCCGCATCAGGCCGGGGAGGCCGCGGCGCAGGCCGTGCCGAGCGGCATCCAGGGACTCACCCCCGGCGGCTAGTAATGCGAGGGTGCGCGTAAGCGCAACCCGTTTTTGTGGCGAAGCCGCCCTACCTAGACGCCCTCGAGCACCTCGATGAGGTCACACGGCGCCTGCGCCGCGAATGCCCCTGGGACCGCGAGCAGGACGCCCGCTCGATAGTCCCGCACACGGTCGAGGAGGCCTACGAGCTCGCCGACGCGGCTAATCGCGACGACACGGAGGCGATGGTCGATGAGCTCGGCGACGTCCTCTTCCAGGTCCTCTTCCTCTCGCTGCTCCTCGAGGAGCGCGGCGAGGGGGATCTGGCGGCGGTCGCCGAGTCCTGCGCCGCGAAGCTGATCCGTCGCCATCCGCACGTCTACGGCGACCGCGAGCTGGAGACCGCGGGCGAGGTGCTCTCGCAGTGGGAGGAGATCAAGCGGGAGGTCGAGGGCGACACCGGCGACCCGGCCGAGCTGCCGGAGAACCTGCCGGCGCTGCTCTACGCGCGCAAGGCGCTTCGCAGAGTGGATCCGGAGGGATCGGCGGGGGACGACAAGCCCGGCGGCCCGGGATCGGACCCCGCGACGCGGGCGGAGGCCGAGCATCTGGTGGGCTCGCTTCTGCTCGAGGCGGTGGCCGCCTCGCGCCGGCTCGGCGTGGACCCGGAGCTGGCCTTGCGTCAGGCAACGCGGCGGCTGGTCGACTAGCTTTCCGCGCTCGATGGCCACGATCGAGACCATTCACGGGCGGCAGGTGCTCGACTCGCGGGGGAACCCGACGGTCGAGGTCGAGGTCGTGCTCGACTCCGGTGCCCGCGGCCTCGCCGCGGTGCCCTCGGGCGCGTCAACCGGCGAGTACGAGGCCGTCGAGCTTCGCGACGGCGGCGACGAGTACGGCGGCAAGGCCGTCGGCAACGCCGTCTCGCATGTCAACGGCGAGATCGCCGATGCCCTGAAGGGCGCGCCCGCCGCCGACCAGCCCGGGCTCGACCGCACCATGATCGAGCTCGACGGGACTCCCAACAAGGGCAGGCTCGGCGCCAACGCGATCCTCGGCGTCTCCCTGGCGAGTGCGAAGGCAGCCGCCGCGGAGGCCGGGCAGCCCCTCTACGACTACTTCGCCGAGCTCTATGCCGCGACCGGCGCCAAGGATGCCGGAGCGGCCGAGCTCCTGCCGGTCCCGATGATGAATGTCCTCAACGGTGGCGCCCATGCCGACAACGCGGTGGACTTCCAGGAGTTCATGGTGGTTCCCGCGGGCGCGGACAGCTTCGCCGACTGCCTGCGGATCGGCGCCGAGGTCTACCACTCGCTCAAGGGAATCCTGAGCAAGAAGGGGCTTTCGACGGGCGGGGGGGACGAGGGCGGCTTCGCGCCCGATCTGCCCTCCAACCAGGCCGCGCTCGACTTCCTGATCGACGCGATCGAGGAGGCCGGCTACGCGCCCGGCGTGGACGTGATGATCGCCCTCGATCCGGCGACCAGCGAGCTCTTCGAAGACGGGAAGTACGTGCTCGAGCACGAGGGGCGCACCCTCTCTGCGGAGGAGATGGCCGACTACTGGCACGACATCCGCGCCCGCTTCCCGGTCGTCTCGATCGAGGACGGCATGGACGAGGAGGACTGGGACGGCTGGAAGGCGCTGACGGACAGGATCGGCGACCTCTGCCAGCTGGTCGGCGACGACAACTTCGTCACCAACCCGGAGCGGCTGCAGCGCGGCATCGATCTGGGCGTCGCCAACTCGATCCTCGTGAAGCTCAACCAGATCGGCACGCTGACGGAGACACTCGAGACGATCCGGATCGCGCGCGACGCGGGCTACACGACCGTGATCTCACACCGATCCGGCGAGACCGAGGACACGACGATCGCCGACCTCGCCGTGGGCACCTGCGCCGGCCAGATCAAGACGGGCGCCCCGTCGCGCTCGGACCGCGTCGCGAAGTACAACCGCCTGCTGCGGATCGAGGAACAACTCGGCGACCGCGCCAAGTTCCCCGGCTCGTCCGTCTTCGACCACTAGGGGCCGGCGACGGCCCCACGAGGAATCGGCGACGCCACGACGAAGCCGTACCCATGTCCAGCCGCGCATATGCAGCTCCGCGACGCCGTGTACGCCGACGCGTCGGACCGAGCCGCGTGCGGTGGGACCGGGTCGGCCGGATCGCGCTCGTGCTGGTCCTGTTCGGGGTGATGGTCTCCTACCTGAACCCGCTGGTGGGCGTTCTCGAGGCCTGGCAGGGCTCCAAGTCCAGCGACTCCCAGCTCGCGCAGCTCAAGCAGGAGAAGGTCGAGCTGACCAACGAGCTCCGCGACGCCTCCAGCCCGGCCACGCTCGAGCGAGAGGCCAGGCGGCTCGGGATGGTCCGTCCCGGCGAGCACGCCTACGCCGTCAAGCTCGGCCAGTGACCCGCTGAACCTAAAGAGAGGGTGCGCGACAGCGCAACCCGATTAATCCAGGCCGCGGATATGATTCCGCGCTCGCGCGCGCGGCATGTGGCTGTGCGCGTTTTGTGTGATTTGAGCCGATGAGATGAGTACAGGCCAGTACCTGCTCGGCGCGGCGGAGCTGGCGGTGATCGCAGCCGCTCTCGGCCTAGGCGCCTACCACCTGCGAGCCCTGCTCGCGCCCGCCTGGATGGGGGCGCTGGCGCGCCTGGCCGAGGTGGTCATCGGGATCTCGATGCTGATCCTCGTCTCGGAGCTGCTGGGAGTACTCGGGCTGTTCAAGGCAACCCCGCTGCTGATCGGGTATGTCGCCGCGGGACTCGGTGCGACCTACGTGGCGCGTCACCGCGGGCTGCCCCCGACACCTCGTACGGCTGAGGCACGGTCCAGCGGCGTGATGGTCGCGATCGGGATCATCGCGGCGGCCCTCGTGGTCGTCCACTGGGCCCACCCGACCAGCCAGGCGATCGACCAGGGCATGTACTACCAGGACACCACCTGGTACCACATGTCCTTCTCGGCTCGGTTCGCGCAGACGGGCCACATCGGACCGCTCCACTTCACGGATCCGCTCAAGCTCGCCGCCTGGTTCTATCCGCAGAACTCGGAGCTCCTCCACGGCGTGGGGATCGCCTTCCTGAAGACGGACTTCCTCTCGCCGCTGATGAACCTGATCTGGGTCGCGCTCTGCCTGCTGGCCGCGTGGTGCGTCGGGCGGCCATACGCGATCGGCGGCGTCACGCTCCTCGGAGCCGCGGTCGTACTCGACTCGGAGATGCTCGTCGGCTCACAGGCCGGCCAGGCGCCGAACGACGTGATGGGCCTGTTCTTCCTGATGGCAGCGATCGCGTTCCTGGTGGACGGCGCGGCAACGGCGCACGCCCGCTTCGGACCGCGCGAGAAGGCCTGGAACGCGACACCCGAGGGCGAGCTCGAGCCGGGGGTGGTCGAGGACGTCCCGGTCGAGGGTGACCCGCACGCGCTGGCGACGGTCGGCGCCGGGCCTCTGTTCATGGCCGGGCTGGCTGCCGGCGCTCGGGGTGGGCACCAAGATCACCCTGCTGGCGACCATCGCCGCGCTCACCATCGGCGTCGCCGTGCTCGGCGGACGCCGCCACTGGCTGCGGGCGCTCGGCATCTGGCTGGGGGGCATGGTGATCACCTGCGGCTTCTGGTACGGGCGCAACTTCGTCGAGGCGCTCAACCCCTTCCCGCAGATCCACAAGCTCGGGCCCATCCACCTGCCTGGCCCGGATCAGCTCTCTCTCTATCCGCGACAGCCGCATTCACTCAGCGAGTACTACAACGACCCCTCCGTCTGGCAGGACAAGCTCTTCCCCGTCCTCCACAACCGGCTCGGACCGCTTTGGCCGGTGATCCTCGGCGTCGTGGTCGTCGCCCTCGTCTGGGCCTTCTTCCGCGGTGGGAGCGCCCTGATGCGGATCCTCGCCGTGACTGGGATGGTCGCCGGGATCGCCTACGTCTTCACGCCGCTGACGGCCTCAGGCAGCCTGGGCGACCCTGGCGGCTTCGACGCGAACCTGCGCTACGTCGCGCCGGTGCTGATCGTCGGTTTCCTGCTGTTGCCGCTGATCCCGTGGTTCCGCCATGGGAACCGACCCTGGATCCTGATCGGGCTCTTCGCGGTTCTTCTGATCCAGGGCACGGTCACGCAGGCGAACTGGGAGTTCAAGCACCACCTCGCGTCCATCGCCCTCGCCTTCCTGATCGTCGGCATTCCCGCGCTGCTTGTCGCCGGAGCCCGCCAGCGTGTTCCGGTTATCGCCCTTGCCACCTTCGGGCTGGTGATGGCGATCACCGCGGTGGCACTGGGACGCGTCCGCGAGGACTACTACCTCGACCATCGCTACGTGACGGCGTCGCGGCCGCCGCTCGAGGGCGGATTCCGCTCGACGCCGGAGTGGCAGCCGCTGCAGGACTGGGGCCGTCAGGGCAAGGATTCGCGCATCGGGGTGGTCGGCCGCGCGTCCGCCTTCGGCCAGTACTTCTTCTACGGGAACGATCTCTCCAACCACGTCCAGTACGTCGGCCAGGAGCTCAACCGCGGGACCTTCAGGCCGATCGTGAGCTGCGCGGCCTGGCGGCGCGCGGTCAATGACGGCGGCTACGACTACATCGTCACGACGCCGAAGATCGGCGCGCTCGAGGTCAGCGCTCCGCCCGAGGCACTCTGGACGCAGGCCGACAAGAACGTGAAGACCATCATCCAGACCGGGCCGGCCGCGGTCTACAAGGTCACAGGCCCGCTCGATCCCGGCGACCTGCGCGAAGCTGGGGGCGAAGGCGCACACATGAGCTTCGGCCACTACCTCGCCGGCTCGATCGAGCTGATCGTCGTGGCCGCCGCCATGGGATTCGGCGCCGTCGGCCTGCGCGCGCGCCTGCTCCCGGGCTGGTCCGGCGCCTCGGCCCGGCTCGCGGAGGTGGTCCTCGGGCTCTCGCTGCTGGTCGTGACGCTCGAGCTGGTCGGAGTGGTCGGCCTCTACCGGCCGGGATGGGTTCTGATCGCGGCGCTGGTCGTCGGGCTCGGCATCGGTTTCGCCCTCCGCCCGCCCGGCCGCGGAGCGCCTCTGCCGGCGCCGGAGGTCGGGCCGATCGCCCTCGGGGTGGCCGTGGCGGCCGCGTTCCTGGTCGCGGCCCACTGGGCGATGCCCACGCAGACCGGCCTCGACATCGGCATGTACCTGCCCAACACCACCTGGCACAACGCCCCGTTCGCCGCTCGGTTCGTGCAGGACCACCAGGTCGGCGCGATCCACTTCATCGACACCCTCAACCTGACGGTCTGGTTCTACCCGCAGAACTCCGAGCTGCTCCACTCGGCGGGCGTCCTCTTCCTGGGCAACGACTTCCTCTCCCCGCTGATCAACATCGGCTGGATGTCGCTCTGCCTGCTGGCGGCGTGGGCCTTTGCCCGTCCCTACCGCGGCGGGCCGGTGGCCGTCCTGGCGATCGCGCTGGTGCTGGACGCGAACATGCTGCTGCTCTACCAACCCGGCGACGCGAAGAACGACATCGCCGGGTTGTTCTTCCTGCTCGCCTCGGCGGCGGTCCTCGTCAACGCGGACGCCCAGCGGCGCCCCGAGGGTGAGGGCGAGCCCGGCGGTCGCGGTGCGGCCGTCGCTCCGCTCGCGACCGGCGCGCTGGTTGTCGCCGGCCTGGCGGCCGGTCTCGCGCTCGGCACCAAGCTCAACCTGCTCGCGCCGTTCGCCCTGCTGACGGTCGGGGTGATCGCCGTCGCCGGCCGCGGGTTCAGGCTGCGGACCACCTGGATCTGGGTGGTCAGCTCGCTGATCACCGGCGGGTTCTGGTTTGCGCGCAATCTCGTCAACGCCGGCAATCCGCTGCCCTGGATCAAGGCCGGGCCGCTGCCGGGCCCGGACCAGGCGGACATCAACATCCGCGAGCCGCACACCGTCGCCCACTATCTGCTGCCGCCCGACGGAGGGGTGATCCGGCATCACCTCGTCCCCGGGCTGCACAGCAGCTTCGGCGACCTCTGGCCGCTCGTCCTGGCCCT
This sequence comes from uncultured Solirubrobacterales bacterium, assembly GCA_963747425.1. GTDB lineage: Bacteria > Actinomycetota > Thermoleophilia > Solirubrobacterales > 70-9 > DASUPK01. The sequence goes on from CAVVFJ010000008.1 coordinate 766,086, forward strand.
CGTGATCGGCGGCTTCCTGCTGGCGATCATGAACGGGCGCACTCCGTTGATCCGCATGCTCGGGGTGGTGGCTCTCCTCAGCGGCATTGCCTACCTGTTCACGCCACTGACCGCCGCCGGCCCTGAGGGGGACCCGACCGCTTTCACCACGAACCTCCGCTACGCCTCGCCGGCGATCGCGTTGGGCGCCATGCTCCTCGCCGTCGACCCGGGGCTGGGGAGCCGCAGGCGCGACCAGGGCTGGCTGCTCGGCGTGCTCGCCGTCCTGCTGCTTGTCCAAGCGGTTCCCGTCTGGGACCTCTCGGGTCACCTCTGGACCCGCCACTTCCTCGTCGGCGCGATCGGCCTCGCCTTCTTCCTGATCCTGGTTCCCGTCGGGATCGCGCTCGCGGCGCGCCGGGGCGCCTCGCGTGCGGTGGTCGCCGCTGCGACGGTGCTCGCCCTCGCCCTGGTCGCGGCGATCGGCTGGCCCAAGAGCGACGACTACGTCAAGGACCGCTATCAGGCCTCCACGGCGCCCAGCGATTTCCCGGATGGGATGAAGGCGGCGCTGGCCTGGTTCAACCAGGCGAACCCGCGCGACACCAGGATCGGCGTGGTGGGGGGCCGTCCGGGGTTCAAGCAGTACGTCTTCTACGGCGACGATCTCTCCAATCACGTGCAGTACATCGCCCGCCACGGCGCGCACGGCGCCTATCTGCCGATCGCGAGCGAGGCGGCTCAGAACGACCGCGACCCCAACTGGCGGCAGCAGTGCGAGGAGTGGCGGCGCGCGGTGAATGACGGCGATTACCACTACCTGGTGATCGGGCCCGACCAGCGCACCCAGTCGCGGCTGCCGATCGAGGCCGTCTGGACCGCGGCCGACCCGGTCGCGACCAAGGTCGAGGACCGCGACGACGATTTCGTCTTCCGCATCGACGGTGCCCTCAACCCGGCCGGGTGCGCCAAGCTTCACGGTGCCGGCACGGGCGGCGGCAGTATTGGCGGAGCCGCCGCGCGCCAGCCTCAGTGAGCTTCGGGGAGTACCTCGGCGGCGTCCTCGGCCTGGCCGCGGTCGCGGTGCCGATGGCGCTGGCGGCCGTGCGCCTGCGACGCCGCCTGCTGCCGGGCTGGCAGGGCGCACCGGCGAGGCTGGCGGAGGCGGTCCTGGGCGTCGCCCTGATCACGGTCCTCCTCCAGCTGCTCGGCGCGTTCGGGATCCTCGTGCCCGCCGTCCTGATCGTCGCGGCTCCGGCTCTCGGCCTCGGCCTCTACTTCGGCCCCTGGCTGCGGGTGGAGCTCGCGGACGCCGCCCCGCCGCCGTCGCCGGCGATCCCGTTGCCGCAGGTGCTCCTAGGCCTGGCCGCCGCCGCCTTCGTCGCGGCGCACTGGGCCACCGGCCTCCAGGACGTCTGGGCCCGGGGGATGCTCACCTTCGACACGCTCTGGTACCACGGCCCGTTCGCCGCGCGGATCGCGGACACAGGATCGGTCTGGGGCATGCATTTCATCGATCCGCTCTATCTGAACTGGTTCTATCCCGAGAACTCCGAGCTGCTGCACGCGGCGGGCATCGTCCTCTTCGACCGGGACATCGCCAGCCCCCTGATCAACTTCGGCTGGCTGGGAGTTGCGCTGCTCGCCGGATGGTGCATCGGCAGGCCCTACGGCGTGGCGCCTCTGAGCCTGGTCGCCGTCTGCATCGCGATGGACACGGGCCCGATGGTCCCCAGGGAAGCGGGAACGCCGGCGACGGACACGGTGCCCGTCGCTCTGCTCCTTGCGGCAGCGGCAATCCTGATCAACGCCTGGGCGCTTCGCGCCGAAGCGGGATCTCCCGAGAGACCCGGCCGAGGCGGCCCGGAGCTCGCCGCCCTCCTGGTCGCCGGCCTCGCCATCGGGATAGCGCTGGGGAGCAAGTTGACGATCGCCGGCCCCGCCGCGGCGTTCGCCGTGGGCGTGCCGTTCATCGTCCCGGCGCAGGTCCGCTGGAAGGCGTTCTGGATCTTCGTCGGCGGCGTCGCGGCGGTGGCGGGCTTCTGGTTCCTGCGCAACCTGATCCACGCCGGCAACCCGTTGCCCTGGGTCCGGCACATCGGGCCGATCGACCTGCCCGGGCCGAACCGCGGCCTCGAGGGGCGCGACGACTTCACGGTCGCGCATTACATCCTGGTCAACCCGAGCACCGGCCTCTGGCGCGCCTACTTCCTCAACCCGATCGAGAACCTGCTCGGGCCGCTCTGGTTCCTGATCCTCGGCGGGGCGGCTGGCGGGGCGATTCTCGCCGTCTGGCGACCGCGTTCGCAGGCGGCGCGCCTGGTGGGCGCCGTCGCGATCGTCGCCGCGATTTCCTACCTCTTCACACCGCTGACGGCGGCCGGCCCCGAGGGTCACCCGCTCGCCTTCGGCATCAATCTCCGCTACCTGGTCCCGGGCATCGCGCTCGGACTCGCGCTTCTCACCCTCGAGCCGCGCCTCACGCCCGTGCGGCTGCGTCTCTGGCTGATCGTCGGCGGCCTGATTGCGCTCTTCTTGACCTCGCACTACTCGGACGCCAACGTCGCCTGGAAGGGCGCCTTCGCGTCGATTCCCTGGGCGGCCCTGATCGGGATCGTCCTGATCGGCGCGCCGGTCGGCCTCGCCCTGCTGGCGCGGCGGGGCGCCCTGGTGGCCGGTGTCGCGGGAGCCGTCCTGGCGATCCTGATCGCAGCCGTCGGCTGGGCCAAGCAGGACGACTATTTCGCCCACAGGTACGACCGCGCCGATGACTTCCGCTTCCAGCTCGACGACGCGGTGCACTGGGCCAAGCCGACCTCCGACCTGCGCATCGCCGTGGCGGGCACGAGCGGCGCCTACAACCAGTACGGCTTCTACGGCGACGACGTCTCGAACTACGTCCAGTACGTGGGCCGCCACCTCCCGGAGGCGGACTTCCGCGCGATCGAGAGGTGCGCCGACTTCCGGCGGGCGGTGAACGACGGCGACTACGACTACCTGGTCACGACGCCCGAGCTCGACCTGAACAACCCGTCGAGAGCGAGCTCGTCACCGGAGCGGGGCTGGGTGCGGAACGACCCGGCCGTCCAGGAGGTGGTGCATTCGGGTCGGGTCTCGGTCTTCCGGATCGACGGCGCGCTCGACCCGGGCGGCTGCGGCAGGGAGGCAAACCGGCGCGGGGTCGCGGTGGAACCGCGAGCATCCTCGTCGGGCAAGCCGTGAGCGGCACGGGCGACTACATACTCGGCGTGATCGGCCTGGTGGCCGTCGCCCTCTCGATGGCGATCGCCGGCAGGACGGCGCGGCGCGCCGCGCTGCCGGGCTGGACCGGGACCCCCGCGCTGCTGGCCGACGCGGTGCTCGCGGTCGGCATCCTCGCCATCGTCTCCGAGCTCCTCGGCATCGTCGGCGCCCTCGACGGCGTGCTGTTGGTGGTGGCGTGCCTGATCGTCGGGGGTGGGGCGCTGCGCCTCGAGCCGATGCTGATCCGCGCGGGCGCCCGCGTCGCCCACTGGGGCAGGGCCCAGGAGCCGGATCTGGGCCGGGCACCACCCGCGGGGCGCATCGAGCTCGGGGTTGCGATCGTGCTCGCGCTGATCGTCGCGGCGCAGTGGGCGGGCCCGACCCTGCTGGCCCTTGACCGGGGCATCTACGGCGGCGACTCACTCTGGTACCACCTGCCGCTGGCCGCGCACATCGCGGGCACGGGATCGGTCACGGGACTCCTCTACACCGACCCGCTCTATCTGAATTGGTTCTATCCGCAGGTCTCCGAGCTGGTCCACGCCGGCGGCATCCTGCTCTTCAGCAACGACTTCCTCAGCCCGCTGATCAACATGGCGTGGCTCGGGCTGGCGCTGTTCGCCGGCTATTGCATAGGCCGCCCCTATGGGACCGGCCCCACTGCGATGGCAGCCGTGGCCTCGGTGATGGCGGCAAACCTGCTCTTCTCGAGGCAGCCCGGCAACGCCAACAACGACGTCGTTGCGATCGCGCTGTTCCTCTCGTCGGTCGCCCTGCTCCTCAACAGCCGCTGGCCCGCGCGCGTCGTGCGTCTCGGGACGCTTCCCAGGCCCGGCGGACCGCCGTCGGGCACCCTGCTCGTCGCCGGCCTGGCGGCGGGCCTTGCCCTGGGAACGAAGCTGACGGTCGTCCCACCGGTCCTGGCCCTGACCGTGGGCGTCATCTGGATCAGCGGCGCCGGCTATCGCCTCCGCGCGTCCGCCGAGTGGATCGGCGCCATGGTGGTAGGCGGCGGCTACTGGTACCTGCGCAACCTGATCGTCTCGGGCAACCCGTTCCCCTGGCAGGACATCGGTCCGATCCACCACGCCGAGGCCCTGCAGGGCCGGCACCCGTACGCGATCGTCCATTACGCGACCGACACGGGCGTCTGGGGCCGCTTCTTCACCCCTGCGCTCCACGAGCGCCTCGGCGACCTCTGGCCGGCGTACCTCGCGCTCGCCGTGATAGCGGTGCTGCTGCTGCTCTGGCGCGGCGGGAGCATGGAGCGGATGCTGGCCCTGGTGGCGCTGGTGGCGGCGGTCGCCTACCTGCTGACGCCGCTGGGCGCCTCCGGCCCCGAGAACATGCCGGTCGGCTTCCGGCTCAACATTCGCTATCTGGCGCCGGGGCTCGTGCTGGCCCTCACCCTGCTTGCGATCCCGCCCCCCTTCGCAAGAGAGAGCCGCGCCTGGCGCCTCGGCACGCTGGCGATCTTCGCCGTCCTGATCTTGGTCAGCGCCGGCGCGGTGGGCGCGATCGACACCGGGCGCATTCCGGGGACGGTCGCGCTGGCCCTGACGCTGGTCGCGCTGCCGCTGCTTCTCATGTTGCTCTCGCGCCGGGGCCTGGCGCCCGTTCCGCTGGCCGGGATCGGGGTCGCCGCGCTGATCGCCCTCGCTGTCCTCGGGCGCGTGGCTCAGACGCACTATCTCGACGAGCGCTACTCCTCCACGGCACCGGACTACCCCAAGACCGAGCAGCCCGCCGTCGAGCTCGGCCAGGGGCTGGGGGCGGCCTACGACTGGGCGGACGGCACCCACGACCTGAGGATCGCCCTGTCGGGGACCATGGGAGCGCTCTTCCAGTACGGCCTCTGGGGCGGTGACTCGAGCAACCAGGTCACCTACATCGGGCAGCACGGGCCGCGCGGCTCCTTCAACGAGATCGCGGAGTGCCCCGAATGGATCGGCGCCCTCAACGACGGCGACTTCGACTACGTGGTCACGACGCCGACCTACCACCAGGACGACCCGGCCGCCGACACCACGCCCGTCCAGCGCGAGTGGATCTCACACGCCGGCAACGTCCAGCGGGTCGCCGGCGCCGGACTGGTCGACGTGTGGAAGGTGACCGGCCCGCTCGACCCGATGGCGTGCTCCGCCGCCCCCGGTTCCGGCTCCGCCGCCTGCTACCAAGTAGACGTGGCCTATCCGCTCGACAACGCTCTCTTCCAATGGGAGGAGGGCGCCAGCCGGCTCCGGGAGCTCTCCGCCGATCCGCGTGCGGCGCGCACAGCGTCGCGCGCGGTGGACGCAATCCGCGACGAGCTGCGCCGCCGGATCGGGCCAACCTTCACGTCCCAGGAGCTGGCGGAGCTATACGCCCGCGGTACCGACTGGTGCCTTGAGGCCGCTCGCCAAGCAGCTCCAATGAGCGCAGTCGACCTGGATCCGCAAGCAATCGTGGACGGAGCCTTCTTCCTCTATCTGAGAGGCGCGTCCGACTACTCAGGCGGTCGGGTCAAAGCCGAACAGGACTGACGTTCTGCGGCGACAGGACCCGCCGCGCAGAAACCTCAGTCCTCAACCCGCTCCAAGACGATCCGCTCCGGCTCGATCGTCACCCGCAAAGCCTTCTGGCCCTTCCAATGCTCGCTGTAGGTCGGGTCGTCCTTGATCGACGGGTCCAGCCAGATTCCGTAGCCCTCTTCCTCGCCCTGGTCGAAGGTCGCCTCCAGCGGCCGTCGCCGGCCGCGGCCGCGACGACCCCGGCGGCGTCGCCGCCGCCGTCGCCCCGTGCGCTCCTCACCGTCTTCGCCGGCGCCATCGCCTTCGCCATCGCCTTCGCCTTCGCCGTCGCCTTCGCCCTCGTCCTCGTCGGTCGCCTCTTCCTCCTCCTCCTCGGGCTCCGGCTCTTCGAGCTCTGCCTCGATCTCGGCCTCGATCTCGTCGCGAAGGTCGACGTCGGTGGCGGGCTCCTCACCCTCGGCGGTCAGTCCCTGGCGATGGCGGAAGTCGCGAAGCTGCGAGGCGGGAACGCCGAGCTGGTGGGCGATCCAGGCGTCGGTCCGCCCCTGGCGAACCCAGGCGCGAATCTGGTTGAGTTGCGGTCGGAGGGACTTCCGGGCCATCGGCGGCGGACTCTAGATGATCGAGATGATTCGGCGGATGTGCCTTGGCAGGCGAGCCGGAACCCTGTACGCTACCCACTTCTGGGTAGCCGACCGGATCGGAGCCTACGGGGGGTGGGCAACGATCTCTTGAGGAGGAAGCGATGCTGGTGCTGACACGGAAGCCGGGCCAGAGCATCATGATTGGCGACGGCGTGGAGGTGCAGGTCCTCTCAGTCGCCGGCGAGAAGGTGCGCCTCGGCATCACCGCCCCCCGGGATGTCTCGATCTTCCGGAACGAGGTCTATGACCGGATCGAGAGCGAGAGCACGGGCGGCGATGACGATGGACGATGACGATGGCACCAACGCCGCGGTTTCGGATGCGCTACAGCGACTCGGCCGTCGGTCGTAACTAGCCCATCAGCCAGGCCAGCGTCTCGAACATCGAGACGACAACCGTCACGACGGTGATCGTCAGGCAGACGAGAAGGACGCTGAACCGGACCCTGCCGCGCGACTCGTTGCGCGTGATGCGCCGCGCGCGCGAGCGGTTGACCGCCCGCTTTCGCAGCTGGTCCCGCCGGCGGCGTTCAAGCGCCATCTCCTGCTCGAACGCCAGCTCGATCTGGGACATGCTCTGTCGCATTCGCATTTGAGCCATGGCGTCAATGCCCCCCCGGGCGGCCGTGCAAGCTAGCAAAGACCGTCAGGGGCTTGCTCCGACTATAGAGGGCACCTCCCCCACAAGCCGCGCCCGCGCACACCCGCTCGGCCGGCGAGGCGCGCGAAGAGCGGCGCGAACGAATCGTTCGGTGGGATCGTCAGCGTGCGGGCGAGGCCCCGGCGAGCGAGCTCGGCGTTGACGAACAGCCGGCGTCCGCCCAGGCCCCGGTGCTCATAGACGTAGGCGAGCAGGCGGCCGTAGACGTCGCGCCGCTCGGCGTCGAAGCGAAGCGTGATCGTCCGCCCGCCCACCAGACGCTCGTTCACCTCGTGGGCCTTTGGTCCCCCGCACTGAACGGGCGTCCCCGGCTTCACCGTCTCGGGGGTGTCGATGCCGATGTAGCGCACGGTCTCGTCGCTTCCGTCTGGCAGCTCGACGTCGATGGTGTCGCCGTCGACAACGTGGGTAACGCGCGCGCTCAGGGGCCCGGACGGCTCATCGGATCCGCCGCCCATCCCGCACCGCGAGAGGGAGATGGCGATCAGGACTGCGGCAATGAAGAGGGGTGTGCGCAGGGCGCCGCGGCGGGACGGGCTCACCCCTCGATGATGCTTCTGGCGCCGGAACTATCCGTCTATTGGCGGCTTAGTTGCCATATAGGCAACAAACCCGCCAATCGCGCACGTCTGCCCCGGCCTTCATAGCCGGTGTTGAGCTGGGAGTCGCCGCTACGGAATCCGGCGCACGTTGGAGAGCAGCGTCTCCTTGATCTGGCCGATGATCTCCAGCGCCTGGCTCTTCTCGCGCTGCCAGACGTTGCGGCCGAAGATCACGCCGGAGCCGCCCGCCTCCATGATCGTCCGAGTGTGGTTGAGGACGGTCTCGTCGTCCGTCTTCGAGCCGCCGGAGAGCACCACCAGGGAGCGCCCCGCGGACTCCACGATCTGACGCACGGCCTCCTCGGGGGTGACGTCCATCTCGTTGTACGGAGCGGGCTGGTCCTTGTCCTTCTCCGGATCGAACTTCGGGAAGTTGAGCTTGACCACGTCGGCGCCCATCTCCATCGCCATGCGGGCCGCGTAGTCGATCGCGTAGAAGGATGTTGCGCCGCCCTTCTTGTCGATCGCGGCACCGCGCGGATACGCCCAGACGACCAGCGGCATCCCATACCGCTCGCAGTCCTCGCGGACGCCCTTGAGCTGGTGCAGGTCGGCGTCCTGTCGCGGCGAGCCGAGGTACATCGTGTAGCCGACGGCGTCAGCGCCGAGCCTGACCGCGTCCTCGACGGAGGCGTTGGTGGTGGACAGCGCGTCGTCGGAGGGCGGGACGTCGGTCTTGCCGTTGACCTTGAGGATCAGCGGCACCTGTCCCGCGTAGTCGGGGTAGTAGCGGGTGGCGAGCCCGATCTGGCAGGCGATCGCCGAGTAGCCCGCCTCGGCGGCCAGGCTGAACTGGTACTCGGGGTCCTTGGAGGCTGGGTTCGGGAAGAAGTCGCGCGGGCCGTGCTCGATTCCCTGGTCGATCGGGAGCAGCATCAGGGTTCCGTTGCCGGGGCCGTAATCGAACAGCAGCCGGCGCAGCCTGGCGCGCTTGCCGGGCGAGAGCGTTGCGAGCAACGACTTCTGCTCGGTGATCGACTTGACTTCCATCTTTCCGATTCCTCCTGAGTTTTGGCCTTCACGGCCAGTATGCCCGATCTGACTGTCATGGTCCGATCCGTGCTGGAGCACAACTTCACCGGGACGCCCTTCACGGTCGGGATCGAGGAGGAGCTGATGATCTGCGACGCCGAGAGCCTCGAGCTCTCCCAGGCGATCGAGGTGATCCTCGGCGACCTCCCGGAGGACCTCCCCGGCGAGGTGAAGCCCGAGCTGATGCAGTCGGTGCTCGAGGTCGCGACCCTGCCCTGCGCCGGGGTGGCCGAGGCGGGGGACCAGCTCAGGCAGCTGCGCCGCACCGTGCGCGAGGTCGGGGCGCGAAACGGGCTGGCGATCGGTGCGGCCGGGACTCACCCGGCGGCGCTCTACGAGGACCAGCTGATCGTCGACAGGCCCCGCTACAGGGAGCTGGCCGCGGAGCTGAGCTGGATCGCGGAGCAGGAGCTCATCTTCGGCACGCACGTCCACGTCGGCATCGACGGCGCCGAGAAGGCCATCTACGTCGCAGACGGCATGCGCGGGTACCTGCCCCTTCTGCTCGGCATGTCCACGAACTCTCCGCTGTGGCGCGGAAAGACCACGGGGATGATGTCGTCCCGTACGCCCGTCTTCCGCGCGTTCCCGCGGGTGGGGATCCCTCCCTACTACGGCAGCTGGGAGATCTACTCCCACCGCGTCGAGCAGATGATGCGCGGCGGCTCGATCCCCGACTACACCTACCTCTGGTGGGACGTGCGGCCGCACCCGAACCTGGGCACAGTCGAGCTCCGGGTCTTCGACCAGCAGACCCGGGTCGACCACACGATCGGGTTCGCCGCTCTGGGCCAGGCTCTCGCCCACCGGCTCGCGTCCGACTACGACGAGGGCGTCCCGAGCATCGAGCACCCGCAGGAGCTGATCGACGACAACAAGGTCCGCGCCTCCGTCGTCGGGATCGAGGGGAAGCTGATCGACTTCGATCACGGCCTCGAGGTCCCCGGCGCGAAGATGGCGCTGACGGTGATCGAGGACCTGCGAGAGCACGCACAGGACCTCGGCTGCGATCACGAGCTGGCCGGCCTGGCGGACCTGGTGGAGGGCGGGACCGGCGCGCGGCGCCAGCTCAACTGGCTCTCTGATCACGGCGAGATCGGCGGACTGATGGAGGAGATCGTCGCCGCCACCGACCCCGACGCCTGATTGCGATCGTCAAACCGGTCGGATTCGAACCGGTTCCGGTGCATACGGTACGCTTTTCATAGTGGATTACCGGCTTTTTGTGGAAGGCCGATACGGAATCCGTATTAGTGTCCAAAAACCGACCAGTTGAAAGCGCGCTGGACCTGCTCGGCAGGCGCTGGGCCCTGCGCCTTGTCTGGGAGCTGCGGCGGAGCACCCTCACCTTCTCGGAGCTCCGCCGGCAGCTGGAGATCAGCCCCTCCGTCCTCTCCGCGCGGCTCGGCGAGCTCGTCGACGCCGGTGTCCTGGAGAGGGACAGCGGCCGGCGCTACCGCCTCAGCGGCCGCGGCCGGGAGCTCGCCCGGGTCCTCTATGAGCTCAACAGATGGGCCGAGCAACATCATCAAACGGGTCGCGCCAAAGGCGCGCCCTCGCACTATCCTCGCGTGAGTGAGCTCGCCTGAGTTAAGCGTCGTCTGCCGGAGCTGCGGCGAGGAGGTCAGTCCGTACGTCACCGAGTGCCCGTACTGCGGCACGCGGCTGCGGAAGCGGGCACCGAAGCTCGAGCTGCGCGGCGACGAGATCACCCCGCGGCAATCGCGACGATCGCGCCGCCGCCAGGCGCGCGCGCAGCGCGCGGAGCGGCTGGGCGAGCGGCCCTACGCCGTGATCGCCGCGATCCTGATCCCCGCGATCCTCGTCCTGGTGCGGGTGGCGAGCCCCGCCCTTGGCACCTACGACCTGGGCGGAATCGTGGGCCCGGTGGGAGGCGACTGGTGGCGCTACCTGGCCGCCCCGTTCATCTATCCCGACGTCGGCTACCTCTTCGTGGCCTCAGTCGGAATCGCGATCTTCGGCGTCGCGGTCGAGCAGCGCCTCGGGACGATCCCGACGGTGGTGCTGATCCTCGCCTGCGGCGCCCTCGGCATGCTGGCCGCCGACGGGATGGAGACAGCGTTCGCCCCGGACAACGACGTCCTCTTCGCCTCCGGCGGCAACGGCATCGCACTCGGCCTGCTCGCGGCCTGGGCGGTCATGCGTGGCGCGGAGGTGAGGGCCCATCCCGGCGAGGACGTTGAGGTGATCGGCGCCGCCGTGGCCGCCGCGGTCCTGATCATGCTGCCGCTGGTCGAGGACTTCGCCAGCGTCTTTGCAGGTCTGGCCGGGGCCCTGGTGGGTGCCGGCTGCGGGCTTGCCGCCGCATTCGCACGTCGGGAGAGGCACCCGGGTTGACGGTCGAGAGATTCATCTCGCTCAACCCCGAGCTGCACGACTACCTGATCGAGCACAGCTCCTTCCGGGACGGGAGCGCCGCCGAGGTCGAGCAGGCCGCCCGGGACATGGGGGAGCTCGAGGAGATGCAGATCGGCGGCGATCAGGCCGCGCTCATAACCCTGCTGGTCAGGGCGATCGGCGCCCGGCGGGCCCTGGAGATCGGCACCTTCCTCGGCTACGGGGCGATCTCGATTGCCCGCGGGCTCCCGGAGGACGGCAAGCTCACCTGTTGCGAGCTGAAGGAGGACTATGCCGAGCGGGCCTACCGGCATCTGAGCCATGCCGGACTCGCGGAACGGGTCGATATCCGGGTTGGGCCCGCGCTCGAGACGCTCGCGGAACTCGAGGATGGAGCCTTCGACTTCGCCTTCATCGACGCCGACAAGGTCGGCTACCCCGACTACTACGAGCGCTGCCTGGGCCTGCTGCGGCCGAATGGCCTGATCATGCTCGACAACACGCTCCGGGAGGGCACCGTTCTCGATCCGCCGGAGGGTGACGAGGGCACCGCGACGATCGTCGAGCTGAACGATCGGATCGCGGCGGACGAGCGTGTCGACGTCGCGATGCTCGGCATCGCCGACGGCGTGACGCTGGCGCGCAAGCGCTGAGCGAAGCCTCTTCGATAGAACCCACTCGTGGAGTCGCTCCCGAGCGATGACCGGAGCTGGTTCGACCTGGTCCTCAGGAATCAGCTGCCCGTCTGGCGGCTGATCGCCGATGCGTGCCGCGGAGAGGTGATCGGTGAGGGAGAGCTGCAGGCGGCGATCGTCCCCGAGTCCCCGAACCGCAGCTTCTTCAACTCGGTCTTCTATCTCGACACCGATCAACTCATCGACTATCTCCCGCGCCTGGCCGAGGCCTACGACGACGCCGGGGTGAATGCCTGGACGGTCTGGATCCCGGAGACCGACGAGCGCGCCCGCGAGGCGCTCGCCGGCGCCGGGCACAAGCTCGACGCAACCCCGCGAGCGATGGGACTCGAGATCTCCGCGCTGCGCACTCCCGATCCGGACCCCGGGCTCGAGCTCCGCGAGGAGGAGAGCGATGCGGAAATGATGGAGCTGATCCGGAAGATCAACGAGATCGCCTACGGGTACCCGCCGGGTGACTTCCCGCCGCTCGAGCCGATGCCCGGGACAGACCTCTACTTTGCCTCCCTCGACGGCGAGACAGTCGGAACGACGATGGCCGTGGATCGAGGTCTCGACTCGGAGATCACCTTCGTCGCCACTCTCCCGGAGGCGCGGGGGCGTGGGGTCGCGAAGCGGCTCCTCGCCCACGCGCTCGAACGGGCGCGGCAGAGTGGCAAGCAGGGCAGCACGCTGGTGTCGACCAAGCTCGGCTATCCCGTCTACACGGCACTCGGCTATCGCGAGGTCGGAGGCCTTGAGATGTGGGAGCGGCGCAAGCCTGCCTAGCCCGAGCCGCCCGGATATCTTGCTGTTGGTGCCGAGCCAGCGCTACAGCGACGAGCAGATCGACGCCGCCATCGACGCGATCTCCGATCCCGAGGCATTCCGCGAGGCCGAGCGCCAGGTGGCCCGCGCGGCGCCCCGCCTTCAGCGGATCCTGGCCGAGGCGCTCGGCGCCGGAGGCTGGTTCGGCGAGTCGCACGACGCGGAGGCCTTGAAGGCCGCGACGACGCCGGATGAGGAGGCTCGGCTGACGGCGGTGCGCACGCTGCTGGCCGAGGAGGCACGCATGGGGATGATGGTCGGCGTGGCGGTAGGGTGGGCCCTCGCCGAGAGGCTCGAATCAGAACAGGAGGAGTAGACCCATGCCAGAAGTCGAATTCGAGGCCAACGGAGGGACCGCAAAGGGCTACCTGGCGGAGCCGGAGGGCGAGGGCCCTGGACTGGTGATGCTCGGTGAGTGGTGGGGGCTGGACGACAACACGCGCTCGATAGTCGACAGCTTCGCGAAGGAGGGCTTCGTCGCCCTCGCGCCGGACCTCTACGGCGGCAGCACCACGGAGGAGCCCGACGAGGCCCAGAAGCAGCTGATGGCGATGAACATGGAGGAGGCCGAGAAGGACATGAGGGGGGCGGTCAAGTACGTCCTCGACCACCCCAAATGCAACGGGGAGGTCGGCTCGGTCGGCTTCTGCGCGGGCGGCGGCCTCTCGATCTGGGCCGCGGCGTCGAACCCGCAGATCGGTGCGGCCGTCACGTACTACTACGTGATGCCGCACGGCAAGCCTGACTTCTCGAAGATCAAGGCGCCCGTGCTCGGCCACTTCGGCACCAGCGACGACTTCGTCTCGGTCGATGACGCCAAGGCGCTCGAGGCCGAGCTCCAGGCTGCGGGCGTCGACGCGGCCTTCGAGTACTACGAAGGCGGGCAGCACGCCTTCGCCAACGACCACAACCGGCTCGGCACCTACGACCAGGGCCACGCGGCCAAGGCGTGGGAGCGGACGACCTCGTTCCTGAAGGAGCACCTGAGCAAGTAGCGGCAGATAACTGGCCAGCCAGCCAGTTCGTGCGGTAGGCTGCGCCCGTGGAGGCCAAGGAGGCAGCCCAGACCGGCCCGTCCCGGGCGCAGCGCGAGGACTTTCGCGCGACCTCGGACCCGGCCCTGCAGGAGGGCGGCCGGGGCGACGTCAAGCTCCTCGACTACACGCAGCTCTACAACCTCTGGGAGCGCCAGCAGTGGGCCACCCAGGACCTCGACTTCTCGCAGGACCGCGTCGACTGGCACGAGCGCATCCCCGAGGAGGAGCGCTTCCAGCGGATGTACGGGCTCTCGAGCTTCTTCATCGGCGAGCAGAAGGTCGCCGACGAGCTCGGGCCGATCATGCGGGCCGCTCCAACCGAGGCTCAGCGGATCTTCCTCTCGACCCAGATCGCGGACGAGGCCCGCCACGTCCGCTTCTTCGACCGCTTCTTCAGCGAGGTCGGCGTGCTCGAGGGAGCGGATGAGCTCGCCCAGCGCCTGGAGGTCCTCGACGAGCACCTGAACGACGCCTTCCGGACCCTCTTCGACGACCTCCTGAAGAGCCGCGTCGACCGGCTGGGGCAGGAGCCCGGCGACCGCGACGCTCTGGTCGAGGCGATCACCCTGTACCACATGGTGATCGAGGGAATGCTCGCCCTGACGGGCCAGCACTTCATCATCGACTACAACGAGCGCATGGGAACCCTGCCCGGATTCGTCGAGGGTTTCTCCAACGTGGCGCGCGACGAGCACCGCCACATCGCCTTCGGCGTCCGCTTCCTGACCGACTGCGTCAAGGAGGACGAGCGCTACCGGCAGGTCATCCAGGGGATGCTCGAGCAGTCAGTGGCGGTCGCCGACAAGGTGATCGACCCGCCGTGGGCCGAGGAGGACGACTACGAGCTGTTCGGAGTGAGCCGGGAGGAGAGTCACGCCTTCGCGGCGCAGAGCCTCACCCGCAGGCTGAAGGTCATCGGGCTTATTTCCGCCGCTGCCTGACCTTCTTCTTGGGCGCGACTAAGGAGCGGGCGCCATCGTGCCCGGCCCGGTCGCCGTGCTGACGGTGCCGTCCGTCGTGCAGGTGATCGGGGCGCCCGGTTCCGTAGCGCCGGTCCCGTCTGAGCAGGTGGAAGTTTCGACCGCTGTGGTGACCGGACCCGTCTGAGCCGCGGTCTGGGATTGAGAGTCGCTGTTGGCAACCACATGCTTATGGTGGCGTCGCTTGCGCTTGCCGGTTGCGGTGGCCCCACTGCCGCCGGTCTGGGAGGTCGCGGTCGCGTCGGTTGGCTCTGGCGGAACCGTGACCGTTGCCGGGGGCGTGGCCGGTGGTGCGGTCGCGGCCGGGGGGACGGCATCCGGCGTTGCGGCCGGGACGGGCTGAGCCTTCGGGTCGGTCGTCGGCGCCTTCTTTTGCAGGGTCCGCTCATTGCCCTGGGGCTTCGTGGCCGGGTGATGGCCGGAGGTGTGCTGGATCTCCGCGGCGCCGCCGGCGATGATCGCTGCGGTGGCAAGCCCGGCGGCGGCCTTGGTTCCAATCGCGGCGGCCGCGCCACCCGCGGCGGCAGCAGCTCCGCCGCCCGCGGCTGCTCCACCGGCCGCTGCGGCTCCACCGACTGCCGCGCTGCCGGCAGCTGCGGCTGCTCCGGCTCCGGCGGCTCCGGCACCAGCGGCTCCGGCTCCGGCGGCTCCGGCCACGCCCGCTCCGGCGGCACCGGCTCCCGCGGCTCCAGCTCCGGCCGCTCCTACACCTGCACCAGCAGCTCCGGCGCTCGCACCTGCTCCGGCGCCCGCACCTGCTCCGGCACCCGCGCCGGCGGCGGCTCCGCCGCCGCCGCCCGCGCCTGCCGCCGCGCCGCCGCCGCCACCGCCGAAGATGCCGCTGAGCTTGGCCAGCAGGGCACCCTTGAGGACGATCAGCGGCGCCGCGGGGAAGATCGCGGCGAGCGCCTTGGTATCCGAGCGAAGCTGGGAACGGAACTCACGACATGGGTCGCATGTCTTGACGTGGCGCCGGACGGGACCAGTGGCCTTGGTGAGTCCCTCGGCGGCCTCGGCGAGCTCCAGCCTGACCTCGTCGCAGGTCAGCTGTCGGGCCTGGCTCGACTCGGCCAGCGCGATCCGGGCCCGCACGAGCAGGCTCTTCACGCCCGGGACGGTGGTGTCCATCGCCTGGGCGATCTCGTCGTAGCTCATCGCGTCGATCTCGCGGAGCAACAGCGCGGAGCGCTGCGTCTCGGGGAGCTTGCCGACGTCGGAGAGGAGGTTCCGGAACTCCTCGCGGTTCTGGACCCGCTCGAGCGTGGTCACCCCGTTCATGTGGGGGTGAGTGTCCATCGTGTCCTGGCCGTCGGCGGTCGGCTTGCGAAGGTGGTTGAGGCAGCGGTTGCGTGCGATCCGGTAGAGCCACGGCCTGACCGCGATCGGGCGCTCGTCGGCGACCATCGCGTTGTAGGCCGCGACGAAGACCTCCTGGAGCACGTCCTCGGCGTCCTCGGTGGAGCCGAGCATCTGGCGGCAGAAGCCGAGCAGCCGCGCCTGGTATCGCTCGACCAGCGCGTCGAAGGCGTGCTGGTGTCCCTTGCGGGTCAGCGCGACGAGGTGCTCGTCGTCCTGGAAGCGAAGGAGGGGCGACCGCCGGGCGAAAAGCCCGCGTCGCTGTGCGTGTGTGAGCGTTGAAGCTTCCAAGACCGGGGGGGACTCGGGAGTGGAGTGGCTCTCCCTGCCACCGGAAACACGGTAGCAGCGGTTCGGTTGCGCACGCACGGGCCTTAATGCCCGCGAAATCTGCGTGTTACGCCCGCGATTCGACCGCTATTTGCGGGGATTCTCTCCTCGAGACAGCGTGATTATCGGCGACGCGTCTAAGGCTCGCCTAAGGCCCTAGGCCGCGAGCCGCTCCGCCGGCTCGGCCTCGATGCCGACCGGGGCGCCCTCCTCGATCTCGTCCTCGATCTCCTGCGCGCTCGGCGCGCGCAGGGCGAAGATCGCGATCACGATCCCGACGGCTGCGGCGCCGGCGGCGATCAGGAAGGCGAGGTGATAGCCGTCGCTGAGCGCCTGGGTCGCGTTCTCGCCCGCCGCCTTCAGTGCGTTCGTCCGGTCGGTGGCGATGGTGCCCAGCGCGGCGAGGCCGATGGCGGCCGAGAGCTGGATGGAGACCTGGATCGTCCCGGAGGCAAGGCCGGCGTCCTTGGCCGGCACATCCTCCATCGCGATCATCATCAAGGGCGGGTTGGCGGCGCCGAAGCCGAGGCCGAGCAGGGCGAGGGAGCCGAAGATCACCGGGAAGTAGGGGGTCGACTCGCCGATCTGCGAGAAGAGCAGCAGCCCGAGGACAGGTCCCGCGATCCCCACGACCAGGGTCCGCTTGACGCCGAAGCGATCGACCAGCCGCGCCGAGAGCCCTGAGGACATCACCGCGAGCGACATGCTCATGGCGAGGAATGCGAGCCCGATCTCGACCGGGCTCATGCCACGGACGTGCTCGAAGTAGAGGGCGCCCAGGAAGAAGGTGGAGTAGGCGCCGGTGACCAGGAAGCCGCGGACCAGGTTGGCGGTCACCAGGCTGCGCTGGCCGAGCACGCGCAGGGGCATGATCGGGTTGGCGATGCGGGCCTCGAGCGTCACGAAGGCGGCGAGCAGCGCGGCCGCGATCCCGGCCAATGCCAGGGTGCGGTCTCCCGTCCAGCCCCAGTCGGGGATCTTGATCAGGGCGTAGATCAGGGCGATCGACGAGGCGGTGATCAGCACCGATCCCAGCCAGTCGATTCTCTCGCCGGCCGCCAGGCCCTCGTTCTCGGCGATCAGGGCGCGTCCGAGGAAGTAGGCGACTGCACCGATCGGCAGGTTGACGAAGAAGATCCAGTGCCAGTTGATCGCCTCGGTCAGGACGCCGCCGAGGAGCAGGCCCAGCGAGGCGCCGCCGGCGATCACGAACGTATAGAGGCTCATCGCCTTGGCCCGGTCGGCCGGCTCGGGGAACTCCACGGCGATGATCGCGATGATCACCGCTGAGGCGAGGGCGGCCGCCGCGCCCTGCAGGAAGCGGGCGACGACCAGGGCACCGCCGCTGGGGGCGAGGCCGCAGAGCATCGAGGCGGCGACGAAGGCGGCGACGCCGATCAGGAAGATCCGCTTGCGCCCGAAGAGGTCGCCGAGGCGCCCCGCGAGCAGCAGCAGGCTGCCGAAGGTGATCAGGTAGCCGTCGATCACCCAGGTGAGGCTCGACTGGCTGAAGTTGAGGTCTGCCTGGATCGAGGGCAGGGCGACGTTGACGATCGTCGTGTCGAGGATGATCATCAGCTGACCCAGGCAGACGACAAACAGCGCGATCCACCGCCGACGGTCGGATTGCCGCGCTATGGTGTGGTTCGTAGCTTCCACAAGGATCATCACTATACCAAGGATAATCTCGTAGTCAAGGATGATCCGTGAGGCAGGCTACGATTGGGGAGAGATGAATACGCAAGCTCCATCCGTATCCGGTTCGATGAACCTCCTGACGCGCCTCTCGCGCGTCATCGTCCGGCTCGCGGCCCCGGAGCTGATCGGGATCAAGATCAAGGAGTTCGTCGCCCTGGTCTACCTGCGCGAGTCAGGCAGGGCGACCCAGCAGAAGCTGGCCGAGACGATGCTGATGGACGCCAACAACTGCGTGATCCTTCTGAACGGCCTGGAGGACGAGGAGCTGATCGAGCGGACGCGGGATCCGAAGGACCGCCGCCGGCACATCGTCGAGATCACCCCCAAGGGCTACAAGGCCCTCGAGAAGGCGGAGCGGGAGCTCGAGACCCTCGAGGACGAGGTGCTCGGCAAGCTGGACCGCTCCGAGCGCGACCAGCTCCGGGACCTCTTAGCCAAGGCGCTCGAGGACCACTCGCTCGCGCTCTCGGCCTAGCCGAGCTCGAGCATCGGCCTCGGCGCGATCCTTGCCCGCCGGGGTGGCCAAACTGGTCTAGGCAGCGGACTTAAAATCCGTGGCCCTTCGGGGCATGTGGGTTCGAATCCCACCCCCGGCACTTCATCGGTACGGGTATCGTCGAGCCCGTGAACGTCGTCATCGTCGGAGGCCACGGCAAGATCGCCATGCGGCTCGCGAAGCTCCTCGCCGACCGCGGCGACAGCCCGCGGGGGATCATCCGCAAGACGGAGCAGGCGGACGATCTCGAGGCGATCGGCGCCGAGCCGATCGTGCTCGACATCGAGAACGTCGACGACATCGACGATGCCTTCGCGGGTGCCGATGCGGTCGTCTTCGCCGCCGGGGCGGGGCCGGGGAGCGGTCCCGCGCGCAAGCTGACCGTCGACTACGGCGGCGCGGTCAAGTCGGTCGATGCCGCGATCGCCAAGGAGATCCGCCGCTTCGTGATCGTGAGCGCGATCGGGGCCAACCATCCCGAGCGGTGGACCGACGAGATGAAGCCGTACTACGAAGCCAAGGCCGACGCCGACAAGTTCGTCGCCGAGAGCGGTCTCGACTACACGATCGTGCGCCCGGGACGCCTGACCGACGACCCCGGAACGGGCCAGGTGAGCCTGGGCGAGAGCCCGGGCGAGGTCGGCTCGGTCACGCGCGACGACGTCGCCCTCGTGCTCGCCGAGGTGCTCACGGCGGACAACGCAATCGGCAAGGGATTCGACCTGCTGAACGGGGATACACCCGTGGCGGAGGCGATAGCCGCGCTGTAGGGGACAATCGGGGGCTCACCGTGTCCCATCCCCACCCCCTCACATGGATGTACCGCAAGTTCGGGCGCAACTACCCGGCCGTCTTCGTCACGGTCGAGCTCGAGACCGCGTTCCTGATCGCGACCGGTGCGGTCGCGCTGTTCAGCTTCTACTACTCGGTCTCCAGCGCCGACTTCCTCAAGATCCTCGCGATTACGCTGGGGCTGACGGCGGTTGCCCTGGCGATCGTCCTCGCCAGGGTCTTGAAGCGGCTGCGCCCCCTGAAGGCGTGGATCGGCGGCGCGCGCTCGTCGGAGCAGACCGCCGAGGCCTGGCACCTGGCCGTGAACATGCCGATGGAGCTGATCCGCCGGGACTTCCTTGCGCCGATCCTGGTCACCGTCATCGCAGTGGCTGCCTCGATGGCGGTGCTCGACCTGAGCTGGCTCGCCTTCTTCCCGATCACGATCGCCGCGCTGCTGACCGTCGCCTACGCGGCGACGCTGCACTACCTCGCGCTCGAGCTGGCGATGCGGCCGATCCTCTTCGACATCAACGCCGAGCTCGACATGCCCGTCAGGATCGACCGGCCGGTGGTGCCGCTGCGGGTCAAGCTGCTCGGCTCGCTGCCGCTGATCAACGTGATCACGGGCCTCGTGGTTGCGGCCCTCACCTCGAACGGCGGGGGCACGGACGCGCTCGGGATCAACGTGCTGATCGCCCTCTTCGTCTCCTTCACGATCAGCTTCGAGCTCACCGTGCTGCTCTCTCGATCGATCCTCCGCCCGGTCGAGGACCTCGAGGCCGCCACCGAGCGCATCCGGCAGGGCCGCTTCGACGAGCACGTCCCGGTGACGACATCCGATGAGTTCGGCGAGCTCTCCTCGGCGTTCAACCAGATGGTCGACGGGCTCGCCGAGCGCGAGCGGCTGCGCGAGGCGTTCGGCACCTACCTCGACGAGGAGGTGGCCGCGCACCTGATCAGCGAGGACTTCGAGCCACACGGCGAGGAGGTCGAGGTCTCGCTGGTCTTCTGCGACGTCCGGAACTTCACCACCACTGCAGCGGAATCCGAGGCGCCGGATGTCGTGGCCCGGCTCAATGAGCTCTTCGAGTGCATCGTCCCGATCGTGGCCCGCCACCGCGGGCACATCGACCAGTTCATCGGGGACGCGGTGCTTGCGGTCTTCGGGGCGCCCGAGCGCGTCCCGCAGCACGCCGACCGCGCGGTCCAGTGCGCCGTCGAGTTGGCCCGGACCATCAACAGCCGCCGGCCCGGCGGCTTCGAGGTGGGCGTCGGCGTCAACTCCGGAAACGTGGTGGCCGGAGCGATCGGCGGCGCGGGCCGCCTCTCCTTCAGCGTGATCGGCGACGCCGTCAACCTCTGCTCCCGGGTCGAGGCCGCAACCCGCGACACCGGCGACCCGGTGCTGATCACCGGCGACACGCGCGCCCTCCTTTCGGAGACGATCGAGGTCGAGCCGCGCGGGGAGCGCGAGATTCGCGGCTACGACCGCAAGGTGGAGCTGTTCGCGCCTCTGGTGCCCGTGGCGCAGCCGACCGGACCTGGCACCGACGTCAACGATCCGCTCGGCGACCCCGTGGTGGGCGGCCTGGGCCGCGCACCGGCTCCGGGCGACGGCCTCGGCCGCCGCGCCAGGCCGGGCCCCGGCGTGGGCCGGGCGGGCACGAGCCAGGATCGCGGGCTCGGCCGGACGCACACGCTGCCGGGTTCCTAGGCCGAGGTAGGTCAGTGGGCCGCCACCCATCCGGGAGGCGGCGGCCCACAAACCCCCTATTTACACAGACCCCCCAACAGCTCAACAACTATCGGGCACCCGCCAGGCGGCGCGCCACCCTGCAATTCGGTAAATCCATACCTGCATCCCCATGGCGACCATGCCCAAAGACCCGCCCGACGGCGTTCCCCCCGATGCACTCGACGACCTCTACCACGGCCCGCTCGAGGATTTCACCGCCGGCCGGAATGCGCTCGCCAAGTCGCTTCGCTCGGATGGCGACGCGGCTGGTGCGGAGTGGGTCAAGGCGCTGCCCAAGCCCACCCGCGCGGCCTGGCTCGTCAATCAGCTCGCGGTCCGGAAGGCCAAGGAGATCGCGGAGCTGGTGGAGGTGGGGAGGGAGCTGCGGGCGGCGCAGGAGGAGATGCTGGCCGGATCGACCGACCGGGCGAAGCTGCGCGAGGCGGCAGGGCGGCAGCGGAAGGAGGTCGACTCGCTGCTGCGGACGGCCGAGGCGATCGGCCGCGAGCACGGGGTGGGGGCGCAGATCCTGACCCGCGTCGACGAGACGCTCCAGGCCGCCGCCGCCGACCCCGAGCTCGCGGAGGCGATCGAGCGCGGCCGGCTGGCCCGCGAGCAGCGGGCGGCGTCGATCGGGCTGGTCGGTCCGGCAACCCCGGCGTCCCCGGCCAAGCGGAAGAAGGCGAAGGACAGCGAGGCCGCCGAGCGCAAGGCCCGCCAGCAGCAGGCGAAACGGCGCAAGTCGGCCGAGCGCGAGCTCGCCACCGCCGAGAAGCGGCTGGAGCGCGAGCGCGCGGCGCTGGAGAGCGCCCGCGAGAAGGTGGAGGAGGCCGAGCGGCGGGTCCACGCCGCCGAGCTCGATGCAAACGCCGCCCGACGCGCCCTGGACGAGATCTAGCGCTAGTCTCGCCGCGATGGCGACTCCCGACCAGGTCGAGGAGAGGACGGCGGTCCACGGCGGCCGCCTGGTCGCCCAGGCGATGAAGAGCCGCGGCGCGACGAAGCTCTTCAGCCTCTCCGGCGGCCACCTCTTCTCCATCTACGACGGCTGCAAGCAGGAGGGGATCGACGTGGTGGACACCCGCCACGAGCAGTCCGCCGCCTTCGCCGCGATCGGCTGGGCCAAGGCCACCCGCGAGCCCGGGATCTGCGCGCTCACCGCGGGCTGCGGCGTCACCAACGGGATGAGCGCGATCGCCTCGGCGCACGCCGACGGCGTCCCGCTCGTCGCCCTCGGCGGCCGGGCGCCCGAGATGAGGTGGGGGATGGGCTCGCTTCAGGAGATCGACCACCTGCCCTTCGTCGAGCCGCTGGTCAAGTCCGCGCTCACCGTCAAGGACCCGGGGAAGATCGCCCGAACGACCGCGGAGGCGATCGACACCGCGGCGGAGCCGCCCCTCGGCCCGACCTTCGTCGACTATCCGCTCGACGTCGTCTTCTCCGAGGCGGAGGAGGAGATCCCGGACCCGCCCGCGGTGCGGGAGCAGATCGCGGACGGCGTGGAGCAGGCCGCGAAGCTGCTCTCCGAGGCCGAGCGCCCGGCGATCATGGCCGGCTCGAACCTCTACTGGGCCTTCGCCGAGTCCGAGCTGCGCGAGCTGGCCGAGGGGCTCGGCATCCCGGTCTTCCTCAACGGCATGGGCCGCGGCTGCCTGCCGCCCGACCACGAGCTCTACTTCTCACGCGCCCGGTCGGCCGGGTTGAAGGGGTGCGACGTCGCGCTCGTGATCGGCGTGCCGCTCGACTTCCGGCTCGGCTTCGGCGGATCGATCTCGGAGGAGGCCAAGCTGATCCAGCTCGACTTCGCTCCCTCGCGCCTGGAGAAGACCAGGCAGCCCGACCTCTCCCTCACCGGCGACATCGGCGCGACGATGACCGCGATCCGCGAGTCGGCCACCGGCGACCCCAAGCGCACCGCGGCCTGGGTCGAGGAGCTCCGCCGCACCGAGACCGAGAAGCGCGCCGAGGAGCAGGAGATGCTCGACGACGACCGCTCGCCGATGCACCCGATGCGCGTCTACCGGGAGCTCGGCGACTTCCTCGACCGCGACGCGATCGTGGTCGGCGACGGCGGCGACTTCGTCAGCTTCGCCGGCCGCGTCTGGGAGACCTGGGAGCCGGGCACCTGGATGGACCCCGGCCCCTATGGCTGCCTGGGCGCCGGGCCGGGCCAGGCGATCGGCGCGAAGCTCGCTCACCCCGAGCGCCAGGTCTGCCTGCTGCTCGGCGACGGCGCCTTCGGCTTCTCCGGGATGGAGTTCGACACGATGGCCCGCCACAACCTGCCGATCGTCGCCGTGATGGGCAACAACGGCATCTGGGCGCTGGAGCATCACCCGATGAAGTTCCTCTACGGCTACTCGCTGGCCGCCGAGCTGCGCCCCGAGACCCGCTACGACGAGGTCGTCTCCGCACTCGGCTGCCACGGCGAGCTGGTCCGCTCGCCCGACGAGCTGCGCCCGGCGCTCGACCGCGCCTTCGCCTCGGGCAAGCCGGCGCTGGTCAACGTGCTCACGGACCCCGAGGTGGTCTACCCGAGGAGGGCGAACCTGGCATGAGCGGAGAGGAAAAGGTCAGCGCCGATCAGGCCCGCAGCGTCGGCGAGCAGATCGGGATCGACTGGGACTCGGCTCCCTTCGACGTGGAGCAGTTCCGCATCGGCATGGAGGTCGAGCTGGAGCACGGCACCCAGGACCAGGCGACGAACGTCACCAACGACGATCCGATCGTCACGGGCAAGATCGCCCTCGCGCACCTGAACGAGTTCGCGGACTACTACACGCGCCTCCAGAAGATGGAGGCGGAGGCCGAGGCGGGCTCCGAGGGTTAGTGCCGTCGGCGGCGGTACGCTGGTAGAGAGCATTCGCCCGGCGGCTCTTCCCCTCTTCCTTCGTGCGAACCCGCATAGAGGGCCGGAAGGTGGAGCTAGATGCCCAAGACGACGATTGAGCCGGCTGCCGATTGGACCTGCGCGCGCTGCGAGGTGACCGTCAGCTGGACGGCCGATGTGGAGCGCCCGGAGCTGCCCGGGACCTGGATCAGGGACGGCGACGATCTCTACTGCCTTGCATGCCGCCGTGAGCGGGCCGGCGAGGCAGCGCTGGTTGACCTCGACGAAGGGACCTCGGCCGAGCGACGGCATCAGGTCGAGTCACGCGCCCGCATCGATTTCGAGATGAAGCGCCGCCCGGAGCGGGAGGACAGCCGGATCGCCAAGTCCTGCCATACCTCCATCAAGGCCGTGCAGCAGGCACGCGTCCGCCTTGGGATGCAGTCGCGCCGCCCGGCCGCTTAGGCAGCCGGAACCGGCAGAACCGCGGTCGCGTCCGGCTCGGGACGCATCCAGAGCCGGTCCACCACCGCCCAGCTTGCGAAGCAGAGGGCGCCGGCGGCGGCGGTCGCCGTCAGCAGCGCGCCGGCGGCGGCCTCGGCAGCCACTCCGTTCGTGCCCAGGATGAGGACCACGGTGGCGGCGCCCAGGCTCGGGCCTACTGGGAAGAGCCCGATCACGGCCAGGCCGATCAGCAGGGCGGTCGAGTCGAACACCGAGGCGTTGACGCCGCTCCAGTTGAGCAGCAGCCAGTTGCGGGCGATCTGCAGCACCACCGCGAGGCAGACGAGGGCGATGATCCGGCTGCGGCCGCGCATGCCGCGCAGCACGGCGATGCCGGTCCAGAATCCCTCGCGCCGGTGACGAGCGACCCGCTGCATCCCGCCGATCAACACGGCCATCGCTGCGAAGGCGACCAGGGGCGCCCACCAGGGGATGCCGAGCGGGGCGACCAGGGTGAAGGAGCAGATCGCGGCGAGGGCGGCCTCGATCACGACGATCGGCAGCTCCGCCGCCAGCAGCACCGGCGCGCGCGGGCACTCGCGCGGCGATGACCGCCGCAATGCAGCGATCCGGACCGCCAGGCCGAACTGCCCGTTGAAGATGTTTCCCACATAGCCGAGGCTCGAGGCCCGGTAGAGCCGGCGGCGGCCGACGGTGCCGCCGGCCGCGCCGATGCAGACGCCCCAGGCCTCGCTGCGGACGAGCAGCCAGAGGACGTGGAGCGCGACGGCCGCGCCGAGCACCCAGAAGGGCGCCGAGCCGAGCGCGACCACGAACTCGTGGCCATGGCCGGCGAGGCCGATGGCCAGTGCGATCGCCACCAGCGTTCCCCCCGCCAAGCTCACCGCGGTGGGGTGCCGGCGAAGCATCGAACGGATTGCCGCCACCCGCGCGCGGATCAAAGGGGTCGTTCCATGGCAAGCAGCGTAGCCCTCCTGACCCATCCCTACACTGGGTCGGTGCCGAACTCCGCCTCCGCGGCGCCCAACACCTGGACCTGTACGCGCTGCGAGGTCACCGTCTCCTTCTCGCCCGACGTGGTGGACACCGGTCTGCCGGACACCTGGGCCGAGGAGGACGGCGAGCTCTACTGCCTTTCCTGCCGCCGCGACATGGCCGGCGAGGCCGGCCTCGAGGGCGTCGACGAAGACGTGCCGAACCAGAAGCGCCTCCAGCTCCGCTCGCATGCCCGGATCGAGTTCGAGATCAAGCGCGATCCGACCCGCGAGGACAACCGGATCGCCAAGGCCTGCGGCACCTCGACCTTCGCCGTCCGCAAGGCACGGGCCCGGCTGGACGGGACCGCCGAAGACCCGGACTGACGGGTACCGCCCGGTCCGGACCGGGGACCCTGCTACGGTGGTCCACGTCGGGTCGACCAACCGGGTCCCCGAGAGGTTCCGTTTCCTCCCTCCATTGCGCTCCGAATGCGCCGTTAGTTGGGGTCACAGGATCTCCAACGCAACGCACATAAGGAGTTAGCAACACATGTCATCCGAATCATTCGCCGATCTCGGCGTGAGCAGCCCAGTCCTGGGCGCACTCGCCGAGCGCGGCATAACCGAACCATTCGCGGTGCAGAGGCTTTGCATCGCGGACGTCCTCGAAGGTGAGGACGTCCTCGTCCAGTCCCCGACCGGATCGGGCAAGACGTTCGCCTTCGGCATCCCGATGGTCGAGCGCATCCAGGCCGACTCGCGCCGCCCCGCGGCCCTCGTCCTGGCGCCCACCCGCGAGCTCGCCGAGCAGATCGTCGACGAGCTTCGCTCGATCGCGCAGTCCCGAGCTTTGAAGATCGCCCCCGTCTTCGGCGGCGTCGGAATCCCGGCGCAGGCCAAGAAGGCGGCGCAGGCCCACATCGTCGTCGCGACCCCCGGTCGCCTCGAGGACCTCCTCGAGCGGGGCCATTTCAACCTCAAGCAGATCCAGATCCTCGTCCTCGACGAGGCCGACCGGATGCTCGACATGGGCTTCAAGCCCGCCGTCGACCGGATCGTGGCCAAGATGCCGCGCGATCGCCAGACGCTGTTCTTCTCGGCGACGCTCGAGGGAGCGGCCGGCAAGCTGGCCGCGGCCTACACGCACGACGCGCGCAGGCACGTCCACGCGCCGAAGGCCGAGAAGCGGGCGACGAGGCACCACTTCATCCATCTGGGCCACGACGCCAAGGTCGACGCGCTGGTCAAGGAGCTTCGCGACCAGGAGCGCGGCCGCACGCTGGTCTTCGTCCGCACCAAGCGCGGGGCTGACCGGCTCGTCAAGAAGCTCGGCAACCAGAAGGTGAGGGCGGTCGCCATGCACGGGAACAAGTCCCAGAGCCAGCGCCGCCGCGCGCTCGCGGACTTCGAGCTCGGCAAGTGCGACACCCTGGTCGCCACCGACGTGGCCTCCCGCGGGATCGACGTCGACGAGATCACGCACGTGATCAACTTCGACGCCCCCGAGGACCGCGACACCTACGTGCACCGCACGGGCCGCACCGGCCGAGCGGGCGCCACGGGCGTCGCCGCCAGCTTCGTCCTTCCCGATCAGCATCGAGAGATGCGCAAAATTGCAAGAGACCTCGGCCTGCATCAAGAGTTCGATGCGGGTCCTGGATTCGAGCACGCCGCTCGCCAGCACTCCGGCAACGGAGGCGCGAGCGGCAAGAGCTTCAACGGGAAGCGGAATGGCGGTCGCAAGCCCAAGGGCTCACGCAACGGAGGCCCGAGGTCGTACAGCGCGCGCCCATCGCGCAACGGCCGTGGGCGCCGAAAGGCAGGCTCCGGGCGCCGCTAGGGCACCGGACATTCGTCCAATAGGCGAGGTCTGCCGAAAACTACGGGGGTAAGCGCGAGCGAGGTGGTCGATGGCTGGAGTGAGCCATGTACCAGGCACCCGACAGCGCGACCGTCTCGCCGCCCCCGACGCTCGATCCCGAGCTGCCGGTCGTCTCGACCAACGGCGAGCGGTTCCCGGTCGCCGAGAAGCTGCCGGACCATCACCGCCGCTTCTACATCCCGCTGCGGGTCAAGCTCGTCTTCGTCGCGCTCTGCAGCCTGGGCTGGGTCGGCTTCTCGCTGTGGCTTGCGATCCCCTGGATCAACGAGCTCGGCCAGTCGATCACCGTCCCGGTCGCGGCGGCGGTGATCGCCGGCATCGCGATCATCCCCGGCTATCTCAACGCGCACCTGATCAGCTCGCTGCTGATCGACAAGGCGCCTCCGCTCCGCTTCGACCTCGACTTCCCGACGACCACCCTGATCGTGGCCTGCTTCAACGAGGAGGACGTGATCGAGGAGACGCTCGACTACGCCTGCGCGCAGGACTACCCGGGCGAGTTCCACATCCTGGTCGCCGATGACGGCTCCACGGACAGGACGGTCGAGCTGGCCACCATGCGCGCGGAGCACGACGAGCGGATCTCGGTCCGCAGCTATCCCCACGGTGGCAAGGCGAACACGCTGAACCATGCGCTCAACGACGTCCACACTCCGCTTACCGCCACGGTCGATGCCGACACGCTGCTGATGCCCGAGGCGGTCAAGCGCTGCGTCGCCCGCCTGCTGGTCTCGCCCCCGAGCACCGTCGCCGTCGCCGGCGCCGTCTTCGTCCGCAACTCTCGCAAGAACCTGCTCACCTCGGCTCAGGAGTGGGACTACTTCCTCGGGATCGCCTCGATCAAGCGGCAGCAGGGCCTCTTCCAGGGGACGCTGGTCGCGCAGGGCGCCTTCAGCGTCTACAAGACCGACGCGGTCAAGGAGGTCGGGGGCTGGCCGGATCGGATCGGCGAGGACATCGTCCTCACCTGGGCGATGATGGACAAGGGCGCCGGCGTCACCTACGAGAAGACCGCAGTCGCCTTCACCGATGCGCCCGAGACCGCCAAGGCCTTCGCCAAGCAGCGCCGCCGCTGGGCGAGGGGCATGATCGAGGGGCTGCGCGAGTTCGGTCCCGCGCTGATCAAGGGCCGCCGCGCCTACGCCCACTCGGTGATCGTCGACTACGTCTTCCCGTACGTCGATTTCGTCTTCTCGATCGCCTTCCCCGTCGGGATCATCCTCGCCATCGGCTGGCAGAACTACGCGATCGTCGGCCCGCTCACCCTTCTCGTGCTCCCGCTCAACATGATCCTCTCGGGAATCATGTTCAAGCTCAGCCGTGACTCCTTCGAGGAGGTCGGCCTGCGCGTCCGCAAGAACAAGAAGGGCTTCTTCAGCTACCTGCTGCTCTACCAGTTCTTCATGTCCCCGGTCTCCGTGGTCGGGTACACGCAGGAGCTCTTCAAGACCAAGCGGAACTGGTAGCCCGGAAGCGGTGCGCCGCGACGCGGCGCCGGCTCAGGCCCCAGTCGGCCAGTGCTCCAGCTCGACCTCCGGCATCGGGAAGTCCTTCAGATTGCCGGTCGCCAGGCGCGCCCCCGCCGAGACGGCCGCCGCGGCGACCAGGCAATCGGACTGACTCAGAGTCACACCCTGCGCAGCGAAGTCACGCCGCCAGTTTCCCGCCAGCTCCCCCTCCCGGGCGGTGAGGGGCACCGTATGAAGCGCTCCGATCAGCCGGCGTATCGCATCCACCTCCCTAGGGCGGGCGCCTCGCCAGAGCTCGTACACATTGATCGCGCAGATCAGCGGCACAGGCTCCGTCGCGCTCACCTCGCGGAGGCGCTGCGCGGCCGGTCGATCGCGCAGCACCTCGATCAGCACCGTGGTGTCGAGGAGCAGTACCGCTCAGCCCACCCGGCGTTCGTCCCCTCGCCTCTGTTCTCGAACCCAGGCGGCCGGATCCTCATCCCATTCGTGCCCCTCGTCATCAATTGAGCCGATCGAGGCGAGGATGTCGTCCCAGCGACTCTCCTCGTCAAGAGTGCGCTTGAGCACCCGCGCGATGAAGGCACTCCGCCTTCGCTTCCCGACTCTCTTGTCCAGCTCGGCCACGAGCTCATCCTCGAGGCTTATGTGTAAACGCATGTGCGCAGTTTGGCACACAAGCGTGTCGGGGCCGGTTTCGATCTGTTTCGTTGGGGCGGGGATACGATTCGGCTCAGGATTGCGCTGACCTCTCCTCAGACCCGGTACGCCAAGTCCGGCGACGCCTCGATCGCCTATCAGGTCGTTGGCGATGGGCCGATCGACCTGGTCCTCGTGCTCGGCTTTTCGACCCACCTCGAGCTCCAGTGGGAGTCCCCCCGATGGCTCACTTCTTCGAGCGGCTCAGCTCGTTCTCGCGCCTGATCACCTTCGACAAGCGCGGCAACGGGTTGTCCGACCCGGTCGCCGAGGTGCCGACCCTGGAGCTTCGGATCGACGACGTCCGGGCGGTGATGGACGCCGCCGGCTCCGAGCGCGCGGCCCTCTTCGGGATCTCCGAGGGCGGGCCGATGAGCGTGCTGTTCGCCGCCAGCCACCCCGAACGGGTGTCGGCACTGGTGCTCCACGGAGCGATGGGGCGCACCACCGAGGCGCCCGACTACCCCTGGGCCTCGCCCGCCGAGGCACTTCGCGAGTCCGCCGCCGAGTTCATCGCCCCCTACTGGGGTCAGGACGCGGAGGGGATGGTCGAGCTCTTCGCCCCGAGCTTCGCGGGCAATCCCGAGGCCGTCGAGTTCACCGCCCGCATGGAGCGCTCCTCCGCGAGTCCGGCGATGGTCCAGCAGATCTTCGAGATGTTCCTCGACATCGATGTCCGAGAGATCCTGCCGACGATTCAGGTCCCGACGCTGGTCATCCACCGGCATGGAGACCGGGTCGTCTATCGACGCGCAGGCGAGGAGCTCGCCGAGCAGATCCCGGGGGCCCGGTACGTGGAGCTGCCGGGGATCGACCATCTGCCCTGGGCGGGCGACATGGACGCCGTGGTCGGCGAGATCGAGGAGTTCCTGACCGGCGCCCGCTCGGTCGTCGAGCCCGATCGCGTGCTGGCGACGGTGATGTTCACGGACATCTGCGGCTCGACGGAGAGAGCGGCGGAGCTCGGAGATGCGCGCTGGCGCGAGCAGCTCGCGAGGCATCAGGGCGAGGTGCGGCAGGAGCTCGAACGGTTCAGGGGACGGGAGGTGAAGACCCTCGGCGACGGCTGCCTCGCCACCTTCGACGGCCCTGCACGGGCGATTCGCTGCGGGGCCGCGATCGCCGAGACGGCCCGCTCGATCGGGCTGGAGGTGCGCATCGGGCTCCACTCGGGCGAGGTCGAGGTGATGGACGATGACGTCGGCGGTATCGCGGTCCACATCGCCGCGCGCGTCGGAGCCTTGGCCGGGCCGGGGGAGGTGCTCGTCACCAGCACCGTCAAGGATCTGGTCGCCGGATCCGGGATTCCATTCGAGGAGCGCGGCGCGCACGAGCTCAAGGGCATCCCCGACGAGTGGCGGCTCTTTGCTGCAGTCCCCTGAGAGGCCGCTCAGCCGACCCGCGCGGCCTGGCGGGCCGCCTTCACCCGGCCGGTGCGGTCGAGCAGCGCCTTCCGCGGCCGCACCGACTCCGGCGTGATCTCGACGCACTCGTCCTCGCGGATGAACTCGATCGCCTCCTCCAGCGAGAGGCGCTTGGCCGGCACCAGCTTGACCATCTCGTCGGCCGACGCCGCCCGGACGTTGGTCTGCTGCTTCTCCTTGATCGCGTTGACGTCGATGTCCTCGGCGCGCGAGTTCTCGCCGACGATCATGCCCTCGTAGACGTCCTCGCCCGGGCCGACGAAGAGCATGCCGCGCTCCTGCAGGCCGAAGAGCGCGAAGGCGGCGGTCTTCCCCTGGCGGTCGGCGACCAGCGAGCCGGTCGGCCGCATCCGCAGGTCGCCGGCCCAGGGCTCCCAGCGGTCGAAGACGTGGTGCATCAGGCCGGTGCCGCGGGTCTCGGTCAGGAACTCGGTCCGGAAGCCGATCAGCCCGCGCGCCGGCACCAGGAACTCGAGGCGGACCCAGCCGGTCGAGTGGTTGATCATCTGCTCCATCCGCCCCTTGCGCACCGCGAGCGCCTGGGTGACGACGCCGACGAAGTCCTCGGGCACGTCGATCGAGAGGAGCTCGACCGGCTCGCAGAGCTTGCCGTCGACCTCGCGGGTCAGCACCTGCGGCTGGCCGGCGGTGAGCTCGAACCCCTCGCGCCGCATCAGCTCCAGCAGCACGACCAGCTGCAGCTCGCCGCGCCCCTCGATCTCCCAGACCTCGGGCCGCTCGGTGTCGCGCACCCGGATCGAGACGTTCCCGACCAGCTCCTGGTCGAGGCGGTCGCGGATCTGACGCGCCGTCAGGCTGCGAGCCCTCCTTGCCCGCCAGCGGCGAGGTGTTGATCCCGACCGTGATCGAGAGCGAGGGCTCGTCCACCGTGATCACCGGCAGCGGCCGCGGGTCCTCGGGATCGGCGAGCGTCTCCCCGATCGTCACGTCGGGCAGGCCGGCGACGGCGATGATCTCGCCGGGCCCGGCCTCGGTGGCCTCCACCCGCTCGAGCGCCTCGGTCACGTAGAGGTTGCTGACCGTCGCGTTGGAGATCTCGCCGTTCGCGCGGCACCAGGCGATCCGCTGCCCGTCGCGAATCGTCCCGTTCCGCACCCGGCAGAGCGCGAGCCTCCCTACATAAGGGGACGCGTCCAGGTTGGTGACGTGCGCCTGCAGCGGCGCGCCCTCCTCGTACTCGGGCGCCGGGATCCGCTCCAGCACCAGGTCGAGGAGGGGGGAGAGGTCGGTGCCCTCGTCGCCCTCCTCCAGCGACGCCCAGCCGGCCCGGGCGTTCGTGTAGACGATCGGAAAGTCGATCTGCGACTCGTCGGCATCGAGGTCGAGGAAGAGCTCATAGACCTCATCGACCACCTCGCCGATCCGGGCATCGGGCCGATCGACCTTGTTCACCACCAGGATCACCGGCAGATGGGCCTCGAGCGCCTTGCGGAGCACGAAGCGCGTCTGGGGGAGGGGCCCCTCGGAGGCGTCGACGAGGAGCAGCACCCCGTCGACCATCGTCAGCCCGCGCTCGACCTCCCCACCGAAGTCCGCATGCCCGGGCGTGTCGATGATGTTGAGCTTGGTCTCCCCGTACCGAACGGCCGTGTTCTTGGCGAGGATCGTGATCCCCTTCTCCCGCTCGAGATCCATGGAGTCCATGACCCGCTCGGCGACGTCCTGCCCGGACCGAAAGGCGCCGGACTGCCAGAGCATGGCGTCGACGAGCGTCGTCTTGCCATGGTCGACGTGGGCGATGATCGCGACGTTGCGGAGGTCGGAGCGGCGGGGCATGGGGCGCGGGATGGT